>NZ_CP141587.1:0-1200000 GCF_035593985.1 Sphingomonas sp. LY29
TGTCAAGCCGATTTATTTCACCTCGATGAAAATTCGGTGCTTGAACAACGGCGCTCACACTTTCAGAAAGCTGTCTCCGGTAGCGATTTTCGAGCCGGGGGGCACATTTTCCAACGTCGGTTCCGGCGCGCGATCTCATCGTGCGCAAAGTCGATGCGTGTCTGGAAAACACGAGATTGTGGGAGGCGCGGCGTAGTGCAGGAGGGTCGGGAGAATATGTCTGTGTCCGATCCGGAAAGCGTCGCCGAAGTACCCGCACCGCTCGAGGCCGCTTGGGAATCGATTCGCGCCGGCCTTCGCCGTGATTGTGGAGCCCGCACCTTTGACGGTTGGCTGAAGCCCGCCGAACTTGGCGCCTTCGACGGCGACTCGGGCGAGCTCGAAGTCGTCATGCCCAGCAAGTTCATGGCCGATTGGGTCGAAAGCCACTTTGGCGATCGCCTGTCGCTGGCCTGGCGCACGATGCTTCCGATCGTCCGGTCGGTGAAGATCGTGCCGGCAAGCGACGGACCGCGTCCCGCGCCCTTGCTGATTCTGGAAGAAATTCCCGAAGCGCCGCAGGCACCGGCGGTTCGCGACCCCTCCGCTCCCAATTTCGATGCGCGTTATCGTTTCGACACTTTCGTCATCGGCAAGGCGAACGAAGTCGCAGCCACCGCGGCGCGTACGCTCGCCACCGCGGACAGCGTCGCCTTCAATCCGCTCTTCCTCCACGGCGGCACCGGTCGGGGCAAGACCCACCTTCTCCACGCCATCGGGCAGGCTTTCCTGGAAAAGCAGCCGGGCGCGCGAGTCGTGTCGATGTCGGCCGAAAAGTTCATGGTCGAGTTCATTCGCGCGCTAAAGAACAACGATGTCATCAGCTTCAAGGGCCGGCTGCGCTCGGCCGACCTGCTGCTGATCGACGACGTCCAGTTCATTGCCGGCAAGGATTCGACGCAGGAAGAATTCTTCCACACGATGAACGAGATCATCACCGCCGGTCGACGACTGGTGATTACGTCGGACCGTGCGCCGCAGGACCTCGACGGGATCGCACCGCGTATCCTCTCGCGCCTGTCATGGGGCCTCGTCGCGGATATCAACCCGGCCGAGTACGAACTGCGGCTCAACATCATTGAATCGAAGCTCGGCGCGCTTCCGGGCATCTCGATGCCGCGCGCCGTGGTCGAATTCCTGGCCCGTCGAATCGCAAGCTCTATCCGCGAGCTCGAGGGCGCGCTCAACCGCATCGCCGCTTACGCGATGATGACCGGTCGGACGATCGACGTCCCGTTCGTTGAAGAGGTGCTGGCAAACGTCCTGCGCGCCAACCAGCGCCGAATTTCGATCGACGAGATCCAGACGCAGGTCGCGGAACATTATCGCATCCGCAAGGCGGAGATGACCTCTGCCCGCCGTGCGCGCGAAGTTGCCCGCCCGCGCCAGGTGGCCATGTATCTGTCGAAGCAGCTGACACCGAAGTCGCTGCCGGACATTGGGCGCCGTTTCGGCGGCCGTGACCACACGACCGTCATCCATGCGGTCAAGCAGATCGAACGGCTCCGTGCTGGCGACTCTGAGCTCGACGCCGACATCCGCCTGCTGACTCGCCAGCTCGAGGGCTGATCGACCGCGAGCGCGCAACGCGAAAAAAAGGCCCGCCCGGCTTATGCCAGGCGGGCCTTTCTTTTGCCCCGCTCCCGCTCGGGAGACTGTTAGCGGCGGACCTGCTGTTCTGGCGGAACGGTGATCTTCACCACTTCGCCCGACCGTCCCGGGAAGCCCGTGAACATCGCCTGCACCAAGTTCGGCACGAGGACGCCGAGGTTGTCGGTGGTCGACCGCGCCTGCGCCTGGCCCTCGAACAGCGACTGATTGGTCGCGCGGCTGCGGATGTCGAGGTCTAGCTGGCTACGATATTCGGTGTAGCTGTCGACGCGCCCGCCGTAACGGCCGTACCAGAACGGATCCTCCCACCCGTAAAAGAAGGGCGAGCGACGACCGTAATATCCGTAGCGCGAATAATAGGGGCGTCCGTAGAACCCGCCGTAGAAAGGATCGCTGGGGAAGGGATCGCGCACGTAGACCTCACGACCGCGATCAACCCCGTAGCTCAATTGGACGATCATCATGGCACTCTCGGGCGACGTCGCCGGGCGATAGCCCTGCGCGCTCATCGCATTGGTCACCATGTTCGCGTAGCGAGTGAATTCCAGCCCGCCGCCTTGAGCGGCGCCTTGTCCCGGCACGACGTAAAATGTCTGGCCTTGCGGCGCAGGCATCGCCTGATAGCGCGAGACTTTAGTCGGAAAGCCGGTAGCGCACGCCGAAAGGCCAAGCGCGGAAACGCCGAGCAGGACTGCCGCAGCAAATTTGTTGAGACGCATTTCACCACCCATCGAATCGGAAATTTTCCGTTGTAGGACGGGCGTATAGCATGAGCCGTGCTGAATAGGCGATGAAGGCCCTGTGTCGGGCAATCGACATCCTAGTGGCGAAGCCCCACCGCGCGATAGGCCTCGGCAAGGGTCGGGGCGCCGACGGCCGCCGCTTTCTCCGCGCCTCGAGCAAGGATCGCGTCGAGGGCGGCCTCGTCGGTTCGAAGCTCGATCAGTCGCGTTCGCAGCGGCGACAGCAGCGCGATGACCGCGTCGGCAAGCGCCGGCTTGAACGCGCCGAATCCCTGACCCGCGAAGCGCGCCAGGATCGCCTCCCGCGTTTCGCCGGTCACGGCCGACATGATGCCGACGAGGTTGCGCGCTTCGGGTCGGGCTTCGAGCAGCGCGGGGTCGTCGGGCAATGACTCGGGATCAGTCTTCGCCTTACGTACCTTTTGCGCGATGAGGTCGTCGTCGTCGGTCAACTGAATGCGGCTGGCCTCCGACGGGTCGGACTTGGACATCTTCGCCGTTCCGTCGCGAAGCGACATCACGCGTGCCGCGTTCCCGCCGCCGATGAACGGTTCGGGCGCCACGAACAATTCGGTGTCGAAATCATTGTTGAACTTCAGCGCGATGTCGCGCGCCAGCTCGATATGCTGCTTCTGATCCTCGCCGACGGGGACGTGCGTCGCGCGATACAGCAGCACGTCGGCCGCCTGGAGCACCGGATAGGTGAACAGGCCGACGCTCGAGCCTTCCTTGTTCTTGCCTGATTTCTCCTTGAACTGCGTCATCCGGTTGAGCCAACCCATGCGGGCGGTGCACTGGAGGATCCATGCCAGTTCGGCGTGGCCGGGCACTGCGCTCTGGGCGAACAGCGTCGATTTGTCGGGGTCGATGCCGCTGGCGATCAGCGCGGCGGCCATTTCGCGCACGTTGGCGCGCAGGGTCGCCGGACTGCCGTCGACCGTCAGGGCGTGAAGATCGGCAAGGAAGAAGAGGCACTCGGTCTCTTCCTGCATGCGGACCCAGCGGAGGATCGCTCCAAGCAAATTGCCAAGGTGAAGGTCGCCGGTGGGCTGAATGCCCGAGACGACGCGCATGGGGGTGTCGGTCATTCAGCGGCTTTCTTGCGGCGCATCAGCGTGGCGATCGCCTCGCGGTCGATCCCGCCGATGATCCAGGCGACAGCGAAGTAGACGATGGCGCCGGTTCCGACGAGCGCGCCCAGCCCGATCACGCGTTCGAGCACGTTTCCGAAGAACAGGTCCCCAGCGACTGCCTTGATGCCATAAAGAGAGGCAGCCATCGCGGCGGCCGCGATCAACTGCCGGACGACGCGCCCGACCAACCATCCGGGCATTCGGAACTGGCGCCGGGCGTAGAGTATCCCGAACAGCAGGAAGAAGTTCACCCACGCGCTCGCGGACGTCACCGTTGCGAGGCTGTAGATGCCGATCCGATCGATCAGCAGAAAATTGGCGACCACGCCCATCGCCAGCACGCCCATCGCGATCCGCACGGGGGTCTTGACGTCCTTGCGGGCGTAAAAGGCGGGGGTGAGCACCTTGACGAGAACGTAGGCCGGGAGGCCCGTCACCAGGATTGCGAGGATGTTACCGGTGATGCGCGCGCTTTCGACGCTATATTCGCCGCCCTGATAAAGCGCGCCGATGATCGGTCCCGATGCGACCGCCAGCGCCAGGGTGGCGGGGAGGGTGAGCAGCATCGACAGGTCGAAGGCGCGGGCCTGCACGTCGGCGGCCTCAACCTCGTCCTCCCGCGCAATCGCCTGGCTGATCGCTGGGAGGATCGCGACGCCGAGCGCGGTGCCGATGATCGACAGCGGTAGCTGGTTCAGGCGGTCGGCGTAGCTGAGATTGGTCAGCGCGCCTTCGCCCAGCCGCGACGAGAAGTAGGCGTAGAACAATTGGCTGATCTGATAGACGCCGGCGGCAATCGTGGCGGGCAGGATAAGGACGACCAACTCACGCACCGCAGGGGTCATGCGCGGCCGTCCGAAGCGGAGATGGATGCCCGCCTTGCGCACCGCCCACCAGCATAGGGCGAACTGCAAGATACCACCGGCCAGCACGGCGATCGCCATGGTGCGGACAATCTCGATCTTGCCCGAAGGCGCAACCAGCAACGCTACGATCAGCGCAAGGTTGAGCAGCGCAGGCGCGAAAGCCGCGACCGCGAAGCGTGTCAGGCTGTTGAGGACGCCCGACAGGAGGGCGACGAGACTGATGAACAGCAGATAGGGGAAGGTCCAGCGCGTGAGCTCGACGGCAAGGTCGAACTTGCCCGGGACGTTCTGATAATCACCAGCGACCAGCAGCAACACGCTCGGCATCGCGATGACGAAGATCACCGTGACCAGCAGCAGTGCCGGCATAAACACCGACAGGATATCGTTCGAAAATTGCTGCGCTTCCTCATGCCCCCCGGACTGCAGCCGGCGGCTGAACAGCGGGACAAAGCCCGACGAGAAAGCGCCTTCCGCGAACAGGCGGCGGAAGATGTTGGGAAGCAGGAAGGCGAGGTTGAACGCGTCGTTGGCGTGGCTCGCGCCGAGCAGGCGACTGGCGATCATGTCGCGCGCGAATCCAAGCACGCGACTGACCATCGTCAGCCCACCGATCGAGCCGATCGCGCGGTAGAGGTTCATCCCCCGCCTTGCCCGGACTTAGGCGTGGCCGACGGGCGGTTCGCCGTCACCGCCAGGCTGACCCTGGGCCTGCCCCTGCGCGTCCATCTGCGACATGTAAGCCGCGCCGAAATCGATGGGGTCGAGCAGCAGAGGCGGGAAGCCGAGGTTCTGGATGGCATCGGCGACGATCTGCCGCGCGAACGGGAACAGCAGGCGCGGAGCTTCGACCAGCAGGAACGGCGCGAGAGCGTCTTCCGCGATGTTGCGGAAAGCGAACAGGCCGGCATAGCTGAGGTCGACGATGAAGTGCGTGCCACTGTCGGACTTGGCCGAAACCTCGATCTTCAGGATGACTTCGTGGACGTCGTCGGCGACCTTGCCGCCATTGATTCCGAACTGGACGTCCAGCGTCGGCTGTTCCTGCCACTGGAAAACCTGCGGGGCTGACGGGCTCTCGGCCGACAGGTCCTTGATATATTGCGCGACGGTCGATGCCTGGGGCGCGGTGGCCGCATCGGTGGCTTCGGCGCCAAGATCGATGTCGGTGGTGGGATTGTCCTGGTCGGCCATGAAACTTCCTTGTGCGATCAACGTCGTGGAGCAGCGCTAAGGGGAAGGAGATGCCCCAGCCGCAGCGTGCTCGCGCCTAGCAGGCGGTCCTGCACGGTGCAATGCCGCGACGGTGCGATGGACTGCCCTTTGAAACTGCGTCGTTTCTACCCTATGTTGGTGGCCACATTTCCATCGTTGAAACGGACGATCCTTTGGCAACCATCGTTATTCTCGCGCTCGTCGCACTGTTTATCGGCCTTAGGCTCTACAGCGTTCTGGGCGAACGCACGGGGCACGAGCAGCCGATCCTGCGCCCGGCAGACACCGACGCCGATGCGCGCATCGACAAGTCGGCTTCGCCTGTCCGGGCGGCGGTCGCGGGCGTTCCGGTCGATGGGGACGACATGGCCTATCTGCCAACCGCGGGACCCGGCGTCCGCGCCATCCTTGCCGCCGATCCGACGTTCGACGTCGCCCGTTTCCTCGAAGGGGCAAAGTCTGCCTATCGCCTGATCCTCGACTCTTATTGGAAGGGCGACCTCGAAGCGACGCGTCCGTTTGTCGACGGTCACGTCTTCGACACTTTCAAGTCGGCGGTCGATCAGCGTGCCAAGGACGGCCTCGTGCTCGACAATCGCCTCGTGTCGGTCGACGAGGCCGTGATCGCAGGCGCCGAGCTTGAGCGCACGGTCGCGCTGATCACGGTCCGGTTCGAAGCTGATATCGCCGCGGTTACTCGCAATGCCGAGGGTGTGGTCGTCGGCGGATCGATGTCGGACGCGGTGCAGACCCGTGAACGCTGGACCTTCCGCCGCGATCTGGCGCTGGGCGACCCGAACTGGACCCTGGTCGAAACCGACGACGAAGAGTGAGCGTCTTGTTTCGCGCGGCCGCGCTCTCCGCCACGCTGCTTCTTGCTGCCTGCGCGATGCGCACGCCGCCGCCGGCTGAACCAACGCCTCCTCCAGTCGTGGTGGCCCCGCCGCCGGTCGTCGTGCCGCCTGCACCGCCGCCCGCCGCCAACGCTCGGGCTGCAGGCGTCACGCTGGTTGCGCCGACCGCGATCAATCCCGCGCGCGCCGAACGCGCGCTCGCGGCATTTCGCGCGAGCTGCCCGGCAATGCTCAAGCGTCGTGACCAGACGCAATTGACGACGGCGGCCGATTGGCAGCCGCTTTGTGACGAGGCGCGTACATTGGCGCCCGGCTCGGCAGCCGCGTTCTTCCAGAACCGGTTCGACTGGCTGCGCGTCGGTAACGGCGATGCCTTTGCGACCGGATACTACGAGCCTGAAATTCGCGGATCGCGCACCAAGGCGCCCGGTTACGAGACGCCGGTTTATTCGCTCCCCAGCGATCTGACCCGCTGCACCCGCGCCGATGGCCAGACGGGACGGGGCCGCCTCGACGAGACAGGCGCATGCGTCCTCTATTTCACGCGCGCCGAGATCGAGGACGGCGCCCTGGCCGGGCGTGGGCTCGAGATGGCTTGGGTCGCCGACCCGATCGACCTCTTCTTCCTGCAGATCCAGGGCTCGGGCCGACTGCTGCTCCCCGACGGCGGTGTCATGCGTATCGGTTACGAGAACCAGAATGGCCGCGAATATATCGCCATCGGCCGACTGCTGCGCGAGCGCGGCATCCTTGCAGAGGGCAAGGCGGGGATGAAGGAGATCGTCGCGTGGATGCGCGCCAATCCCACCGAGGGGCGCGCGTTGATGCGCGAAAATCCAAGCTACATCTTTTTTCGTGAACTGACCGGCGCAGGACCGCTTGGTGCAATGGGCGTGGCGGTGACGCCGCAATCGACCGTCGCGACCGATCCGTTGTTCGTGCCCTTGGGCGCACCGGTCGTCCTGTCGATGGAGCGGCCGGAAGCGTCGGGATTGTGGATCGCTCAGGATACCGGTGGCGCGATCAAGGGCGCCAATCGCTTCGACACGTTCTGGGGTGCCGGCGCGGCGGCCGAAGCGACCGCTGGCGGAATGTCGTCGAAAGGCTCGGCCATCCTCCTGTTGCCCAAGGGCGCGGCGGCGCGTGCGCAAGCTCTCCGCTGAAGAGGCGGAACTATGGTCGCGGGTCGCCGCGACCATCCGGCCCTTGTCGCGTGATCCGGTCGAACTCCCGACCAAGCTTCCCAATCCCACGCCAGTAGCGCCTGTTCCGCCCAAGACTGTGAAAGGCCGCGTCCCGCCGCCACGCGTCGTGGTCGCTCCGGCGGCAGTACCGCGAACCCTGCAGCAAGCGACCCTGGACGGGGGATGGGACCGGCGGCTCAAGACCGGACGCATCGACCCGGACCGAACGCTCGATCTTCACGGCCACAATCTCGACCGCGCGTGGAATGCCATCGACGTGGCGTTGGAGGACGCCATTCGCCAGGAAAGCCGGGTCCTGTTGCTGATCACCGGTCACGAACGTCGCGGCGAGCCGCCGTTGGTGCGTGGGCGCATTCGCGCGGCCGTCCACGACTGGCTCGCTCATTCGCGGCACGCCCGGCATATCGCGGCGGTGCGCGGCGCCCATCCCCGGCACGGGGGCGGGGGCAGCCTGTACATCATCCTGCGCCGACCCGGCGCTTCCACTTTTTCTTAACCCAGTCTGTTTATGACGATCGCGTCGGCGCCGGTGGGGCGCGAGGGGCGGGATCATCAGGACGGTGAAGGACGGGTCTGCACAGAAGGTCAGCAACGCGATCCTCTCCGGGCTCGCGGGCGTCGCCTCGTTCCTGTTCTCGCTCGGCGCTTTCCTGACCATCACCAGTTTCAACGAGCAGGTCGTTGCCTCGATGTTGGCGGGCGCCTTCTGCCTGTTGATCAGCTACATCGCCTCTGAACGACCGAACAGCGAAAGCGCGCGGGCGCTCAACGCGCTCGGCGATCGCCTCCTGGCGGTCGAGCAGGGAGACCTGACCAGTCCGACGCCGCGGATCGTGCGCGACGCCATGCCTAAGCTCGCCACTGCGGTCGACAGCCTGTTCGCCGAGGTTCGCGCCTCGATCGAGAACGCACACGCGCTGGGGATGTACGACCCCGTCACGTCCTTGCCCAACCGTCTGCATTTCCGTGCCGAGGCCGACAAGCTGCTCGCCGCGCGCAATCCCGACACGATGGCGGCGATGCTGTTCGTCGACCTCGACCGCTTCAAGAACGTGAACGACAGCCTTGGTCATGCCCGGGGTGATCAACTGCTGATCATGGTGGCCAATCGGCTTCGCGTGGTGGTGACGGCGGAAATGGGCGAAAGCAGCGCCGCCCGACCGATCCTCGCTCGATTGGCCGGCGACGAATTCACCGTATTCTTCCCCGACATCGGCAGCAGCGCCAATGCGGAGCGCGCCGCGCGCCGGATCGCAATGGCAATCAGCGAGGCGTTCGAACTGCAGGGCCATAGCATCGACGTGGGGGCCTCTGTCGGGGTCGCGCTCGCCCCGCACCATGGCAGCGCGATCGAGACGCTGATGCGGGCGGCGGATATCGCCATGTACCGTGCAAAGAGTGCGGGTGGAGGGCGATTTTGGCTGTTCAGCGAGGAATTGGCCGAGGAGCATCAGCGCAAGATCGAGACCGAGGCTGCCTTGGGCGAAGCGGTCGAACGCGGCGAGTTCCTGCTGGCCTTCCAGCCGCAGCTTTGCCTGGCAACCGGTGAAATCAGCGGCGCGGAAGCGCTGCTGCGCTGGAACCACCCTCGCGAGGGCCTGCGGCAGCCGGAGACGTTCATTCCCGTGGCCGAGCAGACCGGCTTTATCGGCGAAATCGGCGATTGGGTGATGGCCGAGGTCGCGTCGATGCTGGCCGAGTGGCAGCCGCAGGGTATGGCGCGCCGGATCGCGTTCAACGTAAGCCCGCGTCAACTCGACCGCTCCGATTTCTTCGATCGGCTGCGTGCCGCATTTGCACAGGTGCAAGTCCCGCTATCGCTGATCGAGGTAGAGTTCACCGAGTCGGCAGCGATGCATTGCTCCGACCAAGTTCTCGCGGAGATCGCCTCCCTCCGAGCCGATGGCGCCTGGATTACGATCGACGACTTTGGCACCGGTTATTCAAACATCGCCCGTTTGCGCGCGATGCCGCTCGACCGGGTGAAGCTCGATCCCTCGCTGATCGTCGACCTTGAGAAGAACGAACAGGCGCGCGACGTCGTGCAGGCGGTCATCCAGCTCGTGAAGAGCGTCGGTGCCTCGATCGTTGCCGAAGCGGTCGAGTCGACGGCGCAAGCCGACATCCTGCGGGCGATGGGTTGCGAGACGATCCAGGGCTTCGTGTTCGCCTATCCGATGTTCGAGGAAGAGTATCTCGCCTGGATTGGCAACGCAGAGCGCGGCAACCGCGACGTCGCCTAAACGAATAAGCGTGTCAGGATCGAGCGGTAGATCAGCGCGAGATTGCGGATATCCTCGACCGCGGCATGCTCCCCGACCTTATGCATCGTCGCGTTGGGAAGGCCGAAGTCCACCACCGGGCATAGTTTGATCAGGAACCGCCCATCGGACGTTCCGCCGCCGGTGGAAAGCGAAGGACGTTGTCCCGTCACCTCCTCGATCCCGGCGACGACGAGATCATAGAGTTCGCCGGAAGGGGTGAGGAACGCTTCGCCGGAGATCAGCGCCCTGACGGTCGCCTCGGGCGAATGCTTCGCCACGACGCGACGGACCTCGTCGACCAGATCCTCGCCGCGCTGAAGATTGTTGAAGCGGATATTCAACCGTGCGCCGGATCGGCCCGGGATCAGGTTGGTCGCGCCAGGGGGCGCGGAAATGTCCGTGAATTCGAGGTTCGATGGCGGGAAGGCATCGTTGCCGTTGTCGATGACCCATGCGTCGAGCTCCGCGACAATGCGCGCAAGGACCGGTACCGGATTGTCGGCGCGGTGCGGATAGGCGACGTGTCCCTGCGTGCCCGGGACGTCGATCCACATGTTGACCGAACCGCGTCGGCCGATCTTCACCGTGTCGCCAAGCCGCGCTTCGCTGGTGGGCTCGCCAATCAGGATCATGTCGGGCCGGATGGCGCGCTCCTCGAGCCAGTCGATGATGGCGACCGTGCCGTCAGTGGCAGGACCTTCCTCGTCACCGGTAATCAGCAGCGAGATGGTGCCCTTGTCCTGTGGAAGGTCGGCAACCGCCGCGACGAAGGCGGCGATCGCGCTTTTCATGTCGTTCGCGCCGCGCCCGGTGAGGATACCGTCTTCGATCCGAGGTTCGAAGGCGTCGTGGGTCCAGCCTTCGCCAGGCGGCACGACGTCAAGGTGACCGGCGAAGCCGAAGTGCGGACTTCCCGACCCACGCATCGCGACCAAATTCTCGACTGGTCCATCGGGAGCTTCGCCGCGCAGGAAGCGATGCACCTCAAAACCGAGCGGCCGAAGCGATTCCTCGAGCACGTCAAAGACCTCGCCAACCGCCGGCGTGATGCTGCGGCAGGCGATCAGACGCTGGGCAAGGACGACGGGATCGACGTTAGAAGTCATGCCGATTGCCTAGAAATATGGGCGTTTCGCCGACCGTGTGGAGAGCGTCGAGAGGGAGGGGAGGTCGAGGCACGGCGCTGGAGTGGCAAATCATGCATCGTTCGTAGCGCGCCGGCGGCAGGGAGGACAGGGGGAGGCAGTTGGAGGTTAGTCCTTCGCGGCCGCCTCATATTCCTCAATAACCCATGGCTCGTCCTGAGCGAGCTCGATCCACTCGACGACGTCGGCGCGATGCAGCACTGCCTCCATGTAGGTCGCGGCGAAGGGAGGGACGGGGACGCCATAGGTGACGAAGCGGGTCACGACGGGCGCGAACATGATGTCCGCGGCGGTCCAGTCGCCGAACATATAGTCGCCCGATCCGCCGAATCGCGCGCGCGCCTGCATCCACAGGTTGAGGATACGGATGACTTCCGCCTCGACTGCTGGGGACAGCGGGACCGTTCCAAAATTCTTGCGGACGTTCATCGGCAGTTCGCGGCGTAGATTGCCGAAGCCCGAATGCATCTCGGCGGCCATCGACCGCGCCATGCCGCGCGCGCTTTCGTCGGCGGGCCAATATTTGTCGCCACCGACTCGGTCGGCAAGGAATTCGATGATCGCCAAGCTATCCCAGACGACGCAGTCGCCGTCCCACAGGATCGGCACCTTGCCGAGCGAGGGCGCGAATTCGTCGCCTTCGCGGCGCTGCTCCCATGCTTCGTCGAACAGCGGGACGACCAGTTCCTCGAACTCGATCCCGCTCTGCTTCAGGGCGAGCCAGCCGCGCATCGACCAGCTGGAATAAGCGCGGTTGCCGATGATTAGCTTCACGACAGCACGGCTTCCAGGATCGCGGAACGAAGTTCGGGGATGCCGCGGCCGGTTTCGGCGGACGTCGGCAGGATCAGCGGATGGGCCGCGGGATGCTTGGCCGCTTCGACGCGAACCCCTTCGATCGTGCTTTCCAACTCGGTCGGTTTGATCTTGTCGCCCTTCGTCAGGACGAGATGGTAGCTGACCGCGGCACTGTCGAGCATGGTCATGATCTCGCGATCGACGTCCTTAAGCCCGTGACGCGAATCGACCAGGACCAGCGCGCGCTTGAGTACCTGGCGGCCGCGCAGGAAGTCGTTGATCAGGAAGCGCCAGCGCTTGACCATGTCCTTGGGCGCTTCGGCAAAGCCATAGCCGGGCATGTCGACCAGCCGAAAGACCAGCGGCTTGCCCACGTCGAAGATGTTGAGTTCCTGCGTCCGCCCCGGCGTATTCGACGCGCGCGCCAGCTTGTTGCGGTTCGTAAGCGCGTTGATCAACGACGACTTGCCGACGTTGGAGCGTCCGGCAAACGCGATCTCCGGCGCGTCGGGCGCGGGGAGGTGCTCAAGCGTCGGGGCCGACTTCAGGAAGTCGATCGGCCCCGCGAACAGCTTGCGCGCGCGCTCCGCAAACTCGGCGTCATGCTCGTCGGTCATTTCTTGACCACGGTCGCGACCGCGTCGACCTCGGTCGGCGGGGTCATCTCATGATCGTAGCGGTAATAGAGCCACTTCTGCTGCGCGATCGTGAGTAGGTTGTTGACGAACCAGTAAAGCTGCAGGCCTGCGGCGAACGGCGCCATCACGACGATCAGGACCCACGGCATGATCGAGAAGATCTGCGCTTGAACCGGGTCGGTCGGCTGCGGGTTGAGCTTGATCGAGATCCACTGCGTCACGCCGACCAGGATCGGCAGCACGCCGATCGCCAGCAGGTGGGGCGGGGTGAAGTCGAGCAGGCCGAACAGGTTGACCGGGGTCAGCGGGTCGGGGGCGCTCAAATCGCGGATCCAAGCGACAAACGGCTGATGGCGCATTTCGACGCTGACCATCAGCACCTTGTACAGCGCGTAGAAGACCGGGATCTGAAGCAGGATGGGGAGGCAGCCCGCCGCCGGATTGATCTTCTCAGTCTGGTACAGCTTCAGCATTTCCTGCTGAAGCCGAGGCTTATCGTCCTTGTAGCGTTCTTGGATCGCCTTCATCTTTGGCTGAACGCGGCGCATGCCGGCCATCGAGCGGAACTGCTTGTCGGCGATCGGGAACATCAGCAGCCGGACTATGAAGGTCAGGCAGATGATCGCCACGCCGAAGTTGCCGGTGGCGTGAAACAGCCATTGCAGCAGGCCGAAGATCGGCCGCATGAACCATTCGAACCAGCCCCAGTCGATCGACTTCGACAGGCGGGTGATCCCGCGAGTCTCGGCGGCGTCGAGCTGGCTCTTTTCCTTCGCGCCGGCGAAGAAGTGCGTCTCGCCACTAACCGCCTGGCCCGGCGCGACGATGAACGGCGCACCCGCGTAGTCGGCCTGATAGGCGCCCGACGGCGTGCGCTTCAGGCTGGCGGCGAAGTTGGATCCGTTGGCGGGCGCCAACGCGGTCAGCCAATATTTATCGGTGAAGCCGAGCCAGCCGCTCGACGCGTCGCGGGTGATCCCGGCGCGGTCTTCGTCGAGCGTCTCGTAATTGACGTCATAGTCGGCGGTGCCGTTCAGCACCGACATCGGCCCGACGTGCATCGTCCACCCGTCGGCGTCCGTCGACTTTGCGGCCCGGCTGACGAGGCCGTAGCTGCGCAGACCCACTGCGCTGGGCGACAGGTTGGCGACGCGCTGGCGGATGGTGAAGAGGTAGCCGTCGTCGACCGAGACGATCTGTTCGAAGCGCTGGCCGGTAGCATTGGTCCAGCTGAGCGAGACCGGCTGGGCCGGAGTCAGTACCGGCGCGCTGGCGGTCCAGACGCTGTTGGCATCGGGGGCGGCGACGCCCTGTCCGACCCAGCCAAAACCGCCGAAATAGGCATCGCGCGCGCCGGCCGGGGTTAGGAGGCGAACGGCGGGGGAGTCCTTGGCAAGGCCTTCGCGCTGGCGGACCAGGGTGAGATCGTCGAAGCGAGCGCCCTTCAGGTTGATCGAGCCGTTGACGCTGGGCGTTTCAATGCGGACGCGCGGCGTTTCGGCAAGGACGACGGCGCGGTCGCGGATCGCGCGCGGGCTGTCGGCGGCGGGGTCCGCGGAAGGTTGCGGCAGGGGCTTCACCTTGCCGTTCTCGACGGTCTGGGTCTGCGGGCCCGAGGTCGGCCAAACGCTTTCGGACAGGAAGCTCCAGCCGATCAGGACGAGCGCGCTGAGCACGATCGCCAGCATCATATTGCGATTGTCGTTCACTTCGAATGGCGTCCTTGTCGTGTCACGGGACCGGATCGGGCCCTTGCCCGCCCCAGGGATGGCAGCGCATGATTCGTTTGAGGGCCATCCAGCCCCCTTTCGCGGCGCCATAGCGCCGAAGAGCGGTGATCGCATAGGCCGAACAACTCGGCTGGAACCGGCAGGACGGCGGCAGGACCTTGCTTGGTCCTAGCTGCCACCCGCGCGCAACAAGAATGAGGGCGCGGGCAATCATCGGGAGAGCTTCGCAAGAGCGCGGCGGAGGTCTTCGGCCAGCGTCTGGAAGTCGCGTTCGATCCCGCCGGCCCGGCCGATCAGGACATGGTCGGCGCCGGCGAGCGCATGATCGGGAAAAATCGCGCGGGCGAGTTCGCGGAAGCGCCGCTTCATCCGGTTGCGGACGACGGCGTTGCCAATTTTTTTGGTCACGGTGTAGCCGACGCGGACCGTCGCATCGTCATCGCCGCGCGGGCGGACTAGCAGGACGAAACCGGGCATGGGAGCACGCTTGCCGCGATTGGCGGCGAGGAAATCCGAACGCCGGGTAAGCGTGATTAGGCGCTGAGCTTCTTGCGGCCGCGAGCGCGGCGGGCGTTCAGCACCTTGCGGCCGCCGACAGTCGCCATCCGGTGACGGAAGCCGTGACGCCGTGCGCGGACGAGGTTGCTCGGCTGGAAAGTGCGCTTCATCGCTCATGCCTTCGTAGATCTAATGAAAAGGGCCGCCGAAGCGGCCTCTGTTGCGGGCGCCGATACGGGGGCGTGTGGGCAAAGTCAATGGATTCGATCCGCCGGGCGCTCGGGATCGCCGGGCATTTCCGGTGGTGCGGCGGGCGGCGAGGGGAGGTGCGCGCCGACACCTGAGCCGTCGCTTGCCTCGTCGAGCGGCGGCAGGCCCTCTGCTTCACGCTCCTTGCGGATTTCCTCGCGGCGCTTTGCGCTTTCGCGGCGCAGGCCCCAGTCGGCCCATCGACCCGCCTTCGGCTGCCAGCGTTTGAAATGAACGTAGCGCCGCTTGGCCCACATGCTGGTCTTCAGCACCATCGCCAGGCCGATCGCAAAGACAAAGATGCCGCCCGGACCGGGGATGACGCCAGCCAAAGGCGATAGCAGGATGAGCACCACGCCGACGACGAAGATGCTCCATTCGACGGCAGGGTGATCGATGAACGCCTGCCACTGGTCGCGCGAAATCATCGCCGCCATGTGGGTCGTTTCGTTGGCGGCGACAAGGGGAGTTGCGTCGCGATGCAGGGCCGCTAGGCTGGACGAGCCGAGCCAGGGGGAATGTTGCGTCGAATGATTGAAGGCGGCCGCTGATGGTCGCGACCGTGGCGACCGTCGCCTATCTCGGTCTCGAAGCCCGTGCGGTCGAAGTGCAGGTCCAGCTGTCGAGCGGACTGCCGCGTTTCACCATTGTTGGATTGCCCGACAAGGCTGTTGCGGAAAGCCGCGAACGGGTCCGCGCTGCGCTGTCGGCGATCGGATTGGCCCTGCCGCCCAAGGTCATTACCATCAACCTGTCGCCGGCCGACCTGCCGAAGGAAGGGTCGCACTTCGACTTGCCGATCGCACTTGGGCTGCTGGCGGCAATCGGGGCCGTCGATGCGGAAAGCCTGTCGCACTATGTCGCGGTCGGAGAAATGGGTCTCGATGGACGGATTGCCGCTTCACCAGGCGTGCTGCTGGCGGCGCTGCATGCGAGTTCTCGAAGCATGGGTCTGATCTGCCCCGCGGCGCAGGGCGGCGAAGCCTCGTGGGCGGGGCAGGTCGAAGTGCTGGCCGCCCCGGACCTTCTCGCGCTGATGTCGCACTTCAAGGGGACCCAGTTGCTGCGGCCACCCGAACCGGGCGAAGCGGAGGCGCCGGTGGCTGGCCCCGACCTTCGGCAGGTGAAGGGTCAGGAAGTCGCGAAGCGCGCGCTCGAGATCGCGGCGGCCGGCGGGCATAATCTGCTAATGAGCGGGCCACCGGGCGCGGGGAAATCCCTGCTGGCGTCGTGCCTGCCGGGGATCCTGCTCCCGTTGGAGCCGGCCGAAGCACTTCAAGTGTCGATGGTGGCCAGCGTGGCGGGGGAGTTGGAAGGGGGGCGGCTAAAGCGGCGGCGGCCGTTCCGCAGTTCGCATCACTCGGCATCGATGCCTGCGCTCGTCGGTGGCGGGCTGAAGGTCCGCCCGGGAGAAATCAGCCTCGCGCATCTCGGCGTGCTGTTCCTCGACGAATTGCCGGAGTTCCAGCGTGGGGTTCTCGATTCGCTTCGACAACCGATTGAAACCGGCAAAGTGAGCGTTGCGCGGGCGAACATGCACGTGACATTTCCCGCGCGTGTGCAGTTGATCGCGGCGATGAACCCGTGTCGCTGCGGGCACCTCGGCGATCCGGCGCTGGCTTGTGCGCGGGCGCCGCGATGCGCGGCCGACTATCAAGCGCGGGTGTCGGGTCCGTTGCTCGACCGAATCGATCTTCACGTTGACGTACAAGGAGTCAGCGCGGCCGACTTGACCCTGCCACCGCCCGCTGAGGGAAGTGACCAAGTCGCAGGCAGGGTCGCCGCGGCGCGCCAGGTCCAGTCGCGGCGCTTCAACGGGTCTGGCGTGCGAACGAACGCCGAGGCCGACGGCGAACTGCTCGATTCGATCGCGACGCCCGACGAGCCGGGACGCAAGCTTCTCGCCGATGCGGCGGCGGCGATGCGGTTGTCGGCACGGGGTTTTCACCGCGTGCTGCGCGTGTCGCGGACGATTGCCGACCTCGCCGGGGCCGAACAGGTCGGGCGCATCCACGTCGCCGAAGCGCTCAGCTACCGTCGCCAAGCCCCGCGCAACTAGGACTGGCGTTCGCGATCACACAGGATAAGTTCACACCAATTGTCAGGGGGAAAATGGAAATGTCACCAATCGACTGGGCCACCCGGCCGCTTAAGAAATACGCCACCTTCTCGGGTCGAGCACCGCGCGCCGAATATTGGTGGTTCTACCTTCTCTCGATCATTCTTTACCTCGTGGCGACGGTCATCGACTCCTTGCTCGGCCTCTCGATCATCGGACCGTACGGACCGGTCACGTTGCTCGTCGCCGTGGGACTGCTCATTCCCTACCTCGCCGCGACGGTTCGCAGATTGCACGACCGCGACCACACCGGTTGGTGGGTGCTGGTCCCGTTCCTGCCTTATGCCATCGTCATCGCCCTCGTAGGCCAGGCCGGCGGAGACCTGACGTCGAGCACCAGCGTCGGGGCAGTCGGCATTCTCACCCTCGTCGCCGGGATCGCGGGTATCGCCCTGTTCATCTTTCTCGTCCTGCCGGGCACCAAGGGACCGAACCGCTACGGCGAAGATCCTTACGGTCACGACGTGACGGAGCGCCCACTCGTTTGATTGCTTGTCGCTTGCCCGGCAATTTGTCCGTGCTAAAGGCGACGGAAGTGCCCCTGTGGCGGAATGGTAGACGCGCTCGACTCAAAATCGAGTTCTTCACGGAGTGTCCGTTCGAGTCGGACCAGGGGCACCATTCCCATGACCATAATAAGCGTGGCGGTAGCCATAGGGTCGCTAGCGCCCGTTAAACGGACTGCTAATGTCCGCGAATGGACAGCCATCTTCGTCACTCTCCTGATTCGCACGAGCATGAGATGGAGACGCTCGATCTCAAGCGGGTAAGGCTGCTGGCCTCGCTGACGCTGATCGGCGGCATTGGGCTGATCCTGGCTTTTCCGTTCGCGTTGCGTGCCGGAGCAGAGTTTTTCCTTCCGGTGACCGCGGCGCTGGTGATCGCGATCGCGCTGGTTCCCATGCTCGAATGGTTCGAGCGGCGCGGCCTAAAGTCTGGGTTGGCCGCCGTCCTGTGCGTGCTAATCTTTCTGGCCATCGCCATCTTCGCCTTGGCGGCGATCGTAATCCCGGCGATCGACTGGGTCGTGCTGATCCCGCAGCGGATCGACCGCGTGACGCAAGCGCTGGCGCCCTTGCTCGACCTCTATTCCAACCTCGAGAAATTCGTCGATTCGACTGCCGCCCGGATTTCGATCGAGGCGGACAATGCGCGCACCGTCAGGGTCGAAACTCCCAACTCGATGCTGGGCATCATCACCGCGTCGGCGCCGCACGCCGCGGTGCAGCTATTTTTCGCGCTGCTGGTGATTTTCTTCTTCCTCGCCGGCTGGACCGGCATGCGCAAGCGCACGATCGTCAGCCGGGGCAGCTTCGAAGGCGCGCTGACGACGGCACGAGTCATCCAGCAGGTCGTCGATGCGACCTCGACCTACATCGGCACGATCACCGTCATCAACGTCACGCTGGGCGCGCTCACGGCGCTGATCCTGTGGATGCTCGGCATGGATTCGCCGATCATGTGGGGCGGCATCGTCGCGGTGCTCAACTACATCCCCTACCTCGGCCCGATCGCGGCCTCGCTTCTGCTAGCCTTCGGCGGGCTGATGACCTTTGCCGACCCGTGGGCGGCGCTGCTGCCACCGGCCATCTTCGTTGCGCTTCACATGATCGAGGCGAACGTCATCACGCCGATGATCGTCGGCAAGCGACTGACCATCAATCCGCTCGCGATCCTCGTCTCTCTGTCGTTCTGGGCGTGGGTCTGGGGAACAACCGGCGCGCTGCTGGCCGTGCCGCTGCTGATCATCTTCAAGACGATCTTCGCGGCCGCCGGCGTTCCCGACATCGCTGGCTTCCTGTTCGAGGACGGGACGCTCACCCATGTCGGCGAAGATGAAGAAAAAGAGGATTAGTCTTGTTGACAGGCAATAGGGCCTGACCTAGTTGCCCGCCACACCGCATCAGCGGGTGTAGCTCAGTTGGTTAGAGCGCCGGCCTGTCACGCCGGAGGTCGCGGGTTCGAGCCCCGTCACTCGCGCCATTTTCGCCTTGTGGAAATGGAACGCCGGCGTTTCCGCCGATCCCGATCATTGAGTGGGTTTTGGGCTTTCGGGAGCCTTGCCGAATGCCTGTTGCGGCGCGGCCTGCGGGGCGCTTCCACCGTCGAGCGCATAGCGCAGATTGTCCGACGCCGCGCTACGATCGACGTATGGTGTGACCTTGACCTTTTCGACGGCTTCGCGCGCCTGCGGCGTGAACAGGACGCGGACGCGCCCGCCTTCCTTGGTCACCTTGGCGCCATTGGCCTCCAGCTTCGTGACTTCGGTCGCTTCGGCGGTCAGGATCGCCGACGGAGCGGTCTCGGGGACGCTCAGCGCCGCCATGCGAAGCGCGGCCGGATTGGCCTCACTCGTCGACCAGCGCTGCGTAAACGCCGCGGGACGACCCCAATTGCCCGCCCAGCGGTAGAAGAGGTGCGCGCCCTCGACGCGGGTCTTCGTCAGGCTGGAGGCCCAATACGGAACGACATAATTGGCGTGATAATGGGTGGCGTTGCCGACGGGGGCGTAAACCTCTCCCGATAGCGCCGCCGCGGCGACGCGGCGGGCGCGATCCCACAAAGCCGGGACGGGGCGGCGCGCCATCGATCCGTCGCAAGTGAAGGTAAACTGGCAACCGGTCTGACGGGTCGAACCTTCGTAGACGACGCCGCACACGCTGTTGGGGAAGGCGGGGTGCCGGACGCGATTGAGGACGACCTGCGCGACGCCGCGCTGCCCCTCGGTACTTTCCTGCCCTGCCTCGTAATAGATGGCGCTGGTCAGGCATTCGGTAGCACGAGCGCGCGCCTCTGCGCTGCCGTTGCCAAACACGAATGGCTGGGCAGGAGGAACGGGGCCGCTGATCAGCGGAATCTGGGCATTCACCGCGACCGCGGTTTCCGGCGACAGCGCGCGGATATCGGTCAGAAGCGGTTTCGGCGGCGCGACTTCGTCGACGGAGGGACCGATTTTCAACTCCGGAAGCGTCGGGGTGGCGCCGACTGCGCCCGCGACGGCGAGCATTCCAGCGACGGTCAGCAGTCCAAGCGCCGCCGTTTCACGCGGATGCGTTCGCCATGGCCGCGTGGGCTGGAAGGGAAGGGTCGGGGTCATCAGGCTGAAGCGAAGAAGTGGGTCGCCGATACCCGATTTTCAACGAATCGTCGATGAACGGCCCTTATTGGCCTGTGAACCGCCCGGTCTCGATCCACCGCAGCAACGGCTTTAGCGGTGCGATCCATGCTATTCCTGCGACGAGATAGAAGAGGGCCTGCAACAGGACGGGCCACTCCCCGATCGTGCCCGAGAAGCTGGCGATGACTCCCATCCAGGCGCCGATATAGGCAAGGATCAGGAAGATTCCTGCGGGCTTGCGCCATGACGGCTCGTTCATCGAAACATCTCCAGTCCGTCGGGCGAGGCGAAGCCGTCGAGCGGCACGTCCCAAGGGTCGCGGGCAAAAGCGAAGTCGAGGCGCTGTAATGCCCAGCCAAGACCGATCAATCGCGCGCCTCGCTCACGAAGGCCGGGAAGGACTCGGTCGTAGTGACCGCCTCCCTGGCCGATCCGATAGCCCGCCGGATCGGTCGCGACCAGCGGGATGAGAATGACCGCCGGGTGGAGTTCGGGTCGCTCGACCGCCGGCTGCGGGATGCCGTGCGGACCTTGGTCGGTGGCAGGTCCTTCGCGGAAGACGAAGCTGCTGATTCCGGCGTCGAAGGTTGGCAGGGCGTGGCGTGCAGCGCGGTCAAGGATGAGGGCAGGGTCGATCTCTCCGCCGATGGCGTGATAGCCCCCGACCGCCGAAGCGCCGGCCAGCAGCGGCGAAAGATTATCCGCCAGGCGACGCTCAAGCTCGTCGCGCTGTTCTGCGGACAGCGACGCCACGAACTTCCTGCGCGCGGCGCGGACCGCGCGACGTAGCTCGGCCTTGGTCATGGAGGGGGCAAGTGACGGGACCACCTTGGCCGTTTGCCGGAAATCCTCTGACGCCACAAACGTCAGGTGGGCACCGTGTGCGTCGGACCCCATCGTACCCGATGTAGTCCGGGCAGGGACAGCTCCCTTGGATCGGAAATCGCCTCAGGGATGTTCAAAGCTCGTACGAGGCAGAACCCGTCTTTGCCTATCTAGGCGTTGCGGTCGGCTTCCTCAAGAGTGTCGGCAATCGATTCGAGCCGCTCTGCGATACGATCGGTTCGCTCGACGAGGGCGGGGTCGAGGGCCTTGGGCAATTCGACTTCGCGCCCGTCTACGATTTGGTCGGCGAGAAGCAAGGCCGCAAACAACAGCTGCCGCGATTCGCTCAGTGCTCCGAGGCCTGCAAGCGCCTCCCGGCTCTTGGCGTCGACCAGTGCGCCGGCGGCGCGGAGATTGTCTTCCTCGCCGTCGCGGCACGCGACGCGGTAGGGACGACCGGCGATGGTGAGTTCGACTTCGGCCATTACTCGGCACTTTCACGCAAAAGCGTGTCGAGGTCGGCGAGCGCGCGCGAAACCTTGCCGCGAAGGGCGTCGTCCTTGCCGCGGTGCATGGCTCCGCGCTGGACCGAGCGTTCGATCCGGAGCAAGGCGCGTTCGGCTCGATCGAGCGCCTGTTCTAGCGGTGCGGTGTCCATCCGCCGTGGACTAGGCAGATTGATTGCGTGCCGCAAGGCGGAGGCGAGGTTGACGATGTGCGACCGAGCGACAATAGGCACCAACTTATCGACCCGCCGAGTCCGGCGGGCCGGTATCCCATGGAGAATGCATGCCGACGCAACGCCGACTCGCTAACGCCATCCGCGCTCTTGCGATGGATGCGGTCGAGGCTGCCAATTCGGGCCACCCGGGAATGCCGATGGGAATGGCCGATGCCGCGACCGCGCTGTTCACCCGTCACCTTAAATATGATCCGGCCGATCCGCATTGGCCCGACCGCGACCGCTTCGTGCTGTCCGCGGGTCATGGATCGATGCTCATCTACGCGCTGCTCCACCTGACCGGCTACGCCCGGCCGACGATGGATGACATCCGCAATTTCCGCCAGCTGACCAGCCCGTGCGCTGGCCACCCCGAGAATTTCCTTCTCGACGGCGTTGAGGCGACCACCGGGCCGCTTGGCCAGGGACTGGCGATGGCGGTCGGAATGGCGATCGCGGAGCGGCACCTGAACGCAGTCTACGGCGACGATCTGGTCGATCATCGCACCTTCGTGATCGCCGGCGACGGCTGCCTGATGGAAGGCGTCAATCACGAAGCCGCAGGCCTTGCCGGCCATCTGAAGCTCGGCCGCCTGATCGTGCTTTGGGACGACAACCGCATTACCATCGACGGATCGACCGACCTCAGCCGCAACGAAGACGTCATGGCCCGCCATGCGGCGATGGGCTGGCACACCGTCGAGTGCGACGGCATGGACAGCGCGAAGGTGTCGAAGGCGATCGACGAGGCGACCGCGGACATGCGACCCTCGCTGATCCGCTGCAAAACGATCATCGGCTACGGCGCGCCCAACAAGCAGGGCACGTCGGCGACGCACGGTTCGCCGATTGGCAAGGACGAGGTCGAGGCCGCCCGCAAGGAACTGGGCTGGGCGTCGGAGCCGTTCGCGATCCCCGACGACGTCGCCAAGGGCTGGCGCGATGTCGGCGCTCGCGGTGGCAAGCTGCGCGCCGACTGGACCAAGCGCCTCGAGGCGAGCGGCAAGGCGCAGGAATTCACTGACCGGATGAAGGGCAAGGTCAGCGACGAGTGGCTGAAGCCTTATCTCGACACGCTCATCTCCAATCCACCCAAGGTCGCGACGCGCAAGTCGTCGGAAATGGCGCTCGAGGCGATTAACGAGGTGGTCCCCGCCACGATCGGGGGTTCGGCCGACCTGACCGGGTCGAACAATACCAAAACAAAGGCGATGCTGCCGCTGGATTCGTCCAACTATGGCGGGCGATACATCTATTACGGGATCCGCGAATTCGGCATGGCCGCGGCGATGAACGGAATGGCGCTTCATGGCGGTGTCGTGCCCTACGGCGGCACCTTCCTCGTCTTCTCGGATTACAGCCGACCCGCGATCCGCCTCGGCGCGTTGCAGACTGCCAAGACGATTCACGTGATGACCCACGATTCGATCGGGCTCGGCGAGGATGGTCCGACCCACCAGCCGGTCGAGCATCTGCAATCGCTTCGCGCGATCCCGGGCCTGACCGTGTATCGGCCCGCCGACGCGGTCGAGACCGCCGAATGCTGGGCTGCGGCGCTGGCCGATGACGGGCCGAGCCTGCTTGCCCTGTCGCGGCAGAATCTGCGCCCGGTCCGGACCGAGGCCGCGCCGCAGAATTTGTCGGCGCTCGGCGGATACACGCTGCGCAAGGCTATGGCGGCGCGCCGCGTCATCCTGATCGCGACGGGCTCGGAAATCGAGATCGCGCTCGACGTCGCCGACAAGCTCGAAGACGCTGGCGTGGGCGCCGACGTCGTTTCGCTGCCTTCGTGGGAGAAGTTCCTGGCGCAGCCCCGCGAGTACCGCGATTCGGTGCTTCCCGACGTGAAGCCGGAGGAAATCCTGCGCGTCTCAATCGAGGCGGGCACGACCTTCGGCTGGGAGGCGCTGACGATGGTCGACGGCCTCCGCTTCGGGCTCGATCGCTTTGGCGCCTCGGCACCCGCGCCCGATCTCTACCGACATTTCGGCCTGACCGCCGATGCGATTACCCCCCAAATCCTGGAGACGATCAAGCAATGACCAAAGTCGCCATCAACGGGTTCGGCCGGATCGGCCGCCTTGTCGCTCGTGCCATCCTGGAGCGCGACGACCATGACCTCGAACTGGTCGCGATCAACGATCTGGCCGACGCCAAGGCGAACGCGATGCTGTTCAAGCGCGACAGCGTCCATGGTCCGTTCCCGGGCGAGGTGAGCGCCGAGGGCGACACGATGATCGTCAACGGCAAGCGCATCAAGGTCACCGCCGAGCGCGATCCCGCCAAGCTTCCGCACCGGGAACTCGGCGTCGATATCGCGCTGGAATGCACCGGTTTCTTCGCTGATCGCGATGGTGGGCAGAAGCACCTCGATGCGGGCGCCAAGCGCGTGCTGATCTCCGCTCCGGCGAAGGGCGCCGACCTGACCGTCGTCTACGGTGTCAACCACGACAAGCTGACCGCCGACCACACGATCGTGTCGAACGCCAGCTGCACCACCAACTGCCTGGCGCCGGTCGCGAAGGTGCTGAACGACTTGGTCGGCATCGAGCGCGGGTTGATGACCACGATCCACGCCTACACCAACGATCAGAAGATCCTCGACCAGATCCACAGCGATCCGCGCCGTGCGCGCGCCGCGGCGATGTCGCTGATCCCGACCACCACCGGCGCTGCCCGCGCGGTCGGGGAAGTGCTTCCCGAACTGAAGGGCAAGCTCGACGGATCGTCGGTCCGCGTCCCTACCCCGAACGTCAGCCTGGTCGACCTGACCTTCACCCCGGGCCGCGACACGAGCGTCGAGGAGATCAACGGCGCGCTGAAGGCTGCGAGCGAGAGCGGTCCGCTCAAGGGCGTGCTCAACTTCACCGACGAACCTTTGGTATCGATCGACTTCAATCACAATCCGTCGAGCTCGACGATCGACAGCCTCGAAACTGCGGTCATCGAAGGCAAGCTGGTCCGCGTCGTCAGCTGGTACGATAACGAATGGGGCTTCTCGAACCGGATGATCGACACCGCCGGGGTGATCGCGAAGCTGATCTAATGGCCGGCTTCAAGACGCTCGACGACCTGCCCGCCGACCTTGCTGGCAAGCGAGTGCTGGTGCGGGTCGACCTTAACGTGCCGATGGACGGGGCGTCGGTGTCCGACGACACCCGTCTTCGCGCGCTGATGCCGACGGTGCTCGAATTGTCGGACCGCAAGGCGATTGTCCTGCTGCTGTCGCACTTCGGGCGACCGAAGGGCGAGAACCGCCCCGACATGTCGACCGCGCAACTGGTCAAGCCGCTGGCCGACCTGACCGGTCGATCCGTTCGGTTTATCGAGGACTGCCAAGGACCCGAAGCCGCGCGTGCGCTGACGACGATGCTGCCGGGGAACATCGGCATCATGGAAAATACGCGCTTTCATGCGGGCGAAGAGAAGAACGAACTCGCCCTCGCCAGAGGCATGGCGGCGCTTGGCGACTATTACGTCAACGACGCCTTTTCCGCTGCGCATCGCGCGCACGCCTCGACCGAAGGCGTGGCGCACTTGCTGCCGTCGTTCGCAGGACGAGCGATGGAGGCCGAACTGAGCGCGCTGCAGAAGGCACTTGGCGATTCCGAGCGGCCGGTCGCAGCGGTGGTCGGCGGCGCCAAGGTGTCGAGCAAGCTCGCCGTGCTCGGCCATTTGGTCGACCAGGTCGATCACCTCATAATCGGCGGTGGGATGGCCAACACCTTCCTCGCCGCGCGTGGGGTCAGCGTCGGCAAGTCGCTGGCCGAGCATGATCTGGTCGGAGAAGCCGAGGCGATCTTCAACCGCGCCGACGAGGCGGGCTGCACGATCCACCTTCCGTACGACGTCGTCGTCGCGAAGGAATTCGCCGCCAATCCGCCAAGCGTTCGAACCTGCAACGTCCATGAGGTCGCCGACGACGAGATGATCCTCGACGTTGGGCCGGCGGCGGTCGAGGCGCTGGGAGACGCGATCAAGAATTGCCGGACGCTGGTGTGGAACGGCCCGCTTGGCGCGTTCGAGACGCCGCCGTTCGATGCAGCGACGGTCGCGCTGGCACGGATCGCGGCGGCGCTGACTAAAGACGGTGGGCTGATATCGGTCGCGGGTGGCGGCGATACCGTCGCCGCCCTCAACCACGCCGGCGTCGCGGCGGACTTCAGCTTTGTCTCGACGGCGGGCGGTGCCTTCCTCGAATGGATGGAAGGGCGCGTGTTGCCGGGGGTCGCGGCACTTTCCCGCTAGTCGGTTGCAAGTGTGGGGGGCGCCCGATAGAGGCCTTCGCATACGTATGCACTGACAATGACAGGGGAATTCATGACCGTGACCGCCGACGCCCGCCGCCACCACGACGCCATGCGCGAGCAGATCGCGAAGGGGCAGGGCTTCATCGCGGCGCTCGACCAGAGCGGCGGTTCGACCCCGGGCGCTCTCAAGGGTTACGGCATCGAAGCCGACGGCTGGGCAAGCGACGACGAGATGTTCGGCCTGATCCATGCGATGCGTGAGCGGATCATCACCTCGCCCTGCTTCAACGGCGAAAAGGTCATCGGCGCGATCCTGTTCGAACGCACGATGGACGGCGAGGCGGGCGGAAAGCCAGTCCCCGACGTTCTGTGGGAGCGCGGGGTGGTGCCGTTCCTGAAGGTGGATAAGGGCCTTGAGGACGAGGCCGACGGCGTCAAGCTGATGAAACCGATCGACGGGCTTGGCGACCTGCTCGACCGTGCGGCCGAGAAGGGCGTCTTCGGAACGAAGATGCGATCGGTGATCGAGCGTGCCTCGCCGACCGGAATTGCGGCCGTCGTCGCTCAGCAGTTCGAGGTCGCCAAGACGATTATCGACCACGGCCTGATGCCGATCATCGAGCCCGAAGTGTCGATCAAGAGCGAAGATCGCGAAACTAGCGACCAGATCCTTCGCGACGAAATCCTTAAGCACCTCGATACGCTTCCCGATGACCGCCAGGTCATGCTGAAGCTGACCATCCCGGCGGTGGCGGGCACGTTCGATCCGCTGGTCGACCATCCGCGCGTCCTTCGCGTGGTTGCCTTGTCGGGCGGGTTCAGCCGTGAGGAAGCTTGCGCAAAGCTTGCCCAGAACCGCGGCATGATCGCCAGTTTCAGCCGCGCGCTGCTGTCCGATCTTCGCCATCAGATGAGCGACGAGGAATTCGACAAGTCGCTCGGTCTGGCCATCGACGACATTCACGCCGCATCGGTGGCGTAAGGCCTATCGCTGGAAGGCGAAGGTGAAGCGGTAGGCGACGGGGTCGTTGGGCACGTCGGCCTGCTTGCCCGGTTGTCCGGACACCAGCGTCAGTGTTCCGCCGGTCACTGGCGTCGCCACGCCCAGTGTCATGTCGTGGGTCGTTCGGCGACCTGCCGCCTCGACCTCGGCGCGAACAATAAGGCGCCCGGCCCACACGCACAGCGCGTTGATCGGACAGCGACTGTCTTCGATGACCGCCAGCGGCCGAACTCGAAGCAGACCCGCCTGTGCAGTCTGACCAAGCCCTGCCGTCGGCGAGGCGGCGGTCGGCATGGTGGCGCATGCGGTTAGCGCGAAGGCGGATAGGCTGAGTAGCAGTTTCATTGGACGCATCATCCCCATCGGCTAATGCACGCGCCATGAACGATGACGATTACCTGGACGAAGTCGACCTGTCCGCCTTTCCGGCTCCCGATCGACGCGAGCCGAGCGAACTGTACCTGATCAGCCCGCAGGATGTCGGTGGCGCCTTTCCGGATCGACTGAAGGCCGCCTTTGCCGGCGGTCCGGTGGCGGCGTTTCAGCTTCGCGTGAAGGACAGCGATCCGCACGAACTGGCGCGCTTGGCCGAGCCGCTACAGCGTATTTGCGCTGATCACGACTGCGCCTTTATCGTCAACGACAGTGTCTCGCTCGCCAAGCGGCTTGGCGCGGATGGCGTTCATCTGGGGCAGAAGGACGGCGACGTCCGCGACGCCCGCGCCGAACTGGGGCCGTCGATTCAGATCGGCGTGACCTGCCATGACAGCCGTCACCTGGCGATGGAAGCAGGCGAGGCAGGGGCCGACTACGTTGCCTTCGGTGCCTTCTATCCAACCACGACCAAGCCGACCGAGCATCGCCCTGATCCGCGACTGCTAAGCTGGTGGGGGACATTGTTCGAGATTCCGTCGGTCGCGATCGGGGGGATTACGCCGGATAATGCTGCGCCGCTGGTTGCGGCTGGGGCCGACTTCATCGCCACGTGCGGGGCGGTCTGGAATGGCGATCCGACGAATGTGGTCCGCCGTTTTCACGAGGTCCTGCGCCGCTAACTATAAGCTTGGATCGTTACGGCGACCCAATCGTTCGACCGCAAACCCGCTCGTAGTGTCGGGCTTGTGGAGAAAAACATGCTTCGCTTTTATTTGGCCGCTTCGGTCCTCGCGCTTTCGCTTGGTGCCTGCACCGTTTCCGACGGCAATGACGAGAATAGCGCGGCTCCTGTCGCCGAAACCGCTGAGGCCGGGTCGTCGGTCGATGCGATGGGCTCGAACGACAATGCGACCGCCGCTCCCGCCGCCGAAGACAAGGCTCGCCCGCTGATGCAGGCGCAGGTCGTGCTCGACCGGCTTGGCTTCACGCCGGGCGTCGTCGACGGAAAGATGGGCCTTTCGACCGTCAACGCGATCAAGGGCTTCCAGGAATCGCGCGACATGGAGATCACCGGCAAGCTCGACGCGCCCACGCAGCAGGCGCTGGCCGAGTGGCAGCGCATTCCCGCCACCCGTGTTGTGACGATCACTCCCGAATTCGCGAATGACCAGTACATTCAGATCCCGGAGGACCGTAAGGAACAGGCGAAGCTTCCCAAGATGGGCTATGCCTCGCTGGCCGAGAAGCTGGCCGAGCGTTTCCACACGACCGAAGCCGTCCTCGCCGAGCTGAATCCGCAGATGCTGGCCGGCGGTCAGCCCCAGCCGGTCGATCCGACCGCGACGGAAAATGCTTCGGCTCCTGCTCCAGCTCCGGCAATCGCCTACGCAGCGGGTATGGAAATCCGGGTGCCAAATATCGGCGCCGACCGCTTCGACGCCGCTTCGGTGAAGGATGCGAACTGGTCCAACACGCTGCGCATGCTGGGCGTCGGCACCGCGCAGCCGACCGCCGCGAAGATCGTCGTCGACAAGTCGGACGAGGTGCTTCGCGTGCTCGATGCGAACGGCAAGCTGCTTGCGCAGTTCACCGCCACCATGGGGTCGAAGGAATATCCGCTTCCGCTCGGCACATGGAAAATCCAGGGCACGGCCTACAATCCGCCTTGGCAGTACAACCCGGCCCTGCTGTCGAATGCCGACAAGTCGGATCCCAAGCTCGAAATCCCCGCCGGTCCGAACAATCCGATTGGCATCGTGTGGATGGACTTGTCGAAAGAGCATTATGGGATTCATGGGACCGATAGCCCGGATCGCATCGGCCGCGCCGAATCGAACGGGTGCATTCGTCTGACCAACTGGGATGCGGCCCGGCTCGCCCAGATGATCAAGCCGGGCATCGAGGCGGTCTTCCAAGCCTGAGGGAGCAGCAATGACGGCCTTTTTTCGTCGATTGGGATGGGTCGTCGTTCTTGGCGTGCTGCTCGTCGCGGCGATCGTCTTCTACGTCGGCATTACCGGAAGCGGGATGACTGGCGAGGTCACGGCGGTGCGCGACCGCAGGGTCGTCAATCCTGCCGGCGATGCACCGGCGACCGTCATCCCCGGCGTGACGGTCGGTCCGGCCGGACTGGCCGTCCCCGTTGCTGGCGTAAAACCGCGCGAGTTGATCGACACCTTCAATCAGGCAAGGGCAGGCGGCGCTCGCGTCCACGATGCAATCGACATCATGGCTGCGGAGGGGACGCCAGTCGTCGCCGCCGCTTCCGGTACCGTCGAAAAACTCTACTATTCACAAGGGGGCGGGGGCATCAGCGCCTATGTCCGGTCAGAAGACGGGCGCTGGAACTACTATTACGCGCACCTCAGCGCCTATGCGCCTGGACTCCGGGAAGGTCGGCGCATCTTCCGCGGTTCACCGATCGGCTATGTCGGGCATACCGGCAACGCGTCCCCGGACGGACCGCACCTGCATTTCGCGATCAACCAGATGGCCCCGAGCGAGAAGTGGCACCAGGGATCGCCGATCAATCCCTATCCGCTGCTTGCCGGAAACCGCCCGGCACGCTAGGGCGCGCGTCTTATTTCGACGGCTGTCGGCGACGGCGACCGTCCGGCTCATTCAACCTGTTCAAGCATATAGGCGATCACCCATGAAGATCAGCGGCGTCGACATTCGTCCCGGAAACATCATCGAATATGAAGGCGGCATCTGGCGCGCGGTGAAGATCCAGCACACGCAGCCCGGCAAGGGCGGCGCCTATATGCAGGTCGAGCTCAAGAACCTGATCGATGGCCGCAAGAACAACGTCCGCTTCCGCAGCGCGGAGACGGTCGAGCGCGTTCGCCTCGACACCAAGGATTTTCAGTTCCTGTTCGCCGACGGCGACATGCTGACCTTCATGGACAAGGACACCTACGAGCAGATCAGCCTGCCCAGCGACCTGCTCGGCGACGCGTCGGCGTTCCTCCAGGACGGCATGGACGTCGTCATGGAGCTTTACGACGAGCGCCCGATCAGCGTTCAGCTGCCCGACACGATCGAAGCGACGATCGTCGAGGCCGACGCGGTCGTGAAGGGGCAGACCGCCAGCTCCAGCTACAAGCCCGCCGTGCTCGACAATGGCGTGCGCGTGATGGTCCCGCCGCACATTGGCGCCGGCACCAAGATCGTCGTCGACGTCTACGAGCGCACCTATGTGAAGCGTGCCGACTGATGGTTTCGCATTCCGGTCTGATCACGGTGATGCAGCGGGCGGCGCGTAAGGCGGCGCCGCGGCTTCGTCGTGACTATAATGAAGTCGAACAACTTCAGGTCTCGCGCAAGGGGCCGGCCGACTTCGTGTCGAATGCCGACAAGCGCGCCGAGGCGACGCTGATCGACGAACTCCGCTACGCTCGGCCCGACTGGGCGATCCTGACCGAAGAGTCGGGCGAGCTTGAGGGTGACCCCGACAAGCCACGCTGGATTATCGACCCGATCGACGGAACCACCAACTTCCTCCACGGCGTGCCGCACTTCGCAATCTCGATCGCGGTCGAGGATCGCCGCGCCGATGGCCGGACCGAGATCAGCCACGGACTCGTCTATCAGCCGCTGACCGACGAAAGCTTCTGGGCGGAAAAGGGCCGCGGAGCGTGGCTCAACGAGCGGCGCCTTCGCGTTTCGGCGCGCCGGGAAATGACCGAGGCGCTAATCGGCACCGGAATGCCGCACTTCGGACGCGGCAACGTCGCGCGCTGGTCGCGGATCTTCGGTGCCATCGCTCCCGACGTGTGCGGGGTCCGCCGCAATGGCGCCGCCAGCCTCGACCTTGCATGGGTCGCGGCGGGTCGGTTCGACGGTTTCTGGGAAGACGACTTGGACGTGTGGGACACCGCGGCGGGCGTCCTGCTGGTGAAGGAAGCCGGCGGTTTTGTCAGTGATTATCGCGGACAGGATCGCATGTTCGAGCGGCGTGAATATCTCGCGGCGAATGGCGAGCTTCACACGAGACTCCACAAGCTATTGGCAAACTCACTCCGCTAGCCTGCAGGGACGGGCCGTCGTTCGGGCGGCTCGCTTTCTTGCGAGTCATTCTCACTGCTCGGATGCTTGCCCGCGCGGGGGCGGCGTCCTAGAGAGCCCGCGAACCTGTCACCCCCCGGGAGTCCCCGTCTTGGCCAGTGTTGCCGCCGGATATCTGCCGATCCTGTTGTTCCTGATGGTCGCGTTGGCGCTGTCGGGTGCTTTCGTCGTGCTGCCGATGATCGTCAGCCGCCTGACCGGCACGCATCAGCCGAACCCCGAAAAGCTCAGTGAATATGAGTGCGGCTTCCCCGCGTTCGAAGATAGCCGTGCGCAATTCGACGTTCGTTTCTACCTTGTCGCAATCCTGTTCATCGTGTTCGACCTTGAAGCGGCGTTCCTGTTTCCGTGGGCTGTCAGCCTGGTCGGCACCGGCTGGGCCGGTTGGGGTGCGATGATGATCTTCCTCGCCGAGCTGAGCCTTGGCCTTGCCTATGCGTGGAAGAAGGGAGCGCTCGAATGGGAGTAGCATTGAACCCCACGCCGCCGGTCGACCTGTCGCCCGAAGAGCAGGCGAAGTTCGAGGCAATGCGCGCTGAGCTCGACGAGAAGGGCTTCATCGTCGCGAGCCTTGACGATCTCGTCACCTGGGCGCGGACCGGCAGCCTGTGGTGGATGACCTTTGGCCTCGCGTGCTGCGCGGTCGAGATGATCCACGTCAACATGCCGCGCTACGACCTCGAGCGCTTCGGCGTCGCGCCGCGCGCCAGCCCGCGTCAGAGCGACGTGATGATCGTCGCGGGAACGCTGTGCAACAAGATGGCCCCGGCGCTGCGTAAGGTCTACGACCAGATGTCGGAGCCGAAGTACGTCATCTCGATGGGCAGCTGCGCCAATGGCGGCGGGTATTATCACTACAGTTATAGCGTCGTTCGCGGTTGCGACCGGATCGTGCCGGTCGACATCTATGTTCCGGGCTGCCCGCCGACAGCGGAGGCGCTCCTGTACGGGATCATGCAATTGCAGCGGAAGATCCGCCGCGAAGGGACGATCGACCGGTGAGCGGGCATCTTCCCCGGATCAAGGAGCGCGTCGGCTTCGCTGAGACGTTCGCGAGCGCTCTCGGCGCTTCGTGCCTGTCGAGCACCGACCATGTCGGTGAGCTGACGATCACGGTCGCACGCGATGCGATCGTCGAGGCGTGCCGCATCGCACGCGACCAGTTCGGCTATCAGCAGCTGATGGAGATCGCGGGCGCGGACTATCCCAGCCGGGCGGAGCGGTTTGAGGTCAATTACCACCTGCTCTCGATGACCGAGAACCACCGTCTGCGTTTGAAGGTGACGACCGACGAACAGCTGCCGGTGCCAAGCGTGACCAGTCTCTGGCCGGTTGCGGGCTGGCTCGAGCGCGAGGTGTTCGACCTTTACGGTGTCGCCTTCTCCGGTAATCCCGATCTTCGCCGGATTCTCACCGACTATGGTTTCGAGGGGCATCCGCTCCGCAAGGACTTTCCGCAAACGGGCTATGTCGAGCTTCGCTATTCCGAAGCCGAGAAACGCGTGGTGTACGAGCCGGTCAGCCTGCCGCAGGACTTCCGCAGCTTCGATTTCCTGATGCCCTGGGAGGGCGCCGAATATCGCCTGCCGGGCGACGAAAAGGCCGAGGGTCAGACCGCCGCCGCTCCGTCGCCGGCCGCCGCGCCGACCGGCCCGACCAAGGTCGATGCGAAAGCCGGGCCGGGCGATCCCAAGGTAACCGAGAAGACCGCCGACACTGGCGCCGGCGCTCCGGCCAATGCCGAGGCCAAGAAGGCGGCGCGCAAGCCCGCTGCGGCCAAAGCGGCATCGGCGGGCGGCAAGGCGTCCGCTACCGACGAACCCAAGCCCGCGACACGCAAGCCGCGCGCGAAGAAGGACGACGCATGACGACCAAGGTCGACATCATGGTCGGCGCCCCCGAAGCCGGCGACGTCACCGCCGGCGACGAGGCGGTGCAGAACTATACGATCAACTTCGGTCCCCAGCATCCGGCTGCGCACGGCGTGCTGCGCCTGATCATGGAGCTGGACGGCGAGATCGTCGAGCGGGTCGATCCCCACGTCGGGCTGCTTCATCGCGGTACTGAGAAGCTGATCGAGTATCGCACCTACGCGCAGGCGCTGCCTTACTTCGACCGGCTGGATTACTGCTCGCCGATGTGCATGGAGCATAGCTACGTGCTTGCGGTCGAGAAGCTGATGGGCCTCGAGGTGCCGCTTCGCGCGCAGTATATCCGCGTGTTGATGGCGGAATTGACCCGCATCTCGAATCACATGCTCAACCTTGGCGCGCACGTCATGGACGTGGGTGCGATGACTCCGAACCTGTGGCTGTTCGAAGTTCGCGAAGACACAATGCAGCTGTACGAGGCGGTGTCTGGTGCGCGCATGCACGCCAACTATTTCCGGGTCGGTGGCGTTCACCAGGACATTCCCGAGAAGGTGCTGGCCGACATCGCCGCCTTCCTCGACAAGTTTCCCAAAATTTTCGAGGATGCGATCGGCCTCGTTGCCGACAACCGCATTTTCAAGCAGCGCAACGTCGACATCGGCACGGTCAGCAAGGAAGACGCGCTGGCGTGGGGCTTCAGCGGCCCGATGATCCGCGCGGCGGGCATTCCTTGGGACCTTCGCCGCAGCCAGCCTTACGAAGTCTACGACCGCATGGACTTCGACATTCCGACCGGCACGCGCGGAGATTGCTACGATCGCTTTATGGTTCGGGTCGAGGAAGTTCGGCAGTCGGCGCGGATCATGCGCCAGTGCCTGAAGGAAATGCCGGCCGGCCCGATCGGCAGCCTCGATCGCAAGGTCTTTCCGCCCAAGCGTGCGGAGATGAAGCAGTCGATGGAAGCGCTGATCCATCACTTCAAGCTCTACACCGAGGGCTATCACGTGCCTGCGGGCGAAGTGTACGTCGCGACTGAAAGCCCCAAGGGGGAATTCGGCGTCTACCTCGTCGCCGACGGCACCAACAAACCCTATCGCTGCAAGATCAGGCCGACCGCGTTCAGCCATCTGCAGGCGATGGATTTCATGATGAAGGGCCACATGCTCGCCGACACCACCGCGGTCCTGTCCGCGATCGACGTCGTCTTCGGGGAGTGCGATCGCTAATGGCCGACCGTCACTTCGCTCATGATACTCCCGAGCTTCGCGCCGAGTGGGATGGGTTTGCCTGGGACGCCGTACGCGCCTCGGCGGCGGCGGACATCCTCACCCGCTACCCGGCGGGCCGACAGGCGTCGGCGTCGATCCCGTTCCTCGATCTCGCCCAGCGGCAGGTCGGCGCAATGACGGGGACGCAAGGCTGGCTCCCGATCCCGGTGATCGAGTTTGTCGCGCGTGAACTGTCGATGCCTCCAGTGCGGGTGATGGAGGTCGCGAGCTTTTACACCATGTTCAACCTCGCGCCGGTCGGTCGTTTCCACGTGCAAGTCTGCGGCACCACGCCGTGCATGCTGCGCGGATCGGACGATGTTCTCGCCGCCTGCTTCAAGCGCGGCATGAAGAAAGGCAAGACGACCGCCGATGGGTTGTGGACGCTGACCGAGGTCGAGTGCCTCGGTGCATGCGCCAATGCGCCGATGGTTCAGATCAACGACGACAATTACGAGGATCTGACCGAGGACAGCATGGGCGAGGTGCTCGACGCGCTGGCGTCGGGGCAGAAGCCCAAGATCGGCCCGCAGGTCGAGCGACAAACCAGCGCGCCCGAAGGTGGACCTTCGACGCTCAAGAAGATGGCCGAGCGCAATTACGACTATCGGGGGCAGTGGTAATGGGCGAGGTCCAGAAGAAGGGATTTCCCCTCGTTGGCGCAATCTTCCTCGCGCTTGGCGTCTACAAGCTGTTGACCGGCGGGGACTGGGTGGTGTGGATCATCCTCGGCGCGCTGCTGGGCGGCCTGGGCGCGCTTAGCTGGAAGCGGGACGCAGAGCGGTCATGAGCATCGTTGCCATTCTGATCGCGCTCGTCGCGGCTTTCCTGGTGTTCAAGTTCGTCACGGGTACGATTAAGTTCGTCGTGCTGGCGCTGATCGTCATTGCCGCCATTTACTTCGTCAGCGGAGGGCTCGGCGCATGACCGGCATCACCTCGCTTCAGGACAAAGACCGGATCTTCACCAACCTCTATGGCTTTCAGTCCCCGGACCTGAAGGCCGCGCAGGCGCGGGGCGACTGGGACAATACCGCCGACCTGATCAAGCGCGGGCATGAAGCTATCATCGAGGAAGTGAAGTCGAGCGGCCTTCGCGGACGCGGTGGCGCGGGCTTCCCGACCGGCATGAAGTGGAGCTTCATGCCCAAGGAGCCGACGCCCGGCCGTCCAAACTTCCTGGTCATCAACGCCGACGAAAGCGAACCCGGAAGCTGCAAGGATCGCGAGATCCTGCGTCACGATCCTCACAAGCTGGTCGAAGGCGCGCTGATCGCGGGCTTCGCGATGCGGGCTCGGGCGGGCTACATCTACGTTCGCGGCGAATTTATCGTTGAGACCGCGGCGCTGCGCAAAGCGGTGGCCGAAGCCTACGAAGCGGGCTTGCTCGGCAAGAACGCCGCCGGATCAGGCTGGGACTTCGACCTGTTCGTGCACCGCGGCGCGGGCGCCTACATCTGCGGCGAAGAGACCGCGATGCTTGAAAGCCTTGAAGGCAAACCGGGCAAGCCGCGCCTTAAGCCGCCATTCCCGGCCGGCGCAGGCCTCTACGGTTGCCCGACCACGGTCAACAACGTCGAGAGCATTGCCGTCGTCCCGACGATCCTTCGCCGCGGGGCCGCTTGGTTCAAGTCGTTCGGTCGCGAGAATAATGCCGGCACCAAGCTGTTCCAGATCAGCGGCCACGTGAACAAGCCGACCGTCGTCGAGGAAGCGATGTCGATCAGCTTCCGCGAACTGATCGACAAGCACGCGGGCGGAATTCGCGGCGGGTGGGACAATTTGCTCGCGGTGATTCCGGGCGGCTCCTCGGTCCCATTGGTCCCGGCCGCCGAGATCGCCGATGCGCCGATGGATTTCGACGGGTTGAAGGCGGTTGGATCGGGCCTCGGCACCGCGGCGGTCATTGTCATGGACAAATCGACCGACATCGTCCGGGCGATCAGCCGCATAAGCTACTTCTATAAGCATGAGAGCTGCGGCCAATGTACGCCATGCCGTGAGGGCACCGGCTGGATGTGGCGCGTGATGGAGAAGCTGCGCACCGGCGATGCCGAGGTCGGCATGATCGATCAGCTTTATGACGTAACGAAGCAGGTCGAAGGCCACACCATTTGCGCGCTTGGCGACGCTGCCGCGTGGCCGATCCAGGGCCTGATCAAGCATTTCCGTCCGGAGATCGAACGCCGCATCGCCGAACGCGACGGCGCGATGCAGGAGGCGGCGGAATGAAGCTGATCCTGGGCCTTGCCCTGATTGGGATTATCGTGCTCGCCGTCACAATGCTTCTGCGTCGTAGTGGCCCGCGAATTACCACCATCGAACACCGTCGTGACGACGAGGAAGGCAAGTAATGCGTCTTTTCTCCTATCTGCCGGCCGTTGCCGGTCTGATCTTGTCGATGCAGGCGACCGAGGCTGCTGCGCAAATGGGTGGTGGTCGGTCCGGGATGTCGACGGCCGCTCCGCTCACGAACGTCAAGCCGTACAAGGAATTGCAAAACATGGGCGCGTGCGTGGCGCGCTACGAACGGAAAAAGGCGCTGACGCTGATCGCGACGGTGCCAGGGTCGAAGGATGAGGAGGCGATGTTTGATCGGCTGTTCTTCGGCGAACGTGATACGTGCATGCCCGGCGGCGCGCAGATGGTCATGCCAGTAATTTTTGCGCGCGGTGCGCTTGCTGAAGGACTGTTGAGCGTCGGCGGCGTGCCGGACACCCTTCGTCTCAAGAGCTCGGCGCCGCAGGAGGTCAAGGACCTCCATGGAGCTGCGCGTTGCTACACATCGGGAAACCGCAACGCGGTCGCTGCGCTGCTTAAGACGACTCCGGGAAGCTCTGAAGAGATCAAGGCGGTAGCCGGTCTCTGGAACGACTTCCGTACTTGCATGCCCGGCTTCAACGTTCGCTTGAACGCCCCTTGGATCCGCTTCCTTCTGGCCGAGGCGCTTTTGCGCCTTGAGCCCGGAACGACTGCGTCCGGAGGATAAAGATGCCCAAGGTTACAGTCGACGGCGTCGAGATCGAGGTTCCGCAGGGCGCGACCGTGCTGCAGGCGTGCGAGCTTGCCGGCAAGGAAATCCCGCGCTTCTGCTATCACGAACGGCTGAGCATCGCCGGCAATTGCCGCATGTGCCTGGTCGAGGTTGCGCCAGGGCCGCCCAAGCCGCAAGCGTCGTGCGCGCTGCCGGCCGCCGACGGACAGACCATCCGTACCGACACCGCGATGGTCAAGAAGGCGCGCGAAGGCGTGATGGAGTTCCTCCTGATCAACCATCCGCTCGATTGCCCGATTTGCGACCAGGGCGGCGAATGTGACCTTCAGGACCAGGCGATGGCCTATGGTCGCGGTCATTCGCGTTACGACGAGTATAAGCGCGCGGTCGACGACAAGTATATGGGACCGATCGTCAAGACGGCGATGACGCGTTGCATCCAGTGTACGCGTTGCATCCGCTTCGCCGACGAAGTCGCGGGCACGCCCGAGATGGGCATGCTGTTCCGCGGCGAGGATAGCCAGGTCACCTCCTATCTGGAGAAGGCGCTGGTCAGCGAATTGTCGGGCAATCTGGTCGACCTGTGCCCGGTCGGTGCGCTGCTTTCAAAGCCGTACAGCTTTGAAGCGCGGCCGTGGGAACTCCGCAAGGTCCCGGGCATCGACGTGATGGATGCGGTCGGCACCAATATCCGGATGGATGTGCGCGGGCGTCAGTTGATGCGTGTGTTGCCGCGGATCAACGACGAGGTGAACGAGGAATGGGCGCACGACAAGACGCGTCACCATGTCGACGCATTGGTGCGCGGTCGTCTCGATCGCCCGTGGGCTCGCGTTGACGGCAAGCTCCAGGAGACGACGTGGGGCGAGGCGCTTGACCTGTTCGCGGCGAAGTTTCGTGAGGCAGGAGCGAGCGTCGCCGCGGTCGCTGGCGACCTTCTCGACGCCGAGACGATGTATGCGGCGAAGGCGCTGCTCGCGGGGGCGGGGTCGTCGCTTCTCGAGGGTCGACAGACCGGGTTGGACTATGACGTAACTTCGCTAGGCGCGGTGCGGTTCAACACGCCGCTGGCCGATCTGGAAAACGCCGACGTCGTGCTGCTGGTCGGCAGCAACGTCCGCTGGGAAGCGCCGCTGGTCAACACGCGCCTCCGCAAGGCCGTTCGCCGCGGTGCGAAGGTCTATGCCATTGGGCCGCAGGTCGACCTGACCTATGACGTCGAGTGGCTTGGCGACAATTTGTCGTTGCTTGGCAAGCTGCCGAAGGCGGCCGCCGACGCGATCACGAGCGCCTCAAGGCCAGTGATGATCGTCGGGCCGGGCGCGCTCGGTGCCGGGGCACTTGGCGCCGCGGTCAAGGCGGCAGCTCCCTTCGTCAAGGACGGCTGGAACGGCTTCAACGTCTTGCATACCGCGGCAGCGCGGATGGCGGGGCTCATGCTCGGCTTCGCGCAGGCCGGCGGGATCGCCGACCTTGAGAAGGCATCGCCGAAGTTGGTCCTTCTGCTTGGTGCCGACGAAGTCGCTGCCGGCCACTTCAAGGGCGCTTTCAAGATTTACGTCGGTCACCACGGCGACAAGGGCGCGGCGCAGGCCGACCTCGTGCTTCCGGGTGCCGCCTACAGCGAAAAGCATGGCACTTACGTCAATATCGAAGGCCGTGTGCAGCGGTCGGAGCGCGCGACCTTCCCGCCGGGCGATGCCCGCGAGGACTGGACGATCCTGCGCGCGCTCAGCGACCTCGTCGGCCAGCCGTTACCATTCGACCGCTTCGACCAACTTCGCGCCGCGATGATCGCCGATACTCCCGCGCTGGGTCAGGAAGGCATCGTCGACTTTGGTTGGAGCCCGCCAGCACTTGGTGGCGAGGTGTCGGGCGCGGTCACTTATCCGATCCAGGACTTCTACCTGACCAATGCCATCTGCCGGGCCAGCCCGACGATGCGGCGTTGTTCGGAGGAATTGGTCCGGGGCAACGACTATCTGGAGGCTGCGGAATGACCGCGACGTTCCAGAATTGGGGGATGACCTACGATTGGGCGTGGTTCGTCGCGACCATCGTCGGCATCCTCGTCATCGCGTTGCCCCTGATGCTGGCGGTGGCAATGGTCATATATGCCGAACGCAAGATCTGGGCCGCGATCGCGCTTCGCCGGGGACCGAACGTCGTCGGGCCGTTCGGCCTGTTGCAGAGCTTCGCCGACGGCTTGAAGGTATTCCTGAAGGAAACCATCATCCCGTCGAGCGCGAACAAAGGCCTGTTCCTGATCGCGCCGATTATTACCTTCACGGTCGCGCTAATCGTGTGGGCGGTGGTGCCGTTCGACGTCGGCGTGGTGCTGACCGACATCAACGTCGGGCTGCTCTACATCCTCGCGGCGTCCTCACTGGGCGTGTACGGCGTCATCATCGCGGGCTGGGCATCCAACTCAAAGTATCCATTCTTCTCGGCGCTGCGTGCGGCCGCGCAGATGGTCAGCTACGAAGTGTCGATCGGGTTCGTCCTGATTTGCGTCGTGCTCTACTCGGGCACCTTCAACCTGACCCAGATCGTGCTGCAGCAGACGGGGAACAGCGGATTCGGCTTGCTGAACGGTTTTGGTTTCGAGCCGCTGCTGTTCCCGATGGCGATCGTCTTCCTGATCAGCTCGATGGCCGAAACCTTCCGCACGCCGTTCGATCTGGTCGAAGCGGAGAGCGAATTGGTCGCGGGTCACCAGACCGAATATTCAAGCATGTCCTTCGCGCTGTTCTGGCTTGGCGAATATGCCAACGTCATCCTGATGTGCGCGCTCAATGCGATCCTGTTCTGGGGCGGGTTCCTGCCGCCGCTCAACATCGACCTCATTCCGTGGTTCGACGTTCCGGGAATCGTCTGGCTGCTGCTGAAGATGTGCTTCTTCTTCTTCGTCTTCGGTTGGGTGAAGGCGACGGTGCCGAGGTATCGTTACGATCAGCTGATGCGGCTTGGCTGGAAGATTTTCCTTCCGCTCAGCCTGTTGTTCGTGGTCCTGATCTCGGGCTGGCGGATGTTCACCGTTTACGGAGTGCCGGCATGATCGCGCGCACCATCAAGGCGTTCACCCTGTGGGAATTCCTCAAGGCGCATGTCGTGACCTTGAAGTATTTCTTCAAACCCAAGGTGACGATCAACTACCCGTTTGAGAAGGTGCCGCAGAGCCCCCGCTTCCGCGGCGAGCATGCGTTGCGCCGTTACCCGAATGGGGAAGAACGCTGCATCGCGTGCAAGCTGTGCGAGGCAATCTGCCCCGCGCAGGCGATCACGATCGAGGCCGAACCGCGCGACGATGGTAGCCGCCGGACGACGCGATACGACATCGACATGGTCAAATGCATCTATTGCGGCCTGTGCGCAGAGGCATGCCCCGTGGACGCGATCGTCGAAGGACCGAATCTCGAATTCGCGACCGAAACGCGCGAGGAACTGCTGTACGACAAGGCGAAATTGCTGGCCAATGGCGACCGTTGGGAAGGGGCCATCGCGGCCAACCTTGCCGCCGACGCGGCCTATCGGTAGGGCGCGCGCCAACCCATGATTGCCATCCTCGCCTTTTACCTGTTCGCGACGCTCACCATCGCTTCGGCGGTGCTCGTGATTTTCGCGCGCAATCCGGTTCACAGCGTGCTGTGGCTGATCGTCGCCTTCTTCAACGCCGCGGGCCTGTTTCTGCTGCTTGGGGCCGAGTTCATCGCGATGCTGCTGGTCATCGTCTACGTGGGCGCGGTCGCAGTGCTGTTCCTGTTCATCGTCATGATGCTCGACGTCGACTTTGCTGCACTCCGTTCTGGCTTCACGCGCAACCTGCCATTCGGTCTGCTGATTGCGCTCGTCTTGCTGGCCGAGATTGTGATCGCGGTGTCGGCCTGGAAGGCGGGACCGGTTACCGGCGCACCGGTGCCGACGGGCAACGTCCAGCCCAACATCGTTGCGCTTGGCGAGATGCTGTACACGCGCTTCCTGTTCCCGTTCGAACTTGCCGGCCTGATCCTGCTGGTCGCGATGATCGGCGCGATCGTGCTGACGCACCGCAGCCGCGGCGACGTTCGCGGCCAGAAGGTTTCGCGCCAGGTTGACCGCGTTCCGGGCGAAGCGACCCGCAACATGCAGCCCGGCGTGGGCGAGGGGATGTCGCTGTGATCGGCTTGACTCACTATCTGACCGTCGCCGCGATCCTCTTCACGATCGGCGTGCTCGGTATTTTCCTCAACCGCCGCAACATCATCCTGATGCTGATGGCGATCGAGTTGATCTTGCTCGCGGTGAACATCAACCTCGTCGCGTTCAGCGCCTATTTGGGCGACCTGACCGGCCAGGTATTCGCGATGTTCGTGCTGACCGTTGCTGCGGCGGAGGCCGCGATCGGCCTCGCCATCCTCGTCATTTTCTTCCGTCGCCGCGGCTCGATCGCAGTCGACGACGTCAACCGGATGCGCGGCTAAGATGCACCCCATCGTCCTGATCGTTTTCCTGCCGCTAATCGCCGCGCTGGTCGCGGGGCTAGGCGGTCGCGTGATCGGCAAGCCGGCGGCGAAGATCGTCACCACCGGCGCGCTATTCATCTCCTGTGCGCTCAGCTGGCCGATCTTTCTGTCGTTCCTGGGCGGAAGCGCGGAGGCGCAGGTCGTTCCGGTGCTCGACTGGATCCGGTCGGGCGCCATGGTCGTCGATTGGGCGCTTCGGGTCGACACGCTGACGGCGGTGATGCTGGTGGTGGTCACGACGGTGTCGAGCCTCGTCCACCTCTATAGCTGGGGCTATATGAGCGAGGATCCCAGCCAGCCTCGCTTCTTCGCATGTCTCTCGTTGTTCACCTTCGCGATGCTCATGCTCGTGACCGCGGACAGCCTCGTGCAGATGTTCTTCGGATGGGAAGGCGTCGGCCTCGCGTCCTACCTCTTGATCGGCTTCTGGTATCACAAGCCCTCGGCCAACGCCGCGGCGATGAAGGCGTTCGTCGTCAACCGCGTCGGCGACTTCGGCTTTAGCCTCGGCATCTTCGGAACGTTCCTGGTCTTCGGAACGGTCTCGATCCCGGCGATCCTCGCCGCCGCGCCGTCGATGGCGGGTTCGACGATCGGGTTTGCCGGCATGACCGTCGATACGATGACCTTGCTCTGCCTTCTGCTCTTCGTCGGTGCGATGGGCAAGTCGGCACAGCTCGGCCTCCACACATGGCTTCCCGACGCGATGGAAGGTCCGACCCCGGTCAGCGCGCTGATCCACGCGGCAACGATGGTCACCGCCGGCGTCTTCATGGTCTGCCGCTTGTCGCCGATGTTCGAAGTGTCGCCGACCGCACTGACCGTCGTCACCTACGTCGGCGCCGCGACCGCGATCTTCGCAGCAACCGTCGGCACGGTGCAGAACGATATCAAGCGCGTGATCGCCTATTCGACCTGCAGCCAACTCGGCTACATGTTCTTCGCCGCCGGCGTCGGCGCCTATGGCGCGGCGATGTTCCACCTGTTCACGCACGCCTTCTTCAAGGCGCTGCTGTTCTTGGGCGCGGGCTCGGTCATCCATGCCATGCACCATGAACAGGACATGCGGTTTTACGGCGGGCTGCGGAAGGAAATTCCGCTGACGTTTTGGGCGATGGTTGCCGGCACGCTGGCGATTACCGGCGTCGGCCTGTTCGGGATCGGGTTCGCGGGCTACTGGTCCAAGGACAACATCATCGAGAGCGCGTTCGCCAGCGGCAGCGTGCACGGCGGGTTTGCTTATTTCATCGGCATCCTCGCGGCGCTGTTGACGAGCTTCTACTCGTGGCGACTGATCTTCCTGACCTTCTTCGGCAAGCCACGCTGGGCGGGCAGCGAGCACATCCAGCACGCGACACATCACCACCACGAGGATGAGGCCGAGGAAGTTTCAGATCACGACAGCGCGCACGACCATCCGGTCAAGGCCGTCGATGGGACCGCGGGCTATCACCCGCACGAAAGCCCGTGGACGATGCTGGTGCCGCTCGCGTTGCTGTCGATCGGTGCGATTTTCGCCGGGCAGATCTTCCATCATGCCTTCGTCGATGCCGAAGGCGGACTGGAATTCTGGCGCGGCAGCCTGGCCTTCGACAGTCATCTTGCGCATGCGGCGCATGAAGTACCGGCCTGGGTCAAATATTCGCCGTTCGCCGTCATGCTGATCGGCCTCGCCATTGCCTATCGCAACTATATTGCCCGACCCGACGCGCCGGCGGCGTTCGTCGCGATGTTCGGCGGGATTCACACCTTCCTGATGCACAAATGGTATTTCGACGAATTGTACGATGCGATCTTCGTTCGCCCTTCGATGGCGCTGGGCCGCTTCTTCTGGAAGCGCGGTGACGAACAGACGATCGATCGCTTCGGGCCGCACGGCGCGGCCACCTTGGTGGGCGTCGGCAATCGGGTCACCGCCCGACTGCAATCCGGCTACGTCACCAGCTATGCGCTCGTCATGCTTCTCGGCCTGATCGGCGCCGCCACCTGGGTGTTCTGGTGGGCTCGATGAACGGACTTCCCTTGCTGTCGATCCTGATCCTCGTTCCGCTCCTGGCAGGCGTGATTGCGCTGTTCCTGTCGGCTAGCGGAGCGCGATGGATCGCGCTGCTGGCGACGCTGGTGAACCTTGGCCTCGGCATTCTGATGTGGTCGGCGTTCGACCCCGCCGGGCCACAGTGGCAGTTCGTCGAGAACGTCAGCCTGGGCAGCACGCTGTCGTGGGCATTGGGGATCGACGGCATCGCGCTGATGCTCATCATGCTCAGCGTCTTCCTGATGCCAATCTGTATCGGCGCTTCATGGCGCGCGATCGAGAAGCGCGTGCCAGAATATATGGCAGCCTTCCTGCTGATGGAGGCGCTGATGATCGGCGTCTTCGCGGCGCAGGATCTGCTGTTGTTCTACATCATGTTCGAAGGCGGCCTGATCCCGATGTACCTGATCATCGGCATCTGGGGCGGTGCCGACCGGATCAAGGCCAGCTACAAGTTCTTCCTCTACACGCTCGCCGGGTCGGTGCTGATGCTGGTCGCGATGCTGGCGATGATCCTGACCGCGGGGACCAGCAGCATTCCGGAACTGATGGCCTACGACTTCGCGCCGTCGCTGCAGTGGTGGTTGTGGCTTGCCTTCTTCGCGAGCTTCGCCGTGAAGATGCCGATGTGGCCGGTCCACACCTGGCTTCCCGACGCGCACGTTCAGGCGCCGACTGCTGGCTCGGTCATCCTTGCCGGCGTCCTGTTGAAGATGGGCGGATACGGCTTCATCCGGTTTAGTCTGCCGATGTTCCCGGAAGCATCCGCGCAATTCGTGCCGTTCGTGTTTGTCCTCAGCGGGATCGCGGTGGTTGTCACCAGCCTGATCGCGCTGGTCCAACACGACATGAAGAAGCTGATCGCCTATTCCTCGGTCGCGCACATGGCATTCGTGACCTTCGGCCTGTTCGCCTTCAACCGTCAGGGGATCGAGGGCGCGCTGATCGTGATGCTCAGCCACGGGCTCGTGTCCGGTGCCTTATTCCTGTGCGTCGGCGTGATCTACGACCGCCTGCACACCCGCGAAATTGCGCGCTACGGCGGGCTGGCGGACAACATGCCGATCTATGCGCTGCTGTTCCTGCTGTTCACTATGGCCAGCGTCGGACTGCCCGGGACCAGCGGCTTCGTCGGCGAGTTCCTTAGCCTCGTCGGCACCTATGAGGTGTCGAGCAGGGCCGCGATCGTCGCGACGACCGGGATCATCCTGGGCGCGGCGTACATGCTCTACCTTTACTGGCGCGTCTGTTTCGGGACGCAGCGCAATGCCGACGCGGCGGCGATGAAGGACCTCGACGCACGCGAATTGTGGCTGCTCGCCCCGATCGCGGCTGCGGTGCTGTGGATGGGCGTTTATCCGGAAAGCTTCCTGCGGCCCATGCGTGCCGACGTCGGGCGCCTGCTCGAGCGGATCGAGCGGTCAAAGCCGGAAGGCGACGCGCATATCACGGCCGGAAAGCCGGTCGCGGCCGCACCCCATGACGCGGCGGAGTCGCACTGATGAATTTCGCCGCCATTCTTCCGGAAATGATCCTTACCATCGGCGCGATCGTGCTGATGATGGTCGCGGCCTTTGCCGGCAAGCGCGGAGCGTCGCTCACGACGTGGGCATCGGTCGTCCTGCTGCTGGTCGCCGCAGTGACACTGGCGGGCGCGCCGCAGACCGACGGGCCGCTGTTCGGGGGGCTGATCGTTGCCGACGCCTTCGGCGCGTTCGGCAAGTTGCTAATCTATCTGGCCGCCGCGGTCGCAATTGTGGCCGCGCACCACTGGTTTGAACGCGACTTCGAGCATGCCGCCGAATATCCGGTGCTGGTCTTGCTGTCCGCGGTTGGCATGTCGGTCATGGTCTCGTCGACCAACTTGATGACCCTCTACGTCGGCCTCGAATTGCAGAGCCTGTCGGCCTATGTACTCGCTGCCTATCGCCGTACCGACGACCGGTCGGCGGAGGCGGGGCTGAAGTATTTCGTCCTTGGAGCGTTGGCGTCGGGAATCCTGCTTTACGGCATCTCGCTGCTGTACGGCTTCACCGGAACGACGCAGTTCGAAGGCATCGCCGCCGCCTTTGCGCGCGACGGAGACGCTTCGATCGGTCTTCTGTTCGGCTTGGTGTTCACGCTCGCGGGACTGGCGTTCAAGATCAGCGCGGTCCCGTTCCACATGTGGACGCCCGACGTCTACGAGGGCGCACCGACCCCGGTGACGGCATTCTTCGCGTCCGCTCCCAAGGTCGCGGCGATGTTGCTCGGTGTTCGCCTGTGCCTCGACGCGCTCGGCCCGGCGATCGACGCTTGGCGGCAGATCATGACCTTTGCGGCGCTGGCTTCGATCCTGCTTGGTGCGGTGGCGGCCTATGGGCAGACCAATATCAAGCGGCTTCTCGCTTACTCGTCGATCAACAACGTCGGATTTGCGTTGATCGGCTTGGTCGCGGGCGGCGTTGCGGGAGCAAGCTCGGTCCTCTTCTACATGACCGTCTATGTCGTGATGACGCTTGGCGCCTTCCTTTGCGTCCTCCGCATCCGCGGTGAGGATGGCGAGCCGCTGGAAAGCATCGACAGCCTGTCGGGCTTGTCGCAATCGCGACCGGCGCTGGCGGCGGGTCTCGCGATCTTCATGTTCAGTCTGGCGGGCATCCCGCCGCTGCTCGGTTTCTGGCCAAAGCTCGTCGTCTTCCAGGCGGCGATCGGCGAGGGGCTCTACGCGCTTGCGGTGGCCGGTTTCCTCGGCTCGGTCATCGGTGCTTATTACTACATCAAGATCGTCAAGGTGATGTATTTCGACGCACCCGGCCGCGCGCTGGCCAAGGGCGGTAACCGCCTTGAGGGCGTTCTGATCGCGCTGGCCGCGCTGTTCGTGTCGCCACTCGGCTATCTCCTGATTGGTCCGCTCGGCGACATGACCGATCGCGCCGCGGGGTCGCTGTTCTGAGCCGAATCCGGATCGTCGAGCGAACAGGCTCGACCAATTCGGACCTGTTATCCGACGACCAGGCAATTGAAGGCGATTGGCTGATCGCGCTTGTTCAGGATGGCGGTCGGGGCAGGCATGGCCGCGTCTGGCAGAGCGTCGATGGCAACTTCCTGGGGTCGACCTTGGTTCAGGTCCGCGCTGGCGATCCCTCGTCGCCGGCATTGGCCCTTGCGGCGGGCCTGGCCCTGATCGAGGCACTGGACAGCGTCGCTTCCGCAGCTCCTTTGTCGCTCAAGTGGCCGAACGACCTGATGCTCGGCAACGCCAAGCTTGCGGGCATCCTGCTTGAACGATCAGGCCAGCGGATCGTCGCGGGGTTTGGCGTCAACCTCGCCGCCGCGCCCGAGATTGGCGGTCGCCGTACGACTGCGCTTGCGCCACTGGCGACGATAGCACCGCAGGCATTTGCGCCGCTGCTGGCGGCAAGCTTCGCGCGGATGCTGGCAAGCTGGCGTCACTCGAATCCCGCGTCGTTTGCCCAGGCCTGGCAGGCGCGGGCGCATCCGATCGGCACGCCACTCGAAGTGCACAGCGGGCCCGGGCAGCGCGTTGCGGGTCGCTTCGCGGGGATTGAGCCCGATGGGGCGATGCGCCTCACGCTTCCCGATGGCGCCACCGAGATCGTCCGCGCGGGCGACGTCAGCTTCGCGTGACCCTCGCCATCGCGCACAAGTCGGTCTAGGGGTCCGCCATGCTGCTCGCGATCGATGCCGGGAATACCAATCTTGTGTTCGCGCTGGTCGACGACGGCGGGGAGATTCGTGCCCGCTGGCGCATCGCCACCGATGCGCGCCGGACGGCCGACCAATACGCCGTGTGGCTCTTCCAACTGCTCGAACTCGAAGGCTTTCCCAAGGACGCGGTGACAAAGGTCATCATCGGCACCGTGGTCCCTCGCGCGCTTCACAATCTCGAGGTGCTCGCACAGAAGTACTTCAAGGTGACGCCGCAGGTTGCGGGGCAAGGCGAAGCGGGATGGCCGATCGCACTCGACGTGCCTGATCCTTCCAGTGTGGGTGCGGATCGCGCGCTCAACGCCATCGCGGCGCATTCGGTCCATGAGGGCGACCTTGTCGTCATCGACTTCGGCACCGCGACGACCTTCGACGTCGTCGATTATTCGGGCGCCTACAAGGGCGGCATCATCGCGCCCGGGATCAATCTGAGCCTCGATGCGCTCGTATCCGCGGCTGCCAAGCTGCCGCGCATCGCCATTGAAGCGCCGAAAGACGATAGCGTTGTCGGGCGCACCACCGAACACCAGATGCAGATTGGCGTCTATTGGGGATATATCGCGATGATTGAAGGATTGGTTGGCAGGCTGAAGGCCGAGATCGGGCGGCCCGTCACGGTCATTGCCACCGGAGGACTCGCCATCCTGTTCGACAAGCACACGAACGCCTTCGACGCGGTCGAGGATGACCTGACCATTCGCGGCCTCGCAATGCTCGCGCAGAGGACCGTGCGATGACCCCGGGCGAAGAGCTGCTGTTCTGCGCGCTCGGCGGGTCGGGCGAGATCGGCATGAACGTCAATCTCTACGGCTGCCGCGGCAAGTGGATGATGGTCGACCTCGGCATCAGCTTTGCCGATCACGACTATCCGGGCGTCGAACTGATACTGCCGGACCTAGAGTTCATCGAAAAGCGGATGGACGACCTAGTCGGCATCGTGCTGACGCACGGTCACGAAGATCACATCGGCGCGCTGCCCTACATGGCCGCCGACCTCAAGGTGCCATTGTACGCCACGCCATTCACGGCCGGGCTGATCGCGGGGAAGCTGGAGGAAGAGGGGCTCACCGGTCAGGTGAAACTCCGCGTCATCGAACGTGGCGGCTCAATCGACCTCGCGCCGTTCCGCGTTACCTACGTTCCGCTCGCGCATTCGATACCCGAATCCAACGGGCTGGTCATCGAGACGCCGCTCGGCACGGTGTTTCACACCGGCGACTGGAAGCTGGACGAAGCGCCTGTCCTCGCCACGCCCGCTTCTCCGAAGCAATTGTCGGCGATCGGCGATGCGGGCGTGCTCGCACTGGTCTGCGATTCAACCAACACTTTCCAGGCCGAGCCCTCTGGAAGCGAATCGAGCGTCTACGACGGCCTGCTGCAGGAAGTGACGAATGCGCTCGGCCGCGTCGTCGTCACGACCTTTGCGTCCAACGCGGCGCGGCTTGATACGCTCGGCCGCGTTGCCGAGGCCGCCGGGCGGCGGATCTGCGTTGCGGGGCGGAGTCTCGATCGGATCCTGAAGGTCGCCAAGGCTACCGGATACCTGCGCGACTTCCCTGAGCCCATCCGCTTCGACGAGGCGATGCGGCTGCCGCGCAACGAGGTGCTGATCGTCGCCACGGGCGGGCAGGGTGAACCGCGCGCGGCGCTCGGTCGGATTGCGTTCGACACGCACGAGATCAAGCTCAAGGAAGGCGACACGGTCATCTTCTCGTCGAAGCAGATCCCGGGTAACGAGGTCGCGATCGGCCGGATCATGAATGCCCTCAGCGAGCTCGGCGTCCTGATCGTGACTGAGCGCCAGGCACACGTCCACGTGTCGGGCCACCCCGGTCGGCCGGAACTTGCGGCGATGTACAAGTGGATCCGGCCGCAGATGCTCGTTCCTGTTCACGGCGAACCGCGCCATTTGCGCGAACAGGCACGCTTCGGTCTGTCGAACGGAATTCCCCAGGCCATCGTGCAGGAAAATGGCGACGTCATCCGCTTGGCGCCCAAGGGCCCGAGGAAGATTGGCGACGCGCGCGTTGGCCGATTGGTCCTTGATGGCGACGTTATCCTTCCGGCCGACGGCGCGACGATCGGTGAGCGGCGCAAGATCGGCGTCAACGGCCTGATCACCGTCACCATTCCGATGAGTCGCAACGGGCGCTTGGCCGGTAATCCGCTGGTTCGACCGTTCGGCGTACCGGTCGAGGCCGATCGCGAAGACTTCGTTGCTGACGCTTCCGACGCGGCCGCGAAGGCGATCTCGGGCGATCAGACCGATGAGCGGATGCGTGAGGCGGTGCGGCTTGCGGTCCGGCGCTGCGCAACCTTGTGGACCGGCAAGAAGCCGATCGTCGACGTGACGCTGCTCACGCTCGACTGATGGGCATCGGTTCGGCCCTCGCGGTCTATTTCCTGTTCTGGGTCGGCGCGGCTTTCCTGCTGCTTCCGTTCGGCGTTCGCACCGACGAGGAAGTCGGTGCCGAGCTCGTGCCGGGTCAGGCCGATAGCGCGCCGCATAAATTCGATCTGAAGCGCCACATGCTGCGCGCGTCGATCGTCGCGCTGGTGCTGTTCGCGATCTACTATGCGAACTGGGCGTTCGAGTGGGTCACCGTCGACGATCTCGACTTCTTCAACCCGCCCGCCGCGCAGGACACGATCTAGCGGCGGCGTTCGACGGCTTGGGCGAGGGCGGCATAAAGCTTGCCCATGTCGCTCGACATCAGGGTCACCGCAATCATCCCGCCGTCGCGCTCTGCCAAGACCCGGCGCAGCATTGATTCGAAATCGTGGACGTAGCGGTCGACCGACCCCTTGAACTCGACGTCGCTTTCATATTGCGCGGCGATCGGACGGCCTTCGCTATTGTCGAGAAGACGCACCGCTCGGCGGGTGAAGATCCCGCGATTGCCCTTGAGGTAGCTGGTCCATGCCTTTTCATCGACCTCGTCGCTCAAGATTTTCTGGACGTCGATCGAGGCGCTGTTCATCGAATCCATCAACAGCGAAACCCGGCGCGCGAACTCCTCGCCGCTGTCCTTGCGCTGCGCTTCGCGGTTGCGCTCGATATGCGCTTCGAGCGCGGAGGCGCTCTGGCCGATCGAAAGCATTTGCGAGGTCAGGCGATCGGATGCTTCTCGAGCCGTCTCGACCGCGCGCGTCGCGACTTGGTCGAGCTCGATCAGTTTCGATTCGACGCCTTCGCGGACCGCCGCTTCCAGTGCCTCGCGAGTGGCACGTCCCAAATGATCCGCGCTGTCTGGGATAATCTTGGCGATTGCCTCGCGCGCTCGTTCGGCGGCATGGCTCGCGGCCTCGCGCACCTGCATCAGCGCGGCGACCAGAGCCGGGCCGGTTTCGCCTGACAGACGGCCGGCTTCGCCGCTCGTCGCGACGATGGCCGCGCTTAGCTCGGCAAGACGCTGCTCTGCTTGTCCAACGCCAAGGTCCACCGTCGTCATCAGCGCCGCGAGGCGGTCCTGCTGCTCGGAGATGTTGGTGGCACCCGCCTCGATCCTTTCGGCCGCGACCGACGCGTCGCTACGCATCGCATCGAGGTGAGGACGCGCGGCCTCGGCCGAATGGAGCACGCGCGCCGCGCTCTCTTCGGCGTCGCCAAGAACCTTTGCGAGTTCGTCCTGCAGGACGAGACCGAGACGGCCAACTCCTTCCTGCAGATTGGCGGTTCGCTGTGCCAACCCATCGATCGAGCCGTCCTGCGCAGCTGTTGCGCTGGTCAATTGCTCCAATTCGCCGCGAAGACGATTGAGCGCGACCTGAACATGGCTAGCACGCTCGTCACCCGCCTTCGCCAATTCGAAGAAGCGTTCGTCGAGGGCGACGAGGCCCGCGTCGAGCTCTGAAATCATGCGCTGCGACAGTCGCTCCTGCTCGGCAATGCGGCTCGACAGTCCGTCGAGCGAGCTGCCGGCACTAGACAGGCGCTGACCGAGTAGTTCGGATGCTTCGATCCCGGCGCGACCAATGCTTGCCTGGCTTTGCGCGATCAACGCCGTCACGGCTTCGGCTTGCGTATCGATGCCCGAGCGCACTTCGCTCAGCGCGTCCGCGGCACGCGCGAGTAGTGCATCCACGGCGGCGGCGGTCTGCGACCCGGCTTCATTCAGTCGAAGCGAGGCGGCAGCTCCAGCGCTTTCGATGTGCGTCAGGTGGGTGAGCAGACGTTCGGAAGCTTCGTGTACAACGGTGTCAGCACTCTTGGCTCCGGCCGCCAGACGATCCACCTGTTGCTCGAAGCCGGCGGCCTGGGCCGACGCTTCCTGCCCGGCGTCGCGCAAGGTGGCAGCCATTCGGGTGGCGACGGCTTCCGCCTGTGGAAGGTCGGCAAGGATGACCCCGATATCGCTCCGCGCGGCTTCGGCGGCGCGGTCGAGCGCGGCGCCATGCTCGGCCAGCTTGCGCGATCCGGCATCGAGATCGGCAGTCACCGCGCCGAGCTTCGTCGCGGTCTGGTCGCCAAGGCCGACGAGTTCGCCCGCCATGTGGCCAAGGCTCTGGTGATGGGCCTCGATCTGCCGCGACATCGCGCCAAGCAGGTCGTGAAGCGAGCGCGCCTCGGTCCGCATTGCGACCACCGAGCGGGTGAAGCGCTCGGCTTCCTTCCGCCGGGTCCGGCCAAAGATCATCCATACTAGGCCCATCAGCGCAAGCGGCCCCGTCAGGATGGCGACCCATTGGGCGACGGCGGGGCTCGACAGCGGCTGATCGGAAAGGACGCGGCCCGCCGACCAAGCGGTATAGCCGGTCCAGAGGACCGCCAGCAGCGCAAGTGCCCACCCCAGCACCTGGCGGCCGCCGGGACTGGCGACCTCATCCTCATCCTGCCTCGCCGACCAGTCGACGGGGGAGAAATCGCCCATGGGCTGATAATCTCCGCTCTCGACCCGCTCGGGTTCGTCGGTGTTCGGGGCCGAAGGCTCGCTCTGGACGCGATAAGGGCTGATGCTCATGAGCAGGGAGTTTACCAACATTGTTGGGCGGGGGAAGCGACAAACCGTCTCTGGCGGGGTGGAAAGTTGGGGCGGCGGTGGCCTATGTATCGGCAGGGCAGCGGGCCCGCTGCGTGGGGGAATGAAGAATGGCGCTCGGCGCCCTCATCGGTGCTTATCAGGAAGATGACGCGGGCGGTTTGCGCGCGCTGCTACCGCTCGCCGGCCGGACGCTGATCGAATATCAGGCGCGTTGCCTCGCCGCCGCTGGTGCCGCGCCGCTGGTGGTCCTGGTGGAACGCATCCCCGTTGCGCTCAACGAGGCGTTCGAACGCCTGCGCGGCGAGGGGATCTCGGTCATCCCGGTCAGCGACGGCATGGAGGCCTCTAGCCGCTTCGAGGCGGGCACCGATATCCTGCTGTTGGCGGACGGAGTCGCGCCGGACATGGGCGACCTCGCGCTTCTGGCCGAAGAGGTCGATCCGGCGATTCTGACCGTCCCCGACGCCAGCGAGAATGAGCCATTCGAACGGATCGACGGAAGCCAGCGCTGGGCGGGGCTCGCCCGCGTCGACTCGGCGATGCTCGGTGCGACCGTCGCGATGCTTGGCGACTGGGATTTGCAGTCGACGCTGCTTCGCCGCGCGATCCAGGCAGGCGCGAAGTTACGACCATCCGCGACCGGAGACGGGCGCGGACCATTTCTGGCGATCGACGCGCAATCGATGATTGGGTTCGAACGGCGATTGATCGTCGCCTCGCGAACGGCGCGAGAGGACGTCGTGGCGCGCTATCTCCTGCCGATCGTCGAGGAAGTCGCGACCGAAAAGCTGATGGAGACACGGCTACGGCCCGACTGGCTACTCCACGGCGCGCTTGTGCTGACGGTCGTGGCTGCCTTCTGTTTCACGCGCGGCTGGCATTGGCCAGCGCTCGGACTGCTGCTGCTGTCGACGCCGCTCGACTTGGTAGCGGAGCGGCTTGCCCATCTTCGCCTACGTCCGTTGGCTCCCGGCAAGCCGGCGCGTCGTCTGCTGTGGCCCGCCGCAGGCCTCGCGCTCCTTGCGCTCGGCTGGTTCGAGGCTCGGCACGGGTCGGGGTGGGGCGCGATGGTGGCGGCGCTTTCGGCAGGCGCTTTTGCAGAGGCCATGCGGGTCGAGCGACAAGGGCGCACGATCCCGGCCGGCGAGTGGCTCTTTTCCCGTCGGACGGCGATCTGGCTCGCCGTGCCATTCGCAGCGTTGGGCTGGTTCAGTGCGTATCTCGGCGCAGCGGCGCTTTACGCGGCGGCGAGTTTCTTCACCGCCCAGCACGTTCGGCACCGGCTCGATCGCGATTGACTGGCCGTTAACTCCATTTGTTTTATGACGCCCGGCATGCCCGTGGACTGGCCCCTTGCTGACACATCGACCGGCCGTCCGGTTTCGCCTGCGCGTCGCGCGCGGGCGAACCGGCTCGACACCGTGCGAGCCGATTTCTTCCTGGACGAGCAGGAACGGCTGAGCGACGAGGAACGATCGCTGATGTCGGCGATGCTACGCGGACTGATCGCCGAGGTTGCTGACGAACTGATTGCGGGCATGCCTGCACTGACCGCTGCCCGAGCCGAGCAGGGGCGCGACTTGGCCTACCGTCGCCTGCGCAATGCTCGCCTGCTCGACCGACCCGAGCTTCTATCTTTGCTGTTGCGCCGCGCGGACGAGCAGCAATTGTCGGGTCGACACGAAGCAGGGTCAGACGGAGTGGTGGCGCAGATGGTCTCCGACGCCGATCCGAACGTGTCTGCGGCGGCCATGGCGTTGACAATCGCAAGGGGGCGACGGCGCGATCGCTTCGGTCGTCTGGGCTTGGAGTTCGACGATCTTTCGGCCGAGGACGCCGTTGCGGTCGTTCATGCAACCGCGGCCGCCCTGCGCGAATCGCTCGACGACGATGCTGATCTTCCACTCGCGCAGTCGGCGGCGGGATTTTTGTCGCGTCACGACGAGGGCCGTCGGCTCGACGCGGCGGTCGCGGCGCTTGCGCGGGTTCTCGATGCGTCCGGTCGCGCTGGAGACGACACGGTCGTTCGCCTCGCCAACGAAGGTGAAGCGCCTTTGCTCGTCGCCCTCCTATCTCGCCGAGCCGGTGTCGATCTGGTCGACGGATGGTCGCTGTTCAGTGGTGGCCAGGCGATGATGCTTGCGCGCATGGCGGGGTGCGCGCGGACGACGGCCGCTCAGATCCTTGTTGCCTTCGAAGCGCTTCTGGCCGGATCGGCTCCAGAGGGCGCGATCGGCGAGTTCGAACAGATTGAGGAAGGTCGCGTCGAGCGGTGTCGGCAATGGATGCGGCTGGACCCGCATTATCGGGCGGCACGCGACCAGATCGAAGCGTCGAATGGCTAGCGTCCCCCTCAATGGAGATCCGGTGAGTGGGCGGGTCGACCGCGATGGTCGGCTGATCGAAGCCGATCCGCGACTCCTCCGATTGCAGCGCGAAGCGGGGTCCGACCTCGGCGCGCTGATTGCGTTGCCGCAACTGGCGATGGTCGTCAGGACTGCAATCCGGCTCGGGGTGCCGCTATCCCGGTCGATCATCGCGGCCTCCTCGACCGAAGATCTGGACCTATGGGTGAAGGCGGTGCCTGACCAGGAGGGAGTGTCGCTGGCAATTGAAGGATGGACTGCGCGGTCACCGCTGCCGCCACGATTGACGCTGGTCGGTAATGAGCCGGAACTGGGCGCTGATACCGCGGCAAGCAACTCCCTTCGCCTGTCGACAGATCCTCAATTGCAGGTGTTGAGTGCTGACAATGGCCTGCTCGCCCTCTTGGGCATGGACGAGGGCGAGGTCGTCGGCGAACCGCTTACCCGTTTCTTCCAACTGCGAGATGACGCGCAGGGCGCGATGCCGTTGCTTTCCGCCCTTGGGACCGGGCAGGCATTCGCAGGGCAGATGGCGCACCTTCGGAATAACCCCGAGCAAATCGTTAGCCTCTCAGCAAATCCCAAGGAGACTGCTGGCGGGAAGTTCGCAGGCTTCGAGATCGACGCGCACTTCGAGGGAGCCTCGGACCAGCGCGACGGCCAGGCATCTTTCGATCCTGCGCTGAACGAAGCGTTGCGGTCGCCTCTCGATCGCATCATTTCCGCGGCGGACCGGATCGTCGAACGGACCGAGGGTCCCTTGCGTAGCGACTATGCAACCTATGCCGGGGACATCGCGGCGGCGGGCCGGCATCTGCTCTCGGTAATCAAGGCGATGACCGAAGAGCAGCCGACGAGCGCCGACGTCATCGATCTTCGCGGCCCCATTGCCGAGGCGGTGCAGTTGACAGAGGCGCGCGCCGAGGAACGGTCGATCATCGTCGCGGTGACGGGTGCGGCCGATGCGCTGCTGGCGCACGGAGAGCCGCGTGCAATCGTCCAGATCCTCGTCAACATCGTCAACAATGCGATCCGCCATTCGCCCGACGGCGGGCTGGTCGACATCGCTGCACATCGGCGCGGCGAGGAAGTGGCCATAACGGTCACCGACCAGGGTCCGGGAATCGCCCTCGTCGACGAGAAACGAATCTTCGAACGCTATGAGCGCGTCGGCGAAGCGCCTGACGGGACCGGACTTGGCCTCGCCATCGCGCGGCGCCTTGCCCGGTCGATGGGCGGCGAGATCGAGCTGGACGGGCGCCCCGGGCGAGGCGCCTGCTTCACCCTGACGCTTCGCAGCGCCTAGATCAGCGTTCGCCGACCGGCACGTAATCGCGCTGGGTTGCGCCGACGTACAACTGGCGCGGGCGGCCGATCTTCTGCTCAGGGTCGGAAATCATCTCGTTCCACTGCGCAACCCATCCGACCGTGCGCGCGAGCGCGAAGAGCGCGGTGAACATGTCGGTCGGAAAACCGATCGCGTTGAGGATAATGCCTGAGTAGAAATCGACGTTCGGATAGAGCTTCTTCTCGACGAAATACTCGTCGTGGAGGGCGATCTGCTCCAGTTCCTGCGCGACGTCGAGGACCGGGTCGGACAGGTTGAGTTCCTTGAGAACCTCCTTCGCGGTCTGCTGCATCACCTTCGCGCGCGGATCGTAATTCTTGTAGACCCGGTGTCCGAAGCCCATCAGGCGGAACGGATCGTCCTTGTCCTTCGCGCGGGCGATATATTCCGGGATCCGCTTCACCGAACCGATTTCGCGAAGCATGTTGAGCGCGGCCTCGTTGGCGCCGCCATGCGCCGGGCCCCACAGACAGGCGATGCCCGCGGCGATGCAGGCGAACGGGTTCGCGCCTGACGAACCGGCAAGGCGGACGGTCGACGTCGACGCATTTTGCTCATGATCGGCGTGCAGAATGAAGATGCGACGCATCGCATTCTCGATGATCGGATTGACCTCATACTTCTCGGCCGGAACGCCGAAGGTCATCCGCAAGAAGTTGCCGGTGTAGCTGAGGTCGTTCTGCGGGAAGAGGAACGGCTGTCCGACCGAATATTTATACGCCATCGCCGCGATCGTCGGCATCTTGGCGATCAGCCGGTGGGAGGCAATCAGCCGCTGGTTCGGATCGGTGATGTCGGTGGAATCGTGGTAGAATGCGCTCAACGCACCAACCACGCCGCACATGATCGCCATCGGGTGCGCGTCGCGGCGGAAACCGCGGTAAAAGGTCGCCAACTGTTCATGAACCATCGTGTGGCGAGTAATGGTGTAGCTGAAGTCGCTGAGTTCCTTCTCCTTCGGCAGGTCGCCGTGAAGCAGCAAGTAGGCGACTTCCATGAAGGTCGACTTCTCTGCCAGCTGGTCAATCGGATAGCCGCGGTGAAGGAGGATACCCTCGTCGCCGTCGATGTACGTAATCGCGCTCTGGCACGAAGCCGTCGACGTAAAGCCGGGATCGTAGGTGAACTGACCGGTCTGACCGTAGAGCTTTCGGATATCAATTACGTCGGGGCCGACGGATCCGTTCAGGACGGGGTAGTCATATTCCCCGCCAGCAGTGGTCAGGTGCGCGGTCTTGTCGGTCATGCAGTCGGCTCCAGCATTTGATCGGCGATCCGGGAAAGGCTTTCGTCTCGGCCCAACAGCACGAGGACGTCGAAGATGCCCGGAGAGGTCGTCTTGCCCGTTAGCGCCGCTCGAAGCGGCTGAGCGAGTTTTCCTAGCTTAAGTCCGTTGCTCTCCGCAACCTCCCGCACTGCAGCATCGGTCGAATCATGCGTCCAGTCGACGAGGGCGGAAAGTGCCGCGTGGGCGGACGCGAGGTGCTCGCGAGCCTCCGCAGTCAGCAGGGAGGCGGCCTTCTCTTCCATCGGCAATGGACGGGCGGCGAACAGGAATTCCGCGCCCTCGGCAAGCTGGTTGAGATCATGCGCGCGGGGCTTCAGTTCAGCCATCGCCTTTAGGAGCAAATCGCGCTGGGCGTCGTCCAGGTTCATCCGCGGCGCCAGCAGGTCGGCAAGGCGCGCGTCGTCGGCTTCGCGGATGTAATGGCCGTTGAGATTTTCAAGCTTCTTCAGGTCGAACCGCGACGGCGACTTGCCGACGTGGTCGAGGTCGAACCATTCGACCGCCTGATCGCGCGAAATGATCTCGTCATCGCCGTGACCCCAGCCAAGGCGAAGCAGATAGTTCGACAGCGCTTCGGGCAGGATGCCGAGTTCGTCGCGATAATTGTCCACGCCAAGCGCACCGTGCCTCTTCGACAGCTTCGCACCGTCGGCGCCATGGATCAGCGGAATGTGGGCGTAGACCGGCTCAGCCCAATTCATGCTGCGGAGGATGGCAAGCTGCCGGAACGCGTTGTTGAGGTGGTCGTCGCCACGGATCACGTGCGTGACCCCCATGTCGTGGTCGTCGACGACGACCGCTAGCATGTACGTCGGCGTCCCGTCCGAGCGGAGCAGGACGAAGTCGTCGATCTCCGCGTTGGAAACCGTGACCCGGCCTTGCACCAGATCGTCGATGACTGTCTCGCCTTTTTCCTCCGTGCGGATGCGGACGACGAAGGGCTTTCCTTCCTCCGACGCGCCGGGCGCACGATCTCGCCATTCGCTGACGATACGGAAAGGGCGACGTTCGGCCTGTGCCGCCGCGCGGCGCTCGGCCAGCTCCTCGTTGGTCAGGTAGCAGCGATAGGCGGCGCCTGAATCAAGCAACTGCTGGGCGACCTCGGCATGACGCTGGCTCCGCTCGAACTGGAACACGGGGGGCTCGTCGCCTTCGATTCCCAGCCACGACAGACCATCGAGGATCGCGTCGATCGCTGGCTGGGTCGAGCGGGCCCGATCGGTGTCCTCGATCCGGAGCAGATAGCGGCCGCCGTGGTGGCGGGCGAACAGCCAGTTGAACAGCGCCGTGCGGGCGCCGCCAATGTGCAGATAGCCGGTCGGCGACGGCGCGAAACGCGTCACGACGGGGGTCGGGGAAGGGGTGGCGCTGGTCATCGATTTGTCGCTTGCGCCGAAGCGCACTTTCCTTTGTCTTGTGCCCGGATGGATTGGGTCAGCGCCCCTAACATAGAGGATGCCGGGGCGGAACAGGCCGAAGAGGGCGTTCGCGGCCGAGGGTTCCGCCTGCTGGCTCGCATCGAAACATTCCTCGAACTCGAACGAGCGCAGCTTCCACTTTGGTTTGCCGTCGCGTTCGGTAGCGGCATTGCGGCGTGGCTCTGGCTTCCCGGGCCGTCGCAATGGGCGGCCTTCCTCGCTTTTGCAGCCGCGGTGGCCGCCGCAGGCCTGACGGGGAGGGGAAGTCGGCTCGGACGATCGGCGCTCGTCGCGGGACTGGCGATGATGGCCGGTTGCGCGCTGATCTGGTGGCGCGCGACCGATGTCGCGGCGCCCCGGTTGGATCGGCCGCAGGTTGTCAACTTCACCGCAAGCGTTGAGCGGGTCGAAACACGGGCGGCGAAGGGAGACTTGCGCCTTACGCTAGCGCCGCAGGGCAGCACACTGCCACCTCGCGTCAGGGTTTCACTGCCCATCGAAGACGCGCCTAGAGGAGTATCCGCGGGCGCCGTGCTGGAACTTCGAGCGCGGCTGCAGCCGCCGCCGCCGATGGCCTTGCCGGGAGGACATGACTTCGCCCGCGACGCATGGTTTCAAGGCATTGGCGGGGTGGGCCGCGCCCTAGGCAAGCCCCGCTTGGTCGAGGCAGGCCGATCGCACAGCCTCGATTCCTTTCGCGAACGGCTTGGTACGCACATCCAGACGCAGCTTCCGGGCGCGTCGGGAGGAATCGCCACCGCCTTGGCGACCGGCGATCAGGCGGCGATCGGGGAGGAGGATGCCGAGGCCATGCGGCGGTCGGGCCTCGCACACCTGCTGTCGGTCAGCGGGCTGCATATTGCCGCGGTCGTCGGCGCGGCGATGTTGCTTTCGCTCCGCCTGCTAGCGTTAAGCGAGCGCCTCGCGCTACGGGTCAATCTGGTGCTGGTTTCGGCGGGGTTCGGTGCCATTGCCGGGATCGGCTACACGCTGTTGACGGGAATGCAGGTGCCGACCGTCAGGGCCTGTATCGCGGCCGTGCTCGTCTTGGCCGGCATCGCCCTGGGGCGCGACGCCATCAGCCTGCGGCTGTTCGCGGTCGGTGCGATCATCGTCATGCTCCTCCGTCCGGAAGCGATCGCCGGCGCGAGTTTCCAGCTGAGTTTTGCGGCGGTGACGTCGATCATCGCACTTCACCACTGGACGCCCGTCCGCACGGCGCTGTGAGGAGATATGGCCGGCCAAGCTCCTTCGCGGCCTTCTCAGGTTGCTCCTGACGAGACTGGTGGTCGAACTCGCGTTGATGCCTTTCGCGCTTTACCATTTTCACAAGGCCGGGCTTTACGGCGTCGTCGCCAACATGGTCGCGATCCCGCTAACGACGTTCGTCATCATGCCGCTCGAAGCGGGCGCGCTGTTGCTCGACACCGTCGGTGCCGGAAAGCCGCTGTGGATCGCGACCGGCTGGGTCACGGAGTGGATGCTGGATCTTGCCCACGCGGTCGGATCGGCCAAGGGCGCGGTTGCGATGCTTCCCACCATGCCGCGGAGCGCTTTCGCAATGTGCGTGTTTGGCGGACTTTGGCTCGGGCTTTGGCGGAGCCGCATCCGGCTGTGGGGCAGTCTACCGATTGGGCTGGGGCTGGTCGGCGCCGTATCCTCGCCGACACCGGATATCCTGGTCACCGGCGATGGTCAGCATCTGGCCTTGGTCCGCGACGATGGCGTTCCGGTCCTTCTGCGTAGCCGCAGCGGTGACTTCGTTCGCGACCTGATGAGCGAGGCGGCCGCCTACGACGGCGACCCCTTGGCGTTGCAGGAGCAACGCTTCGCCCGCTGCAACCGTGACAGCTGCGTCGCCGACGTCGCATCGGGCAGTCACGCATGGCGATTGCTCGCGATCCGCAGTCGCGACCGGATCGACTGGACCACGCTGACGCAGGCATGTGCCGATGCGGACATCGTCGTGGCGAGCCGGCGGTTGCCCGAAGGATGAATGCCGCGCTGGCTCAAGCTCGACCGCGCCGCCCTCGAGAAAAGCGGGGGCGTGTCGATCTATCTCGACGACGGTCCCCGGATTGACAGCGTAGCGGACCGGATCGCCGCACATCCGTGGGCGGCGGTGTCCGCTCCACGAATGCTTGCTAAGCCCTAGCGGTCGCTCCAGACGGCGAGTTCGCTGCCCGACGGGTCGATGAAATGAAAGCGGCGACCGCCGGGAAAGGAAAAGATTGCCTTGGCGATCACGCCCCCCGCCTTGCCGACCTGGTCGAAAGCGGCGTCGATATCGTCGACCCGGATCACCGGCAGCGGTGCCGAAAGGGATTCCTCGTCATGCCCGTTAAGACCGACATCGACGTCGCCGGTCGACGTCGCCGAATAATCCGAGCCATAATCGGTGAAGGTCCAGCCAAACGCTTTGTTGTAGAACGCGCGGGTCAATTCATGCGCCGTCAGGCTCGGCAACTCCACATAGTCGATCCGCGCCATGTCAGTAACGACGGATCAGGCCGGCGAGGCGACCTTGGATCATGACTTGGTCGGGGCGATATCGCTGCGCTTCGTAGCGGCGGTTGGCGGGGTCGAGCCGGATCATCTGGCCCTCGCGGCGGAAGGTCTTGAGCGTGGCCTCCGCTTCGTCGATCAGCGCCACGACGATCTCACCGTCGCGCGCGGTGTCGACCTTCCGGATCAGCGCGAAGTCGCCATCGAGAATGCCCTCCTCGACCATCGAGTCACCGGAGACTTCGAGCGCGTAATGTTCGCCCGGGCCCAGCAGCGCCGCTGGAACGGCAAAGCCTTCGGTTCCCTGCAACGCCTCGATCGGCGTACCCGCCGCGATCCGGCCATGCATCGGAATCTCGATCGTGTCGTTCGCCGCTGCGGGGATGATCGGCTTGGGGGCAGGAGCGGTCACGGCGACGTCTGGCATCCGCGTGACTTCGAGCGCCCGCGCGCGATTGGGCAGACGGCGGATGAACTGACGCTCTTCCAGCGCACTGATCAGGCGATGGACCCCCGACTTGGACTTAAGGTCGAGCGCTTCGCGCATCTCGTCGAAACTGGGGCTGACGCCAGTCGCGGAAAGACGTTCGTGAATGAAATTCAACAGCTCATGCTGCTTGGAAGTGAGCATTGGTGTCTCCGTGTCGGAACGAACGGGGAACGTGTAGGAAACATATGGATGGCCGTCAAGCGTTGGTCGAGGCGATCCGCAGAAAGGCGTCGAGAAGGGCGTGTCCGTGATCCGAAGCGACGCTTTCAGGGTGAAATTGAACCCCGTGCGCCGGCGCGTCGACGTGGCGCATCCCCATCACCACGCCATCGCTACTCCATGCGTTCGCGATCAACGGAGGTCGCGGGTCCGGCACGGCGAGCGAATGATAACGTGTCGCCGGCATCGGTGACGCCAGCCCTTGGAACAGGCCGGTGGCGTCATGCGAAACCGTCGCGATCTTGCCATGGACCGGGCCGCTTCGGGAGACGCTCGACCCGCACGCGACCGCAAGCGCCTGATGGCCGAGGCAAATTCCGAGCAGCGGATGACGCCGCTCGACGCATGCTCGCGCGAGGTCGACGGAAATGCCCGCATCCTCGGGGCCGCCGGGGCCGGGGGAAATGACGACGCCGTCGCGACCGATCGACAAGGCGTCGGGCACGGAGACTGCGTCGCTCCGGACGACCATCACGTCGGCACCCAGATGACGCAGATAATCGACCAGCATGAAGGTGAAGCTGTCGACATTGTCGAGCATCAGGATGGCAGGCGCCGTCATCCCGCCATCCGGGCGATCGATCGCTTAGTTCCCGGTGCCGGTAATGCGCTGGCGAGAAGCGGTGATCGCTTCCTCGTTCCGACGGACGCCTTGATCGGCCTTCATTGCGGCGAGCAGCTGCTGCGCGAGTTCGTCGGCGGCGGTCTGCTGGAAGGCCTGCTGGGTCTGCGCGATCAGCGCGGGATTGCTGAGCGCATTGCCCGGTACGATCTTGTCGGTCTTCACCACGAAATACCCGCGTCCCTGAGGATCGGCAACGAGGCGGCTCTTCCCCTGCGCCAGCGTGAACAGCATCCGAAGCGGCGCGACCGCGTCCGGATTGGCTTCCGAAAGTTGGAGGCGACGGGCGCTGATCGGCTGAGCGGCCTGAAGGGGGACGCCAGCCCCGGCAATCGCTTGCTGGAAGCTCGAGCCGCGAGCGACCTTGGTCGCGATGCCGTTCGCAACGGCGCGGGCGCGATCGGACGCCTTCCGCGTGATCCAGTCGGCACGAACCCGATCGCGGATCTGGGCGAGGGGGGCAGGCGCTGCCTCCATCACGCTATCCACGCCGACCAGGACGTATCCCGCGTCGCCGGGCAAGGTTACGACTTCGGGGTCATCGCCGGCTTCCTGCGCGAAAGCCGCCTTCAGCGCCGGCGCCAGATCGGCAGGAAAGCGGTAGGCCGCATCCGAACGAGCAGCGCCCGCTCCGGTGATTGCCGGCGTCGTAACGACGGGCAGGCGCGCCGCGGCGGTGGCTTCGGCGAAGCTGGCGCCGTCGGCGATAGCTTCTTCGACCTTGGTCACGGTGTCGGCGAGCGCTTCCTTGCTCTTGTTCGCCGCTAGCAAGGTGGAAATTTCGCCTCGTGCCTGCTCGAGGCTGCGTCCAGACGCAGCGCGGACTTCGTCGACGCGGATGACGTGCCAGCCAAGGTCCGAGCGGATCGGCCCGACGATGGCGCCGTTCGCGGCCGCGAATGCCGCTGCCGCAATGTTGTCACCGGCGAGCGAAGCGAAGTCCGCGCGCGATTGCGGGCCGACGCTGACATCTTCGGCGCTGAGCCCGGCTGGCGCGGCAGCGGCGGCGAAGGCCGCTCCGCCGCGGGCACGCGACGCGATGGCATCGGCGACGGCCTTGTCCTGTACCACTGCCTGGCTGAGCACTCGGGTCTCTGCACCGCCATATCGCGCCTGATTGGCGCGGTAATAAGCGGCGATCTCCGCATCCGTCGGCGCTGCGGTGACGGCAGCGGGCGTGATCCGCGCCATACGGAGGATGCGCTGCTCGGGAACCATGTAGCGCTGCGAATTTTGCGCGTAGAAGGACTGGAGGTCGCCGTCGGTCGGATTAAGGCCTGCACGGAAGCGGTCAGTTTCGACCAGCGCAATCTGTCCCGACCGCTGTTCCAACAGCATCGACGCATAAGGACGCGCCACGCCGACCGGGATGCGCGCCTCGACCGCGGCCGGCGCCAGCACCAGCCGCTGCATGATCGCGGCGTTCAGCAGCCGGCGAATGTCGGCGTCGGTCATCTGCTGCTGCTGAAGGAAGGCGTCGAAGGCCTGCTGGTTGAACTTTCCGTCGAGCCCGCGTGTCTGCGGGATGTTGGCAATCTCAGCATCGACGACGCGCTTCGACAGGACGAAGCCATGGTCCTGGGCGAAAGCCAACAACGCGCGTTCGTCGATCTGGCTGTTCAGGATCGCGCCGAAGTCATTGGCGAGGTCCGCATAAGTCGCTTCGGGATTCTGCTGCTGCAGGCGATTGAGCGCCTGGCGCATCGCGCTCGTCATGTCGCGGTCCGTGATCTCTTCGTCACCGACTTCCGCCAGCGATCCGCCGACGCCTCCGCCGAGCGGCCCCGACCGGACGTTGCTGATGTCCGCCAGCGCGAAGGACGCGGCAATGGCGAGCAGGAAGACGACGAGGATGATCGTCCCGAGCGTGGACTTCGACGACTTGCGGAAGAAGGAAAGCATGGAAGGCGGGTTCTCGCGAGGGACGGGCGGCCATCCTTTAGAGAGGCCCGCCGCAAGGTTCAACGCCTTGGCGCATGGCGCGCCGCTTGCTACCCGCCGCGTCGAACAACCTTCAAGGGGGCAACATGGCACGGCGGATGATGGTGGCGGGCAATTGGAAGATGAACGGTCTTGCCGCGGACCTGCCCGAAATTGCCGCGATCGACGGCGGATGCCGGTTCGAAACGGTCGACGTCGCGCTCTGCCTTCCTGCAACCCTGATCGAACGGGCCGCCAGAGCGGCGGAAACGCCGATCGGCGGGCAGGATGTGCACTCCTCAGAGAAAGGCGCGCACACCGGATGTGTTTCGGCCTCGATGCTGCTCGATGCGGGCGCGGCACTGACGATCGTCGGGCACAGCGAACGGCGGGAAGCGCAGGGCGAGACCGACGCCGATGTTCGCGCCAAGGCGACCGCGGCACTCGCTGCCGGCCTGAAAGTGATCCTCTGCGTCGGCGAAAGCGATTCGGTTCGCGAGAGCGGTGACGCCGTCGCCACGGTGGCGGCGCAACTCGACGCGTCCTTGCCGCCCGCAGCGGGCGACCTGCCGAAGATGCTGGCGATCGCCTACGAACCGATTTGGGCGATCGGCACTGGCAAGGTCCCGTCGACGCAGGACGTGGCCGAAATGCATGCCGCGCTCCGGGCGCGATTGGTCGCTGCTTATGGCGAGGACGGCGAGAAGATGCGCATTCTCTATGGCGGTTCGGTCAAGGCCTCGAATGCCGCCGACATGTTCGCGCTAGCCGATGTCGACGGCGCGCTGGTCGGGGGAGCAAGCCTCACCGCGGCCGACTTCGTGCCGATCGTGGGGGCGGCGGCGGTCGCGCGTTGAAGTTTCGGACGTCCGCGTCTATCTGCGCGCCACATCATCTTTTTCCAGGCTGCTATCCGACATGTTCACATTTCTGCTGATCTTCCAGACGCTGGTCGCCGCGGCGCTCGTTGCCGTCATTCTGATGCAGCGCTCGGAAGGCGGCGGTCTTGGCGTCGGCGGTTCGTCGGGCGGCCTGATGACGGCGCGCGGCGCGTCGGATTTTCTGACGCGCGCTACCTCGATCCTCGGCGGCTTGTTCGTGGTCCTGTGCATCGTGATGGCGGCAGTCGCCGGCGTGTCGCGCGAATCGACCACGGTCGACACGTCGCTTGCTCGCGAGCAGCCACTGCAACCCGTCCAGCAGGCTCCCGCGCAGCCGGGCGCGGTTGCTCCGACGGGCAACGACGCCGTCCCCGCGGTCCCGGTCGCCCAGTAACCCAACCGCGACTTTTTTCATCGCTTTCTGATTCGGGCGCTTGCCAGCAGGCGGGCCCCATCCCTAAGGCTCGTCTCCCATGGCGCGGTATATTTTCATCACCGGCGGCGTGGTCTCTTCGCTTGGCAAAGGCCTGCTGGCCGCTTCGCTCGGGGCACTCCTCCAGGCTCGTGGCTTTTCGGTCCGGATTCGCAAGTTCGATCCTTATCTGAACGTCGATCCGGGGACGATGTCCCCTTATCAGCACGGCGAAGTCTTCGTGACCGACGACGGCGCGGAGACCGACCTCGATCTGGGTCACTACGAACGTTACACCGGCGTCTCGGCTCACCAGTCGGACAACATCACGTCGGGCCGCATCTACCGCGACATCATCGCACGTGAACGCCGCGGCGACTATCTCGGCGCGACCGTACAGGTCATCCCGCACGTCACCAACGCCATAAAGGAATTCGCGCTCGCCGACGTCGCCGGCCTCGACTTCGTCATCTGCGAAATCGGCGGGACGGTCGGCGATATCGAGAGTCTTCCCTTCGTCGAAGCGATTCGCCAGCTGAAGAACGACCTTGGCCGCGGCCAGTCAGTCTTTGTCCACACGACGCTGGTTCCCTATCTCGCCGCCGCCGGCGAGCTGAAGACCAAGCCGACCCAGCACAGCGTGCGCGAGATGACGAGCTACGGCATCCAGCCCGATGTCCTCCTGTGCCGCGCCGAACGACCGATCCCGGAGGCCGAGCGCGCCAAGATCGCCTTGTTTTGCAACGTCCCCACGTCGGCGGTCATCCAGGCCCTCGACGCCCGCTCGATCTACGACGTTCCGCTGCAGTATCATGCCGAGGGACTCGACGACGAGGTTCTACGAGTCTTCGGGATCGAGGATGCTCCCGATCCCGAGCTGACGCGCTGGCAGGACATCATGGACCGTGTCGACCATCCCGAAGGGGAGGTGACGATCGGCGTCGTCGGCAAATATGTCGGACTTCAGGACGCCTACAAGTCGCTACGCGAAGCGCTCGTCCACGGCGGCCTCGCCAACCGGGTCAAGGTCAACATACGCTGGCTCGACGCCGAGCTGTTCGAACGCGACGGCGCCGACCTCGCGGCCGAACTGGAGCCGCTCCACGGTGTTCTGGTTCCGGGCGGGTTCGGAGAGCGCGGCAGCGAGGGCAAGATCGCGGCCGTCAAGTTCGCGCGAGAACGCAAGGTGCCATTCTTCGGCATCTGCCTCGGCATGCAGATGGCGTGCATCGAAGGTGCGCGGAACACCGCAGGCATCTCGGAAGCGTCGACCACCGAATTCGGCCATACGCCCGAGCCCGTCGTGGGCCTCATTACCGAGTGGATGAGCGAAGAGGGCTTGCAAAAGCGATCCGCCGACACCGACCTTGGCGGAACGATGCGCCTTGGCGCCTATCCGGCCAAGCTGAAGGGCAACAGTCACGTCGCCACTATCTACGGTGCGACCGAGATTAGCGAGCGTCACCGTCACCGCTACGAGGTCAACTCGCACTACCGCGAGTCGCTCGAGCAAGGTGGTCTCGTCTTCTCTGGCCTGTCGCCCGACGGCGAGTTGCCGGAAATCGTCGAGCGGCCTGACCATCCGTGGTTTATTGGCGTCCAGTTCCATCCCGAACTGAAAAGCCGGCCTTTCGAACCACATCCGCTGTTCGCCGGTTTCGTCGGCGCCGCGCTCAAGCAATCGCGTCTGGTCTAGGTCCTCGACGATTCATTTGCCGTTCAGGCTCGCAGGCGTTACCTTGCCGTTATGCGGGGGACATTCACCATTGCCTTGATGGCAGCCGCGGCCTTCTTGCCGGGTGCGGTGCTGGCTGCTGAGCCAGCGAAGAAGCAGGTGTGTGCGAAGCCTGATCCCCAGCGGCAGGCGACTCCGGCCCAGCAGCGACTTCGTGCGCAGCAGTGCCGCGCGGTTAGGGTGCCACCGGTCGTCGATCCGACCCCGATTTTCATTCTCTAGGCCGACGCGACTTTTTAGTCGCTGACCCGTTAGGCTTCTCGATCGAATTCGAGGAGCTTTTGCATGTCGTTATCTGCCGTCGCTATCAATGCCACCCTCAAAGCCAGCGATGGCGAGTCGAGTTCGACCGACGCGATGATCGACCTGATCTCCTCCTATCTCAAGAAATCCGACGTGACGGTCAAAGAGACGATTCGGCTCGCCGACCATGACATTAAGCCGGGCGTGACGTCGGACGAGGGCGATGGCGATGCCTGGCCGGGCATTCGCGAGAAGATCCTCGCCGCGGACATCCTCATTTTTGGAACGCCCATCTGGATGGGGCAGCCGTCGAGCATCGCAAAGCGCGTCATGGAGCGGATGGACGCTTTCTTAAGCGAAACCGACGACGCGGGCCGGACTCCCGCCTACGGCAAGGTCATGCTGTTCGCGATCGTCGGGAATGAGGACGGTGCCCACTTCTCGACTGCGGCGATGGGCCAAGCACTGAATGACGTCGGCTGGACGATCCCCCCGGCCTCGGCCTGCTACTGGGTCGGCGAGGCGATGAATAAGAAGGACTTCAAGGACTTGAAGGAAGTCCCGAAGGTCACGCGCGAAACCGCGCAGATGGCGGCGGCGAATGCCGTGCACCTGTCGACCCTGCTGAAAAAGGATCGCTTTCCGGGCATGGCCGACTGACCATTGCGGCAATGCCGTGCCAACCTTAAGTGGCGGGCATGACCAACATTGTTTCGACCCGCCTGCTTGTCCTGGGCTCCGGCCCGGCCGGCCTGACCGCCGCCATCTATGCTGCGCGCGCGGGCCTTTCGCCCGTCGTGGTCCAGGGAATCCAGCCGGGCGGCCAGTTGACCACGACGACCGACGTCGAGAATTATCCTGGCTTCCGTGATGTGATCCAGGGCCCATGGCTGATGGAAGAAATGCAGGCGCAGGCCGAGCATGTTGGTACCCGCATGATCTGGGACCATATCAACGAGGTCGATTTTTCGCGTCGCCCCTTCGTCCTCAAAGGCGACAGCGGCGAATATCATGCCGACACGCTGGTAATCGCCACGGGCGCGCAGGCGAAGTGGCTCGGGCTGCCCTCGGAAGAGCATATGAAGGGCCGCGGCGCCTCGGCCTGCGCGACGTGCGACGGTTTCTTCTATCGCGGCAAGAAGGTGGCGGTGATTGGCGGCGGCAATACCGCGGTCGAAGAAGCGCTCTACATGACCAATCACAGCCACGACGTGACGCTGATCCACCGCCGCGATTCGCTTCGGGCGGAAAAGATTCTGCAAGATCGCCTGTTCGCGCATCCTGGCATCACCATGATGTGGGACAGCGAAGTCGCGGAGTTCGTCGGCGGCGGCGAACCTGAAGCACTGGTCGGGCTCGATGTCCGCAACGTGAAGACGGGGGAGATCACGCGCCTGGATGTCGATGGCGCCTTCGTGGCGATCGGCCACAAGCCCGCCACCGAACTATTCGCCGGTAAGCTCGAGTTGGACGAAGACGGCTACCTCGCGGTCGAGACAGGAAGCACCCGCACCTCGATCCCTGGCGTGTTCGCTTGCGGGGACGTGATGGACAAGATCTACCGCCAGGCGGTGACCGCGGCGGGAACCGGTTGCATGGCCGCGCTCGACGCCGAGCGTTTCCTGGCCGAGCAGGAATTCAAGCAGCTCGAAGCCGCCGAATAAGCCTTAGCGCAGCGCCAGTCGTTCGGCGAAGGCGAGAAGACGACCGTACGACGCAAAGTCCTCGGCCTCGACGTCGTCGTCGTCGATGACGACCGCGAGCCGCTCCTCGATCCCGGTGAGCAGGTGCGCGACCGCCATCGAGTCGAATTCGGGAAGCGCCCCGAACAATTCGGTTTCGCCATCGAACGAGGCGATGCGGGACTCGCTGAGTCCGAGTGTATCGGCAAGAAGCGCGCGGAGCGTAACGTCGACGTCGCTTGCGTCACTGGGCGCGGCGGTGAATTTCCCCTGATCCATCGCCAGCGCCCCTAGGGACCATCTTCAAGTGAGGCAAGCTTTGCACCGGCGAGCGCCGTTCAGTAGGCAGTCGCAGTGACCAGTCCCGATCCAACGCCTTTTCCGCTCGATCATCTCACGCAACGGGGGAGGGCAGACTCGCCCGCGCTGACGGTCGGCGACGTGACGCTGACCTATGCCGAGCTGGAGGATGCGGTTGGGCGAAATGCCGCCCACCTGCTCGCCTTGGGTCTCTCGCCCGGGGATCGGATCGCCAGCTGGATGGGCAAGACGATGCTTGCTTGCGTGCTGCCGCTGGCGGCGGCTCGCGCCGGCCTGATCCATGTGCCGATCAACCCGGTCCTTCGTCGTGCGCAGGCTGCTCATATCCTTGCCGATAGCGGGGCCCGGTTGCTGGTCGCCAACGCGGCGCGTCTCGGCACGCTGACCGACGGCGACCTCGGTCAGGCGAGGGGCGTTGCGCTCGAGGCGTGGCTGGCGCTTGGACCCGCATTGCCACCGTCCGACCATGATCCGGACGACCTCGCGGCGCTGCTCTACACCAGTGGATCGACGGGACGCCCCAAGGGCGTGATGCTCACCCATGCGAATCTGTGGTTGGGTGCGATCAGTGTTGCTCATTATCTCGGCCTGACTCCTCAAGACCGGGTGCTGGCCGTACTCCCGCTCGCCTTTGACTATGGTCAGAACCAGCTTCTGTCCGCCTGGGCTGCGGGTGCCGATGTCATCGCGTTCGACTACCTTTTGCCGCGCGACGTGGTGCGAGCAGTGGGGCGTCATGACGTCACGGTGCTGGCCGGCGTCCCTCCGCTGTGGCGGCAGTTGGCCGACCTGGATTGGGAGGAAGCGGGCGGCTCCCTCGGAACCCTGACCAACAGTGGTGGGCATTTGCCCGAGCCGCTGGTCAGACGGCTTCGATCGCTGTTTCCGACGGCGAGACTGCACCTGATGTATGGACTGACGGAAGCGTTCCGCTCGTCGAGCCTCGACCCTGCTCTGGTCGACACGAATCCCGACAGTGTCGGCACCGCCATCCCCTTTGCCACGCTTCATGTTCGACGTCCGGACGGAAGCGAGGCGGCGCCGGATGAGGAGGGGGAGCTCGTCCATTCGGGACCGCTCGTCGCCGCAGGTTATTGGAACGACCCCAATCGGACCGCCGAGCGTTTTCGCGACGGCGAATTATGGTCGGGCGACCGGGTCGTGAAGGGCGCGGACGGATTGCTCCGCATCCGCGGCCGCGACGATGCGATGATCAAGGTCAGCGGCAATCGAATCAGTCCGACGGAGATCGAGGAAGCCGCGCTTGCAAGCGGCGCGACCGGCGAAGCGGTCGCTTTCGGTGTGCCCGATGAACAACTCGGCCATTCGATCACGCTGGTTGTCGTCGGATCGAACGAGGCGGAATACAAGTTACGCGACTATTTCAGGCGAGAGATGCCCGCGCACATGATGCCCAAGCGGATCATGTGGGTTGATACGCTTCCATTGGGCGCGACCGGTAAAATCGATCGCGCCAGCCTGCTGGCTTCGCTCGCATGAAGCCGCTCGGTCCTATTCCGGATAGATTTTCTTCCAACGAACGCGGGGAGCTTATCATTGGCGGTAGGGGGGTCTCTGACTTGGTCGAGGCCGCCGGGAGCACGCCCCTATTCGTCTATGACCGACACATGGTCACGGCGCAGGTCGCTCGCTTCCGGGCCGCTTTTCCCGCGGACGTCTCGCTTCATTATGCCGTGAAGGCAAATCCTTACGCACCGTTGCTGGCCGAGCTTGCGAAGCTCGTCGACGGGTTCGACCTCGCCTCGATCGGCGAATGGGAGAAGGTGCGTGACCTTGGCCTGCCGGTGAGCTTCGCTGGACCTGGCAAAGACGACCGCGCGCTCCAAACGGCCATTCGCGCCGGCTTGACCATCAACGTCGAAAGCGAGGGCGAAGCCGATCGGATCGCTCGGATCGCTCGCGACGACGATGCGCGTCCCCGCGTCGCCGTTCGCGTCAATCCGCCGTTCGGCCTGAAAGGGTCCGGGATGAAGATGGGCGGGCTCGCCAGCCAATTTGGCGTCGATCATGATCGCGTGCCCGAACTCGTCCGCTCACTCCAGGGTGCGGGCGCCGAATGGCATGGGCTGCACATTTACGCGGGCAGCCAGTCATTGTCGGCCGACGCCATCATCGAGCTTCAGCAAGCGACGATCGACCTCGCCGCAGAAATCGCGTCGGACGTCGGTGCGGCGCCGCCGACCATCAATCTGGGTGGGGGCTTCGGCATTCCGTACTTCGACCGGGACCAACCTCTGGACGTTGAAACGATCGGAACTGCGCTACAGAAGGCACTGGAAAACCGTCCAAACCCGCTCGTCGGCAGCAAGTTTGCGATCGAACTCGGGCGGTGGTTGGTCGGCGAGGGGGGGGTCTACCTCACGCGGATCGTGGATCGAAAGGTCAGCCGGGGCAAAGCCTTTCTCGTCACCGACGGCGGACTGCAGCACATGCTCGCGGCGTCTGGAAATTTCGGCCAGTTGCTCCGTCGAAACTATCCGGTCGCGATCGCGAACCGCATGGGCGGAGCGGACGAGGTTGAGGAGCAGACGATCGTCGGCTGCCTCTGCACGCCGCTCGACCTGCTCTCGGACGAAGCCGTCCTGCCACGGGCGGCCGAGGGAGACATCGTCGCGATCTTCTGTGCCGGTGCCTACGGGCTGAGTGCCAGCCCGCAGGCCTTCCTCAGCCAGCCCGAGGCCCACGAAATCCTCGTTTAAGGATAGGTTGCCTCGACAAAGTACAGGCCCTGTGGCGGCGCATTGAGCCCGAGTGCGGACCGATCCTTTGCCGCCAGCGCCTCGGACATGTCCTCGACGGTCCATCGCCCGCGCCCGACGAGCGCCAGGCATCCGGTCATCGACCGTACCTGGTGATGAAGAAAACTGCGCGCGGCCGCATGGACCTGTAACTCGTCACCAACGCGTTCGACGGTCAACTCGTCGAGCGTTTTGACGGGGCTGGCCGACTGGCAATGCACCGATCGAAACGTCGTGAAATCATGCAGTCCGACGAGGATCGACGCTGCCTCGGTCATTGCCACCAGATCGAGCGGTTCGGCGATATGCCACACCTTGCCACGAAGAAGGGCGGGCGGCGCACGGCGGTTGAGGATTCGATAGACGTAGCGCCGGCCAGTGCAGGAGAATCGGGCGTGCCAATCGTCCGCGACCGGGGCGACCGCGGTCACGCTGATCGGCGCGGGGCGGACGAGGGCGTTGACGCCTTCGCGAAGGCGATGCTCGGTCAGCGGCTTGGCGATATCGACATGCGCGCTCATCGCCAGCGCGTGGACGCCTGCATCGGTCCTTCCCGCCGCATGAACGGTAACCGTCTCGCCCGTCATTCGACCGATAGCTTGCTCGAGCGTTTGCTGGATACTGTCGCCGATCGCTTGCCGCTGCCAGCCGACGAATAACTCTCCGTCATATTCGACCGTCAGTCGCCAGCGGGTCACGACAGGATGGTCCCCGCAGGGATCGCGTATCCGCGCAACAGATCGCTGGTCGGAAGCGGAGCCTTGCCGGCACGCTGCAGACGCGAAGGACGGAGTGCACCGACACCGCAGGCGATCATCATCTGATCGTCGAGCACCGTGCCCGGAGGTCCAGAGCCTTCCGTCGGGTCGGCGGCAAGGATCTTCACTCGCTCGTCACCAAGCTGGAACCACGCACCTGGAAAAGGGGAGAGGCCCTGAATGTGCCGGACCAGTTCGCTTGCCGGTCGTCGCCAGTCGATCCTCGCTTCGTCCTTGCTGATCTTTGCGGCGTAGGTGGCCCCGTCCTCCGGCTGCGGCGTCGAGGGGTGAGCGGCAAGGTCGGCGAGCACCTCGACCATCTTCCGCGCACCCAATTGCGACAATTCCTCAGTGACTTGCGCGGCATTCTTCGTTCCGATGGCAAGCGCTTCCTTGGTAAGCATCGGGCCGGTGTCGAGGCCGGCCTCCATCTGCATGATCGTGACTCCGGTCACCTCGTCGCCAGCCATGATCGCGCGCTGCACGGGCGCCGCGCCGCGCCAGCGCGGCAGGAGCGAGCCATGGACGTTGAGGCATCCGTGCCGGGGCGCGTCGAGGATCGCCTGCGGCAGGATCAGCCCATAAGCCGCGACCACCGCGACATCGGCATCGAGTGCAGCGAAGGCCGCCTGCTCCTCTTCATTGCGCAACGACTTCGGGGTCCGCACTTGCAGGCCAAGCGACCTAGCGCGCTCTTCGACCGCCGTCGGACGGTCCGCCTTGCCGCGGCCCGCGGGGCGGGGGGGCTGGGTGTAGACGCACACGATCTCGTGGCCCGCCTCGACCAGCGCATCGAGGGTGGGGACCGCGAAGGCCGGGCTGCCCATGAAGATGATCCGCATGGCCGCGCTATGCCGTGGCTTGCGCGGCTCGCCAAGCGCCCTATCTCATCCACCCATGGCATCGCAGCAGATCGAAGCGCTCACGCAGGCGCTGGCACGGCTTCCCGGGCTTGGCCCGCGCTCGGCGCGCCGGGCGGTGCTTCACCTGATGAAGAAGCGCGAGGGCGCGCTCCAGCCATTGCTCGGCGCGCTGCAGGCGGTGTCGGAATCGCTGTCGACCTGCTCGACCTGCGGCAACGTCGATACCAGCGACCCTTGCAGCATCTGCCGGGACACTCGCCGCGACGAGCGCTTGCTGTGCGTGGTCGAGGAAGTGGCAGACCTGTGGGCGCTGGATCGTTCGCGCCTCTTTCCAGGGCGCTTTCATGTGCTTGGGGGACGATTGTCCGCACTGGAGGGCATTCGTCCTGAGGATTTGACCATCGATACGCTCGTCGCGCGATTGAGCGCAGGCGGGGTCGATGAGGTCGTCCTCGCCATGAACGCCACGCTGGAAGGCCAGACGACCGCTCACTACCTGGCCGAACGTCTGGAGAAATTCCCCATTCGGATCACACAGTTGGCGCACGGCCTTCCCGTTGGCGGTGAGCTCGATTATCTCGACGAGGGGACGTTGGCGCAGGCGTTGCGGGCGCGGCGACCCGTCGCCTGACGCGCACGCTTGAAAGCCGGGGCCGCGAGGGGTAATTCGCCGCCATGGCCATTCTCCACATCCTCGAAATTCCCGATCCCGTCCTCCGCGAAATCTCGACCCCGGTCGAAAAGGTCGACGGCGAGATCAAGACCCTGATCGCCGACATGTTCGACACCATGTACGATGCGCCGGGAATCGGCCTCGCCGCGGTGCAGGTTGGCGTAACCAAGCGACTGCTCGTCATCGACCTGGCCGAGCCTGAGGAAGAAGGCGGTGAGCCGGTCCGCAAGCCGCAGGTTTTCATCAACCCGGAAATTCTCGAGGAATCGGACAGCAAGGCGCCCTACAACGAGGGCTGCCTGTCGATCCCCGACCAATATGCCGAAGTCATGCGCCCAGACCGCATCCGCGCCCGCTGGATGGACGAACATGGCAAGACACATGAGGAAGAGCTGACGGGCTTGCTAGCCGTCTGCCTCCAGCATGAGATCGATCACCTCAACGGCGTGCTGTTCATCGACCATTTGTCGAAGCTGAAGCGCGACATGGTCGTCAAGAAGCTCGCCAAGATGCGGAAAGAGCGGAGCCTTCGCGCCGCTTAACCGATCGAGAGCGCCGCCTTGCGGCAATCCTCGGCGCATTCGCGGCAGATCTGCGCGCACAGCTTGCAATGATCATGGTCGTGGCGTTCGCATTCCGCGGCGCACTGCTCGCACATGCGCGCGCATACTTCGAGCAATTCGCGGAGCATCGGCTGATCGTCGCCGGTGCGGCGCGCGCCGAGCTTGGCGGTCGCTTCGCAGATGTCGGAGCAATCGAGGCACAGGCGGATGCACTGCGTCATGTCCATCGACTCGGCCATGCAGGCATCGGCGCACGACAGGCTCATTTTCGAACAATACATCAGGTGGTGGACCGCATCGGCCAGCGCCTGATTGTTATGATCCTTCGACGCCGGGTGCAGCGAGATCATCTTGCGAATGGACATGCTCTCTCCTCTTTGTTGTCACATCAGCGAAGCAGGGCGCAGCCGGTTCCGCAAGTCTATTGCGACAATCAATGATCGGCGAATTCCCGCGATTTTTCGAGGATCGTCAGCTCGCGCAGCAGGTTGTCGACGCTTTCGGTCAGTTCGGGAAGAAAAGTGAACTGATGCCGCGCGCCGCGATAGGATTCGACCATCAGCAGCGCGTCGATGAGGATCGGGACCACGACGCTTTCGGGATCGTCGAGCTGGGCCAGTTCGTGCAGCTTTGCCAACGCCTTGCGACGCGCGCTTTCCGGGTCGGCCATCGCCGCGGTTCGTCCGATCATCCACGCCATTTACGCACTCCATGTCTTTGAACCGCCAAGATAGGCGCGTGTCGGAATCTCGATAGTTCGGGCGGACGCAAGCCCTGTGCGCTTCGCCGGAAACGACGATTATTTTTCCTCTCATTCTCGACCTTGAGGCAGCGCTCAAACCTCTTTAGGTTCGCATTTCGTTCCGCCACAGGAGGTCCCGTTGGACGCTACCGTCATCGTCGCCGTCATTGCCGCACTCGCCGTGGGCGCACTCCTTGGGTGGTCGATCGGCTCGCGTGGCGCCGCCGAGGGGAAGGGCGTTGCCGAGTCGCTTCGCCTGCAACTGGACGGCGTTCGGGAGGAGCGGGACGGGCACGCGCGGACGATCGAACTGCTTCGGTCTGATCACGCTCGTGCGGTTGATGCGATGCGCGCGGACCATGAGGCCGCAATTTCCTCGATCCGCGCCTCTCATCTCGACCTCACCGCTCGTCACTCCGCGCTGGTGGCGGCGCAGGACGAGCGCGATCAGGCGCACCAGAAACAACTCGACGCGCTCGAAACCAAATTTGCCGAGGTCGGTGGCCAGATGCTCGAGCGGGCCGAAAAGAAGTTTCTCGAACGCGCCGACCAGCGGTTCAAGGAATCAGAGGCCACCTCGGGCAGCAATCTCAAGGCGTTGCTTCAGCCGGTTCATGAGCGATTGAAGCGCTATGAGGAAGTCGTCGGCAAGGTCGAGGAAGATCGCCGAAAGGACTTCGGGCTCCTCACCGGGCATATCGAGGCGATGAAGAACGGCACCGAACGCGTCTCTGCCGAGGCTGCCAAGCTGGTCAACGCACTTCGCAATGCTCCCAAGGCTCGCGGCCGGTGGGGGGAGCAGCAGCTCCGCAACGTGCTCGAAAGCTGCGGGCTCAGCGAGCACGCCGACTTCGCCACCGAAGTCAGCCGATCGGACGAGGAGGGCGGGCGCCTCCGCCCCGACGTGATCGTCCGCGTGCCGGGCGGCCAGAGCCTGGTGATCGACGCGAAGGTGAGCCTGAATGCCTATCAGGATGCGTTCGGCGCCGTTGACGAGGCCGAGCGTGGCATCCACCTCGCGACCCACGCCGCTGCAATCCGCGCGCACGTCAACTCACTCGGCAACAAGGCCTATTGGGCGCAGTTTCCGGACGCGCCGGATTATGTCGTCATGTTCATCCCGGGCGAACATTTCCTGTCGGCCGCGCTGGAGCAGGATTCAGCCCTGTGGGACTACGCCTTCGACAAGCGCGTTCTCCTTGCGACTCCCACCAACCTCATCGCCATCGCGCGAACGGTCGCGGCGGTCTGGCGCCAGGAGAAGCTGGCCAAGGAAGCCCGCCAGATCGGCGAATTGGGCAAGGAACTGTACGATCGCCTTGCCAAGGCGGCGAGCGACCTTCGCAAGGTCGGCAGCGGCCTGACCAGCGCGGTCAATAATTACAACAGCTTCGTGTCGAGCTTTGAAAGCCGGTCGCTGGTGACGGCACGCAAGTTCCGCGATCTGAACATCGAGCCGAGCGCGCGCGAGATCGAGGCGGTCCCGCCGGTCGAAGCGCTCGCGCGTTACGGCGACGACAAGGTACTCCCGCCGCCCTCGGCGAATGAAGATGAAGCCGCCGCCTAGCGGGCGCGGACGAGTTCGATCTTTCCGACGCTGTTGGACATTGTCATCGTCGGCCCGCCACCCGTTACCGTCATCGGCTGCGCCATGATGCGTGACCCGTCATTCTCGAAGCTCATGTCGGGACAGGCCATCCGCGTCATCATCAGCGCGCCGGCCGACAGCGTCGATCCGCTGAGGCTGTAGCCGCTTCCGATCGAGTTGCAGCCAAACTTCGCCTGGACCCGATCGGGCTGGAAATTGATATAATAATTGGAAGGCGGCGTCGCGCGTCCGTTGATGGCAGCTACCCGCCAATTGCTGCCGACCAGATTGATCGGGGCCGGATTGGGCAGTCCCGTCTCACCGACTTGGCTGTAGAAGCCAACCGCTGCGCCGCATCCTCGATACTCGCGGCCGTCGACCCGGACCTGGACAGTATCGGGGTAGGTCCGGTCACTCATTCCGTCGCTGCAGGGCGTGTGGACGACATTCACGTTGATCCGCGGCGTCTGATAGATCTCGCCGGCAATTCCATTGATCGGACGCGGCGTGGGCTGCACCACCTGCACGTTATTGCCGCGATCGGTGAAGACGAGGTCGCGGCCGATCGTCAGGTCCCAAAAAGGCTCGGTTCCGATTGCGCGATAGCTTCCCTCGGTCGTCGGCGGGCCCGGCTCGAACGGGCCGGGCGAATAGGTCTCGCAGGCCGTCAGGCTAAGGGCGAGAAGCGGCACAGCAATGAGCGATTTCGTCATGCACGAAAAACCGACGAAAGAGGTCAGCGGTTCCGCCAGCTTGCACGCACCTGATAGGCCATGACCGCCGCCGCGATTGCCGCATTCAAGCTATCGGCGCGGCCCAGCATCGGCATTTTTACCATTAAGTCGCACGCCGCGGCGTAATCGGCGGGAAGCCCCTGGCTCTCGTTGCCGATCAACAGGAAGCAGGGCTGCTCGTAGGTCGCGTCGAGATAGTCGAAATCGGTATCGAGGCTGGTGCCGACCAATTGGCCCGCTCCGCCGCGAAGCCAAGGCAGGAATTCGCCCCACGTTGCGGTCGCAATGCCTTGAGTGAAGATTGCACCCATCGACGCGCGCACCGCTTCGACCGAGAAGGGATCGGCGCAGTCGTCGATCAGGATCAGGCCACCGGCGCCGGTCGCGTCGCCCGTGCGGAGGATGGTGCCGATGTTGCCCGGGTCACGAAGCGCCTGCGCGACCAGCCACAACGGCGACGAATCGCGATCAATCGCGGTCAGGCTCGTATCAGGCTGGCGAAAGGCCCCAAGGATAGCCTGCGGATTATCCTTGCCCGACATCTTCGAAAGAATGTCGGGCGTCGTTTCGATCACTTCGGCACCGGCAGCCTCGGCCGCGACAATGATCTCCTCGGCGAGTGGATGAACGCCGTTATGCGCCGAATAAGCCACGATGACCGGGAGGCGTCCTACGTCGCGGGCTTCGGTCACGATGCGCAGGCCCTCGGCCAGGAACAGTCCGGTTTCGCGACGCGCCTTCTTGTCCCGCAGTGACCGCAGGAATTTTACCGTATCGTTCGAAAAGGATGTGACTTGGCGCGGCATTCAGTTTCTCTCGACGGCAATGGCGCGGCGGGCAAGCCCGGCCTCGGTCAATCTTCGCCGAAGCGGTTTTCAACCAACGCGGCCAGCTGCCCCATGGCTTCGTCGCACTCGTCGCCTTCGCAATGGATCACGATGGTATCGCCCATCGCGGCGCCAAGCATCATCAGGCCCATGATCGAGGTGCCGCAGACGCGGTTGCCGTCTTTCTCGACCTCGACCTTGGCCGGAAGGCCGGCCGCGAGGTTCACGAATTTCGCGCTCGCGCGCGCATGCAGCCCGCGGCGATTGGTGATCGCCAGCGTCCGGGAACAGCTCAAGCCGCTGCCTCGCCCAGGATTTCGCTGGCAACCGAGATATATTTGCGCCCCGCCTCGCGCGCGGCAGCAACCGCGGCGCGAACGCCCATCGCCTTGCGCGCGCCTTCAAGCCGGATCAGCATCGGCAAATTCACCCCCGCGATGACTTCGACATTCTCGCTCTTCATCAGGCTGATGGCGAGGTTCGACGGCGTGCCCCCGAACAGGTCGGTCAGAATGATGACGCCCTCGCCCTGGTCGCAGCGCTGAATCGCGTCGGCGATGTCCTGGCGGCGCAATTCCATGTCGTCGTCGGCATCGATGCAAATGCCTTCGATCGCCTGTTGCGGACCAACGACATGTTCCATGGCAGTGATGAATTCGACCGCCAGACGGCCGTGGGTCACCAACACTAATCCGATCATTCACTCACTCGTTTCGTCTTCGCCTCGCGCAATTCGTTGGCGGGCGTTCCCTCGATCGTGTCGCTTGGCGGAGAAGCGAGGTCGCGATGCCGGACAATCGGCGAAAAACCCGCGCCTTGCAACCGCTTCGCCATTTCGACCGTCGCCGCGACCGAGCGATGGCGGCCACCTGTGCAGCCGAATGCCACGGTCAAATAGCTTTTGCCGGCGGCCCAATAGCGGGGAATCAGGCGGGTTAACAGGCCCTCGACATCGTCCATCGTGGAGGCCCACTCGGGGTCGGACGAGACGTAATCCTGGACCGCCTTGTCTTCCCCGGTCAGTGGCCGAAGCGAGTCGATCCAGTGCGGATTGGCGACGAAGCGCATGTCGAATACGAGGTCCGCGGTGCGGGAGATCCCGCGCGCAAATCCGAACGATGAGAGGGTGATAACAGGCTGGTCGACCGCGCCGCCGTACCGCTCGCGAAGCTGGTCGCGAAGCTCGGCGGGCGTGAGGTCGGTCGTGTCGAGCACGATGTCGGCCATCTGCCGAAGCGGAGCGGTGGCGCCGCGCTCGCGGGCAATACCGTCCTCGGCGGGCCGATCGGGGGCCAGAGGATGGCGACGTCTCGTCTCGTCGTAGCGGCGGATGAGCTCCGACCCCGCGCAATCGAGGTAGAGAAGCTCGGGCGTGACCCCTTCGATCGAGCGGAACAGCGCGGGCAAGGCCTTCGGGTCGAAGCCGCGGCTGCGCACGTCCATGCCCACCGCGACGGGCATCGACTGGCGAGCCGCGCGCTCGCCGTTGACGAACTGGTCGAGCAGGGCGGTGGGGAGGTTGTCGACGCAGTCCCAGCCCATGTCCTCCAGCGCGTCGAGCACCGTCGACTTGCCGGCCCCGGACATTCCCGTGACCAGCAACAGCCTCGGCAAAGAAGGGCGGCGCTCGGCCACCGTCAGACCGCCAGGCCGAGTCGGTCGAGCGCGATCGCGACCTTCGAGGGTGCCGAGGCGGTGGTCGCATCGATGCTCACCAGCGGCACCGCGATCCCGAGGATCGTCCGCTCACGGCTGTCGTCGGGCAGGCGCTCCATCGTTCCCGTCAGCTCGACGACCAGAGCGACCGCCGTGTCCTCGGCGGGCGGCACGTCGACGATCCCGATCCCTCGGACTTCGAGCTTGCCGCGGATTGTGTCCGGCGCACTGGCGACCAGCATCCCGCCTTCCTTGCGGACAATCGTGCGGTCGTCGCTGACCAACCGGAAACCGCGATCGAGCAGCCGCAGCGCAAGGTCGGACTTGCCCGATCCAGACGGACCCGAAAGCAGAACGGCGCGCCCGTCGATCGCGACACTGGTAGCATGCAGATTCTCGGAACTCAGGCGGCTGCCGTTCATGCGCGGTCGGCTGCCTTCAACTTGATCGTAAAGCGCGCACCCGAAGGCGCGTCGTCGCGGTCCGCCACGTCAATCTCCCCGTCGTGACCCTCAACGATTGCCCGGGCGATCGCAAGGCCGAGGCCACTATGTCTTCCGAAAGATTCGCTGGCGGGTCGGACCGAGTGGAAACGATTGAAGATCGCCTCGCGCTGCTCGGGCGGCACGCCGGGACCCTCGTCGTCGATCCGGATCAGGATGTCGTCGCCGACGTGCGTTGCCGCGATCTCGACGAGCCCGCCGGGCGGCGAGAAGCTGATCGCGTTATCGATCAGATTGTCGATCGCGCGGACCAGTCGATTGGGTTCGGCCATGACGATCGCGCTGGCCTTTCGTGGGCGGGCAAAGGCAAGGCGGACGCTTCCGGTTTCGCGGCGGCCTTCCCATGCCTTGACCAGCTGACCGATCAGGATGCCGAGGTCGACCGGCTCGAAGCGTGCGCGGGCGAGCTCGGCATCGGTGCGGGCCGCTTCACCGACGTCGCCGATCAAGCGGTCGAGGCGGACCACATCCTGCCGGATGACGTCGATCAATTGCTTGCGGAGCGCAGGATCGTCGACCCGCTCGAGGCTGTCGACGGCGCTGCGCAGCGACGCCAGCGGGTTCTTTAGCTCATGCGTCACGTCGGCGGCGAACGCCTCGATATTGTCGATGCGCTGGCGAAGCGACTGGCTCATGTCGCTGACCGAACGGGCGAGCAGGCCAATCTCGTCGCGCCGCGAGGGAAGGCGGGGCACCTTGACCTCGCGCGCTCGGCCAAGGCGAACGCGGTGCGCCGCGATCGCGATCCTTCGAAGCGGCCGGACGATCGTGCGGGCGAGGAACAGCGACAGAAGCACCGACAGCGTCGCGACGACACCAAGCGCGAGCGCCAACGAGCGGCGCTGCTTGCGCACCGTCCGCGTGAAGGCGCGATCGTTGTCGGTGACAAACAACGTACCTAGCCCCGCCACCGGCGCGGCGGCGGAGAAGACCGGGGTCAATTCCGGAGCCTCTCGCGTCTCGCTCTGCAGGCGCCCGGTCGCGCGCGATTCGACGACTTCCTCCCAAGCGTCGGCGCGGTCGACCGCCGGTTCTGCAAACTCCTGCTCGCTGTCTTGCCCGACAACGGCATTGAACCCTCGGTCGATCGCGCGAGCGACATCCTTGGTCCAGCGCTGCGTCGACGGATCGCGAAGCCGGTAGGTCGGGCCGGTCACGCGCCAGCTGTCGAGCGTCAGGCTGCCGTCGGGCGCGTAAAGGCGGATGCGGCTGTCGTTCCGCCGCGACAATTGGCCCAGCAATTGTTCGCGCGCACTGGCGTCGACGGCGGGAAGAGCGGTCGCGGCCATTGCCGCCTCCGCGATCACCTGGCGAAGGCGCTCCTTCTGAAGGCGGTTGCGATAGCTGTCGAGGAACAGGATCGCGAGCAGTACCAGCGCGAGCGTTAGGATGTTCACCGCGAGGATGCGGTGCGACAGCGTCCAGCGTCCCGACCAGGTCAGGACTAGGTCGGTGTCGTCACTCTTCGCCGAAGCGGTAGCCGACGCCATACAAGGTCTCGATTGCGTCGAATTCACCGTCGACAGTCCGGAATTTGCGGCGGATCCGCTTGATGTGGCTGTCGATCGTTCGGTCGTCGACATAGACGTCGTCCTGATAGGCGACGTCGAGCAGCTGGTTGCGCGACTTCACCACGCCGGGCCGCTGCGCCAGCGCCTCCAGAATCAGGAACTCGGTGACGGTCAGCGTGACGTCCTTGCCGTCCCAGCGGACCTTGTGCCGCGCCGGGTCCATCACCAGCCGCCCGCGATCGAGCAGGACCGCTTCCTCGGCCGCTTCGCCCGACGGGACAGTGCCGCGCGCGAGGTCTTGTCGCCGAAGCAGTGCACGGATGCGCGCGATCAGCAGGCGCTGCGAGAAGGGTTTCGAAATATAGTCGTCGGCGCCCATCGCGAGGCCCAGCGCTTCGTCGAGTTCGTCGTCCTTGCTGGTGAGGAAGATGACCGGCATCGTTCCCGCGGGACCGCCGAGTTCGCGAACGCGGCGGAGCAATTCCATTCCGTCCATCCGCGGCATCTTGATGTCGAAAACGCCGAGATCGGGCGGATTGTCGCCGAACGCCTTTAGCGCTGCATCGCCGTCGGTGTAGACCCGAGTCAGGAATCCCTCGGCCTGAAGCGCGATCGACACCGAGGTCAGGATGTTGCGGTCGTCGTCGACGAGCGCGATCACGTGGCTCATGTCTGCTCCGTTGCGAGGCTGGCCTTGGATAGCCAGCGGGGCATGACGAAACAAGGGCGGCAAAGCTGCTTTTGACCGGCCCGTGTCGCTTGCGTATAGGCCCTTCGCATACGTATGCGAAAACGTGCCGTCCTTGAGCGACGCCGTTGAATATCTGGGAGAATCTGCGTGACCGACCGTACCCCCGGCTTCTTGCTGGACGCACAGGGAATCGAAACCGGGGCGAAGGTCCACTGGAACCTGACGACGGCCCCGCTGGTCGAACAGGCGGTTTCGCGCGGTGAAGGCCATCTCACCAAGGACGGCGCGCTGCTGGTCGACACCGGCAAGTTCACCGGCCGCAGCGTCAAGGACAAGTTCGTCGTCCGCGACGCGACGACCGAGGACACCATCAATTGGGGCCCGATCAACCAGGAAATGAGCCCCGAGCATTGGGCGAACCTGAAGGCCGATTTCATGACCGCGCTGAAGGGTCAGGACGAACTGTTCGTCGCCGACCTCTATGGCGGTAGCCAGCCGGAATATCGCGTCAACGTTCGCGTCATCAACCAGATGGCGTGGCATAATCTGTTCGTCCGCACGCTGCTGGTCCGCCCGGATGCGAGCGAGCTGGCCGACTATGTGCCCGAATACACGATCATCAACCTGCCGAGCTTCAAGGCCGATCCCGCGCGCCACGGCTGCCGCAGCGACACGGTGATCGCGGTCAACTTCACCGAGAAGATGATCCTGATCGGCAACACCGAATATTCGGGCGAGATGAAGAAGGGAGTGTTCGGCCTGCTGAACTTCCTGCTCCCCGCGCAGGGCGTGATGCCGATGCATTGCAGCGCCAACATCGGGGCCGACGGCAAGAGTGCCATCTTCTTCGGCCTGTCAGGCACCGGCAAGACGACGCTGTCGGCCGACGCCAGCCGCACGCTGATTGGCGACGACGAGCATGGCTGGTCGGACACGGCGGTCTTCAATTTCGAAGGCGGCTGCTATGCCAAGATGATCAACCTGTCGGCCGAGGGCGAGCCGGAGATTTACGCGACGACCAAGATGTTCGGCACGATCCTCGAGAACGTGGCGATGGACGAGGAAACCCGCGATCTGGACTTCACCGACGCGAGCAAGACCGAGAATACCCGCGGCGCCTATCCGATCGAATTCATCCCGAACACGAGCGCCGAGAATCTCGGGCCGCCGCCGTCGACGATCATCTTCCTGACCGCGGACGCGTTCGGCGTGTTGCCGCCGATCTCGCGACTGACCCCGGACCAGGCGATGTATCACTTCCTGTCCGGCTACACCGCGAAGGTCGCGGGCACCGAGATCGGCGTGACCGAGCCGACCGCCACCTTCTCGACCTGCTTCGGCGCCGCCTTCATGCCGCGTCCGCCAAGCGTCTACGGCAACCTGCTCAAGAAGCGCATCGCCGACGGCGGGGCGCAGTGCTGGCTGGTCAACACCGGCTGGACCGGCGGCAAATATGGCGTCGGTAAGCGCATGCCGATCAAGGCGACGCGCGCACTGCTCAACGCGGCGTTGGACGGCAGCCTGAACAAGGCCGAGTTCCGCAAGGATCCGAACTTCGGCTTCGAAGTTCCGGTCGCGGTGCCGGGTGTGGATTCGGACATCCTCGACCCGCGTTCGACCTGGGCCGACAAGGCCGAATATGACGCCACCGCGGCGAAACTGGTCGACCTGTTCGTCGATAATTTCGCCGAATTCGACGCGCATGTCGAAGAGGGCGTTCGCCAGGCCGGCCCGAAGGTCGCCGCGGCGGCTTAATCGATTGTCCGGAGCGCGGCGACGTCGCGCTCCGGAAGTCCTTAAGTTCGCAAAGTTCGTGGAGTGAGGCGCTTTTTCGGGCCCGATATGCGAACTTAAGGATCGGGCGGCGGTCGGACCCTGTCGGCGACGCTGAAACCGCCGAAGCGTCGCACGAATGCCGACGTGTAGGACAGCGTTACTTGTCGTGCCGGTCGGCGCGGCGATTCCTGATCAGGACAGCGAGAAAGACGAGCGCGGCGAGGCCCATGCCGATGACAATCGGCACCGCAAGGCCGTCGCTGTTACGCTGATAATCGCGCCAGAACCCCCACGCGAGCAGCGCGACGAACGACGCCCAGCCCAAGCGGACGACGGTCTTGCGCGTCCGGCTCTGCACGACGTCGGCTTTGCGATATCCCATGGCAGACCGTCACACGGGAACCGACCGGGTGCAATGGCGACGAGTTGGTGTGAGCAATGGGGGAAAGAAGTCTCCAGCCTCGCTAGCCTCCAACTTGTCACAATCGGGGGATGGTCATGCTATTGCGTAGTTCTGCGTTCTTGTCGCTTTTGCTTATCTCCACGCCCACGCTTGCTGAAGGCTGGAAGCTTGTTGGCGCGGGGAATGGCCACGGCGAGACCATGACCTTAGCGATCGATCCGGAGAGGTCGTATATCTTCGAATGCGCGCCAGACGCGGTGGCCATCACTTACACCGGCGCCACAGACCTTATCGACATTCGTCGTAAGGGTAAGGTCGGCGACGTGCCGGGTTCTGACATGCCCGACGGCGCGGCGATGATGGCTCTGTATACCGGCAAGGGCAACCCGCAATTCCTTCCCGCCTAATACAAGCCCAATCCTGCAAAGGGCTGGGATCTGACACTGCGCATGGCAAAGAATGACAAAGCGCTGAAGGGGTTGGAAAAGGCGAGCATGCTGTCGCTTTTCACGACGGGATTTACGGCCGCAAACGAAATTGATGAAGACACCCGGGCGCAGTTCTCCGGTTTCCTTGCGCGCTGCCGGGACTAATCGCGTCTGCATTTGACGGTGCGCTAATGACCGGAATGGGTGGAAAACGGACATTCCTGCTGTAGCAGGACGCATGGCGAATCCCGCAATCAGTGACGTTCAACGATCCGTAGTTGACCGCGTTCGCGTATTCTCCGGTTCCAAAATTGCAAACATCTGGGACTGCTATTTGGACCGCGATCTTCAAATAGACCCGGATGACTTCGTCGACCTCTGCGAGGATTTAGAACGAACATATCGGATAGATTTGCGGCCTATTTTTGAAGCGGAGCAGCCGGTGCGCCGATGGTGGTTTTTCTGGACGCATCCGGTCGCCCGGGACATTAGCGTCGGTGAACTGGCAACCCATGTTGAACGGGCCGCCTCCTCAGAAACCTGATGTCCGCAATGGGTCGAAAGCGGACATTCCGCTTCCCCATCACCCCCGGCTGCTCGCGACGTAATCGGCGACGTTTTTCGCGAGCACGTCCATGGGCACGTTGCCGCCCTTAACCACCGCGTCGTTGAAGTCGCGGCGGTCGTAGCGGGGGCCTAGCGCGGCCTGTGCGAGGCCGCGTTGGCGGACGATTTCGCTGTGGCCGACCTTGTAGCCGCAGGCCTGGCCGGCCCAGCTGCAATAGCGGTCGACTTCGCTGGCGACTTCCTCGGGCTTCGAGCCGTTGGTCTCGACGAAGTAACGGACGCCCTGCTCGCGGGTCCAGCGCTTGACGTGGAGGCCGGTGTCGACGACGAGGCGGCACGCGCGGAAGGCGAGACTCTGCAGATAGCCGAGGCGGCCGACAACGAAGTCGTCATAAACGCCAAGCTCGTCGGCCAATTGCTCGGCATAGAGCGCCCAGCCTTCGGAATAGGCATTGAACGCCAGCATCGCGCGGATGGTCGGAAGCTGGTTGCTATATTCGCCCTGCCAGACGTGGCCCGGGATTGCCTCGTGATGGGCGAGGTCGGGCAGGTCGTACTTGCGGTGCAGGTCGGTGGTGCGAAGGTTGATCCAGAACTTGCCGGGGATCGAGCCGTCGATCGAGCCGGCGCCGCCATAGGCGCCGGGCGCGCCGGGCTCTTCCTCCGGAGGAAGGCGGCGAACCTCGAGGTTGCCGCGCACGAGCGTGCGGAAGCCGCGGGGAAGCTGGGCGCGGATGATGCGTAAGCGTTCCTCAATGAAGGCCATGATCTCGGCGCGGCCCTTGTCGCCGGGGGCGAACTTGTAGCGCGGGTCGTTCGAAAGCGCGGTCATGCGCGCGCCGACCGAGCCCTTGGTGTAGCCGAGCGAGGCGAGGATCGGCTCCATCCGGCCATGCAGCTCCTGCACCTGCTCAAGGCCCATGCGGTGGACTTCGTCGGGCGACATGGTGGTGGTGGTCGAGGCACGCAGCGCCCAGGCGTAATAGGCTTCGCCGCCGGGCCGCGCCCACATGCCGGCGTCGTTGGTGGCGCGGCGGCGCTGGAGCCGCATCTCTGCGATCTGGCGGTCGATCGCGGGGGCGACCTTGTCGCGGGCGATGGCGCGGGCGTGGCGGGCGTAGTCGCCGGGGAACACCTTGGCGCGGCGCTCGATGCTTTCGACGAGGCCGCCGCCCGCCCGGGCCGAGGCGGCGCTGGCGGTCATCTGCGGAAGCGCCTTGTCGATCAGGAAGGCGGGCGGGATCAGCCCGCGCGCGGCGGCGGACTGCATTCGGCCAAGCTCGCCGTCCAGCTGCGCGGCCATGCCTTCGAGGCGGGCGAGATAGGCGTCGGCGTCGGCGGCGTTGCGGACGGGATGGTCGCTGTCGAGGAAACGCGGCACGTCGAGATAGGCGCCGACGTTCTGGATGACGACGTAGGGCGTGTTGCGCCAGCCCCCGACCGCGACGTCGCCGTAGGGCTGCGCGAAGCCGTCGAGCGCGGTGCGATAGGCGGAGCGGACGACCTCGACGCTGGTGCGCGTCGAATGAGTGAGGCGGCTGGTGTCGACGGCCAAGGCGCGCGCGAGGTCGCTGCGAAGGACGGCGGCGATGCGGTCCTGGCCGGCGCGGCTGCGGTCGGAGAGGCGGTAGCGAAGGCCGGCGCGGGGGCCGGTGTCGAGGCCGAGGGTGGTCGCGCTTTCGGGCATCAGCTGGAGCAAATTCTCGCCGAAGGAATCGAGCAGCGCGGTGACTTCGGGCTCGCTCGACAGGCGGCGCGGGCCGGCAAGCGAGGCGCAGCCGGGCAGGGTGGCGGCGGCGACGCCCGCGGAAAGGACGCCGAGCGTCTGGCGGCGCGAAAGATCGTGGGTCAACTACACTCTCCCGATACTGTTCGTTGGGTCTATTCGCTGGGAAGCGCGGGCATCGGCTCGACGGTCAGGCAATTGCCGTCGACCCCGGTGATGGTGACTCGCTCGCCCGCTGCGGCAGGGCCGCCGCGCGCGGTCCATTCGCTGTCGCCGACGCGGACCCGGCCGCCATGCTGGTCGACCGGATCGACGACGATGACCGAGCGGCCAATCAGGCGCTTGCCGGGTTCGTTGAGGTGGACGTTCTGGTCGGCGGTGTCGGGCTGCGCATAATATCGCTTGCCGATCAGCAGCGCGAGGCCGGTGTAGATCGCGAACAGCACCAGCTGCGGCGCGGTGCCGAGATCGAACATCAGCGTGAAGGCGCCGGTGGCGATGGCGGCGACGCCGATGAAGAACAGGAAGAAGCCGGGGGCGAGCAGCTCGGCGATCAGCAGGACGACGCCCGCGATCGCCCAGATCCAGCCCGCGTCGAGATTGTCGAACATCAGCCGTCGTTCCGTTCGATCTTGGGCACCGACGGCGCCTGTCGGACCTGCGGCGTGGCCGTCGCGTCCTTGCCGAACACTTCGCGCGAAAGTTCACCGATGCCGCCGAGCGTACCCATCAGCTGGGTCGCCTCGACCGGGAAGAGGATCGTCTTGGCGTTGGGGGAGGTGGCGAACTTGCCGAGCGCTTCGACATACTTTTGTGCGATGAAGTAATTGATGGCCTGGCTCGATCCGCCGGCGATGGCGTCGCTGACCGACTTAGTTGCATTGGCCTCCGCCTCGGCGGCGCGCTCGCGGGCCTCGGCGTCGCGGAAGGCGGCTTCCTTCTGCCCCTCGGCCTGAAGGATGCGCGCGGCCTTTTCGCCCTCGGCCCGAAGAATCTCGGACGCGCGCATGCCTTCGGATTCGAGAATGGCGGCGCGCTTCTCGCGCTCGGCCTTCATCTGGCGGGTCATCGCGTTGACGATGTCGGCGGGTGGGCGAATGTCCTTCAACTCGACGCGGGTGATCTTAACGCCCCAGCTTTCGGTCGCATGATCGACCACCGCGAGGAGGCGCGCGTTGATCTCGTCGCGCTTCGACAGCGTTTCGTCGAGGTCCATCGAGCCCATCACGGTGCGCAGGTTGGTGGTCGAAAGCGCGAGCAGCGAGGGGTAGAGGTCGCTGACTTCATAGGCGGCCTTGGCGGCGTCGAGCACCTGGAAGAACACCACGCCGTCGACCGCGACCATGGCATTGTCCTTGGTGATGATTTCCTGGCCCGGAATGTCGAGGACCTGCTCCATCATGTTGATCTTGCGGCCGACGCGATAGAAGAAGGGCGGGACGTAGTTGAAGCCGGGTTCGGCGACGCGGACGAAGCGGCCGAAATGCTCGATCGTGTAGCGATACCCCTGATGCACGATCTTGACGCCCATGATGGCGAACAGCAGCACGAGGACCACGATGGCGGTCAGGAATGTCTCTAGCATGATCTCTCCCCAGTTCTGGGAGCATGATGAAACGGCTTTGGCCGCTCGGGAAGGAAAATCGGCATGACGGCTTCGCTATTCGACCGACGGGCGGTGCTGTTCCTGCCCGCAAGCAACGAGCGCGCGATCGCGAAGGCGCGGGCGAGCGACGCGGATATGGTGATCCTCGACCTGGAAGACGCGGTGAAGCCCGGGGACAAGGAGGCGGCGCGGAGTGCGGCGGTCTCGGCTGTGGCCGGGGATTGGCCGATGCCGGTGGCGATCCGCATCAACGGGGTCGGGACCGAATGGCATGGCGGCGACCTGGCGGCGGTGCTGGGGCTGGCGGGACTGCCGATCGTGGTCCCGTCGATCCGCAGCGTGGCGGACCTGCACGGCGTGGCATCGGTGATCAGCCGGCGCCCACTGGCGATGATCGAGACGGCGAGCGCGGTGCTCGACGTGCGCGAGATCGCGCGGCAGTCGGCGGCGGTGATCGTGGGGACGAACGACCTTGCCGCCGACCTGCATCAGCCGGCGGGGGCGGGGCGGTCGGCGATGGCCTATGCGCTGCAGTCGGTGGTGCTGGCGGCCCGAGCGGAGCGAGTGCCGGTGTTCGACGGGGTCTATAACAAGATTGACGATGCCGAAGGGTTTGCGCGCGAAGCGGCGGAGAGCCGGGCGCTTGGGTTCGACGGCAAGACGCTGATCCACCCCTCGCAGATCGCGCCGTGCCATGCGGCGTTCGCCCCATCGACCGAGGAAATCGACCGCGCCCGGCGACTGGTCGAGGCGGCGAGCGGCGGGGCCGAACGGTTCGAAGGCGAGATGGTCGAGGCGATGCACGTCGACGCGGCGCGGCGGCTCCTGGACCGGATCGAGCGCTAGCGGGGTTGGCGAATCGGCCGCGTCCTGCCAAAGGCGCGCATGGCCGACCATCTTCACGACGACATTCCGCTGGGTCTCACCTTCGACGACGTGCTGCTTCAGCCGCTCGAATCCAGCACTCTTCCAAGCGGTGCCGACACGCGCACCTTCCTGACCCGGGAAATCCCGCTCAACATTCCGTTGCTGTCTTCGGCAATGGACACGGTGACCGAAACCGACATGGCGATCGCGCTGGCGCAGCTTGGCGGGATTGGGGTGCTTCACCGCAACTTCGACGTTGCCGGGCAGGCGGCGGCGGTGCGCGCGGTCAAGCGGTTCGAAAGCGGCATGGTGGTCAATCCGATCACGATGCGGCCCGAGCAGACGCTCGCCGAGGCGCTCGAGCTGATGAAGAGCAACCGCATTTCCGGCATTCCGGTGGTCGAGGCGTCGGGCAAATTGGTCGGCATCCTGACCAACCGCGACGTCCGCTTCGCCGAAAACCCGCACCAGCCGGTGCGAGAGCTGATGACGTCGGAAAATCTCGCGACTGTGCCGCTGGGCACCGGGCAGGAAGAGGCGCGGCGGCTGCTCCACCAGCGGCGGATCGAAAAGTTGCTGGTGGTCGACGATTCGCATCACTGCGTCGGGCTGATCACCGTCAAGGATATTGAGAAGGCGGTCGCCAGCCCGCTCGCGACCAAGGATGCGCAGGGGCGGCTTCGTGTCGCGGCGGCAAGCACGGTCGGCGACAGCGGCTTCGAGCGCAGCGCCGCGCTGATCGACGCCGGCGTCGACTGCGTCGTGATCGACACCGCGCACGGACACAACATCGAGGTCGCGCGCGCGGTCGAGCGGGTGAAGGCGCTGTCCAATTCGGTCCAGGTCGTTGCGGGCAACGTCGCCACCGCCGACGCGGCTCGCGCGCTCGCCGATGCCGGCGCGGATGCGATCAAGGTTGGGATCGGCCCGGGGTCGATCTGCACCACGCGGATCGTCGCCGGCGTCGGGGTGCCGCAACTGTCGGCGATCATGGCGGCGGCCGGCGCAGCGCGCGATCGAGGCGTCCCGGTCATCGCCGATGGCGGAATCCGGACGTCGGGCGATATCGCCAAGGCGCTCGCCGCCGGTGCGTCGACGGTGATGGTGGGATCGCTGTTGGCGGGCACCGAGGAAGCGCCGGGCGAAACCTTCCTGTACCAGGGGCGCGCCTACAAGGCGTATCGCGGAATGGGCAGCGTCGGCGCGATGGCGCGCGGCTCGGCCGATCGGTATTTCCAACAGGACATTCGCGACCAATTGAAGCTCGTTCCGGAAGGGATCGAGGGGCAGGTGCCGTTCAAGGGACCGGTGCGCGACATCGTCCACCAACTGGTCGGCGGCGTGAAGGCGGCGATGGGCTACACCGGGTCAGAGACGATCGAGCAGCTGCAGCGTCGCGCCAAGTTCGTGCGGATCACCAATGCGGGCCTGAGCGAGAGCCATGTCCACGACGTGTCGATCACGCGCGAGGCGCCCAATTATCCGACGCGCTAGGAAGCCCGAATGACACCCCCCGCCCGCGTTCAGGCCGCGATCGAGATCCTCGACGAGGTCATTGCCGCCGCTCGGGAGGAAGGAGCGCCCGCCGACGCGCTCGTGCAGCGCTATTTCAAGACGCGTCGCTACGCCGGATCGAAGGATCGGCGCGCGGTCCGCGAACTGGTCTTCTCGGCGATCCGTCGGGCCGGGGACATTCCGGCCAGTGGACGGCAGGCGATGCTTGGGCTCGCCGACGACCATCCCGCAATCGCAATTGCCTTCGATGGAAGTGGGCATGGTCCGCCAGCGCGCGGCGAGCAGGAGAAAGGGGCCACCGCCACTCTGCTCCCACAGTGGATCGAGGGCGAGCTCTCTCCGTTGGTCGATCCGACCGAACGAGCGGCGTTGCTCGATCGCGCGCCGCTCGATCTGCGGGTCAATGCGGCGAAGGCGACGCGCGAAGAAGTGCTGAGCCAGTTCGAGGGCGCGGAACCGACGACATTAAGCCCGTGGGGGCTTCGTCTTCCGGCGGGCACTCGGATCGACGAGCATCCTGCCTTTCAGACGGGCGCGGTCGAGGTGCAGGATGAAGGCAGCCAGTTAATCGCGCTCGCCTGCTCGGTTGTCGACGGAGAGGTAGTCCTCGACCTGTGTGCCGGGGCGGGAGGCAAGGCGCTGGCGCTTGCCGCCGCCGCGCCGGGCGCGACCATCCTCGCCAGCGACACCAATCGCGCCAGACTGTCCCAGCTTGCACCGCGTGCATCGCGCGCGGGCGCCTCGATCAAAACGCGCCTGCTCAATCCCGGCCGTGAGCGCGAGCAACTGTCCGGGCTGCTGGACCGCTGCGACGTGGTGCTGGTCGATGCGCCGTGCAGCGGGTCGGGAACGTGGCGACGCAATCCCGAAGGACGCTGGCGGCTGACGTCCGACCGGCTCGAGCGCCTGACCCAATTGCAGGCGCGCCTACTCGATCTGGCCGCGCCCCTCGTTCGCCCCGGCGGTCGGCTCGTCTACGCCACCTGCTCGATCCTGACCCGCGAAGGGGCGGGGCAGGTCGGTGCCTTCTTAGGGCGGCATTCAGGTTGGGAAGCGCAGAAGGTTGGCTTCGACGGCGGACGGGACCAGGGCGGCGGACGATTGCTGACCCCGGGCCACGATGCCACCGACGGCTTTTTCGTCGCGTGCCTGCAAAGGCCGTGCTAGGCCGGACGGAGACTTTGGAGACGATCATGCGCGTGACCCCGCTTGTCCTTTGCCTCGGCCTTGCCGCCTCGACCTTGGCGGTTGCCGTCAACGGGCAGCGTCCCGACGACCAGATCGCGCCGCAATCGGTCGCGCTGATGAAGCAGGGCGAGAGCCTTTATTTGCAGGGCAAGCTGGTCGAAGCCGACGATGCCTTCGAGACCGCGCTGGTGGTCGATCCGAAGAACCGTGCCGCCTTCGTTGCGATGGCGCGCGTGGCGATAAAGCAGAAGCTGTACGGTCAGGCGATCAAGCAGACCAACAAGGCGTTGTCGCTCGAGCCTACCGATCGCAGCGCCTTGCAGGTGCAGGGCGAAGCGATGGTCGAGCTTGGCGCGCTTCCGCGTGCGCGTGAAAATCTGGCGAAGCTCGAGAAGCTGTGCGCGCAGGGTTGCCCCGAAAAGACCGCGTTGAGCACGGCGATCTCTCGCGGGCCGGCGATGGCGGCGGTCAAGCCGGCCACCGGGACCAAGAACAACTAACTTAGTTTTTTCGCGAGGGCGATGAAGTCGGCGACGGCGAGGGTTTCCGCGCGCCGATCGCTGTCGATGCCGAGGTCGGTAAGCGCGTCGAGCGCGCCGGGGACGGGCTTGAGCGTCGAACGAAGCATCTTGCGCCGCTGTCCGAAGGCGGCCGCAGTGACTTTCTCGATCACGGCCGCATCGACGCCGTCGGGCGCGGTGGCCGGGACGATGTGGACCACCGCCGACGCGACCTTGGGCGGCGGGACAAACGACGAGCGATGGACCGCCATCGCGATGCGCGGGGTCGAGCGCCACTGGGCCGCGACGGCGAGCCGTCCGTAAGCATCGCTTCCCGCCTTCGCGACGATCCGTTCCGCCACCTCGCGCTGGAACATCAGGGTCAGCGACGACCACCACGGCGGCCAGGGACCGCCCAGCCATCGAAGCAGCAGCGCGGTGCCGACATTGTAGGGAAGATTGGCGACGATGTGCGCGCCGTCGCCGACCTCGGCCAGTTCGTCGATGGCGAGCGCGTCGCCGGAAATGACGCGTAGCTTGCCGGGGTGCCTGGCCTCGAGCTCGGCCAGTGCGGGAAGGCAGCGCCGGTCGCGCTCCACCGCGACGACATTCGCGCCTGCGTCGAGCAGGGCGTTGGTCAGGCCGCCGGGACCGGGTCCGACTTCGTAGACCGTCTGTCCGTCGAGCGAGCCGGGGATAGCCGCGATGCGCGCGAGCAACTGTCGGTCGAGAATGAAATTCTGGCCGAGCGCCTTGGTCGCCTTAAGGCCGTGGCGCGCGATGACGTCGCGAAGGGGCTCGGATCCTTCGCTCACGCCGCGGCGCGGATGCGGTAGCGCGCCGCGTCTGCGGCCATGCGGATCGCGGCGGCCATCGCGCGCGGGTCGGCGCGGTCCTGCCCGGCGATATCGAAGGCGGTACCGTGATCGGGGGAGGTGCGGACGATCGGCAGGCCGAGCGTGATGTTGACGCCGTCTTCGAAATGCAGCGCCTTCAGCGGGATCAGCGCCTGGTCATGATACATGCACAAGGCCGCGTCATACTGGCTGCGCGCCCCGCCGTGGAACATGGTGTCGGGCGAATGCGGGCCGGTAACTCGCCAGCCCTCGGCCCGAAGTGCCTCGATCGCGGGCATGATCAGGTCGATTTCCTCGCGGCCCAGCGCGCCGCCTTCGCCGGCATGCGGGTTGAGGCCGGCGACGGCGAGCCTTGGCTCGGCAATCCCGAAATTGCGCTGGAGTCCGCGAAGGGTCACGCGCCCGCGCGCCTCAATCAGGTTCGCGCTAAGCGATCCCGCTACCGCCGCGAGGGGAATATGGGTCGTGACCGGAACGGTGCGAAGGCTCGGTCCGGCGAGCATCATTGCCACGTTTCCAGGCGAAATGCCGCAGCGTTCGGCGACGAACTCGGTCTGGCCGGGGTGGTTGAAGCCGATCGAGTAGAGCTGTTGCTTCGACACCGGGCCGGTCACCACCGCTGAAGCGGAGCCCGACCGCGCAAGGCCGACCGCGAGTTCGAGCGCATCGAGCGAGCAATGCGCACCGTGCCCGGTGGGGCGACCAGGAATGTCCGGTTCCAGCGACGCGGTAGTGAGGATCGGCAGACCGACGTCGAACGCGCTATCGGCCTCGGATGGATCGTCGATCGTCGCGATCGGGCCGTCCCACACGGCGGCAAGACTGCGCGGGTCGCCGATTGCGACGAACGGCGGGAGGCCAAAGCGGTCGCGATGGTCCCAGCACTTGCCGACGACTTCCGGGCCGACCCCGGCAGGATCGCCAAGCGATACCGCCAGTGGCCGGTTCGGGTTGGTCATGCGTCGATGGAGGCCGTGATCAGCGGTAGTCGATGACCGCGTCGCGGCGAAGGTCGCGCAGGTAACGACGCGAGCGCGTGTTGACGCGTTCCTCGTTCAGTTGCGCATAGACCTGGTCGAACGACGGTGCGCTGGCATCGACTTCGTCACGGCCGCACATCACGAGGACGCGGATGCCTTCGTCGAGCGAGCCGAACGGCGGCGTCGATTGCCCGACCTGCATCGGCAGCATCATTTCCTGAAGCGCCGGCGGAAGATCGCGCATCTTCACCTGGTCCGATGCGACGACTTCACCCTTGAAGTCGGCCGCGAGCTTCTCCGCCCCACCGCAGCCGCCGACGTTCTGCGCGCCCTGCGCGAAACGGGCGAGGATCGGTTCGGCCTGCGCGCGGCCAGTGCCCTTCGGGAAGGCGATCGACACCTGCTTCAGGCTGAGGACGGCATCGCGCGGATCGGCGACGCCGCGCTTGCGCACGTCCTGAACCGCGACGATCGAATAGCCGCCCGGCACCTTGATCGGCGCGGAGACCATGCCGGGGCGCATCTGCCGAAGCGCGGCGGCGAGTTGCTCGGGAAGCTGCTCGGGACGAACCCAGCCAAGGTCGCCGCCGACCGCGGCGGTCGAGGCTTCGGAGAACTGGCGGGCATAGCCGACGAACGATCCGCCCTGCTGGAGAGCGGCGTGGATCTTGGCAGCATTGGCCTGTGCCTGCTGCTCGTTCGCAGTCGTTGCCGACAGATAGATTTCGCCGACGCGATATTCTTCGGTGCCTTTGGCGGCGTTCATCTTCGAGAGGATCGCCTGGACCTCGTCGTCGCCGACGTTGATCCCGCTTTCGATCTTCTTTGACTGCAGGCGGCGCCACGCGAGTTCGCCCATGATCTGGCGGCGGATCGATTTGATCGAGGAGCCGCGCTCCTTCAGATACTGCTCCATCTGCGCCGGGGTCTGCTTGATGTTGCCCGCGACGCGCGCGACGGTCTTTTCGACGTCGGCGTTCTTGATGTCGATTTCTTCACGCTTGGCGGCCTGGATCTGCAGCGTCTCGTCGATCAGGTTGCGGAGAACCTGTTGGCGGAGCGTCTCGATCTCATTCGCGGGGATCTCGCCGCCGTTGGCGATCGCCAAGAGGGCAAGGCGCTGATCGATATCGGTCTGTGTCAGGACTTCGCCGTTGATGATCGCAGTCGCCTTGACGACTGATGGCAGGCGCGTGCCGAACAGTTGCGGGTTCTGCGGCAGGTTGAGTGTCGCAGTCGAATTGACGGGCTGCGCGGCGGTCTGGGCCACCTGCTGCTGGGCGACGGCGCCACCAGTAACCGCGGCGATCATGCCGATCGTCAGCGCAGCGCGCTTGGAAATCATCGAACGCTTTGAATTCATCACTGCCACCGCAAAATTTCCTCATGTGCCAACGGGTTGGTCAAACGCCCTTTACGCGGGCGGCCTGAACGGCAGCTTAGCGGCCGATCCCCTTCAGGGCGAAATTGATCGAGAACGTGCTGCCCTTCCGCAATTCCCCGATCCGTTCATAGTCGCGCTTCCACGCTACGCCAAGCTCAAGGCATTCGTCTTCGTACGTGATGCCAAGACGATGGCGAACCGGCTCGAATCCGTCGGCGAGGCTGAGCGGATCTTCTTCGGCATCGCTGAGGTCGAGGACGGTCGAGCCGTAGACGGCCCAATAGCGGCGGAATTGCCAGCGCCCGGCAAGGCGAAGTTCTTCCTTGTCGCGCAAATCCTCGATCGCGGTCGAAATGTCGCGGTTGAGGCGTAGGTAGCCGACCTGCGCGTAGGTCAGGCTCGACCCGACGGTGAGGTCGAGTTCGTTGCGGCGGACCGCGAAGCTGTCCTTGTCGATGCGGTACCGGTGGGTGAGGTCGACGAAATTGCCGAACCGAACGCGGGTTCGGCCGACAACGTCGGACAGGCGGTCGGTGAGGCCGGTGCCGTCGGGATAGATGTTGGTGAATTTTGCGAGGCGATAGCTTTGCCCGACGACGGTCTGGATCGACCAGTTCGGCCGGTCGTAATCCCATTGCACGCCGTAGGTGATGCGCGACCCGTCTTCCCAGCGGTCGTGCCCGGGGAAGCGATTCAGCGCGAACAGATTGCTGTCTTCAAGGTCGACGGCGCGGCTGTCCTCGTTGGGGATCGACAGGTTCGGCGTCGGCGGGGACAGCACCAGCTGGACGCGGGGGGTCAGGCGCTGGGCACCGCCCCACAGCTCGCCAATGAAGGGCCAGCGCATGTCGGCGGCAAGGGCGCCGATCCCGCGAAATTGCCAGCCCTCTTCGCCGCGATAAAGGGCGACCGTGGTCTTCTCATTCTCGTCGCTGTGATAGGCATCGGCGCGGCCGAAGGCGGTCAGCGTCAGTTCCTGGCCCAAGCCAGTGACCCGGCGCAGATTCCATTGGGCGCTGGCGAAGGCCCGCTGCGTGTCCTGACCGTCGCGGCGAAGGATCGCGAGGCTGTTCGCTTGCACTTCGACCTGTCCTCCGAGCACCGGGTCGGCGAGGCGGAAACGCGCATCGATCGCGGGCAGGGCGATCGGGATCTGGCGCTGGACGTCGTCGGCCCGAAGTCCCTGGAATGCCCAGCCGGCAATCGAGACGTAGCTGTTGAGCGAGATCCGCTCGGCGTTGATGAAATTGCGGAACTTGTCGTCGCGCGTAAGGTCGTAACGGCGCGCGACGGTCTTGTCCGACGCGACGCGGAGCGCGGCGTTGATGGTCCAGTAGGGATCGAGCTGGAAGCGACCATTGCCTTCGACGTAGGCGCGCAGGCCCCGATTGGTGCCGCTGGACGTTGCGGTCGCCGTGTCGGGGTCCTCGATGTCGCCGTAGGTGACGAAGGCGCCAAGCTGGTAGGCGCCGATCGAGGTCAGGTGACGAAACCGACCTTCCAGCGCGGGCGCCGCGCCGGTGTAGAGATGCGGCGTGACGGTCAGGTCGCGATTGCGATCCATCCGGAAATAATAGGGCAGGCTGACTTCGAGCCCGTTGTTGCTGTCGAGGCGGATGCCGGGAAGCAACGCGCCCGACACGCCGCCTTTCTGGCTGCCGTCGCCGATGACGAAGATCGGAAGCAGCGGCAGGCTGAGCCCGAGAATGTTGATGCGGCCGCCGGTGAAGCGGATTCGCCCGGTGCTTTCGTCGCGGACGACACGGGCGGCGGTGATCTTCCAGCTCGGGTTTCGCGGGCAGCCAGTCTCGTTGACGACGGGGCAGGCCGAATAGACGGCGTTGGTCAGCGTCATCTTGTCGCCGCGGCGTTCGCCCTTCGTCGCGGCGATCCGTCCGCCGCTTTCCAGGACGACGAGCAGATTGTCGATCGTCCCGTCTTTGAGCGAATCGGTCAGGTCGATCCGGTCTCCGATCAACTTGTCGCCCTGCGGATTGACGATGACGACATTGCCCTCGGCAACGACCTTTCCGCTGTTGCGGTCCCACCCGACGCGGTCGGCGGCAAGATAATTGCCGTCGCGCGAGAGGCGGACCTGCCCGGTCGCAGTGACGACATCGGCCTGGCTTTCGTAGACGACCTCATCGGCGCTGAAGTCGATGACCGGTTCCGGTTCGGCCGGAACGGCCGGCGCAGGCGCGATCGGGGCGGCGGGAAGCGGGACAGCCACGTCCTGCGCCAGGGCAGGCGTCGCCCATGCCATCGCCAACGCGCTCGCGCCGAGACCCATCCTACGCACTGCCCGCAATTGATCCCGCCCGGTCGTCATGAAGTCGAAGCGCCAGCCTATCGCACCAAGTCCGACAGGCGGCAATCCGGCTTGGCGCGACGGGCTTGCGCTTTTGCACCCCTTTGCCTTGGCACGAGCCTGCGCCTAAGGGGCTGGCAACGCTTCCCAAGTCCCGAGGTTTTCCATGCAGATCCGCTTCGCCACCACCCGCCCCAGCGGCGACTATGTCCTCGTCCTTCCGGCCGCCGGTTCGCGCCGTCCGGGCATCGATGCCCTGGGTGAAGGCAAGGCGACCGCCGAGGCGGCACTTCGCCGCCATCGCTTCGAAGGCGAATCGGGTGCGGCGTGCGAACTGTTCGTCGAGGGCGACAAGGGCGGGCGCCTGCTGGTGATCGGCATCGGCGCCGACGCCAAGCCGACCGACGCGGCCGAAAAGCTGGGCGGCGCTGCCGTCGCGAAGCTGCTGACTTCGGGTGAGAGCGAGGCGGTGATCGACCTCAGCGGGCTCGACTATGACGCCGACGCGGCGGCACGCGTTGCACTGGCGGCGGCACTGCGCGGATGGCGCTACGACTTGTATCGTACGCGCCTGAAGGACAAGCAGAAGCCGACGTTGAAGACCGTCACGATCGTCGCGGGCGAGGGCGCCGAGGCACGCTATTCCGAGCGCTATGCGGGGCTGGTCGACGGCGTGTCGCTAACCCGCGAACTGGTCACCGAGCCGGCAAACATCATCTACCCCGAAAGCTTCGTCGAGCGGGTGCGCAAGCATGCCGAGGGCAGCGCGCTCGAGATCGAGGTGCTGGGCCAGGCCGAGATGGAGCAGGCCGGGATGGGCGCGCTGCTGGGCGTGTCGCAGGGTTCGGTGCGCAAGCCGCAGCTGCTGGTCATGCGCTGGAACGGCGGCTCCGAGGCTGAGAAGCCGGTCGCGTTCGTGGGCAAGGGCGTCACCTTCGACACCGGCGGGATTTCGATCAAGCCGGCGGCGGGCATGGAATCGATGAAGTGGGACATGGGCGGCGCGGGCGCCGTCGCCGGCGCGATGCTGGCGATCGCCAAGCGCAAGGCCAAGGCCAACATCGTCGGTATCTGCGGGCTGGTCGAAAACATGCCCGACGGCAATGCGCAGCGCCCGGGCGACGTTGTCACGTCGATGTCGGGGCAGACGATCGAAGTCATCAACACCGACGCCGAGGGGCGGCTGGTGCTGTGCGACGCGATTACGTGGACGCAGAAGAATATTGGTCCGCGCACCATCGTCGACCTGGCGACGCTGACCGGCGCGATGGTAATCAGCCTGGGCCATGAATATGCGGGCATCTTCGCCAACGACGAGACGCTTGCGGCGAATCTGATCAAGGCGGCCGATGCCAGCGGCGACAAATTGTGGCGCCAGCCGCTTGGCGAAGCCTACGATCGCCTGATCGATTCGCCGATTGCCGACATGAAAAACGTCGGACCGCGCGAAGGCGGGTCGATCACCGCGGCGCAGTTCATCAAGCGGTTCGTCGACGACGGCGTGGCGTGGGCGCACCTCGACATCGCGGGCATGGCCTGGTCCGACAAGGACAAGCCGACCTGGGCGAAGGGCGCGACCGGCTATGGCGTGCGACTGCTCGACCAGTACGTGCTCGACACGCTGGAGCGCTAAGCGAGGCTGACGGTGCGGGTCGACTTCTACCAACTCGGCCAGGCGCCGCCCGAGGGCATCATCGCCGCGCTGGCGTCGAAGCTGATCGCCGAGGGCCAGCGATTGCTGGTGGTGGCGGCGGAGGAGGCGACGTTGGCGCGGCTCGACCGGATATTGTGGGACCAGGGGGCGACGAGCTTTCTGCCCCACGGTGTTTCCGGAGGCGTCGACGATGCCGCGCAGCCGATCCTGCTGTCGAGCGGGACTGACGCCCCCAATCTTGCCCGCAACATGCTGATCGCCGACGGTGAATGGCGCGAAGCGGCGCTCGGCTACGACCGCGCTTTTTATTTGTTCGACGACGTAACGCTGGAAGGCGCTCGGATGGCGTGGAAGCTGCTTGCAGGGCGCGACGGGGTCGAGCGCAACTTCTGGGCGCTTGACGCGGGACGCTGGACGAAAAAGGCCTGAGCCTTGCCTGATGTGGCTGCGGCGGCTAGGGGCGCGGCCAATCCCAACCACCGAACATCTGGAGCTTTTCATGGCGGTTACCCGCACCTTTTCGATCATCAAGCCCGACGCCACGCGTCGCAACCTGACCGGCGCGGTCACCAAGATGCTCGAGGAAGCCGGCCTTCGCGTCGTCGCGTCGAAGCGCATCCAGATGACCAAGGAACAGGCTGAAGGCTTTTACGGCGTTCATCGCGAGCGTCCGTTCTTCAACGACCTCGTCAGCTTCATGATCTCGGGCCCGGTCGTCGTGCAGGTGCTCGAAGGCGAAGACGCCGTGAAGCGCAACCGCGACATCATGGGCGCGACCAATCCCGAGAACGCCGATGCCGGCACGATCCGCAAGGAACTGGCCGAATCGATCGAGGCCAATTCGGTTCACGGTTCGGACAGCGACGAGAATGCGGCGACCGAAATCGCTTACTTCTTCAATGACGACGAGATCGTCGGCTAAGCCGATCTCCGCTTTTCAGATCGGGGCCGTCGGAGCGATCCGGCGGCCCTTCTTCGTCAGGCCCGGCTCAGGCCGACGATCCTGAGGTCGCGGTCGTCGAACAGGCCGCCACCGACCCAGCGATAGGCTAGGCGGTAGCGACCGTTGGCACGCCGGTCGTCGCCGGCCTCGACGTAGCGCGAGGCGATCGCGACGGTGAGCACGCCGTCCTTCTTTTCCTTGACCTCACCAAGCAGCGTCTCGACGTCCGCCGCCGCAATCCTGCCATCGCTTCCGATCGAGACCGAGCGGCCGTCGGCGGTCAGAGTAGCGGAGTCCAGCGCGTGGCCCGCTTCGACCGGGGAGAGGACGAGCGCCTGGCCTTCGTCCTGAACCTGCCCGCGTAGGGCGAGGGGAATGCGTTTGGTCTTTTCGATCGCGACGACGGGCTTTTCGGCCTGATCGCCACGCCAACTGTTCCACAGCCCCAGTGCCGAGATGGCGAGCGCGGCGATGGCGATCGTCTCGCCCAGGGAAATCCAGCGGCGACGACGGCGCGCGGCTTCGGGGGACGGGTCACTCACGGCGGCGGCTCCTTAGAATTCGTCGGCGGCGCGCATCAGCTTGGTCAGGCGGGCGGGCGCACACAAGCCCCAGCTGCGCTGCAGCCATTCGCCGACATGGCCCCAATCGACGCGCGCGCGGTCGAGGCGGATGCCGATCCAGTCCGACGGGCCGTAATAGGCTGGGCGGAAGTAGAGATCGGGTTCGGCCTCGATTAGCTGTGCCATTTCGTCCTGGCCGCTGCATTTGACGAGCAGGCCAATGCTGTCCTCGCCGTGATGGCGGTTCCACATGATCGCGAAGAACTTGTCGCTCGACGGGCTGCCGACTTTCCAACCGGGCGCGCCGTGGCTGGTCTTGAAGCGCGTTTCTGGCAGCGCGAGCGCGAGCGCGCCAACGCGTTCCTCAAGCCACGCCGGGTCGCGCTCGCGCGAGGCGAACTGGGCGAGGATGCGCGGGTAGAGCTGGTGCTCGGCGATGAGGACGCGGGTGGCGAGGTCGTCGGGTGTGTCGTCAGCAAGAACGGCGACTTCGACCTGTCCGAGGATTTCGCCCGAATCGAGTTCTGGCGTGACGAGATGGACGGTAGCGCCGGTTGTTGATTCGCCGGCCGCTAAAACTGCCTGGTGCGTGCGCAACCCTTTGTGGCGTGGGAGCAGCGAGGGGTGGATGTTGATCATTCGGCCCGCCCAGCGGCAAACGAATTCATCCGGAATGATGCGCATGAAGCCGGCAAGCGCGATGAGGTCGATCCGCGCCGCGTGAAGGCTCGCTTGGAGATCGGTCCAGAAGGTTGGACCTGAAGCGAGGCGATCGACTGAGATGCCTTCGGCTTCGGCGAGGGCAAGCCCGGGGGCGTCGGGCTTGTCGCCGGTGACCAGCGCGACTTCGAAGGGGCAATCGTCGGCGCGCGCGGCGTAGATCAGCGCCGCCATATTCGACCCGCGTCCCGAGATAAGGACGGCGACGCGGGTCCGGTCAGCCATGGTGGGTGGCCGACCAGGGTTCGCGCGCGCTCCACGTGTCTGTGCTGCCCGTGACGGTGCAGCCTTTCTCCCCGGCCTCGACGCTGCCGATGCGGTGAACGGTCTCGCCCGCGGCGTCGAGGTCCGTGGTGACCGAGTCGGCATCAGCTGGATCGACGACGACCACCATGCCGATCCCGCAATTGAAAGTGCGGGCAAGCTCGGACGGTTCGATCGCGCCGCCGGCCTGAAGGAAGGCGAACAGGCGGGGCAGGGACCACGTATCAGCGTCGACGCGGGCGTGGCAGCCGTCGGGCATCACGCGCGGAATGTTTTCCAGCAGCCCGCCGCCGGTGATGTGGGCAAGCGCAGCGATGCGGCCGTCGCGAACGAGCGGAAGCAGGCTCTTCACGTAGATGCGTGTTGGCTCGAGCAGATGATCGGCGAGCAACCGGTCCTGGTCGAACAGCGCGGGGCGGTCGAGCGCCCAGCCGTTGCGTTCGATCAGCTTGCGGACGAGGCTGAAGCCGTTCGAATGCACCCCCGAACTGGCGAGGCCGAGGAGCACGTCGCCTGGGCTCACCCGTCCGCCGGTAAGGACCTTGGCGCGATCGACCGCGCCGACGCAAAACCCGGCCAGGTCGTAGTCACCGCCCGAATACATTCCGGGCATTTCGGCAGTCTCTCCGCCGATCAGCGCGCAACCGGCCTGGCGGCAGCCGTCGGCGATCGACGCAACGACCGCGGTCGCGACCCCGGAGTCGAGTTTGCCCGTGGCGTAATAGTCGAGAAAGAATAGCGGCTCTGCGCCCTGCACGATCAGGTCATTGACGCACATCGCGACGAGATCGATGCCGACGCCGTCGTGGCGGCCGGTGTCGATCGCCAGCTTCAGCTTCGTGCCGACGCCATCATTCGCCGCAACCAGCATCGGGTCGTCGTAGCCGGCCGCTTTGAGGTCGAAGAAGCCGCCGAATCCGCCAAGCTCCGCGTTCGCACCGGGTCGCGCGGTCGACTTGGCAAGCGGCGAGATGGCGCGGACGAGATCGTTTCCCGCCGCGATCGAGACGCCCGCATCGGCGTAGGTGAGTGGCTTTTGCGTCATGCCTGGCGCAACTAGCCACATCGCACTTGGAATTCCACGCCATTGTCGCCAAAAGCGGCGCGATGCTGTTTCCCCGGCCGATCCTTCTCGCCATCGCTGCCTTGCTTGTCCTGTTGGGGACGGGCGGCGCGCTCTATGCCCAGATGGAAGGCGGCGATCGCGGCATCCTGCCCATCGACAGCAGCGGAACGCTGGAGATCGGCGGGATCAAGGTCGACGTGTCGGGCAAGAGCGCCGAGGAAGCGCGCTTCGCCGGGTGGCGGGTCGCACAGCGCGAAGGCTTCAAGGCGCTGTGGGCGCGGACCAATCGCCGGCCGATTTCCGAAGCGCCAACTTTGTCGGATTCGACGCTCGACGGCCTGGTGAGCTCGATCGTGGTCGAGCGCGAGCAAATCGGCCCCAATCGCTACATTGCCGAACTCGGCGTCCTGTTCGACCGGTCGCGCGCCGGCGAAATGCTGGGCGTTCCGGGACAGGCGCGGCGGTCGGCACCGATGCTGCTGATCCCGGTGATGGTGTCAGGCGGAACGGTTACCGGCGTCGAGCTTCGCAATCCGTGGCAGCGCGCCTGGGCGCAATTCCGCACTTCGCAAAGCCAGATCGATTACGTTCGCGTCAGCGGTCTCGGCACCGACCCATTGCTGATCAACGCCAGCCAGAGCCGCCGGCCCGGGCGCGGCTGGTGGCGCAATATCCTCGACCTCTACGGGGCTGCCAACGTGCTGGTCGCCGAGGTCCACCTCGATCGCGTCTATCCGGGAGGGCCGGCCAAGGCGACCTTCGTCGGGCGCTTCGGTCCCGATGGCGAGCGGCTGGGATCGTTCGAATTGCTGGCCAAGGACAGCGCCGACCTGCCGCGCATGATGACCGAGGGCGTGCTGCGCATGGACGAGTTGTTCACTCGCGCGCTGGCGGCGGGCATTGTTCGCGGTGATCCGGACCTGGTCATCCAGCCGCCGCCCCCAGTCGTCGAGGAAGAAACGGTCGAGGAAGACAAGTCGGCCACCACGCAGGTGTCTGTCCAGATCGCGGCGCCGGACGCCGCCTGGAACAGCTACGCGCTACGCCAGATCCGGTCGATCCGCGGCGTGATCGGGGTCAGCGAGACTAGCCCGCCGGTCAATGGGACGAGCATGCTCAGTGTGACCTATCGTGGTGATGCGGGGGCGCTGCGCAACCAGATCGTCGCGCGTGGTTTTGCGGTCAACGTGAACGGCAACGTGCTCCGGACCTTGGTCACCCCATTCCGGACGCCGCCACCGGCAGCAACGCCGGCGCCGGCGCCGACCGCACCCGAACCCGCAGCGCAATCGAGCCCTGCGCCGTGAGCGCACCCGACCAGTTCGCGCTTCCGCTCGACTGGCCGCAGGGTAAGGACGACAGCCGATTCATTCTGGGTGACGCCAACCGCGAGGCGTTCGAGCATTTCAGGACCTGGTCGATGTGGCCGGTCCGCGCGACATTGCTGACCGGGCCGCGCCGTTCGGGACGATCGCTGCTTGCGCGCGCGTTTGTCGAACGGGTCGGTGGTCGCCTGTTCGACCTTGCCGAGCGGCATGACGAGGAAGAATTGTTCCACGCCTGGAATGCGGCGCAGGAAAGCAAGAAGCCGATCGTCCTGGTGGTCGACGAGGTTCCGCCAGCGTGGGAGATTGCGCTGCCCGACCTTCGTACCCGATTGGCGGTCACTCCGATCGCGCGGATCGGCCAGCCCGACGACGAGTTGTTCCGGGCGATCATCCGCCTTCGCTTCGCCGATCGTGGCTTGCACGTTCCCGAAGATGCGCTCGACTTTGTCGCGTCGCGGGTCGAGCGCAGCTACTTCGCCGCCGAGCGCGTGGTCGAGGCGATCGACCGCTTCGCGATCGCCGAGCGCGCGCGCCTGACCATGCCGACGATCCGGCGCGCGCTGGCCGAAGGCGGACTGATCGACGCGAGGAAGGTCGCATGACGACGTCGGCGAAGGTCGCGCCGAAGGTCGATGCCCCGCGCCTGTTCAACCGCGAGTTGAGCTGGCTGGCGTTCAACCGGCGCGTGATCGAGGAAGCGACCAATCCGGCGCATCCGTTGCTGGAGCGGCTGCGCTTCCTGTCGATTTCGGGCTCGAACCTCGACGAATTCTTCATGGTCCGCGTGGCGGGATTGAAGGGCCAACAGCTTCGCGGGATCGAGAATCTCAGCATGGACGGCCTGACCGCCAACCAGCAGCTGGAGGCGATCGTCGATGAAGCCGACGCGCTGGTGATCGCGCAGCAGGCCGAATGGATGATGCTTCGCGAACAGCTCGACGAGCGCGGGCTCGACGTGGTCGGAGCCGAGGAACTCGACGAGCCCGAGCGCAAGTGGGTCGAGGCGCAATTCCGCGAACAGATCCTGCCGGTGCTGACGCCGCAAGCGATCGATCCGGCGCACCCGTTTCCGTTCATTCCCAACGGCGGCTTCAGCCTTGTGTTCGACCTTCGGCAGGGGCGCGAAGCCGAACCGGTGATCGAATTGCTGATGATCCCCAGCACGTTGCCGCGCTTCATTCGCCTGCCGGGGTCGCGCAGCCGGTTCATCCCGATCGAGACGATCATTCGCGCGCACTTCGACCTGCTGTTTCCGGGTTTCGAGCAGGTCGGATCTGGCGCCTTCCGCGTGCTTCGCGACAGCGATATCGAGGTGGAAGAAGAGGCCGAGGATCTCGTCCGCTACTTCCGCAGCGCGATCAAGCGGCGGCGACGTGGGCGCGTCATTCGACTGGAATTCGCCGCCGATACGCCGGCGAACCTCGAGGAGATGGTCCACCGTGGTCTTGGCGCCGACAGCGCGCTGGTCGCGGAGAGCGCGGGCTTTATCGGCATCGCCGACCTGGCGCAGCTGGTCGAGGTCGATCGTCCTGACCTGAAATTCCCGCCCTACACGCCGCGCTTCCCCGAGCGCATCCTTGAGCATGACGGCGATTGTTTCGCCGCGATCCGCGCCAAGGATATCGTCATCCACCACCCCTACGAAAGCTTCGAGGTGGTGGTCGCTTTCCTTCGGCAGGCGGCCGAGGACCCCGACGTCGTCGCGATCAAACAGACGCTTTACCGCGCGGGCAAGCAGTCGGCGATCATCGACGCGCTGGTGGCCGCCGCGGAAGCGGGGAAGTCGGTAACGGCGGTCGTCGAATTGAAGGCGCGCTTCGACGAGGAGCAGAATCTGCTGTGGGCAAGCCGGCTCGAGCGCGCCGGGGTTCAGGTCATCTACGGCTTCGTCGAGTGGAAGACCCACGCCAAGGTGTCGATGGTGATCCGCCGCGAAGGCGGGGTGATGCGGACCTACTGCCACTTCGGCACGGGAAATTATCATCCGACGACGGCGCGAATCTACACCGACATCAGCTTCTTCACCGCATCGCGGAGGGCGGCGCGCGATGCGGCCAAGCTGTTCAACCTGATCACTGGGTATGTCCCGCCCAAGGGGTTGGAACTGCTGACGGTCAGCCCGCGCGGTCTGCGCGACAAGATATTGTCGCTGATGGACGCGGAGATCGCCAATGCGCGAGAGGGCAAGCCCGCCGCGATCTGGGCGAAGATGAACAGCCTGGTCGATCCGGCGGTGATCGAGAAGCTCTACGCCGCGAGCGAGGCGGGGGTGTCGATCGACCTGGTCATTCGGGGCGTATGCTGCCTTCGTCCCGGCGTGCCCGGGCTGTCGTCGAACATCCGTGTGAAGTCGATCATCGGCCGCTTTCTGGAGCACAGCCGCATCTTCGTGTTTGCCAACGGCGGACGGCTGCCGCATCGGCAGGCCAAGGTCTACATCTCGTCAGCCGACTGGATGCCGCGCAATTTCGACCGGCGGGTGGAATATATGATGCCGATGGAAAACCCGACCGTGCATGCGCAGATCCTGGATCAGGTGATGATCGCGAATTTGATCGACAACGAGCAGAGCTGGGCGCTCAATCCCGACGGGTCCTACACGCGGATGAAGCCCGGCAAGCGCCACTTCAACCTGCACCGCTATTTCATGACGAATCCGTCGCTGTCGGGACGCGGGCAGGCGCTTGGCGGCAAGGCCGTACCCAAGCTCCGACTGACTCAGCGCGGCTGAGCGGATGACCGCAACCAGCTTCGGCCCGGTGGGCATCATCGACATCGGGTCGAACTCGGTGCGGTTCGTCGCCTATGGTGGCACCCCTCGCGTGCCGTCGGCTCTGTTCAACGAAAAGGTGATGGCGGCGCTCGGTCGGGGCGTGGCGAAGGACGGTCGGCTCGACGAGGAGGCGATGGCCAAGACGCTGGCGGCGCTTGCCCGCTTCCGCCTGCTGGCGCGCGAGATGGGGCTGAAGAAGCTTCACACCGTGGCGACTGCGGCCGTTCGCGATGCGTCGAATGGTCCTGCGTTCATGCGCGAGATTGCGGCGCTTGGGCTGAAACCGCGGCTACTGCCGGGACCCGAGGAAGCCGAGCTGTCGGGACTTGGCGTCGTATCGGCCATCCCTCGCGCCAACGGCATCGTCGCCGACCTCGGCGGGGGCAGCCTGGAATTGATCGGCGTTGCGCGCGGCGGGGTGGGTGAGGGAGTGTCCTTGCCGATCGGTGTGCTCCGCCTCGGGACGTCGCCCGATCGTGCCAAGATCGCCAAGGACATCCGCGCGGCGATCAAGGATAGCCGACTGAAGGATGCGGCGCGCGGGCACGGGCTTTACTTGGTCGGCGGGTCGTTCCGGGCGCTGGCGCAATTCGACCTCAAGAGCGCGAACCATCCGCTGCCGATCGTTCACCAGCACAAGATCGCGCCTGAGCGATTGGACGAACTTCAGCGCCTGCTGGCCACGTCGCCGGTCGAGGAGATCAAGGCGCTGTCCGGCGTATCGGCCTCGCGAGCGCCCAGTTTGGCGCCCGCGCTGACGGTGCTGCAGGCGATGGTCGAAGTGTTGGGACCACGCCGAGTGATGACCTCGGCATTCGGGCTTCGCGAGGGATTGCTCTACCGCGACCTTCCGCAGTCCATTCGCGACGAAGACCCGCTGCTGGCGGGGGCACTGGAAGTGGGCGAGCGGCTTGGGCGTTTCGGCGACCATGGCGCGGCACTGGACCAATGGATGGCGCCGATCTTCCCCGACGATCCGAGCGACATGCAGCGGCTTCGGCTTGCGACGTGCCTACTGGGCGATATTGCCTGGAACGCGCATCCCGACTTCAGAGCCGAACGCGCGGTGGATATGGCGATCCACGGCAATTGGGTCGGCATCAGCCCGCACGGCCGTGCGGTGATCGGCCGAGCCTTGTGCAGCGCCTTTGGCGGCGACGGCGGTTTCGGATCGCGATTGCGGACCCTGCTTCGGCCGGGCGAGGAAGATCGCGCGATGGCGTGGGGCAAAGCCTTGCGTCTGGCGCAGCGATTGAGCGGCGGCACCGAGACATTGCTTCGAAAAACCACGCTTTCGATCGACTCGAAGCGCTTGTCGCTAACCGTTCACGCGCGGCATCGGAACTTGCTCACCGACCCGGTCGAACGGCGTCTTCAGCAGCTGGCGAAGGCGATCGGCCGGACGTCCGACATCAGGATCGCCTAGCCGCAACTGGCGCGCTCGACCCGGTTAGCCTCATCGAGTTGGACGGTCAGTCGATCGCCGCGGAAATCCATCGTGACCATGCCGCCTTTGGGCACCCAACGGATCGTCCGCGCGCCGGTCTCGCGAAGCATGCGTGCGCCGAGGTCCTGGGTCGCTGGTCGACCGACGTAAGAGGCGAGACCGTCGCCGCGGCAGAGCGCGGCAGGATCGCTTACCGTCGGTGGGTCGGTCATGTTGCTAGTGCAGGCCGCCAGCGGAAGTGCGGCAAGGGCGAGGGGCAGATGACGCATGAAAATCTCCTTGTGAGGAGATAACGCGCGACGCCGTCGCCTTGGTTCCCCCCCGCCTAATTCTCGATGCGGCTGAGCTTGAGCTTGCCGTTTTCGGTGGCGAAACCGATGCGGCCTTCGACCAGGTCGAGCGCGTCGCGCCCGAATTCGTCGAAGCGCCAGCCCGAGAGGATGTTAAGCTGTTCGCGAACGCCCGCCGCAAGCGATTCCAGCTCGTCTGAGCGCGCGATGAGCTTTGCTGCGACGCCGGCTTCCTTGGCGCGGATCTTGAGCAGCAGCTTGAGCAGGTCGCTGACCAGCGCGGCGTCCTTGGTCAGGCCGGGTCGGCGAGGTTCGCGGTCGGGCAAGTCTTCGGGACCGAGCGGGGCCGACTTGGCGAGTGCGGCCATCATGCGCGCACCAATGTCGTTGTTGCGCCAGCCGGCGGACAGGCCGCGAACCTTGCCGAGGTCTTCCTGGGTCTTGGGCGGGTGGCCGGCGATGTCGGCCAATGTGTCGTCCTTGACGATGCGGCCGCGAGGCAGGTTCTTTCCGCGCGCTTCGGTTTCGCGCCATGCCGCGAGGGCCTTGAGGCGTCCGAGGACGGCGGGATTGCGGCTCGGCAGCTTGAGGCGTTTCCACGCATCCTCGGGCGGAAAGGCGAAGCTCGACGGATCGGCGAGGCGCTCCATTTCCTCGTCGAGCCACGCACCGCGACCGGTCTTCTTGAGCTTCGCGACAAGCTTCGGGAAGATGGTGGCGAGGTGGGTGACGTCGGCAATCGCATAGTCGATCTGGCGCTTGTCGAGCGGGCGGCGCGACCAGTCGGTGAATCGCGCGCCCTTGTCGAGCGTGTGGCCGAGCACGCTTTCGACGAGGTTCGAATAGCCGATCTGCTCGCCATAGCCGAGCGCCATCGCCGAAATCTGAGTGTCGAACAGCGGCACAGGCACCTTGCCGGTCAGGTTGTGGATGATTTCCAGGTCCTGCCCGCCGGCGTGGAAGACCTTCAGCACCTCGTCATTCTCGACCAGCAGGTCGAGCAAGGGCGTGAGGTCGAGGTCAGTCGCCATCGGATCGATCGCCGCCGCCTCGTCGGGGGTGGCGATCTGCAGCAGGCATAGCTCCGGCCAATAGGTGTTCTCGCGCATGAACTCGGTGTCGACGGCGACGAAGTCGTGGGCGGACATGCGTTGGATGAGAGCGGCGAGGGCGTCGGAGGTGGTGATCAGCGGGTGAATTTTCATGTGCGCGCGGCCATAGCCGCCCTTGCGCGCCTTGACAAAGCGCTTCCTGAAAGGCGAAGCGCCGCCGCACGATTTCGCCGCGCCAAACGGCCCTTTTCCAAGCGAGTTCAACGAACCATGCACGCCTATCGCACGCACAGCTGTGCCGACCTTACCGCCTCCGACGTGGGGTCGACCGTCCGCCTGTCGGGATGGATCCACCGCAAGCGCGACCATGGCGGCGTGTTGTTCGTCGATCTTCGCGATCATTACGGGCTGACCCAATTGGTGTGCGCGGCGGGCAGCGACGCGCTGAAGGCGCTCGATTCGCTTCGCGCCGAATCGGTGGTGACGATCACCGGTATCGTCGTCGCGCGCGAAGGCGGTGCGGTGAACACGCGGCTCGCGACGGGCGAGATCGAAGTGCAGGTGCGCGAGGTCGAGGTGCAGTCGTCGGCGGCCGAATTGCCGATGCCGGTCGCGGGCGAAGCGGAATATCCCGAGGATATCCGTCTCAAGTATCGCTACCTCGACCTTCGCCGCGAGCGACTTCACCGCAACATCATGCTTCGTTCCAAGGTGATCGCGTCGGTCCGCCAGCGCATGATCGACCAGGGCTTTACCGAATTCCAGACGCCGATCCTGACCGCGTCGAGCCCCGAGGGAGCGCGCGACTACCTAGTCCCAAGCCGCGTCCATCCGGGCAAGTTCTACGCGCTTCCGCAGGCGCCGCAGATGTTCAAACAGCTGCTGATGGTCGCCGGGTTCGATCGCTATTTCCAGATCGCGCCGTGCTTTCGCGATGAAGACGCGCGCGCCGACCGTAGCCCGGGCGAATTCTACCAGCTCGATTTCGAGATGAGCTTCGTCACGCAGGACGACGTCTTCAACGCGATCGAGCCGGTCCTGGCGGGACTGTTCGAGGAGTTCGCGGACGGAAAGACGGTTACCGCTGCAGGCGATTTCCCGCGTATTCCCTATCGCGAGGCGATGCTTCGCTATGGCAGCGACAAGCCCGACCTTCGCAATCCGTTGCTGGTCCATGATGTCGGCGACCACTTCAAGGGTTCGGGCTTCGGCCTATTCGCCGGGCTCGTCGAGAAGGGCATGGTCGTTCGCGCGATCCCGGCGCCGGGCACCGCCGAGAAGAGCCGCAAGTTCTTCGATGAGATGAACGACTGGGCGCGCGGCGAAGGCTTTGCCGGTCTTGGCTATGCGACCCGCAAGGGCGGCGAGTGGGGCGGGCCGATCGCCAAGAACCACGGCACCGAGGGCATGGACAAGATTGCCGAACAGCTGGGCATCGGTCCCGACGACGGCATCTTCTTCGCCGCGGGCCCCGAGGGTCAGGCCGCCAAGCTGGCCGGCGCAGCGCGCACGCGCGTGGCCGAGCAGCTTGGGCTGATCGAGGAAGGCGCGTTTCGTTTCTGCTGGATCGTCGATTTCCCGATGTTCGAATATGACGAGGACGCGAAGAAGGTCGACTTCAGCCACAATCCCTTCTCGATGCCGCAGGGCGGGATGGAAGCGCTGGAGACCAAGGATCCGCTCGACATCCTGGCGTGGCAGTATGACATCGTCTGCAACGGCGTGGAATTGAGCTCGGGCGCCATCCGTAACCATCGTCCCGACATCATGTACAAGGCGTTCGAAATCGCCGGTTACACGCCGGAAGAGGTCGACACCAATTTCCCGGGCATGATCGGCGCGTTCAAGTTCGGCGCACCGCCGCACGGCGGATCCGCGCCGGGCATCGACCGGATCGTCATGTTGCTGGCCGACGAACCGAACATCCGCGAAGTTATCGTCTTCCCGATGAACCAGAAGGCCGAGGATCTGTTGATGAACGCTCCGGCCGAGGTGACGCCGAAGCAGCTGAGGGAACTGTCGATCCGTATCGTCGGGGACGGAGCGCCGAAGCCCGCGTAAGTGGCTTTGCGGCATTCGTGCCACAACAGGACGAGTTGATTAGGGCCCGATTGCGAGGCGTATCCATTTTGGTTACGCATCGCGGGTGTCGATCGATTTAACGAAATTTGAACGCGGACAAGCGTTCGACGGTGATGCTTCGGCGGCGCTGGCCGGTCTGCAGGCGAGGTTGGCCCGGCTGCAGCTGTCGCAAATCGTTCATCGACGCCGAGCGATTATCCTGGTTGAAGGATGGATCGGGGCGGGCAAGAAGGCCGCGCTGCGGCGCATGGTCGGCGCTTGGGATCCGAGCCATTTGCAGGTCGTTCGTGTCGCCGCGCAGGAAGCCGACGACCATGGCCGCCACTGGTTGGCCCCGTTCTGGGGAAGCCTGCCCGCGGCGGGCGACACCAGCATTTTCTATCGCAGTTGGTATCGGCGGATCGTCGCCGATCGGCTGTACGGCGCGCTCGACGACAAGCGCTGGGCGCGCGCCTGTGACGAGGTCAACGAGTTCGAATCGCAGCAGCGCGACCATGGCACGCTGTTGGTGAAGCTGTTCTTCCACGTGTCGGGCGAGCGTCAACTGGCGGTGCTTCGCGAGCGGCAGGAGGACGAGTGGCGCCGCCATTTGCTGTCCGAAGAGGACGTTGCGGGGCTTGGCCAGCGCGAGCGCACGACTGAAATCCTTCACGACCTGTTCGCGCAGACCGACACGCGCTGGGCCCCTTGGACGGTGATCGACGCGGCCGACGAGATGGCGGGCAGCCTGGCAGCGTTGACGGCGGTTGCGGACCAGATGCAAAAAGCATTTCCGCAAAGCCCGCCTGCGCAGGGCGATACCGTCATTCATTTCCCGCACAAGAAGCTTGGCTGACCTCGCTCAGTCGGGATAGCGAATCGCAATGATCTCGTAGGATTTTTCGCCAGCGGGCAGGCGGACGATGCGTTCGTCGCCGACGCGGGCGCCGATCAGCGCGCGGGCGATCGGCGCGATCCAGCTGATCCGGCCGGCAGTGGCGTCGGCTTCGTCCATGCCGACCAGGGTCAGAATACGCCGCTCATCTTCCTCGTCGGCGACTTCGACGGTCGCCCCGAAGCGCACGCGGTCTCGCTCGGCCTGCGCGGCGGGATCGACGACCTTGGCCTGCTTCATCACCTTCGAAAGATAGGACAAGCGGCGGTCGATCTCGCGAAGGCGTTTGCGACCGTAGATATAGTCGCCGTTCTCCGATCGGTCGCCGTTGCCAGCGGCCCACGAAATGACGTCGACCAGCTTGGGCCGTTCGCTTCCGAACAATTGCTCATATTCTGCCCGGATTGCCGCGAAGCCGGCGGGCGTGATGAAGCGGGGAGGGCGGTCGCTGCCGCCTTCATCCGCCATCAGCCCGGCCGCGACGCCTTGCCGAGGTAGGCCGAGATGTGGACCGGCTGCGGGGTTCCCAGCGACGGATTGAGGCGGTCGTAGACGACGCTGTTTTCAAGGACACGCTGCACGTAGCCGCGGGTTTCCTCGAACGGGATCTTCTCGATCCACGACACGATGTCGACGTTGCCACGCGGGTCGCCATAGGCGCGAACCCATTTGCGGACGTTGCCTGCACCCGCATTGTAGCTTGCGACCGCGAGTGGATAATTGCCGTCCCATTGGGCAAGCAAGCGCTGGAAGTAGGCGCTGCCGAGCATGACGTTGTACGACGGATCGGACGTCAGGCGGCCATAGTCGTAGCCATAGCCCATCTTGCCAGCCTGCTCTCGCGCGGTTCCGGGCATCAACTGCATCATTCCGCGTGCCCCGGCGTGACTGACCGCGGCGCGGTCGAAGCTCGATTCCTGGCGAGTGATGCCATGGACCAGCGACCAGGTGCGGCCACCGGGGACGCTCGACGAATGCGTCGGGAAGGCAGGGCGGAAGTAAAAGGCGCTGCCCGAGTTGCGGGCCGAGCGTGCGGTCCAGACGGCAAGGTCCTGCCGCCCGATCGCGGTCGCCATTTCAGCGGCGAGCGCGCGGTCCTCGGTCGTCTTCAGATCCTCGGTGAGGGCGCGGATGAACAAGCTCTGCTCGTCGCGGCGGCCCTGCGATTGCAGAATCCGCACCGCGCGGACGAGACGCTTGTTCTGGAATGCCTGTCGCTGCGCCGGTCCCGCCAGGGCGGCCGACGCCGCCGCCGGTGCGGGAACGGCGCGACCGAGCCGTTCGAGCGCGAGTTGGCTGTAGAAAAGTTCGGGTGTCGCGGCCGCGCTCTCGAAATAGGCACGGGCACGGACGGGATCATTGGCCTGCGCCGCGGCGCGACCGGCCCAATAATAGCCCTTGCTGGCGACCTGGAGCGAGCGACCCCCCTTCGCGTAGCGGTCGAACATCGCCATCGCATCGCGCGGGCGACCGAGCCGTTCCAGCGCAGCCATCCCAGCGGTCCAGGTGAGCGTCGTATATTTGTCGCGGACGCCGTAGCTTTTCATGCTGAGGTCGACGCCGGGCGCGAAGCTGTCGTCGACCTGACGGGCAATGTCATACGCCGTCTGGAATTGCCGATCCGCCATCGCGGCCTTCGCCGTCAGCTCGAGCATCTCGTAGAAGCTGTCGACGTTGGTCGGACGGTGCACGAACCGATGGGGTCGGGCGAGCAACTGGCGAGCGGCCTGTTCGCGGTTGGTGGCGCGGAAGTAGCGCGCGCGGTCCATCAGCAGTCCGGCGTCGGTGCTGACCTGACCGGCGACCGCCGCGAAACGCACTTCCGCGTCGGGCATCTGGCTGAGCAGGGCAATGCGCGCGCTGAGCGCGGGACGCCGCGCGGCGCTGGTCCACGGCAGCATTCGATAGGCGTCGGTGGTCTTGCGAGCGAACAGCAACGCATCGACTCGCTTGTCGTGATCGTCGGTGGTCAGGCCGGACGCGAAGCGCGCGAAGAGCGATTGTTCGTCGTAGGCGGACAGATCGCCCGACGCCCAGGCACTGCGAGCGGCGGCAAGCGCCTCGACCTGTCGCCCGGTCGCCGCGTAGGATTCGGCCAGGCGCGCCCAGCCGCTGCCGCTTTGCGGTTCGGTCGAAGCGAAGAAGCTCAGCACGGTGGTCGGCACCTCGCCGGCGCGCATCTGTTTCTCGGCGGCGCGGCGCATCGCGGTCTCGCCCGGCCAACCCGGATTGCCGATGATGAAGCGGGCATAATCGCCGAACGCGTAACCGTCGCTCTGCCGAAGCCGGCGCCAGTCGTTGAGCGCGTAGCCTACGTCGTAATTGGAGCTGGCGGCGACCGGCGCGGGTCGCAGGGCGGGGTAGGGCTGTTGCTGGACGGCGGCGCCGGCGACGGTCGACAGCAGGAGCGGGACGATGATTGCGATTGGCCTCATAGTGGACATTCTCACTCCCCCGTCATTATCAGGTGCTGAACAACGCACCGCGATTAGTTAATTCTAACCACGCGCGTCTCATCAGGTGAAGGAAAGAATCCATGTTTTTCGGGTCGATACCGGCATTGGTGACTCCTTTTGCGGCGGGGCGAGTGGATGAGGCGGCGACCCGAGTCTTCATAGAGTGGCAGATCGACGAGGGCTCGAACGCGCTCGTTCCGTGCGGAACGACCGGCGAGGCGGCAACGCTTTCGCCCGAAGAGCATCGCCGCGTGATCGAGATCGCGGTCGAGGTCTCCCGTGGCCGCGTGCCGGTCATTGCCGGCTGCGGCGCGAACGACACGCGCCATGCGATTGCGCTGACGCGCGCTGCGAAAGAAGCAGGGGCTGACGCGGCCCTGCACGTGCCACCCTATTACAATCGCCCAAACCAGGACGGCATATACGCCCATCTTTCGGCGGTCGCCGACGAAGGCATCCCGATCGTGCTGTACAACGTGCCGGCGCGCACGGTGACGGACATTTCGGTCGAGACGATGGCGCGCCTGTCGCGGTTGCCGAACGTCGTCGGGGTTAAGGACGCGACGGGGAATCTTGCGCGCGTGTCGGCGCAGCGCGAGGCCTGCGGCGCCGAGTTCGTCCAGCTGAGTGGGAACGACGACATGGCGCTCGGCTTCAGCGCGATGGGCGGGAAGGGTTGCATCTCCGTCACCGCCAATGTCGCGCCGAAGCTTTGCGCGCAGTTTCAGGAGGCAATGCGCGAAGGCCGCTGGGACGAGGCGCTGCAGCTCCAGGATCGACTTTTTCCGCTGCACACGGCGATGTTCACCGACGCATCGCCGGGCCCGGTCAAATATGCGCTGTCGAAGGTGCGACCCGACTTCCCGACCGAACTTCGTCTGCCGATGACCGAGCCATCGGCGGCGTCGAAGGCCGCGGTCGATGCGGCGCTAGTCCATGCCGGTTTGATCTAGGCCGCGACGGAGCGCTTTGCAGGTGGCATCGGGCCGTCTAAGGCGGCGATCATGTCTGCGTCACCCGCTACCCCATTCGACAAGGCCAAGGTCGTCGCCGAGAACCGGCGCGCCCGGTACGAATATTTCGTCGAGGAGCGGTTCGAAGCCGGAATCGAGCTCAAGGGCACCGAGGTCAAGGCGTTGAGGACCGGCGAAGGATCGATCGCCGAGAGCTACGCGATGGTCGAGGGCGAGGAAGTCTTCCTCGTCAATTCGTCGATCCCGCAATATGGCAATGCCGGTTATTCCAGCCACGAACCGCGTCGCCGTCGCCGCCTGCTGCTGCGCGCCCGCGAGATTGCCAAGCTTTACGGCGCGATCAATCGGCAAGGCCTCACGCTGATCCCGCTGTCGATCTACTTCAACGGTCGCGGTCGGGCCAAGATCGAGCTTGCGCTCGCACGCGGCAAGAAGGTCCACGACAAGCGCGCGACGATCAAGGAACGCGACTGGAAGCGGGAGCAGGGACGCATCCTGAGGCATGGTGGCTGAGGCCCCCAACTTCTGGCAGCGCTTCATGCACCGTCACGCGCCGACGCGCGAGCAGGTGGTCGAAAGCCGATTCCTCCGCCCGTTCGGCGAGCGGATCAAGCGGTCGGACTTGTGGCGATTTACCCGCCGCTCGGTTCCCCGGGGCGTGTTCGCGGGCCTGCTGATCGGGATCTTCCTGATGATACCGGGCCTTCAGATCGTCGGCGCGGCGCTGCTGTCGATCCCGATGCGGGCCAATATCCCGATCGCGGCGGCGATGACCTTTTTGTCCAACCCGCTGACGACACCCTTTTTCCTTCTCGCCGCGATCCAGGTCGGCAACCGGCTGGGTTTCCACGCGGACATCGCTTCCTACCAGCGGCTGATGGCGAGCAAGGCGGATCTTGGTGAATGGGTTGGCTGGCTGCTGTCGGACGCGGCACCCTCGCTGATGTCGGGACTGTTCGTCCTTGGCCTTGGCGCGGCGTTGATCGGCTATCTGGTGTCGCTCGTCGGATGGCGGTGGTGGGTCGGACGCAAGTGGCGGCAGCGTGTGTCGCGTGACAGCGCGAGTCGCGCGATCGATTAGATTTACGACATGGGAGAGTGAGCATGGGTCGTTGGATGATGTTGTTGGCGGGTTCGACCGCTCTCGTGGGATGCATGGCGACGACGGCGCCCGAGCCTACTCCGGTCGCCAGTGCCGAGGCAGTCGCCGAGCCGGCCGCGCCCGAAGCGCCGAAGCCGCAACTGGGCACCTTCGGCTTCGATACGGCGGGCATGGACACCACCGTCCTGCCGGGAAACAACTTCTACCAATATGCCAACGGGACTTGGGCGAAGAACACGCCGATCCCCGCCGACAAGTCCAACTACGGCATGTTCGGCGCGCTCGACGATCTGTCGCGTGAGCGGACCCGCGTGATCATCGAGGAAGCGGCGAAGGATCCATCGAACAAGATCGGCGCGGCCTATTCCACGTACCTCGACACCAACGGCATCGAAGCCAAAGGCCTCGCGCCGTTTCAGCCGTGGCTGGGCGAGATCAAGGCGCTCGACAACCGCTCGGGCTATGCCTCGCTCCTGGCGAAGGCCGGTCGCTACGGTATCGGGACGCCGTTCGGCCTCGGCATCGGGCAGGACGACAAGAACCCCGATCGCTACGTCACCGGTCTTTACCAGGGCGGGCTCGGCATGCCCGACCGCGACTATTATCTGTCGGCCGATCCCAAGATCGTCGCGACGCGGACGCGCTATCTCGAGCATCTCACAACGATGATGACGCTGGCCGGGGAGGCAAATGCCGCCGCCCGCGCCAAGGCGCTGCTCGATTTCGAAACGCAGATCGCGCGCGTCCACTGGACGCGCACCGAGAGCCGTGACGCGACCAAGACCTACAATCTCATGTCGCTCGCCAAGCTTCGTGCGGCGTCGCCGGGCTTCGACATGGCCAGCTATATCAGCGAAAGCGGGATCCGCGCCGACGAGGTCAACGTCGCGCAGCCCAGCGCGATCACCGGGATTGCCCGGATCGTCTCGCGCGCACCGCTTGGCGTTCTCAGGGACCAACTGCTGATCCGCTCGCTCGACAGCTATGCGCACGTCCTGCCCTCGGCGATCGATCGCGAGAATTTCGCCTTCTACGGCACGACGCTGTCGGGCACGCCCGAGCAGGAAGTGCGCTGGAAGCGGGGCGTCAGCTTCGTCACCGGCGCGCTGTCGGACGATGTCAGCAAGATTTACGTCGAGCGTCACTTCCCGGCGGAGACCAAGGCGGCCGCGGACGCGCTGGTGAAGAATGTCGTCGAGGCGATGGGCCGCCGGATCGATGGCCTCGCCTGGATGGCGCCGGCGACCAAGCAGCGTGCGCGGGCCAAGCTTGCCAACTTCACCACCAAGATCGGCTATCCCGATCGCTGGCAGGACTATGCCGCGCTGACGATCACGCCGGGCGACGCGCTCGGTAACGCGCTGCGGGCGGCCGAGTGGCAGCACCAGGATTCGGTTTCAAAGCTTGGCCAGCCGATCCGTCGCTGGGAGTGGGGAATGACCCCGATGACGGTCAACGCCTATGCCAATTTCGGCATGCAGGAGATCGTCTTTCCGGCCGCCATCCTTCAGCCGCCCTTCTTCGATCCGAATGCCGATCCGGCGGTGAACTATGGCGGCATCGGTGCGGTCATCGGTCATGAGATCAGCCATCACTTCGACGACCAAGGCGCGAAGTACGATGAGCGCGGGCGGCTTCAGGAGTGGTGGACCGACGCCGATCGCAAGGCCTTTGCGGCATCAACCAAGGCGCTGGTCAGCCAATATGACGCGTACCAGGTCTTCCCGGGTGCGAACGTGAAGGGCGACTTCACGCTGGGCGAGAATATCGGCGACCTTGCCGGCCTGACCGTGGCGTATGATGCCTACCGCCATTCGCTGAACGGTGCGCAGCCGGTTGAGATTGACGGGACGACCGGCGACCAGCGCTTCTATCTGGGCTGGGCGCAGGTATGGCGTCGCAATTATCGCGAAGCCAATCTGCGTCAGCGCTTGATCACCGATCCGCACTCCCCGTCGGAGCAGCGCGTCGCGGTCGTGCGCAACCTCGACCCGTGGTATGATGCGTACAAGGTGCAACCGGGACAGGCGCTTTACCTGTCGCCGGAGCAACGCGTCAGGATCTGGTAGGCATTGCTATACGAACAGTTCGACCGCGCTGACGCCGACCTGGGTCGTGACGATACTCGCTGGCTGGTGCCGGCGCTCGTCGCGGCCGCGGCGGCCAGCGGGGCCGTGCTGTTCTTCCTGATCGACCAGCCGGTGTTCGGCGCGCTCTTCCTTGCCGGTTTCGTCGCGATGCTAGTGGCAGCGTTCGTCGTCGAGCGGCGCGGCGCCAAATCGGTGGTGGTCGAGCCACTGCCCGTCGCCGATCTGTCGTTGATCGGCGCTACGCTGGCCCTCCTTCCCGAACCCACGGCACTCACCAATGCCGAGGGGACGCTGCAATCGGTCAACGCGGCCTTTCGCGATCGCTTCGGCACCGAAGTCGCGCCGACCGACATCGCGGAGGGGGCAGCCAGAGAAGAGCTAGTGAAGGCGCGCGAGGCGGCTTGGCGGAATGGCCAAGCTTCGAGTGGCGCCCTGTCGGTGGCGGGGCACAATGTCGTCGTTCACGTTCAGCGCGTCGGGCTGCACCGCGACCAGCTGCTCTGGCATTTCGGATCGGAAGCAGCGCCCAGTCCGCTCGAGGTGGCGTCGCTGCAGATTGCGGGCGAGACCGGCACTCGACTGGCGAGCGCGGGCGTGATGGCTGCGCTGGTCGACGACGATGGACGATTGATCGCCGCCAACAAGAGCTTTGCCGATCGGGCATTGGGGCACTCGGCAAGTCAGGAGTCGCCGCGGCTCGACGAGTTGATCACCAGTGTCGATGGCGGGGTGCTTCATCTGGTGGCCGAGGGGGCAGACGCACCGGCATTGCGCGGGGTGCATCTGCCGATCGACCCGACTTCGGGTAGCGAGGCGGGGACGCTGATGCTGTTTGAGCAGGGGGGCAGCGCGAGCATGTCCACCTCGACCAATGTCCAGGTTCTTCTGGAAATGCTGCCGATCGGGCTGGCGCTGGTCGACCGCGATGGTCGCTTTCTGACGGTGAACCGGGCTTTCCGCATTGCCGGCGGGTTGGGCGAAGAGGTGATGCCGACCTATCCGGGCGACCTCGTCGTCAAGGAGGACAAGGGACCGGTTGCCGACGCGGTTCGCCGCAACGCGCGCGGCCCATCGATGTCGAGCGATCTTCCTGTACGACTGGCGCATCAACCGACCGAGCCGGTCGCGCTCACCGTTGCCGGGCTTCGTGGCCTTGGCGATGCCGCCGTCCTCTTGCTGCTGAAGGACAATAGCGAGGAAGCGAAGCTCAAGCGACAGGTCGCGCAGGCAACGAAGATGCAGGCGGTCGGACAGCTTGCGGGCGGCGTCGCGCACGATTTCAACAACATCCTGACCGCCATCATCGGCCATTGCGATCTGATGCTGATGCGTCACACGCCGGGCGACAGCGATTACGACGATATCCAGCAGATCAAGTCGAACTCGAACCGCGCGGCGGGATTGACCCGGCAATTGCTGGCCTTCTCGCGCCAGCAGACGCTGCGACCGCAGATCCTGCAGCTTCCCGACGTCGTCAGCGAGGTCTCGCACCTACTCAAGCGCCTGCTCGGCGAGACTGTCGAACTGGTAGTGAAGCACGGCCGCGACCTTGGCGCCGTCCGAGCGGATCCGGGGCAGCTGGAGCAGGTGATCGTCAACCTATCGGTCAATGCCCGCGACGCGATGGCGGAGACCGGTGGCGGCGTGCTGACCATCCAGACCTATGCGGTTCGCGCAGACCAGGTTGCGGACCTTGGCAGCGATATCCTCCCCATCGCGGACTATACCGCCCTGTCGATCGCGGACACGGGCAGTGGCATCGCGCCCGCGATCCTCGGCAAGGTGTTCGAGCCGTTCTTCACGACCAAGGAGGTCGGCAAGGGCACGGGGCTGGGCCTTTCGACCGTCTACGGGATCGTAAAGCAGTCGGGAGGGTACATCTTCGCCGATTCCAAGGTGGATGCCGGGACGCGCTTCACCATCTACCTTCCGGTCTATCATTCCGATCCCGAAGCGAAGTCGCCGGCCAAGGCATCGCGCGGGTCGCGCCCGGACACCGAATTGTGGGGAAGCGGCACGATCCTATTGGTCGAGGACGAGCCGATGGTCCGCACCGTTGCCGAACGCGCGCTGACCCGGCACGGCTATCACGTCCTGACCGCGACCAACGGCGAAGAAGCGCTAGAGATCGTCGAGCGGGGCGACGAGATCGCATTGTTGATTTCCGACGTCGTCATGCCGCTAATGGATGGGCCGACGATGGTGCGGGAGGCTCGCAAGTCGCGCCCCGAGGTGCCGATCCTATTCATGTCGGGCTATGCCGAGGAGCAGCTTCGCAATTCGATCGACATCGAGAATGTGGCGTTCCTTCCCAAGCCGTTTTCGGTCCAGGAATTGGCCGAGGCCGTCCGCCGCGCGCTCAACCAGAAATAAGTCTTTCCTATGCCGTAACGGATGCTATTGCCGCGCGATGATGTCGGGCAAGCGTTCCATCTTGATCGTCGAAGACGAGCCGCTGATCGCGATGATGCTGGAAGATTTCATCTTCTCGCTGGGCCACGATGTCAGCGCCAATTGCGACACGGTCGAGAGCGCGCTGGGCGAAGTGGGGAAGGGCGGTTTCGATCTCGCCATCCTCGACGTTAATCTGAAGGGAGAAAGCGTGTGGCCTGTCGCGACCGCGCTTCGTGAACTGGGTAAGCCGTTCGTCCTAGCTAGCGGCGGCCATGTCGATCCGCCACCTAGCGAATTCGAAAATGTGCCGATGATCGAGAAACCCTACACCATCGATCGCGTCTCCCCGATCATTGAAAAGGCACTCGCGGGCTAAGCCTCGCCTCCTCACAGTTCTGCTCTTGTTCTTATGGAACAAACAAGGTACGCACCGCTTTCGAACACGTCGCCGGACCGCGACGATTGACGGAAGGATGATGGGCATGGCAGCGCAGTTGAAAGTCATTGGCACGAGTGGAGACAGCGTGAGCACGGATCGTCAGAAAGCATTGGAAGCCGCGCTCGCGCAGATCGATCGCGCGTTCGGCAAGGGCTCGGCCATGAAGCTGGGCAGCCGCGAGAAGATCGAGATCGATACCGTGTCGACCGGAAGCCTGGGGCTCGACATTGCTCTTGGCGTCGGTGGCCTGCCGCGCGGCCGCGTCGTCGAGATCTACGGGCCGGAAAGCTCGGGCAAGACGACGCTTGCGCTGCACGCGATTGCCGAGGCGCAGAAGGAGGGCGGAACCGCCGCCTTCGTCGACGCAGAGCATGCGCTCGACCCGGTCTATGCTCGTAAGCTGGGCGTGAACATCGACGAACTGATCGTCTCTCAGCCCGACACGGGTGAGCAGGCGCTCGAAATCGTCGACACGCTGGTGCGTTCAAACGCGATCGACGTTCTGGTGGTCGATTCAGTTGCGGCGCTTGTGCCGCGCGCGGAAATCGAAGGCGAGATGGGCGACAGCCACGTTGGCCTTCAGGCACGCCTGATGAGCCAGGCGCTGCGCAAGCTGACGGGTTCGATCAGCCGTTCGCGCTGCACGGTCATCTTCATCAACCAAGTCCGCATGAAGATTGGCGTGATGTACGGCAATCCGGAAACCACGACCGGCGGCAATGCGCTGAAATTCTACGCCAGCGTTCGTCTCGACATCCGGCGCATCGGGCAGATCAAGGATCGTGACGATATCGTCGGCAACACGACCCGCGTGAAGGTTGTGAAGAACAAGGTCGCCCCGCCGTTCAAGCAGGTCGAATTCGACATCATGTACGGCGAAGGCGTCAGCAAGGTTGGCGAGATCCTCGACCTTGGCGTCAAGGCGGGCATCGTCGACAAGTCGGGTGCCTGGTTCAGCTACGACTCGATCCGAATCGGTCAGGGGCGCGAGAATTCGAAGGTGTTCCTGAAGGAAAATCCCGAGATCGCGCAGCGCATCGAGAATGCGGTACGCGGCCGCAAGGAAGAGGTCGCCGAAGCGTTGATGGTCGGGCCTGACGGCGACGAATAAGCGTCGCCGCCCACAAGAAGTGAAGGGGACGCGTGATGCGCGTCCCCTTTTTCATGCGCGGAGTACGGGGGGCTCGATCGGTCCGAAAAAGCGTCCGCGCTCGATGATCAGGACCGCGATCAACGCGACGATCGAGCAAGCTGCCATTCCGGCTAGGAACGGGATCTGCGTTCCATCGAAGCTTTGGCCGATGACGAACCCGATTGCGGCGCCGCCGATCGTCTGGATCGTGCCCTGCACTGACGAGGCGGTGCCGGCGAACTTGGCCATGTTGGTCATCGCCAGCGTGCCGAAATTCGACGAGGTGAAGGCGAAGCTTCCCATCGCAAGCGCTTGCAGGACGACGAACATCCACAATGTCTCGCCCATCGTCACCGCAATAAGCAGATGGCCAACCGAGGCGATGACGAAGGCAATCAGCCCGGCATGCCCGACCCGGCGCAGTCCGAAGCGGCCGACCAACCGCGAGTTGAGCCAAGAGCCGAACGCCATGGGCGCCGCGACCGCGGCGAAGACGGCGCCGATCGCTGCAGGTGCCTGGAACGTGTCGAACACGATCTGCTGGATCGAGGCGATGTAGCCCGTCAGCCCCCCGAACACTGCCGTCAGCCCGAGCGTGTAGCCCAGCGAAAGCCGCTCGCGCAGTGACGCCCCGACCGCGGTGCCGATCGTCCGCCACTCCAGCAGCCTGCGGTTGTCGGGGTGCAGCGTCTCGGACAGCCGGGCGTAGCTCCATAGCCACATGATCAGTGCGTAGACGGCGAGGACGATGAAGATCAGTCGCCAACTTCCAACCAGCAGGATCAGTTGCCCGACGCTGGGGGCCAGCATCGGGATGAGCATGAAGACCATGAAGACAAGGCTCATTACCCGCGCCATCTGCTCGCCTTCGAACAGGTCGCGGACCATCGCGGTGACAAGGACGCGGGTAACGGCGGCGGAGGCGCCCATGCCGAACCGCGCCGCGACGAGGATGGTAAAGTCGCTGGCGAAGCCGCACAGCGCCGCGAAGACGCCGTATAGGATGACGCCCAGCGCAAGGATCGGCTTGCGCCCGAAGCGATCCGCCAACGGACCCCACAGCAATTGGGTCGAGCCGAAGCCCGCCATGTAAAGGACAACGACAAGCTGGCGTCGGTTTTCGTCGGTGACGCCAAGCGATTCGCCGATTGCGGGCAGCGCGGGAAGCATGGCGTCGATCGCGAAAGCGTTGAGCGCCATCAAGCCGGCCAGAAGGGCGACGGTCTCCCGGGCGCCGATCCGGCGTTGGCCGGCGCGCGACTTGGGCATTTCGAAGGGCATTAGACCTCGCTGGCGAATGTTGCTCGCACGTGCAACAAGTGAAGGTGCCTTTTGTCTCCGGGAGAGTAAAATTGCTGTCGATCAGTCGCCGCCGCTGGATCCAGGGCTCGATGGCACTGGCCGCTTCGGCCGCAGCACCGGCCCTGAAGGCGCAGCCGTCGACGTCGCGGGCGCTGCCTGCGCCAATCGGTAAGGCGGAGCGGATGGCGCGCCTAGCCAAGGCGCGTCGCCTCATGGAGCGAGAGGGGCTTGGCTCAATCATCATCGAGCCGGGCGCCAGCCTCGATTACTTCACGGGTGTCCGCTGGAGCCGATCCGAGCGCCTGACCGCCGCGGTGATCCCGGTATCCGGTCCCCCGCTGATCGTGACCCCTTTTTTCGAGAAGCCCTCGGTCGCTGAAAGTCTTCAGGTCGATGCGGACATCCGCACGTGGGACGAGCATGAGGAACCGCTACGCACGGTCGCGGGCATCCTTCATGAAACGAAGGTCGCGGGCCAGCCGATCGGGATCGAGGAGACCAATCGCTTCTTCATCGTCGACCGGCTGAAGCAGCAATATCCCAAGGCGGTCACACGCAACGCCAACGGCGTCGTTCGCGGGTGCCGGATGATCAAGTCACCGGCCGAACTCGCGTTGATGCAGGAAGCGTCCGACATCACGCTCGATGCCATTCGTGAGATGCACGGCAAGCTGAAGTCGGGGATGACTCCGGACGACATTTCCACCCTGCTCGAGCAGGCGATGGTCAGCCGCGGTGGAAGCAGCCCGTGGGCGCTGGTCTTGATCGGGGAGGCAGCGGCCTATCCGCATGGCAGCGGAAAGCCGCAGGTCTTGCGCCCGGGCGAAATTTTGCTGGTCGATACAGGCTGCGCCGTGCGCGGATATCAGGCCGACATCTCACGCACCTTCGTGTTCGGGGCGGCGCCGACTGCCGATCAGCGGCGCGTGTGGGAACAGGTCGCGCAAGGCCAGAAGATTGCGATGCAGGCCGCGCGCATCGGTGTCACCGCGGGCAGCGTCGATGACGCTGTTCGCGCCGCTTATACGCGCTGGGGCTATGGCCCGGACTACAAGCTTCCCGGCCTGTCCCACCGCACCGGGCATGGGATCGGGATGGAGGGTCACGAACCGATCAATCTCGTCCGCGGCGAGGCGACCACGCTTGCTCCGGGCATGTGCTTTTCGAACGAGCCGGGGATCTACATTCCGGGCAAATTTGGGGTCCGGCTCGAAGACTGCTTCCACATGACGGCCGCCGGACCCAAGTGGTTCAGTGTGCCGCCTGCCTCGATCGACGACCCGTTCGGACGCTCCGGCGCTTGACGCGCCGCCTCCGCACCGCAACACACGGCGGCGAATAACGAGGGGACGACCGAATGACGAAGACCGAGCGCAAGGGCATCGCGCTGCAATGGCAGATGCTGATCGGCTTCCTCGTCGGATTGATCGCAGGCCTGATCGCCAATGCCGCGGGCGGCGGCGACGCGCCGTGGGTCGATGCGATCACCACCTACGTAACCGGGCCGATCGGCCAGATCTTCCTTCGCCTGCTGTTCATGCTCGTCATTCCCTTGCTCTTCTCGGCGCTCGTCGTCGGAATTGCGGAGATGGGTGACGTCCGGTCGCTGAAGCGCGTTGGGCTGAAAACCCTGTTCTTCACGGTCGCGGTGTCCGGGATCGCGGTGGTGATGGCGCTGTTCTTCACCAACCTAATCCAGCCCGGTGCGGGCGTCGACCAGGCACTGGCGGCGCAGCTACTTGCCGATGCGCGTGAAGGGGCGGGCGCGATCCTCAGCGGTCAGTCGGAGAAGCCGCAGGGTGTCAACGCGGTGCTGGCGATCATCCCCAACAACGTCGTCGCGGCGGCCGCGGACAACGACATCCTTGCGGTCATGTTCTTCGCGCTGATCTTTGGCATCGGCCTGTTGATCACCGACAGCCGCCCCGCGCAGGCGCTTCAGTCGGCGATCGAAGGCATCTTCCATGTCGCGATGACGCTGATCTCGATCATCATCAAGTTCGCGCCGATCGCCATCGCCTGCTTCATGTTCAACCTGTCGGCGGTGTTCGGATGGGAATTGCTGCTGCGGCTCGGCGCGTATGTCGGGGTCGTCCTGCTTGCGCTCGGCACACAGATGTTCGTCGTCTATCCGCTGGTGATCAAGTTCGCCGGCAAGATGTCGCCGCTGTTCTTCTTCCGGCAAAGCCAGGAAGCAATGGTCATGGCGTTCTCGACGGCCTCGTCGAACGCGACGCTGCCGACCGCGCTTCGGGTGGCCGAAACGAAGCTGAACCTGCCGCCGCGCGTGGCGCGCTTTGTGCTGACGATCGGCGCGACCGCCAACCAGAACGGGACCGCCATCTTCGAAGGCGTCACCGTGCTGTTCCTCGCGCAATTCTTCGGGGTCGAGCTGAGCCTTGCGCAACAAGCGCTCGTCTTGTTGGTCTGCATCCTCGGCGGCATCGGTACCGCGGGCGTTCCCGCCGGATCGCTACCAGTCGTGGCGTTGATCCTGGGCATGATCGGGGTGCCGCCTGAAGGAATCGGCCTCGTGCTCGGCGTCGACCGCTTCCTCGACATGTGCCGAACGACGCTCAACGTCACGGGTGACCTCGCCTGCGCGACCGTGGTCAGCCGCGGTGAGGAGGATGTCCCGGCGACGATCGCGACCGCACCGGAAAGCGCGGCCGCGATCTGATCGTCAGGCGGGCTCGGCGACCTGCTGCTTGCAGATCTTGTCCGCCAGCGTACCGTTGAGTTCGGCGAGATGGTCGAACGCCGCCTCGTAGCTGGCGAGGCCTTGGCTCAGCGAGCGTAGCTCGGCTTCAAGGCCGTCGAGCTCATTTTCCGGAACGAGCGCCTCGATCCGGTCCCAACCCGTCCACCCGTCGCGCGGGGCTAGCCCCAGCATTTGGCCGCGACGGCTTGCCACCGCCGACGAGACGCGACTGGTGGAAGAGGCGGGCGTGACCAGCACGAGCTTGTGCACCGGTTCGAGCAGATGCGCGGCGGCCACGGCCAAGGCGTCCTGCATCGCCATCCGTCCGGCGAGACGAAAGGCCAGCTCACTGGAGTCGACGCTGTGATAGCTGCCGTCGGTCAGCGTGACGGCCACGTCGACGACGGGGAAGCCGAGCGGTCCCTTGACCATCGCGTCGCGAACGCCTTGCTCGACCGCCGGGATCCACTGCTTGGGCACCGCGCCGCCGGAGATGTGCTCGCCGAACTTGAAACCGGCGCCGCGCGACAGCGGCCGGATTTCGATGACGACGTCTCCGAACTGTCCGTGTCCACCGGACTGCTTCTTGTGCCGTCCGCGCTGCGTAACGGGGCGACGGATCGATTCGCGATAGCCAATCGACGGTTGGCGGTGCGCAACCTCGACCCCGTATCGGCGCTTTAGCTTGGCCAGGCTGGTGCGAAGGTGCTCTTCGTTGACCCCGCGCAGTCGCATCTCGTGCGCCGACTCGTCCTGCTCTAGGCTTAGGCTTGGATCTTCCTCGAGGAGGCGGCCAAGCGCGCCCGACAGCTTGACGTCGTCCTTGCGGTCGGCCGGTTCGATTGCGAGCGTGCAATTGCGGGCGGGGAGGTCGAGCTCGAGCGGCGGGGGCAGGGGTCCTGCGCCAAGCCATTCGCCGGAATGAACCGCATCGACCTTGGCGACCGCGATCAGATCTCCATCGTTCGCTTCCGTGACCTTCGACGTTCGCTCGCCCTGCACCGAGAATAATGCGCCGAGCCGACCAGAGGCATCCGACGCGGTTCGGTAGTCGGTCCCCTCGCGGATCGAGCCACCAAGCGCGCGGGCCAGGGCGAGGCGACCCACCGATCCACCGTGCGATATCTTGAAGGCATATAAGGAGGGTGCTTCGACACCTAGTCGCAGCGCCGTGTCTCGGGGTCCCGGGGCTTCGTGGCGAAGGGCCTTGAGCAGCCGCCTGACCCCCCACCCATTCTGCGCCGACCCGAAGAGCACGGACACGCCGAGATTGTCACTGGTCTCCCGCTTTAGGTCGGCGAAGATCGCGGCAGGCTCTGGGACTTGGTCGTTCAAAAGCTGCTCGAGCAATTGATCATCATGGTCGGCCAATTGCTCGAGAAGATGGGTTCGCGCCTCCGCTTCGCGGGCGGCGACGTCGCCGGGGATGTCGATCGGTTGCGACGGCTTCCCGGGCACATAGTGATAGGCGCGTTCGAGCGCGACATCGACGAAACCGGTGACCTTGTCATTCTCCCGGATTGGAATTTGGCGTCCGATCAGCGGCGACACGCTCATCGGCTGCAAGGCTTCCAGCAGGTCACGGATCCGCCCGTGGGCTTGATCGATCCGGTTGACGAAGATGATGTGAGGAATGCCCTGCTCGTCGAGCATCCTCAGTGCGGGGGCCGCGAGCGCCGCGCGGGTCGGGTCGGGGTCGACGACGACAATGGCGAGGTCGGCCACCGCAACGCCGCGCGCAGCGTCGGAAGCAAAACCGATCGAGCCGGGAGCATCGATGATGGCGAAATGTTCGCCGAGATAATCGAAGTGGAGGACGTTGGTTTCGGTGGACCCGCCGCGCTGGCGGGCTTCGGCGCTGGAATCACCGATGCTGGTCCCGGCGGCGACCGAGCCTTGCCGGTCGATCGTTCCGCTGGCGAAGAGCAGCGCTTCCGCCAGGCTGGTCTTTCCGGCGCCGGCCGGTCCGACCAGCGCGATGACCCTCGTGCCTTGGGTGTTCTCCGATGCTGTCTTGGGCATGCGACTATCCTCCTCCGTGGTGGCGAAGGCGCCGAGTCGCAGGCAGCGGCCAGGCGCTGTGCAAGATCGGAGGGTCGGACTCACTGACCCCAAAAGCAAGAGGCGCCCGCACGGTCCGTCCGTGCGAGCGCCCCGTTGATCGGTTCAGTGCGGATCAGGCGGCGGGCAGGAGCCGCTGCTCACCGGCAAGACGGATCAGCGCCGACTGAAGCTTCTCGAACGCGCGCACCTCAATCTGGCGAATGCGTTCGCGGCTGACGCCATAGACTTGGCTCAGATCCTCAAGCGTCTTAGGCTCTTCGCTCAGGCGCCGCTCGGTCAGGATGAACTTCTCGCGATCGTTCAGGCTGCCCATCGCTTCGACCAGAAGATCGTGGCGAACCTGGCGCTCCTCGTCATCGGCGATCAATTCATCCTGAAGCGGACCGTTGTCGACCAGGAAGTCCTGCCATTGGCCTTCGCCATCGGTGTCGCGAAGCGGGGCATTGAGGCTGGTGTCGCCGCCCATGCCCATGCGGCGGTTCATCGAGATGACTTCCGCCTCGGTCACGCCGAGATCGGTCGCGATTTTCGTCACCGCTTCGGGCTTCAAGTCGCCTTCCTCGAACGCGTCGATCTGGTTCTTCATCCGGCGGAGATTGAAGAACAGCTTCTTCTGCGCCGCGGTGGTACCCATTTTCACGAGGCTCCACGAGCGCAGGATGAATTCCTGGATCGAGGCGCGAATCCACCACATGGCGTAGGTCGCGAGGCGGAAGCCGCGATCGGGCTCGAATTTCTTCACGCCCTGCATCAGGCCGATGTTGCCTTCGGAAATCAGCTCGCTGACCGGCAGGCCATAGCCGCGATAGCCCATGGCAATTTTGGCCACGAGGCGCAGGTGGGAGTTGACCAGACGCGCGGCCGCGTCGGTATCGCCCTGCTCACGCCAACGGGTGGCGAGCATGAATTCCTCTTCCGGCGCCAAGATCGGAAATTTCTTGATTTCGGAAAGATAGCGGTTGAGTCCGGCCTCGCCCCCCGCTGCGGGGATCGACATTGCCTTGGTACCCTTGGCCGCCTTCGCATTCGCCATCGTCATTTCACTCCCTGAGCATGGGATCGACGTCCCATACCGATTTAAAACTTATACACCAAGCGCGCTGAACAGTTCCTGCATGTCCGACGGAAGGGCGCTGTCGAACGACAAACGGGCCTTTGAGACAGGATGGACGAAGCCAAGGTGGGCAGCATGCAACGCCTGCCGGTGAAATCCCAGGCTCTTCAATAACTCGCGATGGGCCTTCCGGGTCCGTCCGTAAACCGGATCGCCGACCAGCGGGTGGCCAATCGACGCCATGTGCACGCGCACCTGGTGCGTCCGCCCCGTCTCAAGCCGACATTCGACCAGCGCCGCTTCGCGCAAGGGTTTGAGGCGCCGCCAGTGGGTGACGGCCCGCTTGCCTCGGTCCGCCGTGACGATCGCAACTTTCTTGCGATCGTGCGGCGAGCGGGCGAGCGGTGCGTCGACCGAGCCCTCGGCAAGGCGCGGAACGTCGGAAACGATGGCCAGATAACGGCGGTCGATCGAGTGGTCGGCGAACTGGCGGGCAAGGCCCTCATGCGCCACGTCATGCTTGGCCACGACCAAGAGGCCCGACGTGTCCTTGTCGATGCGATGCACGATACCGGGGCGGGCGACCCCGCCGATGCCGCTCAGGCTGCCGCCGCAGTGGTGCAGCAGGGCGTTGACTAAGGTGCCGTCGCGATTGCCCGCGGCGGGATGGACGACCAAGCCAGGAGGCTTGTCGACCACCAGCAGATGCTCATCCTCATAAGCGATCACCAACGCGATATCCTGCGCCTCGTTGTGCGCGGGCGCGGGATCGGGGACTGCCAGCAGATATTCTTCGTCGCCGCGCACCTTGATCGCCGGATCGCGAACCGCGGTTCCCGACCGGGTCAAGGCGCCGGATTTGGTCAGCACCTTCAACCGCTCGCGCGACATGGCTGGCAATTGCGCGGCGAGCGCCCGATCGAGGCGCCAGCCGGCGTGACTGCTGTCGAGTGCAACCTCGATGATGTGATGCCCCCCGGCCATTATCGAACATTTGGGAAGGCGCCGCGGCGGTTTCAATGGCCCGCATGTTGCCACTCGCGGTCCACTCGCGCACTACTCCGGCCCATGAACGCAATCGACCTTGCGAGCCTGATGTGCTCCCGCCTGTGCCACGACCTGCTGTCGCCCGTCGGGGCATTGAACAACGGCATCGAGCTGCTCGCCGACGAGCAGGACCCCGAGATGCGCGAGCGATGCATGGAATTGCTCGCCGACAGCGCTCGTGTGACGGCGAACAAGCTGAAATTCTTCAGGCTGGCGTTCGGCGCGGGCGGGGGGTTCGGTGACGAAATCGACACCGCCGAGGCGCGTGCGGCGGTCGACGGGCTCTACGGCGCGGAAAAGCGGATCGAGCTTGGCTGGATGATCGACGGCGGCAAATTGCCGAAGGGCGCGGTCAAGTTGCTGCTCAATCTTGCGATGATCGCGGGCGATGCGCTTGTTCGCGGCGGTCGGCTCGATGTGGGAGCCGAGCGGCGCGACGGCGCTTTGGAGATGGTCATTCGCGCTGAGGGGACGCGCATCCTGCTCGATCCCAAGATTCGCGAAACGATCGCGACGGGAGCCAGCGGTGGTCAGGTCGAGGCCCGGGCCGCCGGGGCCTGGCTTGCCCACAACCTCGCCGCCGAAGCGGGGGGCACGATCCGGCTCAGCGATCCGGCCGATGAAGTCCTTCTGATCGGGGTCACGCTGCCCGGCCTCTAGGGCTAACGCCGTCTTAACACCTCGGGTGCATAGCAGCCCCACGAACACATTCGTGGGACGATGGCGCACCGATGGACGACCTGATTGCCGACTTCGTGGCGGAATGCCGGGAAATGCTCGATTCACTGGGCGGAGAGATTGTGGCGTGGGAGGCACAGCCCGATGACCGGGCGCGTCTCGATAGCATTTTTCGCTTCGTCCACACGGTGAAGGGAAATTGCGGCTTCTTCGACTTTCCGCGCCTTGAGGCGCTGAGCCATGCAGCCGAGGATGCGCTTGCCGACTGCCGCGCCGGACGCCGCCAACCCGACCCGGCACTGGTTAGCGCGGTTCTCGCGGTGATCGACCGGATCGGCGACATGGTCGGGGCGATCGATGCCGGTGAGGACTTTCCTGACGGTGACGACAAACCCCTCATCGACGCGCTCGCGCCGGGCGCGGAGACCAGTAGCGTCAAGACGGCTGCCGGCACTGAGGTAATGAAGGGGCAGACCGCCGCGCCGCGCACGATCCGCCTGTCGGTGGAATTGCTCGACCGGGTGATGTCGGGCGTGAGCGACATGGTGCTGGCCCGCAACGAGCTGGCCCGGCGCCTGCGCGAATCGACCGGCGACGTGGCCGTCGATGGAGCGTTCGAGCGGCTGTCGGGAATCATTGCCGAGATGCGCGATGCGATTACCCGGACGCGGATGCAGCGCATCGAGAATCTTTTCTCCGCGCTTCCCCGGATGGTCCGCGACCTGTCGTCCGAACTGGGCAAGCATCTGCTGGTCGACGTCGACGGCGGCGATGTCGAACTCGATCGCGAAATGATCGAGATGATCCGCGATCCGCTGACGCACATCATCCGCAACGCGGTCGATCACGGCATCGAGAAGCCGGTTGATCGTCTGAAGGCGGGCAAGCGCGAGATCGGCATCCTGTCGGTGTCTGCGCGTCAGTCGGGTAACCAGATCCTGATCGACATCGTCGACGACGGACGCGGCATCGACGGGCAGAAGCTGGTCGACAAGGCGGTCGAAAACGGCCTGATCGACCGCGAAGAAGGCGCGCGGATGAGCCGCGCCGAGCAACTCGCGCTGATTTTTGAGGCCGGCCTGTCCACCGCTCGCGAAGTTACTTCGATCTCGGGCCGCGGTGTCGGCATGGACGTGGTGCGCTCGAACGTCGAGCGGATCGGCGGCGTGGTCGAGATCGATTCGGTGCCGGGCAAGGGCACTCGCATGACGCTCCGCGTTCCGCTGACCCTGACCATCATTCCCGCGCTGACGGTGTCGATAGGCAATCAGCATTTTGCCATTCCGCGGTCCGCGATCGAAGAGATCGTCCGCGCCAATGGCGAAAGCGTGACGCTCGAGCGGATCGGCGGAGCGGGGGTTGCCACCATCCGTGGTCGCCGAGTGCCTGAGGTGGCGCTTGCCGACGTCCTCGGCCTGTCGAGCGAATTGACCGACGACCAACGCACGATGGTCGTGCTTCGGCCGTCCGGTGGAGATGTCTACGCGCTCGCGGTCGATCGCATTCACGATCACGAGGAATTGGTGGTGAAGCCCGCGGCGCCCGCCGTCATGGCGACCGGTCTTTACGCGGGCACGACCCTGGCTGACGACGGAAGCCCGATCCTTCTGTTCGATCCCGCGGGACTTGCGCAGGCCGGCGGTATTCACCTCGAAGCCATCGATCGCGGCGCACGGATTGCCGATGCACCCGCCCCCACGCAGGACCGCGACGTGCCGGTCATGCTGTTCCGTGGTCTGGACGGTGGCCGCCGGGCGCTTCGTCTCGGCATCGTCGACCGGATCGAGGAAGTCCCGGCAAGCGCGATCCGCGAAGGCGCGGGACGTCTCCGCGTGCAGCTCGGCGAGGCCATCCTTCCTCTGGCCGGTGTCGACGGGCACGAGCTGCCGACTGACAAGGTCCGCCTGTTCCGCCTGAACGACGGCTTCCACGAGATCGGCTTTGCCTTCCGCGAGGTCATCGACCTGATGACGATCGACCGGAACGTCATTCCGGCCGACGTGCCTGGCGCGATCAGCGGTGTGACCCTGATCGGTGGCGAGCCTGCCGAGCTGATCGATGCGCACTGGCTGTTCGCCGAGCATCTGGGTTCTACCGCGACTCCGGCTGCTCAACAGGTCTGCCGCATACCGGCCGGCGATGCGTGGATGCAGAACATGCTTCGCCCAATCGTCGAGGCCGCAGGCTACCTCGTCATCGGTGAAGACGACGAACTTGCCGCCGACCTGACGATCATCGCCGACGGCGAACAGGTCGCCGAAGGGGCAGGACGAGTGTTGCGTCTTGCGACCGACCGCTCGGCTGCCGACGGGCGCGACCTCGTCTATCGCTACGATCGCGGGGGATTGCTGATGGCCCTAAAGGCCAATGGATCGGGGGTAGGACGATGAACGACCTTCTTCTCGTCGTGTCGATTGCCGACACGCGTGTCGCCTTTCCGGCGGCCGGCGTCGAAAGCGTTGTCGAGCTCGAGGCGCTGATCCCGGTGCCGCGCGCGCCAAGCCATGTCGCCGGCCTTTCCGCCCTGCGAAGCCGTGTTCTCACCGTGATCGATTGCAGGCGGTCACTTGGACTTGGACAGACCTGTCTTGACGATGGCCTGATCCACGAGGCGGCGGTCGTGGAGGTCGATGGGCATCATTACGCCCTGACTGTCGATGTCGTCGAAGACGTAGTGGAAACCCTGTCGGAGCCTTCGTCGATGCGCGTTGCGATGGGCCCGGGCTGGGAACGGGTTTCCAAGGGCGTAGTCGAAACCGAACAGGGTCCGCTGCTGCTGATCGACGTCGCCGCCCTTATTGCAGGTCCCGGGGTCGAGCAGCGCGCTGCTTAAGGCCTTCGTTACTCTTCGTCTTTAGAACTCAGACCGAACACAACGGGAAAGCGTTTCATGAAAACCTGCCTAATCGTCGACGACAGCAAGGTCATTCGCAAGGTCGCGCGTCATATCCTCGAGACGCTGGAGTTCCAGGTCGATGAGGCTGGCGACGGTCGCGAGGCGCTCGAACGCTGCGAAAGCCGGATGCCCGACGTCGTCCTGCTCGACTGGAACATGCCGGTGATGAGCGGGATGGAATTCCTCAAGCTCCTTCGCCAGCGCGGTCATTCGGACCAGCCCAAGGTCGTGTTCTGCACGACCGAGAACGACATGGCGCACATCCGCGCGGCGCTGGAAGCGGGGGCCGACGAATATGTCATGAAGCCGTTCGATCGCGAGACGCTCCACATCAAGCTCCAGCTCGTCGGCGTGGCCTGAGGCCAGCCCCATGAACATCCAGTCCGCGCGTTCGCGGAACAGTAGCGTCCCGTCATCCCGACCGTCGCTTTCGCGGCGCATCCGGCTGATGATCGTCGACGATTCAATGGTTGCGCGCGCGGTGCTCGGCCGGATGATCGAGAGCGACCCTACCTTCGACATCGTTGCGGTCGCTGGCACGGCCGAACACGCCATCGAGGCGCTTGGCCAGGTCATGGTCGATATCGTCCTGCTCGACCTCGAAATGCCGGGATTGGGCGGCTTGCGTTCGATCCCCGGGATCCTCGAAGCGGCGAAGGGGGCGAAGGTCCTGATCGTCTCGTCGCTCGCCGAGGAAGGGGCCGAGGCGACGCTTGCCGCGCTGGCCCTCGGCGCCGCCGACGCGCTTCCGAAACCCGGCACGGGCCGCTTCAACGGCACCTTTTCCGACGTCTTGCTCGGCAAGCTTCGTGAGCTTGGATTTGCCGAGCGCAAGACTCGCGACGTCTTCGCTCCGGGCAAGGTCGATGCAGCGTCGCTTCGTGCAGCGGTCGACGAACCGCTCGAACTGTTGGCGATCGGCGCATCGACGGGCGGCATTCCCGCGCTTGGCACCCTGTTCGCCGGCATGCCGAAAAAGATCGGCGTTCCGATCCTGCTCACCCAGCATTTGCCCCCAGCCTTCATGACGGTGTTCGCACGGCAGATGGCCGTCGCATCGGGGCGCGACTGTGTCGTGGCCGAGGATGGTATGCCGCTGGTGGCCGACCGAATTCATGTCGCCCCGGGCGATGCGCATCTGATTGTCGACCAGATCGGCAGCGCGCCGGTAATCCGCCTGTTGAAAACACGCGCAGCGAGCGGGTGCATGCCGTCGGTCGACCCGATGTTCGCGTCGGCGGGCAACGTCTTCGGCAAGGGCGCGCTTGGTGTCGTTCTGACCGGCATGGGCCGCGATGGCGTCGAGGGCGCACTTCATCTCGTCAACGCCGGCGGTGCAGTCATTGCGCAGGATCAGGCGAGCTGCGCCGTCTGGGGCATGCCGCGTGCTGTTACCGAGGCGGGCCTGGCCTGCGCGGTACTTCCGCCAGACAAGATCGCCCGCCGGATCGCTGGCCGCGTGTCAGAAGCTTCCTCGTGCAGGTAAGCGACAGCTCCAGCCGCATTCTCGCAGGCCTGCTTGAGGCCCGGACTGGTCAGCAGCTGACGATGAGCCGTCGCTGGCGAATTGAAACCGCGCTGTCCGCGCTGCTTCGCGAACGCCAGATTCCGACTCTCGACGAGCTGATCACGATCCTTGTGATGGGTCGCGACCCCAATCTTGCGACGCAGGTGGTGGAGGCGTTGCTGAACAACGAGACCTATTTCTTCCGCGACCGATCGCCATTCGACCTGGTCGCCAAGTCGGCGCTTCCCAAGCTGGCCAAGGCCCGCGAAGCGAGCCGTCGTCTGCGGATCTGGTCGGCTGGCTGTTCGACCGGGCAGGAAGCTTATTCCCTCGCGATGATGTTCGCCGAAGATCCGATCCGCTGGCGCGGCTGGACGATCGACATCGTCGGCAGCGACGTCAGCGAAAGCGCGGTGCGTCGCGCACGCGACGGGGTCTACACCCAGTTCGAAGTCCAGCGCGGCCTTGGCATCACGCAGATGATCCGCTGGTTCGAAGAGGTCGAAGGCGGCTGGCGCGCGATCGAGCCATTACGCCGGCACGTCCGCTTCCAGGTTCACAATTTGCTCGAACCCGCGCCGCATCCGGGTCAGTTCGACCTCGTTCTTTGCCGCAACGTCTTGCTGTACCTGAATGCCGATCGCCGGGCACAGGTGTTCGACCGGATCGCAGGCGCGATGGCGCCCGACGGGCTGCTGATGCTCGGGGCGGGCGAGACAGTCATCGGCCAGACTCGGCGACTGGAGGCGAGCACCGAGATGCGCGGCCTTTACGGTCTGGTCGAGAATGCTTCGGGCGGGCAGCGCGCGTTGGGGGCTTGACCGCGACCCCTGCGTCATGCGCCATGCCCGCATGGACGTGACGCGGCTTCCTTCCCCTAATCATGATGAGCGCCTGCTGCCCGTCTCGATGATTGTGCTCCATTATACGGGCATGCCAGATGCCCAGAGCGCCATCGATCGTCTTGGCAGCCCGGACGCGAAAGTATCCGCCCATTATGTCGTCCAGGAGGACGGCGCGATCCTGCAGATGGTCGATGAGGACCGACGCGCCTGGCATGCTGGCAAAAGCTATTGGCGCGGATTTACCGACGTCAATTCGGCGAGCGTCGGGATCGAAATCGTCAATCCGGGCCATGAGTTCGGCTATCGGCCGTTTCCGGACGAGCAGATCGCGGCGCTGATTCCTCTCGTCGCGGACATCAAGGAGCGCCACGGAATCGGCCGCGGCAACGTCGTCGGCCACTCGGACATCGCACCGAGCCGGAAGGAGGATCCCGGCGAACTCTTCCCTTGGCATGCACTGGCGCGGCGACGACTCGCACTGCCAAGCCCGAGCCGCGACCTGATGGACCCCTATTGGACTGACGCCGGCTTCCTGCTGGCGCTGGAACGGTTCGGTTACGACGTCACCGACAGCCTGAAGGCCGTGATCGCGTTCCAGCGGCGCTTTCGTCCGGAGCTGATCGACGGCATCGTCGACGGCGAGTGCCGGGCCAAGCTGCTCGCGCTCTTGCTGCCCCGCCCGCAATAGACCATATCGCGGCGGCCAGGGGACCGGGCGACCGCGGCCGTCCGCAAGGATGGGCGAGGAAAGTCCGGGCTCCACGGAACGACGGTGCCGGGTAACGCCCGGCGGACCTCGCGCTTGTCGAGGGGTTCAGGGAAAGTGCCACAGAAAGCATACCGCCCGTCTTCGGACGGGTAAGGGCGAAAGGGTGCGGCAAGAGCGCACCGCGCGGCCGGCAACGGGCGCGGCACGGTAAACCCCACCGGGTGCAAGACCGAATAGGGGTGGCACATGGGCCTGTTCCGGCTCGCCACCCGGGTTGGTTGCTTGAGCGGCGCGGTGACGCGTCGCCTAGAGGAATGGTCGCCCAGGCGTCGAAAGGCGCTGGACAGAACCCGGCTTACAGGTCCCCTGGCACATTCGCCCGTCGCTGCGCTCGCAATGACGGCACCGACCGATTAGACAGGACACGATGGCCAAGCCGACCCGATCCGATGACTGGGGATTTCCCCGCTGGCGCTCTTACGGCACCAAGGGCCGCGAAGCGGCGCGTGTCCGGCTGTGCGACCGCGAGGGCTGCAACGAGACCGGAGACCGGCCCGCCCCGAAGGCGCCCAACAGCCCCGAGCGCTGGATGTTCTGCCAGGCGCACGCGGCCGAATATAACAAGGGCTGGAATTACTTCGCGGGACTAAGCGCGGAAGAGGCCGCGAAACGCGCGGCCGATGAGGAAAGCGGCGCATCCGCCTTTCGCCAGAGCGCGCATTACCAGTGGGCAGGATCGGGAGACGGCAGCCGGTCGCGCGACGAAATGCGCGCGCTCGATGCGCTGGAAGTCGATCCCGATGCCGACTTCGCGGCGATCAAGGCCGCCTATCGTCGTCTCGCCAAGGAATTTCACCCCGACGTCAACCGGGACGACGAGGCCGCGGCCACGCGGTTCCAGCAGGTCCAGGCCGCCTACGAAGTGCTTCGCCGCTCCGAAGAGCGTCGAGCCGCGACGGCTACGGATTGAGCATGAACGTGCCGGTCGCCTGCGCGATCGGCCGGCTCTCGTCGCCGCCGTGCGCCATCCCTCGGACGAAGGCGACCTGGCGCGTCAGCTTGTAGCATTCGCAGCGCGCGATCACCGTTTCGCCACGCAGAGCCGGGCGGAGATAGTCCAGCCTGAGGTCGATGGTGACGATCGGCTGAAAGCGACCGAGCGCGATCCACACCGATGCACCGCCGCAGGTGTCGAGCAAACTGACGATGGCCCCCGACGCGAGAATGCCTTGCTCGGGAATGCCGACCAGTTCTTCGCGCCACGGCAGCGCCAATTCGATCCACTGATCCTCCGCAGCGCGGAACTCGAAGCCGACTGCGCGGCCGTGCCCAACCTCGCGAACCAGCGCGAAGAACCGCGCCGGGTCGAACCGGCCATCGACATTGGCGTGGGCGCGGTCGGGCGTCGCGGTCACGCGGCGAGCCGGGCGGCGGTCTCACGGACGAGCGCGATCATGTTGGGGATTCCCTGAGTCCGGTTCGACGACAGCTCGCGGCTAAGGTCGAACGGCGACAGCAGCGCGGCAATATCGGTGGTCGCCACCTCGGCGGCAGGCTTGTCCTGCACCGCCGTCAGCACAAGCGCCACGACTCCCTTGGTAATCGCGGCGTTGCTGTCGGCAAGGAAATGAAGGCGCCCGTCCGGCGTGGTGGTCGGGTAGACCCAAACCGACGCCGAACATCCGCGAACCTTGGTCGCGTCGGTCTTCAGCGCGTCGGGCATGGGTTCGAGCTTGCGACCCAGATCGATCAGCAGTCGATAGCGGTCGTCGCCGTCGAGAAATTCATACTCGTCGGCAAGGTCGGCGAGCGAGGGAAGGGAAGGAGCGGGTGCATCGGTCATCGCGGCACCGCCTAGCGCGCCGCGCCGCGCCCGTCACCTAGCGGTCGCGAAGCTGCTCGATCTGGCGCGACAGCGTGTCTTCCTTTTCGACCGCGATACGCTCGAGAACGTGGATGCGCTCCTTCAACTGGCGGACCTCGTCCTTGAGCCGAGCGCTCTCGGCGCTATCCTCCCGTTGGACGGGCGCGGACGATTGGTTCTGAAGATATTTGTAGCGGCTCTTCATCACCATCGCGAACATGACGATCGCGACGATCGCAACCGGGATCCATCCACCATTCACTGGACCTTGTCTCCTTGCGTCACTCGGGGCGTGCGAAGCGCTTCGATCTGTGCCGCGGTCTCCATACCCTTGTCGGTGACGATTTGCTCCAGGATTCGTACGCGCTGCTCAAGCCGCTCGGTGTGCGCTGCGTATTGAGCGGCCTTTTCGGCGGTCTGGTTGCCCAGCAACTCGAGTTCGCGCTCGCGAAATTTGAGGCGGCGTTTGTACATGTCACCGATGATCCCGAAGATGACGGGGATTCCGACGACAATCATGAAGAAGCCCAGGACGAAGAAGCCGGTGCTGCCGTCCATCAGGCGTTCCCTTCCTTGTCGAACGCCAGGCGGTCGATTTCCTGCGCCAATAGCGACGGGCGATCCGTGACGATCCGCTCGATCGTCTCCATGCGGTCCTTGATCGATCCAATCTCGGCGCGAAGCTGCGCATTCTCGCTCGTCAGCAATTTAATCCGCTCGGCCGCTTCCTGGTCGGTCTTGGGGTGAAGTGCCTGCCCCCAGGCCCCGTCGAGCGGATAACCGTTCTTGATGCGAAGCCAGGTGGTGATCACCCAGCCGAAGACGCCGGCAACGACGATGACGGAGATCATCGGGAAAGATTCGGTAGGGAAGGTGAACTTGTCGGGTTCCATCGCTCGACCCCTCGTTTAGCGAAGTTGCTCGATCTCGCGCGCGAGACTGCGGTTCTCGGTGGTGACGAAATATTCGACGTCCGCGAGGCGGCGATCGATCTCGCGCATCCGGCTGCGGATCTCCGCGGCCGAGCGCGAAGGGGAGGCGCGAACGCCCTGCCAGAATTTCTGCTGGTCGCGGTCGCCCTCGGCCAGTTCGAGCGGCTTGTTCGGCGCCACCACCGCAGTGATAAAGTAGAGCGGCAGCGTCATGCCGCCCGACAGCAGGACCGATGCGAAGAACATGATGCGCGTCAGCGTCACGTCCATGCCGGCATAGTCGGCGATGCCCGCGCAGACCCCGAACAACTTGCCGTTGCGGCGGTCTTTGTAAAAGCGGGTGCGGAACGGAGGCTGGGTGGACATTAGCGGTCACTCCCCGAGAGCATGCGGCTGCGAAGCGCGTTGAGTTCGTCGTCCGCGCCTGGAAGGCAGGACTGACGCCAGTTGGGGTTTTCGGCGCTCATGATGCGCTCGATCGTGCACATCCGGTCGTCGAGGCGCCGCGAAAGCTCGTAAAGGTCATCGAGCAGTTTCTCGTCGGACCCGGTCAGCGTTTTCGCCGTCTTCCACTTGGTGATGTAGTGAAACAGGATGATCGGGAAGGCGATGAAAATGCCTACGATCGCAACAACGTCTTCCATTTACGCCCCCTTAGATTTCATTGCGGCCTTCATGGCCTCCAGTTCGGCATCGACCTTCTCATTGGCGCGAAGGTCGGAGATTTCTTCCTCGAGGCTGCGCGGCCCGGTCATGCCGAGCGCATCCGCACGGCCCTCGGCAAAGTCGGCGCGCCGTTCAAGCAGTTCGAACTTTGAAAAGGCATCGTCGGTCCGCCCGCCGTGCAGCAATTCGCTGGTGCGGGCGCGCGTGACGGCGCTTTCGATCCGCGACGCGATCTGGTTCTGTCGCGACCGCGCTTCACGAAGCTTCCCCTGCAGCTTGGCGATGTCGATCTCGTAGGTCTTGAGCGTTTCCTCGATCGTGCCGAGTTCGGCGCGAAGGCCTTCGGCCATGTCGGCCGCCTTCTGCCGTTCGATCAGCGCCGCCTTGGCGAGATCCTCGCGGTCTTTCGACAGCGCGAGTTCGGCCTTTTCGGTCCAGCTTTCCTGCAGCTGATCGAGCCGACCCAGCGCGCGACGCATTTCCTTGCCGTCGGCGATCGAGCGCGCGGCGGAGGCGCGAACCTCGACCAGCGTTTCTTCCATTTCGAGAATGATCATGCGGATCATCCGCGCCGGATCTTCGGCACGGTCGAGCAGCTCGGTCATGTTGGCTGCGAAAATGTCCCGAGTTCGGGAAAAGATACCCATTGAGCACTCCAGATTGATGGCCCTGTTGGAATTTACAGAAGCAGGGATCGTGCCAAAAATTCGATAGCGTCAGATATCCCGCATTTCCCGCCATTTTCGACGAACGGCGGAGCGATAATAGTTGCCAGATGGTGGGATTTGCCACCACATGTTGGGCATGGAGCGCACCACTCAATTCGTCGGCCAAAGCCTTGCCTTTCTCGACGCCGTCGAGCGGGCGAGCAGGGCCGCTCCGCTCAATCGCCCGGTGCTGGTGATTGGCGAGCGTGGCACCGGCAAGGAACTGATCGCGGAGCGCCTTCATCACCTGTCGCAGCGCTGGGCGGGGCCGCTGGTGACGATGAACTGCGCCGCCTTGCCCGAGAATCTGATCGAAGCCGAATTGTTCGGGCATGAGGCGGGCAGCTTCACCGGCGCCGCGAAAACCCGACACGGCCGGTTCGAGGAGGCCGACGGCGGCACCCTCTTCCTCGACGAACTCGCGACCCTTTCGTCACCGGCACAGGACCGCCTGCTTCGCGCGGTCGAATATGGCGAAGTCACCCGCATCGGCGCGTCGAAGCCGATCCAGGTCGACGTTCGCATCGTCGCTGCGACGAATGAGCACCTTCCGCGGCTCGTCGAAGAGGGCCGCTTCCGCGCCGATCTTTTGGATCGATTGTCGTTCGAAGTCGTCACTCTTCCCCCGCTCAGGGTGCGAAAGGGGGACATTGTCCTTCTTGCCGAGCATTTCGGTAGGCGCATGGCGGTCGAGCTCGAATGGTCCAACTGGCCCGGCTTCTCTGCCCAGGCACAGGACGCGATGGAGAATTATCGCTGGCCGGGGAATGTCCGCGAGCTTCGCAACGCGGTCGAACGCGCCGTCTATCGGCACGAGAATCCCGAGCGCGAGATCGAGCAGCTTCAGTTTGATCCATTCAGTTCGCCATGGGCGCTGACCGAAGCGCCGGAAGCTGGCGGTTCGCAAGCGCCGGTATCGACGCCGTCACCGTCAGCTGCCGCAGTTTCAGAGGAAGGGCCTCCGGTCCCCGCCTCGGGCACGACAACTACCGACGACTTCCGGGCCGCTGTCTCGAATTATGAGAAGGCGCTGCTGGAGGACGCGTTGTCGCGCAATCGCTTCAACCAGCGCGCGACCGCCGCTGCGCTCGGACTGAGTTACGACCAGCTTCGCCACGCCCTGAAGCGGCACAAGTTGCTCGATGCAGGCGGTGCGTGAGCGCCGCCTTCGTTGACTTGCAACAGGCGACGCCTAGGGGCGTTAAATCAACGAACATCCACGCCATCAAGGAGCGACGCCATGGCCTTTTCCGTCCCCGACCTACCTTATGATTATGGTGCGCTTGCCCCGACGATCGATGAAGCGACGATGAAGCTGCATCATGACAAGCACCACCAGGCTTATGTCGACAAGCTCAACGACGCGGTGAAGGCCGATTCCTCGCTCGAGGGGAAGGACCTGGAAGATATTCTCGCGTCGATTTCGTCGCAGCCGGCCGCGGTCCGCAACAACGGTGGTGGTCACTGGAACCACAGCTTTTTCTGGGAAACGATGAAGCCGGGCGGCGGACAGCCATCGGGCGCACTTGCGGAAGCGATCGACAAGACCTTTGGCTCGCTCGACGCGATGAAGGAAAAGTTCAACGCTGCGGGCGTCGGCCAGTTCGGTTCGGGGTGGGTCTGGCTCGTCGCGGGCGAGGGCGGTGCCCTGGAAATCGTCGCGACGCCGAACCAGGACAATCCGCTAATGGATGTCGTTTCCTCGAACGGTACGCCGATCTTGGGCAACGACGTGTGGGAACACGCCTACTACCTCACCTACAACAATCGCCGTCCCGACTATCTCAAGGCGTGGTGGGACGTGGTGAATTGGGACAAGGCCAGCGAGCGGTACGACGCCGCCAAGTAAGGCCTAGCTCTTCAGGCGATATCCCGTCCTGAAGATCCAGACGATGGCGGCGAGCGGCAACAGGATCGCCGCCGCCATCACGGCCACGCTGGCCGCCAGTGGTACGTCGGCGTGACTGAAGAAGGTCCAGCGGAACCCCGACACGAGATAAAGGATCGGGTTGAGGTGGGTGACCGTCTTCCACGGCTCCCCGATCGCCTCGATCGAATAGAAGACCCCGCCGAGAAAGGTCAGGGGCGTGACGACGAGCAGCGGGATCACCTGCAACTGCTCGAAATTCTTCGCCCAGATGCCGATTGCAAAGCCCAGCAAGCAGAAACCGGCCGAAATCGCGATGAGCGACAGCAGCATCAGGATTGGATGGTCGATGCGCACGTCGACTAGCAATGCGGCGGTGGCGAGCGTCACGAGGGCAAGGACGACGCTCTTCGTCACGGCGGCACCAACATAAGCGAGCGTCGTCTCCAGCGGCGAAATCGGGGCTGAAAGCGTTTCGTAGATCGTGCCCGTAAACTTTGGAAAGAAAATGCCAAAACTGGCATTGAAGATCGACTGGGTCAGGATCGACAGCATGATCAGGCCCGGCACGATGAAGCTACCGTAGCCGACGCCGCCCATTGACGTCATCCGGCCGCCGATCGCGGTCCCGAACACGAGGAAATAGAGCGAGGTCGTGATGACCGGCGCGACCAGGCTTTGCCACAGGGTGCGACGCGCTCGCGCCATCTCGAACGCGTAGATTGCGCCAACGCCGTTCAAATTCATGCCGCATCCTCCGAACTGCCGTGGACCAGCGACACGAAGATATCCTCGAGGCTGGACTGCTGCGTCGACAGGTCCTTGTAGCCGACGCCAAGCTCGTCGAGCTTGCGCATCAGGCCGCTGATCCCGGTCTGGTCGGCGTGGCTGTCGAAGCGGTAGCAGAGCGTGTGGCCGTCATCTTCGAGCGCCGGCTGCCACGTTTCCAGTCCGGCCGGCAACGCCGGCAGGGCGGGATCGAGTGCGATCTTGAGCGTCTTCTTGCCCATCTGCTTCATCAGGGCCGACGTGTCGCCAAGCGCGACCAGTTCGCCCTTGCGGATGACGCCCACGCGGTCGGCCATTTCCTCGGCTTCTTCGATGTAGTGGGTCGTCAGGATGATCGTCGTCCCGTCGGCGCGAAGCTTGCGCACCAATTCCCACATGTCGCGGCGAAGTTCGACGTCGACGCCCGCGGTGGGCTCATCGAGAAACAGGATCGCCGGCTCGTGGCTGAGCGCTTTGGCGATCATCACCCGGCGTTTCATGCCGCCCGACAATTCCATCATCCGCGCTTTGCGCTTGTCCCACAGTGTGAGGCGGCGAAGGATATCCTCGATCTTGGCGTCGTCGCGCGGCTTGCCGAACAGGCCGCGCGAAAAGCGGACGGTGTCCCACACGGTTTCGAACGCGTCGGTGGTCAGTTCCTGCGGTACCAGGCCGATCATCGAGCGCGCTGCGCGGTAATCGGTCTGATTGTCGTGGCCGCCAATGTGGATCGTGCCGCCCGTGGGCGTGACAATCCCGCAGACGATCGAGATCAAGGTCGTCTTTCCCGCGCCGTTGGGCCCTAGCAGAGCAAGGATTTCCCCGCGCCGGATGTCGAGGTCGACACCCTTGAGCGCTTGCACGCCCCCGGCGTAGCTCTTGGTCAGACCCTCGATGCGGATGACAGGTTCGTTCAATCGATTGGTCCCGGTTCGGCGGCAGCCTTCTCTTCGGTCGTCAGACCGTGGCGGATCAGCATTGGCACGTTGGCGAAGGCGAAGAGCAGGGTGGCGGGAATGGCGCCCCACAGCTTGAAACCAATCCAGAAGTCGGTGGTCGAATTGCGCCACACGATCTCGTTGACGACGGCCATGACCGCGAAGAAGATCGCCCAGTTGCGCGTCAGCTTGCGCCAACCGTCCTCGTCGAGGCCGGGATAGGCGCTGCCAAGCACGGATTTCAGCAGCGATCGCCCGGTGAGCAAACCGAATGTTAGCAGGGCAGCGACGAGGCCGTAATAGATGGTCGGCTTGACCTTGATGAAGGTCTCGTTGTGAAGCCAGATCGTCAGCCCGCCGAGCACGACCACCATCACGCCCGAGAATAGGAGCAGGGGCGAGATGTGTTTGAACCGCACTGCCGAATAGACGAGCGCGGCCATCATCGCCGCCATGAAGGCGCCAGTCGCCACAAACACCTTGATCGGGCCGGGGACGGGGGCGAGGAAGTTGACGACGAAGAAGACCAGCAGCGGTCCGATATCGATCAGCAGGCGCGACATGCCGCCGGGTTCCTGCTTGGCGGGAGTCTCGCTCACTGGCCGAGCCCCGCGATGGCGCGGGCGACGGCGCGGGGGTCGAACGGGCGCAGGTCGTCGACGCCTTCGCCGACGCCGATCGCATGGATCGGCAGACCGAAACGTTCGGCCGCTGCCACGAGGACGCCGCCGCGCGCCGTCCCGTCGAGCTTGGTCATGATAAGGCCGGTCACCCCAGCACTCTCCTTGAACACTTCAATCTGGTTGAGGCCATTCTGGCCCGTCGTCGCATCGAGCACCAACAGGATGTCGTGCGGCGACTCCGGATTGATCCGCCCTAGGACGCGCCGGACCTTCGACAGTTCCTCCATCAGGTGCGCCTTGTTCTGAAGCCGACCCGCGGTATCGACGATCAGCGCGTCGATACCGGTGGCGGTGGCTTGCTTGACGGCGTCGAAGACGATCCCGGCAGCGTCGCCGCCTTCCTTGCCTGACATGACCGGCGCGCCGATGCGTGTTCCCCAGATCTTGAGTTGCTCGATCGCCGCGGCGCGAAAGGTGTCGCCCGCCGCCAGCATGACGCCATAGTCCTGCTCTTTCAGCAGGTGACCGATCTTGCCGATGGTCGTGGTCTTCCCCGATCCGTTGACGCCGATCACCAAGATGACATGCGGCCGCGGGAAGCCCCAGATGTCGAGCGGGCGTGCCACCGGCGCGAGGATCTTCTCAATCTCTTCGGCCAGGATCGTGCGCAGCCCGCGTTCGTCGAGTTGCTCGAACCGGCGCGCGGCGATGGCATTGCGAATCCGCTTCGACGCTTCGGGGCCGAGGTCGGAGGCGATCAGCGCCTCTTCGATGTCGTCGAGGGTCGAGGTATCTAGCGCCGCCTTGGTCGCGAGTCCGCCGATATTCTCTCCCAAACGATCCGCGGTCTTCTTGAAGCCGCCTGTCAGGCGGTCGATCCAACTCATTCAAATTCCCCGATTAGTAAGTCTTCGGTTCGGCCAGTGATTTTGGCCATGCCAAGGTCGCCGCGCCTCGAGCCTTCGATGCGCACTGGGGCAAAACCGTCGCTATGCCCCTTGGCACCATTCTCGATCAGCACGGTCTGGCGAGTCCCGATGAGGCTGTCGAGCCAGTCCGAACGGCGGCGGGCGGCAGTTTCACGAAGCTGGGCGGCGCGGGCCTTGATCAGGCCGCGATCAAGTTGCGGCATCCGGGCGGCGGGGGTGTTGGGGCGCGGCGAAAATGGGAAGACGTGGGCCGTGACGATCTCGCAATCGTCGATCAGCGCGCGGGTGTTTGCGGCGGCTTCTTCGCTTTCGGTCGGAAAGCCCGCGATCAGGTCGGCGCCGATCGTCACGTCCGAGCGGGCAGCCTTCAGCCGCTCGATCGTCGCCACCGCCTGAGCACGGCTGTGCCGACGCTTCATCCGCTTCAGGATCAAGTCGTCGCCGGCCTGAAGCGACAGGTGGAAATGCGGAAGCATCCGCTGCTCACCGGCCACGAGCTCAAGCAACGCATCGTCGATTTCGATACTGTCGAGCGAGGAAAGCCGGAGACGACGAAGCGCTGGCAGGTCGCGGAGCAGTAGCTGGCACAACAGCCCCAGCGACGGCTCGTAGCTTGTGATGTCGACGCCCGTCAGCACGATCTCGCGAGCGCCCGCGTCGAGTTCGCGTTGCACGGCCGACCGCACAGCCTCGTAAGGAAGCGAGCGCGACGGCCCACGTGCCTGCCAGATCGAGCAGAAGGTGCAACGGTGGTCGCAGCCGGTCTGGATCGCAACAAAGCTTCGGACGCGCTGCAGGAAACCCGCGGCCACGATGGGGGCGGGTGCAGTCATGACGTCGGACACGAGCGAGGGCGCGTCTCTGTGGAACGATGCAGCCAGATATTTGTCGGCGTTGCCGATCACCCGATCGACCTCGGGCATGGCCGCGAAGGTATCTGCGTCGAGCTGTACCGCGCACCCGGTCACGAAGATCCGCTTATCGGGCCGTTCGCGGTGGGCGCGGCGGATCGCCTGGCGTGTCTGGCGGACAGCCTCGTTGGTCACGGCGCAGCTGTTGACGATGATCGTGTCGTCGCCCGCCAGCGCGCGCATCGTCTCGCTCTCGGCGAAATTCAGCCGGCAGCCGAGCGTGATCGTCTCCGCGCCCATCAGGCAAGCGCCTCAAGGTCGATCTCGCCCGCGAAAACGTGCGTCGCTTCGCCGCGCATGCGGATTGGCGTTCCCGGCGCCCAAGCGATCGTCAGCGAACCGCCCTTCATCGTCACGCGCACGGGCGACATCGCTTTCTTCTGTCGGATTGCGGCGACTGCGGTCGCGCACGCACCCGTTCCGCAGGCCATTGTCAGGCCCGCGCCGCGTTCCCAGGTTCGAAGGAGAATGCCGTCGGCGACGATTTGCGCCACGTTGACGTTGATCCGCTCCGGGAAAGCGGGATCATGCTCGATCGACGGCCCGATTTCGACGAGCGCAGCCTCGTCGATTTCTTTGACGAAGAAAACCAGATGCGGATTGCCGACGTTGACCGCCATCGGCGCTTCGAGGTCGCCCCAGCTAAGGGGAAGAGCGGCCGTGTCCATTGGATCGGCGAGCGGGATCGCGTCCCAGTCGAAGCGTGGCTCGGCCATCGATACTTCGACATCGCTTCCCTCGATCGAGCCGTCAAGAATGCGCCCCTCGGCCTCGATCGTGGCCGCCCCCGTCAGCGCGACGACACAGCGCGTGGCGTTGCCGCAGGCCTCTGCGGGGGACCCGTCCGCGTTCCAGATCGACATACGCAACGCCGCGACGTCGCTCGGCTCGAGCAGGACCAATTGATCGAAGCCGATCCCGGTGTGGCGATCGCCAAGGGCCTTGGCGAGAGTGGGCGTGACCGTCACCGGATCGAGGCGGCCGTCGATCACAACGAAATCGTTGCCCAGTCCATGCATCTTGTGGAATTGCCGCGTCACGTTCGGCGACTTAGGGAGGCGGGCGATGACTGTCCACCTTGCCCCCGACACCCGCCCCGCCGACGCGGCCCCTGCCGTGCTGCGCTTCTGGTTCGACGAGGTGGGGCAGGAGCGATGGTTCGTGAAGGACCCCGTGCTGGATGCGGAGATCCGGAAGCGGTTCGGCGCGCTCAGCGATCACTTGGCGACGAGCGACTTGAACGGGTGGAGCGACACGCCTGAAACGCTGCTGGCGGCAGTCATTCTTATCGACCAATTTTCGCGCAACATTCATCGCGGGTCACCGAAGGCGTTTCGAGGCGATGCAGCGGCACGTCGTCTCACCATGGCGGCATTCGAACGGGGCTGGGACCGCAGCATGACCGACGACCAGCGACAGTTCCTGCTGATGCCGTTGATGCATAGTGAGGACATCGCCGCCCAGCGCCGCTCGGTGGACGAGTTCCGTCGGCTTGGGCGGGGCGAGCAAATCGATTTCGCGCACCGCCACCTCGACCAGATCGAGCGGTTCGGCCGCTTTCCCGGTCGCAATGAGGCGCTCGGCCGTCGGTCGACGGAGGCGGAGCAACGCGCGCTCGACGATGGCGCCGCCTTCTGAATCTTGACCTCGCGCCGCCCACGGCGTAGGGCGCATTCGTCTTCACGGACACACATTGATGGGCGCGTCTACGGATGCACGCTGGCCGGCGATGGTTCGCCCGCCGGCGTTTCATGCGTTTTTGCTCCGCATCGGGAGATTTTGATGTTCGAGTCCCTCAGCGATCGCCTTGGCGGCGTCTTCGACAAGCTTCGCGGCCGCGGCGCCTTGTCGGAAGACGACGTGCGTTCGGCGATGCGCGAAGTGCGCGTGGCGCTGCTGGAAGCCGACGTCGCCCTGCCGGTCGCGCGCGACTTTGTCGAAAAGGTCACGGAAAAGGCGGTCGGGCAGGACGTGATCCGGTCGATCACGCCGGGGCAGATGGTCGTCAAGATCGTCAATGACGCGCTGGTCGAGATGCTTGGCGGCGAAGGCAGCGACGGGCAGGGGGCCGAACTGCACCTCGACGTCAATCCGCCGGCCGTGGTGATGATGGTCGGGCTTCAGGGGTCGGGCAAGACCACGACGACCGCGAAGCTCGCTAAGCGGCTGACCTCGCGCGACCGCAAGAAGGTGCTGATGGCGTCGCTCGACGTCGCACGCCCTGCGGCGCAGGAGCAGCTCGCGGTCCTCGGTCGCCAAGCGGGCGTCGACACGCTGCCGATCGTCGCCGGCCAGTCGCCGGTGCAGATCGCCGAGCGAGCGCTGCAGTCGGCCAAGCTGCAGGGCTATGACGTCGTCATGCTCGACACCGCGGGTCGTCTGCATGTCGACGATGCGCTGATGGCGGAGATGAAGGCGGTCGCGACCGCCTCGCGCCCGGTCGAGACGCTGCTGGTCGTCGACAGCCTGACCGGTCAGGACGCGGTCAACGTTGCCAAGGGCTTCGCGGGTCAGGTCGAGATTTCCGGCGTTGTGCTGACGCGGATGGACGGCGACGCCCGCGGCGGCGCGGCGCTCAGCATGCGCGCGGTCACCGGCAAGCCGATCAAGTTTGCCGGCACGGGCGAAGGCCTCGACGCGATCGAAGCGTTTCACCCGAGCCGCGTTGCTGGCCGCATCCTCGGCATGGGCGACGTCGTCAGCCTGGTCGAGCGCGCGGCCGAGACGGTCAAGGTCGAGGACGCGGAAAGGCTCGCGGCCAAGATGGCCAAGGGCAAATTCGACCTCGATGATCTTCGCATGCAAATCCAGCAGATGCAGCGCATGGGCGGGCTCGGCGCGCTCGCGTCGATGATGCCGGGTATGAAGGCGATGAAGGGCGCGGCCAACGTCGACGACAAGGCGCTGGTCCGGCTCGAGGCGATGATGTCGTCGATGACCGCCAAGGAGCGGGCCAAGCCCGAACTGATCAACGCCAAGCGCAAGATCCGCGTGGCGAAGGGCAGCGGGACCACCGTTCAGGAGGTCAACAAGCTGCTCAAGATGCACCAGGAAATGGCCAACGCCATGAAGAAGCTCAAGAAGATGGGCGGCTTCGGAAAGCTGGCGGCGATGTTCTCGGGCGGCGGGATGGAAAAGGCGCTGGGCGATCTGTCGCAGGGCGGTCTGCCCGGCAACAAGATGCCGCAAATCCCTGGGCTTCCCGGCGGAGCGGCACCGTTCAACCTGCCGCCCGGCTTCAACAAATTCACAAAGAAATAAACGAACTCACTGAAAGGAATAGATTATGGCAGTTGCAATTCGTCTGGCCCGTGGCGGCTCCAAGAAGCGTCCCTATTACCGCGTCGTTGTCGCCGACAGCCGCAATTCGCGCGACGGTCGCTTCATCGAAAAGGTCGGCACCTACAATCCGCTGCTCGCCAAGGATTCGCCCGAGCGCGTCAAGCTCGACGCCGATCGCATTTCGCATTGGCTGAGCGTCGGCGCGCAGCCGTCGGACCGTGTCGCCCGCTTCCTCGATGCCGCCGGCATCAAGGAGCGCGCTGCTCGCAACAATCCGAAGAAGGCCGAACCGGGCGAGAAGGCCAAGGAGCGCGCCGAGGAGCGTGCGACCAAGCAGGCCGAAGCCGAGGAAGCCCGCAAGGCCGCTGAAGCCGCTCCGGTCGAAGAAGCCGCCGCTGAAGAGCCGGCCGCCGAAGAAGCCAACGAAGCAACCCCGAACACCGACGCGGGCGACGATGTCGCTGCCGTCAGCGGTGAGAGCGACCAGTCGCCGGCCGAGGGCGAAGCCGAAGCTAAGGCCGAATAATCATGTCAGCTTCGGCGACCGACAAACGCGTGGCGTTGGCTGCGGTCGCCGGAGCGCATGGCATCAAGGGCGAGGTTCGCCTGAAGCTGTTTGCGGACAGCGTCGAGAGCCTCGCCCGCCATTCGACCGTCTCGCTGGGTGGGGAGCCGCGTCGGCTGCTTTCCGCCAAGCTTGGCGGCAAGACGGTCATCGCCCGCTTCGAAGGCGTGGCCGACCGCACCGCAGCCGAAGCGCTTCGCGGCCAATTGGTCGAAGTCGATCGCGCTGCGCTTCCCCCGCTGGAAGACGGCGAATATTATCACGCTGACCTGATCGGGCTTCCCTGCGTCGATGGAGACGGCGCAACGTTGGGCACGGTGGCGGGGATCGAGGATTTCGGTGCTGGCGATCTGCTCGAAGTCGAGAAGCCGGACGGTAAGCGATCGCTGATCCCGTTCCGCGAACCGATCGCGGTGCTTGAAGAAAGCCGCGTCGTCCTCGACCCCGACTTTCTCGCCTAGGACGCTTCCCTCACAAGCGGCTGCTTCTGCGCCAGATCGTTACGGATCGTCGTCGCGGCCACGCCGCCTTCGCCCATCGCATGGCTGATCTGATCGAGGCCCAGGACCACGTCGCCCGCGGCGTAGACGCCCTCGATCCCGGTCCGCTGGTGCGAATCCACCTTGATGCAGGCATCGCCCGCAAGGCTCGCACCCAGCATTTCAGCAAGTTGAGTGTGCGTGTCGCTCCCAAGCGCGGGGTAGACGCTGGCGAAGTCATGACGCCCCGATGGTGTGACCAGGATGATCGTCTCGTCGCCAGGCTCGATCGCTTCAACCGGACCGTCGACGATGGTGATTCCCAGCCCCGTCAGTTCGGATCGATCATGCTCGCTCAATTCATGCGGGCCGTCCGGCGCAATGATCGTCAGATCGTCGGTGTAGCTTCGCAGGAAGCGGGCTTCGGCGGCGCCATTTTCATGCGTACCGATCACCCCGACCTTCTTGTCGGTCACCTCATAGCCGTCGCAGATCGGGCAGTATCGGATCAGCCCGCGAGCCATGGCGTCGTCATGAAGTTCCGGGTCCATCGGGGGGCGGCGATTGGTGACGCCCGTCGCCAGCAGGATCGATCGAGCGGTCACCGGCCCGGCCCCCCATTCGGCGGTGAACGAGCCATCGTCATTCTTTTCGATCCGGGTCACCTGACCGTCCTCGATCCGCGTGCCGTAAAGACGCGCCTGTTCCTTCATCCGGTCGAGCAGGTCCTTGCCGTTGATGCCTTCGGGGTAGCCAGCATGGTTGTGGCTCATCGGGATCCACGCCGCCCGGCTTTTGCCGCCATCGACGACCATGATGTCGAGATGAAAGCGCGAGAGGTAGATGGCCGCGGTCAGCCCCGCAGGGCCTCCGCCGATGACGAGGCAGTCGAGGGGCTTGTCCATTCGCCCCCAATGCCGGGCATGGCGTGGCGGTTCCGCTTGGGCTAACGGCGCCAGCAATGAGTTTCCGCGCGACCGTCCTGACCCTGTATCCGGAGATGTTCCCGGGACCGCTCGGCACGAGCCTGGCCGGGCGTGCATTGGGGGAGGGCGTCTGGAGCCTCGATACCCGCAATCTTCGTGACCACGCGATCGACAAGCATCGTACCGTCGACGACACGCCCGCGGGCGGCGGGGCGGGCATGGTGCTTCGCTGCGACGTGCTCGCCGCGGCGATCGATAGCGTTGCCGACGGTCGCCCCGTGCTGGCCATGACCCCACGCGGAGCGCCGCTTAGCCAACAGCGGGTCCGGCAACTGGCGGCGGGTGAGGGGGCGATCGTTCTGTGCGGCCGGTTCGAAGGCTTCGACGAGCGCATCTTCGAGGCGCGCGCGGTCGAGCCGGTCAGCATCGGCGACTACATCCTGTCCGGTGGAGAACTGGGCGCGATGGTGCTGCTCGACGCTTGCATTCGACTGCTCCCCGGCGTAATGGGCGCGGCCTCCAGTGGAGAGGAGGAGAGCTTCGAAGAAGGTCTCCTGGAATATCCGCACTATACCCGACCCGCCATATGGGAAGGACGCACGATCCCCGAAGTGCTGCGATCGGGGGATCATGCGAAGATCGCTGCGTGGCGAAAGCAACGCTCGATCGACGATACACGGCTACGGCGGCCGGACCTGATCGAGCGCCATGGGGGTGCTCGGGAGGCGTCGCCCTCTGGTGCGCAGCGTGAAAAATAGGGTTTGATCCAGTCATGAACCTCATCCAGACGCTCGAGGCCGAACAGGTCGCCGAGCTCTCCAAGCTCCGCCCGATCCCCGAATTCCGTCCCGGCGACACGCTGAAGGTCGGCGTGAAGGTCACCGAAGGCGAGCGCAGCCGCGTTCAGATGTACGAAGGCGTGTGCATCGCCCGTGCGAACAAGGGCGTGAATTCGAACTTCACCGTCCGCAAAATCAGCTTCGGCGAAGGCGTCGAGCGCGTGTTCCCGCTCTACTCGCCCGCGCTGGCTTCGATCGAAGTCGTTCGTCGCGGCGCGGTCCGTCGCGCAAAGCTCTATTATCTGCGCGGTCGCCGCGGCAAATCGGCACGTATCGCCGAACGTCGCGACACGCGTCCCGCCAAGGGCACCGAGAAGAGCGACAGCTAAGCTTTACCAATCCGCCGCAAGGCGCGATGAAGGGGGCGTCCGGTTCGATCCGGGCGCCCTTTTTCGTTGCCGGAAGGTCCTGTCTTTGCGTGCTCGTTCCCTGCTCCTCGCCTCCTTCGCTCTCATGATGATCCCGACGTCCGCGATCGCTCAGACCGCTCCCGCCACGGTCGGCACGACGCCGTTGACGCTGGAGCGCGTGTTCGCCAGCCCGTCACTCGCCGGCTCACCGCCGCGCTCGCTTGCCCTCTCTCCCGACGGGAAGTTGGTGACCTTGCTGCGGGGCCGTGCCGACGAGCTCGAGCGTCTCGATCTGTGGGCAATCGATCCGGCGACGGGTCAGGCGCGGATGCTGGTCGACAGCAAGAAGTTCGCGACCGGGGCGACGCTGAGCGAAGCCGAGCGGATGCAGCGCGAACGCGCGCGGATCGCCAATTTGCGCGGCATCGTGCGTTACGAATGGTCTAGCGACGGCAAGTCGATCCTCGTTCCGCTCGAAGGCGACATCTATCTTGCCAGCCTCAATGGCGAAGTGCGCCGCCTGACCAAGACCAAGGGCTCTGAACTCGACGCGCGGGTCAGCGAAAAGGGCGGCTTCGTGTCGTTCGTCCGCGACAACGAGCTGCACGTGCTCAACCTCGCGACTGGCAAGGATGTCCGCATCACTAAAGGCGCTAGCGAGACCGTGAGCTGGGGCCTCGCCGAGTTCATCGCGCAGGAGGAGCTTGGCCGCACGCGCGGTTACTGGTGGTCGCCGGATGACAAGCGGATCGCGGTCGCCCGCGTCGACGAGAGCGGAGTCGAGGTCGCGACCCGCGCTGCGATCGGCGCCGACAAGACGACCACCTTCCAGCAGCGCTATCCGCGCGCCGGGACCGACAATGCCAAAGTCGACCTCTATTTGATGAACCCGGACGGCAGCGGGATGATCAAGGCCGACCTCGGGACCAACGCCGATTATTATCTTGCGCGGGTCAACTGGCTTCCCGACGCGAGTGCGCTCGTGGTCCAGCGCCTCAGCCGCGACCAGAAGACGCTCGATTATCTCAAAATCGATCCGCGGACGGGCAAGTCGTCGCTGCTGATGAGCGACAAGGCCGAGAATTGGATCAACCTCCACGACGACTTCAAGCCGCTCAAGGACGGCTCCTTCCTGTTCTCGTCGGAGCGCTCGGGCTTTAATCATCTCTACCGGATGGCCGACGGCCGTGTGACGCAGTTGACCGATGGTCCTTGGGTCACCGGCGGGCTGGTCGGGGTCGACGAGCAGAGCGGCAAGCTGTTCTTCAGCGCCAATCGCGGCAACCCGATCGAATATCAGCTTCATTCGCTCGACTACCGGACCGCCAGCGCCCAGCCGCAACTGCTGACCCGGCCGGGAACGAACAACGGCGCGGTGATGGACAAGACCGGCAAGCTTGCGTTGGTCAGCACCAGCTATCCGGGGCAGCCGCAACAGGTGTGGCTAGCCGACGGCAGCGGCAAGCGCCTGGCGTGGATCCATGAGAATCGCGTCACTGGCGACCATCCCTATGCGCCGTTCGCGGGGCTCGACGCCAAGCCGACCTATGGCAAGCTGCTGGCCGCCGATGGCCGCACGCAGCTCGACTATCGCCTGATCATGCCGCGCCTTGCTCGCGGCCAGCGTGCGCCGGTGCTGATGACGGTGTATGGTGGCCCGCAGTCGCAGGACGTGATGAACGGCTATGTTTCGCCGCTCGATCAATATCTCGTGCAGCAGGGCTGGGCGTTGTTCCGGGTCAACAATCGCGGCCAAGAGGGGCGTGGCACCGCATTCCAAAAGCCGGTCTATCGTGCACTTGGAGGCGTCGAGGTGCAGGATCAGCTTGCCGGCCTCGCATGGCTGAAGAAGCAGCCGGGCGTTCAGGCCGACAAGGTTGCCGTCTATGGGCACAGCTATGGCGGCTACATGGTGCTCAAGCTGCTCGAAGCGGCTCCCAATGCATTTGCGGCGGGCGTGGCCGGTGCCCCGGTCACGCGCTGGGACCTCTACGACACACACTACACCGAGAAATATGCCGGCGACCCGCGTCAGCTTCGCGCAGCCTACGACAAGTCGGACGCGCTTCGCGAAAGCGGCAAGATCGCCGACCCGCTGATGCTCATCCACGGCATGAGCGACGACAATGTCCTGTTTCAGCATTCGACCGAACTGATGGCGCGGATGCAGGAGGCGAAGGTGCCGTTCGAAACGATGGTCTATCCGGGACTTGGCCACAGCATTTCGGGCACTAACATCTCGGTCCACCAGTGGAACACGATCCTCAATTTCCTGAAGCGGAACGAGGTCGCGCCCACCAAGCGCTAATCGGCGCGAAGTGCTGGACTAAGCGCGGTGCCGATCCCATATCGGCGCCGCACCCCGCATCGTCTCGGAGAATTTGAATGGGCTATCGTATCGTCGTGGTCGGCGCGACCGGAAATGTGGGGCGCGAAATCCTCAATGTCCTCGCGGAACGGCAGTTTCCCGCCGACGAAGTCGCCGCGGTCGCAAGTCCGCGTTCGACCGGCGACATCATCGACTTCGGCGACAGCGGCAAGGAACTGAAGGTCCAGAACATCGAGCATTTCGATTTCGAGGGCTGGGACATGGCGCTCTTCGCCGCCGGGTCCGAGGTCAGCCGCGTCCACGCGCCGCGCGCGGCGGCATCGGGTTGCACGGTCATCGACAATAGCTCGCTCTACCGGATGGATCCCGACGTTCCGCTGATCGTGCCGGAGGTCAATCCGGACGCAATCGCCGGCTATCGCGCGAAAAACATCATCGCCAATCCCAACTGCTCGACCGCGCAGATGGTCGTCGCGCTGAAGCCGCTCCACGACGTCGCGCGGATCAAGCGCGTGGTGGTGTCGACCTATCAGTCGGTCTCCGGCGCGGGGAAGGCGGGGATGGACGAGTTGTTCGAGCAAAGCCGCAACATCTTCGTCGGCGACAGCAACGAGGCGAAGAAATTCACCAAGCAGATTGCGTTCAACGTCATTCCGCACATCGACAGCTTCCTCGACGACGGGTCGACCAAGGAAGAATGGAAGATGGTTGTCGAGACGAAGAAGATCCTCGATCCCAAGATCAAGGTAACCGCGACCTGCGTTCGCGTGCCGGTGTTCGTCGGCCATTCAGAAAGCGTGAACATCGAATTCGAGGACGAGATCACCGCCGAGCAGGCGCAGAACATCCTGCGCGAGGCGCCGGGCGTGATGCTGGTCGATAAGCGCGAGGACGGCGGTTATGTCACGCCGGTCGAATGCGTCGGCGACTATGCGACCTTCGTCAGCCGCGTCCGCGAGGATTCGACGGTCGAAAATGGCCTCAGCATGTGGGTCGTCAGCGACAATCTGCGCAAGGGCGCCGCGCTCAACGCGGTACAGATCGCCGAACTGCTTGGCCGCCGCCACTTGCAGAAGGCCGCCTGACCGCTAGCATCGGCTGATCCTTCGAGGAGAAGTTCGATGCGTGGTTCGTTGATGATGACGCCGATCCTGGCGGTCGCTCTGGCGGCTTGCCAGTCGCAGGAGGCAGCGAAGGCACCGGCCGCCCCGCCAAGTCAGACCGATGCCGAAAAGGTCGTCGCCGACGCCGAGGCGGGGTGGAGCAGCGGTCAGGTCGAGCGGGTTATGGCGAACTATGCCAATGGCGCGGTGGTGTTCGATTCGAGCACACTCGCCCCGACGACCGATCGCAATGCCCAGACGCGCGCGAACGCCGCCTTTCTGACGATGAAGCCCGCCGATTTCCGAGTCGAACCTCGGCATGTGCAGGCGCTCGATGACGACACGATCGTCGCATCGGGCGTGCTTGCCTTTACCGCGCAGGTCGGCGCGACCCGCCAGCTTGTCCGCACGCGCTACAGCCAGGTCTATCAGAAACAGGCCGACGGCCGCTGGCTGATCGTTCACGAGCATATGTCTGCACCCCCCGCCGGAACCGCGATGCCGTGAGCGAGGCAGTGACCATGGCGGGAGGTTGCGCCTGCGGTGCGGTCCGGTTCGAGGCTGAGATCGCCGACGAGGACGCCTACCTCTGTCACTGCCGGATGTGTCAGCGGGCGACGGGCTCGGTCTCGATCGCCTTCAAGAATTTGGCGCAAAAGGACATGCGCTGGCTGTCGGGTCCCGATTGGTACGACAGCTCACCGATCGCCAGGCGCCCCTATTGCGCCAAGTGCGGAACGTCCCTCGGTTTCCAGTTCAAGGAGGGGCCCAACCTCGACCTGACCGTTGCCGCCTTCGACGACCCGTCGCGATTCAAGCCGACGTCGCACTTTGGCGCGGAGAGCATTCATCGGAACTGGCTTGACACCAAAGTGCTCCCCGAAACGCGCACCGACCAACATCAGAAGCTGGTCGATAAGTGGGAGGCAGCGGTCGGGAAAATGCCTGAGTAAATACGGGGAGACTTTGTCCGCTTTCGACCCATCGCGGACATTCGCTCTTTGCGAGAGTGTAAACTCATGTCTGAGTGCGATGATCATGTACTTTGGAGTGGTCGGCCTGCTCAGGGCTTAGCGTGGCGGCCGCAAGACTTTGGCCACACTGCAACCTACACTCTTGTGGGCGCAGTCGTGCTTTTCATGAGCATAAAAGGCGAGCATTGGTTCTTCTTTGCGCTCTCACTTGCTGTGCTAGCCTATGTCTTGGTGGGGCGATTCTACCACGATGCCGCTCTGCGAAAGCGCATCAGCTACATTCTGACAAAACGCGGTTTGGAAGTTTGGCGAGATGGAACGGCAAGACCCGAATGTCTTATTGACTTCCATCGACTGAACAATCTCCAGCCCCTCTTCATCACAAACTTGGGCCGAGGCACCGTTGAACTTCCGCCCGGAGGTTGGGCGAGGCAGCCGGAATGGTTTGACCGTTGGGATAGCATGGTGCCAGCCATGTATCCGTGCCGAAGACTCGAATTGCTCGATGACGTGCTACCAACACTGGAGACCATCCGCAGGGAAGCCTCCCTCACGAGAATTGGGCACCTGGAGCCATCACTCTCACCGACGTAGTGCGTCTGCTTTCCACCCTCAGCGGACATTGCAATACCGGACGTTGACTGACATTCGCTCACGATATGTGGAGCGCGATTGACACAGAATCAGTTTGGCAGAGGCAAGTGCGCCCCGGCATGATTGGCGTCATTGCTTGCACATTCGTCGCTAGTCAGGTTCGAGAAGATTGCCGATCATGATTGACGTTCCTATCCATCACTGGACCGCGTCGGACGGCGTTCGCCTGGCTTGGCGCGAGGTTGGGAGCGGGCGGCCGGTGATCCTTCTGCACGGTCTGTTCAGCGACGCTGTCACCAACTGGATCAAGTTTGGCGCCGCCGAGGCGATTGCGGCGCGCGGTAGGCGGGTGATCATGCCCGACCTTCGTGCGCATGGGGCCAGCGAAAAGCCGCAGGAGGTCGAGGCTTACCCGCGCGGCGTGCTCGCCCGCGACGCTCGCGAACTGATCGCCCACCTCGGCATCGACGACTATGACCTCGGCGGCTTTTCGCTCGGCGCGCGCACGACGGTGCAGGTGATCGGGGAGGGGGCCAAGCCTGCCAGTGCCGTTCTCGCCGGGATGGGGATCGAGGGGCTTCAGGACTGGAACCGCCGACAGGCTTTTTTCCACGAAGCCATCGCGCAGTTCGACATTGCGACGCGCGGCGACCGCTGGTGGATGGCGATCCAGTTCATGAAGACGATGAAGGTCGATCGTGTCGCCGCCGGCCACCTGCTGCGGACGTTTGAGGATGCCAATCCGGCGTGGATCGACGCCTTCACCATGAGGACGATGGTCCTGTGCGGGTCGGAGGATGACGACAACGGCTCGGCCCCCGAACTTGCCGAACGCCTGCCCAACGCCGAGTATGTCGCCATCCCGGGCACGCACATGTCGAGCGTGACCAAGCCCGAATTCGGCGCGGCGTTGGCGAGCTTCCTTGCCGTGTCTTGACCTTTTTTGGCGCTCGGCCCAATTCCTGCAGCCACGCGATCAGACCAAGTTTTCTCAAGGAGTTTCCGTCTTGAACCGTCTTGCTTTCTCCGCCTCGTTTCTTGCGCTCGCATTGGCCGGTTGCGCGACCACGGGTGCTCCCGACACCGTTGCTGTTGCCACGCCCGAGACGGCCGCGCCGGCCGAAGAGAGCACCGCGCTGACCGCGGCCGCTGCCGATGCGTTCGTTGCTGCGGCGGAAAAGGATCTGTTCGACTATTCGGTCGAGGCGAGCCGCATCAATTGGGAAAATGCGACCAACATCACCGACGCGACCGACGCCGCGGCGGCCAAGATCAACGCGGTCGGCACCGAAAAGAGCGTCAAATATGCGCTTGAGGCCGCCAAATATGCGCAGGTCGAAGGGCTGAGCTACGACACCAAGCGCAAGCTCGACATCCTGCGCACCGGAATCGTGCTTCCGGCGCCGACGACGCCGGGCGCCGCGACCGAACTCAACACGATCGCGACCAAGCTGCAGTCAGACTACGGCAAGGGCAAGGGAACGCTGAACGGCAAGCCGATCAATGGCAGCGACATCGAAGCCGAGATGGGCAACGTCAAGCGGACGCCCAAGGAGCTGGCCGAGATGTGGACCAGCTGGCACGACAATGTCGGGGCGCCGATGAAGAACGACTATGTGCGCATGGTCGGGATCGCCAACGGCGGCGCCAAGGAATTGGGCTTCAACGACGTCGGCGCGATGTGGCGTTCTGGCTACGACATGCCGCCCGAGCAGTTCGCGCAGGAAACAGAACGGCTGTGGCAGGAAGTGAAGCCGCTCTACATGTCGCTGCACACGTACGTGCGGAACAAGCTGAACAAGAAGTACGGCAGTTCGGTCCAGCCCGCGAACGGCCCGATCCGCGCCGACCTGCTCGGCAACATGTGGGCGCAGGAGTGGGGAAATATCTATCCGCTCGTTGCCCCAGCCGGTTCCGGCAATCTGGGCTTCGACATCACCGACCTTCTCGCCGCGAAGAAGTATGACGAGCTGAAGATGGTCAAGACCGGGGAAAACTTCTTCTCCTCGCTCGGCTTCGCGCCGCTGCCGCAGACCTTCTACGAACGTTCGATGTTCCTAAAGCCGGCTGACCGCGAAGTCGTCTGCCACGCGTCGGCCTGGAACCTCGACAACAAGGACGACGTCCGCATCAAGATGTGCATCAAGCGCAACGCGGACGATTTTGTGACGATCCATCACGAACTCGGCCACAATTATTACCAGCGGGCCTACAACCAGCAGCCCTATCTCTACCTGAACGGCGCCAATGACGGCTTCCACGAAGCGATCGGCGACGCCGTCGCACTGTCGATCACGCCGGAATATCTGGTCCAGGTCGGGCTGCTCGACCGGTCGCGCGTTCCCAGCGCCGACAAGGACGTCGGGCTGCTTCTCCGCCAAGCCATGGACAAGGTCGCCTTCCTGCCGTTCGGCCTGATGGTCGACCGCTACCGCTGGGGCATCTTCGACGGCACGATCGCGCCGGCCGACTACAACACCGCGTGGACCAAGATGCGCCTGGACTATCAGGGCATCACGCCGCCGACCGCTCGCGATCCCAATGGCTTCGACGCCGGTGGCAAGTTCCACATTCCGGGCAACACGCCGTACACCCGCTACTTCCTCGCGCGGATCCTGCAGTTCCAATTCTACAAGGCGGCGTGCGACGCGGCCGGGTGGAAGGGGCCGCTTCACCGCTGCAGCTTCTACGGCAACAAGGAAGTCGGAACGCGCTTGAATGCGATGCTCGAAATGGGCGCGTCCAAGCCGTGGCCCGACGCGCTCGAGGCGTTCACCGGCACTCGCCAGATGTCGGGCGCAGCGATGGCCGAGTATTTCGCTCCGCTGAAAGCCTGGCTGGACGAGCAGAACAAGGGCCAGACGCAAGGCTGGTAAGCCTTCGCCCATAAAAAAGGGGAGCGGCGCCATGGCACCGCTCCCCTTCTTTTCATTCAGGACTGGGGTCGATCAGTATGCGATCGCGCCGGCCTTCAGTTGGTCCTCGACGACAGGATCGGCGGGGATGCTGGTCTTCTTGCCGGTTTCCTTCAGCGACAGCGCCTCGGCTGCAAAATCGCTCTGGTCCTTGTCGGTCGCCGTGAAGCGATCCTTCACTTCGCGCAGCTTGTCGCCGGCGTCCGACAGGCCGCCCTTGATCTTCGCCGACAGTTCCTCGGCGGTCTCGTTGATCGACTTGTCGCGGCGCGAAAAGAAGAACGCGCCTGCGGCTGCCGCTGCGACGGCGGTCACCGCTCCGGTTGCGATGGCGGCGCTGGCGTAGGGGCGATCGCGAACCGTACGTCCGGCGCGGGCCGCGATGTTGTCGCTGGCCCTCTTCTTGGGGGCCGAGCGGGTTTTGGTCGTCTTGGTGGTCGCCATGCTTCTACTCCTCACAATGATGGTGTGAGGGCGTAACGCACGGCGGGCCATGAAGACCCGCCGCAGGTCGCAATAAGCTTACAGTTGGCCGAGAAGCGTCTCGGCGCTCGACGCCGAATATTCGCCCGGGGCTTCGACGTTCAGTTGCTCCACCACGCCGTCGTTGACGATCATCGAGTAGCGTTGGCTGCGCTTGCCCATGCCGAACTTCGACGCGTCCATCGACAGGCCGATCGCCTCGGCGAATTCGCCATTGCCGTCGGCCAGCATCGTGATCGCTTCCGAACCGGCATCCTTGTTCCACGCGCCCATGACGAACGGGTCGTTAATCGAGGTTCCGACGATCTCGTCGACACCCTTCGCCTTCAGTTCTTCCGCCTTCTCGACAAAGCTGGGCAGGTGACGCGCCGAGCAGGTCGGGGTGTAAGCGCCGGGGACGGCGAACAGGGCGACCTTCTTGCCCTTAAAGAATTCGCCGGTCTGGACCGGGATCGGGCCCTCGGCCGTGGCGAGGGTGAGGGGGACGTCGGGCAGGCGCTCTCCGACCTGGATGGTCATGGCAATTTCTCCTTGAGAATGGTGAGCCGCGAGATAGGCGCGACCTGCTGCACTCACAAGGCTTGCGCCTGCATCGGCCGCCGCGCATTTTGCAGGCATGACCGATCCGCGCTTCCTGTCAGGTAAGTTGCTGCTGGCGATGCCGGGCATCGGCGATCCGCGCTTCGAGCGGGCGGTGATCGCGATGTGCGCGCATGACGAGCATGGCGCGATCGGGATCGGCATCGGGCACCAGCGCGCCGATATCGGCGTGCGGGAGCTTTTGCAGCAGCTCGACATCGATCCCGGCGATGCTCCCGATGGTTCCGTCCTTCATGGTGGCCCGGTCGAGCCTGGACGTGGGTTCGTGCTCCACAGCGAAGACTGGGGCGGGCAGGACACGATCAAGGTGGCCGGGCTCGGCGCCATGACCGGCACGATCGACGTCCTCAGGGCGATATCGGAAGGCAAGGGGCCGAGCCGCTACCTCATCGCGTTGGGCTACGCGGGATGGGACGGCGGCCAACTCGATGCGGAGATGGCGCGTCCAGGCTGGTTTGCGGCGACGGGCCGCGAGGAAATCCTGTTCGAGACGGCGGTGGGCGACCGGTGGGAAGCAAGTTTTCGCGCCGACGGCATTGACCCGCGGTTGCTCGACGCAACCGCCGGCGAAGCGTGATATAAAGATATCCTTATATTTGCTTTTCGGCGCTCGCGCGGGTAGGGGCGGCGCAGATATTCCCGCGGCACGAATGCCGCCCCTATACGCACTGGAGACTGCTTCGTGGCCACTTCCGCCGATACGATGACGCGCGATTACTTCGTGAAGGACATCAGCCTTGCCGATTTCGGCCGCAAGGAAATCGAAATCGCCGAGACCGAAATGCCGGGCCTGATGGCGCTTCGCGAGGAGTTCGGCGCGGCGCAGCCGCTCAAGGGCGCGCGCATCGTCGGCTCGCTTCACATGACGATCCAGACCGCAGTGCTCATCGAAACGCTGACCGCGCTCGGCGCGACGGTTCGTTGGGCCTCGTGCAACATTTATTCGACTCAGGACCATGCCGCCGCCGCGATTGCCAAGTCGGGAGTGCCGGTCTTCGCGGTGAAGGGCGAGACGCTCGAAGAATATTGGGACTATGTCGTTCGCATCTTCGATTGGTCGACCGAAGCCGACCCGAACCAGACCTGCAACCTGATCCTCGACGACGGTGGCGATGCCACGATGTTTGCACTGTGGGGCGCGCGCGTCGAAGCGGGCGAGACGCTGTTCACGCCGCAGAACGAGGAAGAAGAGGTGTTCGCGGCGACGCTGACCCGCTTCCTCAAGGAGCGTCCGGGCTACCTCACCGCGACCGTCGCCAACATCAAGGGCGTCAGCGAAGAGACCACCACCGGCGTCCATCGCCTGTATGAGCTGTCGAAGTCGGGCAAGCTTCCTTTCCCGGCGATCAACGTCAACGACAGCGTGACCAAATCGAAGTTCGACAACCTGTACGGCTGCAAGGAAAGCCTGGTCGACGCGATCCGTCGCGGCACCGATGTCATGCTCGCCGGCAAGGTCGCCTGCGTCGCGGGATTCGGCGACGTCGGCAAGGGTTCGGCGGCCTCGCTCCGCAACGGCGGTGCCCGCGTCCTGGTGACCGAAGTCGATCCGATCTGCGCACTTCAGGCGGCGATGGAAGGCTATGAAGTCGTCACGATGGAAGAGGCCGCCAAGCGCGCCGACATCTTCGTCACCGCGACCGGCAACATGGACGTCATCACCGTCGACCACATGCGCGCGATGAAGAACATGGCGATCGTCTGCAACATCGGCCACTTCGACAGCGAGATCCAGATCGGCGCGCTGAGCAACATGAAGTGGACCGAAATCAAGCCGCAGGTCGACGAAGTCGAATTTGCCGACGGCAAGAAGCTGATCATCCTGTCGAAGGGCCGCCTGGTCAACCTCGGTAACGCCACCGGCCACCCGAGCTTCGTGATGTCGGCCAGCTTCACCAATCAGACGCTGGCGCAGATCGAACTGTGGACCAAGTCTGAGGCGTACAAGAACGACGTCTACGTCCTGCCGAAGCACCTCGACGAAAAGGTCGCTGCGCTTCACCTCGACAAGCTGGGCGTGCAGCTGACCAAGCTTAGCGACAAGCAGGCGTCTTACATCGGTGTGACTCCGGAAGGCCCGTTCAAGCCCGAGCACTACCGCTACTGATCGCTTCAAAGCGCTGAGAGAAATGACCATCGCGGCGCATCGCCGCGGTGGTTTTTCTTTGCGTGTCGCGCCGGTCCGCGCTCGGGAGAGGGAAGGGCTGTGCGGCTTGGAGCTGCACCCTGCGCACGGCTAGTTCGCGTTTGGCTGATCAAACCCAACGACAGACAAGCAGCCAAGCCTCGCTCTCAAACTTCCTCCGCGATGTGGGATCGACAATGAGCGCTGCAAGGCGGTGAGAACGAGAGCCGTTACGGAAGAGCGTGTCGATGACCGTTGTCGGGTTGCTGGGTTCGCTCCAGCCGCAAGTGAGGGATCGCCTGTAGTCCTTCGGATGGCTGCCGTCTTTACAGCCTCGACCGGCTTTTCCAGCGAATTAGATCGCCCATATTCGCCGGCCATGAAAAAGGGGCCGGGAGCAAAGCTCCCGACCCCCAATTCGATCGTACTCTCGCGCGTTTAAAAACGAGCGCGGAAGCCGGCGTAGTAGCTGCGGCCGCGGAACGAGTAGATCGCGCTGCCGGCGCCAGTCGCCGTGGTTGCACCCTTCGGAACGCCCTTGTCGAACACGTTGTCCACGCCAACGTAGAACTTGTAGGCGTTGCCACGTCCATCCTTCGCGATGTCGAAGTCGGCACGCAGATCGTGATACGACACTGCCTTGAACTTGCGATCCGGGAACGCATCGACGTCGGTGGCAGGCAGTCCGTTGATTTCGAACAGCGAGGCGTAGGTGTTGAAGTACATCGGGCCGATGTACCGCGCACGGTAGCCAAGCGTGACCGGTCCCAGGCCGAAGTCGAAGTCCCAGCGGAACTCGTCCTCCGGATCGCCGAGCTGACCCAGAACGCGAGTTTCGAAGTCGGGGTTGGTCGGGTCCTGGAAATTGCTGATCTCGAAGTTGTGCGTGTAGATCAGGTTGGTGTTGAAATCGATCGGGCCGAAGTCACGACGATAGGCGAAGTTGACGTCGATACCGCGACGCTTGCGCTCAGCGAAGTTCAGCGGCGCATTGATGAGCGAGTTGCCCAGAATGCGACCCGGGACTTCACCCAGCGGTCCGGGGCCAGTGCCACGATAACGCTCGAACTGCCCGCAGAAGATGTTGTTCAGCGAGGCCGAGTCGTAGCACTGGTTCACGATCGTCTGAGGAGCGACGGTCGCAATGATGCCCTTCACGGTGATGTCGTAATAGTCGACCGACAGGCTCATCCCCGGAATGAATCGGGGCTGGAAGACGCCGCCGACCGTGTACGAGTCCGACTTTTCCACATCGAGCGACGGGTTTGAACCGCTGACGATGGGAAGCGACTGAGTCGCGTCGGTCAGGTTCGCAAGCAACGGCCCGAGATCGGCGGCGCAGTTGGCGGCGCGAACCGGGTTACCTGCACGAGCCGTGGGGTTGCACGGATCGACGAAGCCGTTCGAGAAGTTCGGCACCAGCGGGAAGCCGGTTTCCGACACGTTCGGCGCACGCACCGCGCGGCTGTAGTTTGCACGGAAGCGCAGGTCGCGGAACGGAGCGTAATCCACGCCGGCGTTGTACGAGAAGACGCGGCCGACCGAACCCTGATACTTCGCGACGCGGCCTGCACCACTGAGCGTGAGCTCGTGGAACAGCGGAACGTCCTTGATGATCGGGATACGAAGTTCGCCGAAGGCTTCTTTCACCTTGAAGGCGTCCGGCTTGAACGCCGGGATCGAAACGCCGTTCGAGAAACCTTCGGTCGTGAACGGGTCCTGCTCATAGGAAGCATTTTCACGACGATATTCGGCACCAAGCGCGAAGCTGATCGGACCGCCGGGCAGTTCGAAGAGCTGGCTCGAATCGCCGGACATGAAGCCCGACAAGACGAGCTGATCGAGCGAGGACTTCGCGGTGAAAGTGCGACCGAAGTAGGCGACCGAGGCACTGTTATCGGCCGATCCGAACGGATTGTACGGAACGCAGGCGGCAATATCCGCGGCCAGGCGAGCGCTCTGCGCTGCCTGATATGCGGCCTGCCTCGCAGCATCGCCCGGACCGAAGCCGACCAGCTTGACCGCCGAAGCCGGATCGAACTGCGAACGGCACTGGATCTGGCCGGTGACCGGGTTACGGCCAGCGTCGAGCGCAAGCGCAAAACGCTGACGATCGATGTAGCCGCTGGCGCTGATGTCTTCCTTGAACTTACCGTAGTTCGCGGAGATTTCGTAGCTCCAGTCGGTGTTGAACGTGCCGCGGAGACCGCCGACGAAGCGATACGTATCGCGCTGGAACTTCTCGTCGCGAAGACCGACGTCGAGCAGGTTACGAGCGATAACGAAGCGATAGCTGCCGTTGGCGATATTGGCGCGATCGGTTGCGGTCAGGTTGCCGGCTGCAGGGCAGGTAACCTGAAGATCCGAGCGGCAACCAGAAGCCGAGATCAGGTTCGCCAGCGTGATGCGATCGGCCGGGTTCAGGAACGGGTTGTCCAACCGCTGACGCTCGCGGAAGTCGACCGTGCCGCCAGTTCCCTGGACGAACGACGGACCGGCGTTGTTGCCGAGCGCGTTCACGCGGTTCCACTTGCCTTCGAAGAAGACTTCAGCCGCCTGGCTGAATTCGAACTGGCTGAGGATGTTGAAGTTGTAGCGTTCGGTGAACGGAAGAACCGAGACGGTCTTTCCTTCACGACCGGACTGGCCGTTCGTGCCGACGATGCCGCTGTTGATGCCGGTGCCGAAGCGCGCGCCGGTCTGCTGCGTCAGGCGTCCATCCCCAGTGAAGATGTAAGTGCAGCTGAACGGCGCACCCAGGCTGTTGGTCCCACCGTTGTTCGGCGTCGTGGCATTGCCGCAAGCACCGCTTTCAAAACCCGGCGTCGCGGGGTCGTTCGACCGCTGGTTGATCGGGATGAGACCGCGATAATCGATCGTCGTGCTGCCAAGGCCCCGGAAGAAGGCACGATCGGGGAAGCCGTCGCCACCATTGACGATTCCGGCACCGCCGTCTGAATCGACGGGAGCGAAGTTGTCGTTGCTGCGGAAGGCCGGAACGTCCGACGCGAACACGCGGTCGGCGCGGGCATATTCGCCGTGAAGCGTTACGTTGCCGCGTCCGTCGGCGAAGTTCTTGCCGTACATGGCCGAAACATACTGGTTCCCGCCGAAGCCCTCTTCGGCGATGCCGGCCTGGCCGCGAAGCTGAAGGCCTTCGTAATCACGACGCAGGACGAAGTTGACGACGCCCGCGATCGCGTCCGAGCCATAGATGGCCGAGTTACCGCCGGTCACGATGTCGACGCGCTCGATGAGGTCGTTCGGGATCGTGTTGATGTCGGGCGACACGGCGTTGTTCAGAATGTCGGCGGCGACGTGACGACGGCCATTGACCAGGACCAGCGTGCGCTGGGTGCCGAGGCCGCGAAGATCGAGCAGGTTGAGACCGGCGATGCCGATGCCGAGACCCGGGTTCTGCTGCGCAAAGGTGCTGCGGAGCTGCGGCAGGTCGTTCAGCGTGTCGCCGACGTTGGTCTGGCCCTGCTGGAAGAAGGTCTCGCCGCCGATCGACGTGATCGGAACGGTCGATTCGAGGTTCGGGCGACGAATGCGCGAGCCGGTGACGACGACGGCCTGGCAGTTCTGTGCGTTCGGATCGGTCAGGCAGGGGTCGTTCTCCCCCGACTGAATTTCGACCTCGGTCGTCAGCGTGGCGGGCGGATCGGTGTCACCGGTCGTGTCCTGGGCGAACGCAGGCTGTGCGATCGCCATGGTGCCAAACAACGCGGTGGCACCGAGCAAAAATTCTTTTTTCATTAAATCCCCCTGAGCGAATATCGATTCGCAGCATGCCAAAATGCGGCACGGGTTCAATGGTGCAGCGGGCTGGAACAGACATTTCTATGGCAATGTATCTGAATCGTCACACCTAGGCGGACGGGGGAAGGGCCCAATCGAACTAAGTCGGCATCCCGACAAATGTGTCATTGTCGTCACACATATCGGAAAACACTGGGCGTAGGGATGTAAACGGTTTCACTCGAGCCATTAACCCTCCAATGAATCGCTTCGCCTCCCAAATTTATAAGGGTTTCCAATGCGATTCAGTACGCCGTTTGCTTTGTCGACTTCCGCGTTCGCTCTTGCCGTAAGTCTTGCCACGCCCGCCTTCGCGCAGACCGCGCCGGCCGCTCCCCAGGAAGAGGACGCCTGCGCGACCGTCGCCAATCCGGAAGAAAAGGCCGCGTGCCTCGCCGCCGAGAACCAGACGCCGGCTGAGGCCGCTGCGCCCTCGACCGCTGGCGAAGTCGTCGTAACTGGCAGCCGCATTCGTCGCGACGAGTTCACGACAGCCGAACCGCTGACCGTCATCACCGCCGAAGAAATCACCCAGGCTGGTTTCAACAGCGCAACCGACGCCCTTCAGAGCGCAGCGGTCACGCAGGGTTCGGGCCAGATCAACAACGCGTACGGCGGCTTCGTCACCGACGGCGGCACCGGCGCGAACACGCTCGGCCTGCGCGGCCTCGGGCCGGCACGCACGCTGATCCTGCTTAACGGCCGTCGCCTCGCTCCGGGCGGAACGCGCGGTTCGGTCCTCGCGGCCGATCTGAACGTCCTGCCGACTGCCATCGTCGACCGCATCGAAGTGCTGAAGGCTGGCGCGTCGTCGGTTTACGGTTCGGACGCCATCGCGGGCGTCGTGAACATCATCACCGACCGCAAGATGACGGGCCTGTCGGTCGACATGCAGGTCAACGTCCCCAAGGTTGGCGCTGGCGTCGACAAGCGTATCGCCACTTCCTTTGGCGTTCAGGCCGACCGCCTGAGCCTGATCGGTTCGCTCGAATATCGCAAGCGCGACGCTCTTGCGCGCAACGACGTGCGTTTCTTCGACTGCCCGGTTGGCGGCTTCCTCGACGGTGAGGGTTCGGACTTCGGTTCGGCCGACGGCGTCGGCTTCGACGGAACGTCTTGCTTCACGCTCGACAACGGCGGCGTCACCATCAACACGCTTGGCATTCCGACGCGCGACGGCATCGGTCGTACCAGCGGTCTGCCGGGTCGTTTCAACCGCTTCGTTCCGGCACCGGGCCAGACGACCGGTCCGTTCCCGGGTTACCTCGGCGTCGGCACCTATGACCGCGACACCTTCGATCCCGAGCAGGAGAAGGAGCCCCTGATCACCGGTGCGGAAATCTACACCGGTTATCTCTCGGGCACCTACGACGCCGGTTTCCTCGGCAACTCCGAAATCTACGGCGAGCTTCTCGTAACCCGTCGTAAATCGGAATCGCCGCTGTATCGCCAGCTCTCGCTCGACTATCTGCGTGGTAGCCCGCTGCTTCCGGCGAACATCCGTAACGGCCTGTTTGCCAACCCGACCCCGACGTCGAGCGGACAGCAGATCGCGGCGCGTGCGTTCATTGGTTACGGTCTCACCGACAGCAGCCAGACGGTCGACTATGCCCGTGCATCGGGCGGCATCCGCGGCGACTTCTTCTTCGACGGTTGGCGCTACGACGCCTATGTCGGAAAGTCGTGGAACGATGGCACGTACGAGATTGAATCGTTCCTGACGGATCGCCTCGCGAACTCGTTGAACGTCGTCCAGAACGCCGACGGCACCTTCCGCTGCGCCAGCCAGGCGTCGAACCCGACGTGCGTCGCAGCTCCGGCCCTCACGGCGGCGGTCATTGGTGGTGAGCTTCCCGAAGCCTACCGCGACTACATCGTCGACAATACGATTGGTAAGACCAAGTTCCGCGAAACGACCTTCGCGTTCGGCGTCGACGGCCCGCTGTTCAAGATGCCAGGCGGCGACGTCCAGCTGGCTCTTGGCGCGGAGTATCGCAAGCAGAGCATCAACGATCAGCCGGACCAGAACTCGATCAACGGCAACCTGTTCGGCCTCACCGCCGGCACACCGACGGTCGGTTCGGACAACGTCAAGGAAATCTACGGCGAAGTGTTCGTCCCGATCCTTGCGGATCGTCCGTTCTTCTATCGTCTGAACGCCAATGCGTCGGTGCGCTACACGGACTACAAGTCCTACGGCGGCGACACGACGTACAAGGTTGCGGGCGAATGGGAGCCCATCCGCGGCCTCGGTTTCCGCGGCAGCTATGGCACGTCCTACCGTGCTCCGGCTCTTGCGGAGCAGTTCCTTGGCGCCACCAGCGGGTTCCTCGGATCGGACAGCGATCCCTGCAGCGCGCTTCCGGATCCGTCGGAGCAGTCGCCTAACGAGCAGATCACGGCTGCCAACTGCGCGTCGATCGGTCTCCCGGCCGACTTCGAGCAGCGCAGCGGCATCACGGTGTTCCGCGTTGGCGGTGCCGAAGCTGGCCTGAAGGCAGAAACTTCGAAGAACTGGTCGGTCGGTGCGGTTCTCCGTCCTCGCCTGCCTGCTTCGTTCGGCCAGCTGTCGCTTTCGCTCGACTACTTCAACATCAAGGTCGAAAACGGTGTTTCGGATCTTGCTGGCGGGACGATCTTGAGCCGTTGCTATTCGGATCCGAATTTCGATCCGAACGCAGGGTTCTGCCGCTTCGTGACCCGCGACGCCAACCAGGCGCTGTCGGTTACCAGCAGCTTCGTGAACCTGTCGGAAGACATCGTGAAGGGCTATGAGTTCAACGGCCGTTACGCCAAGGATCTCTTCGGCGGACGCTTCGTGCTCAACGCCAATGTGACGAAGTACACCGAGCAGTCGAGCCGCCTGTTCCCTGAAGAGTTCCTGACGGATGCCAACGGCATCGTGACGGCGCCTGAATGGGTCGGCAACTTCGACGGCACCTTCGCCACGAAGCACGTCACCTTCCGCTACGGTGTCGATTGGATCGGCGGCGACCGCAAAGATACCTACGAGTATTTCGCGTTCGACAACTTGACCGGTGAATCCGATCCCGACCTGGTTCAGGCCTATCGCGATGCTTATTATCTCGAGACGCCGAACTACTTCCTGCACAATGCGTCGGTTCAGTTCGACATCGACCGCTACGAGTTGACGCTCGGCGTGCGGAACCTGTTCGACAAGGCTCCGCCGCGGATCACGGCAATCGGGTTCAACACCGTCGGCAACGCGCCGCTGTACTCGGGTTACGACTATCGCGGTCGCACGTTCTTCGCGAACGTGAACTTCAAGCTCTAAGCTAGAAGCGACCAACTCCAAGGGCTCCGGGAAATCGGGGCCCTTTTTTTGTCCCGGCGATTCTTCGCTCCTCGATCCGAGCCGTGCCTGGCAATGTTTGAGGCCCTCTTCCGCCGCTAGAAGGCGGCCCCTATGACAAAGGAATGTGGAGGGCACATTACTCGTGTTGATTGGGGCGAACGCGGCGGCAGCGGTCATCGTCCTTGCGGCATTGTGGCTCGCCGCGGGGGCGGCGTTGGCGATCTTGGCCACGCGAAGGCTGCGAACAGCTCGCCGCGTGCTTGGCGCCGCCAGGACGATGCGGAGCTTGCTCAGCGCTGCGCCCGGTCGTCCCGTCATCATCCACGGCGATCGCCGCGTCGAAATGGACGAGGGCGGGATGCGACTGCTCGGCCTGTCCGAGATGCCTCGGGTTTTCGCGGACCTTGGCGGCAAAGCGGGCTTTAGTGCGGACGATCTGCAAAGCTTGGCCGATGGGATTTCCACCGTCCGCCTAAGTGGTCGAGAGTTTCGCCAATCCTTTCAACTGTCGGGCGATGGCGCGTTTATCGAGGTTCGTGCCGAGCTCGCCCCGGCCTCGACGCCGCCGGGGAGCGTCCTTCTCTGGCTGCTGGACGTCAGCGACATGGAAGGTGCCCGCGGCAGCCTTCAGCACAAGCTTGCACAGAGCGAGGCAGGTCTCAACGCCCTCACACAACTGATTGAAAGCGCGCCATTCCCGATGTGGTATCGCGGGCCCGATCTCGCCCTCGGCCTGGTCAATTCGGCGTTTGTCGCGGCCGTTGATGCGCGCGATGCCGGGGAGGTCATCGACCGGGCGAGCGAATTGATTGACGCGGGTGGCGGCGAATCCGCGCGCCATGGAGCCGAAGAGGCACTTCGCACCGGCAAGCCTTATTCACGCACGCAGCCTGCCACCATTGGGCAGGAGCGCCGGATGCTTCGGCTTGTCGACGTTCCTTTGCCCAATGGCGCGGTGGCCGGTTTCGCGATCGATATTCAAGAGCTTGAGGACGCACGGATCGAGCTCGCCCGACACCAGGAATCGCAGCGCGAACTGTCCGACCGGATGACGGCGGGCGCGGCCCAGTTCGATGCCGATCGTCGCCTGTCCTTCTTCAACCAGCCGTTCGCGATCATGACTCAGATCGATACCGAATGGCTCGCCGACAAACCCGAGTTTGACCGGTTGCTTGAACGGATGCGCGAGCAGGGCCGGACTCCCGAGGTCCGCGATTTTCCGGCCTGGAAGCAGGAACGGCGCAATTGGTTCACTTCGCCCGATGAGGCCATCGAAGAGGATTGGATCCTCGCCAATGGCGACCACCTGCGGATCGTTGGCCAGCCAATGCCTGACGGCGGCCTTCGCCTCATTTTCGAGGATCGCACCGAGCAGGTCCGTCTTGCGTCGGCTCGCGACACGCTGCTGCGCGTGCGCGCGGCGACCTTCGACAATCTATTCGAGGTCATCAGCGTCTACGCGTCGGACGGTCGGCTTTACCTGTGGAATCGCCGCTTCAGCGAAGTGTGGAATCTCGACGAGGACTGGCTCGGCGAACATCCTCGAGTAGACGAACTCGTCCCAGCGATGGCCAAGCGCTTGGTCAATCCGACCGCCGCGGCGCAGGTCCGCGAACTCGTACGGTCGGCCACCAGCGGGCGCCAGTCCGGTACGGGGCGTGTCTCGTTGACCGACGGGCGCCATTTCGACTTCGCCGCCGTTCCATTGCCCGACGGGAATGCGCTTTTCACGATGATCGACGTTACCGACAGTTCGCGCATCGAAGCGGCGCTTCGCGAGCGGGCGACGGGCCTTGAAGAGGCGGATCGGGTGAAAACCGACTTCGTCGCCAACATGAGCTACGAACTGCGCACGCCGCTGACGTCGATCGGTGGCTTCGCGCAAATGCTTTCAGCCGGTTACGCGGGAAAGCTGCCTCCGGCCGCGACCGACTATGTCGGAGCGATCCTGGAAGCGGTCGAGCGGTTATCGAAACTCATCAACGACGTTCTCGACCTGACGCAGAGCGACACGCGCGGCGTGGTTCTGGAGCGCGAGCGGGTCGACATCGCGGGCCTCTGCCGAGCGGCGGCCGAAGCGCTCAGGCCGCGCGCCGAGGAAAAGCAGCAGCAATTGGACATCCGCATCGACAATGCGGTTGGCAGTGTCATCGGCGATGCCCGCCGACTGCGCGAGGCGGTCGAACATGTGCTTCGGAACGCAGTCACCTACACCAGCGAGAAGGGGCGGATCATCGTCGAGGCCCAAGGTGATGACCAGCAAGCCATGATCCGCATTTCCGATAATGGCCCGGGCATTGCCGCCGAGGACCAGGCGCAGGTTTTCGCGCGCTTCCACCGCAACTTCTCTGGCGGCCGTGGCGATGCCGCCTTGGGGCTGGGGCTTCCGCTGACCCAGCAATTCGTCGAGGCTCACGGCGGTCGTGTCGAGTTGGTCTCCGCGCCCGACGAGGGGACGCAAGTCACCTTGATCATCCCCCGGGCGCCGCAATGACCTTGTCCGACGAGGCGGCCACGCTCGCGGCCGGAGCAAGGCTTGCCGTAGCGCTGCGAGCCGGCGATGTCGTCACGCTCGACGGCGCGCTTGCCGCGGGAAAGACGACGCTGGTCCGCGGACTTCTCGCGGAACTCGGCCATCCGGGCGAAGTGCCCAGTCCGAGTTTTGCGATCGTCCAGCCTTATGATGCCCTCGTTCCCCCCGTCTGGCACGTCGACCTTTATCGGATCGAGAATCCCGCCGCGCTCGCGGAGCTCGGGCTCGACGAAATCCGCGAAGATGGCGTGTTGATCGTCGAATGGCCCGACCGGGCAGGGGCGGACGCATGGCCCGACGCGCTCGCTTTGTCGCTGACGGTGGCTCCTGACGGCGCGCGTGTCTTGACAGCCAAGGTGCCTCCCTCTTGGGAAGGGCGATGGCCACGATGATTCCGCCTGATGGCGCCGCTCGATTCCTTGCCGATCATGGCTGGAACGATTGCGATATTCTCCCGCTCGCCGGGGACGCCAGTTTTCGTCGTTATTTCCGGATTGTCGATCGGCGAGAGGATCGTCAGGCGGTGCTGATGGATGCGCCGCCACCGCACGAGGATCCGCGACCCTTCGTGAGGATGGCGGAATGGCTTGCCGAGGTCGGTCTGACCGCGCCGCGAGTGCTGGCGCAGGATCTTGGGCAGGGGCTTCTCCTGCTCAACGATCTTGGCGATGCGCGACTTCGCGAGACCTTGGACGATGACCCCGATTCGGAAGAGGCGATGTACGAAACGGCGGTCGATGTCCTGGTTCACCTCCATGATCAGCCGCCGCTCGCCGAACTTCCTGTTCACGGGCTCGAACAATGGATGGAGGAGGTCGGCCTCTTCCTTGATTGGTATGTTCCCGCCGTTGGTCTCCAATCGGTGGATCGCGCGGGATGGGACGCGGCATGGAACGCGGTTCTTTCGCCGGTCGCCGACGATGGGCTGGCTCCGGTGACGGTGCTGCGCGACTATCACGCGGAGAATATCATGCTGGTCGACGGGAAGGACGGCGTTCACCGCTTCGGCCTGCTCGATTTCCAAGACGCGCTTTCCGGTCACCCAGCGTACGATCTAGTGTCGGTGCTCGAGGACGCACGACGCGATGTCGATCCGGCGATCGAGACCAAAATGATCGAGCGATATCGGACCGTGACCAGTGCCGACCAGCGCTTCGACGATGCCTACTGGGCGCTCGCGGCGCAGCGCAACACGCGGATTCTCGGTGTCTTCTGCAGATTATGGAAGCGCGACGGGAAGGAGCGATACAAGTCGTTCCAGCTACGCATGTGGGGTCTGTTGGAGCGCGATCTTTCGCACCCGTCGCTCGCGCCGGTGAAAAATTGGTTCGACGCCAACGTGCCTGCGGATAAGCGAAGCGCCTTTTGGCAAGGCGCAAGCGAATGAAGCGCAAGGCGGTCGCCCTGAGCCTTCGTCCCGGGATCGATTCCGACGTGCCGACGACTGCGATGGTCATGGCAGCCGGACTCGGCAAGCGGATGCGGCCGCTAACTGCCACGCGGCCCAAGCCGCTGGTGGAGGTCGCGGGCAAGCCGCTGATTGACCACGTCCTCGACCGCCTTCGTGCCGCCGGCGTGTCCCGGATCGTAGTCAACGTCCATTACCTCGCCGACGCGCTGGAAGCGCATCTCGCGTCGCGCGCGACCGACTTCGACGTCTCGATCAGCGACGAACGGGAGTTGTTGCTGGAGACAGGTGGCGGCCTCGTGCGGGCACTGCCGAAGATCGACTCCGATCCTTTCCTGTCGATCAACAGCGACAATTTCTGGATCGACGGGCCGGCCGACACCTTCAAATTGCTGGCCGCGCAGTGGGACAGCGAGAAAATGGACGCGCTTCTCTTGCTCGTTCCGCAAGCGCGCGCGGGAAATCATTCGGGGCAGGGCGACTTCTACATGGACGCGCAGGGCAGGCTCAGTCGCCGAAAGCCGGGACGCGTCGCTCCCTTCGTTTATACCGGCATCCAGATGCTCTCGAAGAACCTGCTTCGGGACTCTCCGGACGGGGCCTTTTCGACCAATATCCTGTGGGATCGGGCGATCGAAGAGGGGCGCTGTTTCGGCGCGGTACATCAGGGCCTGTGGTTCGACGTCGGCTATCCCGGGGCGATCATCGCAACCGAGCACGCGCTTCAGAATGGCTGAAGCAGGACTTTGGGATCGCCGACAGTCGGGCGATCCGCTGGTCTATTCCATCCCGACGCATCGAAGTTTCGCCGATACGCTCGCCCACGGACTGATCCGCGCATACGGGCACGATCGCCTTGGCCTGGCGCGCGGTCGGATCATCCTGCCCACCAATCGAGCGGTGCGGGCCGTGATGGACGCATTCGTCCGCGCGAGCGGCGGTGGCCTGCTGCTTCCGCGCTTGATCCCGATCGGGGACTCGGAGCTTGACGAGCGGATCGGCGGCGCGCTCGATCCGATCGACGACAGTGAGGGCCTTCCGCCGGCAATTGACCCGCTCGAGCGGCAGTTGTCGCTCGCCAGGCTGCTTCGACAGGAGGGTGAAGGGACAGCCGAAGCGATGAGGCTGGCCGAAGATCTCGCGCGAACGATCGATGCGCTGACCGTCGAGGAAATTCCGCCCGCGCGTCTCTCGGAAGCGGTCGATGCAACGCCCGATCTGGCGGCGCATTGGCAAGCCGCACTGGCGCGCTTTCAGGGGCTGGTCGAGCGTTGGCCCGGTTTGCTCGAGGCGCGAGGCCAGATGGACCTTGCCGCTCGCCGCAATCACTTGCTCCGCTCGCTCGCGGATCGCTGGGCGACTAGCCCGCCGGACGGTTTCACCCTTGCTGCGGGCATTACGACGAGCGCGCCGGCGGTCGCCGCCTTGCTTTCGCGGATCGCGCGCCTCGAACGCGGCGCACTGCTATTGCCCGGACTTCCCGGCCCCCGCAGCCTGCCTGACGAGGAATGGGAAGCGCTTGGTCCCGACGAGGACGGCAATGCGGAGCAGAGCCATCCTGCTTTCCACCTGAAACGCCTGCTCGACCAGATCGGTGTGGCGCGCGGCGACGTCCGCGAATGGCCTGGCCATGGCCGGGCCTCATCCTCCGCGGCAAGGGGGCGCGCCGTCGTCAATGCGATGGTAGCGGCTCGTTTCAGCGACAAGTGGACCAGGCTTGCGCCGCCCGACCGCCGCTTGACCGGGATAAGGGTCGCCGAGTTCGGCGATCCCGCGAGCGAGGCACAAGGCATTGCCATCGCGCTTCGCGAGGCACTCGACACGCCGGGCCAGACTGCAGCACTCGTCACACCCGACCGCGCTCTCGCCAAACGCGTGTCGGCGCATCTTCGACGTTGGGACATCGAAGCGGACGACAGCGCCGGCCTGATCCTATCCACCACGCCCGCCGGGACCCTTCTACTCGCGATTGCGTCGGCCATCGTCGACGATTTGGCGCCGGTATCGCTCTTGGCGCTGCTCAAACACCCTTTGGTGGGAGGCGAGGGCGAAGAGCGACGTCTTTGGCTGGACGCCGTGAGGACGCTCGACCTGTCGCTGCGGGGTCCGCGGCCACCTGGCGGGCTGAACGGCCTCGACGACCATCTGGCTGCGGCGAAAGCAAGCGGCACAACCAAGGCGTGGCAATTGGTTCGACCCCTCGTCGAACCGCTCGCGGCGGCCGGCGGCAACACGCTGGCCCAATGGGCGTCGACGCTCCGCACGCTCACCGACACTTTGTGCGGTAACTCAGCGTGGCGCGCAGTCGACGGTCGAGCGGCGGCCGAATGGCTGTCTTCGATCGAAGCGCAGGCGGACGCCGCCGTCTTGCCCCTTGCGCCGGAAGAGGTCGTCCCGGTAGTTCGCCGGATGCTGGACTCCGTCAGCTTGCGGCGACCCTATGGCGGTCATCCAAGGATCTTCATCTGGGGGTTGCTCGAAGCGCGGCTCCAGCAGGCGGACCTGATGATCTTAGGCGGATTGAACGAAGGGGTGTGGCCGTCGCTGCCAACGCCCGATCCGTGGTTGCCGCCACGAGTGCGCCAAATCCTTGGCGTCCCCGGCCTCGACATGCGGTCGGGCCTCGCCGCGCACGATTTCATGAGCGCCCTCGGCGCGCCGCGCGTCCTTCTGACGCGCGCCCGTCGCGATGGTCGCTCGCCGACCGTGGCTTCCCGCCTATGGCTCCGGCTGCAAGCGATGACGGGGGGAGTCACTCGCGACCGGCGTTTGGAGCGACTGTCGCAGGCGCTCGATTCCAGCACCGAGCTTCGACCAGTCGGTCGCCCGCGCCCGTGCCCGCCGATCGATGCCCGGCCGAAGCGCATCGCGGTCACCGACCTCGACCGACTGAACGCCGACCCCTTTGCCTTTTACGCGCGCTCGATCCTGAAACTGTCCGCGAAGGATCCGGTTGACGCCAACCAACATGCGGCATGGAAAGGCACTGCGGTCCACGAAGTGCTCGAGCGATGGTTTCGCGACGAGAAGGCTGATCCCGCGCGCCTGCCCGCACTTGCCGAGGCGATGCTCGCGCATGAAGCCATCCATCCGATGTTGCGCGCGCTGTGGTCGCCGCGACTGATGGAGGCGATCCGCTGGATCGCGGACGAGGCGGCGAACGATTGGAACGCAGGGCGTATTCCGTTGGTGGCGGAGGCAAGGGGTGAAGCGGAGGTCGCTGGGGTCACGCTTTACGGGGTCGCCGATCGCATCGACCGAATGCCCGACGGGACGCTCGCCATCGTCGACTACAAGACGGGACAGGCACCAAGCCCCAAGGCGGTGAACGAAGGGTTTGCGCTTCAACTCGGCCTGCTGTCGCTCATCGCGAAATACGGCAGTTTTGCCGGCCTATCCGGCAACGTCAGCACTCACGAATATTGGTCGCTGGCCAAGAAGAATAGTCGGTTCGGTTATCGCCGGTCACCCGATGCCGCCGACGGTGCGGCCGATTTTATATATCGAGCTTATGCGCATTTCGGCGATGCCGCCGATAAATATCTGTTGGGCGACGAGCCCTTCGTTGCCAAGCTCAATCCCGCCTACGCCCCTTACGGCGACTATGATCAATTGATGCGTCTAGAGGAATGGTATGGCCGAGACTGACCTAGTCGGATTCGTGTCCGCCGGTCGATCCGCGGCGCGGCTTCTTTACCTTCGACGCATAGAGCAGGGCGGCGACGATCGCTGCCGATCCGATGCCGACCGCGACGCCGGCCTTGACCAGCTTGGTGCGTCGTTCGTCTTCCCGCTTGTCGCCCTGATCCATTCGGTCCTCGCTTCGTCAATATTTTCGCCGTCCTATGACGAACGGCTTTCGTTGGAAAGGGTGCCATGCCGCCCGGCTTGAAGCCTTTCCCGCCCCTGAAGGGTGCGCAGGACGCTGCGTCCGACCCGACGATCCACGCGGCGCTTTCGGCATCGGCGGGGACGGGGAAGACGCAGGTTCTGACCGCGCGGGTGATCCGTCTGCTGTTGCGCGGCGTTCCGCCGGAAGCGATCCTGTGCCTGACCTTTACCAAGGCCGGCGCGGCGGAGATGGCCAACCGGATTGCCGGCCGTCTCGCCCATTGGGTGCGGTTGCCCGATCCGGCGCTGGAAAAGGAATTGTTCGCGCTGGGCGAGGAGCGCGACAAGCCGGCGCTCCAGCGCGCCCGCCGCCTGTTCACGCGCGTGCTCGAAGCGCGAGGCGGAGGCTTGCGCATCCAGACGATCCACAGTTTCGCGCAGCAGTTGCTTGCCTCATTTCCTTCGGAAGCGGGCATCGCGCCGGGCCTCAAGCCGATCGAAGGCCGGGCCGAGCAGGAACTGGCGCGTCAGACGCTGGCATTGTTGCTCTCCGACGCCGAAGAAAGCGGTCGTCGCGGCCTGCTCAACGACGTTTCGGCGCTTAGCCTGCGATTGGGGGAAGAAGGCGCGCAATCCTATCTAATGGATTGCGCCCATGCGCATGAGGCGATGGCCGCGCTCGGCGACCCCTCTACTATCGAGCAACGTTTGTTCGAGCTGATCGGGATGCCTGGAGGCGCGGACGACTTCGAAGCCAAACTTGCCGACGATGCGATCGACCGATTGCTGTTCAATCGCCTGGTCCTCGCCAATCGAGCATGGAAAACAGCGACCGGCGACAAGATCGTCGCCAACCTCGGTCGCTTCATTGCCGCGAGCCCGTTAGAACGTGCCGATCTGCTTGACGGATTGGGGGCGAACCTCGTCACCGCCAAGGGAGAAATCTGCAAGGTAAAGGCCAAGCAGGTCGCGGCGGATCCGGATTATGAGCAGGTCGTGCAACAATTTGCCGATTGGTGGACCGAGCTTCGCTTGCTTCGTTCTGCGGGGACGCTGGCGAAGACCCAAGCCGCCGGCCTTCGCGCGGGTCAGGCCTTTGCCGCCGCCTATGTACGCGCCAAGCGCGCGGCGGGCGTGGCCGACTTCGACGACCTGATCCACTGGACGCAGGCGCTTTTCCAGAAGCTCGGGATGGGCGATTGGGTTCGCTACAAGCTCGACCAGCGGACCGACCACATCCTGGTCGACGAGGCGCAGGACACCAACCAGGATCAATGGGCCATCGTTGATGCGCTCGCGGGTGAATATTTTACCGGTAATCCAGAGGCCGAGGATCACTGGCGTACCCTGTTCATGGTCGGCGATTATAAGCAGGCGATCTTCGGTTTTCAGGGCACCAATCCGCGCGAATATGACAAGTATCGCTCGCTCGTCGCAGAGCGTGCATCCGCCGCGGGCGAGGCGGCAATGGACGCGGACCAAGCGGCACGCGAGTTCCGCGACCTTTCGATCGACGCCAGTTTTCGTTCGTCACCCGCGGTCCTCGAACTGGTCGATGCCATGATCGGCGACGTCGGTCCTTCGGCGATGGGCCTTCCCAACGCCCCGCCGCCGCATGTCGCTTTCCATTCTTCACGACCGGGAAGGGTCGAGCTGTGGCCGGCCTTCGAACCCGCGGTTGCGCCCGAAGAGGATACCGCCGACGAAGGATGGATCGATGAGCCGCTCAGGCTTTACGCCGACGCGATGGCCGCCACGATCAAGGGTTGGCTCGACGCGCCGCCGATGATGGGATCGACAGGCCGGCCGCTGACCGCTGGCGACATCCTGATCCTGGTACGCAGCCGGACCGAGTTTGCCTCGCTAATTGTCGCGCGCCTTTATGCGCAGGGCGTCCCTGTCGCCGGGATCGACCGTCTTCACCTGCACAAGCCGCTGGCGGTCAAGGATCTGCTGTCGGCGATCCGCTTCGTCGTTCAGCCGCTCGATGATTTGAATCTTGCTGGCCTGCTCGTGTCGCCGCTGCTTGGCTGGGATCAGCAACAACTTTACGACCTCGCCTTTGACCGTCCGGGACGGCTTTGGGCAGCGCTGTCGTCGCGCCGGGACGAGAAACCCCAGTTCGCCGAAGCGCACCGGACGCTGTCCGAATGGTTGGCGATGGCCGATTATGTCACGCCGGCGCGCTTTCTGGAGACGATCCTGTCGGGCCCGGTTCAGGGTCGGCATAAGTTGCTTGAACGGCTCGGCGAGGCGGCGCGCGATCCGATCGAGGAACTGGTTGCCAGCGCAGTACAGTTTGAGGGCGAGGAAATTGCCTCGCTCGACCGCTTCCTAGCGTGGTTCGACCGCGGCGATGTCGAGGTCAAGCGTGACGCGTCGTCCTCGGGGAACGCGGTTCGAGTGATGACCGTGCACGCAGCCAAGGGTCTCGAAGCGCCCCTCGTCATACTCGCCGATGCGACCCATGATCCAGCGGCGGTCGGCGGGACTTCGTCGACGATGGAATTTGGAATTCCAGATGTCGGCAACGTTCCCTTGATCCGGCCCCGCAAGGACGAGTGCGCGCCCCTGTTTCGCCTTCTCCTCGAAAAGACGAAAAAGGAGGACGAGGAAGAGCATTGGCGCCTTGCCTACGTAGGGCTGACTCGCGCGGCGGAGCGTCTAGTCATTGCTGGCGTGAAGAAGCGCCGCGACGTGCCGGAGAAGAGTTGGCACCAAGCAAGTGCGCGGGCGATGATGAGCCTCGGCGCTGCGTCGGAAGAAGTGGCGCCTTGGGGCTCGGCCCTCGTTTGGGAAAATGCCGGTCGCGTCGGGGCAAAGCGGTCGACGGAGAAGACGGCGCTGATCCCCCTTCAGGTTCCCGACAGCCTGCGCACCCCTGCGCCGATCGAGGCGCGACCACCGCAACCCCTAAGTCCATCGCAAATCGTCGACGATTTGGAAGCGGCGCCGCCTCCGACGCCGGCGATGCGTGCGGCGGCGCAGCGTGGAACGCTGCTCCACACACTGTTCGAACGTCTCCCTGCGGTCGACCCCGCTGAACGCCAAGCACTGGCGCTACGCTGGCTAGCAAAGGCGGGAGTGGCCGAGGAAGCGATGCGGGTCGAGATCGCAGAGGCCGCGTGCAAGGTGATTGCCGACCCCGCCTTTGCCGATGTCTTCGGACCTTCGTCGATCGGCGAGGCGCCGTTGGCGGCGACGCTGCCCGATGGCCGCGTTATCGCCGGTACCGTCGACCGATTGCTGATCGAAGACGATCGCGTGCAGGTGATCGACTTCAAGACCGGGCGCGCTGTGCCATCGGGACCCGCCGAAATCCCCGCGCAGCATCGTCGGCAGATGGAGGCTTATGCCGCCGCGCTGGCCGTGATCTTCCCCGATCGGACGATCGAGACGGCGCTGCTTTACACCAGCGGTCCGCGCCTCATCCCGATCAGCGCTTGAGCAGACCGGTCGCCACCCCATATGGAGAAGCGAACCGACATCAGGAGTATGCAATGGGTCAGAATACCAAAACCGTCACCGACATGAGCTTCGACGCCGACGTTCTGTCGTCCGACAAGCCGGTCCTCGTCGACTTTTGGGCGGAATGGTGCGGCCCATGCAAGGCGCTGGCGCCGACGCTCGACGCGATCGCGCAGGACTTTGACGGACGTTTGACGGTGGCTAAGGCGAACCTCGACGAAGCGGGTGATGCAGCCAACAAGGCCGGCGTCCGCACCATCCCGCTGCTGGTCCTGTTCGAGGGCGGCAAGGAAAAGGCGCGTTGGACGCGCGGCAACGCGCCGAAAGCGGTGTTGCAGGAATGGCTCGAAGGCCAGCTCTAGTCTCCTCGTCAGCCCTGCCGTTCGATTGACGGCGGGGCGGGCGGCTCCTACATCGCGGCCCGTCCACGCCCGCGCGCGATCAAGGGCATCAGCCTTCGCGCGCCGCGACCTTTTGAGGAATATTTCGCTCCATGCTCGCCTCCCTGGCCAAAAGCATCTTCGGGTCCGCCAACGACCGGTACGTCGCCAAGCTCGGCAAGATCGTCGAGGCGATCAACGCCTTCGAGCCCACCATCTCGGCCATGACCGACGACGAGCTTCGTAACCAGACGATGATCTTCCGTCAGCGACTGGCCGACGGCGTAAAGCTGGACGACATCCTCCCGGAAGCGTTTGCGACGGTGCGCGAAGCATCGATTCGCACGCTTGGACAACGCCATTACGATGTCCAGATGATCGGCGGCATCGTCCTTCATCGTGGCGAGATCGCCGAAATGAAGACGGGCGAGGGCAAGACCCTCGTCGCGACGCTCGCAACTTATCTCAACGCTTTGCCCGGCAAGGGCGTCCACGTCGTAACCGTCAACGATTATCTTGCCCGCCGCGACGCCGAGTGGATGGGGCAGGTCTATCGTTTCCTTGGTCTGGAAACCGGCATCATTGTCCCGAACATGGCCGATCACGAGCGGCGCGCGGCCTACCAGGCCGACATCACCTACGCGACGAATAACGAGCTCGGCTTCGACTACCTCCGCGACAACATGAAGTTCTCGCGCGACCTGATGGTCCAGCGCCCGTTCGGTTACGCCATCGTCGACGAGGTTGATTCGATCCTGATCGACGAAGCCCGTACCCCGCTGATCATTTCCGGACCAACCGACGACAAGTCGGAACTGTACATCGGCGTGGATGCGCTGGTGAAGCAGTTCGTCGAGAGCGACTATGAGAAGGACGAGAAGCAGCGCACGATCGTCCTGACAGAGGAAGGCACCGAAAAGGCCGAGCGAATGCTCGAGGACGCGGGGCTGCTCGAAGGCACCAACCTCTACGACATCGCCAACACGCAGGTGGTCCACCACCTCAACCAGTCGCTCAAGGCGAACATGATGTTCCGCAAGGACATCGATTACATCGTGAAGGACGGCAAGGTCGTCATTATCGATGAATTCACCGGCCGGATGATGGACGGCCGCCGCTGGTCCGATGGTCTCCACCAGGCGGTCGAGGCCAAGGAAGGCGTCGCGATCGAGCCGGAGAACCAGACGCTCGCCTCGATCACCTTCCAGAACTATTTCCGCATGTACCCGAAACTTGCGGGCATGACCGGCACCGCGCTGACCGAAGCGCCCGAATTCTTCGACATCTATCGGATGAACGTCGTGTCGATCCCGACGCACGTCCCGGTCCAGCGGATCGATGACGACGACGAATTCTATAAGAACATCAACGACAAGTTTGCGGCGATCGCGAAGGAGATCAAGAAGCGCCAGGAGATGGGCCAGCCCGTGCTCGTCGGGACCGTCTCGATCGAGAAGTCGGAAATGCTGAGCGAATTCCTTCACAAGGAAGGGATTACGCACGAAGTGCTCAACGCCCGCTTCCACGAGAGCGAAGCACACATCGTCGCGCAGGCGGGCCGGATGCGCGCCGTGACGATCGCCACCAACATGGCCGGTCGCGGGACCGACATCAAATTGGGCGGCAACCTCGAATTCCGGATCGAGGACGAGCTTCGCAACACTCCCGACGGACCCGAGCGTGACGCCGAGATTGCCCGCTTCCGCGAGGAAATCGAGGCCGAGAAGCAGCAGGTCCTCGCCGCCGGCGGCCTGTTCGTGCTCGGCACCGAACGCCACGAAAGCCGCCGCATCGACAACCAGCTTCGCGGGCGCTCCGGGCGTCAGGGTGACCCCGGCCTGTCGCGCTTCTATCTCAGCCTCGACGACGATCTGCTGCGCATTTTCGGCCCGCAGACCGCCTTCGCGCGCCTGATGAACAAGAATTTGGAAGACGGCGAAGCAATCGTCTCGCCGTGGATTTCCAAGGCGATCGAGACGGCCCAGAAAAAGGTCGAGGCGCGCAATTACGATATCCGCAAGCAGGTCGTCGAATTTGACGACGTCATGAACGACCAGCGCAAGGTCATCTACGACCAGCGCGCGGAGATCATGGATGCGGATCATGTCAGCGACGTGGTCGAAGACTTCCGTGCCGAAACCATCGCGGGGCTCGTGACGACACATTGCCCTCCCGGCACCTACCCCGAGCAGTGGGACGTCGAGGGCCTGCGCGTATCGACGGACGAAGTGCTCGACCTCCAGCCGCCGCTCGAGGAGTGGCTGGCTGAGGACGCGGTCGAACAGGACGTCATCATCGAGCGCCTGCAAGCGATGGCCGACGCGCGAATGGCGGAGAAGTCGCAGGGCCTCGAACCGCAGCGTTGGATCGAGATTGAGAAGAACCTCCTCATCCAGACGCTCGATCATCATTGGAAAGAGCATCTGTCCACGCTCGACGCCCTCCGCGCCGTCATCCACCTGCGCAGCTATGCGCAGAAGAAGCCGATCGACGAGTATAAGCAGGAAGCCTTCATGCTGTTCGAGCGGCTACTGGTCGCGATCCGCGAGGACGTGACGAAGCTGCTGATGCGGGCGCAGGTACAGTTTGAAGAGCCGCCGGTGCAGATGATGTCCGCGGGCGACTTCGCGCTTCCCGACTTCATCACCAACCACATCGACCCGCTATCTGGCGACGACGACACCGCCGACGTGGATGCGCGCGGGACCGTTATGTCGAGCCTGCCGCCGATGCAGTCGCCGCGACCGGCGCTTCCGACGGGAGACAATGGCGCGGTCGTCGAGCCGCCGGAAAGCCGCAACTCGCCTTGTCCGTGCGGGTCGGGGCTCAAGTACAAACATTGTCACGGCCAGGCCGCCTGAGCCGACATCCACGATGATCGACCGTACCGCGCTCCGCCACGCCTATCGCCCTGATGAAGAAAAGGTCGTCGCCGAAAGGCTTGAACAGGCGCGGTTGAGTGCCGCGGAGCTAGGCGAGGCGACCGCGTTGGCGCGGACGCTGGTCAAGGCGGTGCGCGGCCACAAGGCCGCCGGGCTGGATGCGTTTTTGCAGGCTTACGACCTCGGTTCGGACGAAGGCGTCGCGCTGATGTGCCTGGCGGAGGCGTTGCTTCGCATTCCCGACGCGGAAACCGCTGATGACCTGATCCACGACAAGCTGTCGGGTCCCGACTGGGCGGAGAAGCTGGGCGGAAGCCGCTCGACCTTCGTCAATGCCGCGACCTTTTCGCTGCTGCTGACGGGCAAGGTCCTCGACGAGGCCAACGACCGCACAGAAGGCTGGCGTTCGGCGCTGGGCCGCGCGGTTGGACGGCTCGGCGAGCCGGTCATCCGCACCGCGGTCGGACAGGCGATGAAGATCCTCGGTCGGCAATTCGTATTCGGGCGGACAATCGACGAGGCGCTCAGCCGCGCCGCCCCCGAGCGGGCAAAGGGCTGGAGCCACAGCTTCGACATGCTGGGCGAAGCCGCGCGCACCCACGAGGATGCTGCGCGGTACGCGAAGGCGTATGGCGAGGCGCTCGACACGATCGCTGCGAAGGCGAAGAATGGGTTTCGAGCCGAACCCGGCATTTCCGTCAAATTGTCGGCGCTCCATCCTCGCTACGAGTGGACGCACGCAGCCGAAGCCAAGGCCGCGATCATGCCGGTTGTTCGCGAACTGGCGCTGAAGGCGGCCGCAGCGGACCTGCACCTCACCATCGACGCCGAGGAGGCCGATCGCCTCGAACTGTCGATGGACATCATCGAAGCGCTGGTTGCCGACGATGGTCTGTTTGAAAGCGGGTGGGGCGGCTTCGGCCTTGCGCTTCAGGCTTATTCCAAGCGTGCCGTGCCGCTCGTCGACTGGACGGTTGCGCTGGCCCGCAAGCACGGCCGCAAGCTGATGGTTCGCCTGGTCAAGGGCGCCTACTGGGACAGCGAGATCAAGGTCGCGCAGGTCGCGGGTCTGTCGGACTATCCGGTCTTCACACGTAAGGTCGCGACCGACGTTTCCTATCTCGCCTGCGCGCGTCGGATGCTGGCGGCAAGCGATTGTATTTACGCCGCCTTCGCCACCCACAACGCCAACAGCATCGGCGCGATCAAGGCGATGGCGGGCAAGACCCCATTCGAGTTCCAGCGTCTGCACGGCATGGGCGAAGGCCTCTACGAAGAACTCGCCAAGCTCGAGCGCGGGATTGGCGACCCGGTCACTCCGGTGCGCATCTACGCGCCGGTTGGCAGCCACAAGGAGCTGCTCGCATACCTCGTTCGTCGGCTTTTGGAGAATGGCGCCAACAGCAGCTTCGTTAATCGCATCGCGGACGATGACGTTCCGCTCGACGACCTCGTTCGTGATCCGGTTGCGGAGCTGACTGCTCTCAAGCCCCGCCGCAACCCGGCGATTCCGTTGCCCGATTCGATCTTCGGCAAAGGGCGCAAGAACAGCGCTGGCGTGGACCTGAGCGATCCGCTCGTCCGCGAACCTTTGCAGAAGCGCATCAAGGACCTTGGGTCGCGTCAGTGGGAGGCTCAGCCGACCGTGGGCTCGAAGGCTGTTCCCGCCGCCGTCGTCTCGCCGTTCAATGGAGCCCATCGCGTCGGATCGGTGGTCGACGCGACCGCAGGCGATGTCGATCGCGCGGTTCGGGCGGCTGCTGCCGTCCAGACAGCTTGGGACCAGCGCGGCGGAACGGCGCGGGCCGAATTGCTCGACCGCGCCGCCGACCAGTTCGAGGAGCATCGCGAAGAGCTGTTTTCGCTCTGCATTCGCGAGGCGGGCAAGACTTTGCCCGACGCAGTGCTTGAAGTCCGCGAGGCGGTCGATTTTCTACGTTATTATGCCAGTGAGGCGCGGCGCTTGTTCGCGGGCGCGACGCCACTCCCGGGTCCAACCGGCGAAGTGAACGAACTGCGCCTGCACGGCCGCGGCGTGTTCGCGTGCATCAGCCCGTGGAATTTCCCGTTGGCGATCTTCATCGGACCGGTCGCCGCCGCGCTTGCGGCGGGGAACGCCGCGATCGCAAAGCCGGCCGAGCAGACGCCGCTAATCGGTGCCTTGGCAATCGAGCTGATGCATCGCGCAGGCATTCCCCGCGACATCGTGCAAATCGTCCCCGGGGACGGCAAGGTCGGCGCGGCGCTGACGAGCCATCCGCTGATCGCCGGCGTCGCCTTCACCGGGTCGACCGAGACGGCGCGCGCGATCAATCGCGGCTTGGCCGACCGTCCCGGCGCGATTATCCCGCTAATCGCCGAGACTGGCGGGCAGAATGCGATGATCGTCGATTCGTCGGCGCTGCCCGAACAGGTTACCCGCGACGTGGTCGCATCCAGTTTCCAGAGCGCGGGGCAGCGCTGTTCGGCGCTTCGCGTGCTGTTCGTGCAGGATGACGTCGCCGACACCATGCTCGGCATGATTGCGGGCGCGATGAAGGCGCTCTCGATCGGCGACCCTGCCGACATCACGACCGACGTCGGTCCGGTTATCGATGAGGACGCGAAGGAAGCGCTCAACGCGCACTTGGCCGAGCTAAATGCGAAAGCGACGTTGCTCGCCCGGTTGGAACTGCCGCAGACGGCAGCCGCCGGACATTTCGTCACGCCCGCGATGTACGAGATCAAGTCGCTGTCCGATCTCGACCGAGAGCATTTCGGGCCGATCCTTCACGTCGTGCGATGGAAGTCGGGCAAGCTCGCCGATGTGCTGCAGGCGATCAATGCGACCGGTTATGGCCTGACTCTCGGCCTGCAGAGCCGGATCGACACCACGCGCGAATATGTCGAGCGCGAGGCGCGTGTGGGCAACCTCTATGTCAACCGCAACCAGATCGGCGCGGTCGTCGAAAGCCAGCCGTTCGGTGGCGAGGGATTGAGTGGGACGGGCCCCAAGGCTGGCGGCCCGCACTACGTCGCGCGGTTCGCGACCGAGCGCGTCACCTGCATCGACACGACGGCGGCAGGCGGCAATGCCAGCCTGATGGCAGCAATCGAAGGCTAAGTCTGCGGGGGTCCCTGGCGGGTGGTGACGCCGGGGTGAAAAATGGCTCCTCGGGTAGGATTCGAACCTACGACCATTCGATTAACAGTCGAACGCTCTACCACTGAGCTACCGAGGATCGCCGTCTTCTTGCGAAGCGAGAGCGCCTATAACGCGCTCATCAGCGGTTGCAACCCGAAGTGCGTTGGAAATCGTCTTTTTCAGGTCGCAAATTGTTCGAGCGCGATGCGCTCGTCGAGCGCATGTTCGGGATCGAACAGCAAGGTGAGCGTCTGCGAAGGGTCGAGCGCAACCTTGACGGTTGCGACGTCGCGTACTTCGAACTGGTCGGCGACCGCGGCAACCGACCTTTTTTCCGCTTCCAGTACGCGAATCTGGATTTCGACGTCGTCGGGCAGTATCGCGCCGGTCCAGCGACGCGGACGAAAAGCGCTGATCGGCGTCAGCGCGAGCATCCTTGCCGCCAGCGGGAGGATCGGACCGTTGGCCGAAAGATTATACGCGGTCGAACCGGCGGGGGTCGCGACCAGAACGCCGTCCGCGACCAATTCGGGCATGACGACGCGCCCATTCACGCACAACTCGAGTTTCGCGGTCTGGCGCGTTTGGCGAAGCAGCGAGACCTCGTTGATGGCGGGGTAGGACCAAGTGTCCCCGCGGACCGTCGTCGCCTCCATCTTCAGCGGCGTGACCTTGATGTGCTTGGCGTTCGAGATCCGATCGATGAGCTGGTCGATCCGCCATTCGTTCATCAGGAAGCCGACCGTCCCGCGATTCATGCCGAACACCGGGCGGGCGTCATTCTCTTCGAGCATCTGGTGCAGCGTCTGAAGCATGAAGCCGTCGCCACCCAGCGCGACGAGCGTCTCCGCCTCCGCCTCGTCGGCCCACCGATAGCGTCGGCGCAGCAGCTTCTCTGCCGCCAATGCGGCCTGGGTATTCGACGCGACCAGTCCGATTCCGCGTGCGGCGAGATCCTTGTCCGGGGAAGCCGGGGAGAGGCTGGTGGCGTTCACGGGCGACACCATAAGGCTTCACTCGTCAAACGCCACCGTGTCCCGGAACGGAACGTCGCCAAGCGCGACGTTGCGCGATCCTCGCTCCAGTGGCAGGCCGATCTCACGCTACGCGACGAGCGGGAGCAGGCGGGTGTCGGATCGGGGGATCCGGCACCCGTTTTGCATTCAGGCCGGTTGCAGCTGACGCTGATCCTCGCTCGCCGCCAGGACGCGCATCAGGCCGCGCGAGATTTGCAGCGCTCCATTCAAACGCGCATCGCCGCTCGGCCAGTCGCGGCTGACGACGAGCTTGCTGTCGGGACGAAGCTTCGCCTGTCCCTTCAGCCGCGCGACATAGGCCAGCAACCCCGGCAGATCGGGGAAACCGCGATCGGCAAACGTGACCACGGCACCCTTTGCGCCAACGTCGAGTTTCGCGATGCACGCCTTTCGGCAATTGATCTTGGTCTCGACGATCAGCAGCAAGTTCTTGGTTTCGGGAGGAAGCTTGCCGAAGCGATCGATCATTTCCGCCGCAAAGGATTCCACGCCCTGACGGTCATCGAGGTCGCCGAGGCGGCGATACAGACCCATGCGGAGATCGAGATCGGGGACATAGGTTTCCGGGATAAGGATCGGGGCTTCGACGTTGATTTGCGGCGTGAATTCTTCCCGGCGTTCCGACGCGCCCGACTTCTGCTCTAGGATCGCGTCCTCGAGCATCGCCTGGTAAAGTTCGAAGCCGACCTCCTTGATATGCCCCGATTGCTCGTCGCCGAGCAGATTTCCGGCGCCGCGGATGTCGAGGTCGTGGCTTGCGAGCTGGAAGCCAGCGCCAAGGCTGTCGAGGTTGGCCAGCACCTGAAGACGCTTGTCCGCCCCCTCGGTCAGCGCCCGGTCGGGCGTCGTGGTGAGATAGGCATAGGCACGCGTCTTCGACCGTCCGACACGCCCACGTAGCTGGTAAAGCTGCGCCAGTCCGAAGCGATCGGCGCGATGGACGATCAGTGTGTTCGCCGACGGGATGTCGAGCCCGCTTTCGACAATCGTCGTCGATAGCAGAACGTCATACTTGCGGTCATAGAAGGCGCTCATTCGCTCCTCGACCTCGCCCGGGCTCATCTGTCCGTGCGCGGTGACGGCCTTCACTTCGGGCACCTCCTCACGAAGCCATTCCTCCAGATCGGGCAGATCGGCGATCCGTGGCGCGACGAGGAAGCTCTGCCCGCCGCGATAATGTTCGCGAAGCAATGCCTCGCGTACCACGACCGGATCCCATGGCGCCACGTAGGTTCGGACCGCAAGACGGTCGACCGGAGGCGTTTGGATCACGCTAAGCTCGCGCAGGCCCGACATCGCCATCTGTAGCGTTCGCGGGATCGGCGTGGCGGTCAGGGTCAGCACGTGCACGTCATCGCGGAGCGACTTCAGCCGCTCCTTGTGCGCGACTCCGAAATGCTGCTCCTCGTCGACAATCACGAGTCCCAACTTCTTGAACTTGATCGTTTTCGACAGCAGCGCGTGGGTGCCGATGATGATGTCGACGACGCCCTTTTCGAGCCCCTCGCGAGTCCTTTTCGCCTCCGCCGCGGGCACGAGTCGCGACAAGCGGCCCACCTCGATCGGGAAGCCCTGAAAGCGCGCGACGAAGTTCGAATAATGCTGACGAGCCAACAGCGTGGTCGGACCGATGACCGCGACTTGATAGCCGGCCATCGCCGCGACGAACGCCGCACGAAGCGCAACCTCGGTCTTGCCGAAGCCGACGTCGCCGCACACCAGGCGGTCCATCGGCTTGCCGCTCGCCAGATCCTCCAGAACCTCGGTGATGGCGCGATCCTGGTCGTCGGTTTCCTCATAAGGGAAGCGGTCGACGAATTGCGGATAGGCGGGATCGGCCTCGACCATCTGCCCTGGCCTGGTCGCGCGGACCGCGGCGGTCTTGATGAGCTCGCCGGCGATCTCGCGGATCCGCTCCTTCATCCGGCTCTTGCGGCGCTGCCACGCTTCGCCGCCAAGTTTGTCGAGCACCGCGCGCTCGCTGTCCGAGCCGTAGCGCGACAGCACGTCGATATTCTCGACCGGCAGGTAGAGCTTGTCGCCACCGGAGTAGGAGAGGGCGACGCAATCGTGCGGCGCGCGGCCGACCATGATCGACGTCAGCCCCTCGTACCGCGCAATGCCGTGATCGGCGTGAACGACCAGATCGCCCGGCGTCAGCGCTGCCAGCTCGGCAAGGAAGGCGTCGGCACTCTTCCGGCGCTTCTTGCGTCGCACCAGCCGGTCGCCGAGCATGTCCTGCTCGGTCAGGACCGCGACGTCGGGCGCGGTGAGGCCATGATCGAGCGGCAACACCAAGAGGCTCGCATCGGCCTTTCCGCCGAGCGCTTCCTGCCACGTCGTCGCCTGCGTCAGGCGATCGAGGCCGTGCTCCTCGAGCAGGCCCGAGAGACGTTCGCGTGCGCCTTCGCTGTAACTCGCGAGGATGATCTTCCGGCCTGATTTCCGCAGCTTGGCGACGTGCTTGACCACCGCCTCGTAAACGTTGGCGTTTTGTGCGCGCTCCGGCGCGAAGTCGCGGGGACCTTCGACGCCAAAGTCGATGACCTGATCGCTCGCGGGTTCGGGAAAGGTCGATGCGAAGTGGATCGGGCGTTCCGCGACCGACGACGTCCACTCCTTCCGCGACAGGTAGAGTGCCGACGGCGGAAGCGGCCGGTAGCTGCCCGGCTCGGCCTGCATCGCGCGTTCGCGATTGGCAAAATAGTCCTCGATCGCCTCGGCTCGCGACGTGATGGCGCCGTCGCTTCCCGAATCGCGGAGGATGACGTCGGCATCCGACAGATGATCGAACAGCGTCGCCAGCTTGTCCTCGAACAGCGGCAGCCAATGCTCCATGCCGGCGAGGCGCCGGCCCTCGCTGACCGCTTGATAAAGCGGATCACCGGTCGCGTTCGCACCGAATTTCTCGCGATAACGGGCGCGGAAGCGCTTGACGCTTTCCTCGTCGAGCAGCGCCTCTGAGGCCGGCATCAGCGTAAAGGCCCCGGCCTTCCCAACGCTTCGCTGGTCGGCAGGGTCGAACCGGCGCATCGTCTCGATCTCGTCGCCGAAGAAATCGAGGCGGATCGCCGAAGAGTCGCCGGCGGGATACAGGTCGACGATCGACCCACGCACCGCAAATTCGCCGGCATCGTGCACCGCGTCGGTTCGCTGGTAGCCATTGGCCACCAACTGCGAGACGAGATCGTCGCGCTCGATCCGCTCGCCTTCGTCGAGCCGACGCGTGAGCTGGCGAATTCGAAAAGGCGTCAGCGTCCGCTGCGTGACGGCATTGGCCGCAGCGATCAGCAACTGCGGCCGCTTCCTGGGCACCTGCAGCAGTTGCAGCGTCGCCAGTCGCTCCGCCATCACCCGAAGCGCGGGACTGGCGCGATCGTAGGGCAGGCAGTCCCAGGCGGGAAAAGTCAGGACCTCGACGTCCGGCGCGAACACCGGGACAGTCTCCGCCAGCGCGCGCATCGCCGCTTCGTCGGCGGCAATCACCACCGCGCGTCCGCCAACGCCGGTGCCATGCGCTGCCCGCGCAAGGTCGGACACCAGCCACGGCAGGAAGCCCGCAGGAACGCTCGCAAGCGTCAGCGGCGACGACGCCGCAAGAATCCGTCCTAAGTCGTTGCTCATTTTGGAACCTTGATGAAATCAAGACGGCGCATCGCTTCCATCAGCGGCCCTTGATACCGTTCGGGAACGTCCTGCGTCCCGATCGCCCACGCCATGATGTCGACATCGGTCTCCGCCAGAAGCGCGGCAAACAGCGCTCGCTCATGGCTGCCCCAACTCGAATGATGCGCGTCGAAAAAGCCGCCGATCATCATGTCGGCTTCGCGCGTCCCGCGGTGCCAGGCGCGGTAACGAAGAGCGCGCGAAACCTCGTCCATGTCGTCGCCTTTCAGACGCAAAAAGCCCGCATGGCGAAATCGCCGCGGGTCCGTGCGTGCTCATGTAGGCAGTGAGCAGCACGGTTGCTAGAGTGCGGCGATGCGCCCCGACGTCCTTAATCCCCTGTTCGCCGAGGTCGAAACCCTGAAGGGCGTCGGTCCGGGTATTGCCAAGGCGCTGGCAAGGCTCGGCATTACACGTGCCCTCGACCTTATCTACCATTTGCCAACCGGGACGATCGATCGAATCGCTGCGCCTGCGGCCGATGGAAGCCTGCTCGGTCGGATCGTCATTCTTGAGGTGACGCCGTTCGACATCCGCGCAGGCGCCGGCAGAGCGCCGATGCGGATTTTCGCCAGCGATTCAGCCGGCAACACGATCACCCTGACATTTTTCAACAATCCCGGGTGGGCAAGGAAACAGCTTCCGCTCGGTGAAGCGCGGACGATCGTTGGCAAACTCGATGCCTGGGGCGATCAGTGGCAGATCGTCCACCCCGATGTCCTCGATCCGGAAGCGGATGCCGGGATCGCCTTGCGAGAGCCGGTCTACGGCCTCACCGAGGGTATCTCGAACAAGCGGATGCGCGAGCTGGCGATGACCGCTCTGGAGCGAGCGCCAGACCTGCCCGAATGGATCGAGCCGTCGCAACTTGCGCGCGACGGTTGGGCGGCGTGGCGGTCTTCGCTCGCCTCGGCCCATCAGGATCCCGACGAAGCGACGCCGCGTAAACGGTTGGCGTATGACGAGATTTTCGCCAACCAGTTGGCGCTGCTGTTGCTGCGGCAGGTCGCCCGACGAAAGCGCGGCGTGCCGCTCCAGGGCGATGGCCGACTGACGAACCGCCTTCAGCTTCCCTATCGGCTGACGAACGCGCAGGCGCGCGTGATCGACGAAATTCGCGGCGACATGGCACAGGATCGTCCCATGCTCCGGTTGCTGCAGGGCGATGTCGGCTCGGGCAAAACGCTAGTCGCGCTGATGGCGATGCTGGAAGCGGTCGAGGCAGGCGCGCAAGCCGCAATGCTCGCCCCGACCGAGATCCTCGCGCGACAGCATTACGCCACGCTTCAACGTCAATGCGAGGCGTTGGGCGTCCGTGTTGCGATCCTGACCGGGCGCGAAAAGGGGCGGGCTCGGGAAGCGGTGCTAATGGGACTGGCGGGCGGGACAGCCGATATCCTCGTCGGGACGCACGCCATTTTTCAGCAGGCGGTGACCTACCATCGCCTCGGGCTCGTCGTGATCGATGAGCAGCATCGCTTTGGCGTGTCGCAACGCCTGCTGCTCAGCGAGAAGGCGGCACACCCGCCGCACCTGCTCGCCATGACCGCCACGCCCATTCCGCGGACGCTGACCTTGACCCACTATGGCGAAATGGACGTCAGCCGGATCGACGAGATGCCCCCGGGGCGAATGCCGATCGAGACGCTGGTCGTCGCGGACCATAAACTGTCGGAGGTCGTCGAGGGGCTTGGCCGCCACCTTGCCGCGGGTGGGCAGGCGTACTGGGTCTGCCCGCTGGTCGAGGAATCGGAGACGGTCGATGCGGCTGCGGCCGAGGAGCGCGCCGCCACCTTGCGAGCTCGTTTCGGCGAAGACGCAGTCGGTCTCGTCCATGGCCGAATGAAAGGTCCCGACAAGGATAGCGTCATGACGTCATTCGCGGCGGGCGATGTCGGTGTGTTGGTGGCGACGACCGTCATTGAAGTCGGGGTGGACGTGCCAAACGCGACGCTGATCGTCATCGAAGGCGCCGAGCGTTTCGGCTTGGCCCAACTTCACCAGCTTCGCGGCCGGGTCGGTCGAGGGACCGGTGCAAGCCGCTGCGTCCTGCTCCGCGGCGAAACGCTCAGCGAGACGGGGCGGGCACGGCTTGCCCTGATGCGTGAGACCAACGACGGCTTCCGCATCGCCGAAGAGGATCTCCGCCTGCGCGGCCCCGGCGAGGTCCTCGGTACGCGCCAGTCAGGGGAGCAGGGCTTCCGCGTCGCCACGCCCGAAGAAGTCGCCGAACTGGCCCCCATCGCGCAGGGCGATGCGCGACTGCTGCTCGATCGCGATGGCGGCCTCGCAGGACCGCGGGGACAAGCCGCGCGCCTCTGCCTTTACCTGTTCGAACGCGACGCGGCGGTCGGCTTGCTACGAAGCGGCTAAGGCGTCAGCAGCCCGTGCTTCTTCTTGCCCAGGCTGATCTTGACCGGCGCGTTCACCGCAATCTGTGCCTTGATGTCCGTCGCGGCGACGCCGTCGACCTTGACCGCCCCTTCCTCGATCTTCCGGCGCGCTTCGCCATTCGACGCCGCGAAGCCGAGCCCGGTCAGCGCCGCGACGATCCCGATCGAGCCCTCCGCTACGGTCAGGGTGGGCAAGTCCCCGCCGGCACCGCCACTCGCGAATGTGTCGCGTGCGGTCGCCTCGGCGCTCGCCGCGGCGTCCGCGCCATGCAGCAACGTCGTCGCTTCGTTCGCCAGGACGATTTTGGCGTCGTTGATAGCCTGGCCCTCGAGCCGACCAAGTTCTTCGATCCGCTCAAGCGGTAGGTCGGTGAACAGCTTCAGGAAGCGAACCACGTCCGCATCGGCGGTATTCCGCCAGAACTGCCAATAGTCGTAGGCGCTGAGTTGGTCGGCGTTGAGCCACACCGCGCCATTGGCGGTCTTGCCCATCTTCCCACCATCGGCGGTGGTGATGAGCGGCGTGGTGACCCCGAACACCTCCATCCCTTCCATGCGGCGCGTCAGGTCGATGCCGTTGACGATGTTGCCCCACTGGTCCGACCCGCCAAGCTGCAAGCGGCATCCCCGCGTCCGCGCTAGCTCGCGGAAATCGTAGCCCTGCAGGATCATGTAGTTGAATTCGAGGAAGCTCAGCGATTGCTCGCGGTCGAGGCGCAGCTTGACCGAATCGAAGCTCAGCATCCGGTTGATCGAAAAATGCTGCCCGACCTCGCGCAGGAACGGGATGTAGCGAAGCTCGTCGAGCCATCCGGCATTGTCGACCATCACTGCATCGGACGGACCGTCGCCGAACGTCAGGAAGCGATCGAAGACGCGTCGGATCGATGCGACATTGGCAGCGATCACCTCATCGGTCATCAGCTTGCGCGCTTCGTCCTTGAAGCTTGGATCGCCAATCTTGCCCGTCCCACCGCCCATTAGGACGATCGGTCGATGTCCGGCCTGCTGCAGCCGCCGCAGCATCATGATCTGGACCAGGCTGCCGACATGGAGCGACGGCGCCGTCGGGTCGAACCCGATGTAGCCGCTGATCACCTCCGACGAGGCAAGCGAGTCGAGCGCGGAGGCGTCGGTCACTTGGTGGATATAGCCTCGCTCGTCGAGCAGGCGCAGCAGCGTGGATTGAAACGTCATGGCGCGCGGCATTAGCAGCGCATCGCGCCGGTCCCAAGTGCGACTTGCGCGGCGGCAAGCGGCACGCGATAGCGACGGCGATGACGCTCCTCGTCCGCCACCCCGATACGCCGCCCGGCGCAATTCATGCCGTCGATGGCGAGATCGTCCGGATCGATGGCGGCGTGATCGCCACTTTTCGCGCAATCGGCAGGATCGACGAATTGGTCGTGCCCGACCCAGCCGCCCCGGAACGCACCGACGACCTATGGCGGCATACGTGCTTCGAATTGTTCGTGCAGGGTGAGGGCAGCGCGTACCGAGAATTCAACCTGTCTCCCTCAACGCAGTGGGCCGCGTACGAATTCGACGCGCACCGTGCTGGAATGCGTGAAGCACTCGCCGACGTCGACATTGAATGTTCTCGTGATTCCAGCGGGTTATCCCTCATCGCTACGGTGCGATCCGAAATCCCCAATCCCGCCCATGTCGCGCTTACCGCCGTGATCGAAGAGCGTGACGGTCAACTGCGCTACTGGGCGCTCGCCTTTGCCCCCGGCGCGCCCGACTTTCACGCGGAGGCGACGCGCGCCATGTTTCTTGATGGAGTCGACGGACAATGAAATTCGGCATCGAACGGTTGCTCGCCGACGCCGCGCTGCGGGCACCGCTGGCGGGAAAGCGCGTCGCGCTGGTTGCGCATCCGGCTTCGGTCACGCGCGATTTGCACCACAGCCTCGACGCGCTCGCCGCGCTCGGTGACGTCAAGCTGTCCGCCGCCTTCGGTCCCCAACACGGCCTGCGCGGCGACAAGCAGGACAATATGATGGAGAGCGAAGACTTCATCGATCCGGTCCACGAAATCCCGGTCTACAGCCTGTATGGGGAAGTCCGCCGACCGACCGGGCAGATGATGACCGGAAGCGACGTCATCCTGATCGACCTCCAGGATCTTGGCTGCCGCATCTACACCTTCATCACGACGTTGCTCTACATGCTCGAAGCCGCGGCCGAGCATGGCAAGAGCGTGTGGGTCCTCGACCGCCCCAATCCCGCGGGTCGCCCGACCGAGGGGCTGACCCTGCGCGAGGGTTGGGAGAGTTTCGTCGGTGCCGGCCCGATCCCCATGCGGCACGGCATGACGCTCGGCGAGCTTGGCCATTGGTTCGTCGATCATTTCAACATCGACGTCGACTATCGCGTGATCGAGATGGAAGGCTATCGACCCAACAAAGCACCCGGCTTCGGATGGCCGACCGATCGCCTGTGGATCAATCCCTCGCCCAACGCCCCGAACCTCAACATGGCACGATGCTACGCGGGCACCGTGATGCTGGAAGGCGCCACGCTCAGCGAAGGCAGGGGAACGACCCGTCCGCTCGAACTGTTCGGCGCACCCGACATCGACGCCCGCGCCGTCATCAAGGTGATGCACGACCTCGCTCCGCAATGGCTCGACGGCTGCACGCTCCGCGAGATCTGGTTCGAGCCCACCTTCCACAAGCACGTCGGGCAGCTCTGTAACGGCGTCCAAATCCACGCCGAGGGCAACGCCTACGACCATGAGGCGTTCAAGCCGTGGCGAGTTCAGGCGCTCGCATTCAAGGCGATCCGCACGCTATTCCCCGACTACGACCTGTGGCGCGACTTCCCGTACGAGTATGCGTTCGGAAAACTCCCGATTGACGTCATCAACGGCGGACCGGCCCTCCGCGAATGGGTCGACGATTCGGCGGCTGCTCCCGGCGACCTTGATGCGCTGACGATCCCTGACGAGGAAGCGTGGGAAATCGAGAGGAAACCCTTCTTGCTCTACTGAGCGAGTTCTACCGTTTCCGGCTCAGATCTCGCATCGCCTCGTCGAGGCCCTCCAGCGTCAGCGTGTACATCCGCTCGTCCATCAGCCGCTTGATCAGCGCGGTCGATGCGGAGTGGCCCCAATAGGTGTCGGGTGTCGGGTTGATCCACGCCGCTGACGGGTAGGCGTCGGTCAGCCGTTTCAGCCACACCGCGCCCGCTTCCTCGTTATAATGCTCGATCGAACCACCGGCATGGCTGATCTCGTACGGACTCATGGCGGCGTCGCCGACAATGACCAGCTTATGGTCGCGGCCAAACTTGTGAAGCACGTCGAGCGTCGGCGTCTTTTCGACATGACGTCGCCGATTGTCCTTCCACACGCCTTCGTAAATGCAATTGTGGAAGTAAAAATGCTCCAGGTGCTTAAACTCGGTCCGGCAGGCGGAAAACAGCTCTTCAGCGACTTTGACGTGGCCATCCATCGATCCGCCGATGTCCAGGAAGAGCAGCAGCTTGACCGCATTATGTCGTTCGGGACGCATGCGTACGTCGAGCCATCCCTGCCGCGCCGTGCCTTCAATTGTGCCGTCTAAGTCCAACTCCTCCGCGGCGCCCTCGCGCGCGAAGCGGCGCAGGCGGCGAAGCGCGATCTTGATGTTCCGCGTTCCCAATTCCCGCTCCCCATCGAGGTCGCGGAATTCGCGCTGCTCCCATACCTTGATCGCACGGCCGTGACGGCCCGGACCGCCGATGCGCACGCCTTCGGGATTGTACCCGCCGTGACCGAAGGGGGAGGTGCCTCCGGTGCCGATCCACTTGTTACCGCCCTGGTGGCGACCTTCCTGTTCCGCGAGCCGCTGCCGAAGCGCCTCCATGATCTCGTCCCATGAGCCAAGCGACTGGATCTTCGCCATTTCTTCGGGCGACAAATACTTTTCGGCGATCAGCTTCAGCCATTCCTCGGGGATGTCGGCGTGCAGCTCCTCGCCGGTCGAAAGCGCGCCCTTGAAAACGGTGCCGAACACTCGGTCGAACCGGTCAAGCTGGCTCTCGTCGTGAACGAACACGCTTCGGGCGAGATAATAGAATTGCTCGGGGTCGTTCTGAATGACGTCGGCATCGAGAGCTTCGAGCAGCAGCAGATGCTCCTTGAGCGACGCGGGAATGCCGCCCTTCCGCAATGCTTCGACGAAGGAAATGAACATCGGCGATCCATGACGCGTGCCACGGTGCAAGTCGAGGGCGCGCTCTGGTTAACTCGCCTTTAGGACATCGTCGCTACGCCAATGCCAACGAACACCGACCGAGTGGGAAATACAGGCAGATGGCAACGCTGGGCATCGAGGAAATTACCGAGAACGCAATCCGCGTGGTCGCGCGCGATTGCGGGTCGCTGTCGATCGAATGCAGTGACGTCGCCGGTTACGTCGAAGACGTCGCGACGCGCATCAACGAGCATATGAAAACGCTCGACGGGCTTGAGGACGTCACCACGCGCCTGCTCGCCGATCAGGCGCGGGTAAGCGATTCGACCGACGAGGCACGCCTCCTGTCCGAGCAGGCCAAGGCCAAACTCGAGGCGGGTCGCGAAGCGATCGAGGACACGATCAAGGGCTTCAAGGGCCTGACCGAGCTTGTCGTCCAACTCGGCGATCGCATGGCCGGCTTTGCGACCGCCATGCACCAGGTGCAGAGCGTCTCTTCGACCATCGAAACCATCGCCCGCAAGACCAACATGCTTGCGCTCAACGCGACGATCGAGGCTGCGCGCGCCGGCGACGCTGGCCGCAGCTTCGCGGTTGTGGCCGCGGAGGTGAAGAAACTCGCACATGATACTCGCGCGGCGACCAGCCAGATCGCCTCGACCATCGGTGAACTGACGCGGGAAGCCAGCGCGGTCACCAGCGAGATCAAGACGGGCGTCGAGCGCAGCCGCGCGGCGCAGGCAGGCTTCGGCCAGATCAGCGACACCGTTCACGAAGTGACCGAGATCGTCAGCATGGTCGATCGACAGACCGAAGGCATTGCGCACTCGACCAGCTTGATTCAGACCAGCGTCGACCGCGTGAAGGCGGGCCTCAGCGACTTCGCGGGCGGCGCGCGGGATAACGGCGGTCAGCTTGTCAAGGCGCAGAAGCGACTCTCGCATCTCGAATTGCTGTCAAACACGATGCTCGACACGCTTGCCAATTCAGGCGCCGAGATTGACGACACGCCGATGATCCTGCTCGCCCAGCAAGCCGCTCGAGCAATCACTGCCGCGGTCGAAAAGGGTATCGACGCGGGCGAGATTGGGCTGCCCCAGGTGCTCGATCGCAATTATGTGCCGATCGAGGGGACCGATCCCGTCCAGTATGACAACGGCTTCGCGGATTTCGCGGACCTTTACGTTCGGCCGCTGCTCGACCGCTTCAAGGCGCGCGAGCCGCGCATCATCGGCTCGGCGATCACCAATCTCGACGGCTACTTACCAACTCACCTCAGCGAGCGTTGCCATCGCCCAGGGCCCGATCCGGTGTGGAACGACGAGCACTGCCGCAACCGCCGTATCTTCATGGACGAAACCACGCGCAACGCCTGCAACAGCGACAAGCCGGCGATGCTCGCAACTTACCGGATGGAGCTTGGCGACAAGTATATTCCGGTGAAGAACGTGTTCGTCCCGCTGTCGTTCAAGGGACGTCGGTGGGGCAACTTCGAACTCGCCTACCGCGACGAGTAGGTCAGACCTTGCGCCTAGCCATGAACGCCAGGCGCTCGAACAGCATTACGTCCTGCTCGTTCTTAAGCAGCGCGCCGTGCAATGGCGGAATCGCCTTCGTCGGATCGCGGTCCTGCAGAACTTCCAGTGGCATGTCCTCGTGCAAGATCAACTTAAGCCAGTCGAGTAATTCGCTCGTCGATGGCTTCTTCTTGATCCCCGGCACCTCGCGCACCTCGTAAAATAGGTCGAGCGCCCGACTGACCAGCATCTTCTGGATCCCCGGAAAATGCACCTCCACGATTTGGGTCATCGTTTGGCGGGTGGGGAAGCGGATGTAGTGGAAGAAGCAGCGGCGGAGGAACGCGTCGGGGAGTTCCTTTTCGTTGTTCGAGGTGATGACGACGACGGGGCGGTCGACCGCCTTTACCGTCTCGCCGGTTTCGTAGACGTGGAATTCCATCCGATCGAGCTCCTGCAGGAGGTCGTTGGGGAATTCGATGTCGGCCTTGTCGATCTCGTCGATCAGCAGCACGGGGAGCTTGGGCGCGGTGAAGGCTTCCCACAGCTTGCCGCGGCGGATGTAGTTGGAAATGTCGTGCACGCGCGGGTCGCCGAGCTGCCCGTCGCGAAGCCGCGCGACCGCGTCATATTCGTAAAGGCCCTGGTGGGCGCGGCTGGTCGACTTGATGTTCCAGCTGATGAGCGGCGCGCCGATCGCCTCGGCGATCTGTTCGGCCAGCACGGTCTTGCCGGTGCCGGGCTCGCCCTTGACGAGCAAGGGGCGGCGGAGGGTGACGGCGGCGTTGACCGCCACCTTGAGGTCGTCGGTGGCGACGTAGTCGGCAGTGCCTTCGAAGCGGATCATGGGCCAGCCCTATGGCCGCCCGGACTCCAAGTCTAGTCGTCGCCGCGGGCGGCGGCGCGGGCTTCGAGGAGGTCGAACAGGCCGCGGTTCTGGAGCAAGAGCTGCTCGCCGCCGAAGCCGAGGCCACGTTCGGCCGCCATGCCCGACACGCCGGCGTCGATGACGGCGGCGATGGCGTCGGCGTCGGAGAGGCGGAGCGCGGGGACGTCGAGCCCCATGCGGGTCGCGGCGCGGTCGAGCGCGGCGCGAATCACCGGCCAATCGCCGATCAGCGCGGTCGCGGCGCCCAGCGCGCAGCCGCCGCGTTCGGAACCGGCGAGGGTTTCGATGGCATGGCGCTGCGAGGCGAGGACGGCCTCGGTCTCGGCCGCGCCGGGGGTCGAGGGAAGCGGGCCGACCGCGGCGGTGAGGCGGACGAGATAGAGACGCTCACGTTCATAGGCGTCGGACGCTTCGAGCAGCCAGTCGCGGACGGGGCCGGCGGGGCAGCGGGCGAGCGCAAGCTCGATCAGGCCGGGATGGCGACCGTAGAGCGAGCAGAACAAATGGACGAAATCGGCGAGGTCGCGCGCGGCGTTGGGACCGGCAGCGGTGGCGAGACGGCGGGCATAGGGATGCGCGGCGGAGCCAAGCGCTTCGACCCGCGCCCGCTGGGCGCCGGCGGGGGTGACCGCCTGTGGCTCGACTGCCCGCTCGATTGCCATGTCCCGCACTCTCCCGTTTCGATTTGTCGTCGTTGGGTCGCTTGTAGGGGGCGTGGGTAAAGAGGGGGTTTAGGCGCGCATAAGGTTTTGGTGAGGGAGGTTAAGAAGCGGCCCGAAACGGGACATTCCGGGCCGCTTTCGACCAGTTTTTACGCGGCGAGGCGAAGATCGTCGTCGGATGCCGCCTCGGCCTGGACCGGCTGGTCGAGTCGTTCGACCGTGGCGGTCGGAACGGCGCGGTCGGGCGCGGCGAAGCTGGCGAGCGCAACGATCACGCCAAGGCCGAGATAGACGCCGATGGTGGCGAGGGGGAAAAAGAACAGCGGGCCGATGAAGGCGAGGCGGAGCCACAGCGGATTGAAGCCGAGATCGCGGCCAAGGCCTTCGCACACGCCAAGCACGGTGTCGTTGCGGAGGAGGAGGTTGCTGGTCGCCATGTCTTGTCCCTTTTTCGTGTCGGCATCAGTGCCGGTGGATTGTGACTGGATAGAAGCAAGCGGCGTGCCAGTTGGAAAAAGCGTGGGAATACAGTGGGTCGTGGTGGGGTAGGTGCGGGGGTTGGGGGATTTTTCCCCCAAGGGTTGGTGGGAATTACTAAGGTTCGTTTTCGCGTGGGGGCCGTCACGGGAGTGAATCCCGTGACGTCAGTCTGCTCGCCCTAGCGCGCGCAGACTGGCCGCCTTTCGTGCTCTCTTCGTGCAATCGCGCTCGCTGGCGCGAGCCCGCGATTGCACTCGGGCACTCAAGCGAACCACATCGGTTCGTCTTCGCTTGAAATGTAGGGAAACAATTGCTCCGTCGTTTGACGGGCGGAGGCGGTGATGGGTTGGACGAAGAAGGGTGGGCGATCGGGACCGGTGGGGAGCCGGGTCCGGGTCGGGCCGACGGGGCGCACGCAAAAGGTGCGGACCAATGGGTGCAATGGTCGGACGAGGCCGAGGAGATTTTCTTCAACGCGCTGGCGGCGAGCAGCCACGTGACCGCGGCAGCGGCGGAAGCGGGATTTTCGACCCCGACGGTCTATCGGACAAGGCCTCGCTAGCGTTATTGGTCGAGAAACGACCTCATCTTCCGGCTCCGCGACGGATGCTTTAGCTTCCGCAAGGCCTTGGCCTCGATCTGCCTAATCCGCTCGCGAGTCACCGAGAACTGCTGCCCGACCTCTTCAAGCGTGTGGTCGGTGTTCATGCCGATGCCGAAGCGCATGCGCAGGACGCGCTCCTCGCGCGGCGTTAGCGACGCCAGCACCCGCGTGACGGTTTCCTTCAGGTTCGCCTGGATCGCGGCGTCGACCGGGATGACGGCGTTCTTGTCCTCGATGAAATCGCCGAGGTGGCTGTCTTCCTCGTCGCCGATCGGGGTTTCGAGGCTGATCGGTTCCTTGGCGATCTTCATCACCTTGCGGACCTTTTCGAGCGGCATCGACAGGCGCTCGGCGAGTTCCTCGGGCGTGGGTTCGCGGCCGGTTTCGTGGAGGAACTGACGGCTCGTGCGGACCAGCTTGTTGATCGTTTCGATCATGTGGACCGGGATGCGGATGGTGCGCGCCTGGTCGGCGATGCTGCGCGTGATCGCTTGGCGAATCCACCAGGTGGCATAGGTGCTGAACTTGTAGCCGCGGCGGTATTCGAACTTGTCGACCGCCTTCATCAGGCCGATGTTGCCTTCCTGGATGAGGTCGAGGAACTGCAGCCCGCGGTTGGTGTATTTCTTGGCGATCGAGATGACGAGGCGCAGGTTCGCCTCGACCATTTCCTTCTTGGCGATGCGCGCTTCGCGTTCGCCCTTCTGGACTTGGTTGACGATGCGGCGGAACTCGGGGAGCGCCATGCCGGTCGATTGCGCGATCTCGGCGATTTCACCGCGGATGCGCTCGACGCTGTCGGCCTCCGCGGAGGCGAAGGCGGCGAACTTCTTGTCGATCTTCGACGCGCGGGCGAGCCAGCCGTCGTCGAGCTCGTTGCCCATGTAGCTGTCAAGGAAGGCGCGGCGGGGGACGCGGTGACGCTCGGCCAGGCGGAGCATCTGGCCGCCGAGCGCGGTCAGGCGGCGGTTGTAGGCGTAGAGCTGATCGACGAGATATTCGATCTTGGCAGCGTGGAACTGCACGCTCTCGACCTCGGCGGTGAGCTGTTCGGAGAGCTTCTGATACTTCTTCTCGTCGGCGGCCGGGAAGGCGTCGCCGGCGCCGAGCGCGGCGAGGCGCGCCTGCTGAAGCTTCGAGAATTTCTTGTAGAGGCCGGTGATCGAGGCGAACTTCTCGAGCGCGACGGGTTTGAGCGCCTCTTCCATCTGGGCGAGGGAGAGGGTGTTGTCCTCCTCCTCTTCCTCGGCGGGGCGGGGGCGGCGCTCGTTGAGCTCGTCCTCGTCGTCGGCGGCGGCTTCCTCCTCGACGGGCTCCTCATCCTCCTTGATGGTCGGACCGGCGTTCTTCTCGCTGATCTCGTCATCGTCGCCGTCTTCGCCGGCGGCGATCTGGTCGGGAGTCGGGCCCTTCGACAGCATCGCCTCGAGATCGAGGATCTCGCGCAGCTGCATCGTGCCTTCGTTGAGGTTGTTCGACCATTCGATGATGGCGTTGAAGGTGATCGGGCTTTCGCACAGGCCCCAGATCATCGTGTCGCGGCCGGCCTCAATGCGCTTGGCAATGGCGATTTCGCCCTCGCGGCTGAGCAGCTCGACCGCGCCCATCTCGCGCAGGTACATGCGGACGGGATCGTCGGTGCGGTCGACGGCTTCCTTCTTGACCGCGGCAGCCGGGCGCGGGCCGCCGTCGTCGAGCGGATCGACCTCTTCCTCGGGCTGTTCCTTCTCGGCGTCCTCGTCGTCGCTGTCGTCATTCTCAACAACGGTCACGCCCATTTCGGACAGGGTCGACATGAGGTCCTCGATGGCCTCGTTCTGATCCTGGGGCAGCGCCTCATTGATCTCGTCGATGGTGATGATGCCGCGCTTCTTGGCACGGGCGACCAATTTCTTGATCGACGCATCGTTGAGATCGATGAGCGGCGCGTCGCCGGTCTCGGTTTCAGTGTCCTGGGTGTCGTTCTTCGCCATATGGGGGTGCCGCTTACTCATTGCCGGCCAAGTTAGCCAGTCGTTCCTTCATGGCCCCGCGCGAAGCGTGGAGCCGCTGCTGTTCCTCGAAGGCGGAGTCGTCGCCCGCCTTCAGACGCTGCGTGGCCGAAGCCAGCGCCCTGTCAATCTCTCGCGTCGCCATCAACGCTTCCATCGCATGCGCCAGATCCCGCCGGGCCTGGCCGGGATCGCAGTCGCGCTGGGTGAAGGAAAAGCCGATATCGCCGCCTTTGGAAACGTCGCGCCAGGCGGCGCCTGTCTCCTCGCCCATCAATATGGGAGCAAGCGCGTCGCGATCAAGTTCCTCGCCGGCGAGCGCAAGATCGACCATCCGGTCGCGCACCGTTGCGGCGGCGCGGTCGTCGATCGGCAGTGCGGCGAGTGCTTCGACGTGATCGTAGATCGCCTGCGGGAAAAGCGCATGGCCGAGCACCAGCGCGCGGGCAGTGGCGCGGTCGATGCTGCCGCTGTCGGCGCCGATCGCGCGCGCGGCCTCGCCGGGCGGCGGAGGGGGCGGGGCGAAGCGGCCGTCCTTGCCCTTTTTCCATGCGGCGCGCGGCGAAAAGGAGCCACGCGTTCCGGCATTTGGACGAACGAGCGCGTCGAAGCGCTGGAGCCATTCGTCGCGATATAGCTGGCGCAGGCTGGGATCGGCGATGGTCGCGGCATGATCCATCAGCCTTGCCTTCAGGCCCGCGCGCGCCTCGGGCGTATCGAGCGGAGCAGCCTCGACCTCATGCCGCCACAGGCGCTCGACGAGCGGTTCGGCCTTGGCGAGCAGTTCTTCCATCGCCGCGCGGCCGCCCGAGCGGACGAGGTCGTCGGGATCCTGACCCGAGGGAAGAGCGACGAAGCGCAGAGTCCGTTCGGGGGCAAGGTGGGGAAGGGCGCGGACGGCGGCGCGCACGGCGGCCTTCACCCCGGCGGAATCGCCGTCGAAGCAGAAGATCGGGGCGGGCTCGAGCCGCCACAGGCGTTCCAGTTGTGCCTCGGTCACCGCGGTTCCAAGCGGCGCGACGACTTCGCCGATCCCGGCCTGGTCGAGCGCGATGACGTCCATCTGCCCTTCGACGACGAGCACGCGGCCCGCCTTCCGGCTCGCGGGGCTGGCGAGGTCGATGTTGAACAGGCTGCGGCCTTTGTCGAACAGCGGCGTATCGGGAGAGTTGAGATATTTGGGCTCGCCGGCGCCGAGGATCCGCGCGCTGAACGCGATCACCCGGCCGCGCTGGTCCTTGATCGGATAGGTCAGGCGGCCGCGGAAGCGATCGTAGGGGTCTCGGTTGTCGTCGGGGGCGATGAGCAGTCCCGCCTCGACGAGATTGTCGACGCCGAACGACGCCAGCGCGGACTTGAGCTTGCCGCGCGTGTCGGGGGCGAAGCCGAAGCCGAACTTCGTGCGGGTCGCGGGGGAGATGCCGCGCTGCTTGAGATAGGCCCGCGCCGCGCCGCCATCGACTCCGTCGAATTGTTCGGCGAACCAGGCCTGAGCCGCGGCCATGACGTCGTGAAGCGAATTGGCGCGGTCCTGCCGCTCCTGCGCCCGGGGATCGGGAGCGGGGACGTCGATGCCCGCCTTTCCCGCCAGTTCCTTGACCGCGTCCATGAAGGGCAGGCCGCGCGCGTCGGTGAGGAAGCGGATGGCGTCACCATGTGCGCCGCAGCCGAAGCAGTGATAGAAATGCTTTTCGTCGTTGACGTAAAAGCTGGGCGTCTTCTCATTGTGGAACGGGCAGCACGCCTTGAACTCACGCCCCGCCTTGGTGAGCTTCACTGACGGCGCGATGATTGCGCTGAGCGTGGTGCGGGCGCGCAATTCGTCGAGGAACTGGGGGGAGAGGGTCAGAAGCCCCTCCCGCTGGCGGGAGGAGTTGGGGAGGGACTGTTCTTCAATGCCTGCACGATCACCTGAAGCACGCCCTCGATGTTGTCCGCTACCTCGTTGTTCCAGAAACGCAGGACGCGATAGCCCTTCGTCTGCAGAAAATGGGTGCGCGCATTATCCGTCGCAAGATTGATTGCGTGCTGCCCGCCATCCACTTCGATGATGAGCTTGCCCGAGCGCGAGACGAAGTCGCAAATGAATGGTCCGATCGGCACCTGCCGGTTAAACCGGACGCCCTCGACCTGTCGGTTCCTAAGACTGCGCCAGAGCATCGCTTCCGCTGGCGTGGGCAAATTCCGCAAGATGCGCGAGCGTAAGGTTTGCGATCGGTCGTGGGCTTTGTCGATCAACAGGCCCTCCCCAACCCCTCCCGCCAGCGGGAGGGGCTTTGTTCGTTCAGCCGGCCAATGCGGCTTTCACCAGCGCACTCGCCCTTGCCGGTTCGATGCTGGTTGCGTGGCGGGTTTTTACTTCAGCCATGACTCGGCCCATGTCCTTCATCGACGAGGCGCCAAGTTCGGCGATGATCGCCTGGACCGCGGCGCTCGCATCGGCTTCGTCCATCTGGGTGGGCAGGAAGCGTTCGATTACCCCGATTTCGGATTCTTCGGTGGCGGCGAGTTCGGCGCGGCCGCCGGCCTTGTACATTTCGACCGATTCGCGGCGCTGCTTGATCATCTTCTGGAGCACTTCAGTGACGAGCAGGTCGTCGTCGGGCTGGGTCGTTGCGGTGCGCAGTTCGATGTCGCGGTTCTTGATCGCGGAGCTGATCATCCGGATGGTGCCGGTCGACGCCTTGTCCCCGCCCTTCATGGCAGCGACCAATGCGGTCTTGATATCGTCGCGTATCATCGTGATCCCGTTTCGGTTGAGCGTGAAAGTGCCCTGTTAGCGGCTGGACGCACGCTTTCACAGCGTTGACGTCGCGGTCCAACCGGCCTAGCGCCCATCGCTTAGCGACATCGCCGGTTTTTCGACGTGCAGGAGCCCCTTGCTTGGCCATTCCTCGTTCCTTTTCCGCGCGCCGCGCATCGGCGGTTCCCGCCGGGGCGACCGGGGTGATCATGTTCGCCGACGGGCGCACGATCTGGGGCCGGGGTTTCGGCGCCGAGGGACAGGCGGTGGCCGAGCTGTGCTTCAACACCGCTATGACCGGATATCAGGAAGTGATGACCGACCCGTCCTATGCGCGGCAGGTGATCGCCTTCACCTTTCCGCACATTGGCAATGTCGGCGCGAACGACGAGGACCATGAGGCCGACGCGGCGCATGCGGTCGGCGCGATCGTCCGCGAGGCGGTGACGTCGCCGTCCAACTTCCGCTCCGGGCAGGATTTCCCGTCATGGATGGCCGCCACCGGGCGGATCGGAATTTCAGGCGTAGATACGCGCGCGCTGACGCGGTTGGTGCGGCGCGAGGGGCCGCCGACGGTGGCGATCGCGCACAATGCCAAGGGCGAGTTCGACCTCGACGCGCTGCAGAAGCTGGCGAGCGAATGGCCGGGGCTGGAGGGCATGGATCTGGCCAAGGACGTATCGCGCGCGCAGGTCGAAGCGTGGAGTGGTGGCAAATGGTCGTTGGGGGTGGGGTATGCCGGTGCTGCGCCTTCGTCCGACATTCCCTCCCCTGACCCCTCCCGCGAACGGGAGGGGGATAAGGTCCCCCATGTCGTGGCGATCGATTATGGGGCGAAGCGCAACATCTTTCGCAACCTTGTCGAGGCCGGGGCGCGGGTGACGGTGGTGCCGGCAGGGGCGAGCTATGACGAGATCATGGCACTGTCGCCCGACGGTTTCTTCCTGTCGAACGGGCCGGGCGATCCGGCGGCGACGGGCACCTATGCCGTGCCGTTGATCCGCAAGCTGCTGGAGACGAACAAGCCGCTCTTCGGCATCTGTCTTGGTCATCAGCTGCTCGCGCTAGCGGTCGGCGGAAAGACCGCCAAGATGTTCCAAGGGCATCGCGGGGCTAATCATCCGGTCAAAAGGCTGAGCGACGGCGCGGTCGAGATCACCAGCATGAATCACGGCTTTGCGGTCGAGCGCGACGGCCTTCCCGACACGGTCCGCGAGACACACGTCAGCCTGTTCGACGACAGCAATTGCGGGATCGAACTGACCGACCGCCCAGCATTCAGCGTCCAGTACCACCCCGAGGCGAGCCCGGGGCCGATGGACAGCTTCTACCTGTTCGAAAAATTCGTAGGAATGATGCGCTAATGCCCCGTCGGACCGACATTTCCTCGATCCTGATCATCGGCGCCGGGCCGATCGTCATCGGCCAGGCGGCCGAGTTCGATTATTCCGGAAGTCAGGCCGTCAAGGCGCTGAAGGAAGAGGGCTATCGGGTCATCGTCGTCAATTCGAACCCGGCGACGATCATGACCGACCCCGAACTGGCTGACGCGACCTATATCGAGCCGATCACGCCCGAGGTGGTCGCCAAGATCATCGAGCAGGAAAAGCCTGACGCTTTGCTGCCGACGATGGGTGGGCAGACCGCGCTCAACACCGCGCTGAGCCTTGCCAAGGACGGCACGCTCGAGCGGCTTGGCGTCACGCTGATCGGTGCCAATGCCGACGCGATCGAGATGGCCGAGGACCGCATCAAGTTCCGTGACGCGATGGACCGGATCGGGCTCGATTCGGCCAAGTCGGGGATCGCCCACAGCCTGGATGAGGCGCTGGCGGTGCTGGAGCGGACGGGCCTGCCGTCGATCATCCGTCCGTCCTTCACGTTGGGCGGGACCGGGGGCGGGGTCGCCTACAACCGCGAGGAATTCGAGGCGATCGTTCGATCCGGCCTCGACGCCAGTCCGACCACCGAGGTGCTGATCGAAGAATCGCTGCTCGGCTGGAAGGAATATGAGATGGAGGTTGTGCGCGACCGCGCCGACAACGCCATCATCATCTGCAGTATCGAGAACATCGACCCGATGGGGGTGCATACCGGCGATTCGATCACGGTTGCGCCGGCGCTGACGCTGACCGACAAGGAATATCAGCGGATGCGGTCGGCTTCGATCGCGGTGCTTCGCGAAATCGGTGTCGAAACAGGCGGTTCCAACGTGCAGTTCGCGGTCGATCCGAAGACCGGGCGGATGATCGTCATCGAGATGAACCCGCGCGTGTCGCGGTCGTCGGCGCTGGCGTCGAAGGCGACGGGCTTCCCGATTGCCAAGGTCGCGGCGAAGCTGTCGGTCGGCTACACGCTCGACGAGATCGCCAACGACATCACCGGCGGCGCGACCCCGGCGTCATTCGAGCCGACGATCGACTATGTCGTCACCAAGATCCCGCGCTTCGCCTTCGAGAAATTCAAGGGCGCCGAGCCGTTGCTGTCGACCGCGATGAAGTCGGTCGGCGAAGTGATGGCGATCGGACGGTCGTTCGCCGAGAGCCTGCAGAAGGCGCTGCGCGGGCTGGAAGTTGGGCTGTGCGGGCTCGACCGCGTGCGCGAGCTTGAGGACGCAACCCCGGCGGAGATCGAGAATGCGCTGGCGCGGGCGACCCCGGATCGGCTGATGATCGCGGGCGAGGCGCTTCGCCACGGCTTTTCGGTGCAGCGGATCCACGAGATCGCCGGGTTCGACCCGTGGTTTCTCGAGCGGCTGGCGGAGATCGTGGCGGCGGAGGAGCAGGTTCGCGCCGAGGGCATTCCGCAGGAGGCCGAGGGATTGCGTCGGCTCAAGGCGATGGGCTTTTCGGATGCGCGGCTGGCGCAACTTGCGCTTCGTTCGGCACACGTCGGGCGCGAAATGAGCGAGGCAGCCGCCTATGGTTCGGGCATCGTCCATGACGCACTGCGCGCGATGACCGGCGGCGTGACCGCCGACGAAGTGCGCGCGACGCGGCTGAAGCTTGGCGTACGTCCGGTCTACAAGCGGATCGACAGCTGCGCGGCGGAATTCGATGCGGCGACGCCCTATCTCTACTCGACCTATGAGGCGCCGACGTTCGGCGAGGCCGAGGACGAGGCCGACATCAGCGACCGGCGCAAGATCGTCATCCTGGGCGGCGGGCCGAACCGGATCGGGCAGGGGATCGAGTTCGATTATTGCTGCTGTCACGCGGCCTTCGCGCTGAAGGATGCGGGTTTCGAGACGATCATGGTCAACTGCAATCCCGAGACCGTGTCGACCGATCCGGACACGTCGGACCGGCTTTATTTCGAGCCGCTGACGGCGGAAGACGTGCTCGAGATTCTCCGGCGCGAATCCGAGAAGGGCGAACTGGTCGGGGTGATCGTGCAGTTGGGCGGGCAAACGCCGCTCAAGCTGGCCGAGGAAATCCAGGCGGCGGGCTATCCGATCCTGGGGACGAGCCCGGACAGCATCGACCTGGCCGAAGACCGCGAGCGGTTTGCCAAGCTGGTCGACAAGCTTGGTCTTCGCCAGCCCGAGAATGGGCTTGCGCGCAGCCGCGACGAGGCGGTCGCGGTGGCGGCGCGGATCGGATATCCGGTGCTGCTGCGGCCAAGCTATGTGCTCGGCGGGCGGGCGATGGAGGTGGTCGACGGGCCCGAGCAGCTCGATCACTACATCGCGACCGCGGTGCAGGTGTCGGGAAGCTCGCCGGTGCTGATCGACCGCTATCTGCGCGACGCGATCGAGGTCGATGTCGACGCGATCTGCGATGGGGCCGAGGTCGCGGTGACCGGGATCCTGCAGCATATCGAGGAAGCCGGGGTCCACTCGGGCGACAGCGCCTGCTCGATCCCGCCGTACAGCCTGGGCGCCGACATCATTGCCGAGATCGAGCGGCAGACGCGCGCGCTGGCGCTGGCGCTTGAAGTGCGCGGGCTGATGAACGTGCAGTTCGCGGTCAAGGACGGCGAGGTCTATCTGATCGAGGTCAATCCGCGCGCGAGCCGGACGGTGCCGTTCGTCGCCAAGGCGATCGGGCGGCCGATCGCGAAGATTGCGGCGCGAGTGATGGCGGGGGCGTCCTTGAGCGACTTCGAAGCCATCGATCGTGATATCGCGCACGTCGCGGTGAAGGAGAGCGTGTTCCCGTTCGCGCGGTTCCCGGGGACCGACCCGGTGTTGTCACCCGAAATGAAGAGCACCGGCGAAGTCATGGGGATTTCGGACAATTTCGATATTGCCTTCGCCAAATCGCAGCTGGGCGGCGGGATCGTGCTGCCGACCGCAGGCGCGGTATTCGTGTCGGTGAAGGACAGCGACAAGGATGCGATCGTCGTCGCGGCGCGCAAGATGGTCGAGCTTGGCTTCACGCTGATCGCGACCGGCGGGACGGCGACGCACCTGGAACAGGCGGGTTTGCCGGTCGAAAAGGTCAACAAGGTGGCGCAGGGTCGGCCGCATATCGTCGACCGGATCGTCGACGGCGACGTGGCGATGGCCTTCAACACGACCGAGGGGTGGCAGTCGCTGAAGGACAGCCAGGCGATCCGCGAAGCGGTGCTGAAGGCGAAGATTCCGTACTTCACGACGACGCCGGCGAGCGTCGCGGTGGCGAACGCGATCGGAGCGCTTCGGGGGCATGCGCTTGAAGTCCGGTCGCTCCAGTCCTATTATTCCGCCTCCAGATAGGTTTTTCATCACAATCCGACCGGTCGAGCGCCGCCTCATTGGCCGGCGCCGGGGCGGATTTTGGCAAGGGGACGGACGAAATGGCGAGCGAAAAGGTGCCGATGCTGGCCGAGGGCCACCGCCAGCTGACCGAGGAGGCCAAGCGCCTCAAGCTCGAGCGGCCGGAGATCATCGACGCGATCGAGGAAGCGCGTGCCCACGGCGATCTTAGCGAAAATGCCGAATATCATGCCGCCAAGGAGCGTCAGGGTCAGGTCGAGGCGATGCTGGCCGATGTCGAAGATCGCTTGGCGCGCGCGCTGGTGATCGATCCGACGACGCTGAGCGGCGACAAGGTCGTGTTCGGTGCGACGGTGACGCTGCTCGATGAGGACGACAAGGAAATCAAATATCAGCTGGTCGGCCAGACCGAGGCCGACGCCAAGGTCGGCCGGATCAGCTACAATTCGCCGCTCGGCCGTGCGCTGATCGGGCGGCAGAAGGGCGAGGAAGTCGAAGTTTCGACCCCTGCCGGCGACCGCTATTACGAAATTTCCAAGATCGAGTTCGTCTGATCCTTCGGCCGGCGCCCCGCACGACCACCGGCGGTCCGGCGACGACGCCGAGCCGCTGGCGCAGCGGGACCGGAATTATCGCGATCATCACCGTCGCCGTGTCGGCAATGGCGATGGTCGGCGGGCTTGATTATTTCATCATGCTGCTGGGGTTCATCCCGGCGCGACTGTCGGGGCTGATCGAGCTTCCGGGAGTTCCGGCGCTGCTGACGCCCTTCACCTCGACCGTCGTTCACGGCGGTTGGCTGCACCTGGGCATCAACATGTTGATGCTGATGATCGTCGGCCCGCAGGTCGAACGAGTGGTCGGCACCGGTGGGTTGGTCGCGGCCTATGTCGCGGGCGCGGTCGCGGCGGCTACGGCGCAATATTTCGTCGATCCCGCGAGCAACATCCCGGTGATCGGCGCGAGCGGCGCGATCAGCGCGCTGTTCGGCCTCTATGCCATCTTCTTCGGCACCCCGAAGCCATTCACCCAGAATGTGCGACTCAATCGCTGGATACACATCGCCTGGCTGCTCGCGGCCTGGGTGGTGATCCAGCTGATGACCGGCGCGCTGGCGGGCGGGCAGGGGATGCTGCTGGCGATCCCGGCGCATATCGGCGGCTTCGTCGCGGGCCTCGCGCTCCACCGGCCGCTGCTGCTGTGGCGTTACCGCAAAGCATGAGCCGCGAGCGGTTCCGCTTCGGCCGGTTCACGCTCGATCCCGCCGATCGCCGACTGACCGACGATGGCGCGCCGATCGATCTCAACGCCCGCTACCTCGACGCGCTGATCCTGCTGCTTCGCGAGCAGGGGCGCCTGGTCGCCAAGGACCGCTTTATGGCCGAGGTGTGGCGCGGAATCCCGGTCACCGACGAGGCGCTGACGCAGTGTATCAAGTCGTTGCGGCGACTGCTCGGCGACAATGCCTCCGCCCCATCGTTCATCGAAACGGTGCCCAAGCACGGCTATCGATTCATCGCACCGGTGGAGTGGGACAAGGGCGAAATCCTTTCGGCTCCTCCTGCGGTCGGCCGGCAGGGCTGGGGCGAGACGGCGCGACTGACAGCGGCGGGGACGCTCGGTGGAGCGATCGCGGGCGCGGTCGGTGGACTGTTCTACGGCGCGTCGGCAGCGGTCGAGCCGGGGGTCGGGGCAAGCTCGTCGATCGTCGTGCTGACCTTGCTGACCATTCTGCTTGCAGCGATCGGTGCGGCGGGGGTGAGTGGCGGGATCGCGCTTGCCCGCCGATGGGTCGAGCGGCCCGGTCCCTGGTTGATGGTCGGCGGCGCGGCCGGCGGATTGCTGGTCGGCGCAATCACCAAGCTGATCGGGCTCGACGCCTTTCGCTTGCTGTTCGGGACCGCGCCAGCCGATTTTGCCGGGGCGACCGAAGGCGCGCTGCTTGGCTGGGGCGTGGGTCTTGGTGCCATGCTTGCCGCTTCAGAAATTGCGTCGCAATCGGCGCGGCGCGCGATCGTGCTGTCGGGGGCGATCGGCGCGGCAATGGGGCTGGCGATCACCGCGCTCGGCGGGCGGATCATGGGTGGTAGCCTGGCCGCGCTCGCCAGCGAATTCCCGCAATCGCGGCTGCAACTGGGGTCGATCGGCCGCCTGTTCGGCGAGGCCGGGTTCGGACCGATCAGCCTGGCCACGACCGCCGCGCTCGAAGGTGCGCTGTTCAGCGCTTGCGTCGTCGGTGCGCTGGCGATTTCGGCGAGGCGATCGAGCAGGCGCTAGGCGGTAGGGGGCGTTTCCGGTTCGAGCAGCCGGTGGAGATGCACGACGACATATTTCATTTCGGCGTCATCGACGGTTCGCTGGGCCGAGGAGCGCCAAGCCTCTTCGGCGTCGGCGTAATTGTCGAACAGGCCGACGAGATCGACCGCGTTGAGATCGACGAAATCGAGACCCTGGGGATCCTTGACCCGACCGCCGAATACCAGATGAAGCTTGCTCATGGCCGGCCCGCTAGCATCAATCGACGCATTTGCGAACCGGCCATTTTCGTAACGTCAGTCGGTCTTGCGCACGGTGCCGAGTGCGGCCTGGCCCGAGGTCTTGGCGGCTTCGCCGATGCCCTTGAGGATCGACTGGATGGCATCGCTGCCCGCGTCCTTGGTCAGGTTGAGTTCTTCAAGCTTTCCTTTTCCGGCTTCCTTGGCGGCATCGACTGCAGCGCGAGCGGTGTCGCTGATGCGGCCGCCGACATTGCCGAGCAATTTGTCTTCGGCGCGGGTCTTGGGAAGAAAAGCGGCGATGAGCGCGCCGAGCGCAAGCCCGCCGCCCAGTGCGAGAAGCGGTGCCTCGCCGATGCCTTCCTTGGTCTTGGCCTTGGCGGCCGAAGCCGAGCTTCGCGCCGAATCATAGGCGTCGATCGCGCGCTCGCGGGCGCCGTCGATCAGATCTTCGGTCCGATCGCGGATCGTCGCCGGCTTGGCCGAGCCAGCCTTCGTGTCGGTGCGGTTGGTCTGATTGGCGGTCATGTTGCCTTCTCCGTTTTTGGCTTGCGTCGCGAGGGGGAGCGCGGACGCGGCCGGGTCGATGTTGGTTGGGTGTTCGTGTCGTTCAACGCGGGCGACGGCTCGTTGGGTTCATCCTTTGACGTCATGGCGTCGTAGAAATGGACCGCTGCGTCCTTGATCGGCTTGCGCGCGAGCAGGAGTGCGAGCGCAGCGACGACGCCGCCAGCCGCGGCCGGGCGGCTACGCACCGCATCGACCGCCTCTTCCGCGAGATCAGCGCCCTTGTTCTTGGCCTTTTCCCACGCCTCCGTGGCGAGTGTCTTTGGGGCGAGACGCTGCTGCAGCAGCTGGACGGTCTCGACCATCTCCGCCTTCGCGCGCTCCGCCTCGATCCGAGCGGCGATCATTTTCGGCGTGTCGTTCATTTGCCGGCCGCCAGCTTGTTGCGGGCGATGAGGGCCAGCAGGCCAGCGAGGCCGAAGGCAAGCAACGTCGCGACGGCGCCGCCGGCGACGGGGCCGATGAGGGTCGCAAGTCCGAGCGCAATCGTCATGAAGAGCACGACGGTCCCGGCGACGACGCAAAGCAGCGCCGCCGCCAGCAGGCCCGCGGGGGCCTTGATCCGATCCGCCTTAGCCTCCGCGCTCGCCTTGACGTAGCCGACCTCGGCACGGGCGTAGGCCTTGCCCTGGTCGACGAGTGTCGAGAAGAGTTCGCCGACCGAGCGGTCGTCCTGATCAATGCCCCCGCTGTCCATGTTCTAGCCTTGCTTGTTCTTGTCCTGGTCGAGACCGGACTTGACCAGCCGAACCAGTGCGAAGCCAAGCACGGCCGCGCCAGCCAGCGCAACGCCCGGGCTTTTGCGGACGAAGTCGCGCGTATCCTCGATCAGTTCGTCGGCGTTCTTCGTCGCCAGCTTGTTGGCGACGTCGTCGATCGCGGTCGCGGCCTTGCGGGCGTAATCGCCATATTCTGCGCCAAGGCGCTCATCGATCCCGGCGGCGGTATCGCCGACCATGCGCGAGACATTGGCAAGCGCTTCCGACGAGCGTTCGAGGCCCTGGCCGACGAAGCCGCGTGCCTTGTCGGCGGCCTGGCCAGACAATTTGTCGGTTCCGCTGCGCAGCGACTCGACGGCCTTGCTGCGCGTGCTGTTGGTGTTGGTGGGTTCGCGCACGATCAGTTGCTCCTCACGTTCGGTGGTCGAGGCGCCCGCGACGATGCTGTCGGTGCCCTCGGGAAGTTCGTTGGTGTTCGCCATCGCTCATTCTCCTTTGCTCACTCAACACGGCAGCCGGTGGGTCGTTCCGGCTCCATGCAAAGTTGCACCCTTGTCGCCGCGCCGTATAGGGGCGTCAGCAGCGCCGACCGATTGCGGCCGCCGCTTCATCGAATTTGCTTGAAGGACCGCCACCATGACCGCGATCGTCGACATTCACGCCCGCCAGATCCTCGACAGCCGCGGCAATCCGACGGTGGAAGTCGACGTGACGCTGGACGACGGGTCGCTCGGCCGCGCCGCGGTGCCTTCGGGCGCCTCGACCGGCGCGCACGAAGCGGTCGAGAAGCGCGATGGCGACAAGAGCCGCTGGGGCGGCAAGGGCGTCGAGGATGCGGTGCAGGCGGTTAATGGGCCGATCGCCGACGCGATCATCGGCTTCGAGGCCGAAGACCAGGGCGACATCGACATGACGATGATCGACCTCGACGGGACCGACAACAAGAGCAAGCTGGGCGCGAACGCAATTCTGGGCTTCAGCCTGGCGGTGGCACGGGCCGCGGCCGAGGCGCGCGGATTGCCGCTGTATCGCTATGTCGGCGGGGTCGGAGCGCATCTGCTGCCGGTGCCGATGATGAACATCCTGAACGGCGGCGCGCATGCCGACAATCCGATCGATTTCCAGGAATTTATGGTGATGCCGGTCGGCGCCGACGATTTTTCCGAAGCGCTGCGCTGCGGCTCCGAGATTTTCCACGCGCTGAAGTCGGCGCTTCACAAGCAGGGGCTGTCGACCTCGGTCGGGGACGAAGGCGGCTTCGCGCCGAACATCGGGTCGCCGCGCGCCGCGCTCGACCTGATCTGCGAGGCGACCGAGGCGGCGGGATATGTCCCGGGAAGCGACGTGTTGCTGGCGCTCGACTGCGCCGCCACTGAATTCTTCCGTGGCGGCGATTATGTCATGGCGGGTGAGGGACGAACGCTAAACCCCGAGGAAATGGCGGGTTATCTGGCCGAGCTGGCCGACGAATATCCGATCGCCTCGATCGAGGACGGGATGAGCGAAGACGACATGGTCGGGTGGAAAGCGCTGACCGACCTGATCGGCGACCGGGTGCAGCTGGTCGGGGACGACCTGTTCGTGACCAACGAAGCGCGCCTCGCGCAGGGGATCGAGGACGGCATCGCCAATTCGATTCTGATCAAGGTCAACCAGATCGGGACGTTGTCGGAGACGATCGCGGCCGTGCGGCTGGCACAATCGTCGGGCTATACCGCGGTAATGAGTCACCGTTCGGGCGAGACCGAGGATTCGACCATCGCCGACCTCGCGGTCGCGCTCGGCTGCGGGCAGATCAAGACCGGAAGCCTGGCGCGAAGCGACCGTACCGCCAAGTACAATCAGCTGCTTCGGATCGAGGAAGAATTGGGTGCGTCCGCGCGTTATCCGGGGATCGACGCGCTTCGTCGCTACAACGCCGGCTAACCACCCGGAAAAATTCCGGGAATCGCGAGATAAAGCGCTTGCCTTCATGGCGTCTTTCTGATTCTTGTAACGATATGGCCAACGGCACCAAAAGCATCGGATTGATCCGCCGCGCGATGTGGCCCGCGGTGGCGCTTGTCATCGTCGGGACCTTTGCCGGCCATGCGATTGCTGGGCCCAACGGACTGTTTGCCTGGCGCGGCTATTCGCAGGACCTTGGCAAGCGTCAGGTCGAGCTGGCGAGCCTGGAGGCCGAGCGCGATCGGCTTCGCCATCGCTCGGCGTTGCTCGATCCGCGCAAGGCCGATCCCGACATGGCCGACGAACTGGTCCGCCGCGACCTTGGCCTCGTTCGCCCCGACGAGGTCATCCTTCCGCTCGAATAGGCGCGCGCCGCCGCCACCGTTCGATCCGGCGTTCGGTCGGTTGCCTTTGCCGTAACGGCAACCCTATAGGGCGCGTGACACGATGACATGTGGAGAGTGATGTGGCTCGAACCGCCAAGAAGGCCGTGACCGAAGCGTCGGCACCGCCGCCCAACCGCGAACGCCCGGCCGAGCCGACCCGCTATCAGGCGTCGAAGGACGAGCTGCTCGACTTCTACAAGCAGATGCTACTTATCCGGCGCTTCGAGGAGCGGGCGGGGCAGCTGTACGGGCTGGGGCTGATCGGCGGCTTCTGCCACCTCTACATCGGTCAGGAAGCGGTCGCGGTCGGGCTGCAGAGCGCGATGAAGGTCGGGCGCGACAGCGTCATCACTGGCTATCGCGACCATGGCCACATGCTCGCCTATGGCATCGATCCCAACGTCATCATGGCCGAACTCACCGGCCGCGCGGCAGGGATTTCCAAGGGCAAGGGCGGTTCGATGCACATGTTCAGCGTCGAGCATGGCTTCTACGGCGGGCACGGCATCGTCGGCGCGCAGGTCTCGCTCGGCACCGGGCTCGCGTTCAAGCACCAATATGCCAAGGATGGCGGCACCTGCCTTGCCTATTTCGGCGACGGCGCGGCGAACCAGGGCCAGGTCTACGAAAGCTTCAACATGGCGAAGCTGTGGGACCTGCCGGTGATCTACGCGATCGAGAATAACCAATATGCGATGGGCACGAGCGTCGAGCGGTCGGCGTCGGAGCCCGATTTCTACAAGCGCGGCGAAAGCTTCCAGATTCCGGGCCTGCAGGTCGACGGGATGGACGTGCTCGCGGTGCGCGGCGCGGCCGAGGAAGCGATGGCGTGGACGCAGGCGGGCAAGGGGCCGATCATCCTCGAGCTGAAGACGTATCGTTATCGCGGGCACTCGATGAGCGATCCGGCCAAGTATCGCTCGCGCGAGGAAGTGCAGAGCTTCCGCGAGGGCAAGGATCCGATCGACCACGCCGCCAAGGAACTGGAATCGATGGGCGTATCGGCCGACGAGCTGAAGGCGATCGACAAGGAAATCAAGGACATCGTGGTCGCTTCCGCCAAGTTCGCTGAAGAAGCTCCCGAGCCCGAAGCGGGCGAATTGTACACCGACGTGCTGGTGGAGAATTACTGATGGGCGTCGAACTGAAGATGCCGGCGCTGTCGCCGACGATGGAAGAAGGCACGCTCGCCAAGTGGCTGGTGAAGGAAGGCGACACCGTGTCGTCGGGCGATATCCTGGCCGAAATCGAGACCGACAAGGCGACGATGGAGTTCGAGGCGGTCGACGAGGGCACGATCTCGAAGATCCTCGTCCCGGAAGGCTCCGACGGGGTTAAAGTCGGCACCGTCATCGCGATGATGGGTGGTGAGGGTGATGAGGCGGCTGAGCCAGCGGCGGCTCCGGCCCCTGCGGTCGAGCAGAAGGTGGCCGAGAGCGAGGCGCCCGAGCCGAAGCAGGTCGAGACCGGCGCGCGGCAGTTGTTCGAAGCGGCGCATCACCAGCCCGAAACGCGCGACCCCGAAGTGCCCGAAGGCACCGAGATGCGGGCGACGAGCGTTCGCGAAGCGCTCCGCGATGCCATGGCCGAGGAAATGCGCGCAGACGACCGCGTGTTCGTGATGGGCGAGGAAGTCGCGCAGTATCAGGGCGCGTACAAGGTGACGCAGGGACTGCTCGACGAATTCGGGCCGCGCCGGGTGATCGATACGCCGATCACCGAATATGGCTTCGCTGGCCTTGGTTCGGGCGCAGCGATGGGCGGGTTGAAGCCGGTCATCGAATTCATGACCTTCAATTTCGCGATGCAGGCGATCGACCACATCATCAATTCGGCTGCGAAGACCAATTACATGTCGGGCGGTCAGATGCGCTGCCCGATCGTGTTTCGCGGTCCCAACGGCGCGGCCAGCCGGGTCGGCGCTCAGCACAGCCAGAATTACGGGCCGTGGTATGCGAGCGTTCCGGGACTGGTGGTGATTGCGCCGTATGACAGTGCCGATGCCAAGGGTCTACTGAAGGCAGCGATCCGCAGCGACGATCCGGTCGTCTTCCTTGAGAACGAGCTGCTCTACGGACAGAGCTTCGACGTGCCGGTGCTCGACGATTTCGTGCTGCCGATCGGCAAGGCGCGGATCATGCGCGAGGGCAAGGACGTCACGCTGGTCAGCTATTCGATCGGGGTCGGGGTCAGCCTGGAAGCCGCCGACAAGCTGGCGGGCGAGGGGATCGAGGCCGAGGTCATCGACCTGCGCACGCTGCGCCCGCTCGACAAGCAGGCAGTGCTGACGAGCCTGAAGAAGACCAACCGCGTGGTGGTGGTCGAGGAAGGCTGGCCGACCTGCTCGATCGCGAGCGAGATCATCGCGATCTGCATGGAAGAAGGCTTCGACGACCTCGACGCGCCGGTGATGCGCGTGACCGACAAGGACGTGCCGCTGCCCTATGCCGCCAACCTCGAAAAGCTGGCGCTGGTCAAGGCGGACGACGTCGTCGCGGCGGCGAAGGCGGTCCTCTATCGCTGAGCCGATGCGGGATCTCGACCTGGTCCGGCATTATTGGCCGGTCGAGTTGCGGCCCGCGTTCGATGCGCTGATGGGCATCGACGATGCGATGGCCGACGTCGTCATGACGTCGACGCAGCCGGCGCTAGGCGCGATCCGCTTGGCATGGTGGCGCGAGGCGCTCGAGCGGCTCGACACGTCGCCGCCTCCGCCCGAGCCGAGATTAAAGGCGGTCGCCGACGAACTGCTGCCGCGCGGGATCAGCGGAAAGATGCTCGGCAGTATCGAGGAAGGCTGGGCGGCGGCATTCGAGGAGATGCCCGATCCGCGGGCGATCCGCGTGCGCGGCGAGCGGCTTTTCGCAGTCGGAGCGAAGTTGCTCGGCTGCGACGATCCCGATCTTGCCGAAGCAGGCGGAATATTCGCGCTGGGCGATGCGACACGGCGGGGGATTCTGCCGATTCCGGCGGCCCATGACGTCATCAGCGCACGGTACCCGACGAAGCTGCGGCCGCTGACGGCGCTGGCCCGATTGGGACTTCGCGATCTTCGCAACGGCCGCGACGTCGAACCCGAGGCGACGCCCGGCCGCGCCGCAGCGCTGCTGTCGCACCGATTATTCGGGACGATCGGCTGAAGCGGATTGATCTGCCGCCGCACCGGACCTAACAAGTGTAAGCCGGATCGCCCCCAATGTTGGAGGGGCCGATGACTCGTTTCCTTGCCGGTGTTGCTTCCTGTTTCCTACTGATGACCGGCGCCTTCCTGCTGTGGCAGGGACGAGCGCAAGGCTCCGCCCAGTTCACGGCACCGCCGCCGGCGCCGCGTCTAGCTGCCATGCCGACTACGGCGCCCACCTTCCTGTCGCCGATTCCGGAGGCGCCGAGCGCCGATCCCAAGAGCAGGGAAGAAAAGCGCTTCGCCCGCGCCGACAAGGACGACAACGGCCGCATCACGCTGGCCGAACTGGTTGAGCCACGGCGCAAGGCCTACGCGAAGCTCGACCTCAATTCCGACGGGAAGCTCAGCATCGAGGAGTGGGCGGTCAAGACGATCGACAAGTTTGCCGAGGCCGACGACGACAAGAGCAAATGGCTGACCCCGGCCGAATATGCGACCACGGCGCCGAAGCGGAAGGCCAAGCCGGCCTGCGCGTGTAGTTAGGCTTCGGCCTTCTCCAGCTGCGGCTCGACCCACTCGGCAAGCGCCTCGCGCGCCCGATCAGTGTAGAGCTTCTTGCGGTCGGCTTTCTTGCTCTTTGGACCAGTCAGCGGCGGCATCAGCCCGAAGTTGATGTTCATCGGCTGATAGGTTTCGGCATCGGCGCCGCCAGTGATGTGGCCCAGAAGCGCGCCGAGCGCGGTCTCGGGCGGCGGCGGAGCGAGTGCCGCGCCGGCGATCTCGGCGGCGGCGAAACGCGCCGCAAGCAAGCCGATCGCGGCGCTTTCGACATAGCCTTCGCAGCCGGTGATCTGGCCAGCGAAGCGAATGTTAGGCTGTGCCTTGAGGCGAAGCTCGCGGTCGAGCAGTTCGGGCGAGCGAATGAAGCTGTTGCGGTGGATTCCGCCCAACCGCGCGAACTCGGCATTTTCCAAGCCGGGAATGGTCCGGAAGATCCGCACCTGTTCGGCGTGCTTCAGCTTGGTCTGGAAGCCGACCATGTTCCACAGCGTGCCGAGCGCATTGTCCTGCCGAAGCTGGACGCAGGCATAGGGCCAGCGACCATTGGGGTGCTCGGGCGTCGCGGTGTGCGGATTGTCGAGGCCGACGCCCTTCATCGGGCCATAGCGAAGCGTCTCGACGCCGCGTTCGGCCATCACCTCGATCGGCATGCAGCCTTCGAAGTAGGGCGTGTCCTTTTCCCACTCCTTGAATTCGGTTTTCTTGCCCTCGTTCAGCGCCGCGACAAAGGCGCCATATTGCTCCTTCGTCATTGGGCAGTTGATGTAGTCCTTGCCGCCCTTGTCCCAGCGCGCGGCCATCCAGCAGGTGTCCATGTCGATGCTGTCGCGGTGGACGATGGGCGCGATCGCATCGAAGAAGGCGAGGGCATCGGCGCCGGTTACTCCGGCGATCGACGAAGCCAGACCCGGTGCGGTCAGGGGGCCGGTGGCGATGATCGCGAGGCCGTCGGTCGGGAGAGTATCGACTCGCTCCCGCACGACCTCGATATTCGGATGAGCTTCGATGCGGCGCGTGACTTCGCCGGCGAAGCCTTCACGGTCGACCGCGAGCGCCGAACCCGCCGGAACCTTGTGAAGATCGGCGGCGGACATCACGAGCGAATCCAACGCGCGCATTTCCTGGTGAAGCAGGCCGACGGCGTTGTTTTCGGCATCATCCGAGCGGAAGCTGTTCGAACAGACCATCTCGGCAAGCCGGTCGCTGTCGTGCGCAGGCGTGGTGTCGCCCCCGCCGCGCATCTCGCTCAAGCGAACGCGAATGCCTGCCTCGGCAAGCTGCCACGCGGCCTCGGAACCGGCGAGCCCGCCGCCAATGATGTGAACCTGATGCGTCATGGCGGCGTTTCCTAGTCGCAATGGGAAGAAGCCGCAAAGCATGATCGACCATATGGGAATCGCCGTCCGCGATATCGGCGCATCGCGGAGATTCTACGATGCGGCGCTTGGCGCGCTCGACATGAAGGTGAACATGGAAGCGATGCCGGACCAGACCGAAAGCGGCGGGACCGCGCTGGGCTATGGCGCAGGTGACGAAAAGATCTTCTGGATCGCCGACAACGAGCGACCGGGCGAGGGCACGCACGTCGCCTTTAAGGTCGAGCGCCGCGACCAAGTCGACGCCTTCCACGCCGCGGGACTGAAGGCTGGCGGCCGCGACAATGGCGCGCCCGGCCTGCGTCCGCATTACGGGCCAAACTATTATGCCGCCTTCCTGCTCGATCCCGACGGAGCGAACATCGAAGCCGTTTGCTACGCCGACCGATGAAGCTCTTCACGATCGGATATGAAGCGGCGACGCAGCCCGACTTTATCGCGGCGCTGAAGTCGGCCGGCGTCGAGCGTGTGATCGACGTGCGTGCGCTGCCGCTGTCGCGGCGACCGGGTTTTTCGAAGACCCCGCTGAAGAATGCCTTGGCGGAGGAGGGGATCGATTACGTGCACCTCAAGGCGCTGGGAACGCCCGCCGAAGGGCGCGAGGCAGCGCGGAAGGGTCGCCACGAGGATCTCAAGCGGATCTATGCCCGCCAGCTCGAACTGCCCGAAGCGATGGTGGCGGCCGAGCAGATGAAGGAATTGGCGGCAGACAAGCCGAGCGCGCTGCTATGTTTCGAACGCGATCCCGCCGGATGCCACCGGTCGCTCTTGTGGCGATCGGCGGCACCCGACTGGGACGTGGAGCATCTGTTCGCTTAGACGTCGGCGGGCTGTTCCGCCTTGGTGTGATTGACGATCAGCTTTTCGATGTCGGCGATCGTGTGGCCGGTCATTTCCTTGGGAATCTCGCACACGACGCGGCGCTCGGCCTCCTTGTGCAGCTTCTTGCGAAGCTCACCGAGAGTGCGCGGCGGGGCGACGATCGCGAGCGCCTCGAAGTCGTTCGACAGCGCGCGCTTGTTCACTTCTTCCGCCGTGCTCTTGGCCCAGCGATCTTCTTCGAGCTGGTGGAAGTCGGTTTCCTCATAGCTGGAGCGGCCGCTGCCGACCGACGACTGGACCGAGCCCGGCGCATCGGTCTTCATTTCGCCATCGCTCGCGTCTTCACGCTCGTCATGCGCCTCGGTACGCAGGTCGATCTGGTTCACATCGCCTTCGTTCCGGAAGAACAGGGTCTTTCGACCATCGGTCACGAGGACGAGGGCGTTGTTGACGAGCGGCATGGAGGTCTCCTTCACATTGACGATTGACTAGCCAACGCGAGGGCGACCGCCCACGTTCCGTCCCTTATTCGCCGTCGTCGGGGCCTGCCGCGAGATCGCTTCCGACTGTCGCGCCGTCGTCCGGGGCGAGCTCGCCGCTGACATCGAGGTCGATCTCATCCTCTTCGCTCTCGTCGATGCGCGCGACGCTGACGACCTTTTCGTTCGAGCCGACCTTGAAGATCGTCACCCCCTGCGTGTTGCGCCCGGCGATGCGGATGCTGCCGACCGTCGTGCGGATGACCTTGCCCTGGTCGGTGACGAGCATCAGCTGCTCGCCCGGCTTCACCGGGAAGCTGGCGACCACGCCGCCGTTGCGATCCGACGTCACGATGTTGGTGATGCCCTGACCACCGCGATTGGTGCGGCGATATTCGTAGGTCGAGCTGCGCTTGCCGAAGCCGTTTTCCGTGACGGTAAGGAGGAACTGCTCCTTTTCCGCAATCTCGGCATAGCGTTCCTCGGACAGGCCCTCGGCGGACGCATTGTCGCGCCATTTGGGACTGCGGAGATACGCCTCGCGTTCTTCCTGGTTGGTGCCGACGCGGCGCAGGATCGACATCGAGATGACCTGGTCGTCGCCGAGCAGGCGGACACCGCGAACGCCGGTCGACGAACGCGACTGGAATTCGCGGACATCGGTCGACAGGAAGCGGATCGCCTTGCCATTCTTCGTGGCAAGCAGGACGTCGTCCTCCTCGGTGAGGAGCTTGACCGCGATCAGCCGGTCGTCGGCGTCGCCTTCCTCGTCCTCGCCAAACTTCATCGCGATCTTGCCCGCGGTCGGGATGTTGGTGAAGGCGCCCATCGAGTTGCGCCGCACCGTGCCCTTGCAGGTGGCGAACATGATGTGGAGATTGTCCCACTCCGCCTCATCCTGCGGAAGCGGAAGGACGGTGGTGATGACCTCGCCCTCGGCCAGCGGGAGCAGGTTGATCATCGGGCGGCCACGCGCAGTTGGTCCGCCCTCGGGAAGGCGCCACACCTTCTTGCGATAGACGCGGCCGAGATTGGAGAAGAACAGCACCGGATTGTGCGTCGAGGTGACGAACAATTCGGTGACGACGTCCTCGTCCTTGGTATTCATGCCCGAGCGGCCCTTGCCGCCGCGCTTCTGTTCGCGGAACAGCGCGAGCGGGGTGCGCTTGATGTAGCCGGTCATGGTCACGGTGATGACCATGTCCTCACGTTCGATCAGGTCCTCGTCGTCGAGGCCATCGAAGGCGGCGGTGATCTCGGCCATGCGCGGGGTCGAGAATTCGGCGTCGACGACGTCGAACTCCTCGAGCATGACTTCGTAAAGCCGCGCGCGATTGCCAAGAATCTCAAGCAATTCGGCAATGGTCTTGGCAAGCTCCGCCAGCTCGCCGCCGATCTCGTCGCGGCCGAGCGCGGTGAGGCGGTGGAGGCGAAGCTCGAGGATCGCCTTCACCTGTGCTTCGGACAGGCGATAGGTGTCGCCACCGGCCTGCGGTTCGACCGCCTCGACCAGCGCGATGTATTCGCGGATGTCGCCGATCGGCCAGTCGCGGTTGAGCAGTTTCTCACGCGCTTCGGCGGGGCTCGCCGAGCCGCGGATCAGGCGAACGACCTCATCGAGGTTGGTGACCGCGACGACCAGGCCGAGCAAGATGTGCGCCCGCTCACGTGCTTTCAGCAGCTCGTGCTTCGAGCGGCGGGTAATCACTTCTTCGCGGAACTTGACGAAGCTTTCGATGATGTCGCGAAGGCTCAGCGTCTCGGGCCGGCCGCCGCGGATCGCGAGCATGTTGGCCGGGAAGGACGATTGTGCCGGGGTGTGGCGCCACAGCTGATTGAGCACGACCTCGGGGGTCGCGTCGCGCTTCAGCTCGATAACGATGCGCACGCCTTCGCGGTTCGATTCGTCGCGGATGTCGCTGACACCCTCGATGCGCTTGTCCTTGGCGGCTTCGGCGATCTTTTCGACCAGGCCGTTCTTGCCGACCTGGAAGGGGATGGCGGTGAGGACGATCGACTGTCGGTCGCCGCGGCCGGTTTCGACCACCGCACGGCTGCGCATCAGGATCGAGCCGCGACCGGTGGTGTAGGCGGCGCGAATTCCCGCGGTGCCGAGGATCAGCGGAGCGGTCGGGAAGTCGGGGCCCTTCACATATTCCATCAGGCCCTCGCTGCTGATCGTCGGATCGGCGACGTAGGCGCGGCAGGCGGCGATGACTTCGCCAAGGTTGTGCGGCGGAATGTTGGTCGCCATGCCGACCGCGATCCCGCCCGCGCCGTTGACGAGCAAATTGGGGAAGCGCGCGGGAAGGACCTGCGGCTCGCGCTCCGACGCGTCGTAGTTGGGCTGGAAAGTGACGGTGTCCTTGTCGAGGTCGTCGAGCAGGAAGCCCGCCGCCTTGGCAAGCCGCGCCTCGGTGTAGCGCATCGCCGCGGGGGGATCGGGATCCATCGAACCGAAGTTGCCCTGGCCGTCGATCAGCGGGAGCCGCATCGACCAGTCCTGGGTCATCCGGGCGAGCGCGTCGTAAATCGCGGTGTCGCCATGCGGGTGATATTTACCGATGACGTCACCGACGATGCGCGCCGATTTGCGGTAGGGACGGTTGTAATAGAACCCGTTCTCGCTGGCCGAATAGAGGATGCGGCGGTGGACCGGCTTCAACCCGTCGCGCACGTCCGGCAGCGCGCGACTGACGATCACCGACATGGCGTAATCGAGGTAGCTGGTCTTCATCTCCTCGACGATGGAGATGGGAGCGATATCGCCGCCGGCGGGGGGCATGGTCTGGTCGGAAGGAGGCTGGGTCGCCAAGGGAAATCCTGTCGAGAAATGGTCGTTTTGCGGGGGACGGAACCGGGCCGGCGCTGCCGCCGGCTTCCCCCTTCCTCCTGCTAGCCCAACGGGAGGGCGAACGCCACCCCGCGCGCACGCTTACGCGTGTACGCGCACGAGGGATTGGCGGGCTTCAGCCCTTGACGAACAGCGGACGGTCGGGGGTCGAGCCGTCGGTGTCGAAGCGCCAGCCGTCGCGGTCGAAGTCGGGCAGGGCGTCGGCGTTTTCGATCCGCTCCTCGCACAACCAGCGCGCCATCGTCCCGCGGGCGACCTTGGCCGGGAAGCTCTGGAACTGAAGGCCCTTGGCGGTGCGGTTGCGAAAGTCGGGGGCGATGATGCGGACGCGCTTGGGAAGTTGGTCCTTTACCACCGCGAAATACTCGTTGCTGGCGAGGTTGATCAGCACGTTCGAGCCGTCGCGGCGGAGGTCGGAAGCGAGCCGCTTGGCGACGCGGTCGCCCCAATGATCGACCAGCTTGCCGCCCTCGGGCGACCAGCGTGTGCCCATCTCCAGGCGATACGGGCGGATCGCATCGCGTGGACGGAGCATCCCGTAAAGGCCTGAAAGAATGCGCAAATGATCCTGCGCATAGTCGATCGTGTCGGCGTCGGCGCTGGTGGCGTCGAAGCCGCGGTAGACGTCGCCGGCGAAGGCGCGCATCGCGGGGCGCTCGATCGGCTTGGAGCGTCCGAATCGCTTGAACCGCTGATGATTGAGGAGCGCGAGATCGTCGGAGATGTGCATGAGCTCGCCCAAGCCCTTCGGCCCGATGTCCGCGGCAGCGCGCGCGAGGCGGCTTGCGTCGGCCGCGAACGGGGGACGGGTCGGGGTTTCGGGATAGGACGATTCGAAGTCGAGCGTCTTGGCGGGCGAAAGGAGGATGATCACGCGGCCGCGCTAGCGGGGGGCGCGGCGTCCGTCAAAGGCGGTTCAAACACGGTTCAGCGTTTGCTCGTCATCGCGCCTTTTCCACTTCGGGACCTGCCGCTATGGGGTTGGCCCGCAACGAAATACCCCCACGTCGCCGATCGAGATCGAACGATCCGGACGGCGAACCAGGAGACCAGCATGACGTCGACTTCCACTGCGCTTGGCCTGTTGTTCGCAAGTCTCGCGCTGACCGCTTCACCGGCGCTGGCCCAGCAGCCGCCCGCCGCCGCGGCGCCCGCAGCCCCGCAATATTCGATCAGCAAGGACGCCCAGGCCGAAGTCATCGCGCTGAAGACCGCGGTCGAGGCCAAGGACGTCGCCACCATCCCCGCCAAGCTCGCGGCGGCGCAGGCCAAGGCGAAGACCAAGGAAGATCGCTACGTCATTGCGCGGCTCGAGCTTAAGGCGGCGGCCGACGCCAAGAATTCGGCCGGCATGATGCGCGCGCTAGAGGCCGTCTCCGCCTCGGGCGTGGCGACACCCGCGCAGATCACCAATCTGTACACCGATGTCGGTGCGCAGCTTTACGAAGCGAAGGATTATGCGGGAGCTGCGAGCGCCTATGAAAAGGTGACGGCGCTGGCTCCGAACGACATCCAGGCGACGGTGCTCCTGGCCGAAGCGCGCAACGGGCAGGGCCGCAAGGCCGAGGCGGTCGCGCTGATCCAGAAGGCGATCGCCGCGCGGAAGGCGGCTGGCCAGAAGGCCGAAGAGAATTGGTACAAGCGTGCGGTCGCGCTGTCCTATGAGGGCAAGCTTCCGACGACGCCTTCGCTGGCGCGCGAATGGGCAAGTGCCTATCCGTCGGCCACGGCGTGGCGCGACACCATCAAGCTGACCCAGCAATCGGGCAACTTCGGCGAAGAGGCGACCCTCGACATCATGCGGTTGATGCACACCGCCGGCGCAATCGAAGGTGATGCCGACCATTTCAACTTCGCCCAGAAGCTGGTGGTGAAGGGCTATCCCGGAGAGGCGAAGGCGGTCCTGGAGCAGGGCTTCGCCGCCAACAAGATCAGCAAGTCGAACGCATCCTTCGCGGCTTTGTACAAGGAAGCGACGACCAAGTCGCAGGGCGACCGCGCCTCGCTCGCGGCGTCGGCCAAGTCGGCCGTCGCCGGTGCGGCTGCCAAGCCGGTGCTGAACACCGCCGACGCCTATTACGGCTATGGGGACTTTGCCGAGGCGGCGACGCTTTACCGTGCCGCGCTGACCAAGAGCGGCGTCGACAAGAACATCGCCAACCTGCGCCTCGGCATGGCGTTGGCGCGGTCGGGGGACAAGGCTGGTGCCAACGCGGCTTTCTCGGCCGTGACGGGTCAGCAGGGCGAAGTCGCGAAGCTGTGGATGGCCTATATGGCGACGCAGGCTTAATCGCCGCGAAGTGAATTTGGGGGCGTCGGAACGATTGGTCCGGCGCCCTTTTTTTGTCCCAAAATCGGACAGTTAACAATGGGTTTCTGTTAATTTGGCGAGTTAATGCATTTAGATGCGAACACCTCACTCCGAAGCCCGGGAAATCGATTGAGATTTGACGACCGCCTCAAGACGGTAATGACCCAGTCGGTCGCGGACGACCGCGACCGGGCGGTACGTTGGCGCCAGCTGGTCCACCTGCTGTCGCGTCCGCACGACCATCTGGATCCCGCCTTGTCGGAGGCCGCGCTGACCATGGTGCGGAGCGAAATGGGTGCCGTCGATCCTTCGGTCCGTGCGGCGACAGCCCGGAGCATTGCCGGGCGACCGGTACCGGCCGCCCTGTTGCGGCTGTTCGTCAAGGAGCCGATGTCGGTGGCGGCGCCGCTGATTGCCTCCGCGCATCTCGACGACACCGAGTGGGCCATGCTTCGGCGGGACTCATCGAACGAGGTTGCTGCCTTCATCGACACGCTCCGCCCGCCCGCACCCGAAGAGACGGTGGTTACGGCGCCAGAAGTGATTGCCGAACTTGCGAAGCCCGAAGTCGAGAAGCCGAGCCCGCGCCATGATCCGGTGCCTACCGCGCCGGCGGCTGCTCCGACCGGGCCAAACCTGTTTCGGTGGGAATGCGATGCGTCGGGGCAGATCGCTTGGGTCGAAGGCGCGCCGCGCGGCGCATTGATAGGTCGTGCCATTGCGGCGGAGGAGGGCGCCGACCGCCTGCTCGTTCGTGCTTTCGCCGATCGGATTCCGTTCGACGGCGCGACCCTGACCTTTCCGGCGCCGGCGCTCGACGGCGAATGGCGGCTGAGCGGGATCCCGGCCTTCTCGCCGAGCGACGGCCGGTTCATTGGCTATCGTGGCATCGCCCGCCGCGACGGGGACGATCAGGTGCAGGTGCCATCGTCGGCAATCTCCGCAATCGGCAGCGCCGATGCGGACATGCTTCGCGAGACGATCCACGAGATCAAGACCCCTTTAAATGCGATCATCGGGTTCGCCGAAATTATCGACGGGCAATATCTCGGCCCGGCGCATCGCAACTATCGGAGCCGCGCCGCGGAAATCGTTACGCAGGCACGCGTCCTTCTGGGTGCGATCGAGGATCTGGACTTCGCCGCGCGGATGAGGAGTTCGCGGGCATCGGCAGGTGCCGCCACCGCGCTCGACACCATGCTTCCGCCATTGACCGATGAACTGGTCCGGCGCGCAAAGGGTCGCGACGTCGAACTGCGGGTCTCGCCGCCGAAGCGCGGGGTCCGGTGTCGGCTTGAGCAGGATCTGGCCGAACGACTGCTGCGACGCCTGATCGGTGCAGTCATCGACGCAAGCGTTCCCGGGGAACGAATCCAGGCCTCATTTCGGGAGGATGCCGGGATGTGCGTGCTCGATTTGTCGCTTCCAGTCTCGGCGCAGGGGTTGAGTGACGAGCGACTGTTCGATCCCGCCTTCGCGACCGCTTCGGAAGACGGACAATCGCCGCTTGGCCTTGGCTTCGCGCTTCGGCTGGTGCGGGGACTTGCGAGCCTGGCCGGCGGGAAAATCACCACGAACGCCGGCGGTCTTTCGCTCGGCATTCCCAAAGCCTGACTTGCGCGCCGGTCGATGTCGCCGCTATCGCGCGGCATCGCAGGTGGGGCCTGTAGCTCAATTGGTTAGAGCAGGCCGCTCATAACGGCTTGGTTGCGGGTTCAAGTCCTGCCGGGCCCACCAATGCACGAGATTAGCGGAGCTAATTTCGAGACGCAAAATGTCGGGGGCAAGGCATCGAAGAGAATGTCACGGAGTACATCCGTGACGTCGATCCGGTCGCTGCGCGCCGGTCGGCCGGCATTCGCAGTCTCTTCGCGCTGCTTCCCTATTGCTTTGCAATCGGTCGCTACGCTCGGAGGCTCATGCAAATGGTCGGGGAGATAGGATTCGAACCTACGGCCCCCTGGTCCCAAACCAGGTGCGCTACCAGACTGCGCCACTCCCCGACGCGCCACGCGCCTAACAACAAAGCGCGGCGACGGGAACCCGTAATCCCGACGACCTTCGCAATTCATTCAAGTCGAGGCGCGAAGGGCAGCGTCACTTCCGGTTCGAGAAGCGACGCCACCGGAACGCATGTCTTAACCTAGTTGGCGTTCGCCGTGGCGCGCTCGCCATCGGTGTCGACATCGACATCAATGCTGACGTTGTCGACCTTGTCCTCCACCTTGTCGGCGGTCTGGGCGACGTCGTTGGCGATCTGGCCTCCAATCTGCTCGGCCTTGGCCGCGGCGGCCTCGACGCCATTTTCAGCGATGTCGGCGTTATACTGAACGCTGACCTGATCGTTCTGGTCGTCCGTGGTGACCTGGCAGGCGGCGAGCGCGAGCAGGGGCAGGGTGAACAGGATTCGCATATATTCCTCCGTTTGGTCGTGTCTTGATGGCATCAACGCCGGCGACGCGGCTTCGGCTCCTCGATACCGCCAGACAGGATGGCGAGCACCGCGGTCCATGCGGCGACGTTCTGGCGAAGCTGGACGGGATCGACCTTGTCCAACGTGTCGTCGGGGGTGTGGTGATAGTCGAAGTAGCGGGTTCCGTCCTGGCTCAGCCCAACCCCCGGCAGGCCGTCGGCGAGCATCGGGCCGATGTCCGAACCCTCGGCCTGTTCGAACGAGCCGGTGTTGATGCCGAGCGGCGCCAGCGCGGCGGCGATGGCGCGGGCTTCCTGACGGCGTTCGGCCCCAAGCTTGCTGTTGACCTGCCAGATGCGATCGGCGCCGAAGTCGCTTTCCATCAGCGCATAGTGCGGCTTCTTGCCGTGGCGGGCGCGGTAGTCGAGGCCGCCGAACAGGCCGACTTCCTCGGCGCCGAACCAGACGATGCGGATTGTGCGCAGCGGGCGGCCCGCGTCCATGATCCGCTTGGCGGCGGCGGCGGAAATGGCGACGCCGGTGGCATCGTCGATCGCGCCGGTCCCAAGGTCCCAGCTGTCGAGGTGGCCGCTGACGAGGATCGGCGGAAGGCTGGGATCACGACCGGGGACCTCGGCAATGACGTTGCCCGACTGGCGGGTGCCGAGATTGCGGCTGACAAGGGTCAGGCGCATCTGAACGGGAAGACCGCGCTTCAGGATGCGCGCCATTTGCTCGGCATCGGGAACCGTCAGTGCGCCCGCGGGGATCGGCGTCGCGCCGTCGGCGAAGCTCTGCACGCCCGCATGCGGATTGCGATGATGGTCGGTGCCGATCGAGCGGATGACGATTCCGATCGCGCCCTTTTTAGAGGCGAGCGTCGGACCCTGGCGGCGCGGCGCGCCGAACTGGCCGTAGCTGGAGCCGTCCTGCGTCGGCATCATGCGATGGTCGATGAAGACGATCTTGCCCCGGACCGCGGAGTCGGGCGCGGCGCGCAAGGCGTCGATGCTGTCGAAAGCAACGATTTCACCGGTAATTCCCTGCGGCCCGGTCGAAGCGCTGTTGCCGAGTGCGGCGACGACCATCTTCTGGGGGAAGGGCGAAAGTATCTCGGCGCTTTCGAAGCCGCGTTCCCACACCGGCATGTCGAAGGTTTCGACCCGGACGTTCGAGAAGCCCATCGCGCGGAGCTTGCGGACCGACCAATCGCGGGCGCGGGCTTCGGCTTCGGTCCCTGCCAGCCGCGGGCCGACTTCGGTGGTGAGGCCCTCGGTAATGTCCCACGCGTATTCATCCTTCAACGCGGCGTCGCGAAGTGCGACGACCTTTGCGTCGACCGCGACCGGCGGCAGGGGGGGAGTTTGCGCGAAGGCGGGGGTGGCGACGGCGGCGAGCAGCAGGGCTTGGAATCGGTTCATGGCGCGCACGCTAGCCAGCGGGGCGAGGCCTGTCACCATGGGCCTGTCACCTACAGCAATCGCAGTTGATTTCCGTGCGGCGCCTCGAAGAGGTCGGAGCGTAGCGCGAACTTGGCGCGGCCGAGGCCATGCCGCTTCATCGCCTTTTCGAAGCGGGCCTGCAGCAATTCGCCCCAGACGCCTTGACCGCGCATGCGCGTGAAGAAGCCGGGATCGTTGTCGCGGCCGCCGCGCATCGCCCGGATCGTCGCCATGACCTTGCCTGTTCGGTCAGGGTAATGGGCGTCGAGCCAGGCGCGGAACAGCGGCGCGACCTCGTGCGGCAAGCGGACGGGAAGGCAGAAGCCGCCGCGTGCGCCAGCCTCCGCTGCCGCCTCGACGATCGCTTCGAGTTCATGGTCGGTGATGTGCGGGATGATCGGCGAGATCGAGACATAGGCCGGAACGCCGGCGTCGGTCAGTTGGCGGATCGCGGCCAGTCGCTTGCGCGATGATGGAGCGCGGGGCTCGAGCGTCGCGTGGATGGACGGGTCGAGCGAGGTCACCGAGATGGCGACCGAGGCGAGTCCGAGCCTCGCGGCGGGTGCGATAATATCGAGGTCGCGAAGGAGGCGGTCGGACTTGGTGGTGATCGTGAACGGGTGCTTCGTCTCCAGCAGCAATTCAAGCACCGACCGCGTGACCCGCCACTCGTCCTCGATCGGCTGATAGGGGTCGGTATTGGTGCCGAGCGCGATCGGCGCGACCTCGTAGCCCGGGCGCGAGAGCGCGGCATGAAGCAGCTTGGCCGCTTCGGGTTTGACGAACAGCCGGCTTTCGAAATCCACGCCGGGCGACAAATCGTGATAGGCGTGGGTCGGCCGAGCGAAGCAGTAAATGCAGCCATGCTCGCACCCGCGATACGGGTTGATCGAGCGGTCGAAGCCGATGTCGGGCGAGGAATTGCGCGTGAGGATCGATTTGGGTTTTTCGATCGTCACCGTCGTCCGACGCGGCACGATGCCGTCGAGTTGCTCGACGCTGTCGAGCCAGTCGCCATCGACGACCCGCTCCGCCACGTTGAAACGGGTGGGGGTCGGATTGCGCGATGCGCCGCGTCCGTTGATCGATTCGACCGGCATAACCTCATGATGCGCCGGCCACTAGAACAAAGCAAGAACCGTCAGCGGGACTTCGCGGGAAAAGCTGGCCATTTATGTTGGGCAAGCGAGGTCAGCGTTGGCGTCTGCGTGCCAGCCAACCCTTGGATCACCCACATATTGCGGAGGATCGTTGGCACGTAGAAACGGGTCTCCCAATAGGGAATGCTCTCCATCCACAGCAGCGGATCGCCGCGGTCGTAATAAGCCCAGCGCGACACCGGCACGGGGCCGGCGTTGTAGGCGGCTATGATCTTGGGGAGTTGCCCCTGCGTGGCGCCGTGGCGGCGGAGGAGTTCGATGAAGGCTTGGCCGTAATCGATGTTGGCGAGGGGATCCTTCAGTCCCGCCACGCTGATCGACGTGCCGCGCTGGCGCGCCGTGTCGCCCGCGGTGCCGGGGCGAACCTGCATCAGGCCGACCGCTCCCGCAGGGCTCACAGCTTCGCTGCGGAACGTCGATTCCTGGATGATGTGGGCATAGGCAAGCGCCGGCTCGACCCGCCAGCCGTTGTAGGGCGTCCAATTGGGGGCGGGGTAGCGGTCGGCCGGATCGGATGAAGCGCCCGGCTGGCCAAAATGCGCAAGCCAGAACTGCGCGCCGGCAAGGTCCATTCGGTCGGCGATGCGGATCAGCGCGCGGTGATCCGATGGGCTTCCGATCTTGGCTTGGTGCCGGAGCAGTTCCTCGGCTTGAGCGCGCCGACCCAGCGCAATCAATTCGCGAGCGCGGACGATGTTGGGCAGCGCCTCGACGCGGGGAAGGTCGCGCACCTCGGCTGGCTTGGGCAGGCGCCCGTCGAGCCCCAGCGTCTCGCGCGCCATCAGGCCGTAGAAGCTTTCCTGTGAGCGGGCCGCGGCCTTGAGGAGTGGAGCGACCTCGCGCGGTCGGCGGCAAGCCTGCGCCGCGCGGGCGGCCCAATAATGAGCGCCGGCCTGCGTTTCCATCTCGCGGGCCAGGCGCCCGGACTCGCGGAACGAGATGAGCGCGGCGTTGCAATCGTTCAGACGCCATGACGCCAGCCCCGAGACCCACGCGGCCTGCGCGCTCCACTCACCGGTCGCGCCCTGACGACCATAGTCGGCCACGCGGCGGGCGTCGGCATCGCGGCCGCCGATGAAGTACATCCAGGCGACGCGATGCGCGGCCTCGGCGCGCGCCTCGAGCGAGAGGCTGCTGAAAGACTGGAGCATTAGTTGTTCGGCGCCGGTGCCGTCGTCGACCTTTACGTAGGGTTCGAGCGCGAGGCGAAGATGGTCGGCGAGGGGTTCGCCGGCGACGGGACGCGTGCGCCCCCGCCGTGGCGCGCTGCCGAGGCTGATCGTGCGCCGCGCGGTGAAGTAGGGCGGAAGTTCGATCGCGCCGCGGGTCTGCGCGAGCCGGGCGAGCTGCTCGGCCTGAGGGAGTTCGGGCGCCTGCGCGATCAGGGAAAGGACCGACGGCGCGTCGACCGCGGGCGACCCGCGCGCGGTGTAAAGCTCGGCGAGGGCGAGCGGTTTGAGCGGGTGCGCGGGAAGGGCGGCGATGCCGAGCCGTGCGCCTTCCCAATCCGCCGAATCGATCGCGGAGAAGACTCCTCGCCAATCCTTGGGAACGGGACGGACGATCACTGGCGGAGCGACTGGCAGGATCGGAGCGGGGAGGGTGATCGATGGGGTAGGCGTGGGCACCGGCTGCGTCGGCGCCGGATCGAGCGGCGCCAGCGGGTCATCGATTTCCTGCGCGAAGGCCGGACCGGCGAGCAAGGTCGACGCCAGAAGGAAACACGCAAACTTCATCGGTCGCTCTCGCTCATCAATAACAGGAGGTCGCGCCAGGCCAGCGCCTTGTCGGAGGGGCGCTGAAGCAGCCAGCGCGGGTGGAAGGTAGCGATCGTTCGCACTCCCTCCACCTTGTGAATTCGGCCGCGCGCCCGTGCGAGCGGCTCGCCGAGAAGGGCGCGCGTCGGGGCATCACCCATCAGGATCAGGCGCTGCGGCTTGGCATGGCGAATATGGTCACGGGCGATCATGCCGCACGCATCGAGTTCGTCGCGGCCAATGCGGGCGCCGGGGGCGTGAAAGCAGGCCAGATTGGCGTGATAAGCATCCTCGGCATCGACGCCGATCGCGGCGAGCATCTTCGTTACCAGCTCAAAAGCGTCCCCACCGATCGGGCGGCGGTCGGACGCGTCGTCACCATCGGGAAGGTCCGACAAGAGCATCACCGGCGCGGATTCCGTGCCGCGCGGGGCAACGCGGACCGCGCCGGCCTGATCAAGGGGGAGACCGGGGGCGCTGTCCAACCATGCCCGGAAGGAAGCGAAATCGGCGGGCTTATCGACCTTGATCGCAACCGTTTCAGCAACGGCGGCGGCTGGATCGCCACGAAGCCATGCGCGCGGCTGCTCACCGACGGCGACATCGACGCCGGCTTCGGCCCACCAATCGAGCAAGCTGTCGATTGCCGCCCGATTGAGGATATTCGTTTCCGCGCCCATGCCGCCACCTTCCACCAAGGTTGACGGCGCGGTCAAGGAATTGGCAGGGCTGTACCGTCGGAATATCGGCGCGCGTGACGAGAGGCGCGACGAACCGGCCGCTACAGGGGACGAAAGTGAGAAGCGCATGAGCGACCGGGAATCGATGGAATATGACGTCGTCGTCGTCGGCGCCGGGGTCGCGGGCCTGTCGGCCGCAATCCGCCTGAAGCAGCTGGCAGCTGCCGAGGACCGCGAATTGTCCGTCTGCGTGCTCGAAAAGGGCAGCGAGGTCGGGGCGCATATTCTGTCCGGCGCGGTGATCGACCCGCGCGCCCTGACCGAACTCATTCCCGACTGGCAGGAGAAAGGCAGTCCGTTGACGGTCCCGGTAACCGAGAATCTACACTGGGTGCTGACGAAGAACGGCAAATATTCGCTGCCCGCGTTCCTGATGCCGCCGTTTATGCACAACAAGGGCACCTATAGCGCGAGCCTGGGCAATCTGACGCGCTGGCTTGCGGGGCAGGCCGAGGAGCTTGGCGTCGAGATTTTCCCAGGGTTCGCCGCCGCCGAAATCCTGTTCAACGACGACGGCAGCGTCCGCGGCGTGGCGACCGGGGACATGGGCGTCGCTCGCGACGGCACGCACCGAGCCGATTACCAGCCGGGTATGGAATTGCACGCGCGCTATACCTTTTTCGCCGAGGGCGCGCGCGGCCATCTGACCAAGGAACTTACCCGCATCTTCGACCTGCGAAAGGATAGCGGACCGCAGGTTTATGGCATCGGGATCAAGGAGTTGTGGGACGTTCCTGCCGACAAGCATCGGCCCGGACGCGTGATCCACACGCAAGGCTGGCCGCTCGACGACGCGTGGGGCGGGAGCTTTCTCTATCACCAGGACAATGGCCAGGTCGCGTTGGGGTTCGTCGTCGCGCTCGACTACAAGAATCCCTATTTGTCCCCGTTCGAGGAATTTCAGAGGTGGAAGACCCATCCCGCGATCCGCGCCGAGATCGAGGGCGGCAAACGCATCGCCTATGGCAGCCGCGCGATCAACGAAGGCGGGTGGCAGGCCATTCCCAAGCTGGCGTTCCCGGGCGGCGCGCTGGTCGGTTGCGCGGCGGGTTTTGTTAACGTGCCCCGGATCAAGGGCAGCCACACCGCGATGAAGTCGGCAATGCTGGCCGCCGAGGCGGCCTATGATGCGGTCAAGGCCGACCGTCGCCACGACGAATTGACGGCCTATGAGCCTGCCGTGCGGTCGAGCTGGATCGCCGAGGAATTGAAGACGGTTCGCAACGCGCAGCCGGCGGTCGCGCGGTGGGGCGGGACGATCGGAACGGTCTTCGCCGGCTTCGACATGTGGTTAAACACATTGAAGATCCGCACGCCATGGACGCTCAAGCATCATGCCGACCACAAGCAGATCGGGCGCAAGGAGCATTTCCATCCGATCGCCTATCCCAAACCCGACGGGAAGCTGACCTTCGACCGCCTGTCGTCGGTGTTCCTGTCGAACACCAATCATGAGGAAGACCAGCCGATCCATCTGACGCTGAAGGATCCGGAAGTCCCGATCCGGGTGAACCTCGCGCTCTACGACAGCCCCGAGCAGCGCTACTGCCCGGCTGGCGTCTACGAGATCGTTGAGGAAGCCGGTTCACCCAAGCTTCAGATCAACGCGCAGAATTGCGTTCACTGCAAGACGTGCGACATCAAGGACCCGACCCAAAACATCAACTGGGTCGTGCCCGAGGGCGGCGGAGGACCCAATTATCCCAATATGTAAGCGCCCGTTGCTCGTCGCCCTGCTGATCGGCGCCGCGTCGTCCGTGAGCGCGACGCCGCTATCGACCTACGTCGAGGCGCGGGCGGCGGAGATGAACGGCGACGAGGCACGATCGGCGCGCCTGTTCGCGGCGCTCGCTGCCGCCAACCCATCGGACTCCACGATCGCGCGCCGTGCCATCTCGGCCGCGATCCAGTCGGGACAGAACGGGCTTGCCCTCGACCTGGCGCGAAAAATCGATCCGAAGCAGTTGCCGCTCGACGCCCGACTCCTGCTGACCGCCGACGCGCTTCGCCGCGGCAAGACCGGCGAGGCGATCACGACGATGGAGCGCGGCGACACGTCGACGGAGACCGACCTGTTCGGCCCGTTGCTTCGAGCGTGGGATCATACCGCGCGAGGGCGTATGGACGGGGTGACCGCCTTGGCCACGCAAGGCGTACAGGGGCCGCTGGGATCGATCGCCGACGAACATCGCGCGGCCATGCTGTTCGCGCTCCGTCGTCCCGACGAGGCGTTGCCGATCGCGCAGAAGGTCGTGGCACGGGGCGGGGGTCGCAGTTCGCGCCTGCGGGTCGCCTATGCCGACGCGCTGATCCGCGCCAAGCGCGTCGAGCAGGCGCAAGCGATGCTGGCTGGGAGCGATGCCACGCTTATCGCAGCCCGAAACCGACTGATCGCGCGACGTCCGTTGAATGCCGCGATCGATACCCCGTCGAAGGGGTTTGCCGAATTGCTGGTCGCACTGGCCGTCGATATCAGCCGCGACGAAAGCAAGTCGCTTCCGATCGCGCTCGTTCAGGTCGCTCGCCACGCCAGCCCCGACAATTACGAACCGACACTGCTGCTCGCCTTGCTTCTCGACGGCGATTCCCGGCCCGACGACGCCTTGGGCGCGCTTTGGACGATCCCAGCCGATGCCCTGCTGGCGGGCGACGCGCTCGACCTTGAAGCCAAATTGCTGAGCGACACGAAGCGCCGGGACGAAGCGCTTCGCCGCGCCCATGCTGCCGCCCAGTCGAAGCAAGCGACATCCGCCGATTATCGCCGGCTGGGTAATGTGCTTGGCGAAATGGAGCGTCATTCCGAGGCGGCGAGCGCGTATGCGCAGGCGATCCAGCGTAGCGGGGCAGAAGGGCAAAGCGACGACCTGTGGACGCTTCATCTGCTTCGCGCCGCCAGCCTCGAGCAAGCGGGGAATTGGTCCGAGGCCAAAGCGGCGCTGGAAACGGCAATGCGGATCGAGCCCGACAATGCCGTGCTGCTCAACTTCCTCGGCTATGGGAAGCTTGAGCGCGGCGAGGACCTCGACGCTGCCGAGGCGATGATCCGCAAGGCGAGCGCGCTTCGTCCGAACGACGCGTCGATCACGGACTCGCTTGGCTGGGCGCTCTACAAGCGCGGGCGACTGCCGGAAGCGGTCGAGACGCTGACCCGGGCGGCGGCGGGCGATCCGACGCAGGGTGAAATCCACGAGCATCTGGGCGATGCCCTGTTCGCGTCGGGCCGCCGGATCGAGGCGCGCTTCTCCTGGGAGGCGGCGCTGCTGGTGTCCGAGGATAAGGCCAAGGCGCGACTTCGCCAGAAAATCGCTTCGGGCCTGGATCGCGCCACGGCGGCGCCGTGAGCGAAGATATCGTCCCTGTGCGCGAACCGGCACCGGCGAAGGTCAATCTGGCACTGCATGTGCGCGGGCGGATGGCGGACGGTCGCCATGCGCTGGAGACGATCTTCGCTTTCTGCACCGACGGCGACCGGGTCGAGGCGACGGAAGCGTCGTCGCTGTCGCTCACAATCGACGGGCCCTTTGCCGGCGGACTCTCGACCGATGGCGACAATCTGGTCCTCAGGGCGGGCGAGATGCTTCGGGACGCTGCGGGATCGACGGCGGGCGCGGAGCTTCGACTGACCAAGAATTTGCCGGTCGCGTCGGGGATCGGCGGGGGATCGGCCGACGCCGCGGCCGCCCTGCGCGCGCTCACCGCCTTGTGGCGGATCGACCCGGCTCACGCCTCGACGGTCGCGCCCAAACTGGGGGCCGACGTGCCGGCCTGCCTGTTGAGCATGACCGCGCGGGGCGAAGGAGCGGGGGATCGCCTGCAACTGGTCGACGATCCACGCATCGCTGGAACGCCGATCCTGCTGGTCAACCCACTCGAGGCGCTGTCCACGGCGGCAGTCTTCGCGGGTTGGGACGGGACCGATGTCGGACCGCTCGATGACTGGATCGCCGGCCGCAACGACCTCGAACCGCCGGCGAGCGAGATCGTGCCCGCGATCGGGGACATCCTCGACTGGATGGGAGTGCAGGACGGTGTGACGCTGGCCCGAATGTCGGGCAGCGGCGCGACCTGCTTCGCGTTATTCGATGACGAGCCAACGCGGGATGCCGCCTCCGCTGCATGCCCGTCGAACTGGTGGCATCTGGCGACCAACCTGCGCTAGGGCGCGGCATGAGCAGACCGATCCTGACCGCCGCCGCGATGCGCGCCGCCGAAGCCGCGACCATCGCCGGCGGAACGTCCGAACAAATGCTGATGGAGCGCGCGGGCGCCGCACTGGCCGAAGCCATCCGCCGCTATACGGCGCCCGGCGACACGTTGGTGCTTTGCGGCCCCGGGAATAACGGCGGTGACGGCTATGTCGCAGCGCGCCTGCTGAAAGAAACGGGTTGGCCGGTCCGCGTGGCAGCGAGCGCGGAGCCGTCGACGGATGCAGGACGGGCAGCGAGGCAGGGATGGCCGGGTGCGGTCGAAAGCATCGACAAGACGAGCGGTGCCGCAATCCTCGTCGATTGCCTGTTTGGCACGGGACTGACGCGCGGCTTGGAAGCCTCGCTGGTCGAACGCTTTATCGAACTCGGAGAAAAAGCCGCGCTTGTCGTCGCTGCCGACTTGCCCAGCGGGGTGTCGAGCGACGATGGGGCCATGCTCTCACCGGTTCCGCGCATCGACCTGACCGTCGCGTTCGGTGCGCTGAAGCCGGCTCACCGTTTGATGCCGGCCATGGCGAGCATGGGACGGGTCGTGCTTGCCGACATCGGCATCGACGCCGCGCGTGACTGGCATGAGATCGAGGCGCCTTCGATCCCGCCGCTCGATCCGGCGGGTCATAAGTTCGACCGCGGGCTGGTGCACTGCCTTGCCGGGACGATGCCCGGCGCGATCGCGCTGTCTGCGACTGCCGCGGCGCGGGCAGGGGCGGGCTATGTCCGGGTCAGCACCTCGCGCGGGATCGACCATCTTCCCGCCGCGGTCGTTCAGACCGATACTGCCGTCGTCAATGATCCGCGCGTGGGCTGCATCCTCGTCGGGCCGGGGCTTGGCAATGTCCCGCAGGTGTTGACCCTCGCGCTCACCGCGCCGCGCCCGGTGGTGATCGACGCCGACGCGATAGGGCATGTCGGCGAGCCCAAGCGGCTGCACGGTCATGACGCCATCCTGACCCCGCACGAGGGCGAATTCGTCAAGCTGTTCGGCGATCTGCCCGGCAGCAAGGCCGACCGCGCCACCGCAGCAGCCGAGGCGAGCAAATCGGTGGTGATCTATAAGGGCGCGGACACCTTGGTGGCTTCGCCCGATGGCCGGGTTGGATTCGCACCGCCGGCGCCGGCATGGCTGGCGACCGCCGGAACCGGCGACGTGCTGGCCGGCATCGTCGCCGCGATGCGCGCGCGGGGATTGCCCAGCTTCGAAGCGGCTTGTGCCGCCGTCTGGATTCACGGACGCGCTGCAGAGGCGGCCGGGCCAGGAATGATCGCGGACGATCTTGCCGCCGCAATCCCTTTGGCGGTGCCATGAGCGACCCGGTGATTCGCATCGCCGCGCGCGGTGACGGCGTGACGGCGGCGGGCAAGCATGTCGCGTTCGGCGTTCCCGGGGACGTGGTGCTCGACGATGGCACGCTGCAGCAAGGGCCAGGGCATCAGGTGCCGCCATGCCGTCACTTCCCAATCTGCGGCGGATGCCAGCTTCAACACCTGACCGACGCCGCCTACGCCGATTATTGCCGCAGCCGGGTGGTCGGGGCGCTTGCCCAGCATGGCATCGAAACCGAGGTGCGCGAGCCGCACCTGTCGCCGCCGCGGAGCCGCCGGCGCGCGACACTGCGGGCGCTGTCACTGGGGAAGGGGATCGCGATCGGATTCAACGAAGCGGGCAGCAATCGTGTCGTCGACCTGCGCGAATGCCATGTGCTTCGGCCCGAACTGTTCGCACTCGTCGAGCCTTTGCGTCGTCTGTTCAAAACGATCCTTCCGGCGAAGCGGTCGGGCGAGATCCAGATGTCGCTGACGCAGGACGGCGTCGACCTGTCGCTGAAGGGCGTGCAGATCGTCGGTCTTGCCGCAATCGAAGGGCTGACCGAATTCGCCAAGACGCATGGCCTCGCCCGGCTGTCGGTGGACGAGGGATATGGCCCGGAGACGCGCTACGAGCCGAAGCCGACGTCGGTAAGCCTGTCGGGAACGCGCGTCGCGCTTCCGACCGGGGCATTCCTGCAGGCGACCGAGGACGGCGAGCGCGCACTGGTCGAGGCGGTGCTCGAGGCGACCGCGGGCGCGGCTCGGACCGCCGACCTGTTCGCAGGCCTTGGCACGTTCGCGCTGGCGATGCCGGGTGAGGTAATGGCAGCCGAGGCGGCACGCGATCCGATCCTCGCGCTCAAGGCCGCGGCGCCGCGGGTGAAGGCGGAGCATCGCGATCTGTATCGGCGCCCGTATGAGGCCGATGAACTCGCCGACTTCGACGCCGTCGTCCTCGATCCGCCGAGGTCAGGCGCGTTCGAACAGATCGCGCGGCTTGCGGAATCGAGCGTGCCGCGCATCGCCTACGTCAGCTGCAATCCCGCCACGTTCGCGCGCGATGCCGAGAAGCTGGTCGAGGGCGGCTATCGCCTTGCGTGGGTTCGGCCGGTCGGCCAGTTCCGCTGGTCGACGCATGTGGAGTTGGCCGCAGCCTTCACGCGCTAGCCGTGAAGCAGCCTGGCGCCGGCGTGGACGGTCAGGCCGACGAGGCATAATGTCGACAATGCGAAGATTGGAAAACGGATCGCGACGCGGTTGATCGTCGTCTGGACGATGCTGTGCAGCACCCGCAGTCCGACATAGCCCCACGCCAGCCACAGGTTGATGGCGATGGTGTCGCCCATCGCCACGAGCGTGAGGACGATCGCGTAGAACAGCGTCGGCTGCTCCATCAGGTGGGCGTAATTGTGGGCGGGCCAATTGGCCTCGTCGGGGAGCACGCCTTCGAGGTTCTGGCCGCGCCCGCCCTTGCTCGCCATGATGTTGATCCGCGCCTTGCGCACGGCCTTGCCACGAACCGCGGCGAGCCACACCAGCATTACCAGCGTCCACGCCACCAGCGCGACGACCGGTCCGAGCAACGGATTAGCCATGAAAACACCCTCCCCCAATGAAGGAGGAGGGTGCATCAATCGTTCGGTGCTGGCAATCGGCCAGCGGGAAGGGATTAGTCGAACAGCTTGGCGAACGAGCGCTTGGCGCGGTTCTTCCACGCGCCGCGGTGCCATGCGTCGCTGGCGATCAGCGGCAGGACCGAGGTCGCCTCGGCATAGACCATCTGCTCGAGCGCGGTGCTGACCTTCCCCCAGCTCGCCGCTTCCTGAAGTGTCGATGAGGAGCAGGCGCCGTCACGGACGTCGGCGACGGTGATCTGCACGGCATATTTGTGAACCTCGACATCCTCGTGGCCGAGGATTTCGGCGCAAACGACGGTGTCCTGCGCGAAGTTCTTCGGCACGCCGCCGCCGATCATGAGCAGGCCGGTGGTGCCCGCCTTGATCTTGATGTCGGTCAGTTCGCGGAAGTCGGCGATGCTGTCCATCGTCATGTAATGGCCGCCGCGCTTCATTGCATCGACCTGATGCTTGACGAGGCCGAAGCCCGCCGAACTGTCGGTGAACGCCGGGCAGAAGATCGGCACGTCATGCTCGTAGGCGAGCTTGACGAGGCTGTTGTCCTTCTTGCCGTGCTCGACCAGCCACTTGCCCATTTCCTTGATGAAGGCGCGGCTCGAGTAGGGGCGCGGTTCGAGCGAGTCGGCGATCTTGCCGACCGTGAAGTCGCAATCCTGGAGTGCGATCTCGTCGATGTAAGTGTCGTAGATGCGGTCGATATAGAGCGAGCGCAGCGTGTCGTCGTCAGGGATTTCAAGCGCTTGATAATGCTTGTGGCCAAGCGCTTCGAAGAAATCCATGTCGACGATGGTCGCGCCGGTGGCGACGATCGCGTCGACCATGTTGGATCGCACCAGCTCCGCGTAGAGATCCATGCAGCCGCCCGCAGAGGTCGAGCCGGCGATGACGAGGATGACCGAGCAGTTCGGGTCCGACAGCATTTGGTTGTAGAGGTCGGCAGCACGCGCGGTGTCGCGGCTGGTGAAGCTCATCTTGCCCATCGCCTCGACGATCGGGCGCGCGTCGAAGCTGGTAATGTCGATGTGCTCGACCGTCGACGACAGCAATTCCGCCTTGCGGGTGTCGTTGATCTGGCTCTCGTCCTGGACCTTGTTGAGCGTTTCGGTGGTCATTCTTGGCTCCATAATGCGCAAGGGTCCCCCGGCCGGAGCCGGGGAACTGGTCAATGTGTTACGGGGCGCCGGGAAGGCCGGCGCGGATCAAGCTACAGTTGAACGACGTTCGAGCGCTGCTCGCGTTCCGTCTCGGCATAGAGGCTAGCCATCGGCTCGTCGGTGACGACGACCCGTTCCTCGACTCCGAAGCCGTTGAATCCGGTGCGCATCGCGCAACCGTAGGCGCCGAGCATCCCGACCTCGATATAGTCGCCGGCGCGAACGTCGGCGGGCAGCTCGAACGGGCCTGCCATGTGATCCAAGTCATCGCAGGTCGGGCCGTAGAAGCTGAACGGCATGTCGCGCGTGTCGCTTTCGACGTCACGGATCAGACGAACGGGGTAACGCCAGCCGATATGCGCCGCATCGAACAGCGCGCCATAAGCGCCGTCGTTGATGTACAGCTCGGCATCGCGGCGCTTCTCGACGCGGACAAGGACGCTGGCATATTCGGCGCACAGCGCACGGCCCGGCTCGCACCACAGTTCGGCCGAATAGCTGATCGGCAACGCTTCGTAGGCGTTCGAAATGACCTCGAAATAATTCTCGAGCGCAGGCGGCTCCATGCCGGGGTACCAGCTGGGGAATCCGCCGCCGACATCGACGATGTCGACCGTGACGGCCGCACCGACGATCGCGTCGCGGACCTTGCCCAGCGCTTCGGCGTAGGCGGCCGGGCTCATCGCCTGGCTGCCGACATGGAAGCAGATTCCGAGCGCGTCGGCAGCCTGGCGGGCCGCGAAGAGCAGGCGCGTCAGTTCCGACGGGTCCGCACCGAACTTCGAAGCAAGGCTAAGCTTACTATGCTCGGAGCTAACACGAATACGAACGAGAAGGCTGAGATCGCTGGCGCCGCGCGTGGCGCGCATGATCTTGTCGAGCTCTTCCATCGTGTCGAGGCTGAACGTCTTCACGCCATGCGTGAAGTAAGCCTCGGCGATCGCTTCCTCAGCCTTGACCGGGTGCATGAAGCACAGGGTTGCTTCCGGAAGCGTTTCCGCGACCAGGCGCACTTCGCCGAGCGAGGCGACATCGTAATGGGTAATGCCGGCATCCCACAGCACCCGCAGAAGATCGGGCGAGGGATTGGCTTTGACCGCATACAGCGACTTGCCCGCAAACTTTTCCACGAAGAAACGCGCCGCGCGACGGGCGGCGTGTGGACGAAGCAGCGTGACCGGCTGGACCGGGCGGCTCGTGGCGATGTCGGCAGCAGAGCTGACGAAAGGGGCTTTCGCTAGCCCCAGCGCGCGATGATGCTTGTGCAATTCAAGGGACCTCCAACGGGTAGTTCGAGAAAAGCTGCCTTGCGGTTGGAAGTCCCATGGGGCAGCGGAAGCGCGATATATGGTCGGTGGACCCCAGTGTAAAGAAGAATTGCCCCGATCGCTTCGGCACGCGATGCGGTCGATCCTCACCCAGCAACGGTTGGACGAAAACGAAGAAAGAAGAATGACTTGGCAGCATTGTCGAAGATCGATCGCAACGACGTTCTGGCGGCGTCGGCTCGCATTGTCGGGTCGATCGAAGAAACCCCGCTGATTGAGGCGAGGATTCGAGGTCACAAGCTGTGGCTCAAATGCGAGAATCGGCAGACCGGTGGGGCGTTCAAGCTTCGCGGAGCGACCAATCGCCTGCTCCTCCTGTCGGCGGAAGAGCGGTCACGCGGGGTCGTCGCCTTTTCGTCGGGCAATCATGCGCAGGGCGTGGCAATCGCCGCACGGCGGCTTGGGATCAACGCGATCATCGTCATGCCGTCCGATGCGCCAACGTTGAAGGTGGAAGGCACCAAGGCCCAGGGCGCGGAGGTCGTCTTTTACGACCGGCGGACCGAAAGTCGCGAAGCCATTGCGGCTGCACTCGCGGGAAAGTCGGGAGCAATCGTGGTGCCAAGCTTCGACGATCCGCACATCGTCGCCGGCCAGGGCACGGTGGGCGTCGAGCTTTCCGCGCAGTTGGGGCGGACGCCGCGTCGGATCGTCATACCGTGCGGCGGCGGCGGACTCGCGGCGGGGATCGCCGTGGCATGCCCGGACAGCGAGATCGTGATCGTCGAGCCCGATGGGTGGGACGATATGCGGCGCTCCATTGCCCTCGGGGAGATCGTCCCGGTCGAAGCCGGTGCGCCGGCAACCTTGTGCGACGCGCTGCAGACGCCGCGCGTGTCGCCTATTACCTTCGACATCCTCCAAGGGCGGAACGCTAAGGCCTTGGCCGTCAGCGAAGCGGACGTTGTCGCGGCAGTGAAATGGCTTTGGGACGAGCACCGCCTGATCGCCGAGCCAGGCGGGTCGGTAGCGATCGCGGCGATCCTCAGCGGCAAGGTGGAGTTCGCGGAGGATACGGTGGCGATCGTGTCAGGCGGGAATATCGATCCAGCGCTGCATGAAAAGCTGATCGCCTAGGCGGTCGCGACGCGATATTCACCTGGCTCTACACAGACCGGCGAATTTCGTTCGACGGCGCGGGTCAGCTCTTCGAGCTCGGCGGCGAGAATCTGCAATTCCGCGGCGAGGGCCTTGGGGTCGATGGCCGCAAGGTTGGCCGATGCGTCAAGCAGGGTGTCGAGCATCATCGCGATGCACGGCAGGATCGTTTCTTCGATCCGCTCGAATGCGTCGTCTAGGCGCGCTTGTTGATGCTGGACATCGGGCATGGCGCGAACCATGGCCGATGAGGGTTAAGGAGGAGTGAAAGTCGATGAGCGGGATTGCAGCGGGCGCCCTGTCGCTCACGGTTATCGCTGCGGCGCTTTTGCTGATCTTCGGGTTTCGTCAGGCCATTCGCCCCGACACGCGCAAGCGCGGCATCCTGATGATCGTCTGCGGGCTGGTGTTCATCGGCAACGTGCTGATCCTGACCCTCTGACGAGGCCCCGATCAGCGGATCGGGCAGCTCGGGTCGAGGCGATAATCGAGATATTTGTCGACGCTGCCCATCAGCAGATCGAGCTCGTTCGCGAAGAAATGGTTCGCGCCGGGGATCGTGTCGTGCGCAATCGTGATGTGGCGCTGGGTCCGAAGCTTATCGACCAGCTTCTGGACCGCGATCGGGGTGACGACCTCATCGGCCTCACCCTGGATGATGATTCCGCTGGCCGGGCAGGGGGCCAGGAAGCTGAAATCGTACATGTTCGCCGGCGGGGCGATCGAGATGAAACCTCGAATTTCGGGGCGGCGCATCAGCAACTGCATGCCGATCCACGCGCCGAAGCTCACGCCGGCAACCCAGGTCTGTTCGGCTTCGGGGTGGATCTGCTGGACCCAGTCGAGCGCGCTGGCAGCGTCGGACAGCTCGCCAATGCCGTTATCGAATGTACCCTGGCTCTTGCCAACGCCGCGGAAATTGAAGCGGAGAACGGCAAAGCCGCGGCGAACGAAATCCTTGTAGAGCAGCTGGACGAGCTTGTTGTTCATCGTCCCGCCGGCCTGAGGATGGCTGTGCAGGATCATCGCGACGGGCGCGCGTGGGCGCGGTCCCGGGCTGAAACGTCCTTCGAGGCGACCTTCGGGTCCGGGGAAAATCACTTCGGGCATGGGCGCTCACTTGGGATCGATGAGTGAAAAAGTCCGATCGCGAATGGGTGCACCGCGACGGCGGGTCCTATATAGGGCCGGGTCAAGCTCTGGCAACGGCAGGTTCGCTTCGTGTCTCATGAACGTATTTTTCTGGATCATGCCGCGACGACGGCGGTGCTCCCGCAAGCGCGTGAGGCGATGGCGCGCGGGTTCGACCATTGGGCAAATCCAAGCTCACCGCATGCCGAGGGGCGGAAAGCCCGCGCGTTGCTGGAAGAGGCGCGAACGACGCTCGCCACCGAACTCGGCTGGCGCCATGACGTCATTGTCACCAGTGGCGCGAGCGAAGCTGTGGAGATGGTCGCAAGCCGTGCTGCGCTGACGCGCCGGGCGCACATGGTCAGCGAGCATGCCATCGTCCCGCATGCGATGGGCGGGGCGTCGACCGTCATACCCGTGGGTTCCGACGGCTTGATCGACGAAATTGCGCTGCAGGCAGTGCTTGATGAAGGGCCCGCCCTTATCGCCATCCAGGGCGTCAACAACGAGACGGGCGTCCTGCAGCCGCTCGACCGGCTTGCGCCAATGATCCGCGAGGGGGGATCGCTGCTCCTCGCGGATTGCGCGCAAAGTGCCGGTAAGACTCCGCTTCCCGATGCCGACTTCATTGCGCTTTCGGCGCACAAGCTTGGCGGCCCGCCGGGCATCGGAGCACTGCTCGTGCGAGATTTGAGCATGCTGTCGCCTGTCGGTGGTCAGGAGAAGGGCTATCGGCGCGGGACGCAGGACGTTCCCGGCGCACTAGGATTTGCCGCGGCACTGTCCGCACGACCCTATGAGATGGCTAGACTTACGGCACTTCGCAATCGACTAGACGACGGCGTCGAAGCGGCGGGCGGGGTCGTGATTGCTCGCAAAAGCCCGCGCTTGCCGACGATCGGATCGGTCGCGATGCCGGGCATGTCGAGCGCCGCCTTGTTGGTCCAGTTCGACATGGCGGGGATCGCGGTCTCGGCGGGAAGTGCCTGCTCGTCTGGCAAGATGCAGGCCAGTCACGTCCTGTCGGCGATGAATGTCACCGCCGACATCGCCTCCAGCTTCCTCCGAGTCAGCTTCGGTCCCGATACCAGCGAGGCCGAGGTCGATGCATTTCTGGCTCAGTGGCGTCGCATTGCCGAGCGTCGCGCGCAGGCGGCGTGATCTATCTCGATTATCAGGCAACGACGCCGGTCGCGCCCGAGGTTGCGGCGGCAATGCGCCCGTGGATCGAGGAAAAATTCGCCAATCCACACAGTCCGTCGACGTGGGGGCGGGAGGCGGCAGCAGCGATTGAAGTGGCGCGCGACAAGATTCTGTCGGCGGCCGCGCTCGACGAGGGCCGCTTCGCCTTCACCAGCGGCGCGACCGAGGCGCTGAACTGGGCAATCGCCGGCACGCTCGAGCGGTCGGAGCGGCGAAAGATCGTGACGATCGCCACCGAGCATGCCGCCGTCCTCGACTGCGCGGACTGGTTCGAGAGCAAGGGCTATCAGGTGGTTCGGCTGCCCGTCGGTGCGGACGGCCTCGTCGATCTCGATGAGGCCCGCCACGCCATCGACGGTCGTACCGCGCTGGTCGCGGCGATGCTGGTGAACAACGAGATCGGCGTGATGCAGCCCGTGGCCGAGCTTGCCGAACTGGCACACGCCGTGGGCGCGACGATGCTGTGCGACGCAGTGCAGGGCTTCGGGCGGATGGACCTTCCTGTCGGACCCGACCTGATCGCCGTGTCGGCGCATAAGGTGCACGGTCCCAAGGGGGTCGGCGGCCTGTGGATGCGCAAGGGATTCGAGCCTCGACCGCTGCTTCATGGCGGCGGACAGGAAATGGGCCTTCGGTCGGGCACCTTGTCGCCGGGATTGTGCGTCGGCTTCGGCGAGGCAGCCGGCATCGCGGTCGACCGGCGTGACCGGGACGCCTCCCATGTCGAAAAGCTATGGGTCGCTGCGGCCAACGCGCTGGGGCCCGACTGGCAGATCAATGGCAGCGTCGAACCCCGCTATCATGGCAATCTCAATATCCGGAGGGAGGGGTTGGATGCCGCTCGACTAATGAGCGATCTTCGCAACCTCGCATTCTCCTTGGGAAGCGCGTGCGCCTCGGGATCGGGCCGTCCCAGTCATGTGCTTCGGGCGCTCGGCCTGAGCGATCGCGAGGCGCGAAGCTCCATTCGACTGGGCTTCGGACGATACACGGGCGAGGGGGAGTTGACCTCCGCCTGTCGGTCGATCGAAGAAGCCGCGCGAAGCCAGCGGGTGTACGGATGACGGTACAGGTGCACTTTCTCCGCCCGGACGGATCGGAAGATCGGCAGGTTGAGGCGGAAGCAGGAAGTAATCTGCTCGATCTCGCGCAGGCGAATGGCCAGCCGCTCGAGGGATCATGTGAAGGGGCGATGGCCTGTTCGACCTGCCATGTCATTGTTGCGGCCGAAGATTTCGCTCGGTTGCCGCCAGCAAGCGAGGAGGAAGACGACCTCCTCGATCTCGCCGCGCACGTCACCCGCACTTCGCGTTTGGCGTGCCAGATCATGCTGTCGGACGACTTGGGTACGCTCACGGTCCGCATCCCTGGCGCGGCACACAACCTCGACCGCTAGGCCACTTGCGATTTCGCGGTGGCGCGGCCATATGCGCGCTCGGAAGTCGGCGGACGGCGTTGTCGCCAACCTGGTCAGGTCCGGAAGGAAGCAGCCACAACGATTTCGCGCCGGGTCGTCGGCTTCCACCTTTTGCAAGTCCGCCTTGATCACGATGAGCCGCGCCGCGTAAGCTCGACGCGATGTGGCGTTGGATCGGGATCGTGAGCCTACTGCTCTTCACGTTGTCGCTATTGTTGCCGGCAGCTTGGCTTGTACCAACTGAGCCCAACCCGCGCTTCCCACCATTTTCACGCTCCGGTCTTTGGTTTCTGACTGCCGGGTGGTTCGGACATTTTTCGTGGTGGGCAAACGTCACGATCCTCGTTTCGAGTTTCGCGCTCATCTTCGGTAGGCGGCGGCTGGCTTGGATAGGCATCCTGAGCTTGCCATTGGCACTGGCGAGTCACTCTTACGCTGGTGCTTCCTTCGCTCTCGATCACGGCAAGTGGCGCATTGATCATTTTCAAATCGGATATTGGGTGTGGGTGGCCACGGCCGCCTTGCCGACTGTCGCCCTCCTGATCAGTGCGGCGAGCCGCCGCCGCGACGCGCGACTGGCGCCGGTTGAGGCGGAACAGTAGACCTCGGCACATGAATGACGACGAATCGCCAGGCCTTGGGCTCGAACTTCCCGAAGTGAGCCAGAAACCCGCCGAGGCATCGCCGTATCGAGTGCTTGCGCGGAAGTACCGGCCGCAGACTTTTGCCGAACTGATCGGGCAGGATGCGATGGTGACCACGCTCGCCAACGCGATTGAGCGAGGGCGCATTGCCCATGCGTTCCTGCTGACCGGGGTTCGCGGGGTCGGCAAGACCTCGACCGCGCGGCTGGTCGCCAAGGCGCTTAACTGCATCGGGCCGGACGGGCAGGGGGGGCCGACGATCAATCCGTGCGGCGTGTGCGAACCGTGCCGGGCGATCGCTGAGGGCCGCCATATCGACGTCATCGAAATGGACGCCGCGAGCCATACCGGCGTCGACGACGTTCGTGAGATCATCGAGGCGGTGCGCTACGCCGCGGTGTCGGCGCGCTACAAAATCTACATCATCGACGAAGTTCATATGCTGTCGAAGAACGCCTTCAATGCGTTGCTGAAAACGCTTGAGGAGCCGCCGGCGCACGTGAAGTTCCTGTTCGCCACCACCGAAGTAAACAAGGTGCCCGTGACCGTCCTGTCGCGGTGCCAGCGGTTTGATTTACGACGCATCCCCGCCGACAGCCTGGCGCAGCATTTCGCTCGCGTGGCGGAAGCGGAGTCGGTCGAGGTCGAGCCCGAGGCCCTTCAAGCCATCGCCCGCGCCGCCGAAGGCTCTGCGCGCGACGGCCTGTCCATCCTCGACCAGGCGATCGCGCATGGGGAAGGCAAGGTCACGGCCGCGCAGGTCCGCGACATGCTCGGCGCCGCCGATCGCGGCCGGATCCGGCGACTGCTCGACACGTTGCTCAGCGGCGACGCGGCGGCGACGCTGGGGCAGCTGGACGAAGCGCATGCGCTGGGGATCGAACCGGCATCGCTACTTCGTGGCCTGATGGAATCGCTTCACGCGGTCACGCGGTCCAAGGCGGGCGGGAGTGCCGACCTGCTGGCCTCGGTCGAGGAGAGAGAGGCAGCGGCGGACGTCGCGGCGCGCCTGTCTTGGGGTCATATTCACCGGCTGTGGCAATTGCTGTTGAAGGGGCTTCAGGACGTCGGCGTCGCGCCCGACCCCCAGGAAGCGGCGACGATGGCATTGCTACGCCTGATCCACGCCCTCGATATGCCCGATCCCTCCGCGCTGGCTGCGATGCTTTCGGGGGGCGGGGCGGTGACGGCCACAACGACCGCATCGGCCGGCGCTCCGCCCGCTAAGGCTGATCCTGCACCCGCCGATTTCGCCGCCTTCATCGCCGCGATCGAAGCAGGCGGTGGCAAGCTGCTCGCGCTGCAACTGCACGACATGGTCGGACTGGTGAGCTACGCGCCCGGTGAAGTCGTTCTGAAGCCGCTTCGCCCGCTCGGCGCCGAGTTCCCGCGCCTGCTTGCGACGGCGGCGAAGGAAGCGACGGGAATGCCGTGGGAAGTGCGGCTTGCGGACGATGGTGGTGCACCGTCGCTGCAGCAGCAGGAGATCATGGCGGAGGAACAGGCGCGGGCCGCCGTCATGCAGGATCCGAACGTGCGGGCACTGCTCGACGCATTCCCCGACGCGACGCTCGAATCGATTGACCAGAAGGAAGCCTGACATGCCAAGCCTCGATGAAATCATGAAGATGGCGCAAGCCGCGCAGGAGCAGCTGCAAAGCGCCCAGGACAATCTTGAAAAGGTCGAGGTCGAAGGCGTTGCCGGCGGCGGGCTGGTAAAGGTGCGCGCCACGGCGAAGGGCCGCATTCTTGGGCTCGACATCGACGACAGCCTGATCGATCCCAAGGAAAAGGGAATGCTGGAGGATCTGATCGCGGCCGCCATCAACGACGCGCGTGGCAAGGCCGACGCGGCGGCAGGCGAGCAGATGAAGGCGATGACCGCGGGAATGCCGCTGCCGCCGGGCTTCAAACTGCCGTTCTAGGCGTCACGAAACCGCTTGAATCCCCCATCGCTTGAGGCGAAGCTGTCCCTGCTCGGGACGGATCGTTGGCGGGGGAAGTGGCGTGATCAAATTGGGTGCGATGCAGGATTGGCCGCTCCGCGTGATGCGACTGGTCGATCATGCCGAGCGTGAACATGGCGACGGTGAAATTGTCTCCGCCTGGGCCGATGGTTCGGTCACGCGCACCAATTGGCGAAGCATCGCGCATGATGCGCGCCGCATGGCGCAGGCGCTCGAGGCGGTCGGCCTGCACCGGGGCGACCGCGTCGCGACGCTGGCGATGAACCACGATCGGCACCTGACGGCCTGGTATGGGGCGATCGGGATGGGCGGGGTGCTTCACACGATCAATCCGCGCCTGTTCGACGACCAGCTCGACTACATCGCCAACCATGCCGAGGACCGTGTTCTCCTCTACGATCACATGTTCGCGCCGCTCGTCGAGAAGATGAAGCCGCGTTGGACGACAATCGACACCTACATCTGTTTCGATCCTCCGGCGGATTGGCAGGGGGACCAGGCTTTCACCGACTGGATCGCGCCGCACGACGGCGACTATCGATGGGTCGAGGGCGACGAGCGCGAGCCGTGCGGACTTTGCTACACGAGCGGCACGACCGGCAATCCGAAGGGTGTCCTCTACGAACATCGCTCGACGATGCTCCACGCGCTGGCCGAGGTCGCACCCGACTGCTTCGATCTCAGCACAAACTCGACCGCCCTGCCGATCGTGCCGATGTTTCATGCCAATGCCTGGGGCCTGCCGTGGGCGGCGCCGCTGACGGGGTGCGAGCTGGTGCTTTCGGCGGACTATCGCCCGGACAAGATGGTCAAATTGTTTCGCGAGGAGGGCGTCACCCATTCGGCGGGCGTGCCGACGATCTGGATGACGATGATCGCGCATATCGAGGCGACCGGCGACGACCTTGGCCCGCTCAAGACTGTGACGATCGGGGGCTCGGCAGCACCGCGTGCGATGATCGACTGGTTCCGCAAGCGCGGCATCCACGTCGGCCATGCTTGGGGGATGACCGAAACCTCGCCGATCGGGACGCTCGCGGGGGCGCCGCGCAACTGGGACCAGATGACCGACGAGGAACAGCTTGGCTGGACCGCGCGACAGGGCAGGGTGCCGTTCGGGATCGAACTGAAGATCGTCGACGACGAGGGTCAGGAGTTGCCACGCGATGGTGTCACTTCGGGCAATCTGCTCGTCCGCGGCGCCTGGGTGATCGAGCGCTATTTCAAGTTCGACGAATCCGCGACCGATGCCGACGGCTGGTTCGACACGGGGGACGTCGCCGCGATCCATCCCGATGGAGCGATGCAGATTACCGATCGGTCGAAGGACGTCATCAAGTCGGGCGGTGAGTGGATCAGTTCGATCGAGCTCGAGAATGCCGCGGTCGGCTGTCCGGGTGTGGCCGAAGCCGCCGCGATCGGCATCCCGCACCCCAAGTGGGACGAGCGCCCGCTGCTGGTCGTGGTGCGGTCCCCGGGCGCCGAAGTGTGCGAGGTCAAGATCCGCGAGCATCTGGAGGGGCAGGTCGCCCGCTGGTGGCTGCCCGATGCGGTCGAGTTCGTCGACGAACTTCCCCACACCGCAACCGGCAAGCTCAGCAAGCGGCTGCTTCGTGAGCGGTTTCGGGAGTACCGGTTTGCCAATGCGGAGGCGATGACCGGCCGCGACTAGGCGTCGCGAGCCACTGGAATTCGAGCGCCGCATCCCCTAAGTGCGCACCTAATTCCCACCGATTCCAAAGGATCCGCGACCCCATGGCCGCCCAGTACAGCTACGTGATGAAGGGTCTGAGCAAGACCTTCCCCGGCGCACCCAAACCGGTGCTTAACGGCATCAACCTGCAATTCTATTCGGACGCCAAGATCGGCATCGTCGGCCCGAACGGCACCGGCAAGTCGACCCTGATGAAGATCATGGCCGGTCGCGACACCGAATTCACCGGTGAAGCCTGGCCGGGCGAGAACATCACGGTCGGCTATCTCGAGCAGGAACCGCAGCTCGACGAAAGCAAGACCGTCATGGAGAATGTTCGCGAAGGCGTGAAGCCGGTCGCGGACCTCGTTGATCGCTTCAACGAGATCAGCGCGCTGATGTGCGAGGAAGATGCGGACTTCGACGCGCTGGGCTCGGAGATGGGCGAGCTTCAGGAAAAGATCGACGCCGTCGACGGCTGGACGCTCGACAACCAGCTTGAAATCGCGATGGACGCGCTCCGCTGTCCGCCGGGTGACGCCAGCGTCGGCAATCTGTCGGGCGGTGAGAAGCGCCGCATCGCGCTGACGAAGCTGCTGCTTCAGAAACCGAACATCCTGCTGCTCGACGAACCGACCAACCACTTGGATGCCGAAAGCGTCCAGTGGCTCGAAAAGCATCTCGTCGACTATCCGGGCAACGTCATTCTCGTCACCCACGATCGCTACTTCCTCGACAATGTCGTGAACTGGATTCTCGAACTCGATCGCGGAAAATACTTCGTCTACGAGGGCAACTACTCGACCTACCTCGACAAGAAGGCGAAGCGGATCGAGCAGGAAGGCCGCGAGGACGAGGGCCGCCAGAAGGCGATCGCGCAGGAACTCGAGTGGATCCGACAGAGCCCGAAGGCCCGGCAGTCCAAGTCGAAAGCGCGTATCAAGGCGTTCGACGCCCTGGTCGAAGCGTCGGAAAAGCGCAGCATCGGCAAGGCCCAGATCGTCATCCAGGTGCCCGAGCGCCTTGGCGGCAACGTCATCGAGGCGCAGGGCCTGACCAAGGCCTATGGCGACAAGCTGCTGTTCGACGACCTGTCGTTCAACCTGCCGCCGGGCGGGATCGTCGGCGTGATCGGGCCGAATGGCGCCGGCAAGTCGACCCTATTCAAGCTGATCACCGGGCAGGAAGAGCCCGACGGCGGCGCGATCAAGGTCGGCGAGACGGTCCGACTGGGCTACGTCGACCAGAGCCGCGATCATCTCGACGCCAAGAAGAACGTCTGGGAAGAAATTTCCGGCGGGCACGAGTTGATGACCATCGGCAAGCAGGAAATGCAGACCCGCGCCTACGTTGGCGCATTCAACTTCAAGGGTGTCGACCAGCAGAAGAAGGTTGGCCAGCTTTCGGGTGGTGAGCGCAATCGCGTTCACCTCGCGAAGATGCTCAAGGAGGGTGGCAACGTCCTCCTGCTCGACGAACCGACCAACGACCTCGACGTCGAGACGCTTCGCGCGCTGGAAGAGGCGTTGGAGAATTTCGCGGGCTGCGCCGTGGTCATCAGCCACGATCGCTTCTTCCTGGACCGCCTCGCGACGCACATCCTCGCGTTCGAGGGCGATAGCCACGTCGAATGGTTCGAAGGCAATTTCGAGGCCTATGAGGAGGACAAGCGTCGCCGCATGGGACCGGAAGCCGATCGGCCTCATCGCATGACCTATAAGAAGCTGACGCGATAACGAGAAAGGGGAGCGACCCGCGTCGCTCCCCGCCTTTTTCCTTCAAGCGTTCGACTTATCGCCGGACGTCGACCGGACCTTCCTCGTAAACGGTCACGCGGCGGCGGCCGATCGAACCGTCCACACTCCATGGACCCGCACCGGCCGCTGCGAGGTACAGAAAAACGAAGCAATAAAGGATGGCGAGTTCGCCGCCGTTCTGGATCGGGAAGGTCGATTGCGGCGCGTGCGCCATCCAATAGGCGACCGCCATCAGGCCGGACAGCAGGAACGCCACTGGCCGCGTGAACAGTCCGATGATGATCAGCACGCCGCCAACCAACTCCATCACGCCGGCAATCCACGGCAAGGATCCCGCCGCGGGCATCATGTTGGTCTGGGGGAAGCCGAGCAGCTTCGCCGTGCCGTGTTGCAGGAACAGCAACCCGGTGACGATCCTGAGCAGGGCATGGGTGGGGCCGACGAACCGGCCAGTGTCGACGACCCCCGCCATTACAGCTGCACCGTCGCCTGATGGTCTTTCTGGTGCTCCTTGCCCGGATCGATGTCGAACAGAGCCTTGAGCGCCGCGGCCTTCAGCGTCGATCCAGTGTCGGCTTCCCAGACGTCGGCCTTTTCGGTGTCGAAGCGCAAGAGAAGCAGGTCGGGATCGTCCTTGCCGTCCTTGTACCAGCTGGCGATGAACGGGTTCCAGAGACGCTCGATGACGTCGCGGTCGTTCGATGCGACCAGGCTGCCATGAATGTGCGCGAAGACCTTGTGATCCTTCGACGCGTAGGTCGCGACGGCACGCGACGAGTCCGCGATATCCTGTCCGACGCCATCGGTGCGCGAGGCAAAGAAGTAGATCGGGCCGCCATCTTCCTTGTCGCGGTCCTGCCGGTCGACCTGCGCGGTCATCGGGCGGGTGCGATCATCTTCCACGCCTTTGAGGCCGAGCATGATGAAGGGGCTGTCGTCGAGCGCGGTCCAGAATTTCTTGCGCAGCTTGATCTCGGGGCTGTCGTCGTTGCCGAACATCGTCAAATCTCCTGATGGTTCGGGGCGACAACGACAGGAGAGGGGAGGCGTTCCCGGTCAGCGCAGGCGCTTGACCATCATCCGTCCGTCGGGGCCGAGCCTAGTCCCGAAATTCGGCACCGCCTTGATCAGGTCGCTCAGCCGCGTGAAGCCGTAGTTCCGCACCGCGAAGCTGGAGACCGCCTTCGCGCGCTGTCCCATTTCGCTGAGCGAGGCGTAGCCTTCCTCGTCGCGTTTCGATGCCTTGAACGCGGCGCCGAGAACTTGCAGCAATTCCGCGTCTATCGCCCGCTGGCCTTCCGCGGCGGGCGGCGCCTCGAGCGCATCGCCCTTTTCGTTCGCCAGGGCCGCGACGTCGTAGAAGCGCGAGCAGGCTTGCTGGAAACTGATCGGGGTCTTGGCGGTGCCGAAGCCGTAAACCGGGAGCCCATCCTGCTTGATCCGCATCGCCAGCGGGAGGAAGTCGCTGTCGCTCGACATGATCCCGAAGCCATCGACGCGCCCGCCGAACAATAAGTCCATCGCTTCGATCACCATCCGCATGTCGGTGGCGCTCTTGCCCTTGACCACATCGAACTGCTGGACGGGCAGAATCGAGTGCATGCCGGTCAGGTCGCCCCATCCCTTGAGGCTGGATTTCGCCCAATTGCCGTAGGCGCGGCGAATGTTGATCGTGCCGAGCTCGCCGAGGACCAGCAGGACCTCGTCCAAGTGGTCCGGCGACGCATTATCGGCATCGATCAGCAAGGCAATGTTGAGCTCGGGTTCGTTCGTCGTCGTCATGATCGCTCCGTCATCATGCTTCGTGTCGCAGCCGCAACGGAACGAAATCGCGGTCCGCACGTCATACCATTCTTACCTTGGCGCATCTGTACCCGAGTATCGGAGGAACGAAACCATGAAACGCATCATTCTTGCATCGACCCTTGCCGTCAGTCTGTCGGCCTGCGCGACCAATCCCTACGGATACAACGACCCCTATTACGGCAACCGCGCCGACGGTTCGCGCGTTGCGACCGGTGCCGCTCTTGGCGGTGCAGCCGGTGCCGTCGTCGGTGCGATCGTTCCTGGCGTTAACCCCGTCACCGGCGCGATCGCTGGTGCGGTTCTGGGCGGTGTTGCCGGCGCGGTCATCAAGGGTCGCCAATATTATCGCGATACCCGTGGTTACTGCTACTACACCGACCAGTACGGCAACCCGATCTACGATTATAATACCCGCTGCTAATCGCTTAGCGGACGAACCTTAGACGGGGCGGAAGCTTCCTTCCGCCTCGTCGAGGGTTTCGAGTTTGCCGTTCTCGATCGAGAAGCGGCAGCCGTGAAGGGCGAGCTTCCCCTCGATCTCGCGACGAGCGACGAACGGGAACGTGCGGAGGTTGCGCAGCGAAATGCGCACCGCGGCGCGCTCCATTTCCGCCAGCGCATCCGGCGTCACCGCGCCATGCTTCGACAATATTTCATCCCGAGCGTCATCGAGTTGGCTCACCCAGTCGGCGATGAAGCGACCTTCGCCGGGCTTGGCATCGGCAAACTGGCCGGTGAGCGACGCCGCACAGCCGCCGCACAGACCGTGGCCCATCACCACGATTTCCTCGACCTCGAGCTGAGTAACCGCAAATTCCAGCGCTGCGGAGACGCCGTGGCGGCCGGGCGTCGTTTCGTAGGGCGGGGCCAAGGCGGCAACGTTGCGAACCACGAACATTTCGCCCGGCTTGGCGTCAAAGATCGTGGCCGGTTCGACGCGACTGTCGGAGCAAGCGATCACCATGACGCGGGGACTCTGTCCCGTTGCGAGTTCGGCCCAGCGTTGGCGCTCGACCGGCCATTCGGATGTGCGGAAACGGCGATAGCCGTCGATCATGTCGGAAAATCTCGTCATGGCTGCGCTCGCTACCGGCTTTCCCCAAGGGGTGGCAAGCGCGACCATCAATCGCTATCTGGCAGCCCATGAACGCACCGCTTCCCATTCCGCCCAAGCAGCGCAAGCCCGACTGGATCCGCGTCAAGGCGCCGGTCAGCGAGGGTTATGCCGAAACCCGCCGGCTGATGCGATCGCTCGGCCTCGCCACGGTTTGCGAGGAGGCGGCGTGTCCGAACATTGGCGAATGCTGGACCAAGAAGCACGCCACGGTGATGATCCTTGGCGATACCTGCACCCGCGCTTGCGCCTTCTGCAACGTGAAGACGGGAATGCCGCGCAAGGTCGACGCGATGGAGCCCCAACATACCGCCGATGCGGCAGCGGCGCTCGGGCTGAGCCATATCGTCGTGACGTCGGTCGACCGCGATGACCTTCCCGACGGCGGGGCGAGCCAGTTCGTGAAGGTGATCGAGGCGCTTCGCCGCACGACGCCGTCGACCACGATCGAAATCCTGACCCCCGACTTCCGCAACAAGCATGAAGCGGCGGTCGAGGCGATCGTCGCTGCGCGTCCCGACGTCTACAATCACAACCTCGAAACCGTGCCGAGGCTCTATCCGACCATTCGCCCGGGTGCGCGCTATTATGCGTCGCTGCGCCTGCTGGAGACGGTCAAGAAGCTTGATCCGTCGATCTTCACCAAGTCGGGGGTCATGGTCGGGTTGGGCGAGCAGCGGCTCGAGGTTCACCAGGTGATGGACGACATGCGATCGGCCGGAATCGATTTCCTGACCATGGGCCAATATCTGCAGCCGACGCCGCGCCACGCGACGGTAGAGGAATTCGTTACGCCCGCGCAATTCGACGCGTACGCAGCGATCGCCCGCGCCAAGGGCTTCCTGGTGGTAGCTGCCTCGCCGTTGACGCGATCCAGCTACCACGCCGGCGACGATTTCGAACGGATGCGCGCGGCGCGGCAGGCGCAACTGGCGCGGGCAGGGGGCGTTATTGCCTGATGCCGAGGCATTCCGAGACGAAGTATCTTCCCTACTCACCAGACCAATTGTTCGACCTGGTCGCCGATGTCGGTCGCTATGATGAGTTCCTGCCGTGGGTGACCGCGGTGAGGATCCGTTCATCGACCGAGCAGGAGTTGGTGGCGGACCTGATCGTCGGCTTCAACGCGTTCAAGGAGCGCTTTACCAGCCGTGTGACCAAGCAGCGTCCCGACCGGATCGTCGTCGACTATGTCGAAGGTCCGCTCAAATATCTGACTAACGAGTGGAAGTTCGAGCCCGCTCCGGAAGGGGGAACCAACCTCCACTTCACCGTCGATTTCGCGTTCCGCTCACGCCTTTTCGAAACCCTGGCCGGCGCGATGTTCGATCGCGCGCTTCGCCGAATGACCGGCGCCTTTGAGCAGCGCGCAGCGGCGCTTTACGGAAGCAGCAGCTCAAGTGCGCAGAGCGTCGCCTGACGCCGGATATCTGAACGACCACCGCTGGCATCGAACAATTTCTGGTCGGCCATGGTGTCGTCGGGACCGTCCGATCGCGCCGCGCGGGCAAAAACGACCGTTCCGACAGGCTTGCGATCCGAGCCGCCATCCGGGCCGGCAATACCGGTGATCGAGACGGCGACGTCGGCACCCGACGCGTCGACCGCTCCACGAGCCATCGCCCAGGCGGTGGCGACGCTAACAGCGCCGAAGGTCTCGATAACGTCGCGCCCTACCTTGAGCATCCCCTGCTTCGCTTCATTCGAATAGGTCACATATCCGGCGACGAAGACTGCGGATGATCCGGCAATCTCGGTGAGGGCCGCGCTGACGAGTCCGCCTGTGCAGCTTTCCGCTACTGCGATCGTCCGGCCGGCGGCGCGATTGGAGTCGATGACCTTGCGCGCAAGATCGACGACGTCGTCAGGAAGCAGGCTCATGCGACTGCCGGCATGCGGATCGTCGCGACCGCCTGCGCGGCGATTCCTTCGCCCCGGCCAGTGAAGCCAAGGCGCTCGGTCGTCGTCGCCTTGATGCTGACGGCGTTCCGCGAAATCATCAGGATGTCCGCGACACGATCGCGAATGGCGTCGCGGTGAGGCCCGACCTTTGGTGCTTCGCAGATGACGGTGCAGTCAACGTGGTCGATGATCCCGTCTTCGTCGCGGATCAGCGAGGCTGCGTGCGCAAGGAAGCGGTCGCTGCTCGCGCCTTTCCACTGCGGGTCCGACGGCGGGAAATGCTGTCCGATGTCGCCTTTGGCGGCCGCGCCCAGCAAGGCGTCGGTGATCGCATGCAGGACGACGTCCGCATCGCTATGCCCTGCCAATCCACGCTCGAACGGGATGGTGATACCGCCCATGACCAGCGGTCCGTCGCCCGCAAAAGCGTGGACGTCGAACCCCATTCCGGTTCGCACGATCATTTGCGCCGCTTGCCCGGTTTCGGCGCGGTCCCAATCGGACGAGGTGGTCAGCTTGTCGAGCATCGGGTCTCCTTCGACCGCTATCACCTTGAGCCCGGCTGCGATCAATAGCGAGGATTCGTCGGTCGCGCCGCGACCATGGCCTTCGTCGATGGCATAAAGCAGATCTTCGACGTGGGCCGCCTGCGGGGTCTGAACGCGCATCAATTTTCGCCGGTCGACGATGCGCTCCAAGATGTTTTCGCCAGATGCCAGCGTGTCCGCCACGCACAGGACCGGGACCGCGCCATCGCCGCGAGCGAGGGCATCGATCAGGCGGTCGACGACGACCGGTGGGCAGAAGGGACGGGCGGCGTCGTGGACCAGCACAATACCGCTGCCGATCGCACGAAGTCCCGCCTCGACGCTTTCGGCGCGTGAGGCGCCGCCGACGATGAAATCGCCGATGTCCCGCTCGGCGATAGCGCGCCGGGCAACTTCTTCCTGTCCCTTGGCAATGACGACGCGAACAGCGTCGATCAGGGGGTGTCGGCTAAGCGCATCGATGGCGTGCGCAAGCACCGACCGGCCGGCAAGCGTCCGAAATTGCTTGGGAAGGTCGCCGCCCATCCGTTCGCCCGATCCGGCGGCGACGATGAGCGCGGTCACGCGGTCGGGTGTGCTGGCCATGGCCTGCGCCTTGCCCGCAGCAGGCCCTTTCTGTAAAGGCGCGCCTTCCCATGAGCATGATGAAACCTATCTACGTCGGCCCGCTGACTATTGACGCGCCGGTGATCCTGGCGCCGATGACCGGCGTCACCGACCTGCCGTTCCGCAAGATCGTAAAGCGCTATGGCGCCGGCCTGACGGTCAGCGAGATGATCGCCAGCCAGGCGATGATCCGCGAGACTCGCCAGAGCCTGCAGAAAGCGGCGTGGGACCCTAGCGAGGAGCCAGTCTCTCTCCAGCTGGCGGGCTGCGGCCCGGTCGAAATGGCCGAAGCCGCGCGCCTTAACGAGCAACGCGGCGCCGCGATCATCGACATCAACATGGGCTGCCCGGTCAAAAAGGTCGTCAACGGCGATGCCGGATCGGCGCTGATGCGCGACCTGAAGCTTGCCGGATCGATCATCGACGCGACCGTCAAAGCAGTAAAAGTGCCGGTCACGCTGAAGATGCGGATGGGCTGGTGCCACGACAGCCTCAACGCGCCCGAACTCGCCCGCATCGCGGAGGATCTCGGGATTCGGATGATCACCGTTCATGGTCGTACGCGCAACCAGATGTACAAGGGATCGGCCGACTGGCGGTTCGTTCGTAACGTCAAGCAGGCGACCAGTCTTCCGGTCATCGTCAACGGCGATATCTGCAGCGTCGAGGACGCGACGAGCGCGCTGGAGCAGTCCGAAGCGGATGGCGTGATGATCGGGCGCGGGGCCTATGGTCGTCCGTGGTTGCTCGGTCAGGTGATGAGCGCGTTGGGGGGTGGGGGCGAGCGCCGCGATCCCTCGCTCGACGAACAATTGGCAATCATCCTCGAACAATATGAGATGATGCAGTCGCTGTATGGCGTGCAGACCGGCGTCAATCTCGCGAGGAAGCACATCGGTTGGTACACGAAGGGCCTGACGGGATCGGCGGAATTCCGCAATAACGTCAATCGGCAGGACGATCCCAAAGTCGTCACGGCGATGCTTCGCGAATTTTATGCGCCGTGGTGCGCAAAAAGCGCGGCCTGACCCTCCTTAACTGTGTTCTTTATGCAACGCGGTCATGCTAGGGAGTGTCCGGATGGATGCTCGCGTGGCCGATTCAGATTTTGTGACGACCGAAAAGGGTTGGCTTTCGCGCGAGCGCGATAGCGGCCGCATCTATCAATGGGCGATGATCGGCAGCGCCGTCGTGCTCGCGCTGATGCTGGCGCTCAGCGTCAACCTGCTCACTCGTGAAGCGGCGCCGGGCTCCCTGCTGTCACCGCCGCAGATTGCGCTTCTTCTCATCGCCAATCTCATTCCGGCGATTGCGCTGATGGTGCTTTGGTCGCGCAAATTGGCGCGCGATCGAGCTATGAGCCGCGCGATCGGGACGGGAAAGTTACACACGCGCCTCGTCGCGCTGTTCTCCGTCATCGCGGCGGTCCCGACGGTCATCGTCGCCATTTTCGCCTCGCTATTGTTCCAGGCCGGACTGGAATTCTGGTTTTCGGACCGAGCGCGGGGGATGCTGGAAAACACCGCGGCGCTTGCGCAATCGAGTTATGATCGGGAAGTGAATAAGGTGGGCGGCGAGGCGGTGATCATGGTCACCGACTTTTACGACAACCTCGGCGCGAAGCCGATGGAAAGCCCGCGCTTCGACGAATATCTCGCTTATCAGACCTACGTGCGCAGCCTGAACGAGGCGGCGGTCGTGGCAATCGCGCCGAACGGTGCGGTGCGGGTGCTCCGGGGCGTGAATTATTATGATGGCCTGATTGACCAATCGCGGCTGGCCCAAGCTTTGGCGCAATTGAAGGGGACGACCCAGGCGGCCGAAGTGGTGACGCAGGGTCGCATCGCGGTCCTCACGCCTCTGGTCAACGATCCCGGCACCTATCTTTTTGTCGCGCGCGAAGTCGACGACGATTTCCGCGAGCAGATCGAGCGCGCCAATGGTGTGCTGACCGATTATCGCGCATTGCTCGAGCGGAGCCGCGCGAACCAACTCCGCTTTAATGCCGCCCTGCTTGCCGGTGCGCTGATCATCGTCGCGCTTGCGATCTTCACTGCGTTGAAGCTGGCCGACCGTCTGCTTCGCCCGGTTGAAGAACTGGTCGACGCCGCCGGCCGCATCGAGGAGGGCGACCTTTCCGCCCGAGTGCCCGAAATGAAGTCGACCGACGAAATTTCGACGCTTGGACTGGCGTTTAACCGGATGACGGGGCGGCTGCAGGCCCAGACCGGCGCCCTGATGGCGGCCAACGAGCAGTTGGACACCCGCCGCGCCTTCATCGAGGCGGTGCTTTCGAGCGTGACCGCTGGCGTCATCGCCGTCGACGGCGATGCCAAGGTGCAGTTGACCAATCGGTCGGCGGAGACGCTTCTTCGGCACGGCGAAGAGGGGATCGAAGGCCGCGACCTGGCCGACGTTTCACCCGAACTGAAGGAATTCGTCGATGGCGAAACGAGAGAGGCAAATGTCCTTCTCCGCTCCGCCGAGGGCCAGCACACGCTGGCGGTGAAGAGAATGCGCTATGCCGACGGGTCGGTCCTGACGTTCGACGACATCACCGAACAATTGAGCGATCAGCGCCGTGCGGCATGGTCGGATATCGCCCGCCGCATCGCGCATGAGATCAAGAATCCGCTGACACCGATTCAACTCGCCGCGGAGCGCCTGCAGCGCCGCTACGGCAAGGACATCCAGACCGACGCCGAGACGTTTTCGCGGCTCACCGAGACGATCATCCGCCAGGTCGGAGACCTGCGCCGCATGGTCGACGAATTCTCCAATTTCGCGCGGATGCCCAAGCCGGTGTTTCGCGAAGAGAACGTGCACGAGATCGCGCGCGCCGCGTTGTTCCTACATGAGGTGGCGCATCCGGGGATCGAATTTCATCTCGATCCGCCGCGCGCCGACATGCGCCTCGTCTGCGATCGACGCCAATTGGGTCAGGCGCTGACCAACATCGTCAAGAATGCGGTGGAAGCCATTGAAGCCCGGCGCAACCGGGGCGAGAGTCATCCTGAGGGTGACCGCGTCGACCTCTACCTGAAGCAGGATGACGACAGCCTGGTGATCGAACTGAACGACACCGGTGTTGGCTTGCCCGAAGAGCGCGAACGGCTGACCGAGCCCTACATGACGACCCGCATTCGCGGCACCGGCCTTGGGCTGGCGATCGTGAAGAAGATCGTCGAGGAGCATCTCGGCGAAATTGCGTTCCTCGATCGCGCTCGCGGGGGAACGCGCGTGCGCATCGCTTTCGACGCGGCTCGGCTTGCCGAACTCGACAGTGGCACGGCGGGTACGGCGGAAGACAATATTGACGAGAAGGAAATCGGCTGATGGCCCTCGAAGTTCTTGTGGTGGATGACGAAGCCGACATTCGGGAACTGGTGTCGGGCGTGCTCGAGGACGAGGGCTATGCCGTTCGGACGGCGGGCGACAGCACGTCCGCGCTCGACGCGATCGAGGAAAGGCGTCCAAGCCTCGTCCTGCTCGACGTCTGGCTTCAGGGGTCGAAGATGGACGGCCTGCAATTGCTCGAGGAAGTGAAGCGCCGCGACGCGTCGCTGCCGGTGATCATGATTTCGGGCCACGGCAATCTCGACACTGCGGTCGCAGCCATCCGCGAGGGCGCGGTCGATTTTATCGAGAAGCCGTTCCAGGCCGACAAGCTGCTCCACCTCGTCGCCCGCGCGACCGAGACCGATCGCCTGCGCCGCGAGAATGCGACTCTTCGGCAGCAGGTCGGGCCCGACGATCAGCTCGACGGGACATCAATCGCGATTAACTCGGTGCGCGCCACCCTGAAACGGGTTGCCCCGACCGGCAGCCGCGTGATGATCACGGGTCCTGCGGGTGTTGGCAAGGAAATTGCGGCGCGGATGATCCATAACTGGAGCCCGCGCGCCAACGCGCCCTTCATCGTGCTGTCCGCCGCGATGATGAGCCCGGAGCGGGTCGAAGAAGAGCTGTTCGGAAGCGAATTGGACGGGACGTCGCGTCCCGGACTTCTGGAACAAGCGCACGGTGGAACGCTGTTCCTCGACGAGATCGCGGACATGCCGCTGACGACGCAGGGAAAGATCCTGCGCGTCCTGACCGACCAGAGCTACAATCGGGTAGGGGGACAGCGCCCGGTGAAGGTCGACGTCCGCGTCCTTTCGGCCACGTCGCGCAACCTGTCGGACGAGATCGCCGTGGGCCGCTTTCGCGAGGACCTCTATTACCGGCTCAACGTCGTTCCCGTGAAGATCCCGCCGCTTCGCGACCGACGTGAAGACATTCCCGAACTCGTCGGCCATTTCCTGGCACGCTACGCCGTCGAGCGGCGTATTCGCACCCCCATGCTGTCGAAGGACGCGATGGCGGCGCTACAGGCGCACGACTGGCCGGGCAATGTCCGCCAGCTTCGCAACATTATCGAGCGGACGATGATCTTGGCGCCGAGCGATCGCGTCGACTGCATCGAAGTCGATCTCCTGCCCACCGAGATCGTGGAAAGCCAAGGGACGGCGAGCCTCGGCAGTTCGTCGATGGCGATCATGGGGTCACCGCTGCGAGAGGCACGCGAGAGTTTCGAACGCGAATATCTCAAAATTCAAATTCGCCGCTTCTCGGGCAACATCTCGCGTACAGCCTCGTTCATCGGCATGGAGCGGTCCGCGCTCCACCGGAAGCTGAAGGCGCTGGGGCTGGGTGACAAGCGCGATGAGGAATGACCCGAATAATGGCTGACAAGTCTCCCAATTTGCAGGATCAATTCCTCAACAGCATCCGTCGATCGAAGACGCCGGTGACGGTCTTTCTCGTGAAAGGCGTCAAGCTTCAGGGCGTCGTCACCTGGTACGATGCCTTCTCCTTGCTTCTTCGCCGTGACGGAAACGCCCAATTGGTCTTCAAGCACGGCATCAGCACGATCATGCCACTTCAAACGCCGTCGGATCTGTCGTCAGACCTCCTGCCCGCGCAAGGTGGAAAGCGTCCGGCTCTCCAGGAGCTGTTCCTGGCCGCCGCGGCGCGTGAGCACGACGCCATGACCATCTATCTCGTGAACGGCGTAATGCTGCAGGGCGCGATCGCCGGCTTCGACCAATTCTCGCTTCTGCTCGAGCGCGGTGGTCAGGTGCAACTCGTCTACAAGCACGCGATCTCCACGATGCAGCCGGGTCAACCGCTCGACCTGGGCAGTGCCGAACCAGCAGAAGACGACCGCTGAGCGTTTTCAATCGCCAGGAAGATAATGGGCTCGCGCGCGGCGAACGTGCGATGCTCGTCCTGCCCGATCGTGTCGGGGAAGGGGGGCTTCGATCGATCGAGGCCCGTCTCGACGAAGCCCGCGGACTGGCGGAGGCGATCGGGATCGAGGTCGTCGGTCGCAAGGCTTTCCGGCTGCGGCAAGTCCGCCCGGCGAGCCTGTTTGGAAAGGGACAGGCGGACGAAATTGCCGAACTTGCCCGCGATGCGGACGCGACCCTCCTGATCGTCGATGCCAGCCTGTCGCCCGTGCAACAGAAAACGTTGGAAGACCTGACCAAGTGCAAGGTCATCGATCGCACCGGTCTCATCCTCGAGATCTTCGGTGAGCGTGCCGCGACCGCCGAGGGGCGGCTGCAGGTCGAGCTGGCCCATCTAGACTATCAGGCGGGCCGCCTCGTTCGCAGCTGGACCCACCTTGAGCGCCAGCGCGGCGGTTTCGGCTTCCTTGGAGGCCCAGGCGAAACTCAGATCGAAGCCGATCGACGTCAGATCCGCGATCGGATGGCGAAGATCCGCAAGGAGCTGGAGCAGGTCACGCGCACCCGGGGGCTGCACCGCGGACGCCGCCAGAAAGCGCCGTGGCCGGTCATCGCGCTGGTCGGCTATACCAATGCGGGAAAGTCGACCCTTTTCAATCGGATGACCCAAGCGTCGGTGATGGCGGAAGACCTTCTCTTCGCCACGCTCGACCCGACCATGCGGCAAGTCCGCTTGCCGGGCTTCGACAAGGCCATTCTGTCCGACACAGTCGGGTTCGTGTCGAACCTGCCGACGGAACTCGTCGCGGCCTTCCGCGCGACGCTTGAAGAAGTCGCGTCGGCCGACTTGATCCTTCACGTCCGCGATATCTCGCATCCCGACAGTGACGCGCAGGCGGCAGACGTCACGTCGGTCCTTGCCTCCCTGGGGCTCGACGAGGACGATTCCCCTCCGCGGATGGAAGTCTGGAACAAGATCGACCTGATGCCGGCGGGAGACGTCGAAGCCATGTTCGGGACGGCGGGCCGCCGCGAGGACGTCATCGCGGTGTCCGCCGTGACTGGCGCCGGTGTCGAAGAGCTACGCGAAGCGGTCGCCGCTAAGTTGAGCGACGGATCGATCGAGCATGACATCGACCTCGATGCAGGCGACGGCCCGCGAATTGCCTGGCTTCACGCGCGAGGAGAGGTCGTCAGCCAGCACGGCGACGATGAGAAAATCCATGTGAAAGTGAAACTTAGCCCCGAGAATTGGTCACGTTTCCAACGCCTGTGACCGCTTCGCCTCGGTCCACAACGCTTCCATTTCGTCGAGTGTCATTTGGGAAAAACCGGGCGCGGTCTCAATCGCACGAAAGCGCTTCTCGAACTTCCGGTTGGCCTGCCGTAACGCTTCTTCGGGATCGACCTTCAGATGCCGTGCGAGGTTGACGACCGCAAACAACAGGTCGCCGATTTCCTCCGCTTGCTCGCTCTCGGGAGCCTGCGCGACCTCTTCCAATTCCTCGAATATCTTCGATCGTGGGCCGTCCAAGTCAGGCCAGTCAAAACCGGTCCGCGCCGCACGTTTCTGCAATTTATGGGCTCGTTCGAGCGCGGGCAGGGCGATGGCGACGCCCGCAAGCGCGCTGGCGTCTGCATTGCCGATCCGCTCTTCGGCCTTGATCGCTTCCCAACCGGGACTTTGATCGAGTCCGCCGAACAGATGCGGGTGCCGACGCTCCAATTTGTCGCAAAGGCCGTCGAGGACGTTCTGAAGATCGAAGTGTCCGGCTTCTTCCGCCATTTGCGAATGGAAAACGACCTGAAGTTGCAGATCGCCGAGCTCGTCCGCGAGTGACGTCATGTCGTTCCGGTGGATTGCGTCGGCAACCTCGTACGCTTCTTCGATCGTATAGGGAGCGATCGTGCTGAAGGTTTGGACACGATCCCATTCGCAACCACGTTCGGGATCGCGAAGGCGCTTCATGATGGCAACGAGACGATCCAAGCTCATGCAAACCTCGGTATGATAATATGTATTATGTAAAGTGTGAGAGTTATCCGCGCAGGATCAGCCAGCGCCCTTCGACGCCCCAACTATCTAGCGACGAAAGGAAATTCATCCCGAGCACGTTCAGATCGCTGTTCGTGGCAACGTGAAGGCCGACGTTCCGCCGTTCGATATCGCCGATCGCAAATTCCTGAGCCCGAGCGCTTCCAACACGGATCAAGCCGTTGCCCGTGCGGACGTTCTGCCGAAGGTCGATCACCGATAACCCTGCCGCCGCCGCTGTGTCGCGGCCGATCGTCGTCATCGTCGCGCCGCTATCCACCAGGAACCGCACCGAAATGCCGTCGACCGCCGCGTCGACCCAAAAGTGCCCGTCGACCGACATTGGCACTCGCAATTCCTGTCCAGCAACGATCGGTGCGCCGGTGGCCTCGGACTTGAGTCGCTGCGCCACCATTCCAAGATCGTCGCGGTACGTGAACAGGACGAAGCCGGCTGCGAAAACGGTCAGCCATCCGACCGTCAGTGTCATCAGCCTGAACGGCCGCTCGCGACGCGAAATTAGCATTCCCGCGAGCAGCATGATCGCCATGAGAATATACAGGCTGCCGAGTTGGAGGTCGTTCGTCACGGCTGCAGCACCAGATAGTTTCGCTCGACCCGCCAACTGTCGAGGGACGAAAGGAAATTCATTCCCAGCACATTCGCGCCGTCGCGATCGTTGATGTGGATCGTCAAGTTCGGGCGCGCGATCGGGCCCAGCTGGAAAAGTTCTGCCTGCGCAACGCGCATCTGAACCTCGCCGTTCGCCGTTTCAACGGTGGACACCCGCATTCCGGGCACCACCTGCGCCGCTTGCGCCGCATCCTGCGTGATCGTGGTGATCGAAGCACCGCTGTCGACCAGGAACCGCTCGTCATGGCCGTTGACGCTGGCCTGCACCCAGAAGTGGCCATCGTCGGCAATCGGGATCCTGATTTCCTGTCCCTTCACAATCGGATTGCCCGTCGCCTCTGCACGAAGACGAGCCCCCAGAGAGGAAAACTCCCCGCGAAAGGCAAATACGATGAAGACGATCCCGAAGATTGCGGCCCATGCAGCGGCCATCTTGGCCACTTTGCCAAAAGGAAGTCGCATGCTGATCAGCGAGCCCGCAACGAGCATCAGGCACAGCACCAAGTACAGCGTGTTCATTCCCTGATCGCCGCTCATGCGAATCCAATCTCCAGTCCATCGTGCGCGGGCGCGGCCCAGGCCGGAAGCTCTTCAGCCAATTTCGCATAGTCCATGCTGTTGTCGAGATGGCTGAGGTACAGCTGACCGACCTTCAACTGCGCAGCCCAATCCAGCACGGCCTCCAGATGGGCATGGGTAGGATGCGGTCGGCGCCGGAGACAATCGGCGATCAGGACGTCAACGCCTTGGTACATGGCCAACATGTCGTCAGTCATGTCGTGGAAATCAATTGCATAGCCGAGGGATTTGCCATCCTCATCGAACCGCAGACCAAGCGACTGGATCGAACCGTGGGGCTGGTCGACAAAGCGGATCGCGGCATTGCCCCACTCCATCCCCTCCCCGATGTCGTGAGTGGTGAGGACTGCAGGATAGAGCGCTGTGCCTTTGGTCATATAGCCGAACCGCCGCTGAAGGGCGGCCAGCACTTTGGCCCGAGCGAAGAGCGGAACCTGGTCCCGGTTCATTTGCGCGATCTGGCGAAGGTCGTCGATGCCGTGACAGTGATCGGCATGGTCATGCGTGATGACGACGCCGTCGATACGGTCGACGGTGTTGGCGAGCAATTGGCAACGCATGTCGGGGCCGCAGTCGATGAGCAGCTTCTTGCCGGCACTTTCGAACAGAATCGACGATCGCGTGCGCGCATTGCGGGCATCGTCGGGGTCGCAGGCACCCCAATCATTTCCGATCCTGGGCACCCCCGACGACGTGCCGCAGCCCAGGACTGTGACCTTCACGTGACCGCTTTTCCGAACAATCGGAAGAAGTTGGCGGTGGTGTTCGCGGCGATTTCTTCGACTGGTTCATCGCGAAGGTCGGCAAGAAAAGCGGCAGTGTCGGCCACGAACGCCGGCTCGCACGGTCGCCCGCGATGCGGAACGGGTGCCAGAAACGGGGAGTCGGTTTCGACCAGCAGCCGGTCCTTCGGGATGGTGCGGGCGACGTCCTGCAAGTCCTTGGCATTCTTGAACGTGACGATCCCGGAGATCGAGACGTAAAAGCCCAAGTCGAGCCCTGCCTTGGCGAGTGCCGCGCTTCCGGTGAAGCAGTGCAGGACACCCTTCACCCCGCCGGCCGCGACCGCCGACGTCAATATGTCGACCGTGTCACCCTCCGCATCGCGGGTGTGGATGACCAACGGCAGCCCAGTCTGGCGTGAAGCGTCGATGTGCGCGGCGAAGCGGTCGCGCTGCGCCGCCCGGTCCGACTTGTCGTAATGATAGTCGAGACCGCATTCGCCAATCGCGATTACGCGAGGATGCGCGGACGCCTCGATTAATGCCGCTGCGCCAAGGTCCGGATGAGCGTCGGCCTCATGAGGATGGACGCCAATGCTCGCCCAGACGTCATCGTGCTTGTCGGCGGCTGCGACGATCTCTGCCCATTCGCGCTGCCGCGTGGAGATATTCAGAAATCCCGCGACCCCGCGATCGCGTGCGGTCTGCAATACCTCGTCTTGGCGCTCGACCAGCCCATCATAATTGAGATGGCAGTGGCTATCGATCAGCATCAGGTCGCGCTTTCGTCCTCGCCGAGTTCGAGCCGCGGGAAGATCGGAGTAGGCGCGGCGATCGGGACGCCCCCCTGCCCGGCATCGATGTTCGCGATCAAACGAGCTGCTGCGCCGGGGATGACGGGAATGACCGCTTCGGCCAGTCGGCGAACTGCCGCTACCAACGTGCCAAGCACCTCGGCCATGCGATCGGGATCGGTTTTCCGAAGTGCCCACGGGGCTTGCGCGTCGACATAGGCGTTGCAGGCAAACACCGCCGCCATCCACGCTTCGAGCCCGATCGAGAAGGCGAAGCGCTCGAACTCCGTCGAGAGCGTCGCGCAACCTTCGTTTACCTGAGCGAGGAGACGAACATCATCATCATGCTTGCCCGATGCCGGAACGACGCCGCCCAAGTTCTTGAAAACCATCGACAGACTGCGCTGCGCAAGATTGCCAAAGCTGTTGGCTAGCTCGCTGTTGACGCGATTGACGATCGCCTCATGGCTGTAGCTTCCGTCCTGCCCGAACGTCACTTCACGGAGCAGGAAATAGCGCAGCGCGTCGACGCCGTAGCGGTCGGCCATCTCGATGGGGTCGACGACATTGCCGACGCTCTTCGACATCTTCTCGCCGCGCGAAAGTAGGAAGCCGTGTCCATAGATTTGGCGCGGGAGTTCGATCGCTGCCGACATCAGGAACGCCGGCCAATAGACGGCGTGGAATCGGACCACGTCCTTACCGATCAGGTGGCAGTCGGCCGGCCAGTATCGATCGACCATTTCTCCGCCATCGGGATAGCCCAGACCGGTCAGATAGTTGGTGAGCGCGTCGAGCCAAACGTACATGACGTGGCGCTCACTGTTCGGCACCTTGATGCCCCAGTCGAAGCTGGTTCGCGAAATGCTGAGGTCGTTGAGCCCGCCTTCGACGAAGCGAAGCACTTCGTTGCGGCGGCTGTCAGGCTGGATGAAGTTTGGATTCTGGATGTAATGCTCAAGTAGCCGATCCTGATACGCCGATAGCCGGAAGAACCAGCTTTCCTCAGCGGTCCATTCGACCGGCGTCTGTTGTGGCGACAGGCGCACACCCCCCTCACCTTCGGTCAGCTCGCTCTCGTCGTAGAAGGCCTCGTCGCGGACCGAATACCAGCCCTCGTAGCGATCGAGGTAAAGGTCGCCATTGGCTTCCATCGCCTGCCACAGGGCCTGGCTGGCGCGGTGGTGGGCCGGCTCAGTCGTGCGGATGAAACGATCGTAATCTACCTCAAGACGGTCGCACATTTCCTTGAAAAGGGCAGACATTTCGTCAGCGTAGACCGACGGTTCGAGCCCCTTTGCCTTCGCGGCCTGAGCCATCTTGAGGCCATGCTCGTCGGTCCCGGTCTGGAAACGAACATCGAAGCCTTTCGACTTCTTGAAGCGCGCGATCGCGTCGGCGGCGATCGCTTCGTAAGCATGTCCGATATGCGGCGCGCCGTTCGGATAGCTGATAGCGGTGGTGATGTAATAAGGCTCGGCCATGTCGTTGGCCCTAGCCGCGCCGCCCTAACGCTTCAAGGCGACCGACGCGAGGATTCCGCCAAGCTGGAAAACGGTCGCGCCCGGATCGAGCGACAGGCGCGGCGCCAGGGCGGTCGTCTCGCGCGCCCGCGCATATGCCGTCAGCGCTCTCCCCCGCTGCTCACCGGACGCCGTGATCGCCTCACGGGCAATCAGAGCAGGCACAAGCGCGAGAAACGCCGAGTAGCGATCTGCCGCGGCCTTAGTGGACAACGACGAGGCGAGCTTCGAGCGCCGGATGTTGTCGGCATCTCCATCACGCATAATCCGACGGGCATCTTCTTCGAGCGGCGCGAGATCGAGCTTGGCCATCGACATTGCGCGCCCGGGTGATCCTTGAGCCAGGCCGATCAGTCGCTCGATATCGGCCGACGACAAACCATTGGCCGGGTCCGACAGCACCGACTTCATGGAGTCATTATCCAACCGCGCAAAGTCGAGGCGACGGCACCGCGATCGGATGGTCGGAAGCAAACGCCCCGGCGCGTGGCTGACCAGGAAGAACAAGGTCGATGGCGGCGGCTCCTCGAGCATCTTCAGCAGTGCGTTGGCCGCCGAGGCCTCCAGATGGTCCGCAGAATCGATGACGATGGCGCGCCAAGAACTGAGCGAAGGAGTGACACTCAGCAAGTCGCCGAGTGAACGGACCTGATCGACGCTGATGTTACGGGCGAGACCACCCGTCGGTTTCTCCAGCCGCCGAAGCCAGCGAAAGTCGGGGTGGCTTCCCGCGCTAAGAAGCCGCGCCACCGGATGATCGGTCGGCGTGCCGAGATCGGGTTCGTCGCTGACCGGACCGGCCGCGTCGGCCAGAACGCGTGTCGACGCCATTCGCGCGAACATCGCTTTTCCGACGCCGCTTGGACCAGCGAGCAGCCAAGCATGATGGAGACGTCGCCCGGCCCATGCTGTCGAGAATTGCTCGACCGCCCGGCTCTGGCCAAAAAGCCTTTCCATGCTCACGGCAGCAAGTCGCCCAATGCATATAAAAGTCGCGCGGTGACTGTTGGGGCGCTGCCGTCGGCATCGACCAGTCGTACCCTTTCGGGCTCGACGTCGGCCATTCGGCGAAAACCCGCCTCGACCGCGGCGTGATAGGAAGGCGGCCGAGACCCGATCCGATCGCCGGCATTCCCGTCGCGAACACGAGCGCGGGTGGCGCCTTCGCTTTCTTCCAGGATCAGCACCAGCGTTCGATCGGGGACGAAATCGAGGCTTCCAAATCGATGCAAATCGCGGACCGCCTCGATGCCCAGTCCCCCGGCCTCACCTTGATAGGCCAGGCTGGAATCCAGAAAGCGATCGCTCAGCACCCATTCGCCACGAGCAAGCGCTGGACTAATGGTCTTTTGGATATGATCGGCGCGGGCTGCCGCGAACAGGAGCGCTTCGGCGCGGGGCGACCAGCGCCCTTCATCGCCCGAGAGGAGCAACTGCCGGATCGCCTCGGCTCCCGGGCTTCCACCGGGCTCGCGAGTGACGAGCACGGTTAGCCCACGCCCCTCTAGCGCGGCGGCGAGCGCCGACACTTGGGTCGACTTGCCGACCCCTTCTCCGCCTTCAAGGCTGATGAACCGCCCGGGAGTCATCCCGGTTCAGGCCATGCCGACCATTTGCTTGAACGCAAGCCAGGCGCGCCCGAAGAAACCGGCCTCCGTCACTGCCTCGCCCGCGATCAGCGGCATGACCTGTTCACCGGTGTCCGGGCTCGTCACGATCAGGTCGGCGATATGCTGGCCCTTGGCGATCGGCGCCTTGATCGGCCCCTGATAGCGCAGCTTCATCGAGGTCTGGCCCGCAAGCCCGGCCGGAACCGTTACCGCCAGATTGCGCGGCGCCACGAGCGACACGTCGGCCGCGCTGCCGAGTTGAACCTTTGCGCGGCCCACCGTCGCGTTCGCGGCGAACAACGGCTTGGCCTGCCACGCATTAAAGCCCCACTCCATCAGTCGCGTGGACTCGACGATTCGCTGATTGAAGCTGTCGAGACCTGCGACGACCATGACCAGTCGGCGGCCGTTCTGCTCCGCCGACCCGGTGAAGCCGTAACCGGCTTCCTCGGTATGGCCTGTCTTCAGGCCATCCGCGCCAGCGACCTTGCCGAGCAACGGATTGCGGTTCGACTGAGTGATCGCCTGTCCCGACCCCAAGGTCTTCCCCCAGGTAAAATTCCGCTGGCCGTAGAATTGCTTGTAGAGCTTGGGATGCCGCTCGACCGACGCGCGCGCCAGCGTCGCAAGGTCGCGGGCGGTCACGACCGTCCGCCCCTCGTCCGGCCAGCCGTTGCTGTTGCCGAACCGGCTATTGGTCAGCCCCAATTCCTTGGCGAGCGCATTCATCTGGTTGGCGAACGCTTCCTCGGTGCCGGCGAGGCACTCCGCCAGAACCACCGACGCGTCATTGCCCGAGAGCGTGACGATGCCGTGCAGGAGGTTTTCGACGCTGACCTGCTCGTTCGGTGACAGGAACATGGTCGAGCCTGCCTGCGGGCCATGCCATTTCTGCCAGGTCTCGGGACGAACCGTGCACATCTTCGACAGGGGCAACTCCCCCTTGTCGATCAATTCGAACGCGACCTCGGTCGTCATCATCTTGGCCATCGAGGCCGGCGGCATCGGGCGATCGGCATCCTTCGCCAGCAGGACCGCACCCGACGACAGGTCGACCAGATAGGCCACTGGCGCAGGCGTCGTGAAGGGCGGCGCTGCCGCAGGGGCCGCGGACGCAAGCATGAGGGAGGCGATCGTGATCGGGAAAGCGGCGCGAATCATCGGAAAGGTCGGCTCCGGTCTGCAGGAGGAAATGAGGCGCTACGTCTAGCGACTGGCGATGGCATCCGCTAGCAGACCGACCGAAAGCGCATAAAAGTTCGAGCAATTATAATCGAGGATCGCCCGATAGTTGGTCGACAGCAGATATGCGGTGTTCGACGGGCCGTCCGGTTCGATCAGTGTCGCCATCTCATTCTCCGGCAGACCGCGCCCGGTCGGCGCTACGCCTAGCTCGCGCCATTCCCGCATCGTCTTCCACTGGCTGTGACGCGCATAGACTCGCTCGCATCGCGGAGCGGTCAGTCGCGATACGATCGCGCGGCGATTGAGCGTCGAGGGCACCCGAACCGGCACGCCCCAGTGGATGTTCGGCTTCCAGCCGGCATCGCGCAGGTATGATGCGATCGAAGCCAGGCCATCGGCCTCGCTGCTCCAGATGTTCGCGACCCCGTCCCCGTCTCCGTCGACGGCCAGTCGTAGGACGGCCGACGGCATGAACTGGGGATAGCCGGTCGCCCCGGCCCAGCTCCCCTTAAGGCGCGACCGAGGGGTGCCGCGATCCAGCAGCCGCAGGGCGGCAATGAATTCGTCTTCGAAAAACTCCCGCCGACGGCCCTCATAGGCCAGCGTCGATAGCGCATCGAGCAGATCGAAATTGCCGGTCACCGAACCGTAGCTGGTTTCGTGACCGTAGATCGCCATCAGGACCTGCGGTTCCACTCCGAAACGACGCTCGATCGCGGCCAGCCGCGTCCAGTTGGTGGAATAGCGTGCCTGGCCCCGGTTAATCAGCGACGAGGTGACGTGTTGGCGACGATAGGGCGCGAATGGCGGGATCGCGTTGGGATTGTTGACCTGCCCCGGCTGCGCTCGGTCGAGACGGATCGCGGTCTGGTTGAGCTTGAGATAGGGAATCGTCGCCGCGATCGTGGCGGGACGGATTCCTTCGGCCCTCGCACGGGCAGCGAGGACCTGCTGGTAAGCTACGAAGCTGGACGCGCCCCCCGATGGTCCTGGACGAGCAGGCTGGACTGCGAGCCGGACGACCGACGTTGGAAGCGGCGCAAGCGGATCGAGCGGCTGCGCATTGGCCGTGCCGCCGGCCGTCATGATCGTCGCCGCCAAGATCAACTTCATACGCATCGAATTCTCCAACCCTCGCTCAACGCTAGACGCGAACGGCGAGCACGCCCACCGCATTCGTCCTGCGACTTGCACAGCCCATCGTCGTCGCTTAGTCCCGCCAACCTGAAGGAGAGGTGGCCGAGTGGTTTAAGGCAGCGGTCTTGAAAACCGCCGTGGGTGCAAGCCTACCGTGGGTTCGAATCCCACCCTCTCCGCCACGTCCCGGACCTTCACCTTCGTCTGGCGCCTTCCCGCCGAGAAGGCTAAGGCGCCCTCAAATTCACACCACTTTCGCGGAGACTGACGTGGGCGAGCCGAAAATCCTGCCGTTTGATTGGGCCGATCCCTTCGACCTCGACCATCAGCTGACCGACGAAGAGCGTCTGGTCCGCGACACGGCCGAATCTTACGCGCAGGACAGCCTTCAGCCGCGGGTGACCGAGGCCTATCTCGACGAAAACTTCGACCGCGAGATCCTTCGTGAGATGGGGTCGCTCGGTCTCCTAGGCGCGACGATTCCTGAGGAATTTGGCGGCGCAGGGCTTGGCTATGTCAGCTACGGCCTGATCGGACGCGCGGTCGAGCGGGTGGACTCGGGCTACCGCTCCGCCATGTCGGTCCAGTCAAGCCTCGTGATGCACCCGATCAACGCCTACGGATCGGACGAGCAGCGCCGCAAATATCTCCCCGGCCTGGCTTCGGGCGAATTGGTCGGCTGCTTCGGCCTGACCGAGCCTGATGCCGGCAGCGATCCCGGCGGAATGCGCACGCGCGCTACCAAGACCGCCAACGCGTATAAGCTGTCCGGGTCCAAAATGTGGATCACCAATTCGCCGATCGCCGACGTCTTCGTCGTGTGGGCGAAGTCCGAAGCCCATGGCGGCGCGATCCGCGGTTTCGTACTCGAAAAAGGCATGAAAGGCCTGACGGCGCCCAAGATCGGCATGAAGCTCTCGCTTCGCGCCTCGATCACCGGCGAGATCGTCATGGACGAGGTCGAGGTCGGCGAGGAGGCGCTGCTTCCCAATGTCGAAGGGCTGAAGGGTCCGTTCGGCTGCCTCAACCGGGCGCGCTACGGGATCGGCTGGGGCGCGATGGGCGCCGCCGAGGCCTGCTATCACGCCGCGCGCCAGTATACACTCGATCGCAAGCAGTTCGGTCGGCCCCTCGCCGCCAACCAGCTGGTTCAGCTTAAGCTTGCAAACATGGTCACCGAGATTACGCTCGGCCTTCAGGCGGCCTTGCGCGTCGGTCGGCGGATGGAAGAAGGCGTCCTTGTCCCCGAGACAATCAGCCTGATCAAGCGCAACAATGTCGGCAAGGCCCTCGATATCGCCCGCACCGCCCGCGACATGCACGGCGGCAACGGCATCAGCGCCGAATTCCAGGTCATGCGCCACGCCGCCAATCTGGAAACGGTCAACACCTACGAAGGCACCCACGACGTCCATGCGCTGATCATGGGGCGTGCGATTACCGGGATTTCCGCCTTCTAGGCTTCGTCAGGACCAAGCTGGCCGGCGAAGCACCAGCGTCGGTTCGCCATGATATGGCGTTTGGTGCAGCGCCTCGAAGCCTAGGCGCTCGGCGAGCTTGATCGAGGGCGTGTTCGCCGGCGCGATGATCGCCCAAACGGGCGTCGGCGGAAGCGTGCGTTCGGCCCAGTCGAGAACCGCACGGCAGGCTTCGCCGGCAAGCCCCTGCCCATGGACCTCGGCATCGAAGATCCATCCCATCTCAGGTTCGTCGCCAAATTCGGGATCGAGACCGCGCCACGCGGTGAACAGTCCGGCATTACCGATCAGGCGGAAGTCGCTCTTGCGCTCGACCGCCCAGGTTCCGAAACCGTTGAGCGTCCAGCCGCCGACGGCCGCCAGAATGCGGCGCCAGCACTCCTCGACCGACATGGGAATCGGGCCGAAGTGACGGTGGACGTCAGGATGCTGAAGTAATTGGTGATACGGGCGGAAATCTTCTTTCCGCCACGTTCGCAGGATGAGCCGCTCGGTCTCGACAATCGGGACCGAGCGGGACACCGCCTTACTTTTTGCCGAGCGTCAGACCGCCGAAGCGCTTGTTGAAGCGCGCAACCTGCCCGCCGCTGTCGAGCATCTGGCCACGGCCACCGGTCCAGGCCGGATGCGCGGTGGGATCGATCTCGAGCTGCAGCGTGTCGCCTTCCTTGCCCCACGTCGAGCGGGTCTGGTAGGTCGTGCCGTCGGTCATCTGGACGGTGATGAAGTGATAGTCGGGGTGCGTCCCGGATTTCATGGCATATTCCCTTGGATGTGGCTGGTTCCGACCAGCCTGAAGAGCGAGCCGCGCCCCTAGCCGAAGCCCATCGCCTTGACAAGTATCGCTGCCCGGCCCACCCGCCGCGGCAGGATCAGGGTCCGGCGTCGTAATGGCGCTGGCGAAGGGGGAAGCCGGCGAATATCCGGCACTGTGCCCGCAACTGTGACCCGTCGCCGATCGGCGATGGCAAGTCAGATACCCGCCTTGAACCGTCGTCCGTTTCCCGGCCGGGACCAGCCGTGGAGCGTGGGCGGTCGCGCGTGCCGACGGCATGCGCCCTTCCCTCCGTGACGACATCGTCATGGAAGAAGGAAGACCAAGCATGCCCGATTACCCCGCCATTGAACCGCCCGCCATCGTCGTCACGGCTTCGCGCAGCGATGAGCGCATCGACCAAAGCCCCGCCAGCGTGACGCTGATCGAAGCTGCGAAAATCGAACGCCTCGGTTCCCCACAAGTGACCGATTTCCTCCGCCTCGTCCCATCGGCGGCGGTGTCGGTCAGCGGCCCGACGGGTTCGCTCAGCCAGGTTCGCATCCGCGGCGCCGAGGCCAACCATACCTTGCTCTTCGTCGAAGGCATCCGTGCCAATGACCCGGCCGCGGGCAACGAGCCGCGGTTCGAACTGCTCAACGCCGATATTGCCAGCCGGATCGAGGTCGTGCGCGGACCGCAGTCGGCCCTGTGGGGATCGGAAGCGATCGGCGGCGTGATCGCGGTGGATGGATCCGCCCCCGGCGACGCCCGAACCCGCGCGTCGATCGAGGCCGGCAGCTTCGACACTCGTCGAGGCGCCGTGCGGACCAGTTTCGGCAACGCCGACAGCGGGGCTTCGATCGGGATCGCGGGCCAACGCAGCGACGGCATCGACAGCTTCGGTGACGGCCGGGGCGAGCGCGATGGCTACCATGATGTTGCGCTCCGCGGTGCGGCGACGCATCACCTGTCGCCCGTCGTCAGCGTCGGCCTCTCCGGCTTCGCCACTTGGGGACGAAGCGAATTCGATGGCTACGACCCAATCACCTTCGCTCGCGCCGACACGCTCGACGAAAGCCGCAATCGGCTGGCCGCCGCTCGAGTGTTCGCCGACCTAGGCGATCGCCGGGATGCTTACCTGCGCGTCTCAGCCAGCGCCCTCGCTTCCTCCAATCGCAATCTCGTTGACGACTCCGCGGTCAATCGCACCAGCGCAACGCGCAAGGTCGCCACACTGGAAGCAGGCAAGACAGTCGGCAAACACTCGTTTGTCGCCGCGCTTGAAGCGGAAGGCGAACGCTTCCGCTCCCGCGATCAGGTCTATGGCGGCGCCACCGACCAAGACCGTTCGCGGCACCATAACTCGCTGACGATCGAATGGCGGGGTCGCGATCTTGGCCCGCTTTCGGCAGGTGTGGCGGTTCGCCATGACATCTTTTCCCGCTTCAAGGATGCGACCAGCGTTCGCGGGTCGGTCCTGGCCCAACTCGGCTCGGGATTTGCGCTTTCAGCAAGCTATGGAGAAGGCATTGCGCAGCCGACCTTCTTCGACCTTTACGGATTTTTCCCCGGTAGCTTCGTCGGCAACGATGCAATCAAGCCCGAACAGAGCCGTGGTGGCGAAATTGCCCTTCGCTACGCCAATGGCCCCCTCTCCGCCTCCGCCACTTACTATCGCCAGCGCCTGAGCGACGAGATCGTCGACGTGTTCGATCCGGCCACCTTCCTGTCGAGCGTCGCCAACGCGGACGGCAAGAGCAAGCGGCAAGGCGTCGAACTCCAGGCGGATTATCGCCCTGCCACTTCGTTCGGACTATTAGCCACCTACGCGTGGCTCGACGCCAGCGAGCCTACAGGTCCTGCCGGCGTCCAAGTGAAGGAACAGCGTCGCGCCAAGCACAGCGGAAGCGTGTCCGCCGACGGTGAGGTCGGTCGTCTTCGATATGGAGCGGCGGTCGCCTATACCGGATCGCGCCGGGATACCGATTTCGACCTGTTCCCGGCGCAACGCGTGCGGCTCGGCTCCTACTGGCTCGCCAACGCCCGCATCGGATATCGGGTAACACCAAGCTTCGAAGCGCATGTTCGCATCGCCAACGCGTTCGACTCCAAATATCGCGATGTCGTTGGTTACCGAGTCGAGGGAAGAAGCATTCATGCCGGTCTCAGCGTCGCTCTCGATCGCTAGCGCTGCGGTTCGGGCGGCGTCGCTCGACCTGTGCAGCGACGAGTATCTGCTGCTGCTAGCGCGGCCGGGTGAGATCGCGAGTGTAAGCCGCCTCTCGCACGACCGCGCGGACTCGCCTCTCTGGCGCCGTGCGCAATCGGTACTAGCAAACCGTGGCCGCGTGGAAGACCTGATTTCGCGCCGCCCCTCGCTCGTCATCACGATGGGCGGGGGCGCGGGGCGGTCGAGCTTGGCAATCGCCTCGCGGATGGGGTGGCGAACGCTTGCGTTGCCCTACCCCGCCACCATCGCTGACGTCGAACGGAACATGGTCCGGGTTGCGACGGCCTTGGGCGAACCGATCCGTGCGGATGCTTGGCGACGAAAACTGAATGCTCTCCGCCGGGCGCAGCGCCCGGAGACCCGAGATGCCATTTATCTCGGTGGCGGAGGGACCAGCCAGGGTGCAGCTTCGATCGGCGGGCAGTGGATGCTGCTTGCGGGCCTCAAGCAACGCGACCTCCCCGGGGGCCGCGCCACGCTGGAGTTTCTCGCCACCCGCCCGCCGGAGGTCATTCTTCGATCAACCTACCGCCATGCGCAACCATCGCTCGGCCAGCGCTGGCTCGATCATCCGCTCGCTCAACGCCCGAATGCGACCGTGATTAAGACCGACGGTCGCCCTTGGACGTGCGCCGGACCGCTGATGCTGCCCGAGATCGAGCGACTGCGAGGCGCAAGATGAAGGTGGTCATTGCCGTCGTGCTGATCGCCCTTGGTCTGGCGCACTTGCTCCTCCCCTTTTCCATCATTGAGGAAGCGGCGAGCGTCGACGCCGGCTTGGCAAAGCTGGTCCTCCTCGAGCTCCGCCTCCCGCGCACCTTGCTAGTCCTTGGATATGGCGCAGTCCTTGGGATCGCGGGCGCGGCGCTGCAGGCGGTGTTCGCCAATCCGCTTGCTTCACCGGATATCAGCGGGGCATCGAGCGGTGCCGCACTCGGAGCGGTGCTCGGAGGATATTGGATCGGCGTTTCGCAACCCCTGATACTGGCGGCTTGCGGCGCCGCTGGGGCGATGGTGGCGCTGGGCATGTTGATTGCACTTACCGGCCGCCGCGCCGATAGCGCGACGTTGCTGCTGGCCGGCCTTGCCATGTCCCTCGCCGCCGGCGCCGCAACGAGCCTTGCGCTTGCGCTCGCGCCATCGCCGTTTGCTTTCTATGATGCGTTCGACTGGCTCATGGGCAACTTCGCGGATCGAAGTCTCGCGCAGGCGGCCGCCGCCCTCATTCCTGCGACCATCGCCTCCATTCTACTCGTTCGCCGCTCAGGAGCGCTCGACCGGCTGGCGTTAGGGGAAGATGTGGCCGCATCGCTTGGGGTTCGGCCTCGCGCCCTGACGGGGGAAATTATCGCGCTGAGCTCGATTGCGGTCGGCGCCTGCGTGTCGGTCGCGGGCGCGATCGGGTTCGTTGGTCTTGTCGCTCCAATCCTCGCTCGCCGACTGTCCAAGGGCCATCCCGGGCGAGCCCTCATCCCCGCCGCGCTGATTGGCGCGATCCTCCTCGCGCTCTCTGACCTGCTCGTCCGTTCCATCCCGCTCGACCGACCCATTCCGATCGGAGTTGTCACGGCGCTGTTCGGAACGCCGATCTTCCTCTGGCTTGTCGTCCACATGCGCCGCCGGGTGACGGCATGACGTCATTGATCGCATCACAAGTGGGGATTGAAGGCCGACTGTCCGCGACAGACCTGCTCGCTCAGTCGGGCGAAATGATTGCGCTGGTCGGTCCTAATGGTGGTGGGAAGACCAGCCTCCTGCGCGGGCTCGCCAGGGTCGAGGATGCCGTCGGAACGGTCGAGATCGATGGCGAAGATGTCGATCAGACGAGCGTTCGACGACGTCAGCAGCTGCTGTCCTACCTCTCCGCGTCGCGCGACCTGACGTGGCCAATCTCGACGCGCGACGTGATCGCGCTTGGCCAGCCAACCCCCGACCCGGGGCGGGTGGACGTCATGCTCGAGCAGTTCGAGCTTCTGCCGATGGCAAAGCGCGGTGCCGACACCCTCTCCACGGGTGAGCGCGCGCGCGTTTTATTGGCTAGGGCGCTCGCCGCGCAATCCTCGGTTCTGCTGCTCGACGAGCCGCTTTCCAATCTGGATCCCTATTGGGTTTTGCGGACGCTAGAGATCATCGCCGACGCGGCCGCGAACAAACAGACCCTGCTCGTCGCAATCCACGATCTGTCCCATCTCGATCGTTTCGACCGCGCCCTTCTCGTTGCAGATGGCAAGGTCCAGATGGACGAAACGCCCGCCGACCTGTTGGCCAGCGAGCGTTTCGAAGAAGCCTTCCGAGTCCAGCAGACGGGCGGACGCTTTGGGATCAGGCCGGAGGATCAGCGATCATTGCGGTGAAATTGGCTTCGGCGGCCAACTTGCCGTCGACCGATGCCCTGCCGGAAAATTTGCAGACGCTTGCACGCTTCTGCACGAATTCGACCTCGAGCGTGAGCAGGCAGCCTGGCTCCACCGGGGTGCGGAACTTCGCCCCTTCGATCGCCATGAAGTAGACAAGCTTTCCGCTGTTCGCGAGGCCGAGGCTTTCCACCGCGAGAACCCCAGCAGCCTGTGCCAGCGCCTCGACGATCAGGACGCCCGGCATGATCGGGCGACCCGGGAAATGTCCCTGGAAGAAGCCCTCGTTCATGCTGACGGCCTTGATGGCGCGGATGGACCGGTCGGGGATGATCTCCTCGACCCGGTCGACCAGCAACATCGGGTAACGATGCGGCAGCGCCGCCATCACCTGCCTGATATCAAGCGGGCCGATCGCGGCGGCGGCCGTCACCTCTTCGCTCATCGGCCCTGCGGGGCTTGCTGCTGCTGCGGGAGCGGCGTGACGCTGACCGAAGGGAGCTGCTGATTGAGCGCGGCGAGAACGCCATCGGTGATGTCGATTGCCGCGGCACTGTAAAGCGCACTGCCCTTATCGATTGCGATATTCGCGCCACGCTGGGCCGCAACGGTGTTGACGATCGCAACCAGACGCGTGCCGATCTGCGAGTTCACGTTCGCCTGGATCGACTGCAGGTTGCGCTGACCGTTGGTCAGTTCGGTCTGCGCCGCACGCTGCTTAGTTTCGAACGCGGTGATGCGCGCCTGAAGGGCTGCGTCCGGCTGACGACCGTTGAGCGCGTTCACCGCGGTCTGGATCGGGGCGCCTTCGGTCTGCAACTGCGTCTGCAGCGCCTGCGCACGGGTGCGAAGCGTGTTTTCCTGGGTGGTCAGCTGCGCGCCGGCTGCGCGGCACGCGGTGCAGTCGCGCGCAATGCGGGTGGTGTCGACGACGGCAACACGCGCTGCAGGAACAGTCTGCGCCAGTACCGGGGTCGCGATCACGGATGCCACGACCAGCGCGGCGGAAAGTCGAATGCTCATCAGAATTGAGTCCCTACGTTGAATGAAAAGAGCTTGGTGTCGTCGCCTTCCTGCTTCAGCAGCGCCTTGGCGATGTCGATCCGCAGCGGACCGAACGGCGACGTCCAGTTGACGCCAATGCCGACCGAAAGGCGAGGCTTGGCGGAATTGCCGACGAACTGCTCGGCAAAGCCCGGGGTGCGGATGTATCCGTTTGCGCCTTCGGTCGGACCGCACGAGGTCTGTGCACCGCCCGGCGTAAGCTGGAACGGCGTTCCCGTCGTATTCGCGGTCACTGGGGTGCAGGTCGCGATCACGTTGGTCAGGACGGGCGGCGTCAGCTTCCAGAGCGAGCCGACGTCGACAAATGCCGACGGACGGATACCAAGGTTGCGAAGACCAGCACTCGTCGGGAACTCGAGCTCAAGGCGACCCATGTAATAGGCGCGGCCCCCAAGCGAATCGCTCACGACATCGTCGCTCGCCTCGGTCAGATTGCCAACTTCGTCGTACGGGATGCGCTGGATGCGCGGACCGATGCCGCGGATGTCGAAGCCACGAAGCTGGGCACCGTAGAAACGGTCATTCAAGCGGATCGCATCGCGTCCCTCGCCGGGCGATTTCTGCAGCGGGTGGATGTAACCGGCCTCGGCATGCGCCGAGAGGATGAAGCCGGCCGGGAGACCGAAATACTTCGTGCCGTCGATGCGGCTGCGCAGATATTTCACGTCGCCGCCAAGCCCGGCGAAATCCTGACTGAGGATCACGCGCTGGCCGCGGGTCGCGCGGATGCTGTTCGTGTTGTCGTATGCGACCGTGTAGCCGATCGACGACGTCATCCGCTTTCCGATTTCGTCGCAAAGATAACGGCCCGCGAGCAGCGGATTACACTCCAGCCCGAGCGGACCGGCCCCGTCGGGGTCGGTGTAGAAGGTATTCTTGTCGAGCGTGATGTTGTCCTGCTGCAGCGAGTAGCGCGTGCCGAACGTCACATATTCGGTCACCGGGAAGCCAAGCCGAAGCGCGCCACCGGTCTGCTTCTGGCCATAGGTGCGGTTGCGTTCCTCACCGATGAAGTTGAAGCTGTTGTAATCGCGACGGAAGACTTCGCCACCCAGCAGGATGTTGCGGTCGAAAAGGTAAGGCTCGGTGAAGCCGAGCGTCACCGATTTCGAATAGCGTGAGAAGTTCACACCGGCCTGGAGCTGCTGCCCCTTGCCCATGAAGTTGCTCTGCGCGATCGAGGCCGCAATGACGAACCGCTCGAGGCTGGAGTAGCCGGCCGACAATTGCAGCTGGCCGGTCGACTTTTCCTCGACGTCCAGGTTCAGGACGACGCGGTCAGGTGAAGACCCTTCCGCCTGCTTGATTTCGAGATTCTCCTGGAAGAAACCGAGGTTCTGAATGCGATCCTGGCTGCGCTTCAGCTTGAACGCGTTGAAGGCGTCGCCCTCGTTCAGGCGGAACTCGCGGCGAATGACCTTGTCGCGAGTGACCGTGTTGCCCTGGATGTTGATGCGCTCGATGTAGGTGCGCTGGGCTTCCCCGACTTCGAAGGTCACGTTCATCACGCGATTCTCGGCGTCGCGCTGGAAGTTCGGAGAAATGTCGGCGAACGCATAACCCTGCGCCCCGGCAAATTCGTTGAGCGCGGTGACGGTGTCTTCCACGGCCTTGGCATTGAACCAGGCCCCAGTCTTCATCGGCAGCAACGCTTTGATCTGCTCGGCGGTGAAGTCGCGGATCTGGCTTTCGGCCTCGACCGTGCCGAACTTGTAGCGCGGTCCTTCCTCGACGACGTAGGTGATGATGAAGTCGCGGCGGTCGGGCGTCAGCTCCGCCAGGGCCGAGACGACGCGGAAATCGGCGTAGCCCTGCGTCAGGTAAAAGGCGCGAAGCTTCTGCTGGTCGGCCGCGAGGCGGTCGGGATCGTAGCTGTCGTTCGACTTGATGAAGCCGAGCAGGCCACCAGCTTCACGCGTGAACATCTCCTTGCGGAGGCGTCCGTCGTCATATTGCTCGTTGCCGATGATGTTGATCGCGCGGACCTTGGACTTGTCACCCTCGGTGATCTCGAACACGAGATCGACGCGGTTCTGGTCGAGCTGGACGATCTTCGGTTCAACCGAGGCGGCGAAGCGGCCCTGCCGGCGATAGAGTTCAATGATCCGTTCGACGTCCGCACGGACCTTCGACCGGGTGAAAATCTGGCGCGGGGCAAGCTTGATTTCGGGCGTGATCTTGTCCGCCTTGATGCGCTTGTTGCCCTCGAGCACGATGCGGTTGATGACCGGGTTCTCGCGCACCGTGATGACGAGGTTGCCGGTCTCGCCGCCGGCGATGACGACGTCGGCGAACAACTCGGTCGCGTAGAGGTCCTTCAGCGCCTGGTCGAGCGACTCCGCGCTATATTCGAGGCCCGGTGACAGGTTGGCGTAGGCACGGATCGTCTCGGGCTCGAGGCGCTCGGCCCCGCGCACCTGGATCGACCGGATCGTGCCCGCCTGCGCGCCTTGCGTGACCGCTACGGTCGCAGGCGGCGTTGGCGCAGCGGCCGGAGCCGTCTGCGTTGCCACCGGAGCGGGCGCGGGTGCCAGCGTGTCGGCAGGCGCAGGCTGCTCGGTCGCCTCGGGGGGCGGCGGGACGGCATCTTGCGCAAGGCTGGGAGCGGACCAGCCGCCCAGAACGGTTCCGGCGAGCAGGAGCCCACCAAAGCGCTTGGAGAAGTTATTGCTGCTGGAAATCACGCGTCCCCGCCCTAAGTTGCTGGATGACGAACGGAAATTTTTCCGCTGCCCCCAAGATGAAATAGCCCCTGCCCCAACCGACTTAACCAATCAAGCGCCCAAGCCCTTCGAACAGCCCGAACGAAGCCAGGTCGTTGGCGGTGGTGAACACGATTAGCGCCAACAAAAATGCCAACCCACCACGAAATGCCCAATCCTGCGCCCTCGCGCTCAACGGTCGCCGGCGAACCGCCTCCGCCGCATAGAAGACGAGGTGACCGCCATCCAGCATCGGAACTGGCAACAGGTTGATGAATCCCAGATTAATTGAGAACAGTGCGACCAGCTGAATGAACTCGAACGCGCCGAGCGACAGCTGCTGTCCGGCGATCTGAGCCATTTTCAGCGGACCGCCGAGATCCTTGGTCGACCGCCGACCGGTAATGATCTGTGCCAAGCCATCGACCATCGATCGGGTGAGCGCTACCGTATAGCCAGCAGCGGCGGGGATCGCGGCCACGGGAGAAACCCGCTCGAACTCGCGTTTCGGACGCGCCACCCCCAGCTGGCCGAGCCGGAATTTCTGTCCGAATTCGTCGGTCATTTCGAACGCGCCGATCGTCGCCGGGATCTCACGCACCGACCCCTGACGTTCGACCGCGATGACAACGCGCTCGTCCGGGCGGATCGACACGATCCGCTGGATATCCTCGAAGCGGTCAGTCGACTGGCCCGCAATGCTCATCAGTCGGTCACCGACCTGCAGCCCTGCGGAAACGGCCGCGCTCCCCGGCTGGAGGGCGGCGACCACCGGCGGCGTGCTCGGGCGTCCAAGGACCGCAAAAAAGGCTGCGAAGATCGCGATCGCCAGCAGGAAATTGGCGACGGGTCCGGCCAGCACGACGAGAAACCGCTGCCACCATGGCTTGTTGTGAAAAGCCTTGGCGCGCTGCTCGGGTGCAAGATCGGCATCGGCGCCTGCCTGGCTCGCCGCATTCATGTCGCCCACGAATTTGACGTATCCACCAAGCGGCAGCCAGCCAATCTTCCAACGGGTGCCGCGCTTGTCGGTCCAGCCGGCGACCTCGCGCCCGAAGCCGATCGAAAATGTGTCGGCACCGATCCCGAACCATCGGGCGACAAGATAATGGCCCATCTCGTGAATGAAGACGAGCGGTCCGATCGCGCACAGGAAAGCGATGGCGATGAACCATAGCGGCGGCTGGGCAAACATCAGGCGGCTAGCTCACGCATCATTCCGGCGCACTGGTCGCGAGTCCGGCGATCGATGTCGATGACATCAGCGATGGAGCGAGGCGCGGTGGCGCTGGTTCGCTCCAAAGCCTGCTCGACCAACTTCGCAATATCGAGGAATCCCAGTCGCCTGTCGAGGAAAGCGGCGACCGCTTCCTCGTTGGCGGCGTTCAGGACGATCGGCGCCGCACCGCCCTGTTCGAGCGCATGACGCGCCAGCCTCAACGCCGGAAAACGCTCCGGATCGGGCGTTTCGAAGCTCAACGACCCGATCGTCGGCAGGTCGAGCCTGTCCACCGGCGTGTGCATGCGATCAGGATAAGCCAGCGTGTGCGCGATGGGAATGCGCATGTCGGGGCTGCCCATCTGCGCCAGCACGGTTCCGTCGACATATTCGACCATCGAATGGATCACCGACTGCGGATGAACCAAGATGTCGATGCGCTCGGACGGCAGGTCGAATAGGTGGGATGCCTCGATCAGCTCGAGGCCCTTGTTCATCATCGTTGCCGAATCGACGCTGATCTTGGCGCCCATCGACCAGTTAGGATGCGCGACGGCCTGCTCGGGCGTCACCGTTTCCATTGCAGCACGCTCGCGTTCGCGGAACGGGCCGCCGCTCGCGGTCAGGATAATCTTTGCAACATCTTGCGAACGGCTGCCGACAAGGCATTGAAAGATTGCATTATGTTCGCTGTCGACCGGAAGAATGACGGCGCCGCTCGCGGTCGCCGCTTCGGTCATTAGCGCCCCTGCGGTGACCAAGGCTTCCTTATTGGCCAAGGCCACGGTCCGCCCCCGTTCGACGGCAGCCATGACGGGTTCGAGGCCGGCACATCCCACGATTGCTGCCATGACCCAGTCGGCGGTCTCCGCCGCCGCCTCGATCAGCGCATCCCGGCCCGAAGCGGCGCGACATCCGCTGCCGGCCAGGCGCTCGCTCAATTCCGCTTCAAGCGCCGCATCATCGATGACCGCCAGCTTCGCATTGGTCCGTCGCGCCGCGTTGGCAAGCGCCTCGACGTTCTTGGCCGCGGTCAGCGCAACGACTTCGAAACGATCGGGTTCACGCTCGACAAGATCCAGGGTCGATGTTCCCACCGACCCGGTCGCACCGAGAACGGTGACGGTCTTGCGGGTCACAGCACGCCTGCCAGCATCAGGCCAGCCGTCAGCGCTGCCACCGGGACGAGCCCATCGATGCGGTCGAGGAGGCCGCCATGCCCCGGCAGCCAGCGTCCACTGTCCTTAACCCCTGCTCTGCGCTTAAGACCGCTTTCGAAAAGGTCTCCGACCTGTGCGATCACCGCGAAAGGTGCCGCCAGCCAGAGCAGGAGGCTCGGCAGGTTCGCGGCAGTGACCCAGGCCCAGCTCAGTAAGGCTGCGCTGATGACCCCTCCGACTAGTCCGGCAATGGTCTTGTTGGGACTGATTGCGGGCGCAAGCTTCGGACCGCCGATCGCGCGGCCGGCGAAAAAGGCCCCGATGTCGGTCGACCAGACCACGATGAACACCCAGATCAGAAGGTCCGGCCCCAGTCCGATGCCCTCGAATTCGGCTCGCTCGCGAATCCATAACACCGATACGGCCGGGATCAGGCAATAGAAGAAGCCCGCGAGCTTCCACCCGAAGCCCCACTGCCGAACAATGCGCGTCCATTCGACGTACATCACCGTCGCGGCCAGCGCGATCATCAGCGCAAAACCGGTCCCCCCGATCGCCGAGAGCGCGAGTGCCACCACGATCAGGATCGCCCCGACGATCGAGCGCTTGGCTAGCTCGGTGATCATCGCCCGCCGAACCGCCGCTGCCGCGCAGCGAAATCGCTGAGCGCGCCGAGGAAGCAAGCCTTGTCGAAGTCGGGCCACAGCGTGTCGACGAAGAGCAATTCGGCGTAAGCCGCCTGCCATAGAAGGAAATTCGACAGCCGCTTTTCACCCGACGTCCGGATCAAAAGGTCGAGCGGAGGCCATTCGCTGGTCATCAACTCGGCATCCATCGCCGCTTCGTCGATTGCGTCGGCCGCAAGCTCGCCTTTGGAAACGCGGTCCGCGAGCCGACGCGCCGCGCCGACGATTTCCGATCGCGATCCGTAATTAAGCGCGATCACCAACGTCAGCCGGCAATTGTTCGCGGTTTGCTCGACGGCTCGCTCGAGCCGATCGACGAGATCGTTGCCGAACGGACGATGGTCGCCGATCAGGCACAGGCGCACGCCTTCACGATCGAGCTCGGCCAATTCGCGGTCGAGATAAAAGCGCAACAAGCCCTTGAGGTCGCTGACTTCTTCTTCAGATCGACGCCAGTTCTCGGAGGAGAACGCGTACAGCGTCAGCACCTCCACCCCGGCTTCCACCGCCGCCCGAAGCGTCTTTCGAACGGCTTCGGCGCCGGCGCGGTGGCCGGCGACACGCGGCAAGCCCTTGCGAGCCGCCCATCGACCGTTGCCGTCCATGATTATCGCGACGTGCCGGGGAACGGCGGGCGCCCCGCCGCCCAAGGCTTCAGGCCCCGAGGTTACGGCGGGAGTCACGCTCACTTGCCGAGGATTTCCTGTTCCTTGGCGTGCGCGGCGGCATCGATGTCCTTGATCGTGTCGTCGGTCATCTTCTGGACTTCGGTCTCCAGGCGCTTGCGCTCATCCTCGCTGATTTCGCCTTTCTTTTCATCGACTTTCAGGGCGTCATTGCCATCGCGACGAACGTTGCGAACTGCGATGCGCGCCTTTTCCGCATATTGACCCGACAGCTTCGCAAGCTCCTTGCGGCGCTCCTCGGTCAGATCGGGGATGGGCAGGCGAATCACTTGGCCGTCGACGATCGGGTTGATGCCAAGGCCGGCATTGCGGATCGCCTTTTCGACGGGCGTCACATTCGAGCGGTCCCACACCTGCACCGAAAGCATGCGCGGCTCGGGCACCGACACTGTCGCGACCTGATTGAGCGGCATGTTCGCGCCGTAAACCTCGACCTGGATTGGATCGAGCAATGCGGTCGACGCGCGACCGGTGCGAAGACCGACCAGGTCGCTCTTGAGGCTTTCGGTCGCGCCGGCCATGCGGCGCTGGATGTCGGTCTTGTCGTAGGCGGGCATCTCTTACTCCTCGTTTTGCACGATCGTCGCGGTTCCGCGTCCGGCCAGCACCTCGGCAAGGTTGCCGGGCTGGCGCAGGTTGAACACGACGATGGGGATATTATTGTCTCGGCACAGCGCCACCGCGGAGGCGTCCATCACCTTCAAATCATCGGCCAGCACCCGGTCGAAGCCGATGCGGTCGTAACGCTTGGCGGTGCTGACCTTCTTCGGATCGGCGTCGTAGATGCCGTCGACGCTCGTGCCCTTGAACAGTGCGCCGCACTTCATCTCGGCGGCGCGAAGCGCGGCACCGGTGTCGGTCGTGAAATAGGGGCTGCCGACGCCTGCCGCGAAAATCACGACGCGGCCTTTTGCGAGGTGACGCTCGGCGCGGCGACGGATCACCGGCTCGCACACCTGGTCCATCTTGATCGCCGACTGGACGCGGGTCTCGACGCCCATCTGCTCCAGCGCGTTCTGGACGGCGAGCGCATTCATGACGGTCGCCAGCATGCCCATGTAATCGGCCTGGGCGCGGTCCATGCCCTTGGCGGCGCCGGCCATGCCGCGGAAGATGTTGCCGCCGCCGATGACCAGGCAGATCTCGAAGCCCTGCTCCTTGGCGCCTTTGATTTCGGCGGCCATGCCCGCGACGGTGTCGGTGTCGATCCCGAACTGGCCGGGACCCATCAAGGCCTCGCCCGACAGCTTCAGCAGGATACGGTTGAAGCGGGGGCGGGTCATGAAGGCTCCTGGCTGAACCCCGATGCGACAACGGGGCAGGAGCGCTTTAAGACGCCCCTGCCCCGCTGCCAACCATGCATTATTCGATCGATCGATCGCTTCAGGCGACCGGCTCGCTCTTCTTGACGCCAGCGGCGGCGGCGACTTCGGCCGCGAAGTCGCTCGACTCGCGCTCGATGCCTTCGCCAAGCTGGAAGCGCTCGAACGCCTTAAGCGTGATCGGCGATCCAGCATCCTTGCCGGCCTGCGCGACGACGTCGGCGACCGGGGTCTTGCCGTCGATCACGAACAGCTGGCTCGTCAGGGCATTTTCCTTCGCGAATTTGGCCATCGTGCCGTCGACCATCTTCTCGACGATGTTGGCAGGCTTGCCGCTTTCATTGGCCTTCTCAACTGCTATCGCACGCTCGCGCGCCAGCAGGTCGGCGTCGAGGCCGTCAGCGTTGAGCGCCAGCGGATTGGCCGCTGCGATGTGCATCGCCAACTGCTTGCCCAGCGCGACGAGCGTATCGGTCGGCGCAGCGCTCTCCAGCGCGACGAGCACGCCGATCTTGCCGAGGTTCGGGACGACCGCATTGTGGACGTAGCTGACAACGGCGCCTTCGGCGACCTCGAGCACGGCAGAACGACGCAGAGACTGGTTCTCGCCGATCGTCGCGATGTTGTTGGTCAGCGCTTCCTCGACCGTGCCACCCGACGGGTAGGCTGCGCCCTTAAGCGCTTCGATGTCGCCGCCGGTGCCGAGCGCCAGCGTCGCGACGTCACGGACGAAGCCCTGGAACTGCTCATTCTTCGCGACGAAGTCGGTTTCGGAGTTCACTTCGACCACCGCGCCACGGCGACCGTCGACGGTGACGCCGACCAAGCCTTCGGCGGCCGTGCGGCCAGCCTTCTTGGCAGCGGCAGCGAGGCCCTTGGCGCGCAGCCAGTCGACCGACGCTTCCATCTCGCCATTGTTTTCGGCGAGCGCCTTCTTGCAGTCCATCATCCCGGCGCCAGTGCGCTCACGAAGTTCCTTTACCGAAGCGGCAGTGATCTCGGCCATGTGAATTTCCTTTTCTCTTCCCCCGCTCGACGCGGGGAAAATGTTGAAAGGGAGGGCACCGTCATGTGACGGCCCCTCCCCTCGAACCCCTCCCGCAAGCAGGAGGGAAAGATGAGTTAAGCCTCGAGCGCGGCTTCGACCGGAGGCTCGGCCATCGCGCCAATGTCTTCGCCGCGGGCCTGGGCGTTGCCCGACTTGCCCTGACTCGCCGCGCTTGCAACCGCTTCCGAATAGAGGCGGATCGCACGGCTGGCGTCGTCGTTGCCCGGAACCGGGAAGGCGATGCCCTGCGGATTCGAGTTCGAATCCAGGATCGCGATGACAGGAATGCCAAGGACGTTGGCTTCCTTGATCGCCAGCTCTTCCTTGTTGGTGTCGATTACGAACATCACGTCGGGCAGGCCGCCCATGTCGCGAATGCCGCCGAGGCTGAGCTCGAGCTTGTCGCGCTCGCGCGTCAGCTGAAGGACTTCCTTCTTGGTCAGGCCGGCCGTGTCGCCCGTCAGCTGCTCTTCAAGGCTCTTAAAGCGCTTGATCGAGTTGGAAATCGTCTTCCAGTTGGTCAGCATGCCGCCGAGCCAGCGATGGTTGACGAAGTGCTGGCCCGATTGGCGAGCAGCTTCCGCCACCGCGTCCTGCGCCTGGCGCTTGGTGCCGACGAACAGGACCTTGCCGCCACGGGCGACGGTCTGCTGAACGAAGTCGAGCGCGCGGGCGAAAAGCGGAACGCTCTGCGAAAGATCGATAATGTGAACGCCGTTGCGATCGCCGAAGATGTACGGCTTCATCCGCGGGTTCCAGCGGTGGGTCTGGTGGCCAAAATGGGCGCCAGCTTCGAGCAATTGCTGCATCGTGACGACGGGAGTCGCCATAGGATAGTCTCCTTCCGGTTAAGCCTCGGCGGGTCCGCGTAACCGATCGCAAGATCGGCACCGGTATGTTGAACCCGCCTGTGGGATGGCCGGGCCTCTAACCGAGCCGTCCCGCAATTTCAAGCTCTTCACTCGCACCCGCATCGCAAAAGAACATAGTGGGAACGAATTCGCTTGACGCGGCTGGAACGATACGAGAACATCGTTCAGAACGAAGCGATTGCAATTCGATACGGAACGAAATCGTTCCCGGACTGTTCAGCGCAAAACGAAGGAAACGGACTCATGCTCGCCATTGTCGCCACCCTCGCTCTCCTCACCTTCGCCGCCGGCGTCCTGTTCGAACTTGTTCGCCACGACTGCGGCAAGATCCTCGCAGCGCTCCAGGGACGTTCGTGGCTGGCGGAACGGCCGATGTCGGCACGCCCGGTGACGGTGCGCTACAGCCCGCGCTACCCGGCTACTCGGCCGATGCGGGCGCAGGCTGAGTGGCGCGCCGCCGCTTGACCCGACCGTAGCTGGCGATGCTCACCGGCAGCATTGCCAGATAGAGCGCCGAAACGGCTAGCAATGTCACCCAGGGAACGGTGATCAGCGCAGCACCAAACAGCGCGACCCCCGCAAGTGCAAACAACCGCCATCCCCTGCGGATTCGGATCGAACTCCACGTAAAGGTCGGGACGCTCGAAATCATCAAGGCGGCGATGAACAGCGTCCACACCATCATCAGGCGCCAGTCCTGGAACATCTCGTTCCCGGTAATCAGCCACAGATACATCGGCGTAAAGGCGAGGCCCGCCCCGACCGGCGCGGGGACGCCGGTATTGTAGCCCGCCGACTTGTGCGGCTGATCGTCGGCATCGATGCGCGCGTTGAAACGCGCTAGGCGCAAGGCGCAGCACACTGCCAAAGCCAAGGCTGCGACCCACCCGAATTTTGGGGCATCGCGTAACGACCACAGGAAAATGACCAGCGCCGGCGCGGTCCCGAACGCGATATTGTCGCACAGGCTGTCAAGTTCGGCGCCGAACTTGCTCTGAGCCTTCAATAAACGCGCGATGCGGCCGTCCATACCGTCGAGAACGCCGGCGAAGACGATCGCCCCCAGCGCCTTGTCCCATTCGCCGCCAATGGCGAAGCGTACACCCGTCAGGCCGAAACAGAGGACCAAGGCGGTGACCGCATTCGGCGCAAGCGCCCGCAAGGGAATTCCACGAACTGCACGTACTTCGCTCACTGGCTGCGCCCCACGCGTTGCGGGTCGACCCCGATTTCACCCAACACCGTCTCTCCGGCGATCGAACGCTGGCCGAGCATGACCTGCGCGCCGGTGCCGGCGGGCAGATAGACATCGACGCGGCTGCCGAAGCGGATCAAGCCGACCCGCTCGCCCGCCTCGACCCGATCGCCTTCTTTTACGAATGAGATGATCCGGCGCGCGATCAAGCCCGCGATCTGCGTAAATCCGACCGCCACGCCATCCTCGCGCTCGACCAAAAAATGTTGCCGTTCGTTGTCTTCGCTGGCCTTGTCGAGATCGGCGTTGAGGAACTTGCCTGGCACGTAGGCGATGCGACGCACCGTCCCCGCGATCGGCGTCCGATTGATGTGCACGTCGAACACGCTCATGAAAATTGACACGCGCGTGAACTCGCCGCTCAAACCGCCATCGCCCGCCAACTCGGGGGGTGTGGGCACCCGCGAAATCGTCGTCACCAGGCCATCCGCGGGCGCCACGATCAGCTTGGGATCGACCGGGGTCGTCCGGATCGGATCGCGGAAGAACGCCGCAACCCACATCGACACCATCACCATCACCCATCCGAAAACATTGGGCAGCAAGGCAAAAGCGACCAGCGTGATGAACGCGGCGATGACGGTGAACTTGCGGCCTTCGGGATGGACCGAGGGAAAGCGCCACTTGACCGTGGTCAGATGGCTATCGGGCTTTTCGATCGATGACATGGCCGTTCCTTACGGGTGCGGGCGACGTCCCGCAATCCACGCGGTTGCCTTGAACCCGCGCCATGCTTAAGGCCCGCTCCAACCCAAAATCACGAAACAGGATCGTATTTCGATGGCGAAGATCAAGGTAAAGAACCCGATTGTCGAGCTCGACGGCGACGAGATGACGCGCATCATCTGGGAATGGATCCGCGAGCGGCTGATCCTGCCATATCTCGATGTCGAGCTTCTCTACTTCGATCTCGGCGTCGAAAAGCGTGATGAAACCGCCGACCAGATCACGATCGACGCCGCCAACGCGATCAAGCAGCATGGCGTGGGCGTCAAATGCGCCACCATCACCCCCGACGAAGCCCGCGTCGAGGAATTCGGCCTGACCAAGATGTGGAAGTCGCCAAACGGCACGATCCGCAACATCCTGGGCGGCGTCGTCTTCCGCGAACCGATCGTCATGTCGAACGTCCCGCGTCTCGTTCCCGGCTGGACTGACCCGATCGTCGTCGGCCGTCACGCCTTCGGTGACCAGTATAAGGCGACTGACTTCAAGGTGCCGGGCAAGGGCAAGCTCACCCTCAAGTGGGTCGGCGAGAACGGTGAAGAGATCGAACATGAAGTGTTCGACTTCCCCTCGGCGGGCGTCGCTATGGGCATGTACAACCTCGACGAGTCAATCCGCGACTTCGCGCGCGCCAGCCTTAACTTCGGTCTCGACCGCGGCTGGCCGGTATACCTGTCGACCAAGAATACTATCCTCAAGGCCTATGACGGCCGCTTCAAAGATATCTTCCAGGAAGTTTTCGAGAGCGAATTCAAGGCGCAGTTCGACGCGGCTGGTATCGTTTACGAACATCGCCTCATTGACGATCTGGTCGCGTCGGCGCTCAAATGGAGCGGCAAGTTCGTATGGGCCTGCAAGAATTACGATGGCGACGTTCAGTCGGACATGGTTGCGCAGGGCTTCGGCTCGCTCGGCCTGATGACATCCATCCTGATGACCCCCGACGGCAAGACCGTGGAGGCCGAGGCGGCGCACGGCACCGTCACCCGTCACTATCGCATGCATCAGCAGGGCAAGGCGACCTCGACCAACCCGATCGCGTCGATCTTCGCCTGGACCGGCGGCCTCAAGTATCGCGGCAAGTTCGACGACACGCCCGAAGTCGTGACCTTCGCCGAGACGCTCGAGCGCGTCTGCATCGAGACGGTCGAGAGCGGCAAGATGACCAAGGATCTCGCGATCCTCGTCGGCCCCGACCAGGCATGGATGACGACCGAGCAATTCTTCGAAGCGATCCGCGAGAACCTCGAAGCCGCGATGGCGCGCGAAGCCGCTTAAGACAAATCGGGATAGGCATTCGGCGAGCGCACCCGCCCTCGCCGAATGCCCAGTCCGATCAATCGTCCGGGAACCCGGCGAAGAAGCGGGAAGCGGTCGAGCAATTGAACCAGCGCCGGCGCCTTGAATGGCGCACCTCCCAGCACTCTTCCGATGATCCGATCCTGAGCGGCGCGCTGCCCCGCCTGAATGATGCGCGTGGGCAGTAGCCGGCGGGCCTGGACGCGATCGAGCAGCGCGTCGACGTTGCCCTCGTCGCGTAGCGGTCGAGCAAGGATATTTGCCGCCGCAACAGCATCCTGAATGGCAAGGTTGATCCCAACTCCACCGATGGGGCTCATCGCATGGGCCGCGTCTCCGATCGCCAGCAGGCCGGGTCGCGACCAGCGCGTCAGCCGGTCGAGCGAAACGCTGAGCAACTTCACTTCATCATGGCTGGCGAGCGCCGCCGACAGATCGAGATCCGGGAACGCTCGCTGCACCTGTTCGCGCACCCAGTCGACTCCGCGCGCGCGGACCTCGGCTTCCGTGCCCTTGGGGATCAGGAAAGCCGCCTGCCAATAATCGTCGCGATCGATCAGCACGACCATGCGGCCGGGCTGCACCGAACCGCGCAGCGCATCATATCCGTCGTCTGCCGCCTTCGGCAGCCGGAACCACAACACGTCCATCGGCGCCCCGAGCGTCTCGACAGGAAGCAGGCCCAGCGAGCGAACGAGCGAGGATCGCCCGTCCGCGGCTACGACCAGCTTCGCCGCCTTCTCCTCCCGCCCAGACGCGTAGCGAATGCCGACCACTCGCCCCTCTTCCTCGACAAAGCCGGTGACCGGTTCATCCATCGCTATCTCGAAGCCGGGATAGATTTGCGCACGATGTCTCAGAAAATCCAAAAAATCCCACTGCGGCATCATCGCGATGAAGGGCGCGGGCGTGGCGAGGTGAGACAGGTCCCCAATCTTCCATTCGCGATCGTCGATCCGGAGCTGCGCGCTCGTCAGCCGGCTATGAGGCCGCGAGAGAAAGTCTTCGAGGAGGCCCAGCTCGTCGAGGATTTCCATCGTCGAAGGGTGAACCGTGTCGCCGCGGAAATCGCGGAAGAAGTCGGCATGCTTTTCGACGACCTTCGCGGGCACGCCAGACCGGGCGAGCAGAAGCCCGATCATCATCCCCGCTGGACCGCCGCCGACGATCAGGACGTCGGCATCGGCTCCGCTCGACGCCATGGCGTCATGCTTTCTTCAGTGCGTCAGGCTTGTGCGCCGCCTGCTTGCCGCTCTTTCCGCTTTCGACCAGATACTCGGGATTGTCCTTCGATGCGGCGACCTTGTGACCCTTGATCGTCGTCGGCTTGGTGAGTTTCTTGACGACCTTCCCGGTCGAGTGGCCCCCGCTCGAATCCCATTCGACCTTGTCGCCGCTCTTCAAATCCTTCGTCATATCCGTCTCCTTCCGGCAGATAACGCCGGAACAAGCCCCTGGATGCGTTAAGCGATCGCGAGCGCCAGGCTGCTCATTCTCCGCGCAATCTCCTCTTCCCCCATGATCGTCCGATCGGCGCCGCGAGCGATGAGATAGGCGACCTCCGCGTCGCTGTGCGCCCGAGCGACGATCGTCAGCTTGGCATTGGCTTTGCGGGCCTGCTCGACGATCTGGCCGGCCTCGAACGTCTCGGGAATGGCGACGATCAGCATTCGCGCCGCCGACAGGTTGGCCTCGTCGAGCGTCGCCGGGTGCGCGGCATTGCCCCGCACCACGATCAGATTGTCGCTTTCCTCAGGCAAGGCAACGTCGCTTTCGGACTCAATCAGCGTGACCTTCTGCCCGGCATCGCTCAACTCGCTCGCGATCCGGCTTCCGACACGGCCGTGTCCGACTAGGATGACCGCGGCGTCGCGGGCCTTCTTCTTGGCCGATGGCGGCGCATTCTTGTCCGGTCGCCCGGCCAAAGCGAACATGAGCGAATTCAAAAGGATGGAGATGATCGCTCCGGCGAGAATGAGGTCGCGCGCCATCGGTTCGATTAGGCCCAATTCCCCGCCCAGCGTCGCCAGGATAAAGGAAAATTCGCCGATCTGGGCAAGGCTGGCCGCAATCGTCATCGCCACCTTGTGATCGCGCCCGAATGCCCGAACGATGGCGTATGCGGCGATCGACTTGCCGACGACGATGATCAGCACGGTCGCGATCAGGGGAAGTGGCGCTTCGACCAAGACGGCCGGGTTGAACAGCATCCCGACCGACACGAAGAACAACACCGCGAAGGCATCGCGTAACGGGAGCGTCTCTTCACCCGCCCGCTGGCTGAACGGCGATTCCGCAAGGATCATGCCTGCGAAAAATGCTCCCAAGGCGAAGCTCACGCCGAACAGCAGCGCCGCGCCGAGGGCAACACCCAAGGCGATCGCCAGAACGGCTAGGCGGAACAGCTCGCGAGAGCCGGTGTGTGCCACCATGTGAAGCAGCCACGGGATCGCCCGGCGCCCCACGATCAGCATCGCCGCAACAAAGGCGGCTACCTTGGCAAGGGTAATGGCGATCTCGGTCGCCATCTCGGCGGGTGTCGCGCTCGCCGCGAGCACCGGCAACAGCACGAGCGCCAAGACCATGGCCACGTCCTCGACGATCAACCAACCGATCGCGATCCGGCCGCGGTCGGTGTCGAGCAGGCGCCGTTCCTGCATCGCGCGCAACAGGACCACGGTTGACGCGACCGACAGCGCCAAGCCGAAGGTCAGCCCCGCGCCGTGGCTCCAACCAAGCGCCAGCGCGAGCCCCCACCCGAGCAGCGTGGCCACGCCGATCTGGACCAGCGCTCCGGGGATGGCGATCTTGCGAACCGACAATAGGTCGCGAAGCGAGAAATGCAGCCCGACGCCGAACATCAACAGGATGACGCCAAGCTCGGCCAAGTCGGTGGCGATGCCCTGATCGGCGACGTATCCGGGGGTAAACGGGCCGACCAACACACCCGCGAGCAGATAGCCGACGATCGGCGGAAGCTTGAAGCGATGCGCCAACGCGCCGAGCAGGAAAGCGACGACAAGCCCTGCGACCATGGTCCCGATTAATGGCGTAAGGTGCGGCACTTTTCCTCCTGTTTGTAACGATCCGTACAAAGCTAACGCGAACCCACTGGCTTTCGTTCATCAAAGCCGCGATGGAAAGGACATGGCGACCGAAACGATCGTAACCCCCGCGTTGGCCGATGCCCTCGTCATCCTTGCGGCGGCAGGGATCGTCATCCCGACCTTCGCGCGATTCCGGATCAATCCGGTCATCGGCTTCATCCTCGTCGGCATCGTTGCTGGACCTTTCGGCCTCGGTTCGCTCGCCGCCCAATATCCGTGGCTGGAGTCGGTCAGTATTGCCGACGCGGCGACCATCGAACCCTTTGCTGAACTCGGCATCGTCCTGCTGCTTTTTTCGATCGGGCTGGAACTGAGCTTTCGACGCCTTCTGGCGATGCGTCGCCAAGTATTCGGCATCGGCGCGGCCGAGATGGTCGTGACCGCCGCGCTCATCGGCGGTTTCCTGACGCTGATCGATTGGCCGACGCAGAGCGCGGTGTGGCTGGCGCTGGCGTTGGCCATGTCATCGACCGCGCTCGTTCTCCCCATCTCGGGGACCCAGAGCCCGGTCGGACGCGCCGCGCTGGCGATGCTCCTGTTCGAGGATCTTGCCCTTGTCCCCATGCTGTTCCTGATTGGGGCAGCCGGCGGCGCCGCGAGCCAGAGCCTCGGACGGGTCGCGATCGAAGGCACGCTGGTCATCGCCGCGATCCTGCTGGTCGGCCGCTTCGTCCTCCCAGCCCTGTTCGCGCAAGCAGCGCGATCGAAGAAGCCCGAACTGTTCCTCGCCATCTCGCTGCTGGTGGTGATCCTCGCGGCAACCCTGACCGCCGCAGTCGGCCTGTCGCCGATCCTGGGCGCGCTGGTCGCGGGCCTTGTCATCGCCGAGACCGAATATCGCAGCGAGGTCGAAGTGGTGACTGAGCCATTCAAGGGCCTCGCGCTTGGCGTCTTTCTCATCACGGTCGGCATGCGGATCGATGTCGGCGCCCTGCTCGACGAATGGCCGATGCTGCTTGGTGCGCTCGCCGCGGTCATTTTGGTCAAGGCGATCGTCACCGGGGCCTTGCTCCGAATGGTCGGCGCAACTCGCGGCGTCGCCGCAGAGACCGGCCTGCTCATGGCAAGTCCGTCAGAGACTACCCTGATCGTCCTTGGCGCGGCAGGGGTCGCGGGTATTCTCGGCGCTGAAACGGTCGCCTTCTGGTCGGCGGCGACCGCGATCGGGCTCACCATCACGCCGCTGCTTGCAAGCCTCGGCCGGTTGGCCGCCCGCCGCGTCGACCGCGAAGGCGCCGACACCGGACACGACAGCAGCGCCGCAGGCCGGACGGTCATCTTCGGTTTCGGGCGCGTCGGCCGAATGGTCGCCGACATGCTGTCCGAACATGATCGTGCCTACCTCGCCGTCGACAGCGACATCGACGGCTTTCGCCAGGCGCGAAAGGCCGGTTACTCGGTGCTTTATGGCGACGTCTCGCGCCGCGAGCTGATCGAGAAACTTGAGCTTGGCGAAGCGTCCGCGGTCGTCCTAACCATGGACGACCCCGTACTCACCGCGCGCATTGCGCGCCGCCTTCGCACCGAGCATCCCGATCTGCCCATCATCGCCCGCGCCCGCGACACCGCGCACGCAGCCGCTCTCTACAAGGCCGGCGTTACCGACGCCGTGCCCGAAGCGGTCGAGGCGTCGTTGCAGCTATCCGAAGCCGTCCTCGTCGACATTGGCGTCGCGATGGGTCCTGTGATCGCCAGCATCCACGAAAAACGCAGCGAATTGCGAAGCGAGATCATGGAAGCCGGCAATCTGGAATCCGAACCGACGCTCGGCCGTCGCCGCCTTCGCGATTCGAAGCCAGCCTAGTCGGGGATAAAGCGCAACACGCCGACACGACCGTCGCCATGGCCAGATCGATCGCTTGGATGATGGACGCCGTCCATGACATCGACCTCGGCGAAGTCGAATGGTGAGAGCCCCTCCAGGCAGGCGACGTTGACGCCATATTCGTTGGGATTGGATCGCCGGCGATGATGACTGTAGATGCCGCACTCACCGCAAAAATGATGCTCGGCGACCCCGGTGTTGAACAGATAGGTCCGCAGCATTTCGGCGCCAGCGGTCAGGTTGAACCCGTCAAGCGTCGCGGTCACCGCCACCGCGCCGCGCATCCGGCAAAAGCTGCAGTTGCATCGCCGGGCGGAGGCTAGCCCTTCCGGCAATGTCACGCGAAACTGGACCGCACCGCAATGACAGGTGCCCGCCAAGGTGACGGGCTCTGCCGTGCGGATGTCTTTCACGCCTGAAGCGCTTCCTTGACCGCGGCGATTGCATCGGCGGCTCGCGCGCCGTCGGGGCCGCCACCCTGCGCCATATCCGGACGACCGCCACCACCTTGGCCGCCAAGCGCCGCGACCGCCGCCTTGACCAAGGCAACCGCCGAAACTTCAGAGACCAATTGATCGGTGACGCCGACGACGACGCTGGCCCGGCCGTCGTTGACCGCGACCAGCGCTGCCACGCCCTGGCCGAGCCGCTGCTTCATCGCATCGACTTCTCCGCGAAGATTTTTCGGATCGAGGCCTTCGACAATCTGGCCGAGGAAAGCGTACCCACCGACTTGCTCCGGGCCCGCGGCTTCGCCGCTGCTTCCGCCGCCCATCGCGAGGGCCTTCTTGGCTTCGGCCAACTGACGCTCCAGCCTGCGCCGCTCCTCGACCAACGCCTGCACGCGCGCCGGAACCTCCTCAGGGGAGGATTTCAACGCTGCAGCCGCCTCGCGCAGGCGCTCATCACGCCCGTTGAGCCATTGCCGCGCCCCCTCGCCCGTCAGTGCTTCGATGCGGCGGATTCCCGACGACACGGCGGTCTCGGACACGATTTTGAACAAGGCGATATCGCCCGTGGCATTGACGTGAGTCCCGCCGCACAACTCGACCGAATAATGACGATCGTCGCCCGGCCGGCCCATGCTCAGCACACGAACCTCGTCGCCATATTTCTCGCCAAACAGCGCCATCGCGCCGGCCGCGATCGCGTCGTCCGGGGTCATCAGCCGTGTCGACACGGACTCGTTGGCACGAATTTCCGCGTTCACGTCTGCCTCGATCTGCGCAATCTGCTCGGCGGTCAGCGCGGATGGATGCGAAAAGTCGAAGCGCAAACGGTCCGGCGCGACCAGGCTGCCCTTCTGGCTGACATGTCCGCCAAGGCGATGGCGAAGCGCAGCATGGAGCAAGTGGGTCGCGCTGTGATTGGCGCGGATGGCATCGCGCCGCTCGACATCGACCGACTGCGTCAGCGTATCGCCGACCTTTGCCGAACCCGAAACTACTTTGCCTTGCAGAACATGCAAACGCCCCAGCGGTTTGGACGTCGCCTCAACCTCGGCCTCTAAGCCATTCAGGGCGGACAATTTTCCGGCATCACCTACCTGCCCGCCGCTTTCGCCGTAGAAAGGCGTCTGGTTCAACACGAATTGGACGACGTCGCCCTGCGAAGCGCTTTCGACCCGTGCGCCATCCTTGACGATCGCCAGGACATTCCCCTCGCCTTCGGTCCCCGCATAGCCGGTGAATTCGGTCGATCCGATTTCCTCGGCAAGGTCGAACCACAGGTCATCTGAGGCCTTGTCGCCCGAACCCTTCCACGCCGCGCGAGCCGCTGCTTTCTGCGCCGCCATCGCCTCGTCGAAGCCTTGGCGATCTACGCTCAAGCCGCGCGAGCGAAGTGCGTCCTCGGTGAGGTCATAGGGGAAGCCGAAGGTGTCATAGAGCTTGAAGGCCGTCGCGCCGGGCAATTCGCTGCCTTCGCCCATTCCCGAAGTCGCGTCGTCGAGAAGCTTCAGCCCATTGGCGAGCGTTTGGCGGAAGCGCGTCTCTTCCTGAAGAAGCGTCGCCTCGATCAACGGCTGCGCCCGCACCAACTCGGGATACGCCGGACCCATCTCCGCGACCAACTCGGGCACCATGCGATGCATCAGTGGCTCCGCCGCACCGAGAATATGAGCGTGCCGCATGGCACGACGCATGATCCGCCGTAGCACGTAGCCGCGGCCCTCGTTGGCAGGAAGTACTCCGTCGGCCACCAGGAACCCCGATGCGCGAAGGTGATCTGCAATCACACGGTGGCTCGCCTGCGTCGGCCCTTCGGCGCGGGTCTTGGTCAATTCCTCCGACGCCGAAATCAGCGCCTTGAACGTGTCGGTGTCATAATTGTCGGACACGCCCTGCATCACGGCTGAGATGCGCTCCAACCCCATGCCAGTGTCGATCGACGGCTTGGGAAGGTCGCCGATAATCTCATCGGCTTCCTGCAGGAACTGCATGAACACCAGATTCCACACTTCGACGAAACGATCGCCGTCCTCGTTGGCGCTTCCCGGCGGCCCGCCTTGGATCTGGTCGCCGTGATCGAAGAAGATTTCGGAGCATGGCCCGCAAGGCCCGTCCGCGCCCATCGCCCAGAAATTATCCTTTGTGGCGATGCGAATGATCCGCTCGTCGGGGAGTGCGGCGATCTTCTTCCACAAGTCGAAGGCCTGATCGTCGGTATGATAGACGGTCACCGTCAACCGGTCCGGCGAAAGCCCCCATTCGCGCGTCAGCAAGGTCCAGGCATTGAGGATTGCCTGTTCCTTGAAATAATCGCCGAACGAGAAATTCCCCAGCATTTCGAAGAAGGTATGGTGGCGGGCGGTATAGCCGACATTGTCGAGATCGTTATGCTTGCCGCCTGCGCGGACACATTTCTGGCTGCTGGCGGCGGTCGAATAGGGTCGGCTTTCAAGGCCGGTGAAGACGTTCTTGAATGGCACCATTCCGGCATTGACGAACATCAGCGTGGGATCGTTCTGCGGGACGAGCGGCGCCGACGCGACGCGCGCATGACCCTGCCCTTCGAAAAAATCGAGGAAGCTGCGGCGGATGTCGTTGGTCGATGTCATTGACGGGATTTACGGCGCTTGCTGCGGTGCGGCAAGCTTGGTCGGAGGCCGCCGCCGAACGAGGGACAAAATAATTATCGAGTTGGCGGAACCGCTATGGCGAACAGGGGTTGTGTCATTGTGGTTCTCATCTTCGGATGTGACCCATGGAACCCCGGCAACCTCGGTTGCCGGGGTTTACTTTTATCCCCGCGCCTTGGTGGGAGCTGACGTGTTCGGCCTCGACAGCACTCACTTCCTCCTTGCCGCCATCGGCGCCGCGATCGTGCTCGCCTCGTGGCTTCCGCGTTTCGTGAGCGGACGCGAGCCCTCCACGTCAGCCTTGCTGATCTTGGCCGGCCTAGGCGCAACGCTCGCATTCCCGGCGCTACCCTCGGCATTGTCGCCGCTCGACTATCCTATCCTTTTCGAGCGCGGCGCCGAATTCTGCGTGATCATTGGCCTGTTCGGCACCGGCCTCCGCATCGACCGACTTGCCGGCCGCAAGCAGTGGATGCCCACCGTCCGCCTCCTCCTCATCGCGATGCCTCTCTGCATCGCGGCGGTGGCCTTGTCGGGATGGTGGCTCGCCGGAATGACCCTTGCCGGAGGCCTGCTGCTAGGGTCGGTCCTCGCCCCCACCGATCCAGTGTTAGCCGGCGATGTGCAGGTTGGCCCTCCACAGGAAGGCGGCGAACACCCGGTTCGCTTTGCCCTGACGACTGAAGCCGGCCTCAATGATGGCCTGGCCTTTCCCTTCGTCTACCTCGCGATCGCCATCGCTATCGCCGGCGGAATCGACACAACCTTGCTCGGTGAATGGTTGGGCCGCGATCTTCTCTATCGGGTCGTGGTGGGCGGCTTGGCCGGGATCGGCATCGGATGGCTATTGGGCAAGATCCTCTTCGATTGGCCTGATGAGAACAGCCTGTCGAAAACTGGATCGGGCGTCGTCGCGCTCGCCGGGGTCCTCCTGGCGTATGGCCTGACCGAGCTTGCCGAAGGCTACGGCTTCATCGCCGCCTTCGTCGCCAGCTACACGCTGCGCCGTTCGGAGAGCCATCACCGCTACCACCGCCGTCTTCACGACTTCAGCGAGGCGCTGGAACAGGCGATGACCGCCATCCTCCTGCTCGCCCTCGGCGCGGCAATTCCCTACCTCCTCCCCTATTTCGACTGGCGTCATGCCGCCATCGGCATCGCGTTGATCTTCATCATCCGGCCGTTGATCGGCTGGCTCTCGCTCACCGGATCGACCCTCGACACGCGCAGCCGGCTGGTTGTCGCCTTTTATGGCGTGCGCGGGATCGGCTCTATCTACTATCTCGCCTATGCCGCGCACATGGTCGACTTGACCAACGAGGGAGAACTTTGGGCGACGGTCGCCTTCACGATCCTGCTCTCTTCCGTGGTCCACGGCCTGACTGCCGGGATCGCCGTTCCGCGCGTCACCGGGGAGGATGAAGAACCCGATCGCGAACCCGAAACGATTGCACCGGCCAAGTCCGCGCCGTAATCACCGCCGATGGCACGGCGATCGAAAAGCAGCATTCCCGCGTACAAACGGCGAAGGTCCGGACGCGGTTTCTTCGGCTGGATATGGCGGATCCTGCTCGGGCTGTTCCTGTTCAGCATCGCCTGGGTCCTTCTGTACCGCTTCGTCCCGCCCCCGATCACAGCCACGATGATTGGCGACGTGATCGGCGGTCGCGGGCTGTCCAAGGACTGGATGAGCCTCGACGAAATGGACCGCGACATGGTGCGCGCGGCGGTCGGCGCCGAGGACAGCAAGTTCTGCAGCCACAACGGCTTCGACCTTGAAGCGATCGAGGACGCGATGAAGCGCAACGCCTCGGGCGGTCGAATCCGTGGCGGATCGACCATCTCGCAGCAGACCGCCAAAAATGTCTTCCTGTGGCAGGGCGGCGGCTATGCCCGCAAAGGTGTCGAAGCCTACTTTACCTTCCTGATCGAACAGCTGTGGGGAAAGCGGCGGATCATGGAAGTCTATCTCAACGTGGCCGAGACCGGCATAGGCACCTATGGCGCGAACGCCGGCGCGATGCGCTACTTCGACCATGACGCGTCCGCGCTGAGCCCGACCGAGGCCGCGCGCATCGCCGCCATTCTTCCCTTGCCCAAAAAGCGCGGCGCGGTGGCGCCCAAGGGCTTCACGCGCCGCTATGGCAACACCATCGCCGCACGCGTCGGCCAAGTCCGCCGCGACGGGCTCGATTCCTGCGTCTATGCCGGCACGTCTGCGCCGAAGGACAAGGCGCCGCCCCCCCCGAGCAAGGCGCCGCGCGAACTGCCGGGCGCCGAATATGAGACAGCCGCCCCACCACCGCCCGAACCGAGCGTCGACGCCCCGACATTGAATGAGGCCGAAGCTCCGATCGAGGAAACGCTTCCGTCAGCGCCGGTCGATCAACCGATCATCCTCGAAGAGCCTGCCACCGATGCGCCGCCCGAAACGCCAGCGGAAACGTCCCCGCCGCCGCAACAGGCCGACGAGATCTAGCCGACCAACGCCAGGCGGGGAGGTTCGAGTGCGCCGAGTTCGACGGCGCCCTCGCCCAACAGGCGGTTGAGTTTTAGCGCGAGGTCGGCATCGAGCGCGAAATCTCGGCCGACGACCAAAGTTGCCGTCCGGCCATCGCGGAGCGACACCGTCACACGCACCAGCCCGGTCCCGCCACGCGCCCCTGCAATCAGCGCCGCCACGTCCGCAATCCGCCCGGCGTCATCGACGCTGACATGCATCTGCAGCCGGGTCTTCTTCGCCAGCCCCTCGAGCGGCTGGAAGCGCTTGATCGTCACGCGCGGCACCTCGTCGCCGGGCCGCCGGTCTAGTTCGACCGTCATCAGTCCGCACGTCCCGCCCTTTGCCGCGGTCTCAAGTTCCGTCGACGGTTCGTCGTCGAATACGGTTGCTTCATACTGACCGCTGGCATCGGAAATCGTCGCCATCAGGTAGCGCCGTCCCTTGGCCGAAGTTCGCCAGCGGGTCGATTCGACCATTCCCGCCATCATCGTTTGCGATCGGCCGCCTTCCGCGGCCGCCGGGAGCGAGGCCAGCTCCGCGAAGCTGCGAACCTTGTGCGCGGCCAGCAAGTGCCGCTGGGCATCGATCGGATGTGCGGAGAAATAGAAACCAAAGGCGTCGCGCTCGGCGCCCATGCGCTCCGACAGCGACCAGTGCACGTCGCGTGGGAGCCGGATTTTCGCAACATCGCTTTCGGTCGGCCCACCGAACAGGCCATGCTGCCCGCTGGTACGCTGATCGTGCGCGCTGGCTGCATGGGCAAGCAAGGTATCCGCACCCGAATGGACCGCAGCACGGTTTGGCTCGATTGAATCGAATGCGCCCGCCCCTGCCAGGCCTTCCAATTGACGACGGTTGAGCAGCTTCGGATCGACCCGGGCGGCAAAGTCGTCGAGGCTCGCAAACGGCCCGTTGACGCCGCGCTCGTCGACCAGCGATTCCATCGCCTTTTCGCCGACGCCCTTCAGCGCGCCGAGCGCGTATCGCACCGCCCAGCCTTCGCCGTCACGCTCGACCGAAAAAGCCGCTTCGCTGCGATTGATGTCGGGCGCCAACGCCGTGACTCCCGAACGACGAATATCCTCGACGAACAGCGCCAATTTGTCGGTCTGCCCCGTGTCGAAGCTCATCGACGCGGCGAAGAAGACCGCGGGGTGATGCGCCTTCAGCCAAGCGGTGTGATAGGCGACGAGCGCGTAGGCGGCGGCGTGGCTCTTATTGAAACCATAGCCAGCGAACTTGTCGATCAAGTCAAACAACTCGTTCGCCTTGGGCGGTGCGATCCCGTTCGCCCCGGCCCCTTCGACAAAGCGCGCGCGCTGCTCGTTCATCTCGCTCTGGATTTTCTTGCCCATCGCGCGGCGCAACAGGTCGGCTTCGCCCAGGCTGTAGCCGGCCAGCACCTGCGCCGCCTGCATCACCTGTTCCTGATAGACGAAGATGCCGTAAGTTTCCTTCAGCACCCCTTCGAGCATCGGATGCGGATAGGCGAGCGCGACACGGCCGTTCTTGCGGTCGCCGAACAGCGGAATATTGTCCATCGGCCCCGGCCGGTACAGCGACACGAGTGCGATGATGTCGCCGAAACTGGTCGGCCGGACTGCGGCCAGCGTCCGCCGCATCCCTTCGGATTCCAACTGGAACACCCCGACCGTGTCGCCGCGCTGCAGCAATTCGTAGACTGCCTCGTCGTCCCATGGCAGTGCCGCAAAATCGACGGTGACGCCCTGTTGGGCAAGCAGTCGCTGTCCTTCCTTTAGGACCGAGAGCGTCTTCAGCCCGAGAAAGTCGAACTTCACCAGCCCCGCCGCTTCGACATATTTCATGTCGAACTGCGTGACCGGCATGTCCGACCTAGGGTCGCGATAGAGCGGCACCAGTTCGTCGAGCGGCCGATCGCCGATCACCACGCCCGCCGCATGGGTCGAGCTGTGGCGCGGCAAGCCCTCAAGCTTCATCGCCAAGTCGAGTAGCCGCTTCACCTCGGGCTCGCTGCGATATTCCTTTTCCAGTTCGCCGACGCCGTTGAGTGAGCGTTGAAGCGTCCACGGATCGGCCGGAAGGTTAGGCACCAGCTTCGCCAGGCGATCGACTTGGCCATAGCTCATTTGAAGAACCCGCCCGGTGTCCTTCAGGACCGCGCGCGCCTTCAGTCGGCCGAAAGTGATGATCTGCGCGACCCGGTCACGCCCATACTTCTGCTGGACATAGGTGATTACCTTGTCGCGATGCGTTTCGCAGAAATCGATGTCGAAGTCGGGCATCGACACGCGTTCCGGGTTGAGGAAACGCTCGAACAGCAGGTCGAGCGCGATCGGATCGAGATCGGTGATCGTCAGCGCCCATGCGACCACGCTGCCAGCCCCCGACCCGCGGCCCGGACCGACCGGGATGTCGTTCGACTTTGCCCACTGAATGAAGTCGGCGACGATCAGGAAGTAGCCCGCAAAGCCCATCCGCGTGATGACGTCGATCTCGAAGTCGAGTCGCTCGCGATAGCGCGTCTTTTCCTCATCCGGCTTGCCCGCGATCCGCAGGTCGAGCCCCGCATGCGCGTCGCGCCGCAGCGTCTCGTCCTCGTCATCGCTCAGGCGCGGCAGGATCGGGCGGCGCTTGGGTGCAGCGACTGCGCAGCGCTGCGCGATCACTGCCGTGTTGGCGATCGCCTCGGGCAGGTCCGCGAAGAGCTCCGCCACCATCGGTGCGGGCTTCAACCACGCCTCGGGCGACGACGTCTTGCGGTCGCCATGGTCGATGTAGGTCGATCCCGCGATGCACAGCATGGCGTCATGCGCCGCGTGGAAATCGGGCTCTGCGTAATGGGCGGGATTAGTCGCGACCAGCGGCAGGTCGAGCGCATAGGCCAGATCGATCAGCGCCGCCTCGGCCGCTTCCTCGACGGCATCCCCGCGCCGCGAAACCTCGACATAGAGTCGCCCGCCAAACATCTCCGCGGCCCGCGACGCATACGCATGCGCCTTGTCTGCCTGCCCGTCCGCAAGCAGCCGTGCGATTGCCCCCTCGCCGCCTGCCGTCAGCCCGATCAGTCCGCTCGAATGCGCCTGAAGCTTGTCGAACGAAACATGCGGCTCTTCGTGGATCGGCCGGTCGAGATGCGCCGCCGACACCAGCTTGCACAGATTGTCGTATCCCGCCTCGTCCTGCGCGAGCAGCACCAGCCAGTCGAGCGTTCCCGACGGCCCCAAGTCGGCGGGCCGCGCCACTCCCAGCATTGCCCCGACAATCGGCTGCACGCCCTCCGTAAAGCAGGCTTCACCGAACGCCATTGCCGCGTAGAGACCGTTGCGATCGACCAGCGCCACCGCCGGAAAGCCAAGCTTCGCCGCATGCTTGGCGATCGCCTTGGGCTCGATCGCGCCCTCAAGCATCGTAAAGCAGGAGAACACGCGCAGCGGAACGTAAGGAGCGGCCATTGGCAGACTATGGAACGCTGCGTCGCTCAGTTCCAGCGCGGTGCCCGACTTATCCCCAATTTATAGCGCGCTTACCGGGACGTGCCCTGCCACCGGCCGGCCATGATGTCATCGATTTCACGCATCCGCCCACGATAGGTGTTACTGATGCAGCGATTGTCCCGGCACTGGTCACGATAGCCAAGGAAGCGGTCACGAGTCTGGCGAAGCAAGCGATCGGTTGCCGGGTCCGCATTCGCCACCGCGTTTCGATACTGAAGCGACATCGACCGATCGAGTGCGCCGAGCGCAGGATCGTTGCACACCGCAATCTCGCTGCGAGTCCGCGCGCGCTGGCAATCGAAGCTCGGATTGCCCGGAGCCGCTGCCGCATCGGCGGCATCCGAATCCGGCAGGGGCGCGATCGGATCGGCCGGGGCTGCCCGTGTGGGCGTTTCGATCGGCGCAGGAGCAGGCGCCGGGGCAGCGGCGGTACCAGCCCTAGCCTGCGTCAACGTGGCGAGCGGAATCGTAATCGAGTCCCCATCGCTAATTGACACCGTTCCAGACGGCGGGGCGCCGACGCCATAGCCGATGCTGCCCGTCAGCGTCGTCCGACCACCGGCGACTTTCAGGCCAGGCGGGAAACGCAGGTTCGCGCGCGCTCGACAATCCGCCGCCGCATCGTCGGCGACCGGCGCGGTCGGTGCCGCCCCGTCCAGCGTCAGCAGGGCATATTCCGCAATCCGCGCATAATCATCGGCATTGTTGCCGCGAATCTCGGCCGCTCGACGAAACAGTTCACGCTTCACCAGATCAAGCGTCGCGGCGGATGCACAGCGATTGTCGCCTGCCTCGGCGCGCTCGGCGGCGTTACCGTCAATCTGGTTTTCGGACAGCGCATCCTCATTGCCGCGGTTGCAGGCACTTAGGGACAGCGCGGCGGCAAGGATCGTGAAGCTGGCGACTTTACTCATGGCCGGACAAACGCCTCTGGAGTGGAAAAGCCTCAACGCGGGCTGGAAAGCAGCGCCTCGATGTCACCGGCAATCTCTTCCGGCTTCGTCTGAGGCGCGTAGCGCTTCACCGCCTTGCCCGAGCGGTTGATCAGGAACTTCGTGAAATTCCACTTGATCGCCTTCGATCCCAACAGCCCCGGCGCTTCCGCCTTCAGATGCTGGAATAGCGGCGCGGCGTCGTCGCCATTGACGTCGATTTTGCCATAGATCGGGAAATCGACGTCGTAGGTCAGCTTGCAGAAATTGGCGATTTCCTCGGCATCGCCGGGTTCTTGCCCGCCGAACTGGTTGCACGGAAAGCCGAGCACGCTGAAGCCCTGATGCCCAAACCGCCGCTGCAGGGCCTCAAGACCTTCATACTGTGGCGTGAACCCGCACTTGGACGCAACATTGACCACCAGCAGCACCTTGCCCGCCTGGTCCGACAGGTCGCCGGTCGACCCGTCGGCCTTGCGGACCGGGATGCCAGTCAGTGACGTCACTCGAGCACCCCGTCATGAAGGCGAACGACGCGGTCCATCTTGGCCGCGAGCCGCTCGTTATGGGTCGCGACCAGTGCGCTGCTTCCCTCGCCGCGAACAAGATTGAGGAACTCGCCAAGCACGCGATCGGCAGTGGACTCGTCGAGATTGCCCGTCGGCTCGTCGGCCAGCACCAGCGGCGGGCGATTCGCCAGCGCCCGCGCGACGGCGACCCGCTGCTGCTCGCCGCCCGAAAGCTTCGACGGGCGGTGGTCCAGGCGATGGCCCAGTCCCAGCTTGGTCAACAGTTCGGTCGCACGCTGTCGCGCCTCCGCTGGAGTGTGACCATGGATGACCTGCGGCAGGATGACATTTTCCATCGCGTCGAAGTCGGGCAGCAAATGGTGGAACTGGTAGACGAAGCCCAGCGCATCGCGGCGAAGCGCGGTCCGCCCGTCGTCGTTAAGCGCCGACGCTTCCTTGCCGTCGATCACGATCGAGCCTTCGAAGCCGCCTTCGAGCAGCCCGACTGCTTGCAGAAGCGTCGACTTGCCCGATCCTGACGGACCAAGAAGCGCAACGATCTCGCCCGGTTGCACCGACAGGTTCACTCCGCGAAGCACCTCGATGGTAACGTCGCCCTGCGTGAATCTCCGCCGCAGGTCGCGAGTCGACAGGACCGGATCACTCATAACGAAGCACCTGCACGGGGTCGGTTGCCGCGGCGTTGCGCGCCGGGAACAGCGTGGCGAGATAGGTCAGCACCAGTGTCACGCCGATAATCGCCGCCACTTCGATCGGGTCGGTCTTGGACGGAAGCTCGCTGAGGAAGCGCACCGAGGGATCCCACAAATTCTGCCCGGTAATGAACTGGATAAAGTTCACCACGCCCTGGCGGAAGAACAGGAAGATCGCCCCAAGCAGCGCGCCGATCAGGATCCCGAAGGCGCCGATCGTCAGACCCACGGTCATGAACACCTTGGTCATCGACGCGCGGCTGGCGCCCATCGTCCGCAGAATCGCGATGTCGCGCGTCTTTGCGCGCACCAGCATGATCAGCGAGGAAGCAATGTTGAACGCCGCCACCAGGATGATGATCGACAGCACCACGAACATCGCGATCCGCTCGACCTCGAGCGCTTCGAACAGCGCCGAATTCATCTGGCGCCAATCAACCACCACGCCCTTGCCCTGAACCAGCGCCTGCAACGGCGCGACGATCTCGCCGACCTTGTCGGGATCCGTCGTTTGGACTTCGACCATGCCAACCGAATCGCCAAGCATCAGCAACGCCTGCGCGTCCTGGATCGGCATGATCACGAACGACTTGTCGTACTGGAAAATCCCGACCTCGAAGATCGCACCCACGGTGTAGGTGACGATGCGCGGCACCGTGCCGACTGGGGTCGAGCGCCCTTCCGGACTGATCAGCGAAATTTCGCTACCCGGATAGGCGCCGAGCGTCCGCGCCAGTTCCGATCCGATCGCAACATTATTCGAACCCGGCGTTATCGATCGCAAGTCACCAGAAACGACCTTGCCATTGAGGACCGGATTGCTGCGGATGTCCTGCAGACGGCTGCCGCGAACCAACACGCCCTCGACCCGACCGTTGGCCGATACCATCAGGGGCTGCTCGATCAAGGGCTTGGCCGAGACGATCCCCGGCAATTTCTGCGCTTCGGTCGCGATATTCTGCCAGTCGGCGAGGCGGCCCTCATAGCCCTGGACGATCGCATGGCCATTGAGGCCGGCAGTTTTCTCGAACAGCTCCGCGCGGAAGCCGTTCATGACGCTCATCACGATGATCAGCGCCGCGACGCCCAGCGCGACCGCGCCGACCGAGAAGCCTGCGACGACGACGATGAAACCCTCGCCCTTGCCCGGGAGCAAATAGCGCTTGGCGATCATGCGCTCATAAGCGTTGAGGATCATGACGTGAGCCGCTCGATTGCCGCGTCGATGCTCAATTCCTGCTTTTCTCCGGTGCGGCGGTTCTTCACTTCGACCACACCGTTGGCGAGGCCGCGCGGCCCGACCACCAGCTGCCAAGGCAGACCGAGCAGATCCATCGACCCGAGTTTGACCCCGCCCCGCTCGTCCCGATCGTCGTACAACACTTCGACCCCGGCCGACGTCAATCGCGCATAGATATCGTCGGCGGCTGCAATCGACGCCGCGTCGTCGCCGCGCATCGTGACCAGCCCAACCTTCCACGGCGCGACCGCGTCGGGCCAGATGATCCCGGCGTCGTCGTGGCTCGCCTCGATGATCGCGGCAACCAGGCGGCTGACGCCGATGCCGTAGCTGCCCATCATCGGTGTCAGCGGCGATCCATCCGGCCCCGAGACCTTTAGCCCCATCGATTTCGAATATTTGTCACCGAAGTAGAAGATGTGCCCGACCTCGATCCCGCGCCCGGTGCGGCGAACGTCCTCGGGCACTTCCGCCCAGCGCGCTTCGTCGTGGGTTTCGTCGGTCGCGGCATAGGTCGTGCTGACCTTGTCGAACAACTGCTCCAGCCCCGCCGCATCGGCATAGTCAAGGCCCGATTGCGCCCAGTCGAACTCCTCGAACGCCGCATCGTAGAACACCTCGCTCTCCCCGGTCGGCGCGAGCACGATGAATTCGTGGCTGAGGTCGCCGCCGATCGGACCCGACGCCGCCTTCATCGGCACGGCGCGAATGCCAAGCCGCTGGAAGGTCCGCAGGTAGGCGAGCAACTGCATATAATAGCTGTTGCGCGCGCCCGCTTCGTCCAGGTCGAAGCTGTAAGCGTCCTTCATCAGGAACTCGCGCCCGCGCATCACGCCGAAGCGCGGCCGCACCTCGTCACGGAATTTCCACTGGATGTGATAGAGCGTCCGCGGCAGGTCGCGATAGCTGTTGACGTCCTGGCGGAAAATCGCGGTGATCATTTCCTCATTGGTCGGGCCGAACAGCATGTCGCGGTCGTGGCGGTCGCGGATCCGCAGCATCTCGGGACCGTAGGCGTCATAACGCCCCGACTCCCGCCACAGATCGGCCGACTGCATGGTGGGCATCAGCATTTCCTGCGCGCCGGAGCGGTCCTGCTCCTCGCGCACAACCTGCTCGATTTTGCGAAGCACGCGCAGGCCTACCGGCAGCCAGGCATAGATGCCGGCGGCGGTCTGGCGGACGAGGCCGGCGCGGAGCATCAGCTTATGGCTGACGATCTGGGCGTCGGACGGGCTTTCCTTGAGGACGGGCAGGAAACTGCGGGAGAGGCGCAAGGCGGGACGACTTTCTTGACGGCGGACGCGTGGTCGGTTTGCTCTCCTACTCAGGCGCCCTCTTCAAGGCAACGCCACAGCCGTGTGTTGTCCCGGCGCAACAGGGCGGGCAAATATGCCGCGGTTCGTCGGTTTTGGGGCTGACTCGGCGGCGGTCGAGTCGTAACTCTTGGCCATCGGATCACGATGCAAGTCGAAGGTCCGGGGAGGAGCCGACGCCTGTCAGGGGGTAGAGCGGTTCGAACTTCCAAAGGGGGCTGACGAGCAATCGTCACGCAAGGACGCCCGGGCTGAACAAGCCCGGGCGTTTTGCTTTTCCGGCCATTCCGCGCCACTCTACTCATGTCGTTCGAAGGGGGGTGTGCATGGGATCCGCTGCGTGGATGGAAATGGCGGCGCGCCTGCTCGAATGGGCTGGGGTCGCGATCATCGTCGGCGGGGCCGTCCTCGCCACGGCGCGCTTCGTCATCGACCTCCGCGGTGCGGAGGCCAAGCGCGCCTACGACCACTTCCGCGCCAACCTCGGCCGCGGGATCCTTCTCGGCCTCGAGTTCCTCGTTGGCGCCGACATCATCTCGACCGTCACCGCTCCCCTCACTTGGCAGAGCGTCGGATTGCTCGGCGCGATCGTCCTCATCCGCACGCTGCTGAGCTTCAGCCTGGAAACCGAGATCGAGGGTGTCGCGCCGTGGCGCCGCCACCAGCGCGAGTCCTCGGACGAGGTTCGGTAAGGGAACCCGTCTGAGCTTCGTCGCTCGCAACGTCGGCGATCAATTCCCGACGTAGCATTGCGGGAAGCCGGCGGCTCGAGGCGCCGTTCTCGCGACATTTCTAAAGCACCCCGCAGCACATTCCGCGTGGCGCTTCCAAGAAGCTTAGACAAAAGAAAAGGCGCACCCGAGCCGATCGGGAGCGCCTCTCCTTGTTCTTATCCGACTTTAGACCAGCTGGTCGGTCGAGATACCATGATGCCAGTTTGTCTCGGTCATGAAGCTCCCGAAGCCATTTCCGCCGATATTGCCGGCGAGGTCATGGCCGTAGCTGCCACCGAACAAGTCGTTGTTGGCCGGCGAGACTGGCGTCACCATCCAGTCGTCGCCGTTAAACAGCGCGTCCTCGTCCGAAATCACCGACCGTTCAAACACTGCAGCCGAAGCGGCTGATCCCTCGCTGGTCTCCGAAGCCGGAGTTCCGAGCGAACGACCTTCCGCGCTGCCGTGAAGCACATAGTGCCGGGCGAGTGCTTCGGCATCGGTGCCATACGCCAGGGCGAGATCCGGGTTCGCCGCGGCGTAAGCGAGAGCGTCGAAGGTGATCGGACGATCTTCGTTAAAGCCGAAGGTCAGATAGTGCATGATCGCCGCATTTTCGTTGGGACCGTATGCCGCGATGAGATCGCCGTACGAAGCCAGGTAAGCCCATCCATCGAACGTGACGGTGCGGTTTTCCGCCGCACCGAAGTTGATGAAGTGAGCCGCCGCTGCCGACGTGTCCGAACCGAACGCGATTCGCAGGTCGCCGTACGAGGCGATATATTCCAGCGCATTGAACGACAGCGATCGACCCTCGGCAAAGCCGAACGACAGGAAGTGCTGAACGCCCGCGGCTGCGTCGGTGCCGTAGGCGGCCCGCAGATCGGCATAGCCAGCAATGTAGGCAAGGCCGTCAAACGCCGTCGTCCCTGCCACCAGCGTCGACCAGGAAAGGGCTCCGCTGTTCTGGAACGCTCCCATCTCGATACCAGTGATCTCGGTCGCACCCCGTGCAGTGACGAGGTAGCTGCGGTCGCCAGCGGTAAGCACGCTGTAATCCGACTGGAAACCACCGAGGATCAGCAAGTCGTTGCCGCTTCCGCCATCGACCCGATCGAAACCGGCGTCCGGCTTCAATGCGGCCGGGCCAGTCACGGTGATGATCGTGTCGTCGCCCGCGCCGCCGATCAGCACGTTCGAGCCAGCGTTGCCGGTGATCTGGTTGTTGCCGTCGTTGCCGGTCGCATTGATCGACGCGATCCCCGCCAATACCAGATTTTCCAACCCGCTGCTGAGCACGTAGCTGATGCTCGAAACGACAGTGTCGATCCCGCCGCCGGCGAATTCGGTAATCTGATCGCCAGCATCGTCGATGACATAGGTGTCGTCACCGGCACCGCCATCAAGGAAGTCCGCGCCGATCCCGCCGTCGAGCGTGTCGTCGCCGGCATCGCCGAACAGTCGGTCGATTCCAGCGCCGCCAAGCAGGACGTCGTTGCCATCAGCGCCGATCAGTTGATCGTCACCAGCGCCGCCATCGGCATAGTTGTCGGCGGCATCGCCGATCACCACGTCGTTGCCCGCGCCCAGAATGACCTGCTCGAAGCCCGACACCGTGTCGAGGCCACCTTCGGTTCCGGCATTGACCTGGCCCGATGCCAGGTTGACCTGAACCGCTCCGGTCAGATTGCTGTAGTTCAGTCGATCGATGCCGTCGCCGCCGCTCAGCACGTCGTCCCCGGCACCGCCGGACACCGTGTCGTTGCCTGCGCCCGCTTCGATGCGGTTGACACCCTCGCCGCCGCTCAGGACGTCATCGAAAGCCGATCCGATCAGGTTTTCGATGCCAGCGAGGGTATCGAGCCCCCATCCGGTTTCCTGCGCGTCGGTCAGCGAAAGGTCGACCATGACCCCGACGGTTGCATCGCTGTAGACCGCCGTGTCGACGCCTGCACCACCGATCAAGGTGTCGTCGCCTTCGCCACCGAGCAGGCTGTCGTCGCCATCGCCGCCGTCGAGCGTGTCGTTGCCCGCGCCGCCGATGAGAACGTCGTTGCCGACCCCACCGTTGAGGACGTCATCACCCGAACCACCATCGATACGGTTCGCGTTCGCATCGCCGGTCAGCGTGTCGTTGAAGGCCGAACCGACGAGGTTCTCGATCCCGCTCAGCGTGTCGGTTCCAGCGCCAGTTACCTGCGCACCGGTGTTCGACAGGTCGACGGTCACGCCCGCGGTCGCATCGCTGTACGAGGCCGTGTCGTTTCCTTCACCACCGATCAGGACGTCATCGCCCGCACCACCCAGCAACAAGTCGTCGCCGGTGCCGCCGTCGAGGACGTCGTTGCCGGCCAGTCCGATCAGCGTGTCGTTGCCGCCACCACCGCTCAGATTGTCGTTGCCGGTCGCGCCAATGATCGTCTCGTCACCGTCGAAGCCGGTCAGCGTCAGATTGCCGATGAAGCCATCAAAGTTGAAGGCCGTGAAACCACCGGTGTAGCCGTTGCTGATCGTGAACACGGTGACGAAGCCGTTGGTTGCCCCCGCGCCGTCGCGATCGGTCTGCAGAAGCAGGTCGGTGCCCGACTGGACCAAACGCATGTGGCCGCTCGCGAACGCGTTGCTGTTGGCAGTGTAGCCGGTCAGACCCAGGTTTAGGAAGCTGCTAAGCTCGAACCGGTCGCCGCCGGTGCCGCGCTCAAAGTCGGTCACCCGGCTGGTCCGGGCCGTCGTCGCCACTTCGGTCGACGCGGCAGCGCTTGCACCAACGCCGAACTGAATGACGTCGGAGCCTGCGCCCAGGGTGATCAGGTAATTGTTGACGGTCGAAGCACCGCGCATGCTGATGCTGACGATGTCCGCACCAGCGCCCGAATTCACCGTGGCGCTGGCGACGCCCGTCAGGATGATGCGGTCGTTGCCGTCACCGCCATCGACGCTGACGATATCGACGTTGCGGTCGTTCGACGTTGCGCCCAGCGCCGCATAGGTGCTGGAAGAAAGGCCAGCCACGTTCGTGGCCAGCCCCGCCGAAAGCGTTCCCGAGCGAACTTCGATGAAATCGTCGCCCGAACCGCCATCAAGATTGATGTTGGTCGAAACGACGCCCGCAGCGCGGGTCACCAGGATGCTGTCGTTGCCGCCGTACCCGAACAGCGAGTCCGTTTGGCCCGCCGGGCCGGAGACGGCGTTGTCGACGATCAGGTTGAAGTCGTCGTTACCGCGCAGCGTATCGCCGAAGTTCGAACCAGTGAGATATTCGACACCGATCAGGGTATCGACGCCTTCCCCACCCGTATCCTGGGCTTCACCCTGAATGCGGAGGTCGACGTTCACGCCGCCAGTCGAGTTGACGTAGGTGACCGTGTCCAGCCCCTCGCCACCGATCAGCGTGTCGTTGCCAAGCCCGCCCGAGAGCGTGTCGTTGCCGAGCCAACCGTCGAGCACGTCGTCGCCGGCGTTGCCGACCAGCGTGTCGAGCGTGCCGCCGCCAGTGACGACGTCGTTGCCGAGGCCGCCACGGAAGATGACGCGTTCGATGCTGGTGAAGGAGCCCGCTGCGACGCCGTCCATCGTGATCGCGCTGTTGCCTGCGACATTCGCAAGGTTGAACGCGATCCCGCCGGTCTGGTCGGTGTAGTAGGCATAGGCGATGTCGGTCCCCTCACCGCCGTCGAACGTGTCCTGCCCGCCGTCGTTGGTGAATGCCACCGAGGTGCTCGCCACGCCGCCGATCAGCGTGTCGTCGCCGCTGCCGCCGCGAAGGATGTCATTGCCCTGGCCGCCGACGATGAAGTCATTGCCGGCACCACCTTCGAGGATGTCGGCACCTTCCTGAGCGGACAGCGTTCCATTGTTGTCACCGAACAGCGTATCGTTGCCGCCGCCGCCGATCACGACGTCGTCACCCGCACCACCAACGATGGTGTCGGTCAGCGCACCGCCAACCAGGCGATTGGCCAGTGCGTTGCCGGTCAGCGAGTTGGAGAAGGATGCCGCGCCGACCAGGTTTTCGATATTGGTCAGCGTGTCGAGGCCACCCGACGTCCCGGTGTTCTGAGCCGTAAGCGTGTTAAGGTTGACGACGACGGTCGAGGTCGCGGCCGAATAGTCGACCGTGTCGCTTCCGTCTGCGCCGTTGTAAATGTCCGCCCCACCACCGTCGAAGAAGACGTTGGCGTTGGCGTCGCCAGTGATGTTGTCGCTGCCCGACCCGGTGCGAACGTTTTCGAAGTTGACGATCGTGTCGATCCCCATGCCCGTATTCTGGGCCGTCGTGGTCGCAAGGTTGACCGTCACGCCCGTCGAGCCACGGTACGACACAGTGTCGACCCCGTCGCGGCCGTCGAGGAAGTCGTCTCCAAGTCCGCCTTCGACGACGTTGGCATTCGCATCGCCGACCAGGATATCGGAAAAGTCGCTGCCCACGAGGTTCTCGATGCTGCGCATCGCGGCAATCGACTGGCCGTTAAATGTGGTGACACCGTCCAATGCCCCGTTCAGCCGTGCGAAGACGCCTCCAGCGTAGCCCGCGAACGATGCCGTGTCGGTTCCCGCGCCGCCGTCCAGGAGGTCGACCGTTCCGCCAGCGTTCGCACCCGGGTTGAGGATGTCGTCGCCGGCCCCGCCCGTCAGGACGTTCTCGGTCGAGTCACCGATCAGGGTGTCGTTGAAGTTGGATCCCTGGATGTTCTGGAAGCCGCTGAGGGTATCGAGACCCGCAGCGCCCGTGTTCTGCTGCGATCCCTGCAGACCGAGGTTGACCGTCACGCCGGCGCCAGAGCCCGCATAGGAAACGGTGTCGTTGCCGGCGCCGCCCACCATCGTGTCGTTGCCAAGGCCGCCTTCGATCACGTTGGCGTCGGCGTTGCCGATCAGCGTGTCGTTCAGATTCGAACCGACCAGATTTTCGATTCCCGTCAGCGTGTCGATGCCGGCTCCAACCGTGTTCTGAGCGACGCCCTGAACGTTGAGGTCGACAGTGACACCGGTCGACGAGCCGCCAGTGAAGGCATTGACGAACGACGCGGTGTCGTTGCCCGCGCCGCCGTCGATGATGTCGTCGGCGATCGTTCCCTGAAGGAAGTCGTTGCCTTCGCCGCCATCGAGGATCGCGCTGCTGGTGTTGTTGGCGGTCACCGCCGAGGTCAAGACCGCCGAATTCTGAAGTGAGATGTTGAGCTGGTAGGTCTGCCCAGCCGAAAGCGGCTGCGCGACACTGCCCGTCGCAGGCGTATATTGGCCGACGCGGATGTAATAAGTCCCGACCGCGTTAAAGGTGTACGTGATGTAGGCATCGTCGTTGACGGTCGAGCCGGGATCGCCCGGACCGGTATCGTTGCTGGCCAGCACGACGCCCGCGCTGTTTACGAGCTCGATGATGCTGTCACCAAGTGACCCCGCACCGTCGATATCGAACACGGCCTGCGAACCGGCAACGGTGACGTCGATCCGGTAATATTCCAACACGCCACCCACCGCAGTGGCATTGATGGTGGCATGAGGAACCGACGTCGAATTGGTAATAATGGGGTTGGCATCCACATCGAAGGCACCCGCCGTGTTGACGGCGGTAGCAATGCTACCGTTGTTGGTCGCCTGGTCCTTCGTGATATCCGCCTTCGACGGTGCCGAGACAGTCGTGGTCGTGGTGAAGCCGCCGCCGATCAGGCGATCGTCGCCGCCGCCACCAATGAGGGTGTCCGCGCCACCGGAGCCGCCGATCAGCACGTTGTTCTGGCTGTTGCCAGTCAGCTTGTCGTCACCGCTGGTGCCGCCGATGTTCTCGATGCTGCGGAGCGTGTCGGTCTCGCCGTCATGCTCGACAATCACGTCCGCGCCGGTGTCATTGAGCGTCACTGTGACGCCCGTCGTCCCAGTGAAGATCACCGTGTCGCTTCCGGCGCCGCCGTCCAGCGTGTTGTTCGCCATGTTGCCGACGAAGATATCGTTGCCTGCGCCGCCCTTGACGTTCTCGATCAGCGATCGGGTGTCGTTGTCGTACAGCAGCGACATCGCGATGTTGCCCGGCGCAAGGGCCAGGCCGTTCGAATAGGCAAGGTGGTTGGCTAGCTGCGCGGGATCGAACGTCGAGAATTCACCCGGACGCAGGTCGACCGTCACGCCACCCGCATAGTTGCTGGCATCGATCGTGTCGTTGCCGCCGCCATCCCAAATCGTCATCAGGATCGTGTTGCCCGATGGCGCGCCCTGGCCAACGCCATTGATGAACATCTCGCCAGTCGTGTTGCTCCACGAATAGACGGTGTCGCCGGCGTTGGTCGTGAAGTTGGCGCCGTACATGTACTGCAGCGCCGCCAGATCGTACTGCATGTAGGTCTGCGGCTGATTGCTCTTTTCGCCGGCGAAACCCGACGTTCCGGGCGCGGGCGTGTAGGTCATCAGCGACCAAGCCTGACCGTCGCGATCTGGAGTGAGCGACTGGGTGCCGAAGCGCGGGAACGATCCGAAATAGAAGGACAGGTCCGAGTTGGTATAGTCCTGGTGACCGTGCTTCAGACCCATCGTGTGGCCGATTTCGTGGAACATGGTGGAGTAGCCCCACGTCCCCTTCACGGCCATGTCGTAATAAGGTTGGCTGGTGCGGCCGAACCAGATGTCGCCGGCAACGCCGCGCGTATCCGACGGGAAGCCGCCGTAAGCCGAGGTCACGTCCTGATCTGCGCTCTGCGAGATCCGGATGTTCGCGTGAACGGCGTCGGTCTCGGTAATCTCGGTAAACTTCAGGTTCGTCCACGCCGAAATCTGCGCGAAGGCCGCGCGCGCCGCAGCCTGCTGCTGCGCGCCGAGGTCGAGGTGATAGAGGCTGACGCCGTTGCTGTCGTAGCCGGTGCCATTGTAGTTCGAGCCCGACGTCGGGAAGCTGTAGGTTAGCTCCTGCTCGCCCCACTTCGACCCGATCAGCGTCGCGTCGACGTTACGGTTGCCCGTGAAGGAGCGGCTGCCGTCCGGATTGGTGATCAGGTTGAGCAGGACGCCGAGGTTGTTTCCTTCCGGGTTGGCATCATTGATGCCGCCCTTGCCCGAGCCGTCAGCGTCGTTTTCGCGGAAACCCGCGCATGCCGCGCAGCCGCAGCCTTCGACGACCGTGACATGATTAAAATCGGTGAGGGGATCCCACGAACCGGGGACGGGAAATTCGGACGAACCTTCGCTGCCGAAGTCGGAATTGCTCATGTTATTGATCCCCCTACGCTTTTCAACTGGACGAAATGGCGCGGCACAAGAACAAGACGCGAATCCGCCTTCTTCTCATGCCAAGTTGACTATGTGTTCACCTGAAGTTTTTAACGGTCAAGCGGCGCCTCACCCGATTTGGCAATCGATCCCCTTATTGCGACGAACCGCCGTTTAAATTCGACAAACGGAGGAAAGTTGACGGATCGTCAATCCGGTGAGTTTCCGACGCATTTCAGTAAGTATTGGAAAACAGGCAGAATCATTACGCGGGTGACCTGCGCGGTCTGGATCGCCATGGGTCGTGACACTGATCTTGCTAAAGCGTACCGAGGCTCGTGCATATGATCCCCGTCCCAGCAAAGATCACGGTCTTCGCTCCTTTCGCCGCGGCTCTGGTCGCCTGCTCAGCCATTCCTCAGGAGGACAGCATGCGCACCGCCGATGGCTCTCAAGGCACCGAACATCTCTCGCATGGCGACCCGTCGACTTCCTCGTCCACTGCAAAGGATCCCGCAGCCCAAGGGCCAATGCCGGAACCCGTTTCGGCGGCGGAAAACGCTCTTCCCGAAGGCCGCAAGGATTCGCCGTCTGAGGCCGAAGGGCGCCGTACCCTGTCCACGGCTTTCGTCCGGGTCCAACCCGACGGGCTGTTGACCGTGCAACTCCGTGGCGGCCGCACCTTTCTCCTTCGCAACGTCCAGATGAATGCGCGCAATTACTGCGGCACCCAAGTGTCCGAAGGTCGCGAGGGTAAGCGATTCTGCGGCGGCTACGCCGACGTCGTCGGGGCCAGGGCGGGATCATCCTGACGCCACCGAGCACGGCCCGCTGTGATTGAAAAGATGGTAGCGGAGGAGGGACTTGAACCCCCGACACGCGGATTATGATTCCGCTGCTCTAACCAGCTGAGCTACTCCGCCCCACGTTTCGGCGGTCCCAATGGCCGCCGAGAGAGGCACCGGCCGTTGGCCGCGCGGTCGGGCCTATAGGAGGCGACTTCATGACCGTCAACTTGGGTGGAACCGCCCCCGTCGGCTCTCGTTCAGCCCATTAGATTGGAGAGCCCTAACCGATGGAACCGTTGACCCCGCTAGAGACCCTGTGCCGCATTATCCTGCGGGCGCGCGAATATGAGGCGCAGGTGCCGACCGACTATGACGGCGGTGAAGCTCCCGAGAATGTCGATAACGAGGGTGAGGAAACGCTCTCGGTCCTCGACGATTCGCTCAACACAAGCGTCGAGGAAGAGCTGACCGGCGCGATCGAGGACTTGGCCGAGGACCAGCAGGCCGAACTGCTCGCCTTCGCCTGGATTGGCCAGGGCACCTACGACGCCTCCGACTGGGACGAAGCGATCGAGGCCGCCAACGACGAGAATAATATCGTCGAGGAGCTGATGGACATGCCGATGCTCGCCTCGGTTATCGAATCCGGCATGGCCGCCTTCGACCTAAGCTGCGACGGAATTGGCGACCTCAGCTAGGTGCGGCGCCCGCTGCCCCGGAAGGGATAGCGGGCGATCGTATCCCACGGTCCGTCCATGTACCGATGCAGCCCCAGCCCCGCGATCGCCAACGGTCGCGGGGCAAAATTTTGCTCGAGGCTCGCCATTAGAGCGCGCGCCACGCTCGACGTGACCTTGTTCTGCACCGTGATGTGCGGGCGCCACCCCTGCCCGTCCTGTGCAGTCAGCAGGCCAAGAAATTGCTGCGCCAGATCGGCGCGGATGAAATCGAGGTCTTCGGACACGATCCGATAGGCGACGCCGCCGCCCAGGTTCATCAGCCCGGCGACCATGGCGCCAGGAGGCGGTCCGGCGGACAGCGTCTTCAACGCGGCCTTCGCTTCATCGACGACGGTTGGCGGCAGCGCGTGGAACATCGTCAGATGCGCCCCGATGCGATTTCGCTCGGGCGGGAAATGCACTTTGCGGAGGCCGTCGAAGAAGGCGAAGTCCGCAGGAGCCAACTCCGCCGTGACGATCAGCGCACCGCTCATCGGCCAGGCCACTCCCCTCGCTCGATGGCCGGGCACCCCTCGAGATCGATGTCCGCCGCGACCAGTTGCTCAGACTCGACCCGTACCTTTGACCAGTCGACTTTGCGAAAGGTCTCCCCGACTCCCGCCACGCCACCTTGCGAGACTACCAGATATTCGACACTCCCCGATCGACAGCCGATCATCGCATCGACGGCCTTGCCCAGTTCCTTTGCGTGGCCGTCGACCAACGCGGCGCGGGAAAACATCGACGCTGGAAACAGCGTTTCGCCATGGGAGACCTCGCTGCGGTCATGCGCGGTTTTGCCGCCCTTCTCGACCGCGCGCTCGCGACCGAGCCAGCGCCAGATCCCGAACCCGTTGAGGAGCGCGAGGATGATGTTCTGCCACACCAAACTCCCCGGCCCGCTGATTAGCCCGATGCCGAGCCACCCCAGCGAACCCGCGGTGAAGGCGATGAAGCCGATCCCGGTGACCTTCGGCCCAAGATTGGATGCGGTCAGCAGCGCGCCGAGAATGATGCAGGCGGGAGCGACCCAGGTCAGTATCTGTTCCATTCCCGCCTAACTGCCGCGGCGGGGAAACGTTCAGATTTCGACCTGGCTACCCAACTCTACCACGCGATTGGTCGGCAGCTTGAAGAATTCCATCGCGCTTTCCGCGTTTCGAAGCATCCACGCGAACAGCTTCTCCCGCCAGATCGCCATCCCCGGCCTCGCGGAGGTGATCAGCGTCTGCCGCGCCAGGAAGAAGCTGGTGTCCATCATCTTGCAGGTCGGACCGCATTTTTCGACCAGCGCCAGCGCCGCGGGCACGTCGATTTCCTCCATGAAACCGTAGCGGATGATTACCCGGAAGAAGCCAGAGGAATAATCCTTTGTCTCGATCCGGCGCTCCGCCCCGACGAAGGGAACGTCCTCGATCCGAACCGTCAACAGCATGATGCGCTCGTGAAGCACCTTGTTGTGCTTCAGATTGTGGAGCAGCGCATGTGGCACACCCTTCATCGACGTCGTCATGAAGACCGCCGTGCCCGGAACTCGGGTCGCCGAGCTTGCCGCGGACTTGATGAACACGTCGATCGGCAAGCTCTCTTCCGACATCCGGTCAATCATGAGTTTGCGCCCCTTCGCCCAGGTCGTGAGCAAGGTGAAGGCGATTGCGCCGATCAGCAGCGGGAACCAGCCACCGTCGGGGACCTTAAGAAGGTTCGCGCTGAAATAGAGCAGGTCGATGGTGAAGAAGACCGCGAGCAGCGGGATCGCCTTCCACGCCGGCCATTTCCACAGCGAAAACAGGACGACCGCGATCAGCACGCCGTCGATCAGCATCGCGCCGGTGACCGCGATGCCATAAGCGGCGGCAAGGTTCGACGACGATCCGAAGGTAATCACCAGCAGGATGACCATCACCATCAGCGCCCAGTTGATCGCCGGAATGTAGATCTGCCCGGCGGCGTGCTGGCTGGTGTGGGTGATTCGAAGGCGCGGGATGAAGCCGAGCTGGATTGCCTGCTGGGTCACCGAGAAAGCACCGGAAATCACCGCCTGGCTGGCGATGATCGTCGCCATCGTCGCCAGGATGACGAGCGGCAGGCGCAAGATCTCGGGGGCGAGGAAGAAGAAGGGATTCTTGACGGTCTCGATCGCTTCGGCCGGCGTCTGCGCGAGCAGCATCGCCCCCTGCCCCATATAGTTGAGCAGCAGCGCCGGCATCACGAACCAGATCCACGACACCTTGATCGGGTTGCGCCCGAAGTGCCCCATGTCGGCGTAAAGCGCTTCGGCACCGGTCACCGCCAGCACGACCGACCCCATCGCGATGAAGGCGGGCAATGGCTCGGACAGATAGAATTGGATCGCGTTCATCGGGTTGAACATTTCGACCAGCACGGCCGGATGATCGACGATGTGGATGACGCCTAGAACCGACAGCGTCGTAAAATAGACCAGCATGATCGGACCAAACAGCAGGCCCACCTTCGCGGTGCCGCGCGACTGGATCGCGAACAGCCCGACGAGGATCGCGATCGCCAGCGGAATGACGAACGGTTCGAAACGCGCCTCTACCGTCGTCAGTCCCTCGACCGCCGACAGGACGGAGATCGCCGGGGTGATCATGCTGTCGCCATAGAATAGCGCGGTGGCGAACACGCCAAGCATAATGATGCCCGCCGTCCACTTCTTCTTTTTCGCGCCGTCGTCGCCCGCCGATCGATTGATCAGGGCCAGCAGCGCCAGGCTCCCACCCTCGCCCTTATTGTCGGCGCGCATGATCAGCATGACATATTTGAACGTGACGATAATCATCATCGACCAGAAGATCAGGCTGAGGACGCCGTAGATATGCAGCGCGTCCGGCGCGAGGGTGTGGTGGCCGGCAAAGGTTTCGCGGAAGGCATAGATGGGCGATGTACCGATATCACCGAACACGATTCCGATGGCTCCGACCGCCAGCTTGGCAAGCGAACCTTGCGCGTGGCCGTGGCCCGCGTTGTTCTCGTTCAGCGTCTCGGCGCCGCCCGTCTCGGAAATACTCATGTGATCACATGCCTATCATCGCGCCCGACCCGGGGCGCGCCGCCCTAGCACCGGCAAAAAGACGCTGCAATCGACCGCAACCGGGTCTATAGCGCCGCCACTTTCCCAGTTTGGAGCGAACGAACCATGCGCGTCGGTGTGCCGAAGGAAATCAAGAATCACGAGTATCGCGTCGGCCTGACGCCGGCCTCGGTCGCGGAACTGACCGCGGCTGGTCATGAAGTGCTGATCGAAACCAAGGCGGGCATGGGAATCGATTTCTCCGATGCCGCCTATGAAAAGGTCGGAGCGACCATCGTCGCCGACGCAGCCGCGGTGTTCGCGGGCTCGGACATGATCGTGAAGGTCAAGGAGCCGCAGGCGTCCGAAATCGCGATGCTCGAGGATCGTCACCTCCTCTTCACCTATCTCCACCTCGCCGCCGACAAGCCGCAGGCCGAAGGCCTGATGAACTCGGGCGCGACCTGCATCGCTTATGAAACGGTGACGAGTCGCTCGGGCGCGCTGCCGTTGCTGAAGCCAATGAGCGAAGTCGCGGGTCGCATGTCGGTTCAGGTCGGCGCCCACTATCTCGAAAAAGAACAGGGCGGCCGCGGCGTCCTGCTCGGCGGCGTTCCGGGCGTTGCGCCCGCAAAGGTCGCGATCCTTGGCGGCGGCGTTGCCGGCATCAACGCCGCGCAGATCGCCACCGGCCAGCGCGCCGACGTGACGATCTATGACATCAACAACGATCGGCTGGCCGAGCTCGACATGCATTTCGGTAGCACGATCAAGACTGCCTTCGCGTCGAAGGCCGCGATTGCGCAGGCGATCCAGGAAGCCGAAGTCGTCATCGGCGCGGTCCTCGTTCCCGGCGCCGCCGCGCCCAAGCTTGTCACGCGCGACCAGCTCAAGACGATGAAGCGCGGCTCGGTGCTCGTCGACATCGCGATCGACCAGGGCGGCTGCTTCGAGACCTCGAAGGCCACGACGCACGACGATCCCGTCTACACGATCGACGGAGTCATCCATTACTGCGTCGCCAACATGCCCGGCGCCGTGGCCCGCACGTCGACATTTGCCCTCAATAACGCCACGCTTCCCTTCGTCCTGAAGCTGGCAAACCTGGGCGCCGAAAAAGCCATGGCCGAGGATCCGCACCTCGCCAATGGATTGAACGTCTCGGGCGGGAAGATTCGCAATCAGCCGGTCGCCGAAGCACTCGATCTAGAGTTTGTCCCTCTCTGATTGACGCGGAACATTCATGGAACATCGGGGTTTTCTCTTCGAACCTCAAAGGGATACCCCGATGTCCGAACAGATAGCCGACGACCCGAAGCAGCACCCGACTGGCAACGCCATCAAGGACCCGGAAGATTGGGTCACTGGCGACGAGCCGATGACCGGCGCACAAGCATCCTATCTTCAAACCTTGAGCGAAGAAGCGGGCGAATCCTTCGACCCGTCGCTCAGCAAGGCCGATGCCTCGAGCCTTATCGACTCGCTTCAGTCGAAGACGGGTCGGGGCGCCTGACTGGATTGGTCGCTGCTTGAGGAGGTAGCGTCAGTAGCGCGTCTTCGACCAGCGGCCGCCAGCTCGCATTTGCCGGCGCATTCGCCAATATTCCTTGCCATTCGCGTCGCGCGGTTTCCGGATCGCCCGATCGTGCGGCGGCGAGTCCTAGAAAGAATGGCGGAGCAGGTTGCGCAGGGCCCAGCGCGCGCGCCCGCTCGAATGCGAACCGAGCAGCGGGACTTAAGGTTCGGCTGTGGTCGGCCAGCGCGTTGCCTAGCCCGACCCACAGTTTGAAGTCGGTGGGATGCTGCCGTACCGCAGACTGCAACAAGCCCGCGGCGTCCTTCGTATTGCCGCGCGATGCCAAGGCTTCCGACATCGTCAGCCATCCGTCGGAATTATCGAAGCGCCCCATCAAGGCGGTGCGCGCGGCGTTCAACGAAGGCGGCACCGGCCGATCGGCGATGGCGCGAGGCGATCCCGCCTGCCCTGGACTTCCCTGTAGCGCGTAACCTGCGCCTGCGAAGGCAAGCACCGCTGCCGACAGGGTGAACAGACCTCCACGCACACCGCGCACCCACAACAGCCCGAGCGCGACCACCGCCAAAAGGATCAGCCACAAGATCCCCATCAACCGCGCCTCCGGACGAGGCGTCGGCGAAGCAGAAACGCACCGGCGGCCAGCAACAGGATGGGCGCGAACCACAACGGCCAGGTCAGCGGTGCGACCGGCGGTCGATAACTGACCCACTCACCATACCGATCGACCAGCCACGCGCGCACGGCTTCCGGCTCCTCGCCAGCGGATATTCGCTGACGGACCAGCGCGCGCATGTCCCCGGCAAGCTCGGCATCGCTGTCGGCGATCGACTGGCCTTGGCAGACAAGGCAACGCAGCTCTTCCATCAGCGCCTTGGCCTTCGCCTCCTGCACGGGATCGGCCAATTGCTGATTGGCAAACTGGGCGGGTGGAAGGCTGCTGTCCGCCCATGCGGGCGCCGCAAGGAGCGCGAGGGCAAGAAGAATAGGCTTCATCGCGCTGCCTGCCATTCACGCATCAGTGCCGGAAGGTCGGCGGGCTCGATCGGACCGAGATGCTGATAGCGGATGATCCCACGACCATCGACGATGAAGGTCTCGGGCACGCCCGATGATCCCAACGCCAGTTGCACGCGGCTTTCGGGATCGGTGCCGATCCTCTGGAACGGGTCACCGTGTCTGGCCAGGAATTGCTCAACGTCTTCCTGCCGGTCGCGAACCGCGATGGCGTCGATGGGAATCCCACCCTTCGACATTTCGAGCAGCAGCGGCGCTTCGGCGATACATGGCACGCACCAGCTGGCGAAGACGTTGACCATCCGCGGCTGTCCCGACGCCAGGTCAGCCGACGCCAGGCCCGGTTTGCCGGGCACGGCAGCGTCAAGCTGGAACGTCGGAACGGGCTTGCCCGCAAGCTTCGACCGCACTTCCTCGCTGGCGGGAACGGCTAGGCGCCAAGCCAGTCCACCGACGAGAAGCAATAGCACCGCCAGTGGCAGAAAACGCAGCCAACGGTTCACGGGTAAAGCTCCATGTCGGCAAGACGGCGGCGCTGGCGGCGCTCGGTCCAGCTTCGCCCGGCCAGCGCCATCACGCCGCCCAGCGCAATGAGGAAGCCTCCGAGCCAGATGAGCGTGACGAATGGCTTCCACCAGAGGCGAAGCTGCCAGCGGCCGTCGGCGTCGCGCTCGCCGAGTACGGCGTAGAGTTGCCCGTTCCAGAAGCTTTCGATCGCTGCCTCGTTGGTGGTCGTCGGCGGCTCGGAAAAGAACCGGCTTTGCGGACGCAGGACGTTGACGCCGCTTCCGCGCGAGGCGCGTAGCTCCGCTTCGAGCGCGGTCCAGTTCTGCCCCGCGACCGGCATGACACTGCGGAAATTGACCAGCCACGGACCGACATCGACGGTCTGCCCCGACCGGACCGACGCCAGCTTCTCCTTGGTGAAGGCCGAGTCCGACGCAGCTCCCAGGATCGCCACTGCGACACCAAGATGGGCGATCACCATGCCGTAAGTCGCCAGGGGCGTTCGACGGAGCGACCTGCCGAACAAGGGCTGAAAGCTGGCCGGGACGAGCCCCAGGCCGATCGCCAGACCAAGGCGAGGCAACCACCCGATCGTCGGCGCGGCCCAGAACGTCAGGCCGAGGATCGCGAGCGCGACGAATACGCCAGGCAGCAGTCGCGGCAGGATCGGCGCCGAATCGCGACGCCAGCGAAGTTGCGGGGCGATGATCATCATGGCGGCAAGCGCGAGGGCGAGCGGGCTGGCGACCGAATCGAAGTAGGGCGGCCCCACCGACAACTTCTCACCCGTCATCGCCTCCGCGAAAAGTGGGTACAGCGTGCCGACGAAGACGATTCCGAGGATGACCGACAGCAGCAGGTTGTTAGCGACGAGGCCGCCCTCCCTGCTGACGACCTCAAACGGCGCGCCCTCCTTCACGTCGCCGATGCGCAGCGCGAACAGAAACAGCGCGCCGCCGATGTAGATCGTCAGCAAGGCAAGGATGAAGCTGCCGCGCGCCGGATCGACCGCAAAGCTGTGCACCGACGTGAGGATGCCCGACCGCACGAGGAAGGTCCCGACCATCGACATGGAGAAAGCGATCAGCGCGAGCATCATCGTCCAAGCGCGAAGACCCCCGCGTGCTGCAAGCACGTTGACGCTGTGAAGCAAAGCGGTCGCCGCGAGCCACGGCATGAGGGAGGCATTCTCGACCGGATCCCAGAACCACCATCCGCCCCAGCCAAGTTCGTAATAGGCCCAGTAGCTACCCGCGGTAATTCCAAGCGTCAGTAGGATCCAGGCGGCAAGCACCCACGGGCGCATCGCGCGCGCCAGGGCCGGACCGACGTCGCGCGTGATCAGGGCGCCGACGGCGAGACTGAACGCGACCGACAGGCCGACGTAACCGAGGTAGAGCGTGGGCGGGTGGAAGGCGAGGCCGGGATCCTGAAGCAGCGGATTGAGTCCCCTTCCCTCCAGCGGTGCCGGATTGAGCCGTTCGAACGGGTTGGACGCGAACAGCAGAAAGGCGAAGAAGCCCAGCGCGAGCGCAGCCTGCGCGCCGAGAGTCGCGCCGAGCGTCCGCTCGTCGAGACGGCGTTCGAACAAGGCGACGGCGGCCCCTGCCAGTGCCAGCACGGTGACCCACAGGAGCATCGAGCCTTCGTGATTTCCCCAGGCGCCGGCGAATTTGTAGAGCCATGGTTTCTGGCTGTGGCTGTTGCTGGCGACCAGCAGCACGCTCATGTCGCTGCGGAGAAAGAGTGCGAGCAGCGCGGCAAAGGCGATCGCGGACATGAGGCCCTGCCCGATCGCGACTGCCTGAACGGTCGCGATTCGCCGCCCTTCCCCACCACCAAGACCGAAAGCCAGCCCGAGTTGAAGCAACGCCAGCGCTGCCGCCAGCCACAGCGCGGCGAGGCCGGCTTCGGCGATCACTGGACGTTGGCCGTCATGTTGCCGGTCATCGGCTCCATCTGCGGAGGCATGTAGCGCTCGTCATGCTTGGCGAGGATGGTGTCGGCGACGAACAGATCGCCTTCCATACGCCCTTCGGCCACCACGCCGCTGCCTTCACGAAACAGGTCGGGCGTGATGCCGCGGAAACGGACCGGGGTCGTCGCCTTGCCGTCGCCCACGATGAAATCGACGGTGACGCCGTCGGCGTTGCGGCGGAGCGACCCGTTGACGACCATGCCGCCCAGGCGAACTGCGCGGCCATCGCCGGCCTTCCCCGCCGCGATGTCGACGGGCGTGACGAAATAGGCGGCACGGTCCTGAAGCCCCCACATCGCCAACAGCACCGCGCCCATCAGCGCGACGAGGGCGAGCGAAAGAAGGATCAGCCGCTGGTGCTTGGGGCGAATGGTCATCGGCGGCGGGTCACTGCTTCAGCATCTCGCTCTGCACGACGCATCGATGCGTACGACCAGAGCAGCAAGGCTACCGTCGCAAAGGTGGTGAGGCCGTATGACGCGACGACGAAGGGCCAGGGGTTCATGACGCGGCGTTCCGCCGAAGGCGCGCTTCGACCTTCATCCGCGCAAGATCGCCGCGCATCCGCATGAGCACCGCGGCGGCGAACAGCGACGTAAAGCCGAACATCGTCAGTGGCAAAGGCCACAACATTTCCGGCGCAATCGACGACCCGCCGGCGATGCTGATCGACTGCCCTTGATGGAGCGTGCGCCACCACAAGACCGAATAATGGATGATCGGCAGATTAACTGCGCCGACGATGCCGAACAGCGCGGTCATCTTGCCCTCGCCGCCCCGCTCGCGCTCCGCGGACGCCAAAGCAATGTAGCCGAGGTAGAGGAACAGCAGAATGAGCATCGAGGTCAGTCGGCCGTCCCACTCCCACCACGTACCCCAGGTCGGCCGACCCCAGATCGAGCCGGTCGCAAGGCAGATCGCAGCGAATGTCGCGCCGGCGGGTGCAAATGCCCGGCCGGCGACGGCGGCCAACGGGTGACGCCAGACCAGCTGGCTGATCGAGGCGGCGGCAAGCGCGGCCCATCCCGCCATGCCAAGCCATGCGGCCGGGACGTGGATGTAAAGGATCCGCGCCGTCTCGCCCTGCAGATAATCGGGCGGCGTGACGAACAGGCCGCCGCCGACGCCAGCGAGCACGAGCAACGCGCCGACCGCCAGCAGCCAGCCTGTGACGGGCCGGGCGATCTTGAGGAAACGGGCGGGATTGGCAAAGCCGTGCATGATTTCGCGCGCTTCTAGCGAAAGGCGACCGTCATGGCGAGGCGGTGTTTAGCCCCGACCGATAAGCTTGCGGGCCATGTCGTCGGCGACCGCGGCAGGGTCCTGCCCGGTCTCGGCGCTCTTCGCCCAGATCGTCTCGAGCCGTCCCGGAATGCCTTCGATCCGCTGACGCACCAGCGATGCATCACCGTCAGCAAGATACTCTGTCGACACGTTGATGATGCCTCCCGCGTTGATGACATAGTCGGGCGCATAGAGGATTCCCCGCGCCGCGAGGCGCTGGCCATCCTGCGCGGTCGCAAGCTGGTTGTTCGCGCCGCCCGCCACGATCGGCGTATTCAACGCGGCAATGCTTTCCTCGGTCAGGATTGCACCAAGCGCGCAGGGGCTGACGACATCGGCCTCGATCGAGAGAATCGAGGATGGGTCGACGATCGCGGCACCGGTTTCGGCGGCCAGCGCGGAGACCCGACCCTGATCGACGTCGGCGATCGACAGACGCGCGCCCTCGGCGGCGGCATGACGGGCGACGCCGCCGGCGACGCTGCCCGCGCCCTGGATGGCGAGGTGGAGGCCTTCAAGGCTATCCTTGCCGAGCGCGCGACGAACTGCCGCCTTGATACCGAGGAAAACGCCGAGCGACGTGTGCGGCCCGGGATCACCCCCGACCTCACCGCCTTCGACCGGCAGGCCGGCGACGAAGCGGGTCTGCCGCGAAACCGCGATCATGTCCTTCACCGACATGCCGACGTCTTCCGCGGTGACGTAATTGCCGCCCAGGCGATCAACCGCACGACCGAAGGCCGCAAGCATTTCCTGGGTCTTGGTGCGGTCAGCGTCCGCAAGAACCACCGCCTTGCCGCCGCCCAATGGCAGCCCGGCCATCGCATTTTTGAAGCTCATCCCGCGCGACAGGCGAAGCGCATCGGTCAGTGCGTCGGCGTCGTCGGCGTAATGCCACAGCCGCGTTCCGCCCGCGGCCGGACCGAGGTGGGTCGAGTGCATGGCGATGATCGCGCGCAGACCGCTCTTCTCGTCGGTGACGAAATGCAGCGCTTCGTGCGCGTCGAAGTCGGGAAAGCCCCAGGGCGTGTTCATGGATCGCTATCTGCCTGTCGTGGCGGAAAAAATGGGGCGATCGACGGGGCTTGAACCCGCGACCCTCGGTACCACAAACCGATGCTCTAACCAACTGAGCTACGATCGCCATGAGGCGCCTTGGAAGGGGCGCGTCGGCTCCTTAAGGTCGCTGAAACGAAATGACAAGCGAAGGTGCCGCCCTGCCATGATCAATGCCACGATGACCAAGTTCGGCTATCCGCACACGCTGATCCACGAAGGCGAGCATTGGGCGGTCCTCGTCCGGCCGGCGCAGGTCACGCTGGGCTCGCTGATCCTCGTCTCGAAGAGCGCGGCCACTTCCTACTCGGATCTTCCCGCAGCAGCCTTCGCCGAACAGCGCGACATGATCGTCGCCATCGAGCGCTTGCTTCGTAAATGCGTTCATTTCGAGCGGATCAATTACCGCATGCTCATGATGGTCGACCCTCACGTCCACTTCCACGTGATCCCGCGCTACGAAGGCTCGCGACAGCTCGGATCTTTGAGCTTCGCCGACAAGGGTTGGCCGGGACAGCCCGATCTCGGCTCTGGCGTCGCACTTCAAGATGAAGCCGTTACCGAACTTGCCGGAATGATTCGCTCGGCCATGCAGAGCGAATGAACTTGCTTTGCATCAAGTTGAGATCATAATTGCGCGAGGAGCAGAACCGTGGCGCAAATGTCGATAAGTCAGGAACGAGCGAGGCTGACTGAGACATTGGTCGCCGCCGGCTTGGACGAGCCCACCGCGCGGATGCTCGAGGAAATGCCCTCCACGCTCGTGCAGGTCGACCCTCGCCGCCCCTTCCGCGAGCCGGGCGCGGTTCGCGACGAGGTCATGTTCGTTCGCTCCGGATTATTGTCGAAATTCAAGGTGGACGGTTCCGGACGTCGGCAGATCGTAGCGCTGCGCTTTCCCGGCGAGGGTGTCCTTCCGCGCGAAGGCACCGCCGATTACGGCCTGCAGGCAATCGTCAAGAGCGAAGTGATGGTCGGACAGGCGAAGGATTTCGATCCCATTGTGGACGCCAATCCGCAGTTGGGTCGTTTCTTCTGGCGACTGGTTCAGCGCAACGAGTCGATCGGTTATGAGTGGCTGGTGAATTGCGGACGGCGGGATTCGGTCGCCCGCGTTGCGCACCTGCTGCTCGAGACGGCCGCGCGGACGGGGATCGACGAGAATGATCCCAATTTCGTCAATCCGTTCACGCAGCAACAGATCGCCGACATCACCGGGCAGACGTCGGTCAACGTCAATCGCGTGATGGCAGACCTTGAGCGGCATGGACTGATCGAACGGAAAGGTCGCGCGTTGCGCTTCACCGACCTAACGGGTCTTCGCCGCGTTGCGGAATTCCAGTCGAATTACCTGAGCTGAGGGCGGGCATGGTGGGCGCGGCAGGGATTGAACCTGCGACCCCACCCGTGTGAAGGGTGTGCTCTACCACTGAGCTACGCGCCCATGCCGCGCTGGCAGGCCCCTTAAGTGAGCCTGCCGAGGCTGTCCAGACTTACTGAACCGCGTCCTTCAGGACCTTGCCCGGCCGAAACTTAGGCTGTGAGGTCGCCTTGATCTGCATCGGCTCGCCGGTCCGCGGATTACGACCAGTCGATGCCTTGCGGCGGGTCACGGAAAAATTGCCGAATCCGACCAAGCGAACTTCATCGCCACGCTTGAGAGTCGATGTCACGACCTCAAGCATCGTCTCGACCGCACGGCTCGCGTCATTGCGCGATAGGCCTGCGCGGTCGGCAACATGGCCGATAAGTTCCTGCTTGTTCATGCTTCAACACTCCCGGATTTCATTGCCGCGGGGAATCGCCACAAGACAATGGCTCGTCTTAAAGGCCAGTTCCCCACTCCAAGTCAAAATTTAGTGCCGGATAGCCGACGTTTCGCCACCCACCGTCGGTGGAGTGAGGGGTTCAGTCGCCTGTTCGTCGGGATCGACCCATTCGATCGGCGTCAACGGCTTCGACAGGGCGCGCAGCAAGACTTCGTCCACATGGAAGACCGGAACGATCTCCAGCGCTTCCTTGATCGAAGCGGGAATGTCCGCCAAATCTTTCTCATTCTCGGCCGGGATGAGCACGGTAGTGATGCCGCCGCGAAGCGCTGCTAGCAGCTTTTCCTTGAGCCCGCCGATCGGAAGGACGCGGCCGCGGAGTGTGACCTCGCCAGTCATTGCAATGTCGCGACGAACCGGAATACCGGTCAGCGTCGAGATCATGGCGGTCACCATCCCGATCCCCGCCGAGGGACCGTCCTTAGGGACGGCGCCTTCGGGCAAGTGGACGTGAATGTCCTTCTTGGCGAAGATCGACGGCTTCACCCCGTAAGACGGCGAACGTGCCTTCACGAAGCTCATCGCGGTGGCGATGGACTCGGTCATCACGTCGCCGAGCTTGCCAGTGGTCTTAATCGCGCCCTTGCCGGGAACGGTGACCGCTTCAATCGTCAGGAGTTCGCCGCCGACCTCGGTCCAGGCCAGTCCGGTGACTGCGCCGATCTGATCCTCTTCCTCGCCAACGCCGTAGCGATAGCGCTTCACGCCCAGAAATTCGTTGACGTTGTCGTCGGTCAGGACGACCCGCTCAACCTTGCCTTCGAGGATTTGACGAAGCGACTTGCGGGCGACCTTGGCCAGCTCGCGCTCGAGCGTCCGAACCCCGGCTTCGCGCGTGTAGTGACGGATTGCCGAGCGAAGACCCTCGTCGGAGAATTCCAGCTCCTCCGCCTTCAGGCCGTGCGCTTCCATCTGCTTGGGGATGAGGTGACGCTTGGCGATCTCGACCTTTTCGTCCTCGGTATATCCCTCGAGCCGGATGATCTCCATTCGGTCGAGCAACGGCTGGGGCATGTCGAGGCTGTTCGCCGTAGTCACAAACATGACGTCGCTGAGGTCGTAATCAAGCTCGAGATAATGGTCCTGGAACTTCGAATTCTGCTCAGGATCGAGCACCTCGAGCAGCGCCGACGCAGGATCGCCGCGGAAATCGGTGCCAAGCTTGTCGATTTCGTCGAGTAGGAACAGTGGGTTTGACGTCCCCGCCTTCTTCAGGTTCGAGATAATTTTACCGGGAAGCGAACCGATGTAGGTCCGGCGGTGACCGCGGATCTCGGCTTCGTCTCGCACGCCGCCAAGCGACTGACGTGCAAATTCGCGGCCCGTCGCCTTCGCGATCGAGCGACCGAGCGAGGTCTTACCGACACCGGGCGGTCCGACCAGGCAAAGGATCGGCCCCTTCAAGCGGTTCGTCCGTGCTTGCACCGCCAGATATTCGACGATGCGGTCCTTGACCTTGTCGAGTCCGTAGTGATCCTCGTCGAGAACCGCCTGCGCCTCGGCAATGTCGCGCTTGAGACGCGACTTCTTGCCCCACGGAAGGCCGAGCAAGACATCGAGATAATTGCGCGCAACGGTGGCTTCGGCGCTCATCGGCGCCATGCCACGAAGCTTCTTCAACTCGGCGTTCGCACGGGTCCGCGCTTCCTTGCTGAGCCGAGTCTTACGGATCTTCGCGGCGAGTTCGTTCAGCTCGTCGCCGCCCTCCTCGCCCTCGTTCCCGAGTTCGCGCTGGATCGCCTTAAGCTGCTCGTTGAGATAATATTCGCGCTGGGTCTTTTCCATCTGCCGCTTCACGCGGCTGCGGATCTTCTTCTCGACCTGCAGGACGCCGAGTTCGCCTTCCATGAAGGCGAACACCATCTCCAAGCGTCGCCCAGGGTGCAATTCGCCGAGCAGGGCTTGCTTGTCCGCGACCTTGATCGAAAGGTTCGACGCGACCGCATCGGCCAGGACCGAGGCATCTTCGATTTCGCCAAGCTGCATCGACGTTTCGGCCGGGAGACGCTTGTTGAGCTTCGCGTAATTTTCGAATTGATCGATGACGGACCGCATCAGCGCCTGCGCTTCGGTCTGGTCGCCATCTTCCTCATCGACCAGCTCGACCTCGGCGGCTTGATGGCCATCGGCGTCGACAAGATTAACCAAGCGGGCGCGCTGCACCCCCTCGACGAGCACGCGCACGGTGCCGTCGGGCAGCTTGAGAAGCTGCATCGCGGTGGCGATGACGCCAAGGTCGTAGAGCGCGTCGCGGTCGGGATCGTCCTCGCTCGGATCGAGCTGTGCGACCAGGAAAAGTTGCTTGTCGGCGCCCATCGCCGCTTCGAGTGCGGCCACCGATTTCTCGCGGCCGACGAAGAGCGGAACGATGCGATGGGGGAAAACGACGATGTCGCGGAGCGGTAGAACGGGAAGCGTCTGTGTAGGCATGACGACTATATGGGCAGCACGAAGCCGGGGCGCAACGGCAGAACCGTTACGCCCCGGACAATCATCAGAACCTCGAAATTGTTAGGCGGCGTCGCCGGTCGTGCCCGACGCGGTCTTTTCCTTCTTCGAATAGACGCGCACCGGCTCCTTGCGGCCGTCGATCACGTCCTTGTCGACATGGACCTCGTCGACGCCTTCCATCGAGGGCAGGTCGAACATCGTGTCGAGCAGGATGCCCTCAAGGATTGAGCGGAGGCCGCGGGCACCGGTCTTGCGCTCGATCGCCTTCTTCGCGACGGCATTCAGCGCATCGTCGGAGAAAGCCAACTCGACATCCTCCATGTCGAAGAGCTTCTGATACTGCTTCACCAGCGCGTTCTTCGGCTCGACCAGAATCTTGACCAACGCGGTCTCGTCGAGGTCCTCCAGCGTCGCGATGACGGGCATACGACCGATGAATTCGGGTATCAGGCCGAACTTCATCAGATCTTCCGGCTCGGTCGACTTTAGGACTTCGCCAGTCCGTCGATCCTCGGGCGCCGAGACGTGAGCGCCGAAGCCGATCGACTTGCCTTGCAGGCGGTCGCCGATGATCTTGTCGAGGCCCGCAAAGGCACCGCCACAGATGAACAGGATGTTCGTCGTATCGACCTGCAGGAATTCCTGCTGCGGATGCTTGCGCCCACCCTGCGGCGGTACACTCGCGGTCGTGCCTTCCATCAGCTTGAGCAGCGCCTGCTGGACGCCCTCACCCGACACGTCGCGCGTGATCGAGGGATTGTCCGACTTGCGGCTGATCTTGTCGATCTCGTCGATGTAGACGATCCCGCGCTGCGCCTTTTCGACATTGTAATCCGATGCCTGGAGCAGCTTGAGGATAATGTTCTCGACATCCTCGCCGACATAGCCAGCCTCAGTCAGCGTGGTGGCGTCGGCCATCGTGAAGGGTACGTCGAGGATGCGCGCCAAGGTCTGCGCGAGCAGGGTCTTGCCGCATCCGGTCGGCCCGATCAGCAGGATGTTCGACTTGGCAAGCTCGACCTCGTTGCCGGTCTTGGCGCCGTGATTGAGCCGCTTGTAGTGGTTATGCACCGCAACCGACAGAACGCGCTTGGCGCGGTTCTGGCCGATCACATAATCGTCGAGGACTTTGTAGATTTCGCCCGGAGTCGGAACGCCGTCGCGGGTCTTCACCAGCGCTGACTTGGTCTCCTCTCGGATGATGTCGTTGCACAGCTCGACGCACTCATCGCAGATGAACACAGTCGGGCCGGCGATGAGCTTCCTCACCTCGTGCTGCGACTTGCCGCAGAAGCTGCAGTAAAGCGTGCTCTTGCTGTCGCCGCCGCCGGAAAGCTTAGTCATACCAGTCCTTGTCTCGTCACCCGCGATCGGGTTGTCCGCGGCCATGCTAGACCGCTTTATCGCACAATCAAACTGGCAGAGCGGTTAACATCTCCGCCAGTCTCGTGCCTTCGGGTCGAATATGGAGCCCTGGGCCAAGGGCCGCAAGGCCTTCCGAGAGGCAAAGTCGGCGCATCCTCAACATCTTGGCCGCGGCGATCCTGGTTCAATAGCGCTCGGTAATGATCTCCGGCTCGATCTCGCGAATGGTGTCCGGCCCCAATTCCCAATCCTGCTGGCCGTCGATCGCCGCCGCGATCGGCTGCCCCGTCGCGTCTCGGGCAGGCCGATATCGCAGCCGTCGTTCCAGCAGCGGGCATGTCGCCGCGTCGAGATCGCGGTGGCCGCTCGACCGCGTCACCCTGCAATCGCGGACCCGGCCGTCGCGAAGAACCGTGAAGCGGACGAAGGTCTTGCCTTGGGCGCGGCGCTGAATGGCTCTGCGTGGGTAATCGTCCGGATCGATGCCGCCCGAGAGGTAGCGCGCCTTGGCACCCCGGCCACCCCCTCCGCCGCCCGTTCCGTTGCCATACAGTCCGCTACCAAGGCCGTTGCCGACACCTCCAGCCCCGCTGCCGGGGCCAGGAACCGGCGCAGCGCCGGCGGCCGGCGCCGACCCTAGACCCGCCACCGGCGCCACGGGAATCGGCGGCGGCACCGGAAGCTGGATAACGGGTTCCGGCGCCACGACTTCGGTCGGCGTGTTCTTCAGGTTGGCGGGCGACGCTGCTCCTTCGGGGTCTTTGGGGCGCGGCTTTTCTTCGGTCTGCGTGTCGGGCTGCGCCGGGATTGCGGGTGGCGGCGGGGGTATCAAGGCGACGTCGATGAGTTGCGGGATGCTGCGTGCCGCGGGGTGTACCGTCACCCCCAAGCCGCGTAGCAATGCCAACCCGACGAGGGCGTGGATGACCGCCACGCCGAGCATGGATTTGATGCGATCGCGTGGCTCTGCGGACAGACGGGTCATCGACCACAGCCTAAGCCTATCCGACTGAAATTAAAGCCTAGAACAGCGTCGTGAGGAGGTAGAACAGCGCGGCCACGGTGGCGGAGGCCGGAATCGTGATCAGCCACGCGGTCACGACGTTCTGCGCCACGCCCCAGCGCACCGCCGACGCACGGCGCGCGACGCCCGCGCCGATAATGCTGCCGGTGATCGTGTGTGTGGTCGACACTGGAATGCCGAGCAGCGAGGCGGTGAAGAGCATGATCGACCCGCCCATCGACGCGGAGAAGCCCTGATGCTGGGACAGCTTGGTGATGCGGCTGCCCATCGTCTCGATGATCTTCCAACCACCCATCATCGTCCCGAGCCCGATCGCGATGTAGCAGCTGATCGCAACCCAGTGTGGGACCTCGAAATCGCCGCTGAGATAGCCGGTCGAATAAAGGAGGACGGTGATGATCCCCATCGTCTTTTGCGCATCGTTCAGTCCATGGCTGAGCGAATAGGCCGCCGACGAGACGAGATGAAGCGAGCGGAACGTCCGCTCGGCATTGCGTGCGCTGACCTTCACCAGCGCCCAACTCGACGCCAACATGATCAGCATCGACAGCAGCATGCCGAGCGTCGGCGACAGGACGATCGCGATCAGCGTCTTGTTCAACCCCGACCACTGAATTCCGGTCACGCCAGCATGCGCCACGCCTGCGCCGACCAGTCCGCCGACCAGCGCATGGCTCGATGACGAGGGAATACCCTTCAGCCATGTGACCACGTTCCAGAACATCGCCCCGACCAGCGCGCCGAAGACGACCGACGGCGTGACCAGATCCTTGTCGACCAGCCCCTTGCCGATCGTGTCCGCGACCGCATGAAGCTGCGGCCACGCCAAGGTCAGAAAATAGGCAGCGAAGTTGAAAAAGGCGGCAAACAAGACGGCCTGGACCGGACCGAGCAGCTTCGTCGCCACCACCGTCGCGATCGAATTGGCCGCGTCGTGAAGGCCGTTCAGGAAGTCGAACGCCAGCGCGAGCAGGATCAGGCCGACGAGCAGCGGGAAAGCAAGTTCATGCATCGGTCAGCCGTTTCAGCTGTGGTCGATGACGATGCCGTCGATGACGTTGGCGACGTCCTCGAAGGCGTCGACGATCCGTTCGAGATGCTTGAAGATTTCGCGCCGCACGACGAAATCGATCGCGTCGCCGTTCCGATGCGTCTGGAACACTTTTTTCAGGCCGGCCGAGTGAATTTCGTCGGCATGTCCCTCCATGCGCACGAGCCGCTCAGTCAGTTCGTGGAGGCGGCCGCCATTGGTAGCCACGTCGCGCAAAAGCGGCATCGCTTCGGCGACCAAGCGTCCGCTGTCGACGATGATCGCCGCCATGTCCTTCATCTCGGGCTCGAAGTCCTTCACCTCGTAAAGCTCGATCGCCGACGCGGCTGCCTGCATTTCGTCGACGGCATTGTCCATGGCGCTGATCAGGGCGGTGATCGAGCTGCGGTCAAACGGCGTCAGGAAGGTCTCGCGAACGGTCTTCAACACTTCGCGAATGATCTGGTCAGCGTCATTTTCGCGCTCGAAGATTTCGCGCGCGTTCTCGTGCATCGACGCGCCGCCCTGAACCAATCGACCAGTCGCGTCGGCTGCGGCGACGAGCGCGACCGCATGCGCCTCGAACAGTTCGAAAAAGCCGCCGGTCTTCGGCAAAAGGCGTTGGAACCAGGCGAACATCGGGCCTACTTTCGATTTTCGGGCCACCGAGACCAGCATGTTGGGTCGGCGGGCAATCTTGTTGAATTCGGACGCGCCAAAGGTGCGGATCAAGTCGCGAAGGTCGGGCTCCTCGACCGCGTTGGCCGCATCGGCAAGGCTGAACCAGCGCCGCTCGCGCTGCCCCTTTTCCTTCCATTCGGACAATTCCTCGCTAACGGCGAGCGGGAACACTTCGACGTCGGCCATCAGGGATGCGCCGCTGCCCTTCCGCTTTCGATAGCGATACGTGCCGAGCGAGGTCGGGCAGACCGCCCCGCGGACGCCAGCCTCTTCTTCGGCCTCAAGCGCCGCGGCGGCATGAGGCGAGATGGATTTACCGAAGTTGCCCTTGGGAATGACCCACCGCTTCGTTTCGCGCGACGTCACCAGCAGGACGTGCACGGGCGCATCGAGTTCGCGACCGACGTTGCGGTACGGAAGGGCGGCAATCTGGCGAATGGTGAACCTCGATCTGGCAACAGAAGGAACCCCGCCGCCTTTCGGCGACGGGGCTAATACGCGACCTTCCGGCCTGCAAGAAAAATGACCGGATGGTTACAGATTGGTGACAGGCTTAGGCGGGCGTGATGTCCGCGGCGCCGGTGGTGTCGCCCTCGCCCGCATCGGGGCGACGATCGAACACCTCGTCGATCAGGCCGAACGCCTTGGCTTCGTCGGCCTCGAGGAACTTGTCGCGATCCATCGCCGCCTCGATCTCCTCGATCGGCTTGCCGGTATACTTGGCATAGAGCGAGTTGAGGCGGCTACGCATGCGAAGGATTTCGCGCGCCTGGATCTCAATGTCCGCGGCCATGCCCTGCGCACCGCCCGAAGGCTGATGAACCATGATGCGGCTGTTGCTGAGCGCGACGCGCATGCCCGGCTCGCCGGCGGCAAGAAGGAAGCTGCCCATCGATGCGGCCTGCCCGATACACACCGTTCCGACGCGCGGACGGATGTATTGCATCGTGTCATGGATCGCGAGGCCAGCCGTGACGACGCCGCCCGGCGAGTTGATGTACATGAAAATGTCCTTCTTCGGATTCTCCGATTCAAGGAACAGCAGCTGGGCGGTGATCAGCGAGGCCATATGATCCTCGACGCCGCCAGTGATGAAAATAATCCGCTCGCGCAGCAGACGCGAATAAATATCGAAGCTCCGCTCTCCGCGATTCGACTGCTCGATAACGATCGGCACGAGGGCGGAGGCGATGTCCTGATGGTCCATGATGATGCGCTGGTCCTTTAGAATGGCGTGGGACCCTACATCGGGGCCTGTTCAAAAAGGTTCAAGCCTAAGCTGACGCCGGACCCGAATGGGCAAGGTAGGCGAGCCGCCTGACCTCGCGGCGCCCGCGCGTGACCGTGTCGAGGATCAGGCCGGCGAACAGACACAACACCGCAACGATCGTCATTCCAGTGACCAGGATGGCAGTAGGGAAGCGCGGGACCAGCCCGGTGTCGAGGTAAGTCAGGACGAGCGGCACAGCGAGGATGACGGCGGTGAGCATGAGCAGCAGACCGATCGAGCCATAAAACAACACCGGCCGCTCGACGCGGTAGAGCGTGCCAATGGTCTTCAGGATGCGCCAACCGTCTCGGTAAGTCGACAATTTGGACGCCGACCCTTCTGGGCGAACGCCGTAAGCCGTGACCATTTCGCCCACGGGCATTTTCAGTTCGAGCGCATGAACGCTCATCTCGGTCTCGATTTCGAAACCTTCCGACAGCACTGGAAAACTCTTCACGAAACGCCGGGAAAAGGCCCGATACCCTGAAAAAATGTCGGTAAAGCTTCTTCCGAAAAGCTTGGAGAGAAGCCCGGTAAATACCTGGTTTCCCAGCACATGCCCCCCGCGATAGGCATCTGCCTCGGCATGCTGGCGAGTGCCGACAACCATGTCGAGGCCTTCGTCGACCAGCATGCGCACCATTTCCGGTGCAGCCTTGGGGTCGTAGGTCAGGTCACCGTCGGCCATCAGGTAAACGTCGGCGTCAACGTCGGCGAACATCCGCCGCACAACGTTGCCCTTACCCTGCATCCGCTCGGTGCGGACGATCGCGCCGGCCTCGCGAGCACGTTCCACCGTCGCGTCCCGGCTATTGTTGTCGAACACGTAGATGACGGCGTCGGGTAGCGCCGCACGGAAGCCCTTCACCGTCTCGGCAATGGCGGCCTCTTCGTTGTAGCAGGGCAGGACGACTGCGATCCGACGCTGTTCGCTCAACCTGTCCCCCGTTCGTCAGGTCCCGCCCCGCGGAAACCCGGAATTGCTACCGGGTTTCCGTCTAGGCGCAAATCGCGAAGATTTGATTATTTCTTCGTCGTCTTCTTGGCCGGCGCCTTCTTGGCGGGCTTCTCGGCCACGGCAGCGTCGTCGGCCTTGGCCGCAGCCTTCTTCGGCTCTGCCTTCGGCTTATCGGCCTTTTCAGCCTTCGCCGGCGCGTCGGCCTTCTTCGCGGCAGCCTTCTTCTTAGCCGGCTTGGCTTCGGCATGGTCGTGGCCGCAGCCCGGACCATGGACGTGGCCCTCTTCGCTCTCCAGATCGGCTTCGACCTCGGCGCGGGTCACCGCGCGATCGGTGATGTCGGCCTTGCTGAACAGGAAGTCGACGACCTTATCTTCATACAGCGGCGCACGAAGCTGCGCGGCGGCCATCGGGTTCTGCTGAAGGTAGCGGACGAAATTGTCGCGGTCCTTCGGCTGATACTGCGACGCGGCCTGACCAATCAGGCGGTTCATCTCCGCTTGGGTCACTTCCACGCCATTTGCTGCGCCGATTTCGCTGAGCAGAAGGCCCAGACGAACACGGCGAACCGCGATCGTGCGATATTCGGCGGCGTCGCCTTCGATTTCCTTCAGCGCGGCTTCGGGATCGGCCTCATGGCCCGCTTCGTGACGAAGCTGCGCCATGATGTTTTCATACTCGGCTTCGACCATTGATTCCGGGACGTCGAAGTCGTGATCGGCGGCCAGCTGATCGAGCAGGCGACGCTTCATGTGCGTGCGCGTCAGGCCGTTCAGTTCCTGCTGCTGCTGGTCGCGAAGCAGACCCTTGAGCTGGTCAAGGTCGTTGAGGCCAAGCTGCTTTGCGAAGTCGTCGTCGATCTTGGTCTCGCCGGCCGTCTTCACCGCCGAAACCTTGACGTCGAACGTCGCCGCCTTGCCCTTCAGATTTTCGGCCTGGTAGTCGGCCGGGAATGTCACATTGAGTTGCTTCTCGTCGCCAACCTTGACGCCCACGAGCTGCTCTTCGAAGCCCGGGATCAACTGGCCGGAGCCAAGGATGACCGCCATGCCTTCGCCCGTTCCCCCGTCGAAGGCGACACCGTCGACCTTGCCGACGAAGTCGATGACGACCTGGTCGCCGTCCTTGGCCTTGGCACCCTTCTTCGCGTCGTCATAGCGCGCCTGCGAACCGGCAAGCTGCTTGAGCTGCTCGTCGAGGGCGGCATCGTCGGCTTCGATCGTGAGGCGCTCGAGCTTGATCCCGTCGATCTTCGGAGCGGGCACGTCCGGAAGCGTCTCGACGCTCACGCGCACTTCGGCGTCCTTGCCGGCGGCATACCCCTCGTCGAGTTCGACCTGCGGCTGCATCGCCGGGCGAATCTTCTTTTCCGCCATCAACTGCTCGACGCTCTGCTGGACAGTCGTGTTGAGCGCTTCGGCCATCAGCGCTTCGCCATGCATCTTGCGGATCAGGTTCGGCGGAACCTTGCCGGGGCGGAAGCCGGGCATTTTGATCGTCGGGGCAATGCGCTTGATCTCGCCGTCGACGCGCGCGTCGATTTCCTTGGCCGGAATGGTCAGCGTGTAGGCCCGCTTCAGGCCCTCGTTCTGCGTTTCGACGGTCTTCGTGCTCACGTGCGTAATCCTGCTCAATTTCAACGGTCTGCGCGATTTTCGTGCAACGGCATCCACCGGATGCCCATCACGCGAAAATGGTGCGGGCGAAGGGACTCGAACCCCCACATCTTTCGATACTGGTACCTAAAACCAGCGCGTCTACCAATTCCGCCACGCCCGCGCGGACGCTTTTAAAGGTGGGGCGCCTATAGCAAGGATCGTGACGCGGGCAAGAGCGACGAGACAGGCAACCTCTTGGTCGCGACAAGGTTATCTCCTTATCGAACAAGGAGAAGCGATCATGGCCACCAATCCAGGCGAGATTCCCACCGAACAGCCGCCCGAGCCCACCACCCCACCGTCGGAAGCACCGGTCAATCCGGGCGATGTCGATGTGCCCGCGCCCGGCACTGACGCTCCCGGCCGCTGAGCGATGGCAAGTCAGCCCCCTCTGACCGATCCGGTCATCCCGGAAGACGAGGATGGCGGCGCCATCCCGCCGCTTCCCGGGGAGCCGGTCGAGCCGCCCCCTACCGACCCGGTTTGAAGTCAGACGCGACGGGCAGAGCGGACGATCGCCTCATAATCGGGGAGCGAAGCACCGTAATAATGTGAAGCCGTTGCGTCGAAGAGAATGAGATACAGACGGCCATCGATGACGGCACCGACCGCGCGTCCCTTGCGACGGACTTCGTCGCTGTCGAGATGCTCGAAATCCTGCTGAAAGCCCGCCGCGCCGAGAAATGGGCGCGGCATCAGCGAAACGGTTTTGAAGTCGACCGTCCCGCCACGAATGCGGAACAGGCTTTCGATCATCGACGCGACCTCCGGCGCGGTCATGTTCGAACGGAATGTCGGCACCTGCCGATCGTCGCGGCGACGTTGCCTGACGACGGCCTTACCGTCGCGCATTCCGGTCACGAAACTGATCGTGTCGAGGTAGGGCCCGTTCTGGGTCCAGTCCTCGACCGTGGAAATATCGTCGAACAGGATCGTCGACTGGCGATTCCACTCGCGCGGCGGTGTCACCGCGAGACTGTTATTGCCAACTCGGACCTCCTTGGCGCGAATCAGCGAGTATCCCCCGAAGCCGAGCCCGCCTCCGCCAAGCGAAGAACAGCCCGCGAGCGCCAAGGCCGCACCGCCGATGATCATCCTGTAAAGTACGCGCATCATACCCCCTACCCGGCAACCATCTGGCGAACAAATGCGGCGTCCGGCGCGGTTGGCGCCATGCGAAGATAGCGCGCTAACGCCAGCTTCGCCTCCGCGCTTCGTCCCGCCTTCATCAGCATGATCCCGTGCCAGCGCCACGCGTCCGCAGGCGCATCGGCATAGAGGACCGCAGCCGCATACCCCTGCCCCGCGCGAAGCTCGTCACCCTTGAGGTTGCGCAGCCGCCAGATTTCGCCCTCGTGGAAGCGAAGCATTCCGTTCCACCCATCCTTGGCGAGCGTGTTGACGACATACTGGCTCGCGCCGGGATCGTTCAGCTTGACCTGGTCGTCGAGCAGTGTCGGTCGAACGTTGGCGGTCGCCGAAAGATACCGATCGCGGAACGCGTCATAGGACCGGCCCGCCTGCTTGGCCTCGGCCGCCGAGATCTTGAGATCGGCCATGCGCGCTTCGGGATTGGGATGCGTCGAAAATATCGAGAAGTCCCGATCGCGCCGCTTGCGCCGATACTTCGCGCTGAGGTCGAGCTCGCCGATCAGTTGCGCCCACGTGCGGCTCATTTCGGTCGGGTCATAGCCCGCCTCGGCCAGCAACCGCACGCCCATCGCATCGGCTTCGGCCTCGAGCACGCGGTTGTAGCGGAGCAGCGACAGGATCGTCCCGAATTCGGCCAAACGGACTAGGTCGCCCGCGTAGACACCCGCCGCCCCGCCGGCGACGCCCGCGCCCATCGCCAGGATCGAAAAGATGTCGGTCTTCCGCTTCAAATCGCGCCACTGCCGAAGTTGATGCTTGCGAAGGAAATGCGCGCTTTCATGCGCGATCACCCCGGCCAGCTGCGCCTCGTTCCGCATCCGCAGCAGCAGCCCACTGAAGATGACCGTAAAGCCGGTCGGGAACATCACCGCGTTGAACTCAGGGATGCGCGCCAGGTAGATGCGCATGTCGCGTGCTGCCGGGCCACCCACGCGGCCGATCAGGTCGCCGAGATAGCGCGTCAGCGCGGGGTCCTTGATCAGCAAATTGGATCCGGAGATTTCCTCCTCGACCCGCTCCATCTGCTGCCACATGCCCTTTTCGTCGACGTCTTGTGCGCGATATCCCGGGCCGATGAGCGGCACCATCTCGTTGGGCCGGATGCGGGCTTGGGCGACGCCGGTCGTCAGGCTGGCAGCAGCAATTCCTCCGCCCACCAGTAACGAGCGCCTTGAGACTGACGTCATGACGCCGCTCTTTCGCGCCGCCGTACTTCCCGACCGGGCTTCATCCGGCCGAGCAACCGCTCGACCATCTGGCCCGCACCTTCGTCGGTGCGGATATCACCGAGCTGCGATCGCAACAGGTTGAACCAAACCACTTCGCCAGTGCGAAGATCAACGAGGCTCGCGTAAGCGACCTGCTGGCCCAGCCCGATGTTCGGCGCGCAGAAGCCGACGAAGCAGCCGGCCACGCCCAGCACCTGCAGCGCGACACGACCGGTCGACGCGAAACTGTCCTCCGCATGAAGGAAGAGCGCATAATCGTACCCGGTGCGCCGACCCAGCGCGACCGCATCCTCGCCGAGCGTGTAATCAAGTCCCTTGCGCCGCTTCGTCGGCAGGGTCGCGCCCGAATATTTGTGGAGCGCGATCGAACCGCCGACCGCGGAATGAAGACGCTCCAGTTCGGCGATGCTGTCGGCGCTCACCCCGGCCAGCGAATCGCGGCGGTCGAGAACCATGACGTTGCCGCCTCGCCCCGCCTGCTGCGCCCGAAGCGCGGCAAGCAATTTGGCGCGAGCGCTTTCGGTCCAGTCGGCGCGCGGTTCGACCAGGCCGCCAGTCGTCATCGATCCGACGCTGACGTCGGGTCGCATGACGAGGAGTTTATAGTCGCCTTGAGGCGGCGCGAACTCGACATCCGCATATTGGCGCGTGCTGACGCAGCCCGCGAGCACCAACGACGCTGCCACCGTCACGGCAAGTCCCGCCTTACGCATACACCCCTCCCCCTCACTCGACGCCGAATGACTGGGCCGAGTTTGGGAAAAAGGCAAGACGATCAAACGCCTAGCGGGAAGGGCAGGTCACTCCCACGATTCCGGATAGGCATTCGCCGTCAATCTTGCCTGCATCGACGGGGAGGCCGATCGTCGCGGCGAGCGTCGGCATGATGTCGGCCGTCTCGATCGCATCCGCGCGATCCGATGCCGCCATGCCTCGGCGCCAGAACAGGATCGGGACCCGGCGGTCGTAGTCCCACGGGCTGCCGTGTGTGGCCACATAGCTGCCCGCCGATGGCTTTGGGATGGGAGTCACATCCCGCTTCAGCAGCACGATGAAGTCACCCGAGCGCTCTTCGTCAAATGATGCACGGACGCGCTCGATCAGGCTCCAGCGGTCGGGCGCTGCCGTCGGGGACGGCGTTCGACGGACCTGCTCACGCGTGAACACGGCCTCGACTTGCGGATGAGCCTTGTAGGCGGACACCGCGGCGGTGAGCACCCGCGCGTGCTCGGATGCAGACAGCGCGCGGTCAACGTAGATGTCGCCAAAGGCTCCTTCGCCGACCAGCACCGGTCCGCGAAGGCCGAGCTTGGCGCCAAGCGCTTTGCCCATTTCGTCGGCTTCCAGCGCCACGTCGACCCGCGAGGCGGCGGGATGTCCGGCATCGCGGCTTCGCTCGGGGATATCGGCCCCGCCGTGGTCGGCGGTCAGCATCACCAGATAATCGATCCCGCGGGAGTCGAGCAGCTTGAAGAAGTCCCCGAGATCGCGGTCAAGCGAGAACATCTGCAAGCACATTTCGGCGCCGTCGTTGCCGTAAGCGTGTCCGACGATGTCCGTGCCCGCCAGGCTCACCGACAGGATGTCGGTCGATTGCTCACGCCCAAGCTGCATCTCGTCGACAAGCGAAGCGGCGAGCGCCAGAGTGGCGCCGTCGAATTCGGGGCTATTGCGGAAAGCGCGGACGTCTCCGGCCTTCCGCGCGAAGGCCCCCGCCCCAACCGCCGCTGTCCCTGGCAGCGAGACCGACCGCGCCTTGCCTTGGCACAAGGTCGGCAATTGCAGTGCGGGACGATCCTGCGCGATCGCGTTGGCGACGATCGACCGCGTTGCCGTGACGCTCCGCGGAACGACAGCGTTCTTGATGTCGGTCGAGAAAGTCTTCCCATCCCAATACCAGCGCTGGTCGACATTGCGGCCGCCCATCATCACCGCGGACCGATCCTTGCCGGCGACGGCGACGTTGCGCGCACCCGGCTGCCGCTGTTTCCACAAGTCGCCAAGCGTCGGAACGCGCAGATGATAGGGACTGACGGTGTAGCTACTGGACGAGCTGCCGGCGACGCGTTCGTCCTCGGCGCAATAGACGCTCTTGTCGGACCGAGCTTGCGACAGGTCGAACCAATTGTTGGCAATGATCCCGGTGCGCGACGGACGCGATCCGGTCATGATGGTCGAGTGACCCGGACACGTCTCGGTCGCATTGTGACCCTGATAGCCGTTGCGGAACGTCGTGCCCTTAGAGAGGCGTCCGATCCCGCCGAACAACACCGGGCGATACCGTTCGAACAGGTCGGAGGAAAGTTGGTCGACCGACAGGGCGACGATCAGCTTCGGCGGAGGAGCCTGCTGGGCCAGTGCCGGCGCCGCGACCATCGAGGCAACGAGGGCTAGTTCGATACGCATCGCCATCTCCGCGGCTGTTAAGAATTGAGCTTGGATTTCAGCCGTTCGTTGACGACGCCCGGATTGGCCTTGCCCTGCATCGCCTTCATCGTCTGGCCGACGAAGAAACCGAACAACGCCTCCTTACCCGCCTTATATTGCTCTACCTTTTCAGCGTTCGCCGCGAGGATTTCGTCGATCTTCGCATCGATCTCGCCCGTGTCGCTGGTCTGCTTGAGGCCGCGCTCCTCGACGACCGCGCCCGCGCTCTGTCCGGTTTCGAGCATGATCTCGAACACCTGCTTCGCCAAGCTGCCCGAGAGAGTCTTGTCCGCAACCAAGCCAATCAGCTCGGCGGCCTGCGTCGGACTGACCGGGCTGTCCCCGATCGAGCGTCCGAGGCGGTTGAGTGCGCCGAATAGTTCTCCGGTCACCCAGTTCGCCGCGGCGACCGGCGCAGCACCTTCGTCGAGCAACTGATCAAACCAGCGCGCGATCTCGACCTCGGCGGTCAGGACCGAAGCATTGTACGGCGTGATTCCCAGCCCTTCGAAACGCTTTCGCTTGGCGTCAGGCAATTCCGGCAACGATGCCCGGCATTCTTCGAGGAATGCGTCGTCGAGTTCCAGCGGAAGCAAATCGGGATCGGGGAAGTAGCGATAGTCGTGTGCATCTTCCTTTGATCGCAAGGTCCGGGTGACGCCCTTGTCGGGGTCGAACAACCGCGTTTCCTGGACGACTGCGCCGCCTTCCTCGATCAGCTCGACCTGGCGCCGCGCTTCGTGCTCGATCACCGCCATGACGAAACGAACCGAGTTGACGTTCTTGGTCTCGGTCCGCGTGCCTAGTTCCTCGCCGGGTCGACGAACGCTGACGTTGACATCGGCGCGCATCGAGCCTTCTTCCATATTGCCGTCGCACGAGCCGACGTAGCGTAGGATCGCCCTCAACTTGCGCAGGTAAGCCCCTGCTTCGGCAGGAGAAGTCATGTCGGGCTTCGACACGATTTCCATCAGCGCCACGCCCGATCGGTTGAGGTCGACGTAGGACATCGTCGGATGCTGGTCGTGCATCAGCTTGCCCGCGTCCTGTTCAACGTGGATCCGCTCAACGCCGATCGTGACCGCGCTCGTTTCGTCCTTGTCATCGGTCAGGACGGTGATCGCCCCCTCGCCCACCAGCGGATGGTAGAGCTGCGAAATCTGGTAGCCCTGCGGGAGGTCGGCATAGAAATAATTCTTCCGATCGAAGCGCGACCATTTGTTGATCTGCGCCTCGATCGCCATTCCCGTGCGCACCGCCTGGCGAATGCACTCGCGATTGGGAACCGGGAGCATTCCTGGCATCGCCGCGTCGACCAGCGACACCTGCGTATTGGGTTCAGCCCCGAACGCAGTCGCGGCGCCGCTGAACAGCTTGGCGTTCGACACGACCTGCGCGTGCACCTCAAGGCCAATCACGACCTCCCACTCGCCGGTTTCGCCCTTGATCCGGTAGTCGCTCACCACCACTTCTCCGCCCTTGCCGTAAACCCGGACCGTTCCTCGATCGCCAGCCCGGCATTGAGCACGCCCTGCTCGTCCAACTCGTTACCGATCAGATGAAGGCCGAGCGGCAGCCCCTGGCTGTCGAGCCCACCTGGGACCGACATGGCCGGAAGACCCGCAAGGCTAGCCGGCACCGCGAAGACGTCGTTGAGATACATCGCCAGCGGGTCGCTCATCTTCTCGTTGAGCCCGAACGCCGCCGACGGTGCCGTCGGGGTCAGGATGAGGTCGCACTTGGTGAAGGCGTCGCGGAAGTCTTGCTTGATGAGCGTGCGAACCTTCTGGGCCTTGGTGAAGTAAGCATCGTAGAAGCCCGCCGACAGCACATAAGTGCCAATCATGATGCGGCGCTTGACCTCCGGCCCAAAGCCGGCAGCACGCGTCGCGGCGTACATCGCGTCGAGGTTCGCGCCTTCCGGCACCTCCCGCAGACCGTAGCGGACACCATCATAGCGCGCGAGGTTCGATGACGCTTCGGCGGGTGCGATGATGTAATAGGTCGGCAGCGCATATTTGGTGTGCGGCAGGCTGATCGGAACGACTTCCGCGCCCGCGTCTTTCAGCCATTCGATCCCGCGATCCCAGATCGCGTTGATCTCTTCCGGAACGCCATCGATCCGATATTCCTTGGGAATTCCGATCCGCTTGCCCTTGAGGTCGCTCGACAATCCCGCTTCCCAGTTCGGCACCGGCAGGTCGAGGCTCGTTCCGTCTCGCGGGTCGAAGCCGCACATATTTTGCAGCAGGATCGCGCAGTCGCGCACGTCCTTTGCCATTGGCCCGGCCTGGTCGAGCGACGAGGCGAAGGCGACCATGCCCCAACGCGAGCAGCGCCCGTAAGTCGGCTTGATCCCCGAAATGCCGGTGAATGCGGCGGGCTGGCGGATCGACCCGCCGGTGTCGGTACCGGTCACCCCCGGCGCCATCCGCGCCGCGACCGCTGCCGCCGATCCGCCCGAGCTTCCGCCCGGGGTCAGCGCGGCATTGCCGCCGTCGCTCCGCTTCCACGGGCTGATCACCGGGCCGTAGGCGCTGGTCTCGTTCGACGACCCCATTGCGAACTCGTCCATGTTGAGCTTGCCCAACATGCCCGCGCCAGCGTCCTTGAGCTTGCCCGACACCGTGCTTTCGTAAGGCGGCTTGAAGCCCTTCAGCATGTTCGATCCGGTCGTGCTGTCGACGCCCTCGGTCGCGAACAAATCCTTGATGCCCAGCGGGATGCCCGACAGTGGCTTCAACGCATCAGAGGAACGAGCCGCATCCGCGGCATCGGCCGCGGCAAGCGCTATCTCGGGGGTTTCGACGGTCCACGCATTGAGCGAGCGTCCCGCGACGACGGCGGCATTGAATGCCTCGGCAATCTCGCGCGCCTTGAAGTCGCCGCCGCGGAAGCCGTCGCGGAGTTCGGCAATGGTCTTGGAAGTCAGGTCGGACACTATTCGATCACCTTCGGGACCGCGAAGAAGCCATGCTGCGCATCAGGCGCATTGGCGAGCACCTTCTCACGGACATTGCCGTCATCGACGACATCGTCGCGAAGCCGCAGCTTCTGATCGATCACGGCGGTAAGCGGTTCGACGCCCTGCGTATCGACCTCACCAAGCTGGTCGACCCAGCCCAGGATATTATTGAGTTCGGGCACGAGCGCCTCGATCTCCGAATCGCTCATCGCGAGGCGCGCGAGCTTTGCGACATGGCGCACGGTATCGGCGTTGACGGACATGATGTTCCTGGTTGCTTTTGGGTCTGCAATCGGTTGCGAAGGCGGCTAGCAGGGGGAAGGCGGGCCTTCAAGCTTGCCGGTCGCCGCGTCACGCCATAGAGGCCGCGCCATGTGTGCCCGCCGCTTCCTTATCGTCATTGCGCTGCTGACGATCCTCGCCGTCACGGGCGCGTTCGCCATCTTCCAGTTCGGCGATCGCGCCCTCACCAGCATGGCGACACCGTCCGGTCATTTCGAGGCACCGGCGCCCCAGACCGGACCGGATTACCTGGCCGACGCGAGCTGGCTGGCCAAGCCCGGCCTCGCCGACGATCCGTCGCGGTGGGTGCCCGAAGGCGTCGTGTCGACGAGTGAGGCACAGCCTGCCGCGACCTTCTTCGTGCATCCGACTACCTACCTCGAGCGTGACCGCTGGAACGCGCCGCTAGTCACCGGCGGCGAAGCCGCCACGCGCGCCACGCTGTTCGTGCGCAGTCAGGCGAGTGCGTTTAACGCCGTGTCGGACGTGTGGGCGCCGCGCTACCGGCAGGCGGCGTTTGGCGCGTTCCTGCTCACCAACGAAGATGCGACCAAGGCGCTCGACCTCGCCTATGGTGACGTTCTCAAGGCCTTCGATGCGTTCATCGCCGCGCAGGGCGCGACGACCCCGATCATCGTCGCCGGTCACAGCCAGGGATCGCTCCACCTGCTTCGTCTTCTGCGCGACCGACAGGATGCGCTGAAGGGGCGATTAGTTGCGGCCTATGTCGGCGGCTGGCCCGTCTCGACCGCCGCCGATCTGCCCGCGACCGGCCTCATGGCGTGCACCAATGCCGCCGAAGCAGGCTGCCTGCTTAGCTGGCAAAGCTTCGGCGAGCCGGCCAATCCGCAACTCGTCACTGGGGCATGGGTCGGCACCACCGGCCTGACCGGCGCGACGCGCGAGCGCCGCGACATGCTTTGCGTCAATCCGCTCACCGGTACGAAGGACGGGGTGGCTCAACCGTCGGCGAACCTTGGCACCTTACTGCCCGACAGCGCTTTTTCGACCGCTGGTCTCGGCGTCGGGCAGGTCGGCGCGCGCTGCGAGGATGGCTTCCTGCTGATTGGCGGCGCGGTGCCGGAGATGGGGCCATACGTCCTGCCCGGAAACAATTATCACGTTTATGATTACGCCCTTTTCTGGGGATCGATCCGCGCCGACGCGGCGCGGCGACTGGCGGCATGGCGGGCGCGCTGATCACTGCCAACGCCGCGGACTTCGCAAGCGCCATCGGCGCAAGCGGGCGGCTCGCCGGCCTTGACGTCGGGACCCGGACGATTGGCATGGCGACCTGCGATTCGGGATGGAGCTTTGCCACCGCGGCGGGCACGATCAAGCGTACCAAGTTCGGCGCCGATCTTGCCGCGCTAAAGGATTTCGCCACGAGGCACGGCACCGTCGGACTGGTAGTCGGCCTTCCCCTCAACCTCGACGGTAGCGACAGTCCCCGCACCCAGTCGGTTCGGGCCTTCGCCCGCAATCTCGCGCCCACAGGCTTGCCGGTCCTGCTGTGGGATGAGCGCTGGTCCACGGTGGCGGTCGAGCGCGCGATGATCGCCGCCGACATGAGCCGCGCCAAGCGGGCGGAAAAAGTGGATTCCCACGCGGCCGCACACATCCTGCAAGGCGCGATCGACGCGCTGGTCAATCTGCCAGAGGCTCGCTAGCGAACAGGATCATGGACCTGCTTTCGATCGACAGCCTTTCCGACGCCGACATCGCGGTTCTCCTCGACGAGGCCGCGCGCTGGTTCGACTATAATCGGCAGCCCCGGCGGAACGACCATCGGCTCGACGGTCTCACGATCGTAAACGCCTTCTTCGAGAACTCGACGCGGACGTTGCTCAGTTTTGAAATCGCCGCGCACCGCCTCGGCGCGCAGGTCGTGACGATGCAGGTCGAGCACAGCTCGATCAAGAAGGGGGAAACGCTCGACGATACCGCCAGAACGCTCAACGCGATGCGACCCGATGCGCTGGTGATCCGTCACGGCAGTCGCGGCGCGCCGGCCGACGTCGCCCGGCTGATGGACTGCCCGGTGATCAATGCCGGTGATGGGACGGGCGAGCATCCGACCCAGGCGCTGCTCGACGCCGCGACGCTTAGTCGTCACTTCGGCCGGATCGAAGGTCTGACGATCGCGATCTGCGGCGACCTGAAACACAGCCGCGTCGCGCGCTCTAGCGCCGTGCTGCTGAAACGTCTTGGGGCTAACTTACGCTTCGCGGGACCGCCGTCCCTCACCAGCGAGATCGAAGGTGCGGCGAGCATCGACGACGCCGTGGTCGGCGCCGACGCCGTCATGATGCTGCGCGTGCAACGCGAGAGGATGTCGGAGGAATTGGGCGACGGCCCGGGCGAGTATCTCGAGCGCTACGGCCTGACCCGCGACCGTTTTGCCCTCGCCTCCCCCACGGCGGTTGTCATGCATCCCGGTCCGATCAACCGAGGAGTCGAGATCGACGGCGCCCTAGCCGACGATCCCGATCGATCATTGATCGTCACGCAGGTCGAAATGGGTGTGGCGATACGGATGGCCTGCCTCGACCGCCTCACCGCCTCACGTCGCGATTAGCGCTGGGCGAATCGCACCGGCGCGTCGTTGAATGTCGCCCGGACGAAGCAATTGCCCCCTGCTCGCTTGAGCGATCCGCAAAGGGCAATCGCGTCACGCTGGCTGGCGAAGCCCTTTACCGACAGGCGATAGAAGGTGCCCTTCGCCGTCGTGAAGCGAGCCGTCACTGGCTCGTACGAGCGCAGGCTGGGCTGGCGGGCGACGCGGCGGGCCCAGGCGCCGGCCAGCTGTTCGCGCGATGAATAGGCGCCAAGCTGGACGACGGCGCGGCTGTTACCGGCAGTCGGACGGACTGCGACCGCGCTACGCGCCTTGGCCTTTGCAAAGATTTCCCGCGAAAGGGCCGGACGCGCGACTGGCGCACTTTCCACTGGCGCACTGGCCTCGATCACCGGCGCGCTGACGGGTTCCTGCACGGGCGGCGGCTCGACCGTTTCAGCCTGAGCGACCTCGACCGGTGCGGGCGGCGGCAGGTCGACGGTAACCGCGGAGGCGACCTCGACCGGCGGCGCTACGACCGGCGCAGGCGCCGGGACCGGAGCCGCTTCAGCCTGACGAGTGTCGTTGCCCGAAGCATTGAGCGCCAGACGCGTCGGCTGGCCAGGATCACTTGCGACCGGCTGAATTCCAATGAAGGCGGCAACCTGGTCCGAAGGCCGAGCCGGCTTGGCGAGCGCCATCCATTGCTCGAGCCGGGCATCCAACTGGTCTGCGGGAACATCCTGCGCCGCGACAACGCGGGCTTGGGTCCAGTCACCCGCGAGCGCATGGGCGAGTGCCAGATTCTGACGAAGCCGCGCGTCGGCGCCCGGCTGCCGCGCGGAAGCGTCGAGAAGCTGGACGGCAGACGCCGCATCACCCGACAGGGCAAGTGCCAGGCCAAGGTCGGCCGGATCGAGCATCGTTTGGGCGGAGGCGAGCAGCGATGCCGCATCCGGACCCTTGCCAAGGGCGATCTGGACGAGTGCCAACTTCAGTACCTGTTGCGGCTGGTTGTTCACGAGCGTCAGCGATTCGCGGAACGCGGTCTCGGCCGACGAGAATCGACCTGCGGCGAGATAGACGTTGCCGAGAAGCGCGCGGAAGCCGGCGTCGTTCGGGCTATTCGCAACGGCCCGCTCGGCCAGCGACAAGGCCTCGTCCACCTTGTTATCGGCCAACGCGAGTTGTGCGCGGGTGGCCAGGCCGATGTTGGACTTGTCGACCTTGCCGCCGAAGATCGAGGCGCTGCGGACGCCCGATCCGCCGGGGGAAGCACAAGCCGCGACGAGCGCGACCATCGAGGCTGCTGCGAGCTTGGCCCCCAGACGATTGTTCCTCAACATGGCAATTCCCCCCATTTTTGTATCAGCGCGCGGTGCGCGGAGCCTTGCTGGCCATTCCGTCGAGTTCCGGCATGTCTGCCAGCAGCCGGTCGAGCGCTTCGGTCACCAACTGCTGGGCGGACTGACCCGTGACCGCGCAGGCAAGCCGAAGCTTGAGATGGCGGTCGGGATCGAGACGCAACGTGAAGGCGGCCTTTGGCTTGCTGCCAGGTGCTGATCGCGTGCGGCGCGAACGCGCCGGAGCGACCTTGACCGGTTCGACGGCGACCGGGACGTCCGGCGGCAGAACGACCTGCGCCTTGGCGAACGGTGCCAGCGAGACGGGCTCGGCAACCTCTTCCAACTCGAGCGTTTCCTCGACGTCGGCTTCGTCCTCGAACGCCGGCGCATTGACCGACGATTTCGACGTAAGCACCACGTGCGAGCGATCGTCCTCGACCTTCGGGTCGTAGAGTTCGGCGGTCTCGTCGATATATTCGCCGTCCTCGTCCTCTCCGTCCTCGTCGTGCGCAGCGAAGCGCTCGGCGATTTCGGCCTGCTGGTCGTGGACCGGCGATGCGATCGGGGTCAGCGCGCTCAGCGGGTTGCGAAGCGGCTGTTCGCCAACCTCGTTACCGAAGGCGTCATGATCCTGGTCGAGAACGGGGGCGAGAACCGGCTTGGGCGCTTCGAAGCCCATGTCGTTCCAGCCAAGATCCTCGAGCCCTGCGCCAACCTGCCCGAAGCCCTGCGGCCGCATGGCGGGTCGTGCGGCACCCTTACGGGCCAGCAAGCCTGAGGAAAGGGAGGCAAATGCCTTGGGTTCACCCATGACGACCAACTCCCTTACTGGCCGACAACGCGGCGGCCGAAGCCACCCACGGGACGCGGCGAAATCGACGGGGCGGCATTCGGCGCCGCGAACACAGTGCGACGGAAATTCTTTTCAAGCCGATCCGAGATATAATCCCACAGCTCGGTCACTTCGCGTGCCGAACGACCCTTGGGGTCGACTTCCATCACGGTGCGACCGTCGATCATCGATGCGGCGAAATCGGTGCGGTGGTGAAGGGTGACGGGAGCAACGGTGCCGTGCTGCGACAGAGCGACGGCGGCCTCGTAGGTGATCTTGGCTTTCGGGGTCGCCGCGTTGACCACGAAGATCAGCGGCTTGCCGGCGCGATCGCACAGATCGACGGTGGCGCCCACGGCGCGAAGATCGTGCGGGCTGGGACGGGTCGGAATGACGATCAATTCGGCCACGGCGATGACCGACTGGATCGCCATCGTGATGGCGGGCGGCGTATCGATGACGGCTAGGCGGAAGCCTTGCTGGCGAAGAACCTCAAGGTCCGACGCGAGCCGGGCGACGGTTGTCTGCGCAAAGGCCGGCATGTCGTCGGACCGCTCGTTCCACCAGTCGGCGAGCGACCCTTGCGGATCGATGTCGATAAGGCAGACGGGGCCGGCTCCGGCCAGCTGCGCCTGCACCGCAAGATGTCCGGACAGCGTCGTCTTGCCCGACCCACCCTTCTGCGATGCCATTGCCAGAACGCGCATTCTATTCCCCTCGCCAAATGACGCTGATTTCCCTGCCAACTGACAGCAAAGCCCCTAAATATTGGTTAATCCCGGCCCGACCTTGTTGTGCGGCACGAGCGGCGCGCTAGGGTGAGCCGCCGAAGACGGGGAATGAAATGCGGACGAAATTGTTGTGCCTCGCGATCCTCCTCGCTGCCCCGGCGGCGGGGCAAACGGTGCGTGCGGGTATCGACGCCTGGCAAAAGGGCGATGCCAAGGCCGCGGTCGCGATCTGGAAGCCGCTTGCCGACAAGGGTGACCCCGACGCCGCCTTCAATCTCGGCCAGGCCTACCGACTCGGCAAGGGCGTGCCACTCGACCTCGCCCAAGCGCAGGGTTGGCTCGAGCGTGCCGCGCGCAAAAACCATGTCGACGCGCAAACGACCTTGGGATTGCTGCTTTTCCAGAACGGCAATCGCTTCGCGGCGATGCGGTGGCTTCGGCCTGCGGCGACTGCCGGGGAAGCGCGGGCCATGCTGATTTATGGGACCGCACTCTATAATGGGGACGGTGTCCCGGAGGACGAGATCGCCGGCTATGCCTTCATCAGCCGCGCCGCCGCGCAGGGCCTCGGTCCAGCCGCCGCGGCGCTTGCCGATCTCGACCAGACGATGCCGCTGGAAAAACGCAAACAGGGACTTGCCCGCGCCCAGGCGATGATGGCCGTCAAATCGAAGTCGCCGGAGCCGGCAAAGGCAGCACCGAGCCGAAGCGCACATGTCCAGCAGATGACTCCAAAGCCCGTCGCAGCTGGGCCAGTCGTTTCGCAACCGGTGGCCGTCGGCGCACGAGGAAGTTGGCGGATCCAACTTGGCGCATTCAGCCAGAAGCAATCGGCGGAGCGGCTTTTTGGACAGGTGTCGCCGCGCCTGCCCGGCGTCGGCGCGTCTTACGTTCCGGCGGGAAAGATGATCCGGCTGCAGGTCGGACCCTTTTCTTCGCGGGCAGCAGCCTCTTCAGCCTGCGCCCGCCTCACCCCTCAACCCTGTTTCCCGGTCGGCGGACGCTAGACTTCAATCCACTCGGATCGCGGAATACCCTGCGCCCACAGCAGAGCATCGAGCGGGTGATGATCAAGCCTGGCGTCGGCGATGTCGGCAAGGATCGGCTTGGCTCGGTACGCAATGCCGAGGCCTGCTTCCTCGATCATCAAGGCGTCGTTCGCGCCGTCGCCAATCGCCATAACGTCCACAGGCCCAATCCCGCCCTCCTCGCGCGCAGCAATCAATGAGGAACGCTTGAACCCGGCGTCGACGATTCGGCCAGTGACCCGGCCGGTCAGCCTTCCGGCTTCGATGCCGAGCACGTTGGCCTCAACATGCTCGACGCCCAGGATTTCGGCCACCGGCCGGGCGAAGGCTGTGAACCCGCCGGAAACGAGGAGCGTTTTGGCTCCCCACGCCCGCATCGTCCGGACCAGCGTTCCGGCACCAGGATTGGGGCGCACCCTCTCCGCGAGGCACTGGGAAATGATCGCCTCGTCTAGCCCCTTGAGCAGCGCGACACGCTCGCCGAGAGCCCCCGCAAAATCGAGTTCGCCCTTCATGGCGCGCTCGGTGATCGCAGACACCTCCGCCTTGACGCCGGCATAGTCGGCCAACTCGTCGACGCATTCCTGGCCGATCATGGTAGAATCCATATCGGCGATCAGAAGCGATTTTCGCCTCGGGCCGCCGGTATGCATGACGATATCGACTCCTTCCCACCCTTCGTAGGCGGAACGGATCTCGCTAGGTGTCGCATCAAATTCCACGTCAGCAGCATCGCGGCGCTCGACCCATCGCGCCAGCCGCGCTCCCTCGATCCGCGCCAACGCGCCCGCCAGCAGCCTTTCGTCGAGCCGTCCGGCTGCTATCAGTGTGGCAATGGTCACGTCGCGCCCTCCAGTTCTTCTCATTGCCGGTCCCACCGCCAGCGGCAAGTCGGCGCTCGCGCTGGCGGCCGCCGAGCGATGGGACGGCGTCATCGTTAACGCGGATAGCGCACAGCTCTATCGGGACCTGCCGATCCTGTCCGCGGCGCCTGGCAGAGACGATCGTGGCCGCGCCGACCACCGCCTCTACGGCTTCCGCGATGGTGCAGAGCCCTGCTCGGCGGCGGAGTGGGCAGCGCTTGTAAAGCAGGAACTCGCCGACATTCACGACAGGGGTCGTGTGCCCATCCTTGTCGGAGGGACCGGCCTCTACATCCGGACCTTACTCGACGGCATCGCCCCAATCCCGCCGATCGACCCCGCCGTGCGGGCCGAAGTTCGCGGCGCTGGCGTCGCGGAGAACCTTGCCGCGCTTACCTTGCTCGATCCCGTGTCGGCGGCCAGCCTCAATGCTGGGGACACGACCCGAATTGCCCGCGCCCTCGAAGTGGTGAAGTCGACCGGCACCACTATCGGACGGTGGCAGCAGCAGAAAGAAGGCGGCATCGGCGCCACGATCGAGCTTCGACCGATCATCCTCTGCCCTGATCGCGCGTGGCTCAACGCCCGCTGCGACGCGCGGTTCGAAACGATGCTTGAGGTCGGCGCCGTAGAGGAAGTGGAAAAGCTGCGCGCGCGCCACCTCGACCCCCAGTTGCCGGTGATGCGCGCCATCGGAGTTGGCGAAATCGGCGCCTATCTCGATGGTCATCTAGAGCTCGACCAAGCAGTCGCCGCCGGTCAGGCCGCAACACGGCGATATGCCAAGCGGCAATATACGTGGTTCGCGCACCAGCCACCAGCGCACTGGCCGCGATTTGCGGGGCCGCCTGAAGGAGACGGCCTCGAGCGGGCGCTGGCGCACTTAGGGCCGAAGGAGTAGCGCCGTCCGATGGATGCGATCCGCGATCACGACATCGACCCCGCCGCGCTCGCCGACAAGCGCGTTGCCATCGTCGGCTATGGCAATCAGGGGCGAGCACAGGCGCTGAATCTGCGTGATAGCGGCATCGAGGTTGTCGTCGCGCTTCGCGATGGCTCGGAATCGGCCAGCCGCGCGGCCAGCGACGGCGTAGCCACCGCCACCATGATCGACGCGGTGTCGAGCGCCGACCTCACCATGTTGCTCGCCCCCGACGAGACGCTGTCCAGAATATACGAAAGTGTCGTCGGAGCGCTTCGGCCCGGATCGGCGATCGGCTTCAGCCACGGTCTCGCCATTCGCTTCGGCCAGATTGTCCCCCGAGATGACCTCGATGTCATCATGATCGCGCCGAAGGGTCCGGGCACCGCGCTTCGGTCGCTTTATGCGGAAGGCCGCGGCATGGTGGCCCTGTTCGCCATTGCCCAGGACCGGAGCGGACAGGCGGAGCGGCTCTCTTTGGCCTATGGGCGTGCGATCGGTTGCGGGCGCGCCGGCTTGCTTCGCTCGAGCTTTGCCGAGGAATGCGAAGCTGATTTGTTCAATGAGCAGGCCGTCGTGTGGGGGGCAGTACCGGAAATCCTCATCGCGGGCTTCGACACGCTCGTGGAGGCAGGGATTAATCCCGAGGTCGCCTACATGGAATGCGTCGGCGAACTGAAATTGCTCGCGGACCTTATCGAGCGGCGAGGCATCGCCGGGATGCGGGAGGCGATCAGCAACACGGCCGAACTCGGCGCGGTGCTTGGCGGTCCGCGCATCGTCGGCAATGCTGTACGCGCTCGAATGCGGGAAATCTTGTCCGAGATCCGCGCGGGCGAATTTGCCGACGCGCTAAGTGCTGAGGCGGCTAGCGGATATCCGCAACTGAAGGCGGCACGATCGGCCGCGGCCGTGCTGCCGGTGGAAGAGGCGCGGCGACTGATCGAGGATTAGCCGACGATTTGCGGCTGCTCGATTTCGCGATCGCCGATCGAGGCCCGCTCGATGTAGGCTCGTTGCAATCGACGATGGGCTTCCTGCGCCTGCGGATCGGTCGTTTCGAGCGCGCGTTCGGCCTCTTCCGCCGCCCGCCGTGCGAAATAGCTCTTGTCCCGTTCGCTCATCACACTCTCCCGCCGCCGGATGGCCGGTGCCGTTCCGAATAGGGAAAAACCGCTCTTTTCGCAAGCTTGCGCGATATCCTTCAGCGGCGTCCGAACAGTTTCTCAATGTCGGCGTGGGCGAGTTTGACCCATGTCGGCCGCCCGTGGTTGCATTGGCCGCTGTGCGGCGTGACTTCCATCTCACGAAGAAGGGCATTCATTTCCGTCACCGACAGGATGCGTCCCGCGCGAACCGAGCCGTGACACGCCATGGTGGCGGCGACGTGGTCGAGCCGATCGCGAAGCGCAAGCGCTGTTCCGAGTTCGGCGAGTTCACCGGCGAGGTCGTGAAGGAGACCGCTGACGTCGGTCATTCCGAGGGGTGCGGGTGTCGCTCGAACGATCATCGCCGAGGGACCAAACCGCTCGATCTCCAGTCCAAGCCCGGCAAGCTCGGTCGCGGCTGCCTCCAGCCGGTCGCAGTCGGGCTCGTCCATTTCGACGACGTCGGGAAGGAGCAAGGCCTGCCGCGCCACCTCGCCCCCGCGGGCCGCAGCACGCATCCGCTCGAGGACCAGTCTCTCATGCGCGGCATGCTGATCGACAATGACCAATCCGTCTTCCGCCTCGGCAACGATGTAGGTTGCGGCGACCTGCCCCCTCGCCGCCCCTAGCGGAAAACTCGGGACAGGCGCGGTCGCCGGCTCGGCGCGAGCGAGTGGCCGGAAATCGACATGGCGATCCGCGACCGCCGCCGAGGGGACGGCGTCGGGCGACCAAGGTGCGAATGCCGGGGCGAAGGTCGATTGCGGCGGCGGAGCGAGCGGTTCCTGCTGCCAAGCGGCCGGCGCCGCAAATTGCTCTCGCGCGACGCCGCGATGGCCTGCTTCCTCCAGCGCCGCACGCAGGCCCCCGACGATCAGGCCGCGGACGGCAGCAGGATCGCGAAAGCGGACTTCGGTTTTCGCGGGGTGGACATTGATGTCGAGTTCGCCGCTGGGCACGGTCACAAATAGGGCCGCGACCGGATGGCGATCGCGTGGAACGAGGTCGCGGTAAGCCGCCCGCAAGGCCCCCGTCAGCAGGCGATCCTTTACCGGCCGCTCGTTGACGAACAGATATTGCTGGTCCGCCATTCCCCGGTTGAAGGTCGGCAGGCTGATCACTCCGGTCAATCGCAATCCGTCACGGACGCAATCGATGCCGAGGCCGTGCCGCTCCAATTCGTGGCTGAGCAGCGCGGCGACACGCGTCGGCGCGTCCGAAGGCTGCACGCTCAACGTGCGCCGACCGTCATGGTCGACGCTGAAGCCGACATCGGGACGCGCCATTGCCAAGCGCTTCACCACATCGAGGCAGGCGGCATATTCGGCGCGGGGCGATCGGAGAAACTTGCGCCGGGCCGGGACCTTGTCGAATAGGCCTTCGACCCGGACCGTGGTTCCAGGCGGGACGGCTACCGGCCCCTCGCCCGCCGGTTCTCCGTGATCAACGACGATCCGCCACCCCTCGCCCTCGACTGTCCGGCTCGTCACGGACAAACGCGCGACGCTGGCGATCGACGGAAGCGCTTCGCCGCGGAAACCGAAGCTCGCCACGTCCTCGATCCGGTCGTCGGGGAGCTTGGAGGTCGCGTGCCGCTCGAGGGCCAAGGCCATCTCGGATGGCGCCATGCCCGACCCGTTGTCGGCCACCTCCACGAGGTCCAGACCACCCGCCGCCAATCGAATCCCGACCATCGAGGCACCGGCGTCCAGCGCGTTTTCGACGACTTCCTTCAACGCACTGGCTGGCCGCTCCACCACCTCACCGGCAGCGATACGATTGATGAGGTCCGAGGGCAGCCTTCTTATTGACATGTTAACGGTCCTAGCCCAATCGAAAGGCTCCTGCGAAGCGGTGAATTTTGCACGCAATTCATGTCGTTTTCACAAGGGCTTGGACAAGGATAATTATATCGCGCCGGGTGGGCGGTGCGACGATCTTCACACGATAGAGCGAGAGACGGGGAAAGCATGTTCTGGACGCGCTGGTTCAAATGGATGTCGCACGACATGGCGATCGACTTGGGCACCGCCAATACGTTGGTGTATGTTCGCGGCCGGGGCATCGTCCTCAACGAGCCGTCGGTCGTCGCGATCGAGACCATCAACGGCGTCAAGAAGGTCAAGGCGGTCGGTGACGACGCCAAGCTGATGATGGGCAAGACCCCCGATCAGATCGAGGCGATCCGTCCGCTACGCGATGGCGTCATCGCCGACATCGATGTCGCCGAGCAGATGATCAAGCACTTCATTCACAAGGTTCATGGCGGCAAGATGCGCGCCTGGCGCTTCCCGGAGATCGTGATCTGCGTGCCATCCGGCTCGACCAGCGTCGAACGCCGCGCGATCCGCGACGCGGCCTCGAATGCCGGCGCCAGCGCGGTCTTTCTGATTGAGGAGCCGATGGCCGCCGCGATCGGCGCCGACATGCCCGTGACCCAACCGATCGGATCGATGGTCGTCGACATTGGCGGCGGCACGACTGAAGTCGCCGTGCTCTCGCTTCGCGGCCTAGCCTACACCACTTCGGTGCGCGTCGGCGGGGACAAGATGGACGAGGCGATCTCGTCCTACGTCCGCCGCAACCACAATTTGCTGATCGGCGAAGCGACGGCCGAGCGGATCAAGAAGGAAGTCGGCATCGCCAAGCCGCCCGTCGATGGCATCGGTAAGACCGTGCACATCAAGGGCCGCGATCTCGTCAACGGCGTGCCCAAGGAGATCTCGATCAATCAGGGCCAGATCGCCGAAGCGCTGAGCGAGCCTGTTGGCACGATCGTCGAAGGAGTTCGTATCGCGCTGGAGAATACTGCTCCTGAGCTTGCCGCCGACATTTGTGACCAGGGCATTGTCCTTACCGGGGGCGGCGCGCTGCTTCAGGGTCTCGACGAAGTTCTCCGCGACGAAACCGGCCTGCCGGTGACGGTCGCCGAGGACCCGTTGACCTGCGTCGCGCTTGGAACGGGCCGCGCGCTCGAAGAAGAGCAGTTCCGCGGCGTCCTCCAGACGGCGTAGCGGTTCGCGATGGCAGCCTCGGCGGGACCGCGCCCGGGCTGGTCGCGGCGTGCACAATATAGCCTGTTCTTCAGCTTTCTGGCGGTGCTCGCCGGGCTGATCGTCGGTCTGGCGATGCTGATCCTGTCGATCGCTGCGCCGCAGAGCTATTCGGCGGTCCGCGGAGCCGCACTCGACGTCACCGCGCCGATTACCGGCGCGCTCGACGAGGTGACGACGACCGTCGCGGGCCTCAGCAATGGCGCCGGCGACTATTGGGACGCGATCGATCAGAACGGCCAGCTGAAACGCGAGCGAACGGTCATGATGCGCCGAATGGTCGAGGCGCGCGCGATCCTCGAAGAGAACCGCCAACTCAAGTCGGCGCTCGGGCTTCGCGATCAGCTTCCGGAGTCGGTCGCGACCGCGCGGGTCGTCGGATCGTCGTTCGAAAGTCCGCGCCGGTTCGCGGTAATCACGGCTGGGTCGAACGACGGCGTCTCGATCGGAATGCCCGTCCGGGCCGCGGAAGGCCTGATTGGTCGAGTGGTTGATTCGGGACGGATCGCCAGTCGGGTTCTTTTGGTCAGCGATCGCGCGAACATCGTCCCCGCCCGAATCCTTCGCGGCGGCCAGCCGGTGATCTCGACCGGGCGCGGCGACGGGACGATCGATGTTCGGCCGTTGGAGGTCGGGCGCAATCCTTTCAAACCCGGCGATATCATCGTCACCTCCGGCACCGGTGGGCTCTATCCTCCGCTCGTCCCGATTGGAAAAGTGATCCGGCTGGACGATGACGGCGCCGTGGCGATCCCGATCGCCGATCCATCCAAGGTCAGTTTCGCCGTCATTCAGCGGCCTTACCAACCGGCGGCGCTGGCCGCCGCCGCCGCGCCCGACCCCGAGGCGCCCTGATGGTCCGCTCCGCGCTCGGCAACCGCGGTGGCACCGGACCGCTCGCGAAGGGGCCGCGAGCCTTCGCGGCCTATTACCCTGCGGCGACCGTCGTGGCGGGTTCGATGATGTCGCTCCTGCCGATCGTCTCGCACTCCGGCTGGTGGCCCGATTGGGGCCTGCTGATGCTGGTCGCATGGCGCCTTCTTCGCGCCGATCCCTTCCCCGCGTGGTGGGCGGCGCCACTCGGCTTCGTGAACGACCTGATCGTCGGGAATCCCATCGGCCTGTCGGTGGCGCTATGGGCCGCGATCATGGTCGCGATGGATATCCTCGACCGTCGGACGATGTGGCGGGACTATTGGATCGAATGGGCGATTGCCTGCCTGTTTATCGCGCTCGACGAACTGGCGCAGTGGCAGGTCGCCGCGCTTCTCGGTGCGCCGGTCCCGATGCGTCTCTCGACTACTCCCGCCATCATCCTCTCGATCCTGTGCTTTCCGATCGTGGCCTTCCTCGCCGCGCGGATTGATCGGTGGAGGCTGGGCCGATGAAGGGCGGACGCTTCACCAACGTTCACCAGTCGATGACCTTCACCCGGCGGATGACCATCGTCGGCGGGGTCCAGGCCGCGTTCGGGTCGTTGTTGATCGCTCGGCTCGGCTACCTGTCGGTCAACCAGAACGAGCATTACCAGCTGTTGTCCGAAAGCAACCGCGTCCAGTTGATCGTCGTCCCGCCCCGCCGCGGCTGGATCGTCGATCGGGGCGGCAAGCCGATCGCGATCAATCGCTCCGACTTTCGCATCGACATCATCCCCGACCAGCTTGAAAAGCCAACCGAAACGCTTCGCCTGCTGACCAGCCTGCTCGCGCTGAGCGCAGATGACGTCGACCGGATCATCAAGGAACTGAAGGCGGCCAAGGGCTACCAGCCGGTGCAGGTCGCCGAGAACGTACCCTACGACCAATATGCGGCCGTGACGGTCCGTCTCCCGGAGATGCCGGGCGTCCAGCCGATGCGCGGCTTTTCCCGCTTCTACCCGACCGGACCGGCAGTGGGACATCTTGTCGGATATGTCGGCGCCGCCTCTGCGAAGGATTACGAAGAGGAAAAGAATCCCCTCCTGATCACACCGGGTTTCAAGATCGGTAAAGAAGGCCTTGAAAAGACCCTCGAAAAGAGTCTTCGTGGCGCACCCGGTGGTCAGCGCGTCGAACTCACCGCGCGAGGCAAGCTCGTCCGCGAATTGACGCCGAAGCCCGACAAGTCCGGATCCACCATCCGCCTGTCGATCAATGCCGACCTTCAGGAATTTGCGGCACGACGTTTGGGCGAAGAGTCTGGCAGTTGCACCGTCATCGACTGTTTGACGGGCGACATTCTTTGCATGGCGTCGATGCCTGCCTACGATCCGAACAGTTTCTCCGACGGGATCGGATCGACCGAGTGGCGAATGCTGTCCCAGGACGAGCGGCATCCGCTTAATAACAAGATCCTTTCGGCGCTTTACCCTCCGGGTTCGACGATCAAGCCGATGAATGGGCTGGCACTGATGGCGCATGGCATCGACCCGGACGAAACTGTCCATTGTCCAGGCGGCTATCGGCTCGGCAACCGCTTCTTCCGCTGCCTCGGGCGTCACGGGTCGGTGAACATGCGCCGTGCCATCGCGAAAAGCTGCAACACCTATTTCTACGCAATGGGCAACCGCATCGGCTACGACAACATCGCGCCGATGGCCAGGCGCCTCGGGCTCGGCCAGAAGTTCGACCTGCCGGTCGCCAGCCAGAGCTTCGGTACGGTGCCCGACAGCGCATGGAAGCGGCGGCGGTTCGAAACGACCAAGCGGCTAATCGAGCGTCCGGACTGGACGTCGTCGGACACGCTCAACGCCTCGATCGGTCAGGGTTTCCTGATCGTCAATCCACTGCAATTGGCCGTCATGTCGGCGCGCATCGCGTCGGGCCGCGACTTGCAGCCGGGCCTTGTCGGGGTGCGGACGAAACCTGCCCCGCTCCTCGGCATTCCCCAGGAACATCTCGACGCAGTGCGCGGCGGGATGTGGGAAGTCGTCAACGGCGACGGAACCGCGGGCGCGAGCCGGCTGCAACTCCCCGGAATTGAGATGGGCGGCAAGACGGGCACCGCGCAGGTACGCAAGATCGCCGGTTCCCAGAGGGGCCAGTCGGGCGAATGGAAGTATCGCGATCACGGCCTGTTCGTCTGTTTCGCGCCGACCAGCAACCCGCGATACGCCGCCTCGGTCGTGATCGAGCATGGGATGGGCGGCTCGCGCGCCGCGGCGCCGGTCGCGAAGGACGTGCTGACCTTCCTGTTCGACCGCGACAAAGCAATGGCCTCGCTTACGGCACTGGAAACGCAGTGGGGCGGAACGCTCGCCCAGCGAACCGCGCGACGCCAGTCCGAATTCGAAGCCTTGTCCAAGGCGGCGTTGAGCCAGTCGGCATGATCAGCTCGGCCATCATTCCACAGCCACTCGCCCGCCTTCCTTGGCGGCTGATCTGGCTGGTCGCGCTGATCTGCACGATCGGCGTCGTCACGCTCTATTCCGCGGCGGGTGGATCGATGTCGCCGTGGGCGGTCAAGCAGGGCGTCACGATTCTCGGCTTCGCCGCTGTCTCGATCGCGATCAGCTACATCCCCGAAAGCTTCATCAAGCAAACGACCTTCCCTGCCTATCTCGCGATCGTGGTGATGCTCGTGATCGTCGAAATGGTTGGATTCGTCGGCAAGGGCGCCCAGCGCTGGATCGACCTTGGCTTCATCCGGCTGCAGCCTTCGGAGTTCATGAAACCCGCGATCGTGCTGACGCTGGCACGCTTCTATGAGCTCCTGCCCGCTGGCGACGTCCGCAAGTGGCGAGGTCTATGGCCCGCAGCCGCGCTGGTGCTGGTCCCGTTCGCGCTCATCCTCGTCCAGCCCGACCTCGGCACCGCGACCATGGTACTCCTTGGCGGGATCACCGTCATGTTCATCGCCGGACTGCCGATGTGGTATTTCGTGTCCGCCGGCGCCGCGCTCGCGGCCGCACTTCCGGTCGTGTATGCGATGATGCACGGCTATCAGCGCAAGCGAGTGCTCATCTTCCTCGATCCCGAGAGCGATCCGCTCGGCGCCGGCTACCATATCAGCCAGTCAAAGATCGCGATCGGTTCGGGTGGAATCTGGGGCAAGGGCTATCTCAACGGCAGCCAGAGCCACCTCGACTATCTTCCCGAAGGTCACACCGACTTCGTGTTCGCGACCTTTGTTGAGGAATGGGGCCTCGTTGGCGGCGTCTTGCTGATTGCCGCCTTCTTCCTGGTTATTCGGTGGGGAATGAGCGTCAGCAAAAAAGCGAAGACGCGCTACGGCCAGCTGAGCGCGGCCGGCCTGACCGCGACGATCTTCTTTTACGTCTCGATCAACCTGATGATGGTGATGGGCTTGGCGCCCGTCGTCGGTATCCCGCTTCCGCTCGTCAGCTTCGGCGGCTCGGCAGTGATGACGGTCATGATCTGCCTGGGGCTGCTGATGTCGCTCGAACGGCAGGCGCGAACACGATCGACGCTGCAATAGGAAATTTAGCGCAGACGGTGGTTGCGCGGTTCCCAAAGCCTTGTTAGATGCCCGCCCGCGCCCCCGCCACATCGGCGGCGACCAGCGCACTCCCCATGGGGACGCATAGCTCAGTTGGTAGAGCAGCTGACTCTTAATCAGCGGGTCCTAGGTTCGAGCCCTAGTGCGTCCACCATCCTCCTTCGTTTCTCGCATATCAGCCGGGACGGTGCAGGCCGGAAGAGGCTTGCGCTATCGTTTGTTCGATATTGCGCCTAAGGGCCGCAGAATGTCCCATCCCCAGATTCCCCCCACGCTCGCCCGCGCGCTCGATGCGCGTGGCTATGAAACATTGACCGAAGTGCAGTCGGCCGCCGTCGCGCCGGAAGCCGCAGACCGCGACCTGATCGTGTCGGCCCGCACCGGCTCGGGCAAGACGGTCGCCTTCGGCCTCGCCATGGCGCACCAAATGCTCGAAGGCGACAAGATGCCGTGGGCGCGCGTTCCGCTCGGCCTGATCATCGCGCCGACCCGCGAGTTGGCGCTTCAAGTCAGCAAGGAGCTCGAGTGGCTCTATGCCGACGCGGGCGCGCGCGTCGTCAATTGCGTCGGCGGCATGGACCCGATGAAGGAGCGCCGCGCGCTCGCCGGGGGGGCGCACATCGTCGTCGGGACGCCGGGCCGGCTCCGCGATCATCTCGAACGCGGTGCGCTCGACCTTTCGGGACTGCGCGTCGCCGTGCTCGATGAAGCCGACGAGATGCTCGACATGGGCTTTCGCGAAGAGCTCGAGGAGATCCTCGACGCGACCCCTGCCGAGCGTCGCACTTTGCTATTCTCCGCCACCATGCCGCGACCGATCGTCGCGCTGGCGCGGCGCTACCAGAAGGACGCGCTGCGGATCGAAACGCTGGGCGACAACAAGGGCCATGGCGATATCGCCTATCAGGCCGTCGCTGTGTCGCCGCCCGACATCGAGCATGCCGTGGTCAACCTGCTCCGCTTCCATGAGGCCGAAACGGCGATCCTTTTCTGCGCCACGCGCGACGCGGTCCGGCGCCTGCATGCGAGCCTGATCGAACGCGGGTTCCATGCCGTGGCACTCTCGGGCGAGCATAGTCAGAGCGAACGCAATCATGCGCTTCAGGCGCTTCGGGATCAGCGCGCTCGCGTGTGCGTGGCGACCGACGTCGCCGCGCGCGGCATCGACCTGCCGTCGGTCAGCCTCGTCATCCACGTCGAACTTCCGCGCGATGCCGAGGCGCTGCAGCATCGCTCCGGCCGGACGGGGCGCGCGGGGCGCAAGGGAACTGCCATTCTCGTCGTCCCCTTCCCTGCCCGTCGCCGGGTCGAAGGCATGTTGCGCGGCGCGCGGATCGAGGCGGAATGGATCACTCCGCCAACCCCGTCGCAGATCGCCGAGCGCGACCGCGCCCGCTTGATGGAAGGGCTGAACGCGCCCGCCGAACCGGACGAGGAAGCACTGGAACTGGCGGGCCGCCTAATGGCCGAGATGACTCCGGACGCCATCGCGCTCGCCTTGGCGAAATCGCTGAGGGCCAGCATGCCGGCGCCCGAGGACATCATCGAGCAAGCCGATCGTCCGGCGGGGCCAGGGCAACATGCCCAGCGTGCCGGGTTCGACGGATCGACGTGGTTTAGGATGAATGCAGGCCGCCGCCACCGGGCCGACCCGCGGTGGTTGCTTCCGCTGATCTGCCGCTACGGACACGTCAATCGCAACGATATCGGCGCGATCCGCATCGCCGCGGACGAAAGCTATTTCGAGGTTTCGGCTCGCGCGGCGCCGGGCTTCGTCAAGGCGTTGAAGCGCGCCCAGTTCCCAGACGCCGACGGCCTCGTCATCGAGCCGTCGGGAGGGCGGCCGCCACCTCCGGCACCGGGTCCACGGCGCAAGGGCCCGCCGCCGCGGCGCTGACTTGAGGATGCTGCGCGCTCCAAAGATCGCCCAGCATCCGGTCGAGCGAAAGGGGCCGGAACGGGTCCAGACCCGATCCGGGAAACAGGCAGAATTCTCCAAATTTTGCCTGCCCGCCGATATCGTAGAAATCGACCCGTAGAAAGTCCTGGCCACCTGCCAGCCGGCTCGCTGCGTCGATCATCGCGTCGAGCGAAGGCGGAGGCGCCTGCTCAAAGGCGTTGGCTGACAAGGGCCGCCACTCGGTCGTCAATTGGCTCCACCGATGATCGGCGCCGCGTCCCTGATGCACCTGCACCATCACGACGCGGCCACCGAACACGTAGAATTTATAATCGGTCGGGAGGGCGTCGGTTTCGCTGATGAACGGTTCAACGATCAACGACCGGTCGGCCAGTTCATAATGCCATTCGTCCAGCCATCTGCCGTATGCATGGTTCAGCCAATGCGGCGAAATCGCCCGGGCCTTCTCCCAATCATCCGCAGTTCGGACCACGGTGAATTGGTTACAGCCATGATTGGCCTTCACGATCAGCGGCAGCGGGGCCGGCGGATGCTCGGGAAGCAGCATGCCCTGCCACACGGTCGGAATGAGGAATTCTTCGGGCAATACGCTAGTGGCAACCCTCTTGGCATGAGCCTTATCCGTCAACCGAGCCAAACCCACGTCGCGATCGAACAGCTTTCGCCACTGTACCCACTCGGTGAAAAGTTGGGGTCGGTTGAGAGCCGGCCAGCGTCCGTGTCTCCATCGATAGGCGGTGGCAACGCGAACCCGTGCCGCGAGACTCAACCGATCTCCCAGTAAATCGGCTTGAACGATCCATTGTTCGATTGCGGGGCCGAGCAAGCGGTCAGGCCGATCACCAGATCCATGTCCGCCTCGAAGACGATCCGGTCGCCGGCCTTCGACAGCGGCGGAAGAACGCGGACGATGCCGGTCTCGCCGTCGACCGGCACGTTCATGAAGATGTTGAACGCAGTCGGGATTTGGTCGGGACCGATCCCATGCGAATCGAGTGCCGCGGCGAGATTGCCGAAACAGCCGCGATGCGGATGCTCGTCGCCATAAATGATCCTGAACATCTCGGCCGAACAGGGCGTCAGCAGAAAGTCGTGTCGCCCCACGTCATCCTCGACGATCCGCAGCATGACGTTCGAGCGGTTCGAATAGAGCGGATCACCCTTCGACAGGTAGATCCGGCTGGCGTAGTCGATCGATCGTCCCGAGGAGATTGCCTCACCGTGCTCTGCGCGATTGAACGCGACCAGGTCGGCCACCTGCTCGCCTTCGGGATCAATCACCGTCAGCCGCTGCCCCTTGTCGAGCGTGAACGCCACGCCCGAGCGTGGCGCGATTTTATGCGGCATCGCGCGAACCCCGACCGGAGAATGGACATTGCCAGTCAGGCCCGACCGCGCGGCCGCTATACTGGCGGGCTGCGGAGATCGTGCCATGTCCCGCCAGCATCGGGTTGGGCTCACCGGCGAGCGCGACGTCGCGGTCGATAATCGTATCGCGAAGCCGCTCGTAGCGCCCCTCGGCGCGCAAACGCTCAAACTGATCGTGGAGATTGAACACCATCGCCGGCACCGCAAACCGACGCGCTGGGCGGCTGGCCTGTGGGTGAAGACCGACGACAAAGAACGCTTCTCCGCCGAAACTCATCGCAAAATGAGGATCGTCGGGATCGTTGGCGACGCGCGGGTCGGGCTTCTTTCCCAACCATTCGTCCTTGTCGCTCAGTGACTGGAGGCGCTTCCACAGGCCGCGCTCGAAATCACCTTCGTTGTCGGGAATTCCCGTCTCGAACATCACGACGAGCGAACGGAACAGGTCCGGCGCCCGCGAATAGTCGGCGGCGATCCCATGCAGTGCCGGGAGGATGCGAAGGTCGTCCCATGCAGAACCGAAGTCGCGGCCGACGACGAAGCGCATTCCGCCGCGGTTGAGCGCTGCCTTGGCGCCGACGCACGGAAAACTGCGATCTTCGACAAAGCTTCGGAACCGCTTCGCCAGCGGGTGGTCTCGATTATCGGGGGAGGAGGTCATGTCCCGCAACAAACCGCGCTCGGGCCATAAGGTTGCGTCGGCAAGCCGCCTTAGGCGACCGGCGGCCGTCCCGCGATGAGTTGATCGACCACCGACGGGTCGGCCAAGGTCGATGTATCCCCGAGCGTCGACACGTCCCCCTCGGCGATCTTTCGCAAGATTCGACGCATGATCTTTCCCGACCGGGTCTTCGGGAGCGACGGCGCGAACTGCAACACGTCCGGGGTCGCTATCGGGCCGATCTCCTTGCGCACCCACTGGGTCAATTCCGCCCGCAGCGCTTCGTCGGGCGTCACCTCTGTATTCACGGTAACGTAGGCGTAGATCCCCTGCCCCTTGATGTCGTGCGGCATGCCGACGACCGCGGCCTCGGCAACCGCCTGATGAGCAACGAGCGCGCTTTCGACCTCCGCGGTGCCCATGCGATGCCCCGACACGTTGATGACGTCGTCGATCCGGCCGGTGATCCAATAATATCCATCGTCGTCGCGTCGGCAGCCGTCACCGGTAAAATAATAGCCGGGATAGGCGGAGAAATAGGTCTGAAAGAAGCGATCGTGATCGCCCCACACCGTTCGCATCTGCCCCGGCCAGCTCCGCGCGATGGCCAGCGAGCCTTCGCCCGCGCCGGCGATCTCCTTGCCGCCACGGTCGAGCAGGACCGGCGCAACGCCAAACATCGGCAGGGTCGCGCTTCCCGGTTTCAACGCGGTCGCGCCTGGCAAGGGCGTGATCATCGCGCCGCCGGTTTCGGTCTGCCACCAGGTGTCGACGATCGGGCAGCGCCCTTCCCCGACAACGCGGTGATACCATCCCCAAGCTTCGGGGTTTATCGGTTCGCCTACGGTCCCCAGCAGGCGTAACGAAGCACGCGACGTCCGCGTCACCGGCTCGTCCCCCTCGCGCATCAAAGCCCGCAACGCGGTCGGGGCGGCATAAAAGATTTCGACCTGATATTTGTCGACGACCTGCCAGAAGCGACTGGCGTCGGGCCAATTCGGCACCCCTTCGAACATGAGCGTCGTCGCTCCGTTCGCGAGCGGTCCGTAGACGACGTAGCTGTGCCCGGTGACCCAACCGATGTCGGCGGCACACCAGTAAATCTGTCCGGGCCGATAATCGAAAACATATTCATGGGTCATCGACGTCCACACGGCATAGCCACCGGTCGAGTGCAGCACGCCCTTCGGCTTTCCCGTCGATCCGGAGGTGTAGAGGATGAAGAGCGGATCTTCCGCGCTCATCTCCTCCGGCGGGCAAATATCTTCCATTCCCCGAATGGCGTCCGTCCAGGCGACGTCGCGGCCCTCAAGCATCGCGACGGGAGCGCCGGTTCGCTCGAGGACGATGACATGGTCTACGGCCGGACACTGGGTGAGCGCCTCGTCGACATTTGCCTTGAGCGGGATCGACTTCCCCCCGCGCTTGCCTTCGTCGGCGGTAATAACCAGCCGACTGTCGCAATCGCGAATCCGGCCGGCCAGCGCTTCGGGCGAGAAGCCGGCGAAGACGATAGAATGGATCGCGCCCACCCGCGCGCAGGCGAGCATCGCCACGGCCGCCTCGGGAACCATAGGGAGGTAGATCGTCACGCGGTCGCCGCGCCCGACGCCAAGCGCCTTCATCGCATTGGCAAAGCGGCAGGTCGTGGCCAACAGCTCGGAATAGCTGATCGAACGGCCCGGCTCGGCGGGGTCGTCGGCTTCCCAGACGATCGCGGGCGCGTCGCCGCGTTCGGCGACATGGCGGTCGAGGCAATTCACGCTTAGGTTCAGCGTGCCGTCGGCGAACCACCTGATGCCGAAGTCCGCTTCCGCAAAGCTGGACTCGCTGACAGTCGAGAAGGGTCTAATCCACTCGATCCGCTGCGCCTCCGTCCGCCAGAAAGCGTCAGGATCGGCGATCGATTGCGCGTACATCTCGCCATAGCGTTTCGCGTCGATCAGCGCCGATTTGGCCCACTCCTTGGGGACGGGATAGAGGGCCTCGGTCATCGTCGCTTGCTCCTTGCCAAGTGGCGTCACTCTACCCTTCCGCGCGATGGTGCAAACCCCCTCGCGCCCGCGCGCCGGCTCCGCTAGGCAGCACACCCATGACCATCTTAGTTACCGGCGTGGCCGGATTCATCGGATCGACGACTGCCCGTGCGCTGCTTGCCCGCGGCGAAACCGTGATCGGCATCGACAACCTCAACGACTATTACGACGTCACGCTGAAGCACGCGCGGCTCGCGCGCCTGCAGGACGAGGGCGGCGACCGCTTCACCTTCGAAGCGATCGACTTCGCCGAGATCGACGACCTGAATACATTCGCTGCTCGCCACGACTTCGATCGCATCGTACATTTGGGCGCGCAAGCGGGTGTCCGCCACTCGATCGACAAGCCCCACGCCTATGTCCGCTCGAACCTGCTCGGCCACCTCAACATGCTTGAGCTCGCCCGTGCGCGGCAGCCCAAGCACATGGTCTATGCGTCGTCGTCGTCGGTGTACGGCGGCAACGACACGCTGCCGTTCCGGGTTGAGGATCGCACCGATCACCCGCTTTCGCTCTACGCCGCGAGCAAGCGCGCTGACGAGTTGATGAGCGAATCCTACGCAAACCTTTTCCGGACGCCGTTGACGGGGCTCCGCTTTTTCACCGTCTATGGCCCGTGGGGCCGCCCTGACATGGCGATGTGGCTCTTCACCAAAGCGCTCTACGCTGGTGAGCCGCTGCGCCTATTCAACGCGGGAAAGATGCGCCGCGACTTCACTTACGTCGACGACATCGTTCGCGGGATCATTGCCTGCCTCGACGGTCCCCCGGCCGATGACGGCAGCGAAAAGGCGGGCGGAAGCACCGGACCGCACGCGCTCTATAATATCGGCAATCACCGGTCCGAAGACCTGATGCGCGTGGTCGAATTGCTGCAGCGCGAGACCGGTCGCGAAGCGAAAATCGATTTCCAGCCGATGCAGCCTGGCGATGTGTCTGACACCTTCGCCGACATCAGCGCCATCCAGCGCGATCACGGCTTCGAACCGGCGACGACGATTGACGAAGGCGTTCCCAATTTCGTCGCTTGGTATCGCGATTATCACCGTTTGGACTGACCCCCTTTCCCGAAGGAATTAGACTTGGCCCTGCCCGACATCTTTTCCCGCCTTCGCCTTCCCGTCATCGGTGCCCCGCTCTTCATCGTGTCGGGGCCTGACCTAGTCATCGCGCAGTGCAAGGCGGGCATCGTCGGCAGTTTCCCCGCGCTCAATGCCCGCCCGCAAAGCCAGCTCGACGAGTGGATCCACCAGATCACCGAGGAACTGGCGGCCTGGGATCGTGACAATCCGGACACGCCGTCGGCGCCGTTCGCGGTCAACCAGATCGTTCATCGTTCGAACGACCGCTTCGAAGAAGACGTCGCGACGTGCGAGAAATGGAAGGTCCCGCTGGTCATCACCTCGCTCGGCGCGCGGGCGGAGCTGAACGACGCGGTGCACTCATGGGGCGGCATCACGCTCCACGACATCATCGACGATCGCTTCGCGCGGAAAGCGGTCGAAAAGGGCGCCGACGGCCTGATTGCGGTCGCGGCCGGTGCTGGTGGGCACGCGGGCAAGTGGTCGCCCTTTGCGCTTATCCAGGAGATTCGCACCTGGTTCGACGGTCCGCTGGCACTGTCGGGCTCGATCGCGACCGGCGGTGCCATCCTTGCTGCCAAAGCGATGGGGGCCGATTTCGCCTACATCGGCTCGCCCTTCATCGCCACGACCGAGGCAAGAGCGTCCGACGAATATAAGCAGGGGATCTGCGAAGGCGGCGCCGGCGACATCATCAATTCCTCGCTCTTTACCGGCATCAACGGCAATTATCTGCGCGGCTCGATTATCGCGGCGGGTCTCGATCCCGACAATCTGCCCGGCGCGGACGCGGCGGCCATGAACTTCCAGTCGTCGACGGGCGCAAAAGCGTGGCGCGACATCTGGGGGTCGGGTCAGGGAATCGGAGTCGTCGACAAGGTGGTCCCGACCGCGGAACTCGTCAGCCGCCTCGAACGCGAATACGCAGCCGCGAAGGCAGCGATCGCCGCCTAAGCTAGAGCAGCGAGCGACGCCCGCCAGACGTCGGGGATTGCTGCGGGCCGGCGAGTGTCTCGATCGACGTAAACGTGGGTGAAGTGCCCTTGTGCGGCGGGCTCGCCCGCGCCTGCCGCAAAAACGCCCAAGCGGTAGGTGACGCTTGAGGTTCCCAGGCGATCGATCGCCAGACCGATCTCCACGTCGCCCGGATAGGCGAGCGAGGAGAAGTAACTGCATCCCGTTTCCACCACGAGCCCGATCGGATTGCCGGAGGCAATGTCGAGCAGCCCGTGCTCGATCAGCCACTGGTTCACCGCAGTGTCGAACCACGCATAGTAGATCGTGTTGTTGACGTGACCGTAGGCGTCATTGTCTGCCCAGCGAGTGGCGATCGTCTGAAACGCGCGATATTGGTCGCGCCCGCGCGGGACCGGTCGGTTCACCACGCCGCCTCGTATAATCGGCGGGCGTCGGCTTCGTCAATCAGGCACGGATTGTTCACCAGCAACCGCTGCTGCTTCATGGCCTCGCGCGCCAGCATCGGAATTTCGTCCCAAACAATCCCATGCTCGCGAAGACGCGGCGAGAGGCCACTGCCGATGACAAGTTGCTCCAGGCGATCGATCAGCAAGGCGCAACGCGCCTGGCTGCCCTGCCCGGCACATTCGGGCGCGACGATCTCGGCAAGCTCGGCATATTCCTCGCGCGCCGCCTCGGCATTGTGCGTCAGGACGACCCGCAGCATCAGGGCATTCGACAGGCCGTGCGGGATGTGATGGATGCCGCCCAACGGATAAGCCAGCGCATGCACCCCGGCGACCGGCGCATTTGCAAAGGCCAGACCAGCCAAGTGCGCGCCCAGCAGCATCGCCGCCCTCGCTTCCAGGTTGGCTGGCTCGTTACAGGCGGTGATCAGGTTCTCGTTCAGAAGGCGAAGCGCTTGCCGTGAAAACCCGTCCGAAAGCGGGTTCTTGGCCTTGACCGAGGTGTAAGCCTCAACTGCATGAACCATCGCATCGATTCCGGTCGCGGCGGTCAGTCCGCGCGGCATCCCGACGGTGAGCGTGGCATCGAGCGCGGCCCAGTCGGCGATCAGTGCCGGCGAATTCACGCCCCGCTTCTCATCTCCCTCGCAAGTAATGACCGCGACCGGAGTCGCTTCGCTCCCCGTCCCTGCCGTCGTCGGCACGAGCGCTAGCGGTAGGCGCGTTCCGGTGGCGAGCCCGACGCCCCAGATCGAATCGAGGTCGTCGCCAGAGCCGATGAGATAGGCCGCTAATTTCGCGACATCCATCGGGCTTCCGCCGCCGAAGCCGACCACGTGGGTGACGTCATGGCGGCCACCCAAGTCGACCGCGTCCAGCAGGGTCTTGCGCGACGGGTCGGCCTCGACGGTGTCGAAAAGAATGACCCGTCCCCCGCGCTGTTCGATCGCGGTGCGCATCGGATCGGCCAAGCCAAGATCGGCAACGCCGCGATCGGTGACAAACAGGCAATTGCCGTCCGGCAGGTGAGCGGCAAGATCGGCCGCGCTGCCGGGTCCTGCGAGCAACCGAGGACCGGGATGATAGGTGAAGGATCGCATGGCGCGACCCTAAGCGCTCAGTTGGTGCGATTCCAGATCAAGTCGCGCTCTAGCCGACCCATCAGTGCGCGAGCAGGACTCGGCGCCGGCTCATCGTCGAGTTGCCCCTCGTCGAGCCGCGCAACGCGCGCATAGAGATCACTGCTGGAATGGATCAGCGCCTGCGCCCCTGGCGGCAATTGCTCGACCACCAGAGGATCGCTGCTTTGCGCGTTGCCGAGCCGGCGTTCGGGCCGACGTCCATCGATCGAGTTAAGCTCGCCCGTCTCGACCGCGCGCTGGGTCAGCAGCCACGCCACGATGTGCATGATCCGCGTGGTGACCTTCAGCGACTCGCAGGCGAAGCCGACCCGCGCGAAGGGCTCAAGTTGCTGCCGCTCCTCACGTCCCGCTTCATCGAAATAAGCGCGAGCTTCGTCAGCAAGCACCATCGCCTCGGTATACAGAGCGTCGATCAGCCTTGGCGTGATGCGGATTCCGCTGGTGGGTTGATCGGTCGAATCGGTCATGTGTGAGGTCGATCCTGCCATGTTGTTCTTGGCGAGGAAACGCATGAGCGGACGAGAGCGGCCTTGCCCTGCTCACCTGTCCCGCTTTCGGACATGCTCGATCAGGCGATGATGTCGGGGACGATCCGGTCGGCGAGCTGCTCGATCTCGTCCTTCATCACCAGTTTGCGCTTCTTCAATCGAGCAAGTTCGAGCTGGTCGCAGTTTCCCGCATTGCGCAGCAGGTCGATTTCCTCGTCGAGCCGACGGTGCTCAGCCTTTAGGAAAGCCAGTACTTCTCGCGGGTCGTCATCGTTCATCGTTTCGTCTTATCCCAGGTCCGGACCGGCGTCACTCGCCCCGGCGTCAACGGCGAACCGCGCCTTCGCCCGGTCGAATGGCGCCAATCGCATGACGACATGGCGACCGTTTCATGTTTTATTGAAGTCACTATCCGTGTCAGCCAACGAAAGGAAATTGACCGATGGAAAAAGGACAGGTGGACGCTCTGGCATCAAAGCACGCCGCGCTTCACGCAAAGATCGACGCCGAAGAGCATCGACCGCACCCGGACGACATCATCCTCCATCAGTTGAAGAAAGAGAAATTACGGCTGAAGGACGCGCTCACCGGCCATTGATCGCCGGCCATCTGTGGGGTGATGGACCGGGCGCTGCGGCACCCGGTCCCGCCTCATCCGATCAGTCGTCGCGCGAAACGCGCTCGACCCGCTCATGCTTTTCCTGCGCTTCGAGCGTCATTGTGGCAATCGGCCGAGCTTCGAGCCGCGCCAGCGAAATCGGATCGCCGGTCACTTCGCAATAGCCATATTCGCCCTCGTGAAGACGACGTACCGCCGCATCGATCTTCGAGATCAACTTGCGCTGACGATCGCGGGTACGAAGCTCGATCGACCAATCGGTCTCGCTCGACGCGCGATCCGCAATGTCCGGTTCGCGCATCGAATCGATCTGCAGCTGCGCCATGGTGGCGCGGCTTTCCTCGACGATCGATTCCTTCCAGTCGCGCAATTTGCGAAGGAAGTATGCGCGATGTTCAGCGCACATGAATTCTTCCTCGTCCGAAGGCCGATAGCCGTCGGGCAAGGTCATCTGATCGAAGCGAATGGAGTTCAGTCCGTAAAGGTCTACTAGAGCGGTAGCCATCTTACTCTCCCCGGCACAAGCGCCACCCGGCTCCGCACCGGGCCACCGGTAACGGCCGGAGGCGAATATACTTGGCTTTCAAAGCACTTAGGCCTTGTCTGCCGATATCCCCACCGCGCTATTAGTTAAGCCCCTTCTCCTTAACAAGGACTGACCGGGTCTTCGTGCAACTTTCTGTGGGTTGTTGCCGAATGGACGCATATTTACCGCGCTTGTCCGATGCTCCGACAATGCGCATAGCGTGGCGATGCGCATTCTCCTGACCAACGACGACGGAATCCACGCTCCCGGCTTTGCCGTCCTCGAACGGATTGCCGCGCAATTGTCGGACGATGTGTGGGTCGTCGCTCCGGCGGAGGAACAGTCGGGTGCGGGTCATTCGCTGACACTGTCCACGCCCATTCGACTTCGCCGCCACGGTGACAAGCGCTTCGCGGTCCGCGGCACGCCGACCGATGCAGTCATGCTCGCGCTTGCCCACGTCATGAAAAACACGCCTCCGGACTTGATCCTGTCAGGCGTCAATCGCGGCGCAAACCTGGGCGAGGACGTGACCTATTCGGGTACCGTTTCCGCCGCGATGGAAGGAGCGCTCGCCGGCGTGAGATCGATCGCGCTGAGCCAATCCTACTCGCGCGAAGGCATGGGCGACACGGTCCCCTTCGCAACGGCAGAATCTTGGGCCCCAAAGGTGCTCGCTCCGTTACTCGATGCCCCCTTCGCGCCCGGCACGCTCGTCAACGTCAACTTCCCCGCCGGCGACCCTGCCGACGTGAAGGGTGTCCGAGTCTGCCGCCAAGGCATTCGCGACTATGGCCGCCTGCGTATCGTCGAGCGCAAGGATCCGCGCGGCTATCCTTACTTTTGGTTTGGCCTCGCACCCATGGTCGAGACGCCCGGCCATTCGACCGATCTCGAGGCTATTGCCGACGGCTATATTGCGGTAACGCCGCTCCATCTCGACCTCACCCATGACGCCGGCCTCGCGCCATTGGCGGAGCGATTCACCATTTGACCCGCGACGGTCCCGTTTCGATGCTGCGATCGCTGTATCGTGCGGCCTCGTCGCAGGATCGCCGCCGGCTTCATTGGTTATTGCTGCTGATGCCAGTCGCCGCCTTTGCGGAGATGGCCGCGATCGGCGCGGTCGTCCCTTTGATCGGCATCCTCACAAACGCCAATCATTCCGGCGGCGAGTGGCTCAACTGGCTGTTCGACTTGGGCGCGGCCGATCAGCGAGGGGAGAAAATGCGCCTCTCGGCCATCCTGTTCGTCGTGGCATCGATCGCGGCGGCCGGCATGAGGCTGATCCTTTCGTGGGCGACGCAGCGCTTTGCCTATCACTACGGTCACGACCTGGCCTGCGACATTCAGGAACGGGTGCTCGCCCAGCCGTACAGCTTCCACATTTCGCGAAACAGCAGCCAGTTCGTCGCCGCGCTCGAGACGGTCGAGCAACTGGTGTTCACGGTGGTCCTTCAACTCGTCATGGCGATTTCGGCGGCCGTAGTCGGACTATCGCTGATCATTGCCCTAGGGCTGATCGACATCCGGAGCGTCGCGCTCGCGGCAGCGATCATCATCGTTGCCTATGGCGTCGTGCTGCTGTCGATCCGACGACGGCTGTCCGCGAACAGCGACGCGATCGGAATCGCCTATCAGCGCCGGGTGCAGGCAGTGCAGGAAAGCCTGGGCGCGATCCGGGACATCATCATCGATCACAGTCAGGCCGCCTATCTCGAGGCGTTTCGCGCCTTCGACGCGCCGCTCATGCGCGCGCGGGCGAGTACCGCCTTCATCTCGGCGGCGCCGCGGTTTGTCGTCGAATCGGTGACACTGGCGGCACTCACGATCATTGCGCTGTTCGTCGCGGGGCAGCAGCAAAGCATCGATCCCGCCTTACCCGCGCTCGGCGCGCTCCTGCTTGGCGCATTGCGCCTGATGCCCCTCACACACACGCTATATTATGGCTGGACGACCGTGGCAGGCAGCCGGTCGCTCATCGAACGTACCGCCGAGCTGATGGCGCTGCCGGTCGCCGTGGAAGAAGCCCAAAGCGGTCCGCTCATATTCAAGCGCGCCATACGCTTCGACCGCGTCGGCTTCACCTATCCGATGCGTCCCGAGCCCGCGCTTGAAGATATCGACCTGACGATCCCTCGCGGCACCCGGGTCGGCCTCATCGGGCGCACCGGCAGTGGCAAGAGTACCCTTGCCGACGTCTTCATGGGCCTCATCGAACCGTCGTCGGGGACGATCTGCATCGACGGCGTTCCGCTTGTCGCCGCCAACGCCAGCGCATGGCAGCGGCAGGTGGCCCACGTCCCGCAATTCATTTTTCTCGCGGATGCGACCATTGCTCGCAACATCGCGATGGGCGATCCTTCCCACCCGATCGACCCGATCAAATTGGCCCGCGCGGTCGAATTCTCGCAGTTGAAGAAGTTCGTTGCCACTCTCCCTGACGGCATCGACACGCTGGTGGGAGAGAATGGCGTCCGACTGTCGGGCGGGCAGCGACAGCGGGTCGGCCTGGCGCGCGCGATCTACAAGCAGGCGCCGGTTCTGGTCCTCGACGAAGCAACCAGCGCTCTGGACGAAGAAACAGAAGCCGCGGTGATGGCCGCGCTCGATCGCGTCAATGCCGATGGCGAGACCGTCCTGGTCATCGCGCACCGTCACTCGACCCTCGCAAGCTGTGACCAAGTCGTACGCCTCGCCAATGGCCGCATCGTCGCGATGGGACCGCCGAGCGAACTCCTCGATCTCGACGACTAGGCGGCTTCTGCCTGCACGCCTTGCGCAGCATCACGAAGCCAGCTTTGGAACATCAGGATCGCCCAGATCGCCTGCGTGGAATCGCGCTGGCCGGCGAGATGCTGCTTCCAACGCCTTTCGACGATTGCACTGTCGAAAAATCCTTCGCTTCGCATCCGTGCGGGATCGAGCAATTCTTCCGCCCACGGACGAAGCGGGCCCTTGATCCATTCGCCGACGGGGATCGCGAATCCTGCTTTCGGGCGGTCGAATAGGCGTCGCGGCGCTTTCTTGTAGAGCAGCTCACGAAGTACGTGCTTGCCCACCCCTCCCCGCACCTTCATCACCAAGGGGATACGGGCAGCGACCGCGGCGACGCGATGATCGAGGAACGGCACACGCGTTTCGAGGCTGACGGCCATCGAGGCGCGGTCGACCTTCGCGAGGATGTCGTCCGGCAAATAGCTGACCGCATCGCAGTACATCATGCGAAGCGTGTCCGGCGCCTTCGCGGCGAAATCCATCGAGAACGGCAAGGAGGCGGCCGAGCCGAGGACCGGTGACTGCTCCATGCTCCATTCGTCCAGGAAGCTGGCGTACACGTCGTCAAGACTACGCGCTGATCCCGCCAGCCGAAGCGCCTTCTGGATCTTGGCCCCGAACGCCGGGGTTCGCGACGGCCCGGCAAGGCTCGCCGCCTTGCTCCAGACGCCGGACGGAAGCCTGCCAAGCGCGCTTCCCGCCAATCCGCGGAGACCGGCCGGCACCGGCTCGAGCATGTTCCACAGTCGGGGGGCCGCGAAGTGACGGTTATAGCCTGCGAACAGTTCGTCTCCGCCGTCCCCGGTCAAGGCAACGGTCACCTGCTCCTTCGCAAAGCGACTGACGAGGAACGTCGGAATCTGCGAGCTGTCCGCGAACGGCTCGTCATACATCCGCGACAGGTCGGGAATGACGTCGCGCGCCTCGTAGACGCTGACATAATGTTCGTGATGAACCGTGCCGAGGTGCGCCGCGACTTCCTTTGCGTACACCGCCTCGTCGAACCCGGCTTCACCGAAACCGATCGTGAAGGTGCGGACCGGGATGTCGGAAAATTGCTGGTACATGGCAACGACCGCGGAGCTGTCGATACCCCCCGATAGAAACGCGCCGACGGGCACGTCCGCCACGGCTTGCCCGCGGATCGCCTGGTCCAGCACCCGCTCCAGTGCCTCGACCGAATCCTCCTCTGCAATCGGATCGGCCAGCCCATCGCGCATCACGTCTGCATAGGACCAGTATCGGGTCAGGCTCAGCGGACCCGATCCACCGACCACTGGCGGTTCCGCGATGCGCTGCCCGCAGACGTCGATGGTCGCGGTCAGGATGCAGCCGGGCTCGAGCTTGAAGATGGTTCGATAGATGGACCGCGGCGCGGGGATCCAGGTTTTCGCTGCAAAGTCATGAAGAGCCTGACGATCGATCGACGCGTCGAAGTCGGGATGGACCCGGATCGCCTTCAACTCGGACGCGAAGACGAAGTCACGCCCGGCCCAGCCGTAGTAAAGTGGCTTCTCGCCAAAGCGGTCGCGCACGAGTTGAAGCTTGCGCTCCTTGCAGTCCCACAGCGCGAACGCGAACATCCCGACGGCACGCCCAAGCGTCGCTTCGAGCCCCCACGTCGCAATCCCCTGAAGAAGTGTTTCGGTGTCGGAATGTCCACGCCACCCGCCGGAAGGCGCTGCGCCAGCCGCCTCGAACTCGGCGCGAAGGTCCTGGTGATTATAGATTTCGCCGTTGTAGCTGAGCCAAAAGCGCCCGTCGTCGGACGCCATGGGTTGATGCCCCATTGGGGATAGATCGACGATCGACAATCGGCGATGGGCCAGCCCAATACCGGCGGATTGGTCAATCCATTCGCCGCGGTCGTCGGGTCCGCGGTGCGCGATGGACCCGCCCATCCGACGAAGCAACGCCGGGTCGATCTCGTTGCTGCTCAGCAGGCCGGCAATACCGCACATCTAAAACTGTCCCAACGATCGATCCACCGGGCTTATCGCGACGCGGAAGTCAGAAGGAAATTGCGACCTTCGTCGTCGTCGAGCTTCTCCCACGAATAGTCGAAGCCGCTGAGCGCTTCCTCGATCCCCCGCCGGCACTCGTCGTCGAGCACCTCGATGAAGATCGTCGGGCGATCGCTTTCCAGGCGTCCGCGCATGCCCCGTAATGCCGCCGGCTCATGCCGCTCGACATCCATCTTCATCAGATCGATTTTTCCAAGGCCATGACGATCAAGCACGCTGTCGAGGCGGTAAGCCTGAACCTTGCTCTCGATCGATCCCCCCATGCTGGGCTGCAAGGACGCAGAATATTGATGCTCGCCGGGAAAATCGTAAAACGTCAAAACTTCATCGGCGTCCGATGCCGCGGCTTCTTCGACGATGATCGGGTAGTCGTTCATGCGCACATTCTGGCGCAAACGGTTTGCAGTGCGCGCAGACGCTTCCATCGCAAGAACCGTTGCACCGGGATTGATGGTTTGAGCGGATAGCGCAAACACTCCGGTGTTGGCGCCAATGTCGAGGATCACCTTCGACGACTTGGCCAACTGCACCCAGCGCTTGAGTGAATCCGCTTCCCACGACTTGCCGAAACCAGCCCAGAACAAGTCGTTTTCAACGACATCCCCGCGTGATTCCAGCTGGAATGATTTGCCCGGCTCTACGTCGACTGAAAAGCGTCCGACAAATGGCAGATGCTGATAGATCGAAGGCCCCGGCGACGCGATCTTGCGGACCGCGCGCAACGCCGAAGGTACCATCAATGCCGAGCGCATCGACCTGATCAACTGCTTCAACCTATTTTCCTTTTCACCGGTAATCCAATCATCGACCCGTCGATCCCCAATGTGCGCCTGACGTAGACCAGCATGCTGAGGTTCAACGTGGCAACGGCCGCAGAGGATGCAATCGCGCTGCCCAAAGGGCCCAGAATCGGGATGAGGATCACATTGATCGAAACGCTCAATAGCAAGGCCAGCGCTATGATGACCAGCGCGGCCTTCTGACGCCCCGTCATGATCATCAGGTAGCCGACCGATCCAGTCGCTGCATTGATCAGGCCGCCCAGGAGCAGCACCAGAAGCACCGGATAGGCCGCATCGAATTCCGGCCCGAACGCCCGAAGGATCGGCCTTCCGAAGATGGCGAGGAATGCTGCGACGGCCAGCGCGAATGCTAGGGATGCGCGTGAAGTCAGGCGAGCGATCCCCGCCAATTCGTCCCAATCGCGTCGGTGGTACGCCGATGCGATCATCGGTCCGGAAATCATGACGATGGCCGTCAGTCCGAAAGGGACCAGGCTCGACAGTCTCGTCGCGGCGGAAAATAATCCCGCCGAAGAAGCGTCGGCGAGCATGCCGAGCAACAGGATGTCAGCCTGGTTCATCATCTCTTGAAGAGCACCCATGATCAGGACGACCCAGCTGAGCGAAACCCACTCCGACCGCTCGCCGTAATTGGGCTTCTCCTCGATACGGCCGAACACTTTCTTGACCGATATCAGCATCGCGACGAGCACGACGCTCGCGCTGATCAGGGTCAATTGCATCGCGCTGATCGAGTCGATGCGAATGCCGAGGGACCAAAGGATGCCGATCCCGATCAACAGCATCAGCGGGCGGAGGAGATGCTCGAAGAATTGAGAGGACATGATCCGCTGCGCTGTTCGAAGCAGCGCCGACGCCCAACCGATTGCGGCCAGAGGAAAGATCATTCCCGCAATGCTCGCGATCATCAGCCAGGAAGTGTCCCGGAACGTCGGAACCGGAAATAACTTTGTCGCCAGAATGAGCGAACCGACACAGAATGAAGCCAGTGCCATCGAGATAAGCGAGAAGCGGATGAACCCGCGCAGCTCGCCAAGTCGTCCATGCTCCCGATATACGGTCGCGTATCGCAAGGTCGCGTGGTCGAGGCCAAGTCGGGCGGGGAGGACGAGGATCAACGCCCAGCCCAACGCGATGACGTAGAGCCCATATTGCTGTGCGCCCATCGTCCGCGAAAGCAAAAGATGGGACACGAAGGCGAGGACAAGTCCAAACGACCGCGTGGCCATCGAGACCGCACTGTCCCTCAACAATTGTGACGACAAAAAATATCGCCAGCCGTTACGGACGACGCCGCCCACGTTAACCATCACAGGCTCCGCGACGAACGGCGCGACCCCCTCCGCCCGGCCAACTGCCAAGCACCTCTACGACACACGGAATGAACAACGGGAAACTCATGGAAGCCATCGCGCGGGAGGCATGACACTCTTTGCCAATTTGTCTACCCGCCCCTCACCAGGTCGTCGCCTGCATACAACACCGAAACAGTTCTAGGGGCCTTGCCATCACCCATCCTGCAGTAACGACACTCTCCCCCGAGAAGGCGGTGGGCGGTAAGCGCGTGCTTTATCTCAGCTACGACGGAATGACCGACCCTCTCGGCGCTTCACAAGTCCTACCGTATCTGGCCGGCTTGTCCGCCGTGGGCCATCAGATCACGCTGATCAGCTTCGAAAAGCCCGAGCGCGGCGAGACTGAGCGCCAGGCCGTCCGCGACCAATGCGCGAAGATCGGGATCGATTGGCATCCCCTCTCCTATCACAAGCGTCCGCCGATCTTTTCGACGGTGTACGATCTCATGGCGATGCGCCGGCTGGCCGACCGGCTTCACCGGCAAAAGCGCTTCGATCTTGTTCATTGCCGCAGCTATCTTTCGGCGATGGTCGGTCACGCGATGCAAGCCTCGCTCGGCGTTGCCTTCCTGTTCGACATGCGCGGCTTCTGGGCAGACGAGCGTGTCGAGGGTGGACTATGGGACCTTCGCAAGCCGATCTATCGGACCGTCTACGACTATTTTAAACGACGTGAGCGGCTGTTCCTCGGCGATGCCGCGGCGATCGTCAGCCTGACCGAAGCCGGAAAGCAGACGATGCTGGCCCGCGACGATCAGGCGGCGGCGGATACGCCAATGGCCGTGATTCCCTGCTGCGTGAACTTCGACCTCTTCACGCCGCCGACCTCGGAGCGACGCGACCGCGCTCGGAAAGCACTTGCCATCGAACATGACCGCAAGGTCTTCGCCTACCTCGGCTCGATAGGCACATGGTACATGCTGGATGAAATGCTGGACTGTTTCGCGGTCCAGCTGACCCGGGATCCGGAGTCGATGTTGCTGTTCATCACCAGAGACGATCCCGCGCTCATTCGCGATGCCGCCTCGGCCAAGGGCATTCCGTCCGCCAACCTGATGATCCGCGCCGCAAGCCGCGAAGAGGTGTCGCTGTTCCTGTCCGCGGTCGACGTCGGCCTGTTCTTCATCCGGCCGACCTTTTCCAAGCTTGCCAGCTGCCCGACGAAGCTCGGCGAATTCCTGGCGGCGGGCATTCCGGTTTTGACCAACCGCAATGTCGGCGATGTCGATACCCAAGTCGAAGAGTCCGGAGCAGGCGCGCTGGTGGATGGCTTCGATACCGGTTCTTATGAGATCGCCTTGGCGACGATCGAACGATTGCCCCCGCGGCCGCAGGAATGGCGAAAGAGCGCGCGAAAGTGGTTCGATCTTCAGACGGGAATTGCGACTTACGACGCGGTGTATCGCTCCATCACGGACCGGAAGACGTCGACGAGGCGAGGCGCCTGAGACGCCAGGGAATATTCCTTCACGGCGATATCTCGTCCGGCACGACCCATCCGTTGGCGAAGGTCTGCGTCGGCGATCAGCCGTTCGAGGGCCGCCCGCCATTGCGACAGGTCGGTGGCCAAAATGCCGTTCATCCCTTCGCGCACGATGGACGAGTTCACACCGACCGGCGCCCCCACCACCGGCAGGCCGCATGCCATATACTGAATGAGCTTGTAGCCACTCTTGCCGCGCTCGAACGGCCCGTCGATGAGCGGCATGATGCCGATGTCCATTGACTGGACGTCGGCGATCTCGCGCTCTTCCGACCACTGGACGAGATCGAGACCGTCGAACCCATCTGCCGACGCGCCAGCCCCGGCACCGACCACGCGGATTCTCACGCCATGGCGCTCGACCAATTCCTTCAGCAGGGGAAGCAAGGGCCGCACCATCGGCCATGTAGATGGCGACCCGATCCACCCAATCGTCAACGGCTGGCTACCCTCGCGTGGGTCCGGCACATAGAGGTTGGTGTCGACGACGGTCGGCAGGACGATGCTGTTCTTGCAGAACTGCAAGGCATAGGATCGCAGATACTCGTTGCCGCAGCAGCAAGCCGTCGCGCCAGCCATCAAGCCGTCCAGCTTCCCCGTGAGCAAGCGCCGCCGGGCCCGCGATGCATGGTGAGCGAATGCCTCGAAAAAGGCGTCGTCCATGTCGTAAATGACCGGGCGCCCCGTCGCGAAAATGAGCTTCTCGAACACGGACGGAAGCATCGGGAATAGCTCGGCGTAAACCCATAGGACATCGTAATGGCGCGCCTCGATCAGCTGACCGAAGCGCCTCAGGTAGGAACAGGCGATCGGTCCCTTGGCGGCACCTTCCCCGGTAGCCAGACTGCGTACATAATCTTCACCCAGCAGCGGACGATAGTCGACGTGGATTCCCGCGTCGGCAAGCAACGGCAGATACTGCAGGACCCGCTGCCTCGTACTTGCGGCTTCGCGATCGTATTTCGTGAATGCCAGAACGCGCATCGATCCTACCAGAGCGGATATAACTGGTAGGGAACCCAATATTGGGCGTGCTCGGCGAAGTTGAGCCACACGAACTGAATCGCGAAACAGTAGACCGCAACCGCGACCTTGTGCAGCGAGAAGCCGGGAAACGCGATGCCAAGTCTACAAAATATCGCAATCTGGAGCGGCAAGACGTACAACGCGACGCGGTCCACCGCGGTCGACGAAGGCGTGGTCGCCAAGACGATGACTAGTGCCAGCGCGGCAAGCGCGAAGTTTCGCCACAACTTGCGCTCCCCCTCGTCGAAGGCAAAGCGGTGCATCCATGGCAGGTAGATGAGCGCCGGAAGCGCCCCCATCGCGACGCGGATGATGGCACCCTGCGATGAATATTCCGCCTCGACGTAGTTGCGCATCAGCCCTTCGACCGCGTCGGAGACGAAGACGTCGTAGAGCAGCACCGACGCGGCGAGCCCGACGATGAGGTTCAACGCCAGATTACGCTGTCCGGCGAAGATCGCGACCGGCAAGGCCAGGACCGCCGACTTATGGAAGGTCGCCGCGAGCGCGATGTAGCCTATATAAACAGTGATCGAACGCCCGCGACACAGGGCCGCAAGACCAGCCATCACGACCGCGAGTGCGACGCTCTGACGGGAATATCCCATCGCGACGACGATCGCGAAGTAAGGAAAGGCGATGAGAACGGCGAGCCACGGATTGGGCTGGATGCGGGCGAAAGAGAAGAGCCCGGCCGCGAAGACGACGCCGCAGAACATGTTGACGACCCAGATTTCGAACCCTGCGGCCTGAACGACCCAGTTGATGAACTGATATCCCGGATCGCCGAGCACAAGCATCTCGCCCAATTCGGAGAAGCGGGCGTACGAGAAGATGAACTCGTAATTCTCCCAGTCGGCGCCGACCTCGTACCGCAAGCCGATCATCAACGCGATGAAGACCATCGCCAGGAAAAGGAGCGGCAACGGCGCCTTGCCCGAAGGGTTGCTCCGTTCCCCGGTCACGAACGAGCCGAGCGTCAGGATTGCGAAAAATGACCAGTAAACAATCATGTCAGGCGTCTACCGCAGGAACCCGAGTGGGAAAAACCGCCATGCAAACATAATTGGGACGCTCCTCGGCCCCGGTGACGATCTGGTCATCCACCGTCAGCCATACATGGGCCTTCAGATCCTGAGGGTTGCGGCAAATGCCATAGTGCAGGAACGAAGCGATCCCGCGCCGACGCAAGGCCCAGTGCATCGCGAAAGCGCGCTGGATGCACACGATCCGTACAGGCAGCCGATTGTTCACGCGGTCGATCGCTCGCTTGATATCCGCAACGCAGCGCACCTTTGCAGGACTTGTGCGCAAATCGGCCCGCGGCGCGCCGACAAGTCGTACCAAATGGCGGAACGGCAGGATCGCGACCAGCAACGCGGCGGCCAGGCACCAGACCGTCATCTCGGCGAAGAGGAGATATTCGCGGACCGGCACCTTCGTCCGTGGTTGTTGGGGATGATTGTACGCGCTCACCGTTCCGGTTCCGTCCTTGGCCGTCAGGAGGCCGTCGTTCCTTCGGCCTCGCGTTGCTCGTCTAGGGTCCCGGCGTCCAACATGGAAGCCAGACACGGAGCGAACGACTCGATCTTTCGGTCTCGCCGTCCGCGATCCCCGGGAAAATGACACGACGCCTCCTTGCGCGCTGGAAGACTTTGAATTGACCGGCTACGCTCGACGACGAACGGGATCGCCGGTGAATTGCGAATGAAGCAGACCGACGTTTCCAAAGAAGGACTGCCCATGACGACCTACCGTCGATCCCCAGAAGCCTTATTCGAAAATGTCGACGGCGACATCCTTGCGCTGAATGTGCAGCGTGGCGCCTGCTACGGCATGGAGAACGTCACCGCTGAGGTCTGGAAGGCGCTTTCGGAGCCGCTCGACCTTGAAGGATTGTGCGACCGACTTGGCAGTGATTTCGACATGCGCGACCCGCAGTGTCGCCGCGACTTGACCCAACTGCTTCACGAGATGGTCGACGAAGGACTCATCGAAAGCATCGCGTGAACCCCTAATCCGGGAAATGCGTGTTCACGAACATCGCCACGGACAAGGTGCTCAGCAGCTTGTTGACATACAGGTCGTAAACGTCTGACCGCCCGCCCCCGGTCCGCGGCCAGCGGTTCAGGAGCTCGTCGATCGCCCGCCGGTCGATCATCTCCCGCACTATGCTGTTTCGCCCCACCCGGTCGAATGCCGCGCCGACTTCCCTCGGGTCGATGACCTCGTTCCAGTCGGCGCCCTGGAAACCCCGGATCGGTGAATGGCGCACCGCGTCCGGGATTCTCGCGCCGAAGGCAGCCTCGTAGACCGGGCGCGCCGTTCCGATCGGAACGAAGTGAGCCGCGGGAATCGCGAGACAGCGTTCAGCGAGGCGGCGGTCCCCGGTCGGATCGCGAACTTCCACGCCCTGATGGACCAGCGGCGAAGTGGATATCGGCTCCATCATCGTCAGGATGTGAGCGACATCGTCGCGATAGCTGCGTTCGGGTCGCCAATCGCGGGTGCGGCGGTGCCGTTGCCGTTCGGCGCTCACGCGAAATGCTCCCTTCAGCATCGGCATCGAGGCGTCGAAGTCGAGCCCCCTGCCCGTCACCCGAACCGCAGCCTTGTAAAGCGCCGCGGGAAGAAACGGCCCGAAGCTGACGCTGGCCACGCTTCGCCAGGAAGAGGCCGAGCGACCACCGATCGTCGTGGCTGCACGCCACCAGGCTGCCGCTCCGTCCTGTGTCAGTAGGTCTCCAAGCGCTTTGCTCCCGCCCATGCTGACGGTGAAATTGCCGACTTGACCGGTGAAAAGAACCGAGGCTCCGACGCCATCACACCGCTTCATGACCGCGTCCCACCATCCAATGTTGGCAGGTTGAACTGCGGCCAGAAGTGGCAGCGATTATGCTCCTCCAAGGCGGAGAGGAAGTTGCGCGATCCGGCCCGGACGATCTCATGATGGATGGTGGGATATGTTCTTGCAGTAACTCCAGCGAGGACGGACTCGTCCGCGATCCATCTATCGCGGGCCCCGTCATCGAACCCTGCGTCAGGAGCGGACGTCATGGCATGAAGACGTTCGCCACCTTCACCCAGAACAATCGCGGCTGAAGTGGCGACCGCGCTGCTGTAGCGCCCAGCGCTGAAGTGTGATGCGACGGATCCCGCATTGCGACGGAGGCGGGCGCGAACGGATCGATCCAGTTCCTCGCGCAACGATGCACCCGTGTCGGCAAGGCTTTCGCGAATGATTGGCACGTCGGCAGGAAACCATAATTGCCTGGTGCTGGTGCCGAATGCAGAGAATTCGACTGCCGTCCCCTGTCGAACCGCGTCGATGCCCTGATACAGGGTCAAGGACCCGTCGGAGAAAACTTCCCCCGACGTAGCGGCGGCTAGGTTCTCGAGGTTTGGCGTGGCGCCGATGCCATCGATAACGCGCAAGGACGCCGGTTGGCTGGCGAAGGCGATGCCGTGCGGCATTTCAGCGTAGAAGAGCGAACGCAGCGACATTGGGCTTCGCGCCAGCGTGAGCTTACGTTCTTCCCCCTCCCGAACCGCCAGCGCGATGTCGCCGATGACATGATCGAACAAGTCGACGCGCCAGCGCCTCCACGCGTGCAGGAGAAGCGAGGCATCACCGATTTGATCCACGCTGAGCTTTGGAAGGCCCAGCCGCGCGATGATTTCGGCGCGATTATCGATACGGGCATCGCTCACGAATAGCGACTGGCCACAGTGTGCAGGCATGACACCTGCATCGGAGCGATCCTCCCTAAGGACCGGCACGAGCAGGCAGGCGAAATCGGCCAGATCTACTTGACGTGAAACAACGGCGTTCGATGCCCGAAGCACCAATGCTTCGAGCATCGCACGACCGCTTGAGGGACAGCCATTCCCGCTTCGCGAAGCGAAGCCGGCTATCACCGACATTGATTAATTATAACGTCGAGACGACGAGATTAGGAACGTTTCGCCTGTCCGGTACCGTCGCCGCGGCTACCCGTCGGATGTGCTTCGGCCGAACCAGCGGAAATCTTGCGAAGGACTGGATTAGTCCACGGCTTGAGATTTTTGGCACACATCATTCCTAAAACTACATCGGCACTGCGTCGCCACGCGAACCCCCATCAGAAAAATCCTGTTAATCAATGTCGTTCAATCTGTGTTTCCGCCGATCGAATTAATGAGAAGTTGAAGATCGCCGACCATTCGATCGCGCGACCAAGGACGCACATAGCGAAGAACCTTCGTCGACTTCGCGAGGCGAAGGCACGATTCCCAGTGAAGCTTGGACTGATCGAGAGTCGGGACGTACCCCCCTCGATAGGTGTTGGCGACGAGCGCCTCGACCGCATGAACGCCTTGCATGGGCTCGAGGGACACGACGTCCCCTCGCGCCAGGATAACGATTGCTTTCAACGGGCGGTCCGTTTCCGCAACCGTTGAAAGCGGAACATCGAACTTCCGATATTTCTCGTCGCCCGCGTAGGAAAGTTCATAGTCGGCGGGATCCCGACCGGAACCGACGACCGCGGCCTCCCAGAGGCGCACGCGCGGGATGCCAGGACTGACGATCGGCTCGCCCCTTTCGTCGAAACTGACGACGACGACATCGTCCGCCAGCACGGGATATCCGGCGTCATGGAAACAGGCGGCCAGTGTGGACTTACCCGCGCCTGAGTGCCCCATGAAAGCGCACGCCTGCCCGTCGATCACGATGGCGTTGGCGTGCAGTGGAAGCAGACCGCGCTGATGAAGGACGACGCCCATCACCGAACCAAGCAAGAACAGCCGAACGTTCGCCCATTCGGCCCCCGGTGCGGGGTCGACCACGATTCGATTGCCGTCCTGGATCAGGTAGGAGGCGACATCCTCGATGCCGATCAACATCCCGCCGGGCACGCGATGCTCCCCAGGCCCGAGTTCTGCGCCTACCGGAACCGACCCGACTTCAATGCAGACGTCCGGGGTAACAGGTTCGATTGCTACGAGTTCAGGAAGATAGATGGCGCTCGCAAACGTCAATCCAAACAATCGGTAATATCGTAAATCGTTCATTAGCGATCGTTAGCTGCCCCCGCCGCTTAGCGCCATGCAGGCAACTGGAAAGCCGTAGCACAATTCGCCCGGCTTGCCCTATGCATCCTCAATGCTCGAAGATCCTGAATTCCGACTGCTCCTGTCCGCGTGCCGTGCTTCTTACCAGAATTCGGCCAAATTCGGATCGGCGCCAATCGACGAAGAGCGCTTTCTTCGGCTTGTCGGACGTCATCGTGTCGACGGCGTCGCCAATGCCGGAATATCTGCGCTCGTCGAGGGAGAGGGCTACGGATTCCAGGCTCAGCTTGCCCGCCAAGCAAGCGCGGTGATCAGTCGGAACATGCTTCAGCTGGTGGGGTATCGGGACCTTCACCGGGCCCTGGCCGGTGTCGGGGTGGATCATATCTTCGTCAAAGGCGCGACGTTGGGCGCGCTCGCCTATCCCTCTGCCTTTATCAAGCGCGGGCTCGATATCGATATTCTCGTCGACGACGTCATCGGCGCCGCAAATGTCCTGTCGGGACTCGGCTACACTTGTGACGACCAGACGCTATCGCACCCGGCGCGCCTCGCGGAGTGGCACCGCCACCACAAGGAGACATCATGGATCAGGGCCGACGGAGTGATGATCGATCTTCACTCTCGGCTGACCGATCATCGCGCGCTGATCCCGACAATAGGACTCGCCACCCCTCGGCAGACTGTCGAGCTGCCGGGCGGGATGGCTCTGCCGACGCTCGCCGACCCTGAACTCTTCGCTCACCTTTGCGTGCATGGCGCCTCAAGCTGCTGGTTTCGACTCAAATGGATCGTGGACCTTTCGGCTTGGGCACATGCCCGCGACATCGACGTGCTCTATTCTCGCTCGCTTGCACTGGGTGCGGGTCGCGCTTCGGGCCAGGCGCTGTTGCTCGCGGACCGGCTCGGCCTGCTCGATCTTTCCAATACTCTGCGGGACACCATCTCGCGCGACCGCATCACGCAATGGCTCGCGAAACTAGCAGAGCGCGAGCTTCTCGATATCCGCGAGCCGACCGAAGTCACGCTCGGCACGTTGCCGATACGGGGATCGCAACTGCTTATGCATAAGGGAATGTCCACCGCCCTTCGCGAAGGCTATCGCCAAATTTTGGAGGTATCGCGAGCCTGAACCGCAGTGCGTGGCGTTCGACGGCGGTGGAGTGGTATCAAATCAAGCAATTCATCGCGCACGCGACCTCGGTCAGCATGGATGCGTTGCATGTCGTCGTCGGGGTCATCGGGCTGTTGATCGCCGCAAGAGTTCTCCGGCTGTCGATTGCAGACGGTCGACCGTGGCTGATTCTGTTGGTGATCGAAGTGCTGAACGAGCTTAACGACCTTCATGTCGAGGAATGGTCCGAACGCGCGACACAATATGGCGAAGGCGCCAAGGACGTCGTCCTCACGATGCTCATTCCGACACTATTGCTGGTCTTGGCCAGAAGCCGTCGGCGACTGCTCGCAGGAAGATCGGCGTCAGTCGATGACGAGATGCCGCGTCGGCCGGAGATCATCCTCCCCGCGAGCGATCCGCCGCGAGGCCATCATCAGGCCGAGACACATAGCGAAGACTGAAGCGATCGCGGCGGTCCTCAGCGGATAGTCGACCGCCGAGTGAATTAGGATCGTCGCCGTAGCGATGGTCGACGCCATTGCAAAATGATCCGCCGATGGTGTTGTCACCACATCCCTGACCCGTGCCAGCCACCACAGCATGAAGATGACGATCAGCAGCACGCCGGCGAAGCCGAGTTCCAGCAGGATTTCGGCGTAGTCATTGTGGGCATGGTTGATGAACGTGCGATCGACCTTCGAAGGCTGTTCGAAGAGCGGATAAACTTTCGAGTAGGTGCCGAGTCCAGTCCCGATCAGACCAAACTCGTCGATGGCCGACTTCGTCGTCTCTAGGATCTCCCCGCGCGAACTGATCGACACGCTGTCGTCCCCTGCCATCAGCTTGTTCCCAAGCGGGCTGGCGATGAGTACAGCGACACCGAGCAAGGCGGCGACTGCCAGTCCCGCAGCGGCACGCCGTAACATCCGCGACTTCACGGCAAGGATCGTAGCCGCACTCGCCAACGCGACGGGAACTGCGAGACCATATCCGGCGAAGGAGCGATTGAGTGCAAGTCCGACCAGCACGACCCCAACCCCGGCCGCGGTCAACGCAATCGCAGCAGACTTCTTTCGCGAATCCTTCGAAGATTCGAGGATGGTGGCGCCGAGCGCCATAATCATCGGAATGGCGACCAGCAGCAACGTCGCCATGTGATTGCTGTTGGCGAAGAAGCCGACGGCCGTCCCGAAATTGCTGATCGGGTAGAGATAAACCGACGAATCCGGGTCCGACATCGACGATTGCAGAACGCCTAGCATGACTGCCAGGAGCGTCGTTCCGACCAACGTTGCGGCCAGCCTAACCGCGTTCGACTCGCTCAGCCGGAGCACCGCCACCAGCATTGCAATGGGCGGAATGAGCGTCGGCAACGTCGTCAGGGTGTCATAGGGCGACAAGGACATCGGCATCGCTTCCGCCGACAGACCCAGCGTCCTGAACCCGTCCGCCAGCAAGCTGCGGCCTGGCAATGACTCCCACAAAGATGCGGGCAAAGGAACGAGCTGCAGAAAGACGAAGCCGATCGCCGCGACGACGATCCAACGCAGCACCGTCTCCCCACGATGAGGACGGCCACGCTGCGAACCAAAGCTGGCCCAGCCCAGAATGACAATGCCCAGTATCTGGAGGACCATCGCCGCCCAGATCCCCTGGACGCTTCCGCCCAAAAGCAGGCAGAGCGCAAGATAGATGGGAGCCACCCAATTCTGCAGTTTCGCGATCATCAAGGGGCCACCTTCGTAAGCCGAAGATTCTCCACCGTCGCATTGACGGTATCGGGAAACTCAGGTGCGCTTCCCAATAGCTCCAGGCGCTGCGCGGCGCAGCCGGATGGGACGCTGAAGTCGGCGGAACGATCTTGGCTTTTGTCCCCGCCTCTGAGCGGAATTCGCACGAGCGCTGACGAGGCGCCGACACAATTGATCGACCAGCCGAGCACCGCCGCATTTTCGCTTCCACCGGTCGTACGCATCGACAGGCGGTATCGACCGGGCGTCAAGCGAAGCAACTGCTGCGCCAGAACGGCGTTTTCGCGACCATAATAGAGAATGTTCAGCCGACCGGCGGAGGGCTCGGCGACGCCGGCACCACTGGATAGCAGCGTCCAATTGAATGGGGGCGGCGCTTTCGAGGCCTCGAATGTCGGATTGAATATCAGCGCGGGAGCTGAGCCGGTCTGTCCAGACACTCGCCTCCAGACATCATAGGCGCGATCGATTTGCTCGGCTTTCACCAGGACGGCGAGCAGTCGTTTTGGCCAATTCGTCGCCGGATCAACGGCCCCTCCCGACCAAAGCGACATGACGAGCGCGGCGTTGGCAGGGTCCGCCGCGAGCGCGTCGAGGAGCACCGGTTCCAGCGCAGGATTGTCGCGCAAGATGAGGCGAAGCTGGCGCTCACCGCCGGGCATCCTTGCATATTTTACAAGTGCTGGGACAAGCGTGCTGCCGGCCTGCGGGACAAGTTTCGACAGCACCGAAACTTGCTGGAGGCCACTGACGATCTGCCCAGTCTCCGCAAAACGTTCGGCAAGGAAATAGCGGGCCGGGATCGAACGGGGGTCACGCCGAACGGCGGCCTGCAAAGACGCCAATGCCTCGTCGGGTTTGCCGCGCTGCTGTTGGTTGATCCCATGAACGACGAAGGGCTCTGGCGACAGCGGACTCTTGCGGGCAGCCGACACGACCGAAGTGACGACGGATCGATTCACGTCGCGACGGTCGACAGCGCTCCGCCCGATCGCTTCCAGGCCCTGGCGAATGACGACCTGGGGATGCCCCGGCCACAGCTTGGCCGCCAAGTCCGGGGCTTGCCGGGACCAGGCGCTGACCGCCGCCGTACGAACGACCAGCACGAGCGCGGAGATCGCCATCCCGGCAACCAGAGTCAGGCGCAGGGTCTTCATGCGAACCTCAGGCCCGTCCGAGTCAGGCGTCACCTTCGTGCGGTATCATCAGGATCTCGGTCCGCTTCTTGTCGATGGCGCCATAGCCGTACGCCTTATAGCCGTAACCGCCCATGTCTTCCGCAGCCTTGGTCAAGGTTGCGCCAACGATCTGTGCCCCGGTTCCGCGAAGCATTCCAAGCGCCTCCAGCGCCGCCTTGGTCCGCGTCTTTCCGCTTTCGACCACGAACATGACGGCGTTGGCGAAGGACGCGAGCATCAGGGAGTCGGCCAGGCCCATCACCGGCGGAGCGTCGATGACGATGATGTCGAAGTGACCCGACGCTTCGGCCAGGATCTGCTGGAACCGTCCGGTCGACAACAGATCGGCCGGATTCGGCGGGATCGGCCCGCTCGGCATCAGCCAGAGGTTCTCGAACTGTGTCGGAAGGACATGCTTGCGCAAATCCTCGCCCTCGTCGGTCAGAAGACGAGTTAGGCCATATTTGTCCGACGCCGCCTTGAATGCCGGCTTGCGAAGATCCGAGTCCATCAGCAGCACCCGCGCGCCGCGACGAGCGAAGTTCTGCGACAGCGCTAGAGACGACGACGACTTGCCTTCCGACGGCCGGGTGGACGTGACTACCAACGTCTTCGGAAGCCCGCCTTCGGTACTGAACCGCAGTGACGCCACGACCGACGAATAGGCTTCGGAGACGATCGACTTGGGGTCCTTCAACTCGTCGACGAAGCTGTCCTTGCCGGTGGTCTTCGGTATTGCGCCAAGGCAGGCGAGGCCCAGCTTCGAACGAACGTCCTCACGGGTCTTGATGGTGTCGTAGAGGAATTCGAGCGCGATCGCGGTCAACATGCCGAGGACGAGACCGAAGAGCGACCCAAGCAGCAGGTTGAAGAACAGGTTCGGCCTGAACGGACCGCCGGGCACTTCTGCCTTGTCGACGATCGACACGGGTGCCGACCCGATCCCGCCCGCGACGCCGACTTCCTTGAAGCGCTGCAGCAGGGCGTCATAGAGGCTGCGGTTGGTGTCTACTTCCCGCTGCAGAATATTATACTGAATGCTGCGTCCACGCAGGTTGAGCACCGAGCCCTTCAGCGCGTTCACGCGGCCCTGAAGCGCATTCTCGGCGGCCTGCGCCCCCCGATATTCGCTAAGCAGGCTGTTCGAACGGCCAGACGCGACCTGCGACGTTTCGCGGCTGATCTGCCGGTTCAATTCGTCGATCCGCGAACGAAGGCTCAGCATTTCCGGGTGATCCGGCTTCATGAGCGTCCGCTTGTCCTGATACTCGGCCTCGAGCGCCGCGCGCGACTGACGAAGCGCCTGGGTGCCGCTATTGTCTTCGGTCGTCGGTCCGACGGTCATGGACTGACGGTAAGCGCCCTCCGCGGCAACGCGCCGAGCTACGGCGGCCGACAAAGCCTGGTTCAAGGCCACCAGCGATTCACCCTGGAGAGACCCGACGTCGCCGTTGGGCTGGCCATTCTCGCCGCTACCGATGTTGATGATCCCCTGCGCCTGGGCGTAGGCCACCAGCTGCCGCTCGGAGCGTTCGAGATCGCTCCGCACCTTGACGATCTGACGCTCCAGGAAGGTTCGCGCGTACGCAGAGGCATCGTATCGGCGCTGCAGCGTCGAATTAATGAAGCTGTCCGCCACGCCATTGGCGATCGAGGCCGCCAGCTGCGGCGTCTCGGCCTCGTAGCTGTACTCGATCAGTTGGCCTTCCTTGGGCGCCTTGACGTCCAACCCTCCGGCGACACGAGACGTCGCGATCTCGAGACGCGATTCTGCGGTCCCGCCTGTTCCGACGAAGTCTTCGTTGTTCGCAAGGTTCAGATCCTGCGCCGTACGCTCGGCGATGGCCCGGCTCGACAGGAGACCGACTTGGGTAGCGATCACACCCCAGTTCGTCTGCGCTGTCGCCGACTCGCGGCGTCGTTCGTCCATGATTTCTACGGTCGGCGGGCTGACCTCCAGCGTCACGAACGACCGGTACATCGGCTTCGTCAGCATCGTCACGACGATCGCGGCCAAGATCCCGAGTGCGATCGCGCCAAGGATTAGCCAGCGCCAATGGCTGACGATGCGGAACAGCGCCGCAAAGTCGAGGCCGGGCAACATGCCCTGCTCTTTTTGCGGAGCCTGCGGGCGCTGATCTGGCGAATAGCGATCGACAACCCACGTGTTGTCATCGCTAACAGCGATGTTGTTATTCAAGACTTGAAGCCCTTTTCACGAGACACGGTCGAAGAACAGGCTTCAGAACGGCCGGAAAATAGAGAGGATCGGAATCGAGTTCATCAGCTGCTTCTGGGCAGCCTTGATCTGCGAACCATCGATGACGACAATGTCGCCGGGATAGACCTGCGGGTCCTTGGCTTCGCCGCGACGAATGCTGGCAAGGTCGAAAGCAGCCGCCTGACGCTGGCCGCTGATCGTCCGGAAAATCGCGACGCGGCGCGAATTCGCATCCTCGCCCAGACCGCCGGCCAGCGCCACCGCCTGCATCAGCGTGGTCGGCCCATTAATCGGGAAGGAGCCCGCCCGTCGAACCGAGCCGTCTACCGTCACGCTACGCCGGGTCGAGGACTTGATGCCCACGCTGACGTCGGGATTTTCGAGATACTTCTCGCCAAGCTTGCGGGTCAGCGCGTCATCAAGCTGCGCCGTCGTCAGGTCGGCGGCGGCAAGGTTACCGATCAGCGGCAGCGATACCTGGCCAGTCAGATCGACTTCATAATCGCCCGACAGGTCCGGCATTTTGAACACTTTGATCGCCAGGGTATCGGCTGGCGCGATCTTGTAGCCAGCCTCCAATGTCTGCGTCGTCGGCGAATCCGGAACGCCGAAGGTCGGAACGTCATAGGGAATAGGGCCGCCGCGCTTGTCTCCGCATCCCGCCAGCATCGCAGCCACGCACGCGGCGATCGGAATTGATCGCATTTGGAGGAATGTCTTGGTTGGTACGCGTTTGCTAATCATCACTTAGATCCCGTCACTTGTAATTCAACAGCGCTCGCGCACTCGCTCACTAACCTGCGGCGCCAGCCTAATCAATCGACCGCCTGCCCGCGCTTGCAGGGCCGGACGTCGCCAGGAAGCGCCGTGACGTTCCTTCCAACACGGCGGCGGTCAACACGCCGGTTCGATAAGCGCCGGTATCGATGCCCAAGCGATTGGGCCGCTCGATCACTTCCTCTTCTATGGTGTGACCATGAACGACCACACAACCATGATCCGTGTCGCTTTCGAGGAACGGCTGGCGGATCCAGCGCAAATCCGACTGAAGCTGGAGCGACAAGTCGACGTCGGGCCGAATGCCGGCATGAACGAAAAGATAGTCACCAATCTTCAGCGTGTCGGCAAAGCTTTCGAGGAAACGCACATGGTCGAGGGGGATCGCCTCCCGGATAGCAGCAATCGTCCTTCGTCCCGACATTGACCGAAGCGATTCGGCGCTGACGCCATAGCTTTCGAGAAGTTCGGCACCGCCGTACTTTAGCCAGCCGTCTACAAGATTGCGCTCGCCGGCCAAGATACGAAGCAACACTTCTTCATGGTTTCCCAGCAAGAACACTGGCTCGACGCCGGACCGGTCAAAGCGGCGCAATGACTCGATCACCTCTCGCGACTGAGGGCCGCGGTCGACCACGTCCCCGAGAAACACTATTATCGTCCGGGTTTGATCATTACGCGCCATGTCCTCGTCGATTTGAACGAGCAAATCCTGAAGAAGGTCCAGCCTACCGTGAATGTCGCCAACCGCGTAGACTCGCATGCCTGCGGGCAACCGCGGCAGACGATCTTCGGAAGATCGAGAAAAGAAGCGTTTGAATATCATGCGGTCGCAGAGCCAGTCACTTAGCGATGATGAATAGGTCGTTAAGAGCAATCATTGAGGGCAGATCCGTAAGCCTCCAAGATAATGTGCTCGTCGAAGTCACGCTCTACCTTGGCGCGTCCGGCGAGGCCAAGCTGATGACGGCCCTCCTCCCCAATATCGATCATTCGCTCGATGGCGTCGGCTAGGGAGCGAGCCGAACGCACCTGGCATAGGTAGCCGTTAACGCAATCATCGACGATATCACGACATCCCGGGACATTAGTGCCGATAATCGGCGTAGCCATGGCCGCCGCTTCGATCAGGCTGCGAGGTACACCTTCCCGATATGACGGCAAAACGACACAATCGGCTTTAGAAATCGATTGGCGTACGTCTGTCACCTCGCCCCAATACTCGACGACACCCTCCCGCACCCACCGATCGATCGTTCGTCGATCGATGGCGGCTCGATTATCGACACCGATCGGCCCAAGCAGCACAAAGTTCGCGAAGTTTGGCCTTGACTTCAAGATGAGGCGCGAGGCGTCGACAAACTCTGCGACACCTTTGTCGGACAGCATCCTCGCGACCAGCAGAAATCGCACCGCGCCGGAGCGACGACGCCTATCGATTGGAGAAAAGCGGCGTAAATCAACTCCGGATCCCGGAAGAACGCCTCCCTGCCTTGGTTGACTGATTCCACGCCCCTCAAAAAGTGCTCGGTCTTCCTTGTTCTGAAAAAACACTTTACACGACCCGGCCAATGCCAATCGATAAAGAATTGCCACCAGGCGCTGCAAAGGCCCCGGCCGAGCGAAGGCCGTCCCCAGACCACTGATGTTATTGTAGCGCCGTACACCGCACAGCCGGGCGGCAAGGCCTCCGTAAATATTCGGCTTGATCGTGAACGCAAGAAAGGAGTCTGGCCTGATTCGGCGAAATAAACGGATGTAGGATACGAAAGTGACGACGTCGTCTATCGGCGAAAGGCTGCTACTTTTCAGAGGAATGGAGTAAACTTCCGCTCCAAGCTCACGAAGTTTCGGGCCATGCCCGTCGTCTGGAGCAATGACATGGACCTCGCGCCCGGACGCGATGAGATGCTGGACGAGACCCGACCTAAAGTTGAGAATATTCCAATATCCGTTCGCCGACACAACAAGGGTCCGACGGGGCTGCTCGGCCGAAACCGCAGGCAACCTCCGCACTCTTGCGACATTTAATTCCTCGCTAAGCTTGACCGACACGTCTTGCCTCGTAAGCAAACTGAGGAGACCACATTCTCGGCACCTCACTGCGCGTTCCGGCGCCTTCACGCAACAATTTTGAGTTGACGGCGTTTGTGGGTTGGCAATCGGAGATTTTATCCGTTATGGAGTTCGAGTTGCCCCAACGTGAAACGAGGGATTGAGATATGCGTAAGTTGACGACACTCACCGGAATGCTTGCGCTCTGCGCGGTTTCGACCAGCGCGGTTGCTGCTGCGCCTGCGCGCGCTGCTTCGGACTGGGCCGCTCTTAGCGCCATGTCGGCAACGACCACTTCGGCTGCTTCGGCTGCCGTTGCTCAGGATTATGATCGTGGCGAGCGCGCTTTCCCGATCCTTCCGCTCGCACTGATCCTGCTGACCATCGGCGTCGGAATCTATCTCGTCGTCTCGGACGAAGATAGCGACCTCGACCTCGACTTCGATCCGGTCAGCCCGGCGTAAGCAAACGTCGTAACGACTTTGGAACGGCCCGCCTAAACAGCGGGCCGTTTTTTGTGTCTTGAAGGTTCAGCCTCGACGTGGCGCGAGCAATGGAAACTTAGGGATCTGCGCCTGAAACGGTGCCCCGTCCTCATCGACGAACTGATAAAGTCCGCTCATCGAGCCGCTTGAGGTATCGAGCGGACATCCGGAAACATAGTCGTAGCTATCGCCGGGCAGAATGACCGGCATGTCCCCGACAACGCCCTGCCCTCGCACTTCGTGGATGGCACCGCGCCCGTCGACGATCGTCCACTGCCTCGCAAGCAATTGTACCGACGTCTCCCGCCGGTTCTCGATTCGGATGTGATAGGACCAGAACCAACGCTGCTGATCGGGCGCCGATTGGTCGGCGAGGTAGCTCGTCGCGACTCGGACGACGATTCCTTCGCTCTCGGCGGAATGCGGAAACAGCAGAGCGAGGGTGTCGACCATGACCTAATGCTATGCGCGCCTTGAAATCTTGCGCAAGCTATCCATTGCCGGCCGCCCCCCGCAGGCGGTCGATCAGCCGGTCGCGCGACGCCGCGATCGGGGCGGCGCGACCGGCGATCAGGTCCCGCTCGAGGAAATGACCACTCAGCGTCAGCCCCTGCAAGATGTCCTGCCATCCCGCCGGCCCTCCCCCCCGGACGAAAGCGGGCAACGCGAGCAACTTGCCCGCATGAGGAGCGGCGGCGACACGGCCGACCGCCCGACCGGATCGGGGACTGACGGCGACCAGGTCGTTGTCCGTCCCGGTGACGGCGCATTGCTCGAGGTCGAGCCCGAAGCCCAACTCCGCAAGCATCAGCAATTCGTAGCGCACGAGTGAAGCGCCCCAACCACTGGCGGACGGCGCCGCCTCGATAGCGGCCAACAGACCGTCGAGCGCGGCATAGAGCCGGCCATAGGGCTGCCCCTCCGGAAGTGCCGTCGCCGTCAGGGCGCACACCCAGTCGATCGCGGCCGCGGGCAAGGCTTCGGACAATAGCGGCGCCCGGCTGTGCACTAGCTCCACCGTCGCCTGCGGCAACTGGACGTCGTTGCGCGCGGTCAGCCGCGCCTCGACGATGTTTCCGCCCATCAGCACGGGTCGCATCTGCCGCCCCCGTGCGCCCCGCACATAGGCAGCCTGCAGACCGTCGCGCGGAGTCATCAGCCGAACGACCGCACCATGCTCGCCATGCGCGCGAAGCGCAACGACGATCGCTGCGGTGTCGATCCTGATCATCCGCGCGGGTGGAAGTAATCGTAAAGCTGCCGCGCCATCGTGCTCGATATTCCGGGCGCACGCTCCAGGTCCGCAAGGGCGGCATTCTTCACCGCCCGCGCCGTCCCGAAGTGCATCAGCAAGGCGCGCTTCCGGTTCGGTCCGATGCCCGGCACCTCGTCCAGCGTCGACGTCGTCAGGCTCTTCGCCCGCTTGGCGCGGTGCGTTCCGATCGCGAACCGATGCGCTTCGTCGCGCAGGCGCTGAAGGTAGAACAGCAACGCATTGTTTGGCGGGAACGTAATCTCGCGACCATTGGGCAGGTGGAAGGTTTCGCGCCCGGCATTACGATCGGGCCCCTTCGCGACCCCGATCACCGGAATGTCGTGAACCCCGGCATTCTCCATGATCTCGCATACTGCCGACAACTGTCCCTTGCCGCCGTCGATCAGCAGCAGGTCGGGCCATTCGCCGCTCGACCGATCCGGATCCTCCTTCTCCAATCGGGCAAAGCGCCGCTCAAGCACCTCGCGCATCATCCCGAAGTCGTCGCCCGGCGTGATTCCCGACTTGATATTGAACTTCCGATAGGCGTTCTTGCGAAAGCCCTCCGGCCCCGCGACGATCATCGCGCCGGTGGCGTTGGTGCCCATGATGTGGCTGTTGTCGTAGACCTCGATGCGCTTGGGAATGACGGGCAGTTCGAACGTCTCGGTCAGTTCCTGGAGCAATTTGCCCTGCGTCGTCGACTCGGCCATTCGCCGCTCCAGCGCTTCCTCGGCGTTGCGCTTGGCCTGATCGATCAGTCGCTTTCGGTCGCCGCGCTGGGGCCGCTGGATCTCGACTTTTCGCTCGGCGCGTTCCGAAAGTGCTTCGGCCACGAGTTCCCCTTCGACCAAGTCGCGGTCGAGCAAGATCCGGCGCGGCGGCGGGACGTCTTCGTAAAATTGCACGAGGAAGCTCGACAGCACTTCCTCTTCGGGGACCTCGGCGGTTTGCGCGGGGAAGAAGGACCGATGGCCCCAATTCTGTCCGCCGCGGATGAAAAAGGCCTGGATGCACATCTGTCCGCCCTTGCAGGCGAGCGCGAAGATGTCGCCGTCGCCAAGCCCTTCGGCGTGGACCGTCTGGCTTCCCTGAATGTAGGTCAGCGACCGCAAGCGATCGCGATAGACGGCGGCAAGTTCATAGTCCTGCCGCTCGGCCGCCTCCGCCATCTGCTTGCCAAGCCGGACCTGAACCCCGGTCGACTTTCCCGCCAAAAACGACTTCGCGTCATCGACCAGTTCGGCATAGTCGCCCGGCTCGATCCGACCCACGCACGGTGCGGAGCAGCGGCGAATTTGGTAAAGCAGGCAGGGCCGCGACCGGTTCGCGAAAAAGCTGTCCGAACAACTTCTTAGAAGGAAAAGCTTCTGCAGCGCGTTAAGCGTCTTGGTGACCGAACCGGCGCTGGCGAAGGGTCCATAATATTGCCCCTTGGCCCGCCGCGCACCGCGATGCTTCTGCACGCGCGGGAAGGCATGATCCTCGCGCAGCAGGATAAAAGGAAAGCTTTTGTCGTCGCGGAGCAGCACGTTGTATGGCGGCCGAAAACGCTTGATCAGTTGCGCTTCGAGCAGCAGCGCCTCGGCCTCGGTATTGGTGGTGACGATCGTCATCGATCGCGTCTGGCCGACCATGCGCTGCAGACGCTTCGGCAGGCGATTGACCTGCGTGTAGCTGTTGACCCGGTTCTTCAGCGCCCGCGCCTTGCCGACGTAGAGCACGTCGCCCTTGGCGTCCTGCATCCGGTAAACGCCGGGACGAACCGGTAACGTCTTCAGCACGTTGCGGATCGCCTTCACGCCGGCGTCGAGGTCGGGCGCGTCGCTTCCGCGAACGGTGTAGGTCGCTTTTTCCTCGTTAAATCGCGCGCCGGCGCGCGGATCGTCAGGTCGTTCGGCTTTGCTCACCCGGTCGATCTAGGAACTTTATGGCCTCCTTGCGAGGCCTGCGTGGCCGTCCTTTCGGCGCATTCATCCCGTCCCCTCATCGCATCGAGCGTTGACGGTGACGCAACGATCAGGTTGCTTCGCCGTTCAAGATCGCCGGAGGGACCATTGATCCGACAGTCGAAGCAGCATCTGTCCGCCGCGGGCGAACGCTACGGAGAGCATTTCCGGTTCGCGACCACCGTCGGCTGTTTGGCCGTCGCCGCGGGAATCGCCTGTCTTCTCCACGCCGTGATCCCGGCGCTATGCACGGGCACGTGCAGCCGGATCATCCGCCGACTGAACGTCCTGTTCGACGAACGCGAGCGCCTTTCCGAAATCAGTGACGAATCGAGCGACGCCATTGCCTTCGTCGTCCTCCTCGGCCTCGCCACGATCGCGGTCGTTCCGCTGTGGGCGATGGCGGTGCCGACGCCGATCCGTCTACTTTACACCGCTCTCGCCTTCGCCATTCCAGCCGCCTTGTTGCTCAGCAATCGCGAACTGGCGAGTGAACCCAGAACTGTTCCCGCCTAAGCGGCCGCGCGCGCCGCGCCCTTCTCCTCGGTCAGCATCCACTCGACCGCCGCTGCCGCGTGAATCGCGGTAGTGTCGTAGACGGGGAGCACGTTGGCGCGCACGTCGACTGCCAGCACCAACTCGGTGCAGCCAAGGACGACCGCCTGAACCTTCTGCTTGCCGAGTTCGGTGATCAGAGTCTTCAGCTTGCGCTGGCTGTCACGGACGACGCGGCCCGCCGCCAGCTCTTCGTAGATGATCCGATCGACCTCATCGCGCCACGACTGCGTCAGTTCGGTAATGACGATGCCGTGCTGCTCATAGGCATGCCGCGCGGAAGGGTCGGTCATGGTGTGCCGGGTTCCCAGCAGGGCGATGCGGCTGCGGCCGTCGGCGACGATCCGGTCCGAGGTTGCTTCGGCGATGTGCATCATCGGCAGACCGGTCGCTTCGACCACCGGCTCGTAGGCGCGGTGCATCGTGTTCGACGCCAGCAGCAGGCCCTCGGCCCCCGCCCCGGCCAATCGCTTGGCGGCATCGACGACCATCTCATTGGCGGCGGTCCAGTCGTCCTTCCGATGAAGCGCGGCATAGTCGGCGAAGTCGAGGTTCTCGAGCAGCAGCCTTGCGCTGTGGAGCCCGCCGAGCCGTCGTCCCACTAGGCGATTGATATGTTCGTAATAGAGCGCGGTCGAAGCCCAGCTCGTCCCGCCGATAATCCCCAGCTTTTTCAAATTCGTCCCTCCCCGGACACACCCCGGCCGGGGTATCCGGCTGGGGGCTTTAACCCAGAAACAATGTCGTGCTGCTGCCCCTAGCCGAGGCTCTTCACGATTTCCTCGACCATCTTCTTGGCGTCGGCCAGCAGCATCATCGTATTGTCGCGATAGAATAATTCATTGTCGACGCCGGCGTAACCCGCGCCGCCCATCGATCGCTTGATGAACAGGACGGTGCGAGCCTTTTCCACGTCGAGCACCGGCATGCCGTAAATGGGCGAACTCTTGTCGGTTTTCGCGGCCGGATTGGTGACGTCGTTGGCGCCGATCACGAAGGCGACATCGGCCTGCGCAAACTCGCTGTTGATGTCCTCCAGTTCGTGCACCTCGTCATACGGCACGTTGGCTTCGGCCAGCAGCACGTTCATGTGCCCCGGCATCCGGCCAGCGACGGGGTGGATGGCGTATTTGACCGACACGCCCTTCGCTTTGAGCATGTCCGCCATCTCTCGCAGCGCGTGCTGTGCCTGCGCGACCGCCATGCCGTAACCGGGGACAATGATAACGCTGTCAGCCTGCTCCATCAAGAAAGCGGCGTCTTCGGCCGAGCCGCGCTTGTAGGGACGATCTATCGCTTCCGCCGCAGGGCCACCCGCGACCGCGCCAAAGCCACCGGCGATCACGCTGATGAAACTACGGTTCATCGCGCGGCACATGATGTAGCTGAGGATTGCGCCCGACGATCCGACCAGCGCGCCAGTAATGATCATCGCCGTGTTGCCCAGCGTGAAGCCCATCGCCGCAGCCGCCCAGCCCGAATAGCTGTTGAGCATGCTGACCACGACCGGCATGTCCGCGCCGCCGATAGGAATGATCAGCAGGAAGCCGATCACGAACGACAGGGCCATGATCGTCCAGAAGATCCACGGCGACTGATCGCCAGTGAAGTAGACGATGAGTCCCAGGATCGCGCCGAGCGTCGCCAGATTCAGGAAGTGGCGCGCTGGCAAGAGGATCGGCGCCCCCGACATGCTGCCGTTGAGCTTCAGGAAGGCGATGACCGACCCCGAAAAGGTGATTGCGCCGATGGCGACACCAAGGCCGAGCTCGACCCTGCTGACCGGCAGGATGCTGAGGAACGACGGGGACGCGATCGGCGTGATGCGCACCGCGATTCCGAACGCCTCTGGATTCAGAAAAGCCGCAGTGCCCACGAGCACCGCGGCCAGTCCGACAAGCGAGTGAAAGGCTGCGACCAGTTGCGGCATCGCCGTCATCTGGATCCGCCGCGCAGTCACGATGCCGATGACCGCGCCGATGGCGATGGCGATCCCGATTTCCGGAAGCGACGCCACGTCGTGCACCGCCAGCGTCGTCGTGACCGCGGTCCCCATGCCGATCATGCCGAGCTGATTGCCGCGCTGGCTGGTCGCCGGGCTCGACAGCCCACGAAGGGCAAGGATGAAGCAGATTCCGGAAACGAGATAGGCGATCAGCACCCAAGCCGGGACGGCAGCGGCCTGGTGCATCCTAGCGCTCCTTCTTCTTGTACATCGCCAGCATGCGCGCAGTCACCGCGAACCCGCCAAAGATATTGATGCTCGCCAGCACGATCGCGATGAGCCCCAGCCACTTGGCGATTGGGTTGCCCGCGGCGGCGGCGGCGATCAACGCGCCGACGATGATCACGCTGCTGATCGCATTGGTGACGGCCATCAGCGGCGTGTGCAGCGCTGGCGTCACCGACCACACCACGAAATATCCGACGAAACAGGCCAGCACGAAGATCGACAGGATCGAAATGAAGTCCACGCGCGCCCCTTTCGCAAAAGATCGACGGACTGTGGCAATCCGCGCGACCCTTGTCGAGCGGATTGGGACGCGCTCGGCGGCACGGTTAATCAAGGTGCGGTTTCCGATTTAATAACCTTTTGCGGTGCAGAGCGGACTTCTGACATTGCAAGGAACCACCGGCTCATGCGCTCGGTCATGAATCGCCAACGTGCAGACGGGACGAAACGCCCGGTGAAGCTGCTCGCCTGGGCGATCGTGCTCGGCCTGATCTTCGGCCTGATCGGCTTCGGAGAAATCGCCGAAAACGGCCTTCGCGTCGCCCGCAACCGGATCAACGAAAAGCCCGTCAGCGGCAACATTGTCCTCGTCGCAATCGACGAGAAGGCCATGCAGCAGTATGAACATTGGCCTTGGTCGCGAAGCCTGCACGCCGAACTGGTCGAACGAATTGCCGCCGCCAAGCCTAAGTCGATCGCGGTAGACTTCCTTCACGTCGGCAAAAGCGAGCCAGAGGACGATCGGCGGCTGGTCGAAGCGCATCGCATGGCGTCGAACGACTATATTGCGATGGGCGACCGCACGGGTGGCGGCGAAGGAGGTGGCCAAGCCGCCCTGCCGATCCCGCAACTTCGTTCGGTTGCCGGAGTCGCGACGGTCGCCGCTAATCACAATTATGCGAACGAGATCTGGAACCTACGGTACGCGGGTCTCTACGACGGCCGCGTCATCCCGACGATGGGTGCCGTCATGGCGAACGTTAAAGGCCCGCCGGGAGAATCCTTTCCGATCAACTACGCTTTCGACGTGCGAACTGTCCCGACGATTAGCGCAGCCGACATCCTGTCGGGGTCGGTTGGCCCGGAGCGGCTTGCAGGCAAGACGGTCATCATCGGACCCAACAGCGTTCGTATCGGCGACCAGTACCTTGTCCCAGGCTATGGCCGGCTGGGCGGCGTCTTTGTTCAGATTCTTGCCGCGGAGACCTTGATGGCAGGGCGTCCCGTGTCGCTGGGCTGGCTTCCGGGTATGCTGATCGCGATCGCGTCCGTGCTTTGCATTCTGGCGAAGCGCCGCATCGTCAGCGTCGTTGCGCTGACATTGTCGGCGACCGTCCTGCTGGTGGGGCCGGTCTTCCTGGAGCAGCGAAACATCTTCACGGATGTCACGCCGGGCCTGTTCGTTCTGCTTGTGGTCTCGTCCGGACTCGTCTGGCGCTTCTTGACCTCGCGTGGCGTCAAGAATGCCGTCACTGGGCTTCCCAACCTCAACGCTCTGAAGCGGTCGAGAAGTGAACGGGATCGGCCGCTGATCGCCGCACGAGTCATCAACTATCCGGAGATCGCGTCGACCTTGTCGATCGAGCAGGAGCGCAGCCTGGTCGAGCAGATCGTTGCCCGCCTGCGCGTCGGATCACAATCGTCCACCGTCTATCAAGGCGATGAAGGCATTTTTGCCGTCACTGCCGATCCGGGCACCGCGCTCGGTAATCACGTTGAGGCATTGGCCGCACTGTTCCGCAGCGCTGCCAAGGTCGACGGACGGCGCTTCGACCTCGTCGTTACCTTCGGCGTGGAGATCGGCAGCGGTCGTTCCGTCGCGAACCGGCTCGGCAGCGCGCTATCGGCAGCTGACGACGCGGCACTCGAAGGACTTCGCTGGAAATATCACGATCCCGAACGCCTGAAGGACGTAAACTGGAAGCTGTCGCTCCTCAGCCAGCTCGATCAGGCCGTCGATAACGGCGAGGTATGGGTCGCCTATCAGCCCCAGGTCGAGCTTGCGACGGGCCGGATTCGCGGCGCCGAAGCGCTGGCGCGCTGGACGCACCCGGAAAAGGGTCCGATCAGCCCTCACGAATTCATCACGGCCGCAGAACAGAACGACCGGATCGAGAAGCTAACCTTTTTCATCCTCAACAAGGCAGTCGAGGCAGCAGCGGAGATCAATCGGCGCCAGCCCGGGTTCGATATGGCCGTGAACCTTTCGGCCAAGATGCTTGCGGACCGCCAGCTCCCGTCCAAGGTGAAGGCGATCCTGGGCCGGCATGGGCTCGACCCAGCGCGCCTGACGCTCGAGCTGACCGAGACGGCGGCGATCGTCGGCGATGGTTCGGGCATCGAGCCGCTCCTCCGCCTCCGCGACCTCGGCGTCCAAATTTCGATCGACGACTATGGCACCGGCATGTCGACGCTCGAATATCTCAAGAAGGTGCCGGCCGGCGAGATCAAGATCGACCAGAGCTTCGTCAAAGCGATGCGCGACAACCGAAGCGACCTGGTCATGGTGCAATCGACGATCGCGCTTGCGCATTCACTTGGCCGCACCGTCGTCGCCGAAGGGGTGGAGAGCCGCGAAGTCCTCGACCTGCTGGTCGCAATGAAATGTGATTTTGCTCAAGGGTTTATCATCGGTCGGCCTGCCAGCTTCGAAGGTCTCAAGCGACGACTATTTGCCCGGAAAGGTCGGCAAGTCGCGTAATTGGTAAATATCTTGATAACCATTTCTATTAGGGTTAATGTCTCCGTCTGCGGTGCGAGTCGCCGTGTAACGACAGGGGACGAATATGAAGAAGCAAGCAGCATCGCGTGGCTTCTGGTCCTGGCTTCTCGGCTCCGGATGGGGCACGACGGGCGGTTCCAGCTAAGCAACGGCAAAAGCCCGGGCTCGGCCGGGTTTTCCAAATTTCTAAAGGCGACCAGCGCAAGCGCGGGTCGCCTTTTTCATGTCCGGTGATTGCGCCTAGTCGAAGCGGCTTCAGCTAGACCGCTAGCCGAGCAGTCGGTCGTTAACGATCTTGCCGCCGCTAGTCAGGCGAATTGCCTGAACGATCTCATCGTCCTCGGGCAGCGCCACGGCATTCCCGTCCTTGTCCCAGAAGGCCGCAAGCAAATTGTAGAGGTTGCGTGCGAACAAGGCAGACGAGTCCGCCGCGAGCGTCCGCGCCAGTTGCACCGCCCCAATAACGGTGACGCCATGCCGCTCGACCGCTTCGCCAGCGACACAGCCCTCGACGTTCCCGCCGGCTTCGGCCGCCAGGTCGATGACGACACTGCCCGCGCGCATCGTCGCGAGTTGGGCATCGCTGATGAGGCGCGGCGCGGGACGCCCCGGGATTAGCGCGGTGGTGATGACGATGTCCTGCCTGGCAATATGCCCGCTGACCAGTTCGGCTTGCGCAGCCTGATATTCGGGGCTGGTTTCGCCGGCATAGCCGCCCTGCCCCTCGCCCTCGATGCCCGCAACATTCTCGACGAAGATCGGCTTGGCGCCAAGCGACTGGATCTGCTCGCGCGTCGCCGACCGGACGTCGGTCGCGCTGACCTGGGCGCCGAGCCGCTTCGCGGTCGCGATCGCCTGCAATCCCGCCACGCCGACGCCCATCACGAATACCTTCGCCGGACTGATCGTGCCTGCGGCCGTCATCATCATCGGAAAGGCGCGGCGGTAAATGGATCCAGCGTCCACCACCGCCTTGTATCCCGCCAGGTTCGACTGCGACGACAAAATGTCCATCGACTGCGCGCGGGTGATGCGAGGCATCCATTCCATCGCCAGCGCGTCGAGGCCGAGCCCGCCGTAGGCGCTGATCGCCTCCGTACGACGAAGCGGGTCGAGCGCGCCAATCAATAGCGCGCCCGGCTTCACACCCTGCAATGCGTCAGGCTCAGGCCCGGACACGCATAGGATGATATCGGCATCGGACAAAAGGGAGGCGCGGTCGCGGATATCCGCGCCAGCGTCCCGATATTCCTGATCGGTTACCGAGGCCGAGGCCCCGGCGCCCTGTTCGATCGCCACGCTCGCGCCAAGCGCGATGAGCTTCCTCACGGTTTCGGGAATGGCCGCGACGCGGGTCTCGGCGCCGACTTCCTTGAGGACCGCGATCTTCAATCCGGCGGCCTAGTTGGCGATGATCAGGACGACGACCAGTGCGACGATCGCCGAGAGGATCGTGCCCCACTTCAATAGCTTCAGGAAGCCCGAGTAATTGCGGGTGTGCGCCGGATAATCCATCTCGACGGCGGTGTGCTGGGTGTTGTCGGCGGCCATGGTCGTCCCTTTTCGTGTCTTCTTTGATCCGGTCTTATCAATCCCCGCGCATGCGCCCAAGGCCCTTTTTGCATCACGCTCGGCTTAAGCCCCCTTTTACTCCTTCGCCTTATGCTCGCCCGATGGAGGGCTTCGAATGACGGAAGAGGTGGTGCGCTCGCTATTGCTGGTCGATGCCGACGCGCAGGAGCGGCGGCAATTGTCTGCGGTCGCCGGCCGTACCGGCTGGACCACCGTCGGCGCAGCCTGCTCAGAGACGGCCGTCGGCCTGCTCCAAGGCCCACACGGCCGCGAAGTCCGCGCCGCGATCCTGTCCAGCTGGGACGGGGAACAAGGGCCCGCGCTCATCCGGGCGATCCGCGAGTGCCGCGCCGACTTGCCGATCATCGTGCTCGCCGACGGTGGCTCGGTCGCGCTGGCGGCGGAGGCCATGCGCGCGGGCGCGTCCGACTATCTCGCGAAGCCGATCGCGCCAGAGCGCTTGCTCGACGCGCTTACAACGCATGCCGATCGCCGCCGCGGGTCAGGCGAACTGGCCCCGCTGTCCGAAAAGATCGCTCCGAACCTCACGCTCGACCAGCTGGTCGGATCGTCGCCCGATTTCCGCGCCGCGCTTGCGATCGCCGCCAAGGCCGCGCGCAATCGGCTTCCCATCCTCATCGTCGGCGAAGCCGGATCCGGAAAGCAGACCTTCGCCACCGCGATCCACCACGCCAGCCTTCGCGCTCGTGGGCCGCTGGTCCAGCTCGATTGCAAGGCGGTCCCGGCCAACAGCATCGACAGCGTCCTGTTCGGCCACGTGCCGGGCGCCTTCCCGGGTGCCTTTGCCGAAAGGGTCGGAAGCCTGGTGTCCGCCGACGGCGGCACGCTGCTGCTCGACGATGTCGGCGCACTGCCCAAGGAAACCCAGGCCCGTCTCGACCGAGTGCTGGCCACGGGCGAAGTCCGGCCAGTCGGCTGCAACGGATCGAATTCGGTCGACGTGCGGGTGATCGCGACGTCGGGCGGACCGCTTCCCGACACCTTCGACCCGGTCCTTGCCGAGCGGCTGTCGTCGACGACGGTCACCCTGCCCGCGCTCCGTGACCGCAGCGGAGACATCCCCGCCCTCGTCCGTCATTTCCTGGCGCGCTTCGCCGACGAACCGGGGATGCGCAGCCTCTCCATCGGCAACGACGCGCTCGAAGTGCTGATGCGCTACGGTTGGCCCGGCAACGTGCGCCAGCTTGCCAGCGTGCTATTCCGCGCCGCGCTCGCAAACGACGGCGGATCGCTCGGCGTCGACGCCTTTCCACATATCGCCATCCAGTCGCGCTTCACCGGTCGGAGAAGCGACGGCGCACCCGACATCGGCCGTGTGCCTACCGCGGCGGCGATGAGCGGCGGCGGGCAGGTCACGCTTTATCGTCAGGACGGCCATCTTCGCACGCTCGAGGAGATTGAGGCCGACCTCATCCGCCTGGCGATCGGCCATTATCGCGGGCGCATGACCGAGGTCGCGCGGCGTCTTGGGATCGGCCGTTCGACGCTCTATCGAAAACTTGGCGAACTCGGCATCGACACCGCCGCCTGAACCCGGCTAGCTCGGCGCCATGCGCGCCTTGCTGCTTGTCCTGCTCCTGACCGCGTGCGCGCCCGACGCACGTCCGCCGCCACCGCCCGTATCGGCCTGTACCGAACAACGGTTCGAAGGCAGCGGCTTCGTCGTCTGTAATCCCGGCAAAGCCACGATCGAAATCCGAAGCGGTTCGCGATCCTTTCCCGACCTGCACTCGACACTTGGCAGTAGCGCCGCCGACGTCTCGTTCGCGATGAACGCCGGCATGTTCGACGATCGCGGTGATGCCATCGGCCTGCTGATCGAAAATGGACGCGAACGACATGCCATCAACCGCCGCAAGGGCTTTGGCAATTTTCACCTGATGCCGAACGGCGTTTTTCTGGTGCGCCGCAACGGTCGGGCGGAAGTTGTCACGAGCGAGGCGTACGAGCCTTCCCCTGACATCGCCTTCGCAACGCAATCGGGCCCAATGCTGCTCATCGCGGGAAAGCTTCACCCCTCATTCGAAGCCGACGGCGTATCGCGCTACGTCCGCAATGGTGTCGGCATTTCACCAGCGGGCACACCCCTGTTCGTCATCAGCAGCGACGCCGTCTCCTTCGGTCGTCTGGCGCGCTTCATGCGTGACCGCCTCGGCGTCCGCAACGCGCTCTACTTCGACGGATCGGTGAGTTCGCTGTGGGATCCGGCATCGAACCGTATGGACGCCTTTACCGAGCTTGGCCCGATGGTCGTCGCGTTCAAGCCAGGCGCGGAGTCAGCGCCGCGTCGCGAAGCCCGCGCCATACCTTGAACGCCTGCACCGTTTCGGGAACGTCGTGCACGCGAACGATCTGCGCACCCTGCTCGACCGCTTTCAGTGCCAGCGCCAGACTCCCGGGAAGGCGCTGATCGGCAGGCGCCTCGCCGGACAAGGCACCGATCATTCGCTTGCGGCTCGCGCCCAGCACGATCGGGCAGCCAAGGACGTGAAAGAGCGCAAGGCCATTCATCAACTCCAGATTGTGCGCGACCGACTTGCCGAAGCCGATGCCTGGATCGACAAGAATGTGCTCGCGGGAAATCCCCGCTTCGACGGCGGCGGCAACGCGCTCCTCGAGCCATTCGAAGACCTCGACCAGCACATCGCGATAGCGCGGTGCGTCCTGCATCGTCTGCGGATCGCCCTGATGATGCATTAGCACGACCGGAACGCCGGCCTCCGCGACGACCGACGCCGATTGCGGATCCCAGGTCAGCGCCGACACGTCGTTGACGAGGCCAGCACCCGCGCCGCACGCCGCCTTCATCACGCCCGACTTGCGGGCATCGATCGACACCGCAGTCCCGCTCGCGGCGAGGCGCTGGACGACCGGAAGAACCCGCTCGATCTCGTCGCCTTCCCAGACGTCGCTCGCACCCGGCCGGGTCGATTCCCCGCCGACGTCGACGATCGCCGCCCCCGCCGCGGCCATGCGCGATCCCGCCTCGGCGGCCTCGTTAGCGGATGCGTAGCTCCCGCCGTCGGAGAAGCTATCGGGCGTCGCGTTGACGATCCCCATCACCTGCGGCTGGTCGAGCCGAATGACGCGCTCGCCCAGCGACAAGGCTGCACGAGGCGCCTGGATTCGCGCCCAGTCCGCCGCCATCGCCTCGTCGAGCCGCGCCTCGATCCCTTCGACCGGTACCAGTTCGCGCACACCGTCGGCGTGGATCAGCTCGACACTCGCGAACCAGTTGAGCCCGCCCGCGAGCCGCGCGACCTTGCCGTCGTGCCCAAATGGCGAATCGACGAAACCCGTCGGGCGGAGGAGCGTCCGTTCTGTCACCGTCACAAATTCTTCAGATGCCGCTGCCTCAGGACGTCGATCTCGATCAGCTTGCCGCCCTCCTCGATGTTCCAGAAGGTCCAGCCATTGCACGACGGCGCGCCCTGAACCGCGGCGCCGACCTTGTGGATCGACCCGGCGTGGCCGTCGCACGTCAGCGACCCGTCCGCCCCGACAACGGCGCTCCAGCGGCGCTTGCTGTCGGTCAGCGTCGATCCTGGCGGCACCGCGCCGCCTTCGACGAGCAGCCCGAATGCCACGCGCGGCGCCGACCTCTTGTCAGGCATCACCGTCATCGCGCTTTCGTCGAGCGGCAGCGTCGCGTCGATTCGCGCCCGCGCCACCTTCACATAGTTGGGCTCGCGTTCGATCCCGATCCACTTGCGCCCAAGCCGCCGCGCCACCGCACCCGTCGTCCCCGTTCCGAAGAAGGGATCGAGCACGACGTCGCCCGGCTTCGTGCACGCCAGCAGGATCCGATACAGCAGCGATTCGGGCTTCTGCGTCGGATGCGCCTTGTCGCCCGCCTCGTCCTTCGCGCGCTCGGCGCCGCCACAGATCGGAAGCACCCAATCGCTGCGCATCTGCAGGTCGTCGTTAAGCGCCTTCATCGCGCGATAGTTGAAGGTGTATTTCGCCTTCCCGTCCTTCGCGCACCAGATCAGCGTCTCGTGCGCGTTGGTGAAGCGGGTGCCGCGGAAGTTCGGCATTGGGTTCGACTTGCGCCACACGATGTCGTTGAGGATCCAGAAGTCGGCGTCCTGCAGCAGCGACCCGACCCGGTAGATGTTATGATAGCTGCCGATCACCCAGATCGTGCCGTCATCCTTCAGGATGCGGCGCGCCTCTGCCAGCCATTCGCGGGTGAAATCGTCATAGGTCGCCAGGCTGTCGAACTTGTCCCATTCGTCGTCGCACGCGTCGACGCGCCCGCCTTCGGGACGGAACAGATCGCCTTGAAGCTGCAAATTGTAGGGCGGATCGGCGAAGATCATGTCGACCGACTTGTCGGGCAGGCGCGCCATCTCGGCGATGCAGTCGCCCTGCAGGATTGTGTCGAGCGGAAGGGTTTTGGTCTTCGGACTGGTGCGCGGGCGCAAGCGCCCGTGTGTCTCCGTGACCGGAACGATCATGTTCATGACTGGCTATCCCCCTCTTCGTTTTTGGGGATGAGTCACGCCGGACTCGCGGTCAAGCGGATGCGTTTTCGGGAGTGCTCTGCGCCGATCGGAACAAAAGGAATCCGGCCACGCCCGGACACAAGATGTTGAGTCCGGAATGCCAGGACAGACTCAATCCCTAGCGGTGTGACTCGAAAGACTCAGGCCGCGAAAAGCGGTGCTCGGGCGACCGGCGCAAAGCTCCGGCGATGCAGGTCGCACGGTCCATGGGTGCGAAGCGCAGCCAGATGCTCGGGCGTTCCATATCCCTTGTGGCGCGCGAATCCGTAATGCGGGACACGCTCATGCTCGGCGATCATCAGCGCGTCGCGATGCTGCTTGGCGACGATCGACGCCGCCGAAATTGCGCGTACCTTGGCGTCGCCGCCCACGACCGGACGCGACGGCCAGCGCCATTCGTCGCGCCGGCCGCGCGGGGTCAGATTGCCGTCGACCAGCACCTCGACCGGGTCGCATCCGACCTCGGCGCACAGCATTTCCACCGCGCGGGTCATCGCCAGCATCGTGGCGTGGAAGATGTTCAGGCTGTCGATCTCGGCGACGCTGGCGATCCCGACGCCGACATGACAGCGCTCGCGGATGCGCAGCGCCAGCTTGGCGCGCGTCGCCGCGTCGAGGATCTTGCTGTCGGCAAGCCCGCGGATCTTCTTGCCGCACAGGATCACCGCCGCGGCGACCACCGGCCCCGCCAGTGGCCCGCGTCCGGCTTCGTCGACGCCTGCAACAAGGGCTGGGGCGATCATGCGTCGGTCATCCGCCACGGCGGGAAGCGGCGCGCCTCACCCGCCTTGTAGAGGAAGATCGTATTGCCAGACGGATCGCGAAGACGCGCCTCGCGCCACATCCACGGCTGCCCCCGCGGCCCATGCTCAAACGCCAGACCCGACCGCGCCAGTCGCTCGACCCGCTCGTCGAGGTCGTCACACTCGAAGTAGACCGCGACCGTCTCGCCGATCTCGGCCTCTGGATCGCACTGGACCGAAAAGGTCGCCGCCCCCGCTTCGAACCGCGCGTAGAGATTCTCGGGGCTGTCCACGATCTGCTTCAGGCCTAGCCGCTTATAAAAATCGACCGACTTGGCGTAATCCTTGCCCGTCACCGTCACTTGGTTGAGCCGAAGCCCAAGCCCGGTGTCGAGCCGCACCGACTGCTGTCCCAGCGGGCCATGGCCCTTGCCCAATCCCGGCGCCTCGTGGAGCGCCATCCGCACAAACAGCCGCGCCCGCTCGACCGCGGAGGCGAGACTGCGCCCCGACCCGAGATAGAAGGCGATCGCGCTCGCCAGCGTGCACCCGGTCCCGTGCGTGCTGGTCGTTTCGATCCGCTGGCCCTGCCAGCTGGTCATATTATCCTCTTCGATCAGCGCATCGGCGAGCGCGTCGCCTTCCTCGTGACCGCCCTTGATCAGCACCGCGCAGCGATGCTTCGACACCAGGCTCAGCGCCCCCGCGACTTCATCCTCTTCGCCCGACAGTCGGCGCAGTTCGGGCAGATTCGGGGTCGCCAGCGTCGCCACGTCCATCAGCCGCCCGAATGCCGCAATCGTGGCGTCGTCGGCCAGCGTCGCGCCGCTCGTCGCGACCATCACCGGGTCGAACACCACCGGAACGTCGAGCGCCGCAAGCCGCTCGGCAATGTGCAGCGCGGTGAACGGCGATCCGATCATCCCGATCTTGACCGCGTCGACGCCGATGTCGCCGACCACCGCGTCGATCTGCGCAAGCACCGTTTCGGTCGGGACCGAATGCACCGCCGAGACGCCGAGCGTATTCTGCGCGGTGATCGCGGTGATCGCGGTCATCGCATGCCCGCCCAGCATGGTGATCGTCTTGATGTCGGCCTGGATACCCGCGCCGCCGCCCGAATCGGACCCCGCGATGACGAGGATCCGGGCCGTCGTCATGCCGCCGCCACCGCGGCGCAGATGTCGTCGACGAGGCGCTCGACCATCGCCGGATCGTCACCCTCCGCCATGACGCGGATCAGCGGCTCGGTCCCCGACTTTCGAATGACCAGCCGGCCGCGTCCATCGAGCTCGCGCTCTGCAGTGGCAATCGACGCCTTCACGCCGTCGGTTTCCAGCGGCGTGCCGCCGGCGAAGCGCACGTTCTTGAGCAATTGCGGGACCGGTTCGAAGATATGCAGCACCTCGCTCGCGGGCTTCCCGCTCTCGACCAGCGCCGCCAAGATCTGCAGTCCCGCGACCAGCCCATCACCCGTGGTCGCATGATCGCTGAGGATGATATGCCCGGATTGCTCGCCGCCGACATTGCAGCCGCGCCGCCGCATTTCCTCAAGCACGTAGCGGTCGCCGACCTGCGTCCGGAGCAGCGCAATGCCGTCTTGCTCCAACCGACGCTCCAGTCCCAGGTTCGACATCACCGTCGCCACCAGCGCATCGCCGCGAAGCGTGCCGCGGCGCTTCTGCGTGAGCGCGATCAACCCCATCAACTGGTCGCCGTCGACCATCCGGCCCTTTTCGTCGGCAACGATCAGACGGTCGGCATCGCCGTCGAGCGCCAGGCCCAGATCGGCGCCCGACGCGACCACCGTTTCGCACAGCACCTGCGGAGAGGTCGAACCGCAGCCGTCGTTGATGTTGGTCCCGTTGGGCTTGGTGCCCAGCGTCACCACCTCCGCGCCCAATTCCCACAACGCGTCGGGCGCGACCTGATAGGCGGCGCCATGCGCGCAGTCGACGACGACCTTCAGCCCGTCCAGACGAAGCTGGTCGGGAAAGGTCGACTTCGCAAAGTGGATATAGCGACCGCGCGCATCCTCGATCCGCTTCGCACGCCCGATCTTGGAGGCATCGACCAGCCCCGCCGGGACCTCCAGCAGCGCCTCGATCGCCACTTCGTCGGCGTCGCTCAATTTGTACCCGTCGGGGCCGAACAGCTTGATGCCATTGTCGAAGAACGGGTTGTGGCTGGCCGAAATCATCACGCCCAGGTCGGCGCGAAGCTCGCGGGTCAGCATCGCGACCGCCGGAGTCGGCATCGGTCCGAGCAGGATGACGTCCATGCCCACCGACGTGAAGCCGGCGACCATCGCCGATTCCATCATATAGCCCGACAGGCGCGTGTCCTTGCCGATCACGACACGGTGGCGGTGATCGCCGCGAAGGAAATGCGCGCCCGCCGCCTGCCCGACCCGCATCGCGGTGTCGGCCGTCATCGGCGCGGTATTGGTGCGCCCGCGAATCCCGTCAGTACCGAAGAATTTACGTCCCATGTCTCTCGCTTAGCCTGAAAAGGGTTAAGCGAAAAAGGCCCATGGCCCGGCCGGACGATAACCGAGCGCGCCATGCGCCCAGGTCGCCGCCAGAAACAGCAAAGTCCCGCCAATCACTGCGAAGCCGTCGGGCATCGCCAGCCCGCGTCCGAACGGCAGGAAACTGGTCCGCCGTTCCCAGTCGCGCCACGGCTCGCCGATCAGCCGTTCTTTCTTCACATCCTGTCCCGCCGCGCCGCCCAGCGCGAGGACCGCGATCGCGACCGACAGGGTCAGGCTGGGAAGCGTCGGATTGACGATCGCATGCGTCGTCGCCCACGCCGCGAAACCCCACATCATCGGGTGGCGCGTAATCGAGAAGACGCCACGCGCCGCGCCGATCTCCCTCACCGGTTTGCCCGGTGTCGGGAAGGCCGGATTTCTGCGCAGCGATCCAACGAACAGCATTGAGCCAAACCACAGCAGCAGGCTGCCGACGATCCAGCCCACCTGCCCCGCGTTCCACAGCATCGCCGGCGCTTCTTCCGATGCCGGACCGTAGGAACGGCTCATCGCGTAGATCAGGGCAAGCGCAACGACCGAGTAGACGCCGGCAAATCCCTTTTCGCCCAGCGCGCCGACCATTGCCGGCCGCAACGGGTGCGACATCAGGAAGTGGGTGCCGACGAAGGCGGCACTGGCCAGCGCTAGCCAGCCAAGCGCCGTCACTTGCGATAGACCTCGGGCAGCACGCCGCGCTCAAGGCTGCGATAGCGGTCACGCAGCTTGCTCTGGTGATTCTCCAGTGGCTGGCGAACGCCGTCGATCCACACCGCCTCGGGCGCCGACGCCAGTTCGAGCGGATCGCCCGACCAGATGACGACATCGCCGCGTCGTCCGGCCGCCAAGGTGCCGATCTCGCGACCGACCCCGACCGCTTCGGCGGGACGCGACGAGATCATCGCAAACGCCTCGCCCCACGACACGCCTGCGGCGCCCGGCACCTTCGACAGGCCGACGAGGTTACCGGCATATTGGCGCTGGTTGCGGACGTAGCGCGTGTCGTTGTCGTCGATCATCCCGATCGCAACCTTGACCCCGGCGCGCTGCATCCGGCCCACGTTCGACTGGGTCGCGGCAAGCATTTCAAAACTGGCCGGCAAGTCGTTGAGCGCGGATGCGATCACCCACACGCCCGACGCCGCGATCCGATCGGCGACGGTCCAGCCTTCGCTCACCCCCACCAATGCGATCCGCAGTGACGGGAATTCGCGTCGAAGGCTGAGGACGTTGAGAATATCGACAGCCCGCTCGACATGGACCAGCAGCAGCTGCCGGCCACGGACAACCGGCACCAGCGCCGCTGCATCGAAGCGGTTGAGCAGGGCATCGTCACCGCGACGGATGTCGGCGCCCAGCAGGCGCGGATCCTGTTGTTCCTCGTACGGCACGTCGTCGGTCTGCGGCTGCGGATCGCGGGCACGCCCCGAAATGGTTTCGCCGCCACCGCCAAGGTTGCGTGCCTCGCGAAGTGCGTTGCGGAATAGGACGAACGTCGACGCGCGCGATCCGCCCGCCTTGGCTGCGCCGCTCTCGCCCATCTCGACGAACTGGAAGGCACGCGCGCGAAGGATCGGGTTCATGTCCGACCCGGTGTCGATCACCGCGCCCTGCCCCCCGAAGATCGACCGCCCCGCCACCGGCGCCACGATGGCGCGCGTCACGCCGTCGGCGCGGCTGACCGCGATCGTCGAGGCAAGCGGGTTGATCGCCGGGGCGACGTCGATCGCGGCGCTGAACGGGCTTCCACCGGTTTCGGTATCGTCCGATCCGTCCGCGCCGAGGTCGACTTCGGCCAGGCCAAGGCGCGAGAAGCCCGCGACGATCCCCGGGGTCACCCATTTGCCGCTCGCGTCGATCACCTCGGCGTCGGCGGGGACCGCAATGCCCTGCCCGACCGCAGTGACGCGGCCGTTGCGCACGATCACCGTCGCGCCCTGCACCGGGTCGCTGCCGTCGCCGGTGGCGACGATGCCGTTGGTGATGGCGACCGTCTGCGCCGCGAGCGGCGAAGCACTGCCGAGCAATGCGGCGGTGAGGAGAAGGAGGCGGTTCATTTCACGTCTCCTTCGCCGGGCTGGCCAAGCTCGAAATCGGTCACCGGGCGAAGTCGCGGGTTGGCCGAATCGAACAGCAAGGCGCCGTCGATCCACACCTTGTCGGGGCGCGTGTAGGCGCTGAACGGATTGCCGTTCCACAGCACCACGTCGCCCATCTTGCCCGCCTTCAGGCTTCCGGTCCGGTCGAAGATGCCGAGCGACTTGGCCGGGTTCGAGCTCAGCCACGTCCAGGCGACCTGTTCGCTGACGTTGATGCCTGCACGGCGCCCTGCCGCGATCGCCTTTGCCGCTTCCTGGTTCAGGCGCTGGATCCCGTTGGCGTCATCGCTATGGACGATCGTGCATGCCCCCGCATTGTGGGTCAGCGCAATATTCTCGTTGATGCCGTCGTAGCTTTCCATCTTGAAGCCGTACCAGTCGGCCCACAGCGCGCCGCAGATGCCGTTGTCGCGCATCAGGTCGGCGATCTTGTACGCCTCGACCCCATGCTGGAAGCTGGCGATCTTGTAGCCGAACTCCTTGGCGACATCGATCATGATCGCCATTTCGTCGGCGCGGTAGCAGTGGTTGTGCACCAGGATTTCGCCGTCGAGCACCCCGCGGAGCGTTTCCATGGCAAGATCGCGCTCGGGCATTGCGCCGCCGTCGCGCTCATATTTGTCCCACTTGCCATCATAGGCCTTGGCCTGGATCCACGTCTCGCGGACATAGGCGATGTTGCCCATCCGGGTCTGCGGCATCTGACCCTTCGACCCATAGACGCGCTTCGGGTTTTCGCCGCACGCCATCTTCAGGCCGTAGGGAGCACCGGGGAACTTCATTCCCTGCACCGTCCGCGCGGGCACGTTCTTCAGCACGACCGAGCGACCGCCGAAGAGGTTGGCCGATCCGGGTAGAACCTGGAGCGCAGTCACGCCGCCATTGGCGAGCGCCCGCGTAAAGCCGGGGTCCTGCGGCCATACGCTATGCTCGGCCCACACTTCGGGCCGCGCCGGACTCGTCGCCTCGTTGCCGTCGCTGTGCGATTGGGTGCCGGGCGACGGATAGTCGCCAAGGTGGCTGTGCACGTCGATGATGCCGGGCGTGACGTAGCGGCCCTGTGCCTCGATCGTGATCGCGCCCGCAGGTGCCACCAGTTCGGGTCCGCCGACCGCCTCGACCTTGCCACCGGCAATCAGGACCGAGCCGTTCTCGATCCGTCCGCCCTCGCCGTCGAGCACGGTCGCGCCGCGGATCAGCGTCGGCGCGCCCGGATAGGCGGCGTAGGTCGAAGGATATGGGTCCGCGTTGATGCGGATGCCGGGTGACTTGGGACCGCTATCGGTCGCGCATCCCCCGACGAGAGCGGCGGCAAGGACCGCCGCTCCAAGGAGGGGGGTCCTCGCCGCCGCGCGCATCATGCGCGGGTCTCGCGGTCGAGGTTGGTCGCACCGGCAGCCTGCGGCTCGCCGATTTCCTGCTTGCCGGCAAGATCGTCGCGATCCTGCAGCGTGTCGAGGTGCATCCACTTCTTCACGATCGGCGACAGCAGCAGCACGACGACGGCAATGCCGATCGTGATCCAGCCAAACAGCTCGTACACGTCGAGCAGGCCCTGCTTGCTCATTTCGCCGTCATGGCCGCCGGTGGCTTCACCGATCTTGCCGGCGACGAAGTTGCCGACCGCGGTCATGTAGAACCAGGCACCCATGATCAGCGACGCCATGAAGCTCGGCGCCAGCCGGTTCATCGCGCTGAGGCCGACCGGCGACAGGCACAGCTCGCCGGTGGTGGCGAACAGGTAATAGAGGAACACGAAGATGACCGGGGTCATCGCTTCGATCCCGACCGCCGACGCGCCCCACACGAGGACGAGGTTGGCAAGGCCGACCTGCGCAAGCGCGAGGCCGAACTTGGCCGGAGCCGACGGCTCCATATTGCGCTTGCCCAGCCACACCCACAGGCCTGCGAAGATCGGGGCGAGCAGGATGATGTAGATCGGGTTGATCGACTGGAAGATCGACGCCGGGACGCCGCCGCGATCGACGAAGCGGTCGGTGTAGAGGTTCATCGAACCGCCTGCCTGCTCGAACAGGCCCCAAAAGATCGGGTTGAGCGCGATCAGGAACAGGATTGCGAAGATCCGCTCGCGCGGTTCCTTGTCGAGCTTGAACGCTTGGAACAGCACGTAACCGAGCAGGCCGACGCCCGAAATGATCAGCAGCGTCTGGATGACGTCCTGATACTGGACGAGGCCCCAGATCACTGCGACCGCGGCGACGCCGATGCCGTAAAGCGTGAACTCTTTGCTCTTCGACAGCGGCCCGGGCGCTTCGCCCGCGCCGTTGAGCGCCTTCTTGCCGAGCACGAAGACGACGAGACCGGCGAGCATGCCAATGCCGGCAAGTCCGAAGCCGTAGCCCCAGCCCAGCGTCTCGCCGAGATAGCCGACGAGGATCGTGCCGAGCGCGGCGCCGACGTTAATGCCCATGTAGAAAACGGTGTAGGCACCGTCGCGGCGAATGTCGGTCAGCTTGTAGAGCTGCCCCACCATCACCGAGATGTTGGCCTTCAGGAAGCCCGAGCCGACGATGATGAATGCCAGCGCGAGCCAGAAGACGTTGATGGTCGGGTCGCTCTGCCCGCCGACGCCTTCGACCGCCATCAGGCTGTGTCCGGCCGCCAGCAGCAGGCCGCCGAACAGCACCGCCTTGCGCTGCCCCAGGTAACGATCGGCCAGATAGCCGCCGAGCACCGGGGTGATGTACACCAGGCTGGTGTAGGCACCGTAGATCAAATTCGCCTTGTCGTCGGCGAACAGCCAGTGCTTGGTCAGGTAGAAGATCAGCAGCGCGCGCATGCCGTAGTAGGAGAAACGCTCCCACATTTCGGCGAAGAACAGCATGTACAGGCCCTTAGGGTGGCCCACGAATTCGGGTTCTTGCTGGATGGCGATCTTGCCACCGATCGCAAGGAAGATGCCGAGAACGACGACCGCGATTGCCGCGATCCAGTCGCCTTCGACCCAGACTGCCATATCCTTCATTCGGCTACTCCGCCCTGTGGTGGCGCGCCTCGTGTCGGGCGCACCTGTTATGATTGCGGCGGCACCCTAACGGCAGAATCGCCCATGTGAAGCCGATTGTTGCGAACCGGTTGCAGGCTTAAGGGGTGTGCATGTTGCTCAACGACCGCTCGTCCGCCCTCTCGCTTCTCGCCACCCGCCGCTCGGGCCGCCCGCGTGAGATGGTCGCGCCCGGCCCCTCACCCGACCAGCTCGACCAGATTCTGACCATCGCGTCGCGCACGCCCGACCATGGAAAGCTCACCCCGTGGCGGTTCGTGATCGTCTCCGCCGAACAGCGCGCGGCGCTTGCCAAGCTTCTTGCGGCCGCCCTCCCCGAATCCGACCCCGCCGCCGGCGACGCTCATTTCGCCAAGGCCGCCCAGTTCGCGCACCAGGCGCCGACCCTCGTCGTTCTGCTGTCCTGCCCGATCGAGGGACATAAGATTCCCGTATGGGAACAGCGGCTGTCGTGCGGGGCGGTCGGCATGAACCTCCTCCACGGCGCACATGCGCTCGGCTTTGTTGGCAGCTGGATCACCGGCTGGGCCGCCTATTCGGCGCGAGTCCGTAATGCCTTCTGCCGGCCCGGCGAGGAAGTTGCCGGCTTCTTCTTCTTCGGTTCGCCCGGCGCGCCGCTCGAAGAGCGTCCGCGCCCGGCACTTTCCTCGATCGCGAGCAACTGGACCCCGCCTCAGGGTTGAACTTTATCCGCCTTGCTGTATTGTTACAGCATGACGCTCGGAGTGCCCCACGAAAAGCCGGTTTACGTTCGCCTCCGCGACGTGATTGCCGATTCCATCCTTGCCGGCCGCTATGGCGACGGCGACCCGTTGCCCTCGGTCCGCGCCTTCGCCGCCGAACAGGGCGCCAACCCGCTCACCGTCGCGAAAGCCTATCAGGGCTTTCAGGACGAAGGACTGATCGAGGTGAAGCGCGGCGTCGGCATGTTCGTCGCCACGGGTGCGCAGGCACGGCTTCGCCACGCGCAGCGCGATTCCTTCATCAAGAGCGAGTGGCCCGAGATCCGCGACCGCATGGCGCGGCTCGGAATCGATCCCGCCGACTTGCTCGCGAGCGCTTAAGCGAGCGCTTCGGCGGGCACCGAGTAGAGCAGCGCCGCGCCTTCCTCCGCCGCAGCCGCCAGGCCGATCGCCTCGGGCACGACCACCGCCAGAAAATAGCCCGCCGCCGCCTTGGTCCGCTCGTCGGCACCCTCATCCAGCGACAGCCGCTCGACCAGCCATCCGGCGACCAGCACCGACGTCATCGTCAGGAACGGATAGCTTCCCGCCAGCCGATCGTCCGGTGCCGATGCGCGCAATGTCGCCGCCGCCACTTCGACTGCGTCGGACAGCGCGATGAGCCGTACGTCGCGCGTGTCGGCGCGAACGTCGGCAATCACCGAATCGAATGCCAGGCCGCCGTCCAGGTCAAGCTTGCGCCCGACCAGGTCCGCCGCCTGAATGCCGTTGGTCCCTTCGTAAATCGGCGCGATCCGCGCGTCGCGCAGGTGTTGCGCCGCGCCGGTCTCCTCGATGAAGCCCATGCCGCCGTGCACCTGAATGCCCAGACTGGCGACCTCACAGCCAACGTCGGTCCCCCACGCCTTGGCAAGCGGAGTCATGATTTCCGCGCGAAGCTTCGATGCCGGGTCTCCGCGCGCGCCACGATCGACCTCGCCGAACGCATAATAAACCAGCGCGCGCGCCGCCGTCGTGAGGCTGCGCATCCGAAGCAGCATTCGACGAACGTCGGGGTGATCGGCGATCGCGACGGGCAGGCGATTGCGCTGCCCCTGCTTGCGCTCGATCGCATACGCCACCGCGCGCTGCGTGGCGCGCTCGGCGATGCCAACGCCCTGGAGTCCGACATTCAGCCGCGCATTGTTCATCATCGTGAACATCGCGCGCATCCCGCCCATTTCGGGCCCGACCAGCCAGCCGATCGCCCCGCCATGGTCGCCATAGCTCATCACGCACGTCGGCGACGCGTGAATGCCAAGCTTATGCTCGATCGACACGCAGCGAACGTCGTTCGGCGTTCCGTCGGGAAGCACCTTTGGCACCAGGAACAGCGAGATCCCGCGCGTTCCCTCGGGCGCATCAGGCGTCCGCGCGAGCACGAGGTGGACGATCTGCTCGGCCAGGTCATGCTCGCCGTAGGTGATGTAGATCTTGGTCCCGCTCACCCGCCACGATCCGTCGCCGACCGGTTCGGCCTTCGATCGAAGCGCGCCGACGTCGCTTCCCGCTTGTGGCTCGGTCAGGTTCATCGTCGCGGGCCATTCGCCGCTGACGATCTTGGGCAGATAGTCGCGCTTCAACTCCTCCGATCCGTGCTGCTCCAGCGCTTCGATTGCGCCCATCGACAACATCGGCAGCAAGGCGAAGCCGAGGTTCGCGGCGTTGAGGTTCTCCATCAGCGCCGCGGCCAGCGCGAACGGCAGCGCCTGCCCGCCTGCATCCTCGGGAGCCGACAGCGTCATCCAGCCCCCCTCGACGAAAGCGCGATAGGCAGCGTGGAAACCTTCGGGCATCCGAACGACGCCGTTGTCCCAGCGAGCGCCGACCGTGTCGCCGATCCGGTCGAGCGGCGCGAACTCGCCTTCGGCCAACGCCGCCGCGCCTTCCAGCACCGCCTCGATCATGTCGGCCTCGGGCGCACCTTCGATCTCGCCGATCCGCACCGCCGTGTTGAGGGCGAGCCGCTGGTCGCGGATGGGGGCGGTGAAGCTCATGGGGCGTTCGTCCTTGCTGAAGTGTGGTCCGCGCTATAGCGGGCGGACCATGGCGCATCCAGCCGACACGAGCGTGCTTCCCTTCGACGATGCCTCGATCGAAGAAGCCGCGCGCCTCGTGCTGGCCGGACAGCCCATCGCCGTCCCGACCGAGACCGTCTACGGCCTCGCCGCCGACGCCACCAATTCCGAGGCCGTCGCGCGCATCTACGCCGCCAAGGGCCGCCCCAGCTTCAACCCGCTGATCGTCCACGTCCCCGATCTCGCCGCTGCTCAGGCAATCGGCGAATTCGACGAAGCCGCGCTTGGTCTTGCTGCCAAATATTGGCCGGGGCCGCTTACGCTGGTCGTGCCGCTTCGCCCGGACTCTGGGATTGCTGCACTGGTCACCGCGGGCCTGCCGACGATCGCGCTTCGCGTTCCCGCTCACCCGGCGATGCAGGCCTTGCTCGCCGCATGCGGCCGCCCGCTCGCGGCCCCGTCGGCAAACGCCAGCGGCCGCATTAGCCCGACGCGCGCAGCACATGTGCTGGCCTCACTCGACGGCCGGATCGCGCTCATAATCGACGGCGGCGCGACCGAGCGGGGGATCGAATCCACGATCGTCGCCGCGACCGGCGGCCCACGCCGCCTGCTCCGCCGCGGCCCGATCGAGGTCGATGCACCGATGGCGGAGGCGTCCACGATCGAAGCCCCCGGCCAGCTCGAAAGCCACTACGCCCCCTCGAAGCCCCTCCGCCTCGACGTCAGCGAAGCGGAGCCCGACGAATATCTGATTGGCTTCGGCGACATCGCCGGCGACGCGTCGCTTAGCGCCAGCGGCGATCCAGTCGAAGCCGCCGCCCGCCTGTTCGACCTGCTCCACCAGGCAGACGCCGCTTCAACGTCGCGCATCGCCGTCGCCCCCATCCCCGGCCCCGGCATCGCCGAAGCCATCCGCGACCGCCTGAAAAGAGCCGCCGCGCCGCGGACATAGAAAAGGCCCCGGCGGTGTCCCGCCGAGGCCAAGTTGAGCCGCAAGCTAACTTTCAGCGGGTCACGGAATTAAGCGGCCGGCGGCAACGCAATGTCTTGATCGAGAAATGCTCGGCCAGGCATATTGAGCGGCATCTCTGCGCTGGTCCCGGTTACGAAAAAACCAGCTATCGGCATGACGACAAGCGCCCCCACGACGCCCGCAGTGCCGGTGTCCCCACGGGAGTCCATGTCGCCCGTTAGACGGATATTTGTCCCATTAATATTGACGGATTTGATCTGAAGATGAATTCCGCCCGACTTGCCCCACATGCCCTTGTTGCGCACTTCCGTGAGCACTCCCTCGACTGGACTACGCGCCGGGATCACAACGCGGCCATTGAGAAGCACATCCTGAGCAACCTCAAGCTGAACTCGTTGGCCAACCTTCAGGCGTTTGCCTTTCGTGGTCAGCCCTTCTGAGAGTGCCACGGGAATGGGTGCGCCAGCGCGCAAAATGTTTCCGGCAACTTGCTGTTGGACGACGGTTACATTCGGTGACGCGGTCGTCGCCGGAAGAACTATTGTCTGAGCAGAAAGAGACGTGGCTGCGAACACAAGTCCGCATGCGAAATAGCGTAGGTACATTGATTCCCCCCTTGGATGGCCTTGGCAAATTCTCGGCCTAACTACGTGCTGCCAAATAAAACGGGGAAATCAAAGTACCATTAATCGAAAGCGTTAACGGCCAACTGTACCGGCTTCCTAATAATCTAAACGACTTGCGCCGACTTCAACCGCGCCTGATAGCTCTTGCGAAATTTCTGCAACTTCGGCGCTACCACCGCGACGCAGTAAGGGTTCGCCGCCCCCGTCCGCGCGACATAGTTCTGGTGATAGTCCTCGGCCGGATACCATGGCGCGTTCGGTTCGATGGTCGTGACGACACGTTCGTCATTCGCCTCGTTCGCGCGCCCGATCGCCGCCTCGGCCTCGGCCCGCTGCGTTTCGTCCTGCGGGAAGATCGCCGAGCGATACTGCGTGCCGACGTCCCCGCCCTGCCGGTTCAGCGTCGTCGCATCGTGCGTCGCAAAGAAGATGTCGAGCAGGTCGCCATAACTCAGAACGTCATTGTCGAACTCGATGCGAACCGCCTCGGCGTGGCCCGTGTCGCCGCCGCACACCTGCTTGTAGGTGGGATTGTCGACCTCGCCGCCGATGTAACCGCTCTCGACCGCTTCGACGCCCTGAAGGTCGAGGTAGATCGCCTCGGTGCACCAGAAGCACCCGCCGGCGACGATTGCGATTTCCTTGGCCATGTCCGCTTCACTCCGTTCGATGTGTCGAACGACAGATAGGAAGCGTGGACGCGGGTTGAAAGATCAGCGCTTGATGCTGGCCTTCAGCGTGGCCATCTCGAGCCGCTTGCCGACCCAGTCGGCCAGTTCCTCAAACGACAGCGGCTCGTCGAACACGATCCCCGCCTTGCGATCGGCGAACCAGCGCACCTCGCCGCGGATCGGGCGAAGGCTTTCGACCACCACTACGACTTGTCTGCCCAGGCAATACTCCTCGATCGGCGCGACCTTGATCCCGCCGAGCGAAATGTCCTGCACGTCGACCGTGTAGTATGTGCTGCCGACCTTCACGTTGCCTCGGCAATCGACGTCGAGCCGCGGCGGCCGCGGCCGAAAGCCGAGCCGCTGCTTGCGCCCGGCCAGCAGTTCGCCAAGGTCGATATTCTGCTCGAACTTGAAGCCCGCGGTGCCTTCGCGGATCCAAACGACGGTCGCCGGCACCTTTTGCGAGCTGATTTCGATCGAGACTTCATCGCCCACCGCGACCGGCAAGCCGATTTCCGCCATCAGCCCGCCGGCCGACACGTTGCGCACGCGGATCAGCTGTTCGCGGCCCTTTGCTTCGATCAGCTTCGCCACGCGCAGCATCGCCATCACGCGCTGGTCGTCGCGCCGTTCGCTTGGGCGGGGCACGGCGGTGCTCAACGTGAACGTCGTCGATTCGAACGCCACATTCTCATCCACGACCGGCTTGGCCGCGGCTTGCCTGCGGCGGATCAGCGTCCCGAACATCGCGTCAGTCCCTCCATAAGCGACCAAAAACTGCGTCAATCCGGCACAATGCCGTCGGCGAGGTTAAAATCCGGTTTCGGACGTTTGACGCTCGTTGCGAAAGCTGTTTGTGAGGATGTGCGCAAGCCGACACGAGGAACTGGATGACGAAGCCCGAACTGCTGCTGATCGACGACGAGCCGGCCTTGGCCGCCTTCCTCGCCGACGCGGCCAGCCTGTGCGGCTATCATCCCGTCGTCACCGAGGAAGATGCCGAATTCCGCGAGCGTTTCCTGGCTCACCGGCCGAACATGATCGCGCTCGACCTCGGCATGCCCGGGATGGACGGGGTCGAGCTTCTCCGCTTCCTCGCGGCCGAGAAGTTCACCGATCCGGTCCTCATCATCTCCGGCTTCGACCGGCGCGTCCTTGAAAGCGCGTTCAAGCTTGGCGAGGCGCTTGGCTTGACGATGGTCGGCCCGATCGAAAAGCCCGCCCGGCTCGAGGAACTTGAAGTGCTGTTCACCACGCTCAGGCCGACGCTGACCCCGTGATCGCCCACGCCGACCTCGGGCTGCTCGACGGCTTTGAGCGGGCGCTGATCAACCGCCGACTGACGATGGTCTACCAGCCCAAGGTCTCGCTGACCGACGGCAATCTGATCCGCGTCGAGGCGCTGGTGCGGTGGGAAGATCCGGAGCTCGGCCCCGTCCCGCCCGCGCGCTTCGTGCCGCTCGCCGAGCAATATGGCCTGATCGACCAGCTGACGAGCTGGGGGCTCGATACCACGCTTCGCCAGTGGCATCGCTGGCGCGAGCAGGGCCTCGACACCCGCCTCGCCTTCAACATCAGCGCGCTCAGCCTCAATGAGCTCGATTTTCCCGACTTGGTCGAAAAAATGTGCCGCGCGCTAGAGGTGCCGACAAATCGCCTCGTGCTAGAGCTGACCGAGGGCTCCACCCAGTCACTCATCAACCTGATGGACACGCTGACCCGCTTCCGGATCAAGGGCATCGACCTTGCCATCGACGATTTCGGAGTCGGCTATTCGACGCTGATGCAGCTTCGCCAACTGCCCTTCACCGAACTCAAGATCGACCGCTTCTTCGTCGACGACGCCACCACGTCGAAGGACAGCGCGCTGATCGTCAAATCGGTGATCGACCTGGCGCACGGCCTCGGCATGACCGTCACGGGCGAAGGCGTCGAAACCGAGGCCCAGTTACGCCTGTTGCGCTCGCTCGGCTGCGATGTGGCGCAGGGCTATTTCCTCGCCCGCCCGCTGGAGCCCGCCGCGCTCGTTCCGTGGAACGCCGAGTGGCAGGAGCGCTGGCCAGCGCTCGCCGCCTAGACGAACAGCGCCCGGGCGCGCGCCATCGCCGCCACGCCCGCATCGATCGTCATATCCTGTTTTGCAAAGCAAAGCCGAACCAGATGGTCGGGCTTCCGGTCGTCGGCGAACGGCGACAGCGGCACGACCGCGACGCCGGCCTCTGCGACCGCGCGCTTCGCGAAGGTCTCGTCGTCGACCATGATCCCGGACGCAGCGAGATCGACGCACAGGAAGTAGGTCGACGCGCTCGGCAACACCGCAAAGCCCGCCGCTTCCAGCCCCGCCACCATGCGGTCGCGCGCCGCCGCGAATCGCGACCGCATCGGCGACAGCCAAGCATCGCCGTCCGCCAATCCGAACGCCACTGCCGCCTGCAGGTTCGGCGCCGATGCGAAGGTCAGAAACTGGTGCGCCCGCGCGCCGAGCGTCGCGAGCTCGGGCGCCGCGATCATCCACCCGATCTTCCAGCCGGTCAGCGAAAAGATCTTTCCCGCCGATCCGCATTTGAAGGTCCGCTCCGCCATGTCGGGGAGCGAGGCGAACGGGACGAACTCCTGCCCGTCGAGCAGGATATGCTCCCACACCTCGTCCGAAATCACGATCAGGTCGTGCGCGCGCGCCACCGCCGCGACCGCTTCCAGCTCCTCGCGATCGAACAATCGTCCCGTCGGATTGTGCGGATTGTTGAGGATAATTGCGCGCGTTGTCGGCGTGATCGCCGCTTCCAGGGCAGCCTGTTCGATCCGCCATTCCGGCGGCAGAAGCGCGACCTCCCTGACAACTCCGCCTGCGCGCCGCACCAATGGTGCGTAAGCGTCATAAGCGGGGGTCATCAGCACCACTTCGTCGCCCGGCGAGACCGTCGCCAGGATCGCTGCCGCCAACGCTTCGGTCGCGCCGCTCGTTACACACACTTGCGAGGCGTCGATCGTCACGCCGTGGTGCCGCGCGTAATGATCGGCGACCGCGTCCCTCAGCGTTGGAAGCCCGCGCGACGGCGCATATTGGTTCGACCCCTCGCGCACCGCGCTCGCGGCCGCGTTGAGAATTTCCTCGGGCCAGCCGAAGTCGGGAAACCCCTGCCCCAGATTGACTGCCCCATGCTTGGCGGCGGCAAGCGACATTCGCTCGAACACGCTCGTGTCCATCGTTTCGTACAGCGGGTTCAGCGTCGGTCCTCCAGAAGGTCGGCAATCGCGGCCTCGTCATAGCCAAGCTCGGCCAGGATCGCCGCGCCATCCTCGCCTTCGCGTCGCGGCGGATCGGGGCGCACTGTTGGCGTGCCCGAATATCGCGGCGCGGGCGCGGGCTGAAACACCCCGTCGATGTCCAGGAACGTGCGCCGCGCGATATTGTGCGGATGGACCGGCGCTTCGCCAAGATCGAGCACCGGCGCCACGCACGCGTCGGTGCCTGCAAAATGTGCCGCCCAGTCGTCGCGACTTCGAAGCGCGATCACCGCCGCAATCTCCTCGCGGCCCGATCCCGGCGCGAGCGCGAGCCCGCGATACAGCGCCGCCTGGAACTGCGGCTCGATTGCGCCGATGCTCAGGAACTTGCCGTCGAGGCAGCGATAGACGCCGTAGATCGCCTCGCCCCCGTCGAGCAGATTCGCCTCACGCTCGTCGCGCCACAGCCCCGCGGCGCGCATGCCGTAAGTCAGCGTGCCCAGCAGCGCGGTCCCGTCGGTCATCGCCGCGTCGATCACCTGCCCCTTGCCGCTCTTGGCAACCTCGAGCAGCGCCGCGACCATCCCGAACGCCAGCATCATCGCGCCGCCGCCATAGTCGCCAAGATAATTGACCGGTGCGACCGGCCGCTCCGCCGGGCCGATCCCGTGCAGCAGCCCACTCAGCGCGACATAGTTGATGTCGTGTCCGGCATCGGTCGCCAGCGGCCCATGCTGGCCCCAGCCCGTGATGCGCCCATAGACCAATCGGGGATTGGCGCCGATCAGCTCGTCCGGCCCCAGCCCCAGACGCTCCATGACGCCCGGCCGATACCCTTCAATCAGCCCGTCCGCCGTCGCCGCCAACTTGCGCACGATCGCCCGGCATTCCTCGCGCTTCAGGTCGAGCGAAATCGACTTGCGGTTGCGAAGCAGCGGGTCGCCCGGCACCCCGATCATTCCCTTGCGCTCGACGCGGATCACCGTCGCGCCATGGTCGGCAAGCATCATCGCCGCGAACGGTCCCGGCCCAAGCCCTGCCATTTCGACGATCGTATATCCGGTCAGCGGTCCAGCCATGACGTCACGCTAACGGGGCCATCGCCAGCCGCCAAGAAAATGCTGTCCTATCGCGCGCTCGATCGCCTAGCATCGGGCGCAGCCGGAGAATGGCGGCCCGAATTCCTTAAGTTCGCAAATCCGCCCCAAAAAGTGCACGAACTCCACGACCTTTGTGAACCTAAGGACCGCGCCCATGATCGAATCCGCCGACCGTCCGATCTTCGACGACGATCACCACGCCTTCCGCGACACCGTCCGCCGCGTGCTCGGCGACGTCATCGCCCCTCGGCTCGACGCGCATGAGGCCGACGGGATTGTCGAGCGCGACGCGTGGGAGAAAGTCGGCGCTGCCGGAATGCTCTGCCCGCAGGTTCCCGAGTCCTATGGCGGGCTCGGTCTCGACTTCGCGTTCAACGCCATCGTCGGAGAGGAGCTGAGCTACCTGGGATCGGCCGCGGGCTTCACGCTCCAGTCCGACATCGTCGCCGACTATCTGGTCCACTACGGCAGCGAGGAGCAGAAGCGGCGCTACCTGCCCGGCATGGTCGACGGCACCCGCATCACCGCCATCGCGATGACCGAACCCGGCGCGGGAAGCGACCTGCAAGGAATCCGCAGCATTGCGCGGCGCGACGGCAATGGCTGGCGACTGTCGGGTTCGAAGACTTACATCACCAATGGCCAGAGCGCCGACCTGGTCATCGTCGCTGCGCGGACGACCGAGGAAGGCGGCGCGCGCGGCCTGTCGCTGTTCCTGGTCGAAGAAGGCGACGAAGGCTTCACCCGCGGCCGCAACCTCGACAAGATCGGGCTTCACGGCAACGACACGTCCGAACTCTTCTTCGACGAGGTCAAGCTTCCCGCCGACCGGTTGCTCGGGGCGGAGAACGGCGGCTTCGCGATGCTGATGCAGCAGCTTCCGCAAGAACGTCTGTCGATCGCCGTCCAATGCCAGGCGGCGGCGCAGCGCGCCTTTGACGAAGCGGTCAAGTTCACGACCGACCGCAAGGCCTTCGGCAAACGCATCGCCGATTTCCAGAACACCCGCTTCGAACTGGCCGACCTCAAGACCCGGCTGCAGGTCGGCTGGGCGCATCTCGACTGGGCGATCGCGCGTCACATTCGTGGCAAGCTGACGCCTGCCGAAGCGAGCGCGGCGAAGCTTTGGCACAGCGAAATGCAATGGCATGCGTGCGATCGGTCGCTGCAGCTTCACGGCGGCGCCGGCTACATGAACGAATATCCGATCGCGCGGCTGTGGCGCGATGCGCGCGTCGCGCGCATTTACGGCGGCACCAGCGAAATCATGAAAGAACTGATCTCGCGAAGCATCGCCTAATACCGGTGCGGGCGTCGCGGTCGAGGGCACGAACCGCGACGCCCTATCCGGGCAAAGGGGCCTTAGCCCGGAAGCGAAACTGCGTCGGTGACGTGGATCACGCCGTTCGACTGGAAGACGTCGGCCTGCGTAACGTGGCTCATGCCGCCCTTGGCGTCGGTCAGCATGACGCGATCGCCCATCATGCTCGCGGTCAGCGTGCCGCCGTTGACCGTGGTCAGCGACGCCCTGCCTCCGCCCGCCTGGATCTGAGCCACCAGGTCGGCGGCGCTGACTCGGCCGGGAACGACATGGTAGGTCAGGACCGACGTCAGCATTGCTTTGTTGGCCGGTTGCAGCAGGGTGTCGACCGTGCCGGCCGGCAACTTGGCGAACGCCGCGTTGGTCGGCGCGAAGACCGTGAACGGACCCGGGCCCGACAACGTCTCGACAAGGCCAGCAGCCTTGACCGCGGCGACCAGCGTCGTGTGGTCGGCGGAGTTGACGGCATTCTCGATGATGTTCTTGGTCGGGTACATGGCGGCGCCGCCGACCATCACCGTTCCGTCGGCGCTGGCCGATTGGGCGGTGGCGGTGTCCGACATTCCCATGCAACCGGCGAGCGATACGCTCACCAGCAACATCGTTGCTCCGTTCCGAAGTGCATAGATCATGGTTCGCGTCCCTTTGTTGTTCGGTCCCCCATCATCGTGAGGGTCCGCAAAGCTACGCATCAGGTCCGTGGACGGATGCCTGCCGAAAGTTCGTCGATCAAATGTTGGCGAGCGGTCCCGCGGCGATCGGCGCGCCACTCGGTTTCCCGCCCGGCCCACCGCCCGGCGGCTCGACCGTCACGGCGATCGTGTCCTGCGCCCGCATCGCGTTCGCCAACGGCGCCGCGACCGCGATGCGCGTCGGTGTGGCAGTGTCGATGAGGCCGAGCGAATGCGGCACGCCATCGCCCCCGATCAGCCACAGTTCGTGGACACGTCCCTCCGGCGCGGCGGCGACGGCGGGCATGACCATCATCGAGCGATGATCGGAATCCACCGTCACGACATAGGCGGTGGCACGGTCCTCGCTGATCACCTTGGCAAGCATCGTCGGCGCAGTCGGCTGGGCCGCTGGCTGCTCGATCGGTACCGTCGGTTCCGGACGGATGAGTCCTGGCACGACGACCACCGCCAAGGCGGCAGCCACCGCGCTCGCAGCGAGCGCCACGTTCGACCACAGCTTCACGCGGCGCTTAAGCGCGACGACGGTCGGCCCTTCCATCCCGTCGACCCTGTCGCCGCCGATCGCCGCCTGGATCCGCGACCACACCGATGCATCGGGCTCGACGCTTTCGATCCGATCGAACAGAGGTGCGAAGCGCTCGTCCCAGGCCGCGACTTCGCGGGCGAAGTCGGGATCGCGCTCGGCCAGCGCGCGCGCTTCCTCGAGCTCGCGTCCGTCGAGCAGCCGCAACGCCAGTTCGGCGGCGAGCAGGTCGCGTTCGGGATCGTCGGCGCTCATCGCTGCAAACATTCCTTCAATCGCCTCAGGCCGCGACGAATTCGGCTTTTCAGTGTCCCGAGCGGAAGGCCGTCGGCCTGCGCCAACTCGGCATAAGTCGTCCCGCCGAAGAAGGCGCGGCGGATCGCGCCCGCCTGCTCGTCGTCGAGTTCCTGCAAGCAGGTGTCGAGCCGGCGATTGACCTCGCCCATCTCCATCAGCGCGGCGGCGCCAGGCGTCTCGTCGGCGACTTGCAAATCGTCGTCGTTCATCGGCCGCGTGTCGCGACGCTTGCGGATGCGGTCGATCGCCTTGTTGCGCGCGATCGTCGCCAGCCACGTGATCGGGCTTGCCTTGGCGGCATCATATCCGCCTGCTTTCTGCCAGACCGTGACGTAGACGTCCTGCAACGTACCCTCCGCATCGGTGCGATTGCCCAAGATACGAAGGCAGACGCCGAAAAGCTTTGCGGAGGTGCGAAGATAGACTTGGCGGAACGCCTCCCGGTCGCCCTGACCTACACGCTGCAACGCTTCGGCGAGCGAACCGCTGTCGGTCTGACGTTCGAAATCGCTGGCGTCGCGCATGCCTCGACTTTGCACGCACGCGGGCGGACTGCAATTACTGACTGACATTGAACTCGGCGATCGCAACCGGCATATGCGCAGTGTGTCGACGCGCCCCCTTCTCCTGATGCTGCTCGCCCTGATGGTGGCGCTCGGTTCGACCTTGCTCGCCACGGGCGGCGCCATGGCGATGAGCCCCAGCGCTCAGCCGGCGCAGGCGGCCTCGATCGATCATTGCGGCGGCGCAGACGAGCAGTCCGCTCCCTCCCGGTCATCCGGCGAGGACTGCTGCATTGCGATGGCGCCCGGCTTGCCGGCGACGACCGACGAGCATGCGGAAGATGTGGTGGCGTTCGAGCGGTTGGCGGTACGGCCAGTGACAAGCAGCCTTGGCCCCGTCTTCACGGCGAAGCTGCCGACCCCACCTCCACGACTGGGTTAGACCGGCACGCTTCGGCGTTTTCCAATCTGTATGTTTCCTCCGCCGGTGACCGGCGATGAAGGACGATGATTCAATGACCCATTTGTTCGCGCTTCCGCGACGCGACTTCCTCCGTGCCGCCGCGCTTGGCGGCGGAATCGTCGCGACCATGCCCGCCTGGGCCCAACCGACTTCCGCCGGGATCGTGCGTCCGCTGCCGACGCTGGCTGGCAATGACATCGCGCTGACGATCGACAAGGTCTCGGTGCGAGTAGAAGGCAAGGTCAGCCGCGCGGTCGGGGTCAACGGCACCGTCCCCGCCCCGCTGATCCGCCTCCGCGAGGGCCAGCGCGTCCGCCTGCGCGTCGACAACCGGCTGAACGAGGAAAGCTCGATTCACTGGCACGGGCTTCTTGTCCCGTTCGCGATGGATGGCGTTCCCGGGGTCAGCTTTCCCGGAATCATGCCGAGATCGACCTTCACCTACGACTTCGACGTCGTCCAGTCGGGCACCTACTGGTACCACAGCCATAGCGCCTACCAGGAAGAGGACGGCCTTTACGGGCCGATCGTGATCGACCCCGCCGGCCCCGATCCGGTCGCCTTCGATCGCGAGCATGTGCTTGTGCTGTCCGATCACAGCCCGATGCTGGGCGCGGCAATCTATTCCAAGCTCAAGCAGATGGGCGGCGGCTATTTCAATCATCAGCGGCTGACGCTGTCGGGCCTGCTCGCCGGGCGTGACCTGACCGCGAAGGAACGGCGCGAGTGGGGCATGATGCGGATGGACCCCGCCGACGTCGCCGACGTCACCGGTTCGACCTACACCTACACCATCAACGGCCATGGCCCGTTCGAAAATTGGACCGGCCTGTTCACCGCCGGGGAGCGCGTGCGGCTTCGGATCATCAATGCGGCGGCGCAGACCAACTTCAACGTTCGCATTCCCGGCCTGGCGATGACCGTCGTCGCCGCCGACGGGCTAAACGTGCGCCCGGTCGCGGTCGACGAGTTCCAGATCGGGGTCGCGGAGACATACGACGTGATCGTGACCCCGGGCGACCGCGCCTACACGATCATCAGCGAATCGATTGATCGATCGGGCCTCGGCCGCGCTACCCTCTCGCCCCGCGCGGGAATGTCCGCGCCGGTGCCGCCGCTCCGCCCGCGCCCGCTGCTGACGATGCGCGACATGGGCATGGGCGGAATGGATCATGGCGGCATGGCGATGGGCGAAACGCCCGCGCCCGAACTCGCGCGCGGCCCGGATCCCTCCGCCGAGCAGAATGCTTCACGCAATCTTGCCAGGCTCAGCGGCTGGGCCGGACCCGCGACGACCAGCGCGGTTGGCACGACAAGACCAGTCGATCACGCGGCCATGGAGCATGGGATGGACCATGCCGCCATGGGTCATGGCGCTTCTCCCACAGCAACCGCAATGAATCATGGCGCGGGCGGGATGAGCCACGACATGCGCGATCTCAGCAAGGCCCCCGGTGTTCGCGACGATCCCGGCGTCCAGACCATTTCGCCGATGCCGACCGACCGCACCGGCGAGCCGCCCGTCGGCCTCGAAGGGCTCGGCCACCGCGTGCTGGTCTATCGCGACCTCATGGCGCTCACCCCCAATCCCGACGTGCGGGCGCCGTCGCGATCGCTCGACATCCACCTGACCGGAAACATGGAGCGCTACATGTGGTCGTTCGACGGAGTGAAGATGAGCGAGCCCGCCGATCCCATCCCTTTCCGCCTGAACGAGCGCGTTCGCGTGAATCTCATCAACGACACGATGATGCCGCACCCGATCCACCTGCATGGCCATTTCTTCGAACTGGTCACGGGTCATGGCGCGAACGCGCCGCGCAAGCACACCGTCAATGTTCCGCCGGGCGGCAAGATGAGTTTCGATCTGACCGCGGACGCGATCGGCGACTGGGCGTTCCACTGCCACAACCTCTATCACATGACGGCGGGGATGATGCGTGTTGTCACCGTCCGCGGCGGCGAAGGATCCGGCCAATGACCCGCGTCTCGATCGCGCTGTTTGGCGCCGCCGCAAGTCTTGCGCTCATGCCCTCCAGCGCGCTCGCGCAGCATCAAGGGCACAACATGCCCGGGATGAGCATGCCTGCGCCCGCCAAGAAGGCGCCCGCGCGCAAGCGTCCCGTCGTGAAGAAGGCACCTGCGCCGAAGGCTTCCACGCAGAAGGCGGCACCGAAGAAAGCGGCACCCAGGAAGGCAGCGCCGAAAGCCGAGCCAGTGACCGATCCGCACGCAGGACATGACATGTCCGCCATGCCGCCTCCGGCGACCGAGGAGATCATCCTGCTAGATGAAACTTCGCCGAGCGGGACCGACCTCCCTGCGGGCAATGCGCCTCCTCCCCCGGTCCCGACCGACCGCGCCGCCGACGCCATTTTTGGCAAGTCGGCGATGGATATGGGTCGGCATCATCTCGATCACTTCCATGGGGGGCAGACGTTCAGCCACCTGATGATCGACAAAGCGGAAGCCAAGTTCGGGAATGGCCACGCCGGGTTCGAGTGGGACCTCGAAGGATGGACCGGCGGCGACATCAATCGGGTCGTAGTCAAGTCCGAGGGTGAAGGCGCCTTCGGCAAGTCGTTGGAGAAGGTCGAAGTCCAGGTGCTCTACAGCCGCGCCATCGGGCCCTACTTCAATCTCCAGGCCGGCCTTCGCCACGACATCCTGCCCAATCCCTCGCGCACCTTTGCGGTGGCGGGCCTGGAGGGCCTCGCCCCGGGCTGGTTCGAGGTCGAGGGATCGCTGTTCCTGTCGAACAAGGGAGAGTTGATGGCCCGCGCGGAGGCCAGCACCGACCAGCGCATTACCCAGCGCCTGATCCTGCAGCCGCGCGCCGAGATCAACCTGGCGGCGCAAAGCAGCCGTGAGATCGGCGTCGGTGCCGGGCTGAGCGACGCGGAGGTCGGTGTTCGCCTGCGCTACGACATCCGGCGCGAGTTTTCGCCTTATGTCGGGGCGCAGGTTCGGCGATCGTTCGGGGCCACTCGTCGCTACCTGCGCGACGAGGGCGACAAGCCGACCGAGTGGAGCCTGCTGACCGGGGTGCGCTTCTGGTTCTGACCGACGGTCAGGCCAGTTCGCGCGTTTCCGGACGGCGAGCGAAGATGCCGAAGCCGGCGATGATGATGTAGCAGATCGCCGGCAGGATCAGCGCGAAGGCCAGGCTTCCGCTGGCATCGGCGAGCATGCCCGTCAGCAGCGGAATCACTGCGCCGCCAAAGATGGCGATGTTGATGATCCCCGACCCGTCGGCGGCCCGCGACCCCAGCTTTTCGCAAGCCAGGCTGAAGATCGTTGGGAACATGATCGAATTCATCAGGCCGATCGCAAGCAGGCTGTAGGCCGACAGTTCGCCGGTGGTGTTGGCCGAGATGAGGATCAGCGCGGTCGCGCCGATTGCCACGAAAGCGAGGATCTTGCCCGGGCTGAAGATGCGCAGGAAGTAGGAGCCGATGAAGCGGCCGACCATCGCACCGCCCCAGTAGTAAGCGATTAGCTTTCCAGCCTCGCCGTCGGAAAGGTTCAGGACGTGCGCCTGCATCAGATAATTGACGATCAGCGACCCGATCGCGACTTCGGCGCCGACGTAAAGGAAGATGCAGAGCGCGCCGTAGCCGAAGCGGCTGCGCTTCAGCAGTTCGAAGCCGGCGAGCGGGTGGCCCTTGACGTGCTGCTCGCCCTTCAGGCGGTTGCGGAACATGAAGACGACGCCCGCGATCACGGCCAGTGCCACGGCAAGTCCGAAGTAAGTGCTGACGATCGCGCTGGTTTCGGCGGTGCGATAGGCGTCGAGTTCGGCGCCCGATAATTCGTTGGCCGATACGGCGGCAAGCCCGCCGAGTATCAGCGCCGAGCCAACGATCGGGAAAACGGTGGTACCAAGGCTGTTGAAAGCCTGCGCAAAGGTCAGTCGGCTATGCACCGTCTTCGCCGGCCCGAGCAGGCTGATCAGCGGATTGGCAACAACCTGCACGATGACGATCCCGCTGCCGAGCACGAACAGCGCGAGGAGGAACAGGCCGTAGGTTGCGGTTTGCGAGGCGGGGATGAAGAGCAGGCAGCCGACCATCATGGTCAGTAGGCCCGCAACCGCACCGCGCATGTACCCGATCTTCTTGACGAGCTGCGCGCCGGGAATGCCGATGACGAGATAGGCGGTGAAGAAGCAGAACTGGACGAGCATCGCCTGCGTGTAATTGAGCGTGAAGAGCTCTTTCAGCTTGGGCAGGATCACGTCGTTGAGGCTGGTGATGCCGCCGAAGATGAAGAACAGCGCCATGACGAAATAGCGAAGATCAGGCGCATCGATGTGCCCCGCATCGCTTGCCGGCGCAACGGGATCGCTGCTCGAAGTCGTGTCGATGCCGGACGGTGCCATGGCCATGTCGCAAGTTCCCCCTTGGCCTCCAAGTCGAAGGAGGCGGCTTCAGCGCCCTTGTTTAAGGGCTTTGCCAAGGCTGGCAACATGGATTGCGCGCGGCCGCGGCGATCCTGTCCGTCGCCATTAGGAGCTTGGCGGAGCGCCCCTCCTTTGCCACAGGAACGGCATGACGCTTTCCAAGGACTTTCTCGACCAACTCGGCTCCGTCGCCCGATCGCAATTGACGGACGTCAGCACAGGGCGATGGGAAGACAAGGGCAGCGACCTGTTCGACCCGGTCACGAAGATGGATCGCGCCATCGAGCAGGCCATGCGCACCTCGATCCAGCAGGCCTTTCCCGACGACGCGATGCTTGGGGAAGAGTTTGGCTGGACCGGACAAGGAGCGCGGCGGACGTGGAGCCTCGACCCAATCGACGGGACCCGCGCCTTCATCTGCGATCTGCCGAGCTGGGCGGTGTTGGTCGGCGTGATCGAGGATGACGAGCATGTCGCCGGGATGATTGACCTCCCCGCGCTCGACGAGCGCCTCATCGCCATCGATGGCACGACGCTTCGCAACGGAGTCGCTTCCCGCACGAGCGGTTGCCGAGACCTTCGGTCGGCACGCTTGTCCACGACCGATCCGAATCTGTTTTCGTCCGACGAGTTCAACGATTTCGAACGGTTGCGCCGAGCGACGTTGGTCGCGCGTTTCGGCCTCGATGCGATGGCCTATGCGCGTGTGGCGACCGGCGGGATCGACCTAGTCATGGAAAGCGGGCTGAAGCGTTTCGACCTCGACGCACTCGTCGCAGTGGTGCGCGGCGCCGGCGGAGCGATCGGCGACTGGTCGGGGGGTTCCGATTGGGACCATGGCCGCATCCTCGCCGCCGCGACACGCGAACTTTACGACGAAGCGGTCGCCTTGCTTGCGGCGTGACGCGTTCGCAGTTCGTCGACCACCGACTGCCAGCGAAGTCCGCGCGACTGCAGCAGGATGGTCAAATGATAGACGAGGTCGGCGGCCTCGCTGACGACTTCGGCATCGTCGCCGGCCACGGCCGCGAGAGCAGTTTCCACGCCTTCCTCGCCGACCTTCTGGGCGAGGCGTTTCGTCCCTTCCGCCAACAGTCGGGCGGTGTAGCTGTCGGCCGGATCCGCGCGCCCTCTCTCGACCAGGCGATGCTCGAGTTCGGCGATAAAGCCCGTGCCCGGCGCAAGATCTTCGCCAAAGCAGGACGACGTCCCCGTGTGGCAGGTCGGGCCAGCCGGACGCGCGGTCACGAGCAGCGCATCGCCATCGCAGTCGGTGCTGATATCGACGACGGCAAGCGTGTTGCCGCTGCTTTCCCCCTTGCGCCACAAGGACTGGCGCGACCGGCTGAAGAAGGTGACGAAACCCTCGTCGATCGTCGCCTGCAACGCCGCGCGGTTCATGTAGCCGACCATTCGCACCTCGCCGCTGTCGGCATGCTGCACAACAGCCGGAAGCATCCCGTCCATCCGGTCCCAGGCAAGGTCCTTCGGTTCAATCATCGCCGCACCTCTACACCCTCATAACTGAGGTAATTCTTCAGATCGCCGATCGCGATCCGCCGATCATGAAACACCGACGCGGCCAAGGCCCCGCTCGCGCCTGACCGAAAAGCGTCAGCAAAGTGAGTCATCTCCCCTGCCCCGCCGGAGATGATCACCGGGACGTCGACCGCAGCGATCAAAGCGTTCAGTTGGACCAAGTCATATCCGGCACGAACGCCATCGCGGTCCATGCAGTTCAGCACTATCTCTCCGGCGCCAAGGCTCGCAGCTTCAACCGCCCAGGCTATCGTCTGACGACCGCTGCTACGCGAAGATTCAGGACGCCCCGTATATTGCTTCACGATGAGCGTCCCGTCGTCGTCGATCAGGCTGTCGATGCCCAGCACGACGCATTGCCGTCCGAACGCGCTGGCGAGTTCCGCGAGCAACCGCGGCCGCTCCAGCGCAGGAGAATTGACGCTCACCTTGTCGGCGCCGGCGGACAGGACGTCCCGCGCCGTCTCGACCGACGCAATGCCGCCGGCGACTGCAAACGGAATGTCGATGACCGCCGCCACCCGCTCGATCCACGCAAGGTCGACGCTCCGACCGTCGGCGCTAGCCGTAATGTCGTAGAACACCAATTCATCCGCACCTTCGTCGCGATACCGAAGCGCATGTTCAATGATGTCGCCGACGTCGCGGTGATCGCGAAAGCGGACGCCCTTCACGACGCGTCCGTCAGCGACGTCGAGACATGGAATGATCCTAGCCGCGGGCATGGGCGACCCCCTCGGCGACGGTGAAGCGGCGTTCCCAGATCGCCTTGCCGACGATGGCCCGCGACGCTCCGGCATCGCGAAGCTCGTCGAGATCGTCGAGGCTAGCCACGCCTCCCGACGCCTGCAATTCGATCCCCGGAAACTGCGCGAGGATCGATTGCATCAGCGCGAGGTTGGGACCGCTCAACATGCCATCGCGAGCGATGTCAGTCACCAACAGATGACGGACAGTCGGGAAGCGTCCGAGGACTGTCGACAGCGCTTCCCCCGACCCGGTCTTCCAGCCATGCGTTGCGACCATCGGCGTGCCGTCGACGATGTGAACATCGAGCGCGAGCGTCAATCGATCGGGGCCGAAGCTATCCAGCAGGGAGGCAAAGAGGTCGGAATTGTCGATCGCAAGGCTGCCGATGACGACGCGCAAAACGCCCGCGTCGAGCACGCGCGCCACCTGATCGCTTGTCCGAAATCCGCCGGCGACTTGCAGCTTGAGTGCTGCGTCCGCGGCCAACTCGACGAAGAGGTCATGCTGGCGCGGCTCGCGCGCCTTTGCACCGTCGAGATCCACGAGATGCGCCTCGACCGCGCCACCTTCCGCGAATTGCCGAAGCGCTGCGGCGGGATCGTCGGAGTAGCGCGTTTCGCGGTCGAAATCGCCCTGAGCCAAGCGGACGCAGCGGCCTTCGATCAGGTCGATGGCAGGCAAGATGATCATGCGGACAAAAATGCCTTCAGGAAGCGCGCACCGGCTTTGGACGATCGCTCGGGGTGGAATTGGGCGCCCCACCACGGGCCACTGCGGATTGCGGCGGGGACGACTGTCTCGCCGTAGGATGCCCGCGCGGTGGTCGCGGGACCATCGGGACAGACGAAGCTGTGCGCGAAATAGACGTAGTCGCCTTCGTTGAGGCCGAAGTCCGTTTCCGCGCTCAGCCGGCTCCACCCCATGTGCGGCACCGGAAAACCCGGCTTCGCAGGAATGGCGGAGACATTGCCCGGAACGACGCCCAACAGTGCGGTGCCGTCGTCCTCGTCGGACCGATCGAACAGCAGCTGCATGCCAAGGCAGATCCCGAGTGAGGGGCGTCGGCGCGCGCGCAATGCGTCCGCGATCCCGCTTCGATCGAGCGCCTTCATTGCCGCCCCAGCCGCACCGACCCCCGGTAGAACTAGCCGGTCGGCTTGCTCGGCGACACGCGGATCGGCCGACAAGGAGACGGTCGCGCCCAGGCGTTCGAACGCCAGTGCGATCGACCGGGTGTTGCCATAGCCGAGGTCGAGAACGACGACGTCGCTCACAACATTCCCTTCGTCGACGGCAGGACATCGCCGCGTCCTTCGATCGCGAGCGCCTGACGAAGTGCGCGCCCGAACGCCTTGAAGCAGGCTTCGACCTTGTGATGGTCGTTGTCGCCCTCGACCCGAACGTGGATCGCGGCGCCCAGGCTATCGGCAAGGCTTCGAAAGACGTGGGGCACCATCTGCGTCGGCATGTCGCCGACGCTTGGCATTGCAAACGTGCCATCGAATTTGGCGAAGGGACGTCCCGACAGATCGATCAGGACCTGCGCCTCGGTCTCGTCCATCGGCAGCGCGAAGCCGAACCGGCCGACGCCCCGCTTGTCGCCGAGCGCTTCGCGAAGCGCGGTGCCGAGGGCGATGGCGATATCCTCGATGCTGTGGTGTGGGTCGATCTCGACATCGCCGGAGCAGGCCAGCGTCATGGCGAAGCCGCCGTGAGCGGCAACCTGATCGAGCATGTGGTCGTAGAAGGGAACGCCGCTGTCGATCTCTCGCGGTTCGGTCTGGTCGAGGTCGATGCTCAGCGCGATGCGGGTCTCCTTCGTATCGCGAACAACCTCCGCTCGCCGACCTGCCGCCGCTCCCTCGATCCCGAAGATGGCGAGCAGCGCTGCGTTTTCCTGCGCGGTGCCGACGGTGACCCGAACCCCGCCCGGGGCGGCGTTCGGTCGGAAGCGCACGCGGATCGCCGCTGCGGTCAGCCGCTGAGCGAGGCTCGCGGGATCGGCCACTTCAAGGAAAAGGAAATTACCGCCCTCGCGGACAGACCAGATTTCCGGGACGGCGCGGAGTTGCGCGGCCAAGCGCTCGCGGTCAGAGAGAAGGTCGGCGATGCGCTTGCGATGCAGGGGTATCCGCTCCGGACCAAGCGCGTCGAGCGCTGCGGAAATGCTGGGGCCCGGAAGCGGATATGGCGGCGAGACTCGCGCCATCAGTTCGATCAGTTCTTTGCTGCCGATCGCAGAGCCGATGCGCGCGCCCGCTAATCCGTACGCTTTCGAGAGCGTGCGCAGGACGACGAGATTCGGGATCTCGCCCGCTTCGGACGACAGGCTCGGCGCATCGGCAAATTCGCCATAGGCCTCGTCGGCGACGACGATCGTGTCGGGAAGCGCGGCGGCGATACGGCGCACATCGGCCGGATCAACTGGCGTTCCGGTCGGATTGTTGGGCGTGCACAGGAACAGCAATTTCGGCGCGGCGGTGCGCATGGTCGCCAACACCGCCGCGGCGTCGAAGCGGAATGCGCCGGTCAGGTGAGCGCTGACGACCTGCGCGCCCTGCACGCGGGCGAATTGGGCGTAAGCGGAAAAGGTCGGTTCGACGATCCCGATGCAATCGCGGCCCGCTTCGCAGAAGGCGCGGATCAGCAGGTCGATGGCGTCATCGCTTCCACGCGTAACCCACAGCCGCTCCGCTGCGACGCCGTAGAGGTCGGCCAGTCGTCGCCGAAGCGCCGCCGGCTGGGGATCGGGATAGCGATTGATCGTCGGCTGTCCCGGCACCAGCGGCACAAACGGATTTTCGTTGGCGTCGAGACGAATTGTCCCCGGCAGCGGTGCACCGGCGATATCGACCGGGGGCAGCGACAGGATTGCAGGGCGCGCGAGGCGTTGCACGACGCTCATGCGACCGCCCTCGCCTCTGCGGCGCGCGCATGCGCTTCCAGTCCTTCGAGCCGGGCCAGCGCCGCTGCCGGTATCGCCAGGCTCGATGCCGCGGCCTTGCTCACCGACTGAACCGTCATCGCCTTCATGAAGGTCAGCGTAGACACCCCGCCGCTGAAGCGCGCCGCGCCGTCGGTCGGCAGGACGTGACTTGAACCCGCTAGATAATCGCCGAAGCTCTCGGCAGCCTGGTGCCCAACGAACACGGCCCCGGCATTGCGGATGGCAGGGACCAGCGCCGCCGCACCGTCGCAAGCGAGCGACAAATGTTCAGGCGCGTAGAGGTTGGCGATCGAGACGGCTTCTTCGAGATCAAAACATAGGACGTAGCGTGTCGGCGCAAGATCGCCGGTCAGCATCGCCGATTGCCGATCGACCTCCGCCGCCACCGCATCGAGCAAGCCTCCCGACGGCGAGACGACGATCACCTGGGCCTCGCGATCATGTTCGGCCTGGCTGAGCAGGTCGGCGGCGACGGTAACCGGATCGGAGCTGTCGTCCGCGATTACCATCAATTCGCTGGGTCCGGCCGGCAGGTCGATTCCCGGCCCGCCGGCCATCGACGCGACCAGTGACTTGGCGGTCGAGACCCATGAGTTGCCCGGACCGCAGATGATATCGACTGCCGGAATGTCACCCGCGCCGAATGCGAGGGCGGCGACCGCCTGCGCTCCGCCAATCGTCCAGATGGCGTCGATCCCGGCGATCTCGGCGGCAAGTGCGATCGCCGGATCGAGCCCACCTTCGGCACGCGGCGGCGTGACGACCACCAGTTCGCGCACGCCCGCGACACGGGCCGGGATCGCCAGCATCAGCAAGGTCGAAAACAGCGGCGCTTTGCCGCCGGGAACATACAAGCCGGCGCGGGACAGTGGGCGCCACAACTTGGATACGCTGAGACCAGGATAAGTGATGACCTCGGTATTCCGCGGCAGCGTCTGGCGGTGGAATGTCTCGATCGCGCGCGCGGCAAGGCGCATTGCTTCCTGAGCGGCCGCCGGCAAAATGCGCCGCGCCTCGTCGGCAAAGGGCGCGACCTCGATCGACTTCGGGGCGGCCCCGTCAATCCGGGTCGCGACATCGACGACGGCATCCCAGCCCCGATCGCGCACGTCATCGACGATCGACATGACAGATGCACGCAAGGCGGCGTCCCCGCGTCCGCGCGGCCGCGCCAACGCTTCCTCGCGCTGCGAGGTCTGGACCCAATCGAACCTGCTCACAGCATCATCTTTTCGATCGGCATGACCAGGATTGCCGATGCGCCGACGCTTTTCAGTTTTTCAAGCGTCTCCCAGAAGACCGATTCCTGGCAGACGGCCTGCACCGCGACATGTCCCGGGCGACCGATCAGCGGAACCACTGTCGGGGCATCGGCGCCGGGCAAAATCTCGGTGATTGCCTGGAGCGCGCTTTCGGGCGCGTTGAGCACGATATACTTGCTCTCCGCCGTCGCGATTACGCCTTCAATGCGGGTCAGCAAGGCGTCGGCCTTCGCGCGGTGCGGATGATCGATCGGGTTGAGCGTGCGCACCAGCACGGCTTCGCTGTCGAACACGTCCGCGACGGGCGCGAGGCCGTTGGCCTCCAGCGTCGCGCCGGTCGACACGAGGTCGCAGACGAAGCGCGCGATGCCGAGGCGCGGCGCGAGTTCGACCGCGCCACGCATCGTGACGATCTCCGCGGTCAGGCCGTGAGCGGCGAGGAAGCGACCGAGCAGCCGGGGATAGCTGGTCGCGATCCGCTGCCCGTCGAGCATCTTGAGCTGGAAGAAGTTGAGTGCCTCGGGCGCGGCGATCTTCAGGCTGCAGCGCCCAAAGCCAAGGCGCGCCACTTCCTCGATGCGCGGTTCGCTGAGGCCCAGCGAATATTCCTCGAGCACGTTCTGGCCGACGATACCGAGCTCGCACACCCCGTCGGCGACGAAGGTCGGGATATCGTCGTCGCGGACGAACATCAGGTCGAGCGGGAAATTCTCGGCGCGGGCGGCAAGCTGATTTTTGCCGCTCTCGCTCAGCCGCAGGCCGGCATCGCTAAGCAGCCGCCGTGACCGGTCGGACAGCCGTCCCGACTTCTGGATTGCCATGTGCAGGCGATTGCGATCGGGGCTCATGCCTTTTGTCCTGTCCGGTCGAGCAGCATTCGGTAGCCGCCGTTGTTTTCCTGTCGGAGGAATCGCGCCACACGCACGATCGTGGTGGTGCTCACCCCAGTCGCTTCATGAATCTCGCGATACGTGAGGTCGCCCGCGTTCAGCAGCTTCGCGACATGCCAGCGCTCGGCCAGCGTATGCACCTCCGCCGGGGTGCACAGGTCGGCGAGAAGCGCCATCGCCTCGTCCTTGTCCTTCAGCCGCACGAGCGCATCCGCAAGATCGGATGCCAACGCGTTGCGCGCTTCGGTCAAAAAAGATTTAGAACTCATGGTTTGTTTCACCGTGATATAACAGTGAAACTGCATTTAGTGTTGGAGCGAGCATCCGACAACCCCCAGCGTCGACGTGGCGTTCCGAAAAGTCCCGACGAATATCCGCTGATATCTGGACTACAGAATTCGATTGTCAGGGACGATCGGCATTCTCGCGGCAGCACGGAAGGCGCTTCAAGTTTGCTCGACTTCGAAAGAGCGCACCGGCGGCGAGACCGGATAAATCTCATGCGCTGCGGAGCAACCGTGCGAAAAGAGGAGGACACCTCAACCGTTGATGGCCGGCGTGGATGCGATCTAGGAACTAATCGATACAGGATGACGACGCCAGGAGACTGGGCAAACCGAAAATATCCGAGCTGCGAGAACACAAATGCTCAAGCCTAAGAGACTAGTGCTCTTTCGGGAGGAACTGCTTTTTATTGATTTTTGGCGTTGGCAAACCCGATGAAGGCAAGGACCAACCCGCCTTTGACTGGAGAGCCGTAGCGACGGCGGAACCTTGATATCTCGGGGCTAAGATTTTTCTCAGTTGTCGAAGGCCATCGGCGATTTTGCCAATTAATCCGCTGGGCATGACTCCTGCGAGGAATGCTATTTGCATTTTTTTCGGCGACATCCTCAAATTTTCGTGTAAGAACGAAGAGGGAACATCGAGAAGGTTATGGCACGACCAATTTTTCGAATGGTAGCTGTCGCCTCTCCGTCCTTTTTTCGAAAGTTGCTGAGCGCTGGTGTCTGATCAATCGCAAGGGAATGATCGCGATGCTTACCTTCTTGATGCGGGCCGCTTTAGATGACGTGTTTTCGCTTTTGCCTAGTTGGATCGCCCCAGATTCCTGTCATCGATTTACCGGTCGATAATATCTCGCAACTGAAGGCCCAGCTCAGAGGAATCAGGTACGTTGAAGGGCACATGGTGTCGATCGACGGAAATGCCACATCGTGCGATGTACTTATCCCAGTCGGCCGTATCTTGATAATCATGTTGGAAGACCAGCATCTGCCGGTGTAGACTGAATACTTCGCGCTTTTTTGGGCAAAATCCGCATCAGTCGATGCAGCATTAGGTCAAGGGGCACACGCATCGCATGCTCGGATGTTATTCGAAGAATTGAGATCGGTTCTTTGGAGGCTGCGTTACGAGTGTTTCGCCTTTGCCGTAATCGGATTTCAGGAGAGGCTCCATGTCCAACCAAGCCTTACTTAGAGACTTTGCACCTGCTGCACTGCGAGCCTTCTGGCGTATTGCTAATCGGTGGAAAATTAACGAGCAGCAACAGATGCTCGTTTTGGGCATAAATGACTGGGCTATTCTACAGACGTGGCGATCTGGCGATGTCGAATACTTGCCGAACGAAACAACCATTCGATTGTCTCACGTTTTCGGCATTTTCAAAGCTATAAATACGTTGCTGCGGAAGCCTGGCGCCGCAGACGACTGGCTATGGAAATCTAATGAAGCTCCTTTCTTGTCTGGTCAGAGCGCTATGCAGAAAATGCTTTCAGGCCGACTCGGCGACCTAGAGGAGGTTCGTCGATACCTCGACAGCGAACTTGGATCGTGAAACAGCCGCGGCTTGTAGGAAATCCACCAACCCGTTCTTCCCGCAGGAAGACCAATCATCGAAGGTGACGCTTCCCGAGCTGCAGAAGAGCTGCGCGGCTTCGTGCAAGGCGCGGCAAAGGGCCCGGCATGTGCTTCATCAAAAACATTAACTGGCTGGGGCGGCAGGATTCGAACCTGCGAATGCCGGTACCAAAAACCGGTGCCTTACCACTTGGCGACGCCCCAGCAGGCTGCGCCGCCGTTGCGGCGGGCCGTTGTCGCGGGGCGGCTTATAGGGGTTTCGGCTGCCTTGAAAAGGGGTCAGCCGGCGCGACGGCTTTGCGCGGCGGGTTCGAGGTCGAGGAGCGCCGGCGCCACCGGCCGGCCGAAGTGGAAGCCCTGCAGCAGATCGCAGCCCAGCGAGCGCATCACGTCGGCCTGCGCGGCGGTCTCGACGCCCTCCGCAGTCGTCTCGACGCCAAGGCCGCGGGCCAGCGCCAGGATGGCATGGACGATGGCCATGCAGTCCTTTGCGCCCTCGGCAGCGCCGCGGACGAAGCTCTGGTCGATCTTGATCTTGGCGAATTGCGCGCGGCTGAGATAGCCGAACGAGCTATAGCCCTTGCCGAAATCGTCGAGCACGAGGCGAACACCAAGCGCGCGCAGCCGCTCGAGCGAGGCAAGGGTCGCCGCATCGTCACCTAGGAAAACGCTTTCGGTGACCTCCAGCTCAAGGCGGCTTGGCTCCAGTCGGCTTGCAGCAAGCGCACCCAGCACGGTTCGGGCAAGACCCGCGCCCGACAATTGAGCGGCTGAAATGTTCACCGCCACCCGAAGCTGTCCCGGCCACCGCGACGCTTCCATGCAGGCTTCGCGAATGACCCAGTCGCCGATCTGATGGATCAGGCCGGCATCCTCGATGATCGGGATGAACTGGTCGGGCGGAATGTCGCCGCGGCGCGGGTGGCGCCAGCGCAAGAGTGCTTCGTGCGCTACGACCGCGCTGCTGTCGGCGGCGACGATCGGCTGGTAGGCGAGCGTCAGCCCATCGCTTCCCAGCGCCTCGCGCACGTCCTGTTCGAGCAGGCGGTGGTCTTCGGCCTCGTCGAACATATAGCGTTCAAAGAAGGCGTAGCCGCCGCGACCGGCCTCCTTGGCGCGATAAAGCGCGAGGTCGGCGCTTCGCATCAACTGCTCTTCGCGCGCTCCATCATTCGGTCCGATCGCAATCCCGATCGTCGCGCCGATGCGGAGCGTGGCTGCACCGATCGAGAAGCTGGCTGCAAGCCGCCCAACAATGATGTCGGCCAGGCGCGACAGATTTTCGCGGTCGGTGGCACTGGTCCAGATGATGGCGAATTCGTCGCCGCCAATGCGGCCGACCCGGCCATCGGTCCCGACCGCCAGTTCGAGGCGGCGGCCCACTTCGACCAGCAACTGGTCGCCTATTGCGTGGCCAAGCGTGTCATTGACGAGCTTGAAGCGGTCGAGGTCGACCAGCAGCAGCGCGCAATGCCCTTCCTCGTTCCAATGGCCCAGCGCCGCCTGTTCAAGGAGTTCGCGGACGAGCAGGCGATTGGCGAGGCCGGTCAGCGGATCGGTCCGTGCCGCGCGGACCGAGTCACTTCCAGACAGCCTGGATTCGGTGATGTCCGAGGCGACCCCGCGCCACCCGGCAAGGTCGCCGCGCTCGTCTAGGATCGGCTTCCCCGACAAGGACCACCAACGCTTGCGATCCGCCGAAGGAATGGCCCGGTCGCGGAACGTCGTGCCTCGTTCGAGGTCGTTGTAGAGGCTCCGCATACCCGACGAATGCCGCGCGATCTGGCCGTCGGGATCCAAGAGGTTGGTGTAGTGGCGCCCCACGACCTGACCTTCGTCGAGGCCGATCGCGAACAGCAGTTCGTTCGAGATTTTGGTGAAGTTCAGACGCGCGTCGAGCTCCCACAGGCCGCCGGACCCCGATGCTTCAAATTCGCGCAACAGCTTGATGATCTCACCCTGTTCGCGAAGCTCGATCCGGTCGCGGCTGTGCGTAAAGAAGCGGCGGGCGGTACTGAGCACGTTGGTCGCAAGGATCGTCGAATAAGCGAGCACCAGTCCGAACATCACCGGGCTGTCGACCTTGATGGCCAGCGCGGCGGCGCCGATCGTCAGGATCCCGATGTAGAGCAGCGCGGTTTGCGGAAGTGAGATCAGGGTCATGCTTCCGGCGCTCAGAAGCGCGGTCATCAGGATGCAAATGAACACCTTTTCGGATGGCGACGCGACTTCGAACCAGGCGATCGGGGGAATGACCCAGAAGAAAGCGAGGATCGCGACGACGACGCAGATGCCCGACAGGCTTGCCGGGTGTTCGTCGGCATAGTCGGCATCGTGGCGAAGGCGCCAGGCGCGAACGCCGCGCGCGAAACAGAGCAGCAAGACCGCGCCGAACCAGAGCCCGAGCTCAAAGTTCTCGACCGATCCGCGAAGGCCCACGACCATGATCGCGGCGGCGACGATCTGAACCACGACCGTGATCGGGACGAGCCGCAACATGGCGTCGATTTGGGATTCGCGAACCGCCAGCGCGATCCGATCCGACGGCGTGTCGACCGACAGGATGTCGCGCCAGCGCAGGTGGCGCGGCCGCTGGCGGCGCTCTACCCTGCCCTGATTACCCGACATCGCCAAACAACAAGCCCCGCAAGTCCCCCGACCTCATGCGCGGCAGTTGATAAACATCATATTGCAAAGAAACAATGAAGGCAGGAACTTGCCCGCCGTCGCGGCAGATCAGATCCGGCGGTTGACCAGATCGTCATAGTCGCGCTGTAGCTGCCGCGACAGGTCACCGACTTCGAAATTCCACGGGCCAGCCGACTGGACCAGCGTGACTTCGGCCGCCGAGCCGGTGAGGAAGAATTGCTCAAAGCTTTCGAGCTCCTCGGGCCAGATCGCCTTTTCGATCACTTCGATACCGCGACGCTTCGCAAGATCGATGACCGTCCGGCGGGTGATGCCGTCGAGGAAGCAGTCCGGGGTCGGCGTGTAGAGTTTCCCTTCGCGAACGAAGAAGGCGTTGGCGCCAGTCGCTTCGGCTACCTGCCCGCGCCAGTCGAGCATCAGCGCGTCGTCGTAACCGCGCGCATCGGCGTGTGCCTTCGACATCGTCGCGATCATGTAGAGGCCCGCCGCCTTGCTGTGCACCGGCGCGGTGTAGGGCGCGGGACGCCGCCACGGCGCCATGTCAAGGCGGATGCCCTTCGCTGCCTTCGCCTCGTCGAAATACTTGCCCCAGACCCAGCAGGCGACGGCGAGATGTGGCTTGGTCCCCTTGGGGCTCACGCCCATCTGCTCCGACCCACGCCACGCAACCGGACGCAGGTAGGCGTCGGTGAGACCATTAGCCTTGAGGACTTCGTTACAAGCCGCATCGATCTGCTCGACGCCCCACGGAAGGTCGAAGCCGAGCATCTCGGCGGAGTTGCGCAGCCGCTGGCTATGTTCGCTCAGCTTGAAAATGACGCCATTGTAGGCGCGCTGCCCTTCGAACACCGACGAGGCGTAATGCATCGCATGAGTCAGGATATGGACATTGGCATCGCGCCACGGACGCAGTTCGCCGTCGAACCAGATAAAACCGTCACGATCGTCGAAGCTGCGCGTCTCTGCCATTATTTGTCCCTGAAATGATTGGGTAGCGCGTAGGGGACCACCCCTTGGGCGTCAATTATCGCGGGCGGCGGCCGCCAGTTCCTGGCCGCGCCGGATCGCGGCGGCAAGCATGCGATCGACCAGCGATTGAACCCCATCGTCCGCATCGAGAACCGCAAGCCCCTCCTCTGTCGTTCCCTTCGGACTTGCGACGCGGCGGGCAAGGTCGGCCATCGATTCGCCGCTCGCGGCCTCCATAGCGCCCGTCCCGACCAGCGTCTGCACGGCAATCGCGGCGGCGAGATCGGGCGCGAGGCCGAGCCCCTCTCCGCCCTTCGCCATCGCGTCCACGAAGCGCGCGATGTAGGCCGGGCCCGAGCCCGCCACCGCGCCGATGGCCGAGAAGCTGACTTCGTCCGCGCACCATGGTGCAAGGCCCAGTGCGCCCATCAATTCTTCGATAACGCCACGATCGTCGTCGTTGACGTCGTCGCTGTAGAGTGCGGTCACGCCTGCGCGCTCGGAGACTGGCAGATTTGGCATCACCCGGACGATCGCTTTCGCGTCCGGGAATCGTTGACGCAGGCTTTCCGACGTCACGCCCGCCAGCATCGACACCAGCAGGGTCTGCTCACCGACGAAAGGGGCCAACGTGGGCGCGACCTCATCGATCTTCTGCGGCTTGACGCCCAACATCACGAAACGCGGCGCTTCGGCCGGAAAGGAGGTTACCGTGCGGACCCCGGTGACCGGCGTTGCACTCGGCCGGATGACGGTAACGCCGCCGAGATCCACCCCCGCGGCCCGCCAGCCTTCGACCATCGCACCGGCCATGTTGCCGCATCCGACCAGCCAGGCCGGCGAAGGAAATGTGGGCGTCACGTCAGGCTTCGCCTGCGGTGTCAATCAGCGCCGCCGAAATGGCCTCGGTCGGCGATTTTCCGCCCCACAGCACGAATTGGAACACCGGGTAGAAGCGTTCGCACTCCTCGATCGCGGCTTCGCTGATCGCTTCCGCCTGCTCGAACGGAAGCGTGTCATTCTCGGCGACCAGCGCGGCATGCCGGAACACGATCAGCCCCGACCCCGACCACAATTCGAAGTGACCGAGCCAGAGCTGCTCGTTGATCAGCCCGATCGTCTCGTACATCGCGGCGCGTTTTTCGACGCCGACCTTAATGTCGGGAAAGGCGAGGAACTGCAGCACCTGGTCTTCGCTGCGCCATACGCCCCGAAGCTCATACTGTGCCCAACTTCCCGTCGCCGAGGCAATGATCTCGCCTTCGCCCGCGCGTTCGCACGCCCAACCGCGCGCCTCGAAATACTGCTCGAGCATTTCAATCGGCGCGCCGTCGTCGCGTTCGTCTTGGTCGGCTTCCTCGCTCAGAGCGCGGCTCCGTCGATCGGCGGGGTCTTCGCAGGCTTGGCCTTCGGCTTTGCCGCGCCGGCTTCGAGCGCCGCGATGCGTGCTTCCAACAGGTCGTTCTGCTCGCGAGCGGCCATTGCCATCGCCTTGACCGCGTCAAACTCTTCGCGGCTGACGAAGTCCATACCGCCGACCCACTCGCGCATGCGCTCGCGCATCGAGCCCTCGGCCTCGCGGCCCATGCCGGCCATCGTTCCGGCGACCCCGTTCATCATCTTGACCAGGTCGTCGAGCATTCGGTTCTGCGACTGCATCTTATTCTCCAATGATCCCCAGCGGCGCAGCGTCGGCCCCGGGATTGAGCTTGCCCGTCTCATAGTTGAGGGCGGTGGCAAGGCACAGCCATAGTAGATAGGGAAGCAACAACCATCCTGCCACCGGGCGGATGCGCCGGAACAGATTGGCCGTCGCGGTCGCCACCAGCAGAATGACAAGGATCACGACCAGCGCGATCTCGATCATCTGCGCGCCGAAAAAGATCGGCGACCAGGCGAAGTTTAGCGCGAGTTGCACGAAGAACAGCGTCAGCGCAGTGCGACGCATCGGTGACGGCGGCTCGTTGAGGATCGCGGCCAGCGCGATGCCCATCATCGTGTAGAGCGTCGTCCAAACGGCCCCGAACGCCCAGCCCGGTGGCTGGAAGGCTGGCTTGACAAGGTCGGCATACCAGCCGTTCTCGAACCCGCTGTTCGATACAATGCCCATCACGGATCCGACGATGACGATCGCCGGGACGGTGATCAGCGCTTTCTTCCACAAACCGCGATCGTCGCGGGTTTCCGTCGTCATGCACGTTCCTCCCTGATGGCGCCGAGCAGAAACTCGACATTCCCCTCCGGCCCCGTAATCGGGCTCGGCTCGATCCCGCAAACGCGCCATCCCTTGGATTCGACCCATGCGGCGGCATCGGCGCAGACGCGCTCATGGATCGCCGGATCGCGGACGACGCCGCCCTTGCCCACCTCGCCTCGCCCCGCCTCAAATTGCGGCTTGACGAGCGCGACCAGCATTCCGCCCGGAAGCGCCAGGTCGAGCGCGGCATTCAGCACCTTGTGAAGCGCGATGAAGCTGGCGTCGCACACGATGATTTCGATGGCCTCGGGCACGATCGACGGATCGAGATCACGGGCATTTGTCTGCTCGTGGACGACTACCCGAGGGTCTGTGCGGAGTTTCCACGCCAACTGATTCGTACCGACGTCGATCGCAAATACCTTTGCGGCACCGCGGCTGAGCAGGACATCGGTGAAACCGCCGGTCGAACTGCCGACGTCGAGCGCGGTCGCGCCGGTCACATCGAACCCGAAGTGCGTCAATCCATGATCCAGCTTGATGCCCCCGCGCGACACCCAAGGGTGGTCCTTGCCCTTCACCGTCACGTCGGCGTCGTCGGCGATCAGGTCGCCAGCCTTTGCCACCGCCCGATCGCCGACGAAGACCTTGCCGCCCATGATCAACGCTTGCGCGCGGGTCCGGCTTTCGGCGAGGCCCCGCGCAACGAGCAACAGGTCGGCGCGAAGCCGGGTCACGCCGATCCCCTGATCGACCATCCCGCCATCAGGTCGAGATGCCGGCCAAGGTCCGCAACGCTCGGATCAGGGCCGAGCGGAAAGGTCGGGCGGACGTCCTGGCCGCGCATGGCGCCCCAGAAACGCGTGACGATTCCTTCGATTTCAGGCCGGTCGATCCAGATCATGCTTTCCAGACGGTCGTCGGGCCGCGGCGTCAGCGGGTCATGATAATGCGGCGCGAGCTGCTGCCATAGGAACCGCGTCGTCGTGGGCGTCACGCTGGCGCGAAGCATCGCCTTCTCGAACGACGCGAGATCGCCACGCGACCGTTTGCGCGACAGCCGTGCATGCTGCCGCCGCGCCATCGGCATCGTCAGAAAGAACAGAATGAACAGACCGATCAGCCCGGCAACCAGCCATTGGCCGAGGGTCCAGGTCGCGAAGTTCAGGCGATCGCTCCGCTTTCCGCGTCCGCGCCGAGGTCGTTGCGCCGAAGCGCCTTCAGCACGGTTTCGACGATGTGCGGCGCATTGAGCCCCGCCTCGTCATATTGCGTCATCGGACTGTTCTGGTCCTGGAACACGTCGGGCAAGCGCATGGTGCGCAGCTTGAGACCGGAATCGATCAGCCCCTCGTCGCTGGCGACCGTCAGCACGTGCGCGCCGAACCCGCCCACGGCTGCCTCTTCGATCGTCACGGCAACTTCGTGCGTGGTCAGCAACTTGCGGATTAGGTCCTCGTCGAGCGGCTTGGCAAAGCGCATATCCGCGACGGTGGTCGATAGCCCCTTGGCCTCGAGCATCTCAGCGGCCTTTTCGGCCTCTTCAAGGCGGGTGCCCAGCGAGAGGATCGCGACCTTCTTGCCTTCGCGAACGATGCGGCCCTTGCCGATCTCAAGCCGCTGTGGCGTCGCCGGCATGTCCAGGCCGCGTCCGTTTCCGCGCGGGTAGCGCACCGCACTGGGGCCGCTGTCGTGCAGCGCCATCGTGTGGACCATGTGGGTCAATTCGACTTCATCGGCCGCCGCCATCACCACGAAGTTGGGCAAGGTGCAGAGATAAGCGAGATCGAAAGCGCCCGCGTGCGTGCATCCGTCCGCCCCGACCAAGCCGGCGCGGTCCATTGCAAAGCGGACCGGAAGATTCTGAATCGCGACATCATGCACGACCTGGTCGTAGGCGCGCTGTAGGAAGGTCGAGTAGATCGCGCAGAACGGCCGATGCCCCTGCGCTGCGAGGCCAGCCGCAAAGGTGACAGCATGCTGCTCGGCGATGCCGACGTCGAACGTGCGCGTCGGGAATTCGGCCTGGAATTTGTCGAGCCCGGTGCCTGACGGCATCGCCGCGGTGATCGCGACGACCTTTTCGTCGCGCCGCGCTTCGGCGCTGAGCGCATCGGCGAACACCGCCGTATAGCTCGGCGGGCCGCCGCCCGGACCCTTGTCCTGCTTGCCCGACACGATGTCGAACTTGACCACGCCATGATATTTGTCGGCGGCGGATTCGGCGGGCTCGTAGCCTTTGCCCTTCTTGGTCACTGCGTGGATCAGGATCGGACCGTCGGCCGCGTCGCGGACATTCTCCAGGATCTCGACCAGCCCCTCGACGTCATGGCCGTCGACCGGACCGACATAGTAGAAGCCCAGTTCTTCGAACAAGGTGCCGCCCGTCGCCATGCCGCGGGCATATTCCTCTGCCTTGCGCGCCGCCTTCTCGACCGGGCGCGGAAGGCGCTTGAACACCTTGCGCGCGAAATCGCGGGTTTTGAGATATTTGCCTGACGATACCAGCCGGGCGAGATAATGCGACAGGCCGCCCACCGGCGGTGCGATCGACATGTCGTTGTCGTTGAGAATGACGATCAGCCGGTTTCCGGCCTCCTGCGCATTGTTCATCGCCTCATATGCCATGCCCGCCGACATCGCCCCGTCGCCGATCACCGCGATCGCGCGGCCGGGCCGGTTGGCAAGCTTGTTGGAAATGGCGAAGCCGAGCGCGGCGGAAATGCTGGTCGAACTGTGCGCCGCGCCGAACGGGTCATACTCGCTTTCGGCGCGCTTGGTGAAGCCGCTCAGCCCCCCGCCCTGCCGAAGCGTGCGGATCCGGTCGCGGCGACCGGTGACGATCTTGTGCGGATAGCATTGGTGTCCGACGTCCCAGATCAGGATGTCGTCGGGGGTGTTGAAGACGTAGTGGATCGCCACCGTCAGTTCGACGACGCCGAGACCCGAGCCAAGGTGCCCGCCCGACTGCGAAACGGCGGAGATCATTTCCTGCCGGAGTTCATCCGAAAGCTGCGGAAGTTCAGCCTTCTGGAGCTTGCGAATGTCGGAGGGTAGGTCGACTTGGTCGAGCAGCGGCGTGGAAGGACGTTCGGACATCGGTCCGCCTTAATCGCCTTCGCCAGCCAAGTCGAACGTCAATCGCGTCGAAAAGAGTCGATCGCGGCGCAGGCGGCCTCGAACCGCTCTTCCCAGCTGCCGTTGATCGTGACCACCTTGACCCCGCTCTCGGCGAGCATCCGGCGAGAAATGTCGTCGAACCGCGACCGCTGGACGGGATCGCCGTACACGCGCGTGCCATCGTCGACGAACGGGACGTCGGGTTCCAACAGGATGTAAAGGTCCGCCTTGGCCTGCTGCATCAGCGCGGGCGGGACGTGTCCGATCATCATTTCGGCCCACGCCGCCGTCATCAGCGAGTCCGTATCGACGATCAATCGCCGGTCGCACCACGGCCGCGCCGCGTCGATCATCGCCTGTTGCGCCTTGCCGATCAGGAGCAAATCCTTTTCGCGGCAATCGGTCCCGTAGAGCTCGCAATGCGTACGGCCATATTCAGGCACCAGCAGCGTCCCGTAATGCGACGCCAGGCGCTCCGCCAAGGTCGATTTGCCAACGCATTCGACCCCGTGAAGGCAGACCGTCAGCGCATATTCGTTGCGTACGGGCGCGGGCAGGTAGCGCCAGTGCGCCCATGGAGCCTCACGCACCGCGCGTCCCGACAGGCCGCCCAGGCCGTCGCCGTCCGCCCCAAGGATCCGCCCACCCAAGGGCACGAACAGGCCACCGACCTGGCAGGCCAGTTCCTCGCCATAACGCTCGCCCGCGAAGAGGTAATCGATCGGTTCGGGATGGGCCTTTGCGACGATCGACCGCCAGATCGGCCAGAAATGCGCGCTCTCGTCGGGCTCCTGCGGCGCCGGTCCACCATGACCGACGACGCGGCAATGGGGGAACATCTCCTTCATCCAGGCGAGGCGCTTTTCGCCCGGGATCGGATCGCCGGGAAGCCAGGCGACGAGGATCGTCAGTTCGTCAACCATCGAGCGCGCGGCATCGATCATTGCGACGTGGCCGGCATGGGGGGGCATGAATTTGCCCAGCAAGAACCCGCGCATCACGCGCTCAATTTCCGTCGCCACTCGATTAAGCCCGCCACCGCCAGTATCAGGAATAGAGAATAAAGACCCGCAGTGATCGTCAGCCCACGCCCCGCGAAGAGGCCGATAGCCAGCGCATCGACCAAAATCCAGACCACCCAGCTCTCAACTCGCCGCATTGATTGCAGAATCTGTGCCGAGACGCTCATTCCCGCGACCGCCGCATCGGCAAAAGGCGCGGCCGCATCGGTGAAACGCGCCATCCCGCTGCCCCACAGGAGCACGGCAACGGCCGTCGCGACCAGCCATGCCAGTCGTGCTTTCGCCGACAGGGACTCCACCGCCACGCCGTCGTCGACCTTTTCGGCGCGCGACCAGGCGACCCAGCCGACGAGCTGGATGACGAGGAAGAAAATCTGAAGCAGTGCATCGCTGTAGAGCTTCGCGTCCCAGAAAACGAAAAAGTAGAGCGCGACCATCGCGATACCGAACGGGTAGTTCCAGATAGAGCGGCGAACGACCAGCAGGACGTTGACGACGCCCAGCATCGCCGCGGCGATTTCCAGTCCCCCCATCGTCGCCGGCCTAGTTCAGAAGCGTATCTGGACGAAGCAACTTAGCTGCAGTCACCGCAGCGCCCGCGCACTTCGATCACGGGCCGCACCTGCGCAAAGCCCGCCTCTTCGGCGGCTTCGCGAACACCGCCCGAAAGGCGATCGTCGTCGAGGTGGGTCGCCTGTCCGCAATTGTCGCAGATCAGGAAGATGCAATCATGGAGGCAACCCGGATGCGCATTGGCGACATAGGCGTTGGCACTTTCGACGCGCCGGGCGAGATTACTGCCAACGAAAAGGTCGAGAATGCGGTAGACGCTGTTCGCCGCGACGCGCTTCCCGCGCGCTTTCGAAACCGCTTCGGCAATGTCATAGGCACTCGCCGGCTTGTCGAAGCCCGCCAGCGCGTCGAAGACGGCCGATCGCATCTCGGTCCACTGCTCGCCGTGCTCGACCATCCGGCGGCCAGCCGCCTCGCGCAGCGATTCGCCTTCGTGCATCTGATGCGCATGATTTGCCATGTCAGGGAGATAGTCTCCGCAGGCACAATGAACAAGGCGGGTCGCGGACCGTTCAGCGCGGCATGGCCGATCCCCCAACATCGTTCGACGCGCCCGCTCACCGCGACGACAAGGAAGGCGAAGGCGCGATCCGCGGCACCAGCCGGATGGAAGCGTTTGCCGACGGTGTCTTCGCGATCGCCTTCACGCTGCCGGTGTTCAACATCGCCTTCCCCGCGATCGATGATGGCGAACGAGCGCTCGAGACCGACTTGTGGGCATTGTGGCCAGGATATTGGGGCTATCTGCTCGCGTCGCTGGTGATCGGCCTGTACTGGATCCAGCATCATTTCTCCGGTGCGATTTACCGCACGACGGGTCACTGGTTCCTGCTTGCGACCGTCCTGTTCCTTACGATGATCGGCTTCATCGCCTATCCGGCGCGCGTCCTGGCGGAATTCATCACCTTTCCCGATTCCCGGGCCGACGCGGCTCAATATTGGGTGGTGGCGTTGGCTATCACTTCAACCGCATGGCTTCTGAAATGGACCGTCGGACGAGTGAGAGGGCAAGTCGATACGAGGCTCGACCCCGCCTACGTTTCCCGGCTCGACCGGCGCTACAAACTCATCGCGGCCGCCAACGTCGCCGCGGCTGCTCTGGTCTATGTGCGCTGGGAAATTGGGCTCACATTGTCGACCGTGCTGCTGGCGTCGATGGCGTGGCCGCCCGAAACGCCCCGTTACCGGACCGAGTCGCCCACCGTCGAAGGCGAATAGTTACTCGGCGGCGATGTGGTTGAGGCGATGGCCGAGCGCGACGATTGCGACCCCGACCATCGTGTAGGCCGCCTCGCTTCCGTCATGCGGCATGGTCAGGGCGCCGGCCATGACGCCAAGGCCAAGGCCGCCAACCGCGCTTGGCATCGTATAGCCATGCGACAGGATGCCCTTGCCCAACGCCAGGCCCGCCATGATCATGGCAAGCACAAGGCCCACTTCGTGAACCCAGTCTGCCCCCAGCATTCCGCCCGCGCTGGCGACCGCAGCCAGAAACACGCTCGTCGCCACGCAGTGCACGAGACACAGGCCCGACAGGCCAATCGCCATTCGGTCGAGGCGGGAAACGGATACGGCGGCAAGCGACATGGCCGAGGATATATCGTCGCCTGGTCGAAGTTACAATATCACATCGGTGAAAATTTCGTGGCGATTGGCAATCCGTCTTGGACCCGCCATAGGGCGCGATCATGGACCCTGCCTCCGATCCCGCGACTCTCGTACGCGGCCGTCCGCAAGCGCTCGCGCGCTGGCTCCTGTTCGTCGCCGCTTTGGTCTTCGCGATGGTCGTCGTCGGCGGTATTACCCGCCTGACCGAAAGCGGCCTGTCGATCACCGAATGGAAACCGGTCAGCGGGGCCATTCCCCCGCTTAACGCCGCCGACTGGCAGGAAGCGTTCGACCTCTATCGCGCGACCCCGGAGTTCCGAGAGATCAACGGTCCGGCCGGAATGGACCTTGCGGCGTTCAAGGTCATCTTCTTCTGGGAATGGCTGCACCGCTTGCTCGGCCGCGTCGTCGGCCTGGCGTTCGCAGTTCCCTTCGCCTGGTTCGCGATCAAGCGCGCGATCCCGCGTGGCTATGGATGGCGGCTGACGGCACTGCTTCTGCTCGGTGGAAGCCAGGGTGCGCTGGGTTGGTACATGGTTCAATCTGGGCTCGTGAACCGCACCGACGTCAGCCATTTTCGCCTGTCGGCGCACTTGCTGACCGCGCTCTTCATCCTGGGTGGACTGGTCTGGACCGCGCTCGACCTGAAAGCACTCGCGAAGGGATCCACGGCCCCTGCCCGGCTGCGCGGCCTGACGCTCGGCGTCGGCGCCATCCTCTTTCTGCAGCTGCTCCTCGGCGCCTGGGTGGCGGGTCTCGATGCCGGATACATTGCCCGTGATTGGCCGCTGATGCAGGGGCAGTTCGTGCCCGACGGCATCGACGCCGCCCGCGGAGCCTGGTTTGCGCTGACCCACGACCCCTATCTCATCCATTTCCTTCATCGGTGGTGGGCATGGGTCGCCGTGGCGGCTCTGGTCGTCATGGCTCGCCGCGTAAAGCCACTCGATCGCCGAGCATCGATCGCCATTCATGCCACCATCGGCACGCAGGTCCTGCTCGGCATCGCGACGGTCATGAGCGGGATGAACATCGTCATCGCCACGCTTCACCAGGCCGTCGGCGCCGCCGTAGTAATCGCATTTGCCTGGGGCGCGCACGCGGTAGGGCGCCAAGAGCGGTGACCGTCGTTAGCGTCTACGCGGTCTTTTCCGACGTGGAAGAGGCGATGACGATCGGTCGCGCGGTGGTCGAAGAAGGCCTCGCGGCGTGCATCAACGTGCTGGCGCCGTGCACGTCGATCTATCGCTGGAAAGGCGCGGTCGAACAGGCCGATGAGGCGCCTGCGATCCTCAAGACCAGCAGCGAGCACGCCGACGCACTCATCGCGCGGATTGCCGAACTCCACTCCTACGACGTCCCCGCAATCGTCGTCTGGCCGATCGAGCGCCTCTACGAACCCTACGCGGCATGGGTCGACGAAAGCGCCCGGTAACATTTTACCCGTTCGCAACACGCCGGTTTGCTTGACAAAATCCATGCCTTTCCGCATTAGCCCGCCCGAAGGCGCGGCCGGATGGCGGCGCCTCTTCGCATTTTATTCGTAGAGAAGGTCGCAGCCCATGAAGGCGCTGATGAAGACCACCAAGTCGATCAAACCGGCAGAGGTGGAAAAGAAGTGGCATCTGATCGATGCCGAGGGCCTCGTGGTCGGTCGCGTTGCGACGATCATCGCCAACATCCTGCGCGGCAAGCATAAGCCGAGCTTCACCCCGCACGTCGATTGCGGCGATCATGTCGTCGTCATCAACGCGGGCAAGGTTCGCTTCACGGGCAACAAGCTCAAGAACAAGATCTACTACAAGCACACCGGTTACGCCGGCGGCTTGAAGGAAGTCACTGCCGACAAGATCCTCGAAGGCCGCTTCCCGGAGCGCGTCCTCGAAAAGGCGGTCGAGCGCATGATCCCGCGCGGCCCGCTCGGTCGTGACCAGATGCGTGCCCTGCACCTCTACAACGGCACCGAGCATCCGCACGGCGGCCAGAACCCCGAAACCCTCGACGTCGCGGGCATGAGCCGCAAGAACAAGGTGGGCGCATAACATGGCCGATAAGAAGTCCCTCTCCGACCTCGGCGCGCTGACCGGCAAGCAGGAAGCGGAAGCTCCCGCCGCTGCGCCGACCGCGGCTGCCGACGCTCCGGCGACCGACGCGGCTGCCGACACCGGCACCGAAGAAGCCGCTGCTCCCGTCAACATCCAGCCCGAGGCTCCGCTTCGCGAGCAGCAGCTCGACAAGTTCGGCCGCGCTTATGCGACTGGCCGTCGTAAGGACGCCGTCGCTCGCGTCTGGCTGAAGCCGGGTTCGGGCAAGATCACGGTCAATGGCCGCGATCAGGAAGTCTATTTCGCACGTCCGACGCTGCGTCTCGTCATCAACCAGCCGTTCGGCATCACCGAGCGTACCGGTCAGTATGACGTCATCGCCACCGTCAAAGGCGGCGGTCTTTCGGGTCAGGCCGGCGCCGTGCTTCACGGCATCGCCCAGGCGCTCAGCCGCTTCGAGCCGGTGCTCCGCACCGCGGTCAAGCGCGAAGGCTTCCTGACCCGCGACAGCCGCGTGGTCGAGCGTAAGAAGTACGGTAAGGCCAAGGCCCGCCGCAGCTTCCAGTTCTCGAAGCGCTAAAAACTTTCGACTTCGGTCGAAAAACTGGGGCGGCTCCTTTGCGGGAGCCGCCCTTTTCTTATCGGTCGATCGTGCCGATGCTCTGCGCGGCATAGCGCTCGCCCGATGCGGCGCCGGGCGGAAGGATACGATCCAGCGCGGCCAATTCCTCATCGCTGAGTTCGATCGTCGTCGCGGCGATATTCTGGTCGAGATAGGTCCGGCGCTTGGTGCCGGGGATCGGCACGATGTCGTCGCCCTGCGCCAGCACCCAGGCCAGCGCCATCTGCGCGGCGGTCACGCCCTTCTCACTCGCCAACTTTTCGATCTCGTGCACCAGCGCGATGTTGCGATCGAAATTCTCGCCGGTGAAGCGCGGATGATGACGGCGATAATCGTCCTCGGGAAAATCCTCCGGTCGCTTGATCTCTCCGGTCAGGAACCCGCGCCCTAGCGGCGAATAGGCGACGTAGCCGATGCCAAGCTCGCGAACCGTCGGCAAAATCTCATCCTCGACCTCGCGGCTCCACAGTGAATATTCGGTCTGCAAGGCAGTAATCCTGTGCGTCGCGTGCGCCCGGCGGATCGTGTGCGGCGCGGCCTCGCTCAGGCCGAGGAAGCGGATCTTCCCCTCCTCTTTCAGGCACGCCATTTCGCCGACGGTGTCCTCGATCGGCACCTGCTTGTCGACGCGATGCTGATAGTAAAGGTCGATGGTCTCGACGTTGAGCCGCCTCAGGCTCGCCTCGCAGGCCGCGCGCACATAGGCGGAATCGCCGCGGACGCCGAGGAAGGCGCCGTCCTCCCCGCGAACGTTGCCGAACTTCGTCGCCAAAAACACCTGGTCGCGGCGATCGGCGATGGCGCGTCCGACCAGTTCCTCATTCTTGAACGGGCCATACATGTCGGCAGTGTCGAGGAAGTTTAGCCCCTCATCGAGCGCATGATGGATTGTGGCGATCGACTCGCGATCGTCGGTCGCGCCATAAAATTCACTCATCCCCATGCAGCCAAGGCCGATGATGGAAACCTCGGGGCCGTCGGCACCTAGTCGGCGGGTCGCAATCGTCATGTTGAAGCCTTTCGTGCAGGGAAAATGTTTCGAGACGTCGTTAGTCGGCCATCGCCACCTGCGCTTCGCCTTTGGCCGGTGGCTTGGCCGGCCGCAGCAGAAGAACGAGGGGGATCGCCGCAAAGGTCAGCCACATCATGATCCAGAAATCGTCGATGTAGGCGATGAACGCCGCCTGCCGATTGATCTCCGCATTGACCAAGGCGAGCGCGCTCGAGGCCGGAAGGCCCAATTGCGCGACGACGCCTTCGCTGATCGACGGCAGGACCTGCTCGGTGATGTTCCCGGCCAAATCGGCATGAACCGTCTGCAGATTGCGCGCGAGCAATGTCGCGACAAGGCTGATTCCGATCGATCCGCCGATGTTGCGCGACAGGTTGAGCAGGCTGGCAGCGCTGGTTCGCATTTTCGGCGCCAGCGTTGCGAAGGCCAGGCTCTGCATCGTCACGAAGACGAGGCCGAGGCCGAGGCCCTGCACCAGTCCCGACCAGATGACGGGGCCGCTCCCCTGCTCGATCGCGAAGCCGGTCATCATGTGCAGCGACCAGCCCATCAGCCCAAGGCCAAGGGCGACGAGAATGCGAAGGTCGACCAGTCCAACCAGGCGGCCCGCGAGGAGCATCGAGATCAGCGTTCCCACCCCGCGCGGCATCGTCAGCACGCCCGACTGGAACACCGAATAGCCGTAGAGATTCTGGAGCAGCGGCGGCAGTAGGGCGAGCCCTGCGAGCAGCAACACGCCGGTCACCAGCATGAACATCAGGCCAAGTGCGAAATTGCGATCGGCGAAGATCGACTTGTCGAACAAGGGATCGCGTCCGAGCAGCGTGTGCGTGACGAACAGCCATCCGGCCGACAACACCAGCCCCGCCTCGATCCAAATCTCCGCGCTGTCGAACCAGTCGAGTTGGTGTCCGCGCTCCAGCATCAGCTGAAGGCTGCCAAGCGCCAAGCCGAGCATCGCGAACCCGAACAGGTCGAACTTGCGCGTCTCACGCGGACTGGTCGGCATGTAGCGAAGCAACATGACGGTCGCGAGCGCGCCGACGGGCACGTTCACTAGGAAGACCCAGCGCCAGTCGAAACTGTCGGTCAGCCAGCCGCCAAGCACCGGACCCATGATCGGCCCGATCATGATGCCCCCGCCGAACAGCGCCATCGCCCGCGCGTGGCGTTCGGGCGGATTGATGTCGAACAGCGTCGCTTGCGCCAGCGGCACAAGGAACGCGCCGGTGATTCCCTGCAGGATCCGGAAGCCGACCATCTCGGGCAGGCTCTGTGCGATAGCGCACAGGAACGACGCGATGGTGAAACCGATCACCGACCAGATCAGCAGTCGTTTGCGCCCCACCCGATCGGCGAGCCAGCCTGAGATCGGCAGGGCGATCGCCGAGGCGACGATGTAGCTGGTCAGCACCCAGTTGATGCTTTCCTGCGTCGCACCGAGGCTGGCCTGCATGTGCGGCAGCGCGACGTTGGCGATGGTCGTGTCGAGCACTTGGATGAGCACCGCCAGCATCACCGCGACGGTAACCAGCAAGCGCTCGGACGAGCCCATCTGCCTATCGATCATCGGATCCGCTCCGACTTAGCGACCGGACTCGAGGTCAATCTCGACGTCGCTCGACAGGCCCGCGATCATTTCGCGAGGCGGCTTGCGATCGAACGCGATCCGCACGGGAACGCGCTGGGTGACCTTGACCCAATTACCGTTGGCATTCTGTGCGGGAAGCACCGAAAACTCACTGCCCGTGCCCGACCCGATCGAGGCGACCCGCCCCTTCAGTTCGAGGTCGGGGTAGGCGTCGAAGCTGACCGTGGCGCGCTGGCCGACCGTCATGCGGGCCAGATCGCCCTCCTTGAAGTTCGCCTCGACCCAAGGCGCGCGGTCGCCGACGATCGACAACATCGCCACGCCCGAGATAGCCGACTGGCCGACCAACAAGCGGTCCGATTTGGCGACCCGACCGCTGGAGGGTGCTCTGATGGTCGTGTGATCGAGGTCGAGGCGCGCCTTTTCGACCGCGGCCAAGGCCGCCGCGATCGCCGGCTGATTGCCGGCAGGCGCGATCGCCGCCGATGCGTTGTTCGCCCGCGCACGCGCATCGGCAAGTTGCGTCTCGGCCTTGGTCACTTCGTTGAGCGCATCGTCATAGTCGGCGCGCGTCGTGAAGCCGCGCTTCATCAAGGCCGCCTGCCGGTCGAACGCACGGCGCGCGATCGACAGGTTCGCTTCCGAACCGCGGATATCGGCGCCCGTGCCTTGAGCCTGGACGACCAGCTGAGTGGTAGAAAGGCGTGCGGCCGCCAGCTGCGCCTCCGCGGCGTCGAGCGCGGCCTCATAAGGCGCGGGGTCGATCCGATAAAGGATGTCGCCGCGGTTCACGTGTTGGTTCTCGTCGACATAGACGGCCGACACCGGGCCGTTCACCTGCGTCGAGATCGCGGTGACGTCCTGCTTCACATAAGCGTTGTCGGTGCTGACGCTGTCGCCGCTGGTGAGCCAGAGGAACAAGCCGACCGCCGCGATCAGCAGTGGGATGCTGGCCATGACGATCAGGCGCCGGCGCGACTTCTTCGGCGCCGTTTCGACGATGGTGGTGGCACCGCTATCTTCGGTCGCGGCTTCGGCCTCAACGCTGGTCATCTTGTTCATGCCGATTCCCTCTTGTTCGCTTCGGCGCGGGTCACGTTGTCGCGGACCCGGGCCAGCGCGCTTCGAAGCGTCGCAATGTCATCCTCGTCGAAGCCAGCGAACGCCTGCCCCGACATTTCTTCGGCAAGGGCCCGCAGTTTCTGGATCAGCGGCTCAGCCTTTGGTGTCACCGCAATGCGCCAGGCCCGCCGATCCGCCGGATCGCGCTGCCGTTCGACAAAGCCCGATTCCTCCAGCCGGTCGATGATTCGGCACGCCGTGATCGGTTCGACGTCGAGGCGGTCGGCCAACTCGACCTGCTTGATCCCCGGCTCACGAACCAGCCACTTCAGCGCCCGCCACTGCGCGCTCGTGACGCCAAGCGTCGCCGCATGCCGATCATAGAAGCGCCTCATGGCGCGACTCGTCTCGGCAATGTCCCATGCCAATTCTTTCATGGGTGGCCATATAATAAGCCTGCTTAGTATATCAAGTCGGGTCTTGCCCTTTGGTTTCCGCTCAAGCAAGCGAGCGTGGCATGACCAATCGAAACGACATCGAGAACATCCTCGACGAACTTGAATCCCGCTACACCGACTCGGTGGCAAGACTGCGGTCCGCCCTCACCGCCTACGCCGCGCAAGGCGTTCGGCCCGACCCGAAGGCCCGCGATGAAGGCGCCTTCTCCTACCCCGAGCTTCGCATCGAATATGATCCCGAAACGCCGCCGCCGACCCCGGCCCGCGCCTTCGCGCGGCTGAACCAGCCAGGGATCTACACGACGTCCATTGCTCGTCCCGCGCTGTTCCGCGCCTATCTTGCCGAGCAACTGGAGCATCTCGTCCGCGACTATCCAGTCCGGATCAGCGTCGGCGCCTCGGCCAGCGAGATCCCCTACCCGTTCGTCCTCGATGGAGGCGACCTAGACCTCGCTGGAATCTCGACCGCCGAGCTCAGTCGCTGGTTTCCCTCGACCGACCTCGTGCAGATCGGGGACGAGATTGCCGACGGCGCCTGGGACCTCGCGCTCGACCCGACGCGCCCCCTCGCCCTGTTCGACGCGCCGCGCACCGATTTCAGCCTCGCCCGGCTGAAGCACTACACCGGCACGCCGGCCGAGCATTTCCAGCGCTTCGTGCTGTTCACCAACTACGTCCGGTACGTCGATGAATTTGTTCGTTTTGCGGTCGGCGCGCTGCGTGATCCCGACAGCCGTTTCACCGGCCTGTCGGTGCCCGGCGGCGTCTACGACCATGGTGACCTGTCCGACGCCGAGGCGCAGATCGCCGCGGGCGTGTGGCGTCGGCACCAGATGCCGGCCTATCATCTGATGACGCCCGAGGGCGACGGCATCACGCTGGTCAACATCGGCGTCGGCCCGTCGAACGCGAAGACGATCTGCGACCATATCGCGGTGCTCCGTCCGGAGGCGTGGCTGATGATCGGGCACTGCGGCGGGCTCCGTCCCAGCCAGACGATCGGCGATTACGTCCTTGCCCACGCCTATCTGCGCGATGACCATGTCCTCGACGACGTGCTCCCGGTCGAGATCCCGATTCCGGCGATCGCCGAGGTGCAGACCGCGCTGTACAACGCTGCGCTGACCGTGACGTCGGAGGACGAGGACGGCCTTAAGAGTCGCTTCCGCACGGGCACGGTCGTCACCACCGACGACCGCAATTGGGAGCTTCGCTACACACTCTCCGCGCTCCGCTTCAACCAGAGCCGAGCGGTCGCGATCGACATGGAATCAGCCACCGTTGCCGCGCAGGGTTACCGCTTTCGCGTGCCGTACGGGACCCTGCTATGCGTCTCCGACAAGCCGCTCCACGGCGAACTCAAGCTGCCCGGACAGGCCAACGCCTTTTACGAGCGCGCGATCAGTCAGCACCTTCGCATCGGCATTGAGACAATCGAACTGCTGAAGCAGGAAGGCGACGGCCTCCACAGCCGCAAGCTGCGTAGCTTCGACGAGCCCCCGCTGCGCTGAAGCTCAGCGCGGAGTGACGTCGCGAACGCGCCCCAGCGCCGGAACCGTCGCCCCCACCTTCAGATAGGCCTCGAGCGCTTCGACATCGCTGCCGGCGTCGGTCGCGTCGGTCCCCTGCGCAAGCACCGTGAAGTTGTCGCCCCCCGACGCCATGAAGTTGTTCACGGTCACCCGGTACGTCGCCGCGGGATCGATCGACTTTCCGTTCAGCGCCATGGTCACGATCCGCTGACCCGTCGGGCGCGAAAGATCGTAGGAAAAGAAGAAGCCCTTGCTTGGCAGGAGGAGGTTGGGCCGCTCGGCGGTGTTCGATCCGCTGTCGAACTGCTGCTCCAGTAACGCCTTGAGCTGCACACCGGTCAGCGTCTTCACCACCAGGCTGTTTCCGAACGGCTGCATCGCGAAAATGTCGCCGAAGGTGACGCTGCCGTCAGGCGCCGGGACCAGATCGGTGCGTACGCCGCCCGAGTTGATGAATGCGACCTCAGCGCCTTCGTCGCGGCTCGCGGCAAGCTGCGCATCGGCGATGAAGTTGCCCGCCGTCTGCTCGCGATTGTCGTCCTCTTTTTTCAAGACCGGGCCGGACAGCCGCCCGACCACGCGCGCCGCCTCGGGCTTGGCGGCGGCGACATAGCGGTCGATCAGCGCCTTGGTCTCCGGTTCGGCCGGGAATACCGGAAAGGCACTATTGACGGCGACCGACGTCCCGCCAGCCGTATAGCCTTCGCCCTGCACGATCACATTGTCGGCAGAAGACGCCACCAGCCCTTTCGCGGGGTCGATCGACAGGCGCATGTCGGTGATCAGCGTCCCATATCGCCCGGCGCTGGTCAGCAGGATCGGATCGCCCCCGCTCGGCCGTGCCCGGCGGCAGATGTAGGCGTTGTGGGTATGCCCCGACACCACCACGCCGATTGCGGGGTCGAGCCGGTCGAGGATCGGCAGTATGTCACCAGAAAGCTCCGGGCAGTTCTTGTCATTGTAGCCACCACTGGTCCTGCCACCCTGGTGGATCAGCAGCACGATCGCGTCTGCCCCGGCTGCTTTCAACGCGGGCACGGCTGCGTTGGCGGTCGCCGCTTCGTCGGCGAAGGTCAGCCCGGCCACTCCCGCGGGCGTCACCAGAGTTCCGGTTTCCTTCAGCGTCATGCCGATGAAGCCGATCTGCACCGGCCCGAAGTCCTTGATCCCGGTCCCCGGGAATAGCGTCGATCCGTCCGCCTTCACCACGTTGGCCGCGAGATATTTGAAGCGCGCGCCCGTGAACGGCTCAACCTTGCATGGCGTTCGCGTCGTGTGCTTCTCGCACCCGCCCGACTGCATCCGCAGCAATTCGGCGCTGCCCTTGTCGAATTCGTGGTTGCCGACGGCGTTATACTCGACCCCGACCAGATTCATCGCCGATACGGCCGGTTCGTCGAGGAACAGCGCCGACACCAGCGGCGTCGCTCCGATCATGTCGCCTGCGGAAACGGTGACGCTATACTGCTTGCCCTCGCGCAGTGCCTTCGCCGCGGCGGCGATGTGCGCGACGCCGCCGGCGGGAACCTTGACCGCAGTGCCGTCGGGCAAGGTCGCGTCGATGCTGTTCTTCGGAGGTTCCAGATTGCCGTGGAAGTCGTTGATCCCGATCAGTTGGACGTCGACCGGCCCCGCTGGCGGCGTTGGCGCGCGCGGGACGGTGGCGCATCCGGCCAGCAGCAGCAGGGAGAAGGCGGACCAGTTTCTCAACGCACGACACTCCAAGGTTCTCAGCCAGTTTCTTGGCTTTCACTCGTTGCACCGCCTAAGGTCGATTTCATGACAGACCAAGAGCTGATTGCCGCCGCCCGCGCCGCCGCGCTTCGCGCCTACGCCCCATACTCCCGATTCTCGGTCGGCTGCGCGATCGAAAGCGTCGACGGCCGCGTGGTTACCGGCGCCAATATGGAAAACGCCTGTTACCGGCTTGGCGTCTGTGCGGAGATCAGCGCGCTTACGGCAGCCCAAGCCGCCTTCGGGCTCGACCAGATCGCGCGAATCGCGGTGGCGGGCGGCGACGGATCGGGCGACGAGCTAGCCGGGGCCGGCACCGTCACGCCGTGCGGCGGGTGCCGGCAGTCGATCCTGGAAGCGGCGCAACTCGGCCATCGCGACATCGAGATCCTCTGCAGTTCGGGCGACGGTAACAGCCTCGACCGTCACCACATCCTCGACCTCATCCCCCACGGCTTCGGACCAGCGAGCCTCGAAGACGCAGGATGAGCAGCCTCGGCGCCATCATCGGCGCGATGGAGCGCCACGGCGATATCCATCGTGCTAAGCTGAGCGACAATTGGATGCAGGGCCGCACCGCTTATGGCGGCGCCTCGTCCGCGCTGGCGCTGGCCGCCACCGAAGCTGCCTTCCCCGACCTGCCACCGCTCCGCACGGCGCAGGTTGCTTTCGTCGGCCCGCTTGGTGGTGAGCTCAAGCTTCGACCGACGCTGCTTCGTCAGGGAAGGAGCGCCAGCTTCGTGAGGGTCGAGGTATCGAGCGACGAAAAGCTGGGACTGATCGCGCTGCTCCTGTTCGCGACTGAGCGGCACTCCGCGATCCACATTGCGCCGTCGACAATCGTTCCCCCGCCGCGCGGCGAGACGTTGCAGGCGCCGCCGCAAATCGCCTTCGTGCAGAATTTCGAGGTCCGCGATGCCGGGACGATCGATCGCGGCTTCGTGCGCTGGGCGCGGATGGTGGGCGAGGATGGATTGTCGCCTGCCGTCGAACTGATCGCGATCGGCGACATTCTGCCGCCCGCCGCGCTGGTCGCGGCGCCGGGCCCTGGCCCGATCAGCACGATCGCCTGGCAACTCGACCTGCTCCGCCCCAATCCCGTCAGCAGCGACGGCTGGTGGCTAGCGACCGCGGAGGCCGGACACGCGGAGAATGGTCTCAGTGCGCAGAGCATGACCCTGCACGACAGCGACGGTCGACTGGCCGCCATGGCCAGCCAGCAGGTCGCCTTATTTCTCTAGCTGCGAACGGGCTGGACTAGGCCAGTTTGATTTCGCGCAACCGCTCGAGAAGATACTCGTGGCTGCTGATTGGCGGCCATTTCGGCTCTTCGCCTCCCGGGACGGTGCCGGGCAGCGCTTCGATGACGAAGTCGGGCCGGAAGTGCAGGAAAAACGGCATCGAGTAACGCGCCTTCGACGCACGATCGGGCGCGGGATTGACGACGCGGTGGCTGGTCGAGCGCAGCCGGCCATTGGTCAGGCGCTGCAGCATGTCGCCGATGTTGACGACGAGCTCGCCCGGCTTGGGGCTGACCGGCAGCCAGCGGCCGTCCTTGGTCTTGAGCTCAAGACCCGCCTCTTCGGCGCCGAGCAGCAACGTGATCGTGTTGATGTCCTCATGCGCGCCGGCACGGATATGGTTGCCCGACGGCGTATCGATCGGCGGATAGTGGAGCAGCCGCATGACGCTGTTGCCGTCGCGGACGGTGTCGGTGAAATAGTCCTCGTCGACCTTCAGGTAACGCGCAACGGCGCGAAGGATCTTGAGGCCTGCCTCGTCGAACGCTTCGTAGAGCGCGAGGAAAGTTTCCTTGAAGCCCGGCACTTCCTCCGGCCAGACGTTGTCCCCCATGACGTCACGGAACTTGTGCCCGGCGGCCAACTCGCGACCCACGTGCCAGAATTCCTTCAGGTCGTGCGCCGTCGCGCCCTTCGCGGTTTCCACGCCGAACGCGGTGTAGCCCCGTGCGCCACCGCTGCCGGCAAGCAGATACTTGCGCTTGGTTTCCTCGGGCAGCGCGAAGAACGCCTTTGCCTTCGCTTCGGCGTCGTCGATCAGGTCCTGCGAAATGCCGTGGTCGCGGATGATCGCGAAGCCATATTCTTCGAAGCTGACGCCAACTGCATCGCTGAACCATTCGGGATCACGGGCGGCGTCGTTCAACGACACGGACGCGACGGAGTCGCTGGTAATTACATCGGTCATGTCAGTCTCTTAGCAAAAATCTAGGCGATCATCAGCCCCGCCAACGCGGCGCTCATCAGGTTGGCAAGGCTGCCCGCCAGCAACGCGCGAAGGCCGAGCTTCGCGATCATCGGGCGCTGGTTGGGAGCAAGGTTGCCGGTCACCGCCATCTGGATCGCGATCGAGGAGAAATTGGCGAACCCGCACAGCGCAAAGGTGACGATGGCGCGGCTGCGTTCGCTGAGCGCTCCGGCCTGAAGCGCGCCGAGGTCGATGAAGGCGACGAATTCGTTGAGCACGATCTTGGTGCCGAACAGGCCCCCGGCGATCCCCGCTTCGTTCCACGGAATGCCGATCAGGAACATCACCGGCGCGAACAGCGTGCCGACGATCGCCTGGAAGCTGAGGTCCGGATAGCCAAACCAACCACCGACCCCGCCAAGGATTCCGTTGGCGAGCGCGACCAATGCCACGAACGCCAAGACCATCGCGCCGACGGCGACCGCCAGCTTCACGCCGGTCTGCGCACCCTGCGCGGCGGCCATGATGATGTTCGCGGGGCGCTCGCCCTCTTCGAACGTGTCGACGTCGATCTGATCTTCCGGCGCGCCCGTCGCGACGCCGCCCTCGAGCGGAAGCTCACCGGCAGCGGCGGGCTCGTCGGGCATGATCAGCTTTGCCATCAGGATGCCGCCCGGCGCCGACATGAATGCCGCGGCAAGCAGGAACGGCAGATATTCCGGCCCGAGCAATCCGGCGTAGGCAGCGAGGATCGTCCCGGCGACGCCGGCCATGCCGACCGCCATCAACGTGAACAGGTGACTCGGCGGCAGCGCCGCGAGATACGGTCGTACGACCAACGGGCTTTCCGACTGGCCGACGAAGATGTTGGCCGCGGCGCCAAGGCTCTCGACGCGGCTGACCCCCGTCACCCAGCCGATCGCTCCGCCGACCCAGCGCACGACGCGCTGCATGATGCCAAGGTGGTAGAGGATCGCGACCAGGCTGGCGAAGAACACGATCACCGGCAGCGCCGCGATCGCGAAGGTGTTGGCAAGCGGGTTGCTCGCGGTCGGGCCGAACAGGAACTCGGTCCCCTTGGTCGCATAGCCGAGCAGATTGGACACGCCGTCCGACATGCCCTGGATAGCCGCGCGACCCCATGACGTGCGCAGAACGAGCAACGCGATCAGCGCCTGCAGCGCGAAGGCCGAGCCCACTACGCGCAGGCGAATCGCCTTGCGATTGGACGAAAAGGCGACGGCGATCAGGATTATGACGGCAATGCCGGCAAGGCCGAGCAACGTATGATTCATGATGGGACCGCCCCTCCCCGAGCGTTTACCAGGTGACGCCTTGTGCAGCGCTTCCGGCGCCCGCGTCCAGTAGGTCTAGCGCGGCTTCGGCCGAATCCGCTTTGAGCAATTGCGCACGCCGCGCTTCACTCAGGAATCCGCTGGCCGAAACATGGTCCATGAAGTCGGCCAGTCCGTCCCAGAATCCGTTCACGTTGAGCAGGCAAAAGGGCTTGGCGTGGTAGCCAAGCGCGTTCCACGTCCACGCCTCGAACAACTCGTCGAGTGTGCCGATGCCGCCGGGCAAGGCGATGAACGCATCGCACAATTCGGTCATGCGCGCTTTCCGCTCATGCATGTTGGCGACCTGGTGAAGCTCGGTCAGTCCGCGGTGCGCGACTTCGTGATCGACCAGCGCCTGCGGGATGACTCCGTAGACGCGGCCACCGGCGGCCAGCATTTCGTCGGCGATGATCCCCATCAGGCCGAGGCGGCCACCGCCATAGACGAGATCGATCCCGCGTGCCGCCATCGCACGAACCAGGACGCGCGCCGCGTCGGCGAACACTGGATCGGCGCCGTTAGCGGAACCGCAATAAACGGCGATGCGACCGATGCTCACAGCTTCACCAATTGCTTCAGATCGGCGATCGGCCGGGCGCCATAATGCGTGATGACTTCGCCTGCGGCGATCGCGCCGGTCCACAGGCAGCGCTCGAGCCCGGCCTTGCGCGCCCGCGCCGCCAGGAAGCCGGCCGCGAACAAATCGCCCGCGCCGGTCGTGTCGACGACTTGCGCGACCGGCGCGGCAGGGATCGAAATCCGCTCTCCGTTGGCAATCGCGGTCGCGCCCTCTGCCCCGCGCGTAACGACCAGCGTGTCGACCTTGGTCGCAAGCTCGGTCAGCGCGGTTTCGGGATCGGTGCGCCCGGTCAGCTGCAGCGCCTCGTCCATGTTGGCGAACAGCAGGTCGATTCCGCCACTGTCGATCATCGCCGAAAAGCCTTCACGGCGCCCGGCGATGCACACGCTCTCGCTCAGTGTGAAGGCGACTTCGCGCCCCGCTTCATGCGCGAACTCGACCGCCTTCATCATCGCGGCGCGCGGCTTGTCCGGTCCCCAAAGATAGCCCTCGAGGTAGAGGATCGATGCCGACGCGATCAGGTCGCGATCGATCGCATCGACGCTCAACTCATGACTGGCGCCGGGCGACGTGTTCATGGTCCGCTGACCGTCGGCGGTCACCAGGATCAGGCAGCGCCCGGTCGGCGGGCCGTCGGCAAGCGCGGGCGTGTCGAAGCGCACGCCGAGCGCGTGCATGTCATGTTCGAAGATCGAGCCGAGCTGGTCGTCGGCCACCTGTCCGATGAAGGCGGCGTTGCCACCCATCGCTGCGATCCCGGCCATCGAATTGGCCGCGGATCCGCCCGACATCTCGCGCGCGGTACCCATCGCCGCATAGAGCGTGTCCGCCTGCGTCGGCGTCAGCAGCTGCATCGACCCCTTCGGCAGGCGATGCTCGGTCAAAAAGGCGTCGTCGCACGACGCGATCACGTCGACGATCGCATCGCCCATGGCCAAAATGTCGATCGTGGCGTCCGGCATCAGCGCGCTTCGCTAAGTCCTGCAAAAGTGTCGGGAAAGGCGACGCCGCCTAACCGTCAGACCGCACCCGGTCAAACATGAAATGGCTTGCGAGCGGCGGCGAAGCCGTTACGCAATCGCGCCGATGAACCAGCATGACCAGGCCGATGCGCCCCGCGCCGCCACCTCCGCCCTTTCCGCGATCCCGGTCGCGCTGTTCGCCTTCGCCACTTTCTACGGCGGAATGACCTGCATCGCTGGTGTGCTCGGCGCCAAGCAGGTCGCGCTCGGACCGCTCGCGGTCGAAGCCGGCATCTTTCCCTTCCTGCTGCTCGTCGCGCTCTCGAGCGCGGTCGCCGAACTCTACGGCCGCGGCGTCGCCGACCGGCTCGTCCGTCTCGGCTTCATCCCGCTCGTCACCGCGATTCTGCTGACCTTCATCGTGCTCCAGCTGCCAACCGACGAGGGCATGTACGAGCCGGCCAAGGAAGCCTTTCCGATTGTGCTGGGACAAAGCTGGCGCCTGATGGCGGCGGGAATCATCGCTTACGGCGTTTCGATGAGCCTCAACGTCTTTCTCTTCTCGAAGCTGTCGAACGGCGCGACGAAGCTGATCGCGGTGCGCGCGGCGATTGCCTCGATGCTCAGCCAAATCGTCGACACGCTCATCTTCATCACGGTCGCGTTCTACAATGTTCGACCGATTGGCGACCTCATCCTCGGGCAGGCATTGGCGAAGGTCGTGCTGTCGATCGTCCTCGTGCCGGTGGTGATTACGTTGCTCGTTGGCATCGGTCGGCGGTTAGATCGCCGCTAACCCCGCGACAGCCCTTGAAAAATTCGGCCTGATTTGCTCTAGCGACGGCCGAGTCGCGCGGGGGCCGTGCGACGGGGTGGGACGTTTTTACAACGGATTGATGGAAAGGTGATGGCCTGGACGGGCGGTCACCTTTTTGTCTTATTCGCCCCCTAGCAGCCCCTTCGTGCCTGGTTCAGCGGGTTCAACCAACTCTTTGGGGTCTAACGTGAAAAAACTGATTCTTCTTTGCACGACCGCGGTCGTGATGCCGACTGCCGCCTTCGCCCAGTCGACCGGCTCGGTCGACTTCGAAAAGGAAATCGTGGTCACCGGGACTCGCGTCCAGGAAGTCGGCGGCGTCCAGACCCCCGACACGCCCAAGGCGAAGGTCGTCCTTACGCAGGAAGCCATCTCGCGCTCCACGCCGGGCCAGACCATCCTCGACACCATCAACCTTGTCCCGGGCGTCAGCTTCCAGAACAACGATGCCTACGGCTCGTCGGGCGGAACGCTCAACATCCGTGGCTTCGATTCGTCGCGCATCAGCCTGACCTTCGACGGCATCCCGCTGAACGATTCGGGCAACTATGCCATCTATTCGAACCAGCAGCTCGATCCCGAGCTGATCGAGCAGGTCAACGTCAACCTCGGCACCACCGACGTCGACTCGCCGACCGCTTCGGCCGTCGGCGGCACCGTCAACTATCGCACGATGCTGCCGCAGCGTCGCGCCGGCGGTCAGTTCTCGGCCTCGATCGGCCAGTTCGACTTCCGCCGCGTCTTCGGCGTCCTTCACACCGGCGAAATCGGTCCGTGGGGCACCCGCGCATTCATCTCGGCCTCGTCGGCCAAGAACGACAATCCGTTCAACAATTACGGCAAGGTCGACAAGCAGCAGTATAACGCGCGCATCTACCAGCCGCTCGGCGCTAGCGGCGACTTCATCAGCCTCGCCGGCCACTACAACCAGAACCGCAACAACTTCTTCGGTTCGCTGCCGCTGCGCACCGATGCCGGCCGCGTCGTCGGGTCGGGTTCGGCCAACCGCTATCCGACCAACAACGACGAGCGCGAATACGACATCAACTTCCCGTGCACGATCGACGTGCCGCAGGCTGGCGTCGCTGACGCTCCGAACACCTGCGGAACCGAGTTCGACCGTCGCTACAATCCGTCGAACACCGGCAACATCCGTGCGCAGTCGCTCTTCAACCTGACCGACTCGGTCGTGTTCACGCTCGACGGCAGCTACCAGTCGGTAAAGGCCAACGGCGGCGGCACCGTATCCGCCCGTGAATTCGGCTATGACATCAACCCGACCGGCGGCCGCGCCAACTGCGCTGCCGTCACGACCGGCGCCGGCATCGTCTGCGCGCCCGGCTACTACGGCGGCAGCCCCTATGCGGGCGGCGTCGACCTCAACGGCGACGGCGACATTCGCGACACCGTCACCGCCGTCGCGCCGAGCCAGACTCGCACGCACCGCTATGTTGGCATCGCCGGCGTGCGCTGGGACCTGAACCCGACCAACACCGTCCGCGCCAGCTACACCTTCGACCGCGCCAACCATCGCCAGACCGGTGAAGTCGGCCTCGTCGATGTCGACGGCGAGCCGATGGACGTGTTCCCGGTGAACGACGCGGTTGCAGGCAGCAACGGCATCAACCTGCAGAAGCGTGACCGCCAGAGCTATGCGATCCTTCACCAGATCTCGGGTGAATATCGTGGCGAATTTGGTCCGCTGACGGTTCAGGCGGGCGTCCGCGCACCGTTCTTCAAGCGCGAGCTTGAGAACAACTGCTTCACCTCCTCGGCTTCGGGCTTCGTCGAATGTTCGGGCGGCGATCCGACGATCGACGGCCAGCTTGCGACGCTGAACCCCTATGTCGTCGACCCGGTCACCGGCCGCGTCGTGTCGGGCTTCGCGCCGGGCGGCAAGCGCACGCTGAAGTACAACAAGCTGCTTCCGAACATCGGCTTCACCTATGACGTGATGCGTTCGCTCAGCGTCTTCGGCAGCTACGCCAAGGGCATCTCGGTTCCGGGCACGGACAACCTCTACAACGCCTATTACTTCCCCGAAGGTTCGGACTCGGCGAAGCCGGATCCGGAAATCACCAACAGCTTCGACCTTGGCCTGCGTTATCGCAGCAGCAAGATCCAGGCGCAGGTATCGGGCTGGTTCACGCGTTTCGACAACCGTCTGGCCTCGGCCTACGATCCCGAACTCAACGCCACCGTCTATCGTAACCTTGGCCGCGTGACGAAGCACGGCATCGATGGCTCGATCGCTTATGAGCCGTTCGCGTCGCTGCGCACCTACGTGTTCGGTTCGTGGAACAAGTCGAAGATCAAGGAAGACCTGTCGCTCGGCACCTGCACCGCGGCGCAGGTTACTGCCGGCATCCTCGGCTGCACCGCTACCGGTCAGGAAATCTTCGCTGACCTGTCGGGTAACCGCGAAGCAGGCACGCCGAAGTACACCTACGGCGCGTCGGTCAACTACTCGATCGGCCCGGTCGACCTTGGCGTCATCGCCAAGCGCACCGGCCCGCGTTTCATCTATGACGACAACCGCCCGGTCTTCGCCGGTTCGGTTGCTGCCCCTGCGCAGGTCTATGATGCGACGGCCGATGCCTACTGGCTGGTCAACCTCGACGCCCGCGTGAACATTCCTTCGTTCACCGGCAGCCTCAACAAGTCGTTCGTCCAGTTCAACGTCTACAACCTGTTCGACAAGTTTTACGTCGGCGGTTTCGGCGGCGGGCTTACCCAGCCGCTGTCGGGCGTGAACTACGGTTCGGTCCCGAACGTCCAGGTCGGCGCACCGCGGACCTTCAGCGCATCGCTGACTGTCGGCTTCTAAGACCAGGAACTGAAAATGCAGGCGGCGTCGTTTCCTTCGGGAAGCGGCGCCGTTTTGCTTGTTGACGCCGCCCGGCGGAACATGGCACCGCTCCAGGCATCGGTCGGGTGTAGCTCAATGGTAGAGCAGAAGCTTCCCCAGCTAGTGTTTTTCGCGGTTTTCTGACGTTTTTGCTGTAAACCGACCGCTTTTTCGCTCGAATGAAATCAACGGGTTAGCGAGAGGGTGTAAACCGATTTTCGGATCGTCGAGCGCGTTCTTGAGGTCCGATCCGCCTGCACTTCGCGCACTGAGATGCCCCTTCATGGGCTATTCGCCACCCTCAAGATCTGCCTCCAAATTTGATGGAGATCGCGAGTCTCAGCTGCTCGCCTTTGCGCTTCCGCAACGATGACGGCGGGAGGTCAAACACATTCGATTATGGCGGAGGCTTTCGCGCGCGAGGTCGTGGAGACTGCGGAGGGAAATTTGGCAGCGACCCACTGAGTGGGGTCAGTGGGTCGCTGCCTAGGCACGCTGACGCGATGCCACTTCCTTAGCTAGAAGCTCTGAACTGGGAATAAAGATTAGGTCCGTTTTGGTGCGATTCCGCGGCCCGCCACTGCAGCGGCTCCCCGCCAAATATCATTCAGAGTACTAATGACGGTTCCCCGACGCCTGCCAGGCGGATGGTACGTACCGCACAGAGCCGACGTCGGGCGGGGATGGCTAGCCACACCGTCGCCGCAAGCCGGGGGGCTTACGGCTCCGAACCAAACTAGCCTTTCAGCAAATTTGGACGAGCAGCCAATGCAATCGACTGCGCCAAGTTAAACTGCCAACTAACTACTCAGTTCCGACGGAAACACGCTACCGCGACTTGCGGGCAGCGCTCGAGCTTTCAGACTAGAGTTACCGGACGTTTATCCGAGACTGTACAAATTTCGCTGCGAGCTCCCTGAGCTCAATTAGACTGTCTTCTCGACCAATGCGGTGCTCAGTACGTCTAGAATTGTCGAGTTGATGCATGACCAACGAAATCTGTTCGGCGATCCGGATCTGCTCTTCAGTGCAGCTGGCCATCCTCATCATGTCGATTGCTGAATATATGCGGCCCTTATCGCCGGGATTAAGAGCCTCAGCTCGCAGAACGTCTTCCACGACCTCGTACAATGCTTTGTGACAGTCGAACTCCGTGGCCATCATTCGCTCCATTAACTCAAACTATGAACTAGTTTGGTTAATTCGAAGTTACCAGCAGTTTTCTGGTTTGAGCCACGCACCTTTGGGGGGGGGGAGGTGAACACGCATTTCTCTGATCATGGCTCGCGGTTTCAGGGAGCAATTCTTGACGGAGAGAAGAACCTGCAGGATGCTCTAGCGGCCGTTGTAAGGATGCAATTATGCGAGCTTTTTTCGCCAGTCGAGAATATTGGTCTGGCTTCTTGTGGGCTGTCGCCTTTCTGGCCTTCACCCTCGTAATCGTAAGTTTCTAAGGAAGAGCTCGGCTCTCCGTCCGGGCGAGCCCCTTCACACCCATGCTGCACGCTACTAGCGGCTGCTCCTCCATTAATGCCTAGGTTTGTTGTTGGATGAAAAAAGCGGCTTCCTTGATTAATGAAATCGGCAGTCGCGACAGGCCGGCGACCTCCCGTCTGGCGGTCCTGAGTGGGGTCGCTTCTTTTTTGCTGATCGCGATGATCGGATTCGTCCAGTTCAGCGATGTCAGAGCAAGCCGCAACGTCGTACGAGAGATCGAAGAGAGTAGCGGCAAGTATCGTCTCGCCGGCGACTATCTGACGCTTCTGCAGGACATTGAGACCGCCCAGCGCGGCTTCGTGGTGACCGGGAAGGCTGAATTCCTGCAACCGCAAGTTCGGGCCATGCGCGAGATAAGAGGGGTCGAAGAGCGCCTGAGTAAAGGCTTCGCAAACACCTCTCAGCAATCAGCAGTAAGCGCCCTCCTCGCGCAAGGTCGAAGAAAGCAAAGCCTTTCGGAAGCGATCGTTGCCTTGCGAATGGACGGCGACGAACCCGGGGCGAGCGCGATTATCGCTAGCGGTGAAGGCAAACGGGTCATGGATCGCGCTCGCACCCTGGTCCAGCGCGTGCAAGCATCAGAATTGGAGCGAGAGCGAGCCCTCCTCCGTGCCGCGGCAGCAAGCAGGCAGGATCAGCAGAGGCGGATCATCCTAATCGAACTGGCACTAATTTTTGGAGTCGCGAGCCTGCTCTTCGCCATGCTGCGCTCGATCCGCACTCTAAAGCACCGAACCGATCAGTTGGCTGACGCGGCGAAGCGCCAAGCAGCAATTTTCGAGGCCGCCAACGACGCTATGATCATTCTCGACGAGAATGGAATCATCACCTCGGCGAATAGCGCTGCGGAGCGCCTTTTTGACAGACCCTCGTCGGAGTTGATCGGCAAGTCGAACTTGAGCCTCTTTGCTGACGCTCCATCGGAAGAAGTGAGCAAAGCCTATCTCGCCGCGATTGCGCGACAGGATGGAAGCGCAGCGACCATCCACACGTTCGTGGGTGCTAATCAGGATGGCTCCACCTTCGACGCCGAGGTCGCGACTACACCAGTAAAGCTGAGCGACGGGAGCCACTACTTAGCCGTTGCACGCGACGCGACCGAACGACGTCGCATCGAGAAGCTGAAGGACGAATTCGTGGCCACCGTGAGTCACGAGCTGCGGACGCCGCTTACGTCGATCGCTGGCTCGCTAGGTCTTCTTGTTGGTGGTGTCGCCGGGAAGCTGCCTGATCAGGCGGTTCGCTTGGTCGGGATCGCGCAGAGCAATTGCAAACGACTTATCCGGCTCATCAACGACATTCTCGACATCGAGAAAATGGAGGCTGGCAAAATGCCATTCCAGCCCCAGCAGACAGCCGTCATCGATCTTCTGGAAGACGCGGTGCGAGACAGCAGCGGCTTGGCATCCGAGCACGACGTGACACTGTCGATAACGACAGTCGCAGATACCGATACCGTTTTTGTCGATTCCGACCGCATGGCTCAAGTTCTCGCGAACATCCTGTCGAACGCGATTAAGCACTCGCCAAAAGGCGGAGTGGTCACTGTCTCGGCCAAAAGGGATCAGTTTCGCCAGATCATTAGCATCTCGGATCAGGGACCGGGGATACCCGAGGAGTTCCAAGGCCGAATTTTCCAGAAGTTTGCTCAGGCCGACTCTTCCGACACTCGGTCGGGAAGCGGGACCGGGCTTGGGCTCAGCATCGTCAGGGAAATCGTGACCCGCTCGGGCGGCGAGGTCCGTTATGAGAGCGTGGCGGGCAAAGGCACCGTCTTTCATATCGATTTGCCGGCGCAAACGACCATCTCTGGGGATGCGGTCAATCTGTTTAAATTAGAGAGACCAACGGGAGACGGGACGCTCCATCTCCTTCACGTCGACGATGACCCCGACACTCTTCGCCTTGTCGCCCAAGCATTCGATGGCTCGTTCCAGGTACACTCGACACCGAGCGTACAAGAGGGTGACGCAGCTCTCCGTCGCTACAGTTTCGACCTGGTGATTTTGGACGTTGCGATGAGTGATGGCTCGGGAATGGATCTGGTGCCGCTGGTACGGCAGTCCTGTCCTACCTGCCCTGTCTTACTCTACACAGCGGGCGACGTGGATAGCGCGAACGCTAGATTGGTCGAGGCGGTCCTGACGAAGTCGCGGCACGATCTCGATCATCTTCTGAGCACAGCCAAATCGCTTACACGAGCACATGAGCGCGAAGCGGAAGACCGATGACCAAAGTTCTTTACGTCGACGATGATGACGACATCCGGGAAATCGCCGTGATGTCGTTGCAGTTGGATCAAACCTTTGACGTGCGGAGCTGCTCTTCCGGCACCGAAGCGCTCATCGTCGCGCCTGAATGGCAGCCCGACCTCATCCTACTTGACGTCATGATGCCAGTAATGGACGGCCCCTCAACGCTACGCGCACTGAGGAGCCGCGATACGCCCTGCCTCGCGCCTGTTGTCTTCGTGACAGCGAGAACCCATTCGGCCGAAGTAAGCGAACTCATCGCGCTGGGTGCTCTTGGGGTTATTCCAAAGCCCTTCGATCCCATGACTTTCGCCGAGAAGGCGAAATCTTTTGTAACTACCGCCTGATGGAAGACGATTTTTCTCGAATGCTAGCCGATCGCTTTCGGGCACGGGCCGCATCCGATTACTCCCGTCTGCTCGAAGCCCTCCAGGCCAACGATCTCGACAAGGTCCTAGCCTTATCTCACTCGCTTTCCGGGACGGCTGGAACACTCGGATTTCCGGAGATCAGTAAGCATGCCGAGGATCTGGAACGGGCGGTCGGGGCCGGCCAAACTGACGTTTGGCAAATCGCCTATCCATTGATCGAGGCTCTGCGCGACCTGCAGTGAGGGACCAAAGCGCGTTAGGCTTTGGTGAAGCCCTTGCGCGTCATTGTCCCCCACCCTTCTTGCTTGCGCAGGAATTGCCAAAAGCCACGAAGTCGCCAGAAATTGCTGAGCTGTCGGTAGCCAAAGTTCTCGAGCACGGCGACAGAGGTAAGGACGACCAGATCACGCGCGCGTGGGAAGCGGCGAAGCTCAACCTCCTCAAGGATCAGGGTCGCGACACTGACGAAGATGCCGAAGGTGAACGTGATCGCTAGGAAGGCAAAGAGGTAGTCGACCGAGAGAAGACCGACGGCCCAAAGCACCGGCACCAGCACATACCCGATGACTTCAATCAGCGGACCTAGCACGTCCACGACAAGGATCTGCCCGAAGCCGAGAAAGCCAATCCGCCCGTACTTCGGGTTGAAAAGCATGTCGCGGTGCTTCGCCAGCGTCTCGAGAGCGCCCCGTTGCCAGCGAGCACGCTGCCGCCCGAGGATCGTCAGATCTTCAGGTGCCTCCGTCCAGCACACCGGCTCAGGAATGAAGTCGATCCGGTAGGGCCGCTTCTTGTCTCGCATGTGGCGATGAAGCTTGATCACCAATTCCATATCCTCACCGACTGTGCCGTGACTGTACCCACCGACTTCGAGAACCAGACGTCGTCGAAAGAGGCCAAAGGCGCCGGAAATGACCGTGAGAGCTTGCATCCGCGAGAGCGCCAGGCGCGCCATCAGGAAGGCGCGCAGATATTCGACGATCTGAACAAGTGCGAGGAAGTTGCGGGGGAGAGCAACCTTCTGGACCCGCCCGCCCTCGATCGAACTCCCATTAGCCAAGCGGATGGTCCCACCGACCGCGACCATCTCATCGGGCTTTTCAATGAAGGGACGTACAGCTCGGAGCAGCGCGTCGCTTTCCAGGAGAGAGTCAGCATCGATCGAGCAGAACAATGGTGAGCGGGCCACGTTGATGCCCGCGTTCAGGGCGTCGGATTTTCCGCCATTGACCTTGTCCACCACCAGCAAGCGAGGCAGCCGCGGGGTGGCATAAAGGCCTCGGATTTCTTGATGGTCTACGGTTCGATCATAGAACCGCTCGACACGCTCCACGCCGAAGTGTTCGATGAGCCTTTCGAGAGTGCCGTCCTTCGATCCATCGTTGATGACGATAACCTCGAACTCTGGATAATGGAGCGCTAGAAGCGAGTTGACGCTTTCAACGATCGTGACTTCTTCATTGTAGGCTGGCGCCAGCAGAGCGATTGGCGGAGCATGGCCCGCGTAACGGCGCCAGAGAAGATTAGCGTTGGCTACTGGCGGCCGCTGCGAAAGGGACGCCCCTGCAAACAGGAGTTGGATAAGATAAAAACTGGTCTGCAGAAGACCTGTGCCGATGACGATCCAAGCGACAATCTTCGCAGCGACAATCGCGCCAATCTCCCACTCAATCACGCTTGCACCGCCTGCTCCGCCAAGGTGAGCCGAGCCGCCGAACTTGCACGCTGCGAACCGGTCGCTGCGACCTTGGCTAGGAGTTGTTGAGCTTCGGCACCTAAGCGAACGAGTGCTTCACCGGCACGAAACCTCACCCACCAATCGGGGTCGTCGAGCAAGTCCACCAGGGTGCTTTGTGTCTCTTGGAGTCCGATCCGACCGGCCGCTTCCGCCGCAGCGGTGCGAACCCACCATGTCGGCGCAGAGAGCCATTGGACGATCGCGGGAGAACCAGCGGGATGTTGGAAGGCGCCAAGCGATCGGAGGTAGCGAGGCAATTCCTCGCCATATGGATCGGCTTTGAGTGCCAGCTGAACGATGGATGGGACAAGGGAATAATCCCCAGAAGCTGACAAGGCCTCGATCGCTGCTGCCTTCACCTTAGGGGGGCTGATCTGGTCATCGATAAGAGAGCGGATCTCGGCCGGTGAAGACCGAGCGATCTCCTGAAAGAGCGCCACAATCAGCATCGACTGCTCGCGCATGCCGAGATCCAGAAGTTGGACGAGTGTCTGAGCCGGCGGAGCGCGGTCGGACGACGCCAAGGCGAGTGCCGCGGCGAGCCGCACACCATCATTTCGATCTTCAAGAGCGCGATGGAGCGCGTCCGTCGTGAACTCATCAGGAAAGTCGGCGAGTGTTTCAGCAGCCACTACGCGAGCACGGGTCGTCCCTTTCGCGAGAACTTTTCGGATGCTCTCGGCGACACCGAGGCGAGTGGCGGTCGCGATTAACTGCTGGCGCTCTTCCCCTCGGACAAGTTGGATCAGTTCGATCGAAAGGTCGCGCAGGATCGGCGATCGCTTGACTGAGGCATCGTGAATAACTTCGTCGCCGGCGTCGCCTAGGAGCAAGGGAAGTAGCGTCTTTCGTTGCTGCGATAAATCGTCCTGGCGGCGTTGCGAAACGAAGCGGCCAAGGATCAGCCCGATCATGATAAGTAGAGCAACGCCGGACAAAACCACTGACACCGCCCAGAGCGACAACAGGGTCATGGAAGGCGGACCGTTGTTCCCACGTTCAGCGTCAATCGGTCTCGACCAATCTCTGGCCTGTCCTCGGAGACAGATAGACGAATGCTGTTGCCGCGGCCGACATCCTGTGACGCGCCCAAAAACCAGGTCCGTGTGCGTGTCACAAAGCCTTGGTCGACATCCGGAGCGTTACTCAGTCCTAAGAAGACGCGACTCTTCTCTGACGGCATGACGTCAGCTCGCGCCAACCATCCATGACTCCATGAGCCGGACTGGGTAATATTGATTGATCGCGCCGTGAGCCACGCGCGACCGCCCACGAGGTATTGCTCTACGCCGGGCGAAATCGATGTGACGTTTGTCGTGATGTAGGATGCCCGCCTCATGTCGAGTGTCAGAACGGTCGGGGCGCGGCTTTCAATGACACGAACACGGCCGCCTCCCCCAATCTGCCATTTTGGCCGGAACAGGGCGTCGGGCGTAGCACCCGCAAAAACGTAGACACCCCTGCCCCGGTCGAGGGACTTGTCGAACCGAAGTTCGCCGTACGTGTCCGTTTCACCGAAGCGGCTCGCAAGCTCAACACGGCCGGCGACACGCGATCCGTCCGAAAGATTCTTCGCAACGTCGAGGTCTAATTGCTTCCAGTCCTCAGAGCCTTCGATAGCAGTGACCGAGGCATCGATACCCACAGACCAGCCACCGAGCGGACGTGCTCGTGCCAGTCTTCGACGCAAGCTATTTGCTTCAACGTTTGAGCTGGGAACGGTGGATATTTCCCGGGCAGCACCGGCCATGTCGCCCCGACGCTCTGCGACCAATGCTAAGCCTACACGGGCATCATCATATGCGGGGGCTAGTTGAAGGGCCTTGCGGAAGGCGACCTCAGCAACTTGGAGATTGTCCCCGGCCAGGAGGGCGTATCCATATTGAACTTGGGCATCGGCTGACCCCGGCTCGATGCGTACGGCTTCGGCGAGCAACTCGATCGCACGCTGGGTTTCCCCAGCTCTCCTTGCCGCCACTCCTTCTGCGTAAGGCGACTGCGGCGCCTGAGCAGCGGCGGGGGCCGCGAGAACCATCAGGCATGCCGACAGCCGAAAAGTGTTTTTGGTCATTGCGATTTCGCCAGGAGGCGCGACAGCCGCATCACCAATTCTTCCGGAATGAATGGCTTCACCAAATAGTCCGAAGCCCCGAGGGAAAGTGCCGTGAGGATGTCCTGCTCCTGTTTCCGGGCGGACAGAAATACGACGGGGACCGACTGCATGCCGTCCATGGCGCGGAATTGGCGAAGAACCTCATAGCCATCAACGAGCGGCATCATTGCGTCGAGGACTAATGCGTCGGGGGCCAAGGCTCGGATTTTCTCCAGAGCTTCTCGACCGTCCATCGCGGTGTCGACGGAGTAGCCCTTGGAGGTAAGGCGGTGCCGGAGGAGCTCAAGCAACAACTCGTCGTCATCACACGCTAGGATACGCAAACTCTGATTCGACATACCCAACACTACGCTATCCGAGGACGCTTGCGATAGCCCTCGGGCGCTTCAGGCGCCCCGCTTTACTGCTCGAGATATTTGATGAATTTCGCTTCTTGCTGGCTGTCGCAACTACCTCAAAAGCGAAGTCGGCGAACTCGTCCGCATCATGAGGATCGCGATGCAGGCAGATACCGGCTGGGGCAGCAGGAAATGAACCCCAGCCGATCTACCTTGCAAACCATAGGCACTCTCCGGGTTGCGGACAATTACTAACTTGGGTTGCATTGCAGTCACACCTTACGTCAAATTGCATATGCGTTCATCGAAATAGATTGAAAGGTGATTTGATGATGCCTAAGCGCCGCAGTCAGGGGCTTACTTACTGGAGTCACTAGTTTTTTGACGCGCCTTTGTAAAAGCGCGCTGAGTTCGGAGTTTCGTGTGTTTTCGTCAAATGTTGCGTCGGCGCTCGATCAATCCGTGCGCGAGTTTGCACCCCATCATCGTCCGCTTGATCTCGAATTTCTGCGCTCACTCAAAGCACAGTTGGGGGCAGAATCTCGTGCGCGTCGGCGCCTAAAGCTCGTTGCCTTGGCAGTGCTGGTCGATGCCGTGATGATCGCTCTGTGCGGCACCGTTGCCCACATCCTGCTGTTGAGAGTGTCGGCTCAAAGCGCGGCGATCGCGACACTTGTTCTTAGCGGTTTTTACTTCCCCGTCGCCGTCGCGATACGCGCCTACTCCCGCAACGCCTTTGGCCGAGTACGGATCGCACTGCAGACGACCATGGCGGCAGTATTGTTCGCCATTCTCGCAGTCAGCATGGCAACCTTCCTGACGAAATCGTCCGAAGACTTCTCGCGCCTGTACTTTGTATTTCTCGCTGCGATGTCTGCGGTTGCTATTTCGGCTGCGCGCCTTGCTATGCGCGACACCTATCGCCGGATGTCGCTAGCAAGTAGTCCCGCTCGCCTGATGATCGTCGACGGCGAGATTGTTCGCGATCGGGAAGGCTACACCGTCGTCGACGCCGAGCGCGTCGGCCTTCGCCCGGCGATGAATGAACCCGACATGCTTCATTCAATCGGGGACCTGGTCCATCATGTTGCCGAAGTTGCAGTCCTGGCGGTGCCGGCCCGACGTCGACAGTGGGTTCAAGCCCTTCAATGCTTTGGGCGCGAAGCTACCATCCTGATGCCCGAACTGGATATGATCGGTACGATCGGTGCAAAGGTGATCGACGGAGAGGTGGCGCTGGTTGCGACCCAGGGTGGAATGGACTGGCGCGCACGCCTGTTGAAACGCGCTTTCGATCTGACACTGGTGATCCTGACGCTGCCCATCTTGCTTCCGCTTCTCGGTATTGTCGTGCTGGCGATTAAGATCGATAGCCCGGGGCCGGTACTGTTCCGTCAGGTGCGGGTTGGCCGCAACAACCGGCACTTCGACATCTACAAGTTTCGCAGCATGCATACGAGCCTTTGCGACGCGAACGGCCAGCTTTCCACCCAGCGGCTAGACAAACGGGTCACGCGCGTCGGAAAGCTTATCCGTGCAACGAGCATCGACGAGCTGCCTCAGCTAATAAACGTGCTCAAGGGAGACATGAGCATCGTCGGCCCGCGGCCGCACGCGCTCGGCTCACTGGCCGGCGGCCGTCTTTTTTGGGAGATTGCTCCTGCCTACTGGCAGCGTCACGTCCTCAAGCCCGGCCTGACTGGCTTGGCCCAGGTTCGCGGTCATCGAGGCGCGACCGACCACGAGCACGAGCTCGAAAATCGGCTTACTTCGGACCTCCAATATTGCGCCGAATGGAGCCTGTTCGGCGACATCGCCATCTTGTTTCGCACCGCAGGCGTTCTGGTTCATAGGCAAGCGTTCTAGTTCCAAGCCCCGTTAAATAGATTTCAAGACGCCCGATCATAGTCGACGACTTGCGCCCTTTCCGAACCTCGAGAAAACCGCACTTGAAAATGCGTGGTTGACGATATGCAGTCGAAGCAATGTGACGGCTCGAAAGTTGTCATGTTCTTCCGACGCCCATTCAAAAAACGCTTCCGATAAAGGGGAGAATCCTGATGTGGAAATCGTAAGCGATTGCGACAGGTCGTGCGTTGCAAAGTGCTGGCGTAAATTGCGCCACGGCGCGCCCGAGCGCATCACCCAGAAGAGACCGTTGAACACGCGCCATCGACAGCACTTCATCCTGACGCACGAGTGGAGGGCGACCTAGAACGAGGAGGTCGATATCATCGTCTCGATCGCTTCGGGGTGGTTTCGCCACCGAGATTGAGTCAAGTTTGATCATGGCGAAGACGATTTAGGCTCGCCGGTGGTAGAGAGTGGCGATCCGGCCGAAGAGCTTCAGCTTCAGCTTGTTGACGAAGCACGCGACCAGATTGCGTTGCTTATAGAGCGTTGTCGAAAATCACGGTCCAGTTGCGATCGGTCAGGACGGGAAGGTTAGATACCGCGCCCTATTGAAGAACCAAATAGGAGAAAGTGGAAATTGATCTTCAGAGAGTAGCTCACATGCATTCTGAAGGAGGCCTAGCCGGCAGTAGGGGCAGCCGAAGCAAAGGCGTAGGGGACTTCGATCGCGCCCACGTATTCAACGGTTTCGATGACCTGACGATTCGGACGAGAGCCCCCTGGACGATCTGCCTCACGTTCGAAGCACCTTAGCCGGAGCACCCGCCACCGTCACACCTTTAGCTACATCTAAAGTCACCACCGAGTTGGCAGCGATAACTGCATCGTCGCCAATTACTATTGCCCCAACGATGATAGATCCCGGATATACGATCACATTCTCACCGATGCGCGGGTAACTCGGCTCGTGTAGCGCCCGTCGTCCAATAGTGACATTCTGGTATATTACCGCGCCACGACTAATTTTCACCCCCTCCCCAATGACGATACCTGTGGGATGTGGGAAGTACACACCTGGAGCCAAGTCGGCTCGTTCAGATATGAAGCAGCCCGTCGTCCTCACTGATCGACGCCAGAGAAGCATGCCGAAGGCTCTTGACAGCCTACCACGCTTACGTAGCGCTACCGTCCATCTATGGAGTGTGAGTAGCCTAAAACCCGGCGACGCATACCAACTCTTCACTGCACTAAGAAGTCCTGGCGGACAGTAATTGTGTCGAAGATCAATTCTCCATGCTGGCTCGATTCTCATTTTGGTACTCCTAACCGAGTCTCAGCACCATTTCCAGTTTCAAGCATGTCACCAAGATAGAGCGCGCGCGCCATTATCTTGAATAGATTAGACTCTGCAGGAATGACGGTAAATGAAATGAAGAAAAGTAAATATTGACTAGCAAAAATCAAAGATATTTGTTCAATCAAATGGTCCTTAGGCGTCCGCCAAGGTCGTGGCGAGCGATAAGAACGGGGCATAGTCCCGGTCCCAAGGCACCTGCCTCGCGCAAGTCACAGTCCCGTTCATTCGGATGGCACACCGAATAACATACACTCGCAACGACCGCTGACAGAAATTAAGCATTGAGAAGGCTCGCATACAGATCGTCGTATTTGCGAACTACAACGTCGGGTGTCGTCTCTTCGAGCAGTGGTCGGAACTGATCAATCGATGGCAATTCCCGCCTGCCGGCAGCTAGCCGCGCGGCCATCTTTGCGGCGAGATCGTCCGGGTCGCCCGGCTCAAACAGCCAGTCATCATTGTTTTGGCCAATAACGTCGGGCGTTCCGCCAGCGCGCGATCCGAGGACCGGCACGCCGTTGGCGTAGGCTTCAAGTGCTGTTCGCGGTAACGGCTCTGCCCATATGGAAGGAATTACGAGTACATCGATGCACTTAAGGAAAGACACAGGTTCAACGAACCCCAGAAACTCTACCGGTAAATCCTTTGCCGCCGCACGAAAGGGCTCCGTCTCCCGGCTTTGCTTACCCGCTATGAGCACACGGAATGGTGCCCCTGAAAGCAGCCGGGCCGCGTCGATCAGTGTGCGGACGCCTTTCTCCGCATTAATTCGACCCAGGTACCCGAAGGTGAATGGCCCCTCTCGAGGGGCGCGTTCGCTTCCGTGAGGCGGGAGTGAAACTCCCGAAACATTCCAGATCACACGCCGATTGTCAGGATGAAGGTGTGAGAATAGTCCGCGCTCAAGGTGAATTCTCAGCGTCTCGGCACTATTAGCTGCTACTGCGGCGATCGCACGGTGTTGGCGATGCTTTCCCGCACTCACAATCTTGCACTTGGCTCCGCAGCCGCGACCATGGTGATACATGGCGCTGTCGGCGCACAGAAGGTCGTAGTCCCGCAGCGTGTGAACGAGGGGATAGCCGCGCTTTCTGGCCAACGTCCACAAGCCGGTGGAGACGTCCACCATCGAATGGCTGTGCACGAGATCGGGGCGCACAGTGTCGAGTATTTTACCGAACCAATGTCGCTGCGTGCGATTGAGCGGCAACGTAAGCTTGCGCCAGAAACGCTCAATCCCAGAATGGTTCGGCCACTCCTCGGCCCAGAAGCGCGTTCCATGCGGCATCCGAAACACCCGCACGCCATTGAGCACTTCTTCCTCGAAAGCATTCGGAGTCGTGCAGGCGATTGCGACCTCGTGCCCGGCGGTCGCCTGCGCTTCGGCAAGCATCGACACCGAACGCTCGGCGCCGCCGAGTAGAAATGGCGGATACAGCATGTTGAGGTGAAGAATTTTCATGAATCATGCTCTCGCTAGTTCGATGGCCGCATCGGCAATTTTCGCAGCGCTGCTCGCCCAGGAAGCGCCAGCAGCGCGGGCGCGTAGGCGATCAGTTTCGGCAAGGTCCAACGTCGACTCGAGCCTTTCGGTCATCAGCCGAGCTAGCCCGTCGGCGTCGTCTGGATCGAAGTAGCGCGCCTCGTCTCCACAGACCTCCTGCACGGGCGGTATCGCCGCGGCGAGCACCGGGCAGCCATTCGCCATTGCCTCGACGGGCGGAATGCCGAAGCCCTCGTAGCGGCTGGGAAACACGAGGGCATTGGCGTGCCGGTACAGAGCAGTGAGCGCATCATCGGACAGACGACCGGCGAGCACTACACCGTTGATTGCCGACAGCCCGCTTGCCGCAAAGACGCGGTCGTTAATCGGCCCGACTACGACAAGCCGCGCGGCGCTGGAAGGTAGCTTGGCCCAGGCCGCGAGCGCCAGCGCAAGATTCTTGTTATGACTTGCGGTGCCTACGGTGAGCAAGAAGCGGCGATCGATCAGTCCTAGTCGCTCAATCACTCCCTCATCGGCGACGGCCCCGGCGAGATGCTCACTGCCGTTGCCGGCGACAAGAATGCGGTTCGGCGCCAACCGCAAGAATCGCGCGAGTTCGCATTGGGAAAAGCGAGAGACGGTTGCCAACTGCGCCGTGCGGGCAAGCAGCCGACCAAGGGCGCGGTGCAATGTGCGATAGCGGAAGCCGTAATTCTCTCCAAAGCGGAACACGGCAGCATCATGCACGACGACCAGATGACGGCGATGTAAGACGGGGCCGGAGTTGGCGAGGCTAATTAACACATCATGGCGCGCGGCGCGCCCGAGATCAAACTGCTCCCAGCTGTGACCCTGCCGGCGGCCGACTCTTTCGACTGACATGGCGGAGAGAGGCAAATCCACGTGCGCACCGGCTGGAACTAGAATGCGCGGCCGGGGCAACACCGGATTCGCGTGCAGTCTTCTATCCCAGGCGCGAAGAATTTCGCGGCCATATCGTTCGACGCCACTCACCGGACGCCCAAGGAAGCGTCCGTTGATCGCAATACCGCGGATCGAGGACATCAGCATTCCTCCAGTAAGGCGGTAAATAGCTCAGCATAGCTTGCAGCGGATTTGTCCCACGAATAGCGCGCACGGTTCGCCTTGCCGCGGAGGATCAGGTCGGCACGCAGGGAGGGTGTGTCGAAGAGTTCGGTCAATCGCGCCGCGAGCATTTCGGAATCGTCAGGGACGAAGAAGAGCGCGCCGTCGCCTGCGACCTCTGGCATGACGGATGACGACGAAACGATGACTGGGCAACCGAGCGACTGGGCTTCCAAGATCGGTAGGCAAAAACCTTCCGATACCGATGGCACGACTAGACAGCGAGCATGCGCATAGAGATCGGAGAGCCGGCACTCCTCAACGCCCGCGAGACTTATGACTTTAGGCGGGTGTACGGCCGCTCGGAGAGCGGCATCAAGCATGCCGTCTTCGTCCTTGCCGACATGGACAAGGACGGGGCGATCGCCACGGTTGGCGAGCCGATCGAGCGCCGCCACGACAATCCCAAAGTTCTTGTTCGGAGTTCCATTGCCGACAAGGAGCACATATGGGCGGCCGATTTCGTCATGGCCAGGCCCGGCGGAAACCAAAGTGGTGTCGTTGGGGATCATAACCGTTCGCGATGCGGCCCAAGGATACAGGCGAGCCAAGTCGCCTTTGGTCATCCGAGAAATTGCGACAACGCGCTGGCTTCCGCCGACGACAAGCCGTGTGCACGTAGCCATCGTGAGGACAGCGCGTCGGCCCAACAGGCCGGGAATGGTTTCAAAGTAAAGGTCGTGGATCGTGGTGACCCGAGCGCGGCCGCCCCGCGCCGCGCCGAAAGCGTCGATGTTCCAGATGATGTCGATGCCATGACGTCGACATAGTGCCGGCATGGTCCACCATTGTCGCAGTACGTTGACGATCATCACGCGCGGCCGCGGCACTTCGAGAAGCTTCAATCCGACCAGCGGGGCGGGTATATCAGCACGCGACCAGTTGGAGCGGAGGACATATTCGTGGTCGCCTCGCTCGACAAGACGCTGCAGCAAGGCGAAGGCGACGCGCGCCACACCCGAAGGGAGACCCCCGAATTGGCTCGGCATGTTGACAAGAATTCGTGCCATGGTGCGCCTCAAGCCGATGCTTCGATCCCGGCGCGGCGAAGGGCCGCGAGCGCCCCGGCGACCCGAGACCGGCGCAACACAAGAAGCGTCAACATCATCGCGCCGAACGAGAGCATTTCTATCAGTGCGCCATACAGTCTCGGCATGTCAGAGGGTAACGTCGCACGCGCTGCCAGCATTGTTACGCTGGCAGTCGCCGAAATCAGCATCCCCTCGCAGAGCGCAGAGGCGATCCGCTTCGGGGAAACGCTGATCAAACGAGCCATGATTGCATAATAGACAACCGAGAGCACCAGCGTGACGATCACATAGGCGCCCGTCGCGGCCGCAAGCGTCCCAAAAGACCAAGCGGCCGCGCCAACCGTGGCGAGCGTCGCCAGCGTAGCCCCTGCGCCGAGCCAAAATTGCTCGCGCACCCGATTTTGCATGATGAACAGTGCGCCGACGAACGAGGTCGTGGACTGGAGTCCCCCGGCAATCGCAAGGCTGCTAATGACCGGCGCGATCCCGTTCCACCTTTCGGGTAGAAACAACGAAAAGACGTAGCCGCCGTGGAATGCGACCAAGGTCATAATAGGAAAGGTAACGGTAGCCGCAAGGCCAACCATTGCGAGGAATGACTCACGTTGCAGCGTTGGACGGTCGCGCAACCGGCTAAGCGTAGACAGGAGTATGCTCGTGGCAGGCCAGCTGATCGCCATTAGCGGCACCAGCATGATCTGATATCCCAACGCATAGAGTCCAAGTGCGCTTTCGCCGAGCAGGCCGCCAACAATGTAATTGTCAAGGTTGCGTGCGCAGTAGTTGACAACATTGAACGCCACGACCCAACCCCCGAAGCGCATCAGGGCGCTGGCCCGCCGCCAGTGGAGATTGAATTGAATATTTCCGCCGCCATGCCACCAGAACAATGCCGTGCGGATAGACTGCATAGCTAAATGATAAACGGCGAAGCTCCACACGCCCGCCCCCGCCCATGCGGACCCAACGGCAGCCACGAACGCCGTGCCGTTTGCCACGGTCTCGATCTTCGCGATCGGAACATATGCGAGTGCGCGCTCCATCATCGCCCGCGGAACAATTGCTCCCATCGCGATGAGCGCGACGAGGCCAAAGGCGGGGACGAGGTTGCGTGCCTCGCCAGGCCAGCCGTCGAAGGCGCCGAGCGCCCGCAACGACATGACGGCGGCGAGTAGCAACGCGCCATATGACAAGCAGATCGCCGCCGCAGCCCCGGCTTCCTCGCGGCTAGCCGCGCCACGCACGATCGCGGCGGTTATCCCGAATTCCCCCAGCACCAAGATGAACAACGTGATTGGCAACACAAATGCGACTTGGCCGAATTCGCTCGGCATCAGAAATTGAGCCAACACGATGTTGAGCGCAAACTGGACGATAGCTCGATAGATATTCAGCGCCGAAGTGACGCCGACGTTGCGGATCATGCCGCCTCCATCACGGCGGTCACACACCGCCTCGTTTGCAAGAAGCCAAGGCGGTCCAAGCGAGCCGGTTGACGACCCCCGTGCCTCTGGGCTTGCGCTGGACATGTCTCGCCTTCAAGGAAACGCACAAAGTTCATCGGCCTCGCGTTCTGTGAACTACGGTTATTAGATTGATTGGCCTCTCGGGCCGCCGGGCCCATAGCAAGGTCGCACCTGCCATGCTACCCGCTGCATTGCCGGAAAAACCAAGGAAACACTGCTAGTTGTCTCTCTCACGCGCCAAGCCGGAAGCCCATGTTCGCCATCGGCAGCTTTCGGGACGATCCTATGGTGTCGCCAGTCAAGGTCGAGAGCTAGCGATGACGCGCGCGCAACCGGCATACAAATTATTCGCGATATACTTGTTCATTTCTCTTGTGGCGGGGCTTGAAACCTTCTCTCCCGCCTGGGTCTGGCCAGTCGTATCTCTGGCCGCATTCGCAGCCTTCCTGCTCACGATGAGCCGACATTATCGCGAAGCCATCTTTACCTTGTTCGCGATCGAAATCGCGAAGATCCTGATGTTAATTTCGTTGGCGTTTATTGGCGCCGGCTTTTTCGTGCGCGAACTGGGTATCATCGCCGAGGCGTCGACCCACTCCGCCTATTACGCTTTGACCGCCTGTCTTTATATTCATGCGGCCTGCCTCACGTTCAAAGCTGCTCGACATGCCCGCGGGCACATCGCTCTACTGCCGGCGCAGCAGTCATTGCTCGGCCTTTACGTCCTAGGGGCAGGCGGTCTCTGTATTTTCGCTGTTCTGTACCTGATCGTTCTGGGACTAACCGACGGCTTTCCAATGTTGGCTGGCGTCGATCGATTTTCCTACCGTGCCGATCAAGGCTGGCTCTTCCGGGTCATCATTACCTTCAAGCCGATCTTGGCTGGTTTGATGGGCATGATCCGTTTTCGCTTCCGTCCCCGCCCGTGGCAGCGTTGGTTGCTAGATTTCACATTCGGCCTTCTAATTGGCGCCGTTGTGCTATTTGGCGAAAAATTCCTGTCGCTGCTTGTGATGGGCGGCGCTTACCTTTTGCCCTTCCTGCTCCGTCGAAAGCGTCGGTCACCCTCCTCGTTACTCATCGCGACCGGATTATCGATGGCGGTACTCGTGTCGAGTGCGACCGTATACGTCTACTCGGACTATGGAACACTAGGTGCAAGTGAAACCAGCGAACGTTTGTTGGGGCGGTTTACTGGGCAAGGTCAGCTTTGGTACGCAGCGAGCAATGCGTCAAATAGAGAACCCAATTTTGACCAGCTTCGACAGATGGGCAACGTCATGATGAGTTCGGAAGCAGACGAAGAAGCGTTTCGACAGCAGGTAGGCATTTTCCATCTCATATCTCGTTTCGCACCGAGCAACATCTACGACTCTATCATGGCTGGCCGAGGTCTTGTGCAATTCACGGGCGGTTTCGAGGCCTACTTTCTTATTGTCGGCGGCCATTTAGTGATGATCGCTGCCGTTATCTTTTTCGGCGGAATAGCAGGGTTAGTCGCTTTTTATGTTTATGAGTCCCTGATCGCGGGCGCAGTGGTGGGCTACGTCGGAGCATGGTTTATCTACATGGCGGTATACAGCGCAAGCAATCAAGCCTCAGTATGGCAGGTGATAGGGTGGAAGAGCCTGCTCTACTTTGCCATCGTCATCGGCATGGACAGGATAGCTAGGTCAATCCTGTCCGTGCCTCGGTCGCCGAAAACAAACCTCGCAAGCTTTCGTGAACTTCCTCGGCGATAGTCTATCCTCGGTTTCGTCTTCACGCCTCGGCATAAACCTACATTCAGGGCGACCGCTGAGACAAAACGTCATCGACTAGAGACAAATTGCGCGAAGCCATGCAGTCGATAGTAAAGTTCGCCAAAACATGTCGCCGAGCTCGCTCGGCAAGTTCTCGTCCCAGAGGTTTATCGGTCAGGATTTGCCTCATAGCTATCGCCAGCGCCTGGCTGTCGCCGGGCGGAACCAGTAAGGCGGTCTGCCGATGAATCGCAACATCCGTAACACCTGTCGGAAGATCGGAGGCCACAACGGGGACCCCAATTAGCATCGCCTCCACTTGGGACATGCCAAAGGCTTCCGTAATCTCGGTGGAGGGGAAGGCAAAAACATCGGCCAGAGCGAGAAGCCGCAGCTTATCGCGATGATTGACAGGGCCAAGAAACCTCACGCGCGATCCAAGTCCGAGTTCGGTAACCTGCTTCTCGATGGAATCTCGCAATGGACCTTGCCCGGCGACAAGGAGGACAGCCTCGGGCAACGCAGCCATCGCGCGGACTAGAACTTCCAACCCCTTGTAACGCGCGAGCCGACCCAGAAACAGGACAACCGACGCATCCCCGCACAGTTCGCGTCGCCAGTCGGCAGCGGCGTCGCGGTCCGATCTCGTCAATACGAACAGCTCAGGCCTAATCCCCAGCGGAATCGCCACCGTCGGCACCGGCACTCGGATATCATTCGACACATCGGCATTCTTGAATGAAGTTACAATGAGCCGGCTTGATCTCTGCAGAATGCGGTCAATCAGGTGGCGGGCAATCCACCGCAGCATCTTCCTGCCGTAAATGTCCATATGATGCATGGTCACTAGTTGGGTTCGACGATCGAACAAGGCTCTTACAGCCAACGCCGCACTTCCCAAGACGTTGGGACTGTGAAAGTAAATCAAATCGGCACGAGTCCAAAGAACTTCCCACACATAACGCAAACTCAGCGGCTGAGATTTGACAACGAAAGGCGTTCTCGCTCGCCGAACCGACACACCTTCAATCAATTCAGATTCGGTGGGCTTTCCTCTCTCATGATGAAAGGACAGAACGGTAACTTTGTGACACGTCGCCATTGTCGTAGCAACTGCAGTTACGTTATCCTCAATACCACCTCGAAAGGGATGATAATATTTGGACAGAATTAAAACATTGGCCATGTTTCGCCCTAAATTATACCGTGTAGTTGCTCAGTTCGGACATCGACTAACGGCCTCGACCGATTAGAAAATGAATAATCCGACCACCAGGTTCAATCCCAAGAACGAAGAAAGGCGACGATCCTGAATCGGAGAACCTCGACGCATAGCCGCGGTTGTAAGAGATTTCAGCTTCATCTCTGAAATACCTAAGCTCGGTCTGTGATCACTTCGCCGTACTTGAAGCCGTAATAATCGTACGCCGTACTATAACCCGCAAGCTTGGCATCGAACTTCGTGAGCACCGCGCCGATCACCCGCGCGCCAGTTGTTTGGAGTCGCTTCAGGGCGGACTTAGCGTGGCCACGGTGGGCGCCGTTGGCTTCGACCACGAATATCGTGCCGGCGACCGTCGCCGCCAGCCGAGGGGCGTCGGCAAGGCCGAGAACGGGGGGGCCGTCGATCAGCACGATGTCGTATTCTTCGCCCAATATCGCAAGCAAGTTGCCGAGCATGTCACTGCCAAGAAGTTCCGCCGGGCTTGGGGGAAACGGTCCGCTAGAAATGATGTCCATGCGCGGCGTCTCGATCGCCTGAATCGCGTCGCTAACCTTAGCTTGGTGCGCCAGCACGTTTGACAGTCCGATCTTGTTGGGCTTGCCCACCGTGCGGTGAAGAGTGGGCTTACGCATGTCGGCGTCGATTAGGACAACGCGCTTGCCGGCGCGCGCAAATTCTTTTGCCAAAGTCAGCGAGGTCGTCGACTTGCCTTCCGACGGGCGGCTGCTCGTAAACAGCAATGTGGCCGGCACTCCGACCGCCGATGACAATTCCACCGCGGTCTTTACGGACTGATAGGCTTCTGAAATCGGGGACTGGCGGTCGTCAAGCGCATCGGCCAGCGTCCCGCCCTTGAGCAAGGGCACGGCGCCGAGCAGCGGCAGGCCGAGCTTCTGCTCGACTTCGCCAGGAGCTCGGATGGCGTCGTCGAACTTCTCCCGCACGAAGACTAACATCAACGCAAGCGCCAGTCCGGCGAGGCCGGCAAGCGCCAGATTGAGCGCGGGCCTAGGCGCGAATGGCTTTAGCGGCGCGTCGGCCCGGTCGATTACCGAGATATTGTTATTGGTCACCCCAGCCTGCGCGCTGATCTCCTTGAAGCGCTGCAGGAGCCCATTGTAGAGTTCGCGATTGGTATCCACCTCACGCTTCAGGATGTTGTAGCGGATGCTGCGATCCTGCTCCGCGAGAGTCTCGCTCTTGAGCTGGCCGACGTTACCCTGCAGCGCACTTTCCTGCCGTTGTGCTACCAAATATTGGTCACGGATCGAGTTGCGGATGCTGTTCGCCTGCGTGGATATCTGTCGGTCGAGTTCGCGGATGTTCGCGGCAGCCTGCTCGACAGCCGGATGCTCGGGCTTACGTCGCTGGCGCTCTTCCTCGTACTTCGCTTCGAGTTCGGCGCGGCTCTGGGTCAGCTTCTGGATGGTGTCGTTTGCGAGCACCTCGGGCAGGCTCATGAGCGGCGTCGCCTGTGCCTGGGCCCAGCGCTGCTGCGCCTGGATTCGTGCCGAACGCGCCTGCGAATAGGACTGGTTGAGCTGAACTAGGTTCGAGGTCGTCAGCGACTGAGGTCCTTGCTGCTCGGTCGCACCGGCGCTCCCCGCGCGCGTGTCGATCAGCTGCGCCCCGCGGGCATAGCCGATCAGCGCCCGTTCCGACTGCTCTAGCCGCGCCTTAGTTGCCGCGAGCTGTTTCTGCAAAAATTCGCGCGAGTAAGAAGTGGTGTCGAATTTCCGCTGCAGGTTCGACGAAATGAAATCTTCGGAAAAGCCGTTGGCAACCTTCGCGGCTAGCACGGGCGTTTCGCTGGTAAACGCGATCGTTACAACACGTGAATTGCGCGGCAAATTGACTTCAAGATTCTCGCGCAGGATCGATAGCACCTGTTCGCGTTTCGCGGCTTCGGTTGCGTCGGCCTTAGACGGCTTGGCCCCCATTTCGGTCAAGAAACGCTCATTGCCGAACAAGTCCAGGCGTTCGGCGACGGTAATCGCAAGCGCGCGGCTCTTAAGGATGTCCACCTGGGTTTGGAGAAACCGCTCAGCATCCTGCGACGAGACATTCGGCTCGAGATCTTCCGTGCCGAGAACTTTCACAGACTGCTGGTCGATTTGGACGCTCGCGGTGGCGCGATATGTCGGCGAGGTCAGGAGGATGCTGGCCACGCCCGCCAGCAGCGCGAGCAGGACGACCGCCCCGATCAACCACCGGTTGCGATACAGTGCCGCCCAAAGTGCACGAGGATCAATGGCTTGCACGTCATCCGGAACATCATCGTAATAATCGTCGATGTACCCATCGTTCGGCGCAACCGCAGCAACACGCTCGCTGCGGCCGGCTGGCGCAATGGCAAGATCATTCATGATGCTTTTCCCAGATTTCGTTTTTGGCGGGGGTTAGGGCGCGAGCGGGCGAAAAACGTTGAGCAACGGCGCTGCTGCCAGCACGTCACGCCACAGACCCTTGGTGTTGGAATAACCGACGACGACAACATCATTGCCCAATAGTGCCGGATCGCCAGCCTCGCCGCGGCGGATGCTCGCGACATCGAAAACGCCGCCCATCCGCTGCCCGTTTACGATGCGAAACACCACGACTTCCTTGAGCGCGGCGGTTCGGGTTTCGCCTTTCGCCATCGACAGCGCTTCAAGCAAGGTCGTCGGGCCTTTGATCTCATACACCCCAGGCTCGGTCACCTGCCCCTGGACGACGACTTTCTGCGACACCGAACCTGCCACAACAACAGTGACCTGCGGATCCACAAGGTACCGCTCCCCAAGCCGGCGTGCGATTTCTTCCGACAGTTCGGCCGCGGTCCTGCCCGATGCCGGGACGGTGCCTATCAATGGAAAGGCAAGATTACCTGCAGCATCGATCTGCACCGCCTTGAGAGTGAGCTCGGGCTCTTGGAACACCGCCACATCGATCGTGTCGAGCGGCCCGATACGATAGTCGCGTACCGACTGATCGACCGGCGCTGCGACGATCGACTGATAAGCCGCATCGCCGCGCGCTAGTCCCGGTCCGACGTTCTTCCCCGCGCACGCGCTTAGCGAAAAGACCAAGAGCAGAAGGCACAAACGCGATCGATACATAAACTGACTCACTAATCGAGTTTACAATTGCAGGTGAGAAGCACGGTTGACGCTCGACGCGTCAACTGGACCAACACGCAGAAAGATTCACCTGAAAAATTCTTAATTCGATCGCTCGGCAGCAGCGAGGCCGCGAACTTTTCGACGGCGCGCTTTGCCGGAAAAGCATTGAACCTGCAAGTGTTTAGTCGACCCCTTAGACGAGTTCGAAAGTAAGCCTGTGGTTATTTGGGTATCGCGATCTTCGTAATCGCGATGTCGTCGTACCAGGCGTCGATCGAACCGGGAGTGACACCCGACGCGCTTAGGCGAAGCTCTTGTGACGGGCATGCCCCAGAAATGTGCAAAATACGTTCGACGGTGATCCACCCGTTTTCTTCTGGCGAACGGGTGGCCGCGCCCGCCGGCACAGCCTTCCCTTCCCGGCACGTCACTGACCATTCAAAGCCGTCAAGCGCCGCGGCACTATCGGTCTGGGCGCGGAATGTCAGTCGGTAGGTGCCGGGATCAAGTACGATTGCTTGTTTAAGCACGGCGCCGGTGGCGCCGCTCCTGGCGCGAGCCTGGATCGCTAAGCCTGACGGAGAGGTTGGCGGCGTTCCCAGCTTTGCCGACGCATCCAGGATCCCTCCCGAAGACCATTTAAACGGAATGGCTCCTGCCTTCAGGTCACCATTCTCAAGGCCTTTGAAATCGCCTGCGGTGACATTACTTCTATTTGGACTTTGTGCACCCGCAAAGCGCCTCCAGCTATCGAAAGCCCGCCGATACTCGCCGCTCTTCACCAGCGATCCGACATGAGCAGCCGCCTCAGCTTCGGTCGGCGGAGCCTCGGACCTTCCGAGCGAAATCAATATCTGTTCATGGGCTGCAAGTTGCGCCGGAGTCAGATCCGCGAGCGTGGTCATGAAACTACCGCGCCATTTCGGGTTATCCGATAGTCGCGTCGCGATCGCCTGCGCCGCGACTGCAGTAGTGCTGATGCTTCTCAGGAGCGGAAAAAGCTGTTCGCGAAACAGGTCGCGGCGCAGAAGAGCGTCGGCACGTTGCGCAGCGACATCGAAGTCGCTGATCTCCAGCGCGCGATTCATCACCCACAGTTGGGTAACTGGATCGCGCCACCCTCCCCTTGCAGCCACGCCCATGAGAGTGGCCGCTTCGGCAGAGCGTCCCTGCTGTTCGTACACCAACGCAAGCGTGGACAATGAGCGGACGTCGAGCGGCGCCTCGGCCAGTGCATCGGTTGCAAGAGTCCCTGCCTCATCTGGATTGCCGGCGCGAAGGCTCTCGACCGCAGCCAGGCCCGCCGCGCTCGGCGACCAAGGCGACATCGGCCGGACCCCCGCTAGGCCGCCGTTTTTCACGGCATTGTCAGCCAGGCCAATAACGAAGACCTGCGCGAGCAATGCGACAGGCACGAGGAAGCCGAACCCCAGCGTCACCCCTCGTTTGGCGCGGTTCACTTTCTGGCGCTGCTCGGAATTGGCGCCACCCCTCTTTCCGACCCTGCCCGGCGCACGGGTCATCAAGGCGCACAGAAACCCGAACACCGCCACAAGCGACAACATGCGCAGTGGATAGTCGACGACGGAGTGGAGCAGGATCAACGCGATCCCGATGAGAGCCGCGCCAGCCAAGACGCTCTCCGCCGGGTCCCAAGACCCGCGAAGTAATCGCCGAACGGCGAGGCCGAGGAAAAAAACGAACGCAGCCAGCGGCAAGACGGCGAACGCGCCGCCCTCCAAGAGGAGCTCAAGATAATCATTGTGCGCGTGATTGACGTAGGCGCTGCTCACGGTCGACAAAGTTTCGACCGACTGGTGGATAGGGACGAAGGTACCGAAGCCCGACCCGAATGGAGAGAAATCGCGGATCGCAACAAGCGTGTCCTGCCAATAGTCGAATCTGGGGTCGTCGGTAGCAAAGCGCGCGATCACGGCTTGCGCGACAGAGTTGTTCAGCGCGAAGACCAGAAGTACCGATATACTTGCAACCACGATACCAAGCGACTTCCAGCGCAGGCGAACAGGGAACAGCAAGACCAACGCCGCAGGGAGGACTAGTAGAAGCAATGCATTTCCCATTCTCGACGATGTTGCCAGCGTACCAGCGACAAACAGTCCGATCGTGCCGACTGCAATCATCCTCGCGGATGGGCTCGACCTCTTCGCCCACGCGATGCGCCCCAGCGCCGCGGTCAACGCCATAGCAATCAGCAGGAAATCAGCTTGATGATTTCGGTTGGTGAACAGGCCGACGCCATGGTCACGGTGACCGGTGTCAAACGGATTGAGCGAGGTTTCGCCCCCGCTGGCAATTTGCAGCGCGCCCGCAGTTGCCCCCAAGATGGCGAAAACGACTAGGGCGTACGCCAGCTTCAGTCGCTCCGCGTGAGACAGGTGAATTACGGCGACGATCATCGCGATCCCGGGGAGCAGTGCGAGCGCCGATCGTTTTGTCGCCTCCGGATCTAAACTCAGTGGCATCCATGCGTCCGCTCGGTCTATCAGTCCGAGCACCTCAACTGAGCGCTCACGGCCGGGCAATTCGTGCCAGATGGACGGAGGCAACGGCACCAGTTGAAGCAATGGCGCAAGAACAATCAGTCCGACGACGGCGACGAGTAGTGTCGCCTCACGGCTCATCACTCGCCCGTGCCTAACCGCCAGAAAATAGAAGATGACGACGATGGCGGCCGCTTCGACTGCCATTTCCAGTAAAGGGTAACGCGTCCCCGCGCCGCCGATCGCTAGCGCAAGCCCAAAGAAGAAAGCGGTAAGCGGAAAAGCGATGGTTTTCATACTGGAAGCTGCCATCCGTCCCCACCATCATAATCCGCTCCGCCAGTCCAGAAGCGATCTTGGCAGGAACGTCTCCTCGAAGGCGGAGTTGCCGCCTTCGCCAAGAACGCGTTGCAATATCGCCACGTTTTAGCCTTTGACGACTGGAATCATCGGTCCAGACAAAGACTTAGTTTGCTTTTCCACCGTGTTCACTATTGTCTGCTTATGACTGCTGTGCGAAAGCCAGTCCGAATCAGGTTCAGGAGAATTGTTGTGAGTATTGTTCGCCGAGTAGCAGCGACCGCAGCCGCGGTGGCCCTTTTGAGTGTTGCCTCGGTTGCCAATGCGGCGCAGCCGGTTCGTCCCGCAGATTCGACAGCGCAAGCACCTGCGCCAAGCGCGGCCGTTCCCGCTCAGACCGGCACAACTGCAGGTGTGAACGCTGGCGTGAAGCCTGCTGGGTCTAAGTCGGCCAGAGGCCTCAACACGGCTGTTGTTGTTGGCGCCGCCGTCGCTGTCTCTCTCGGCCTCGCAGTCGCCCTCGCGGCCAGTGGTTCGAGCAGCCCCGACTGATCTGATCTTTATTTTCAAAAAGAATGGGGTCCGCCTTCATGGTGGGCCTTATTTTTTGAGTGCTGGTAGCAGCGCGACCGAGTTTCTCTCGCTGACAATCTTATCGTGGCTCTTCAGCAAATCGCTCAACGAGTTAGGCCTTGCTTGCGGTTCGACCCGTGCAAACCATCACATACCCCTACAATCCAGTAGTCGCCGTCTCTGAACGTGAGATCGACGCTCGCTAACCCACCGCAGTCTTCTCGTATTGCGAGCAACGCGACAAATAGTCCGCTGCAAGTTGCACCCTTGCGTGCAGCTCCCGGGGCCCACAAGGCTCATGACGGTCGTCCGGCGCGTTCGACGCCGTTGCGCCGCTCCTGATAAGCAATCGCCTTCGCGTTGCGCGTGATGGAAATCATTTCACGCCCATTGCCCGAGGGTAGCGCACTCTAACTCTGGATGGCTGCTGGTGCGGCCTAAGAATAAAGCGAACGAGCAACTCTGACTGATTTTAGACCGGTACGCCGGCCACTGTCAGAGGGAGTAAGGTTTGATGGAGAAAGGAAGCGGCTGATGCTTCTGAGATATGAAGTTCGGAGGTGTCTTCCTCCCACGAAGAGGCACCAGTCAATGAGAAACGAACCCCACCCCCGATCTTCGGTCGACGTTCCCTGGATAATTGATTGGGTCCGCCCTCAGTCCATCGCCTCACAATGTCCGATGGAATTTCCGCCCCCCGCAGTCCTAATGAAGACATGCGACGCCGAATGCCGCCAGCTGTGGTTTCTTCCGAAGCTGGACCGCGGCCTCCGGGATTGCCAAGAGACGTCGTTCCTGTTCAAACAATGGCGCTCGATTCAAATCCCACACGCTCGAAAGGGCAAATAGGATGGAATTATGCGTTGAAGTCGGCCGGCGGTAACGACCCTGCTCCGTTACGCATTTACGTGGTCGACGATCACGTCGAGATGTGCGCATCGCTAACCGCGCTTCTCACCTCATATGGTTTCTTGGTGACTTGCTTCACCGATCCCTTGGAATTTTTGAACGGACGATCGTCGCTTACCCCTGGTCTGGTGCTTCTCGATTTGCGAATGCCCGGGAGGACCGGTCTCGAGGTTCTTGAGGCAATCGAAAAGGACCTTTCGAATTTCCCGACTGTCGTCATCACGGCGCACGGCGAGATTGACGCGGCGGTCCGGGCTATCAAGCTGGGCGCACGAGACTTCATCCAAAAACCATTCCGCGACAGCGCTTTGCTGGAAGTAATTGAGAAGGTCACCTACGATTTCAGGAAAGAGCTACGTCCAAAGTCTTGTAAGCTAGCCGACGTCTTGACCCCGCGGGAATACGACGTCGCGCAAGCCCTGACGAAGGGTAAGACGAACAAGGCAATTGCACAGGAGCTCGGCATCAGTGTCCGGACCGTCGACATGCACCGTGCACGGGTCATGCAGAAACTGGGTTGCCGATCCTTGGCCGACTTACTTCGGCAGGTCCTGAGCGCAACAGCACAGGCTTGAAATACTTGCACCCGTCTGAGACTTGGTTGAACGCCCCACGATCCGGCCGGGCTCCGACAGCCGGGCCATTAATCGGTAATGCTCCGCCAGACTTAAATACATGTCGTCCAAGCGACGATTTCGGTTGGTGGCAGCTTTGACCGCCACGTCTTGCAGTCGTTTAACCCAGTACGAGGAACTCGGGGCCATCTCCATAACGCCCTCAAGCCATCGCCACGTCAGACATTCCCTCAAGATACGACCGCATTTTCGTCGAGCCGTCTGATGAGAGGGACATGAATTTCCGGCGACCATCGAGAGGGTCATCGGTGCGTACGATCAGGCCTGTATCAGTTAAATGCTTAATCCACCGCAGGGCCGTCGTCTGAGGTACGTCAGAGGCTGCGCAGAGACTTGCGACCGTCACACGCTGCTGACGCAATTCTGCGAGCGCAAGATCGAGCAGCATGTCCCAAGCGGGGTCGGCGAACAGATCGGCGGAGAAGAGTTTCTGGCGAAGCCGGCGGTTCTTGATGATGAGCATCAGTTTGCGTTCGCTCTGAGCCGCGGTCACGAGGTGTTGTGAGAGACGCCCGTCGCCGACTAGGGTCGGCGCAGGCGAAAACGACTTGACGCAATCCGGCATTACGAACGCGCCCTGACTTGAAACCTCTTGGTAGGATTTAGCCACACAGCCCTCCTGGAGTTTTCCGAGCAATACTCCTCTGGCCAAATCGAACGACGACGGTAAGCTCGCGATTATACGACAGTAAAATTACCGTATGCCCGAGGTCAGCGTCTTCGCGGTGTCTTTGTCTGGGTTTTTCCCGTTCAGATCGGAATTGCACGATGCTGAAGAATTGGACCACGACGGCAGGGAAGTCTCTCACCCGGTCTCCGCAAGCGTTTATTACGGTTTTTGCCGTGGTTTCGATTGGTGCGATTGTCGCGCTAACCGCCCATCAGCTTGCTTTTGAACGGGAGCAGGCAGCTGAAAACGTCGTCAGGGAGAATCGGGCGCGCGTTCAGAGCTTCGAGCAATACGTTCTGAGAACCCTCGAGGTGGCAGATCTCGCCACAAGGCACGTTGAACACCTGACCCGTTACCATAATGGCAGCAGCTCGCAGCTGCCTTTTACCCCAAACGACGCCGCCCTCTCCCCGATCTTCACGACGGTGGTGGTCAAGCTCGATACTGACAGGCTTCTGACAACGAAAGGCATGCAAGTCGACGCGCCTACTAGTTCGCGTCTGCTCAATTACGCTCGATCGGGGCGCGGAGATTTGGTGGTCACACCTCCCCTCCCCATGACGAACGGCAGGACAGAAATAGCAATTGTCAGAAGCCTACCTACCTACCCGGCAGGGTATGTTGCTGTGTTCGTCGATCCGCGTCGGTTCACGCAGTTTGCCGACAACGTGGCGTTCTCAAGTCAGGACCTCATCTCACTGATTGGGCTCGATGGCATCACAAGAGCTCGCCGTACCGGCAACGAATTCACCAATGGGGAGCGCGTCGCTGGCTTGGTAATGGAGCGGCAAAGACGGTATCCGAACGGGAATTACATGGGGCCCAGCGTACTGGACGGAATACCCCGCTATTTCAGTCACCGCAGGCTGGCTCAGTACAAGCTCTTCGTGACAAGCGGCATGCCAGAGACGATCGTAGATGAGCGGACTGCACAGAGACGACTAGTTCAGCTCATCGTTATGGCGCTCGCAATCCTTGCCATTCTCGGTGCCTCCTCCGTCTTACTCCTCACCATTCGCAAGCGAGAGAGAAGGCTGCGGCAGCTAACTTTGTCCAATCAGCGCCTGAACGAAGCGCAGCGTCTCGGCTCGATGGGCGATTGGGACTATTTCCCGGCAACGGATGAACTCCACTGGTCCGACAATTTGCGTCAGATGTATGCGCGATCGCCGTCAGAGCGGGTATCCTCGCTCCAAGAAGTGGGCAGATATATATCGCCAGAGAGCGCCGAGCGTATCAAGACGGCCATGGAATACGTCATCGCGACCAAGGAGGAAACAACCTGGGATCTGGAAGCGACCATGCCCGATGGACGGCGCAGCATGCGCAGAATTATTGCGGCGCCAATCGTCGACGACGAGGGGCATGTACTTGGGGTTCACGGTACCGACCAGGACGTCAGCCGCGAAGCAGACATGCGAGCGCTCGAAATCCGTCTCTCCGAACTTGCTCGGCTGGATTCAATGCGCGCACTGGCGGCAACACTGGCTCATGAAATCAATCAGCCCCTAGGCGTGGCCGCGAACTATCTTGGCGCGGCCACTCGTACCTTGGCAGCGCCAGCCGGGGAGGCGAGCAGCGTAAATACATTTCTTGAGGCGGCCAAGGACCAGATCGAATACATTGGCCATATAATCGCCAGTGCCCGAGACATGGTCGGACGCTCCGAAGCGAACACTCAAGAAACCTCTGCAGTAGATCTCTTCGAAAGCGTCCGGACTCAACTCGCAGCATCGCAGAGCCTGCGCAGCGTTCGCCTAGAGGTTACAATTCAACGTGAAGCAGAGATTATTCGGGCCAATTTGGCGCAAGTGAAGCAAGTCCTCCTAAACTTGATCAAGAATGCCATCGAAGCCGTCCCTGCCGACCGCGTCCCGCGGATCGCAATTGCCGTTTCGAGGGACGAAGCGAATAATCTGAAATTCGAGATCCAAGATAATGGTGCTGGTTTCCCCAAGACCAAAGCTGACCCGTTCTCTGCGCTGAGCACGACGAAGGCTGGCGGCATGGGTTTTGGCCTCCCCCTCGCGCGGACAATCGTTGAAAGCCACGGCGGCAAGATTTGGGTCGAAAGGTCCAGTTCGGAGGGAACCACAATTGCTTTTTTCCTAGAAGTTAATACGAATGACAGCCTTAATTTGGCCCAAGCATGAGCTGACAGCTGGGTTCAGGCGGGGGACTATGAGCGAGAAAGCGGTATCCACAGGCGTCGGGATTGACGGTGCAATGCGCCTCATGACGGAGGCACTTATTATTCTGGACGAAAACGATATGCCGGCTGACATCGGTGCGCATCTTGACCTGGCAATCAATCGTTTGCGGGATCACATGCGAGGTCCGATCCAACTTTTCGTGTCAGAGGTCGCAAATGGCGAAGCACGCCCGCCGGAACTGGCAGGCTAGTGAGTACATCAAGCCGTAATCGGAAAGCTTGAATGCCATTTTCTAATGCCATCCGAGACTGCAAGACCGGGAGCGAAACTCACCGCAGCTGACCGACCGGCTTGCGCCGAAACGCCAAATCTCTGCCTTATGCTTCGCTAAATCTGGTGCTCAAGTGCTACCCTTATCGCCTCCGGGCTCGTACGCACGGCAAGCCGTCGAAGCAGGTTCGCGCGGTGCATTTCCACGGTTCTCACGCTGAGATTCAAATCGAAAGCAATCTGCTTGCTGGACAGTCCTCGGGCCAAGTGATGCAAAACCTGTCGTTCTCGCGGCGTCAGGGCCTCCAAGCGATCAAGTTGCTCACGCCATGCATGATCCGCTTGCCGCTTCTTCTGCGACACGCGCAAGGCGTCCGACAGAACTCCCATTAGTCGCTCTTCCTGAAATGGTTTTTGCAGGAAATCGGTTGCTCCCTTCTGGATGCAACTCACTGCTAACGGTATCTCGCCATGCCCTGTCATGACGACGACGGGCCATTCGAACTCCATGTCCCTCAGCTGGTCGAGGACACTCAGGCCGTTCGTTTTCGGCATTTTCAGATCCAGCATCACGACACCCGGACCAAGCTGCGGCACGGCGGTAAGAAAATCATCGCCACTTGAAAAGGACTGAACCTGAAATTCGTGGGCAGCTAAAAGGCTGACGAGCGAGTGCGCAAATTTTTCGTCGTCGTCCACGACGTAAATCGTGTCCTTACTCACCTTCCATCGCTCCCTTGGCAACCAATGGCAGTGTGAAGCTAAACGCCGCGCCGTTGCGCCAGTTCTCCGCCCACATTCTTCCGTCGTGGGCTTCGATGATCCTCTTGCTAATGGGCAATCCGATGCCGGTGCCGTCCCGTTTGGTGGTCACAAACCACTCAAAGAGGCTCTCGAGATTTTCATCGGCGATCCCTGGGCCATGATCTTCCACCCGAACGATGGCCACTTTGCCGTCCGTTTTCACAGAGATGCTAATCATCGGATGAGAAGCAGATATCATGGCCTCTTGCGCATTCTTGAGAAGGTTAACGATCACCTGCTGAATTTGGACGCGATCGGCCACAACCACTACTTCATCTGTAGCGGTGGTAACGATTTCCAAATTCGGATTCGCTGTCCGAACCAGGCTGATCGCTTCAAGGATCATGGCTAGCAATTCCGTTGGACGAGCGGTGGCCGTCCCAGTCCGATCCAGTGTCCTTAACCGTTGCAGAATTTCTCCTGCTCGCGTGACGGCATGTGACGCCCGCTGTATGGCATCGGCCAAAACATCAGCTTTTGGTTCTTTCGGTGAGATCGCCTTCCTCGCAACAGCGAGATAATTCACTGCCGCGGCCAGAGGTTGATTGATCTCGTGCGCCACTGCACTTCCAAAGGACTCTAGGGCCGTCGATCGGGAGAAGCGAAGTAGTTGCGCTTGCAAGTGACTGGCAAGGGATTGCGCCTTCACTTGTTCGGTTACGTCGTGACCCTCGGCAAACAGTCCGGTGATTTCACCCCGAGCGTTCCGCACCGGATGGTAGATCGTGTCTATGTAGCGCTGGTCAGGTGTCTCGTCAGGACTCGACTCGAACACGATCGGCAGACCTCTTCCGATAAAAGGCTCACCGGTTTGATAGACGGTGTCGAGAAGGTCGATGAAGCCTTGCCGAACAACTTCCGGCAAAACTTCTGCCACGGTTTTTCCGACGATGTCCTCCCTTCCGACCAGCTTGCGGTAGGAGGCGTTGGCGAATGTGAAGCGGTGCTCTGGACCGTCCGCCAAGGCGATAAAGCCCGGAGCGTACTCATACACTTCATGCAAAAGATTGTGCTCACGGATCAGCCGAGCAGCAGCGACCGTCTGATCGCTTTGGTCACCGAAGACAAAAAGCACGCCACAGGGTTCGGTCGAGAGCCCGTCCGAAATCGGAGCAAAGGAGTAAGGGCAGATATTTTGCAGTTCACAGTGTACGTTGGCTAAAGAAACCCTCACGAAAGCGGCCTGCCCCGCCTTCCCGGCAAAAGCAGCCGAAAGGCACTCTTTCAAGCCGGGGGCCATCTCGAGTAACGTTGGAAGCGAGAGACTTCCGCTCTCCTCCCTAATTGCCCGACCGAAAATCCGAAGGACACCGTTATTAGCGATTGCGCCCTTCTGACCTCTCCAGACTAGCAGAGTTGGCGCAGGCGAAACACAAACGTGGTGGCACCAAGTCCGCAGTGAGGCAGCGAGATCAGCGGCACCCTCGACCGTCGGATCGGTGGCGGTCGTGAAAATGCTCGACGCGTCGTAATCGTGGAAGGTCAACGGGTTACGCGACATGGCGCCAACTACTTGAGATCGCAGAGAATGTCGAGTGAGGCTTGATTGCTCCCACATCCGAGGCATGCCGCATCATACATTGAAGGAGAGGCTGCGTGTAACAGCTACAATCAGAGGACGTCAGGCCGTTCCGCTCAGCGATGCTCTAAGGCGAAAGTCATACCGCTTACCCAAATCGCCAAGGGCCCACTGTGGCGGAGACCCAGAATGAGGCCCGCCGGGAACCAGCCAACGGGCCTCAAACTGTAGCAGCACGCAAAACGCGCCTCGTTTGCGACGCCGAATGTTCCTACGAAAACGACCTTACAAATTCTTCTCTAAAAAGTCCGAAACGGAGATATTTATCAAAGATGGTTCACGAATGTTCAGCTTAAGAACAGATGTCTGAGGCTCGGAGAAGGAGCCACATTGCCCACTTCATAAGCCGGGATGCGGATGAGCGACTTTTGTTCTAAGGTGCCACAGCCTGCTTCAAAGGCGGGGAGACTCAATTGAGCGTCTTTCACCTGCATCAGAGCGCCGCTTCCTTCGCGTCTGAGCGTGCTGACGGCGACTTATCCTCTAGTCAGGTCACCCTCGTCAAATGACAGAACCGTCCGGCATAGGCCGCCTCCCCGTATCCAGACAAAGTCAAAGAGTGGACGTATCGGCGGACGTCACCATTCGACGTCCCGGAGAACGCGGGTACAAACTTCAAATTGTGGATCTATCTCCTCACGGATGTCGGGCTCAGTTTGTCGTGCGACCTGAGATACACGCGAAGGTGTGGGTTACTTTCGGCGGTTTGGAAGCGTTGAGTGCGACCGTTTGCTGGGTTAACGACTTCGAAGTCGGTCTCGAGTTTGATAGGCCGATTTATCCGGCGGTTTTCGAGATGGTCATCTCGAGGCTAAAGAAATGATGCGCGTCTTGGTTAAATATTCTTCAAAAAGACGGCGGAGAAAGCCTACATTCCCATTTTTTGACCGGGGGTAAAGCCTCGTAGGAAAGCATCAGGCAGCCTTACTTCACCACCGTTTAGTCGCAGACCATGAGCCACCGGTTGCAAATTAACGGTCAGGTCTTTTGTCCTGTGATGTCGGCGCATTGCTGCTCCGCACCCTCATACATTGAACGGTATTCTTTTAGACGTGTCACTCGTAATCCCGGCATTCCCGATCGATCAACGGCGCGCTGCCAGCTGGCCAGCTCTTCCAAGCTGATTGAGTAGCGGGCACTCGCCTCGTCGACGGTCAGCAGGCCACCGGCAATTGCCGCGACGACCTCGGCCTTTCGTCGGATGACCCACCTCGTCGTTGTGGGCGCCGGCATCGTTTCGAGCGTTAGTGGTTCGCCCATTGGTCCGACAACCTGGGCGGCCCGGATTTTAAGATTTTCAATCACGCAGTGCATCCAGTCGAAGTTTTTTGCTGACTGCATCACTTTACTCTGCCGCGATTTCGCAACCGTCAAAAGTCGTGGTGGACAGAACCCTGCCAGTTGCACCATTCTGGAGGTACCGTCTTGCGGCATCTGCAAAGGGAGTAATCGTCGCATTTGCCGGCAAAGATGGGTCATGACGCCGCCGATTTCCAACAGCTCGTGAGGCGCGGTACGCCGAGATAACTTTCTGCAAGGTGTCGGGTACCCAGCTCGTCTCGATGTGGACGAGAACCTGCTAGGCGGGTCTGCTTTGCTCCGGCTGCTCGCGACGAAATCGACCTTGTCGGGCGAGTTTTCTGGGCCGGGGACAGTCGCGTAAGAGCGCCGGCGGCGCCGGTGCCCCCACAGTAGTCATGGCATCGTGGGACATTGGCGATTACCCCTCTGAGCGGTACATTCCGGTCGGCTGCAATTTGTAGGGTAAACCATGTCCTTTCTGTTCGCACTCATCGCCCTGCCCTCGCTTTACGGGATTGCGACCGCCGGCGACGGTGACTCGTTCGAGGTAAACGGCCAACGGGTGCGTCTCTTCGGCATCGATGCGCCGGAGTTCGATCAGAACTGCCAACGAGCGGGCTCCTCCTGGCAGTGTGGCCAAGAGGCAGCGGACGCTCTCTCAAAGCTCGTCGTCGGCAAGGAGGTCCGGTGCGTTTCGACGGGGACCGACCAGTACGATCGCCACCTCGCTAGATGCACAGTCGGCACCGTAGACATAAACCGGAGCATGGTAGCGAACGGCTACGCGGTGGCCTTCCGCCGATATTCGAGCGACTACGTCGCGGCTGAAGAGACTGCCAAACTGAATAAGCGCGGCATCTGGGCGGGTAGTTTCACGATGCCCAGCGAGGTCCGTGCCGCGGACCGAGAGCGTATTGAGAACAGCGCCCCGAAAGACGGGCGTAGCCTTAATCGCTCGGCGCCGGTCATCATCAAGGGCACGTCAGTCGCTCGAGACGTCAACGTAGGATGCCGGATCAAAGGTAACCGCAATCGGCGCGGTCAGTGGATTTATCACCTGCCGGGCATGCCCTACTATGACCGTACCCGGGCCGAAGACATGTTCTGCAGCGAAAAGGATGCCCGTGCCGCTGGCTATCGACGAGCGATCGTGAACTAAGCCTGCGACCTATGGGTACCTTCATCGCGTTTCGAGTTCCGAACTTCGGAGATCCGCGACTTCGGATACGTGCGCGACGTCGTCTGGCGACCGGCGCACGGACTTGCACACGCGATTAGCGAGGACTTCCCGCTCCTTCTCAAATCCGTGTGACAGACAACGTCCTAATCGGTCGCGTCACGCATTAACCACGACCGCTCACTGCTTGATAATCTAGTGAAGTTAATCCCGCTCCAGCTCGGAGCGCTCGATGTTTTACACCCCGTTACAATGCGGCACTCAGGCCGAAACCAGCTTGGCCCAAATTTTGGGCGCATTCAGCTACGCGTTGGACCTAACCGAAGGTCAGCCCGCGGGACACAGTGTCCGCTCCTGCTGGATCGGCAGCCAAATCGGCATCGCGATTGGATTGACGCCCGTCCAGCGTCACCAGCTTTACTATACTCTTCTGCTAAAAGACCTGGGATGTAGCAGCAATGCGGCTCGTATCTGTGAGCTGTACCAAGCCGACGACCGAGCTTTCAAACAGGGTTACAAAACCGTCGGGACAAGCTTGGCGGCAACTCTGCATTTTGTGTTTTCGCGGACCGCGGTCAGTCGGCCTTGGCAGTCGCGGGTTTCAGCGGTCAGTAAGATCTTACGCAATGGAGATGCGATTGCCCAAGACCTCATCGTCACACGGTGCACCCGCGGGGCGGACATCGCCCGCTCGCTGCGCTTTCCTGAGCCAGTAAGCGAAGGCATTTATTCGCTGGATGAGCACTGGGATGGTTCCGGCCGGCCAAATCGGCTCCGTGGCCACGCTATTCCGCTCTTCTCAAGAATCGCGCTTCTCGCGCAAATCGTCGACGTGTTCCATCAACATGCCGGGGCTCAGGCCGCGCTCGACGAAATTGCGCGACGATCGGGAAGCTGGCTCGATCCGGAACTGGTCACAGTTGCATTGCGCCTGGGCGCTGAAAAGTCGTTCTGGTCGGATTTGGCGAGCCCATTCGTCGAGGCGAAACTGACTCCGCTCGCGCCGCCTGACCACGAACTGGTTGTCGACGATGAATATCTAGATGACATTGCAGCCGCCTTTGGATCGGTCATCGATGCCAAAAGCCCATTCACGAGCGGTCATTCCACACGAGTGGCAGCGTTGAGCTCAAGCTTGGCCAAGGAAATGGGCATGCTGGAGCCCCGACGTCGTTGGCTCCATCGCGCCGCTCTTCTCCACGATGTCGGAAAGCTAGGGGTCTCAAATGCTATTCTCGACAAGCCCGCCGGCCTTAATGAAAAGGAGTGGGCGGAAATGCGCGACCACGCTGTGCACACGCGGGCCATTCTGGACAGGATCGGAGCTCTCTCAGACATCTCTTCGGTCGCTGCTTCACACCATGAGCGCCTCGACGGCCGGGGTTACCCGCTCGGATTAATGGATAAGGAAATCAAACGAGAGACGCGCTTGATCACGACTTGCGACTTCTATGATGCGCTCACCGCCGATCGCCCGTACCGCGCGGCGATGGGGAGGAAAGCGGCGCTCGAAATCATGGGTGCCGAGGTTGGCGGCGGACTGGATCATGAGTGCTTCGAAGCACTGATCTCTGTTGTTGAGGGGACTGACCGTGCAGAAACTGATCGATAACGCATTGATCGTTGGCGCTCGAATTTATTATCTCAGCTCTCAACGCCTAAAGCGGATCCGTTCCCAACGTCGCTAGAAATCCGACCTAAACCCGAGGCTCTCGTACCGACGCAACGCATTCCATTCGGCCTTACGGCAACCTACGGAAGCAGCGTTTCTGCCTGACCGTTACAAACAGGGAAATTCTCTCCAAAACGGATCAATCCAACACTTTCTAGAAGGTGAACCCGCGTAGCGACGGTCGGGGGAGATTTCTGATGCGTCGCTCACAACCGAAAAACCAAGAAACTTCGCCCGAAGTGTTCTCGGAACGTCGTTCCAATGCGCGGCACAAGCTTGTCCTGCGGGTGGGGCTGCTCGAAATGGAAAGCGGATCGTCCTTCTGTCTGGTCAAAAATATCTCCTCGACCGGCGTGCAAGTTAAGCCCTACGGTCCCCTCAAGACAGGCGTCAGTGCGGCGCTTCGAGTTGGCGATGAACGAGCAATTGAAGGCATCGTAGTCTGGAATCGCGATGGCCTGGCGGGCATCGAGTTCACGCAGACGCTTAACCCGCAAGCTCTGCTGCGTATCGGACAGAAGATACTCTCTGACAAACGGCGAACCTCGCCCCGCGTCGCCACCGACCTTAGAGCGACTTTACGGACAGGTGGACGGAGACATTCCGTTACCGTCTGCGATCTCTCAATGGTCGGTGCGCGTATCCGCGCGAGCGAACCCATATTGTTCGGCGAGAACACATTAATAGAGTTGGCTGGCATACCGAGCTTGAAAGCGTTCGTGCGCTGGTCTGAGGACACTGAGCACGGCGTCTCATTCCAGATAGCTTTACCTATCCAGATTCTGGCCGACTTGATCGCTGAGGATCGACCGCTTCGCGTATTCTGAATTAAGGCGAATCAGCAGTCAGAGAAGCCCCACGAGACGCCATAAGCGAGAGAGCAATGTAGGGTAGCCCGGCTTGGAATGATGTGGTCCGTGGGTGAACTTTGCCTGTGACGAACGACTCTATCGCGCCGCAGCAGGGGTAGCCTCGCGGCAGCAGCCCAGCTGCACTTTAATCTTGGCTGCCATGCTAATAGGACGAGCAGGTCGCGAGATGTCTGATCTATCGGTCAATCTCAGCTGCTGGTTTTACATCCTGCACCCCCTTCATCATGTCGGCGATGCGATATGATTGAGTTTGCTATTGTGCGCTCGCCCCAGAGAGCGGCATCCCACTCGCCCTAGTAAGATATTAAGGTGCTCATGGCACTGCTGGTCGTAACTGGTAAGAGCTCGGTTTCAGTTACATAATGACGCAACATCTTTAATCATCGGCGCCTTGATCATTGTCCGGGCGCAAATAATCAATCTGTGACGACCGGGGGACATTGCGTGAAAGACGGCCTGAACGCATTCGAGATGTATCAGCTCGCGTCCGGGAGCCCCATAATCCAGCACGGCAGCGTCGCCGTAATAATCCCCTGTTATAAGGTTAGAAATCATATCGCCGCCGTGATTTCCGGCATCGGCCAAGAAGTGTCCGTCATCTACTGCATTGACGATGCTTGTCCCGACAAATCAGGCCAGATGATAGAACAAGAGATCGATGACGATCGGGTGAGGGTTCTATATCATCGAGCTAACGAGGGCGTAGGTGGCGCAATGTTAACCGGCTACCGCCAAGCGCTTGCCGACGGCCATGATATCCTAGTCAAGATTGATGGTGACGGTCAAATGGATCCGGCACTAATTCCTCAATTCATTCTTCCGATCGTGGATGGGACAGCAGACTACACCAAAGGAAACAGGTTTTTTTACATTGAGAACACGAAGGGGATGCCTGCCGGTCGATTGATTGGGAATGGTGCCCTTTCCTTCATGACCAAGCTATCTTCAGGCTATTGGAACATTTTCGATCCGACAAACGGCTATACAGCGATGCATAAAGCTGTCGCGGAGATTTTAGTTAGTCGCGATATCGACAAGAGATATTTTTTTGAGACGGACATGCTGCTTCACTTATACCTTATAAGGGCGGTCGTACGCGACATTCCGATGGCCGCAGTTTATAGAAACGAGAAAAGCAATCTGAATGCCTTTCGAGTTGCCCTACCCTTCCTGATCAAGAACTTGAAGAATTCCGCAAAACGATTCTTCATACATTATCTTATCCGTGACTTTTCACTCGCAACAATTGAGGCGATCGTCGCGATCGTGCTACTCACTTTTGGCACCATTGCAGGCGCTTCTTTCTGGTTGGAATCGTATTACGGAGGGGTCGAAGCGACGGCCGGCGAAGTGATGATCGCGGCATTGCCTATTTTAAGCGGCACTCAGCTACTTTTATCCGCTTTGAATTTTGACATGCGCAATGTTCCAAGCATACCGTTTCACAAGTATTATCGGCGTTTGAGCGCATGACAACCCGTACGCCTTGGCTGGAAGTTTTACTATCTCACCTTAAAAACGTAAATTCAGGTCGGCTTTTCCTTTGCATCGCTCCGATCCTTTACGCTGCCTATGCAGTTTTAACTCCGCCCTTTCAGACGCCGGACGAACACCAGCATTTATTTCGAGCGTGGCAGATATCTGAGCTTAGTTTGTATGGTGAGCGTCGCGGTGAGATGGCTGGGGGAGAAGTGCCCGAAGGCGTTTTTCAGGCTGCCCTGAATGAGCTCGGTACGGTAAAGCTGCACGTGACATACACGGTTGTCCAACGTCCGCTGGACACGTTGCTTGACGCCGGTACTGATCCGAATGTCACCTCACCACGCAGGTACGCCAATTTTCTGGGATCCGTTGTTTACTCACCAGCAGGGTACATCCCGCAAGTTTTAGCAATTTGGACAGGCAGAGCGGCCGGCTTGTCAGTAGAAGACATCATCCGGTTGGGACGTCTTTTTAATTCCGCACTCGTCATTGCGCTCGTCTACTGGGCAGTGAGAATTACTCCTGTCGGCGCCTTGGCGTTTGTTTGGGCGGGTCTCCTTCCGATGTCCGCCTCGGCGTCAGCGGCTTTCGGCCAGGACGGTCTTGCGATCGGCGGTAGTTGCCTGGTTGCCGCAGTCGGCTTGAAGGTGCTTCTAAGGGACCAATGGCAGCGGTCCGAGTTATTCGCATTCACGATCATCACGCTCTTAGTTAGCCTCTCAAAAATGCTCTACTTGCCCATCGCATTAGTCGCAGCCCAGCCATTTCATCAGCGTGGGGACCGCTGGCGCCGGCTATTGGCGCCCGTACTCGTCTGCGGACTCGCTGCGGTTCTAACGGGGCTATGGCTGCGAGCTAACTCAGGAATGGTAGTGTCGCCACAGCTAGATATACCGCCCGTCAGTGAGCGCATTGCCGCATTCATTGATCAGCCCATGGAGCTAGTTAGTCTGCTCTGGAGTACGTACTTTACGAACGGGCTCAGGCTATACCATTCGCTCTTTATGTTTGGCTGGTTGAATATCGGACCGGTGCATACCGCTGCCATACTCAGTGTCTCGGCGTTCGGACTCACTCTGCTTTCCGGAGACCCGCAAGCCGGCACGCTTGGCTGGCGCACTCGGCTCTGGCTCCTTGTGATTGCATTTTCTGTCGCATCACTTCTTAGTGCCGCGCTGTATCTATATTGGACGCCTTCGTCTTACACATCGATCCTAGGGCTTCAGGGTCGATATTTTATACCGATCGCTCCACTTCTTATGATCGCATTGCTACCGAAGCGAGTGAGTGACCTGCCGTATAATATAATTGTCGTTTCGATGATGACTGCGGCAAATCTCTCCGCGTTGAGTGCAATTGTCGTCGCTTTTTATCGTTGGTGATGTTCGTAAGCCGCGCTGGATATAATCTGGTTTGGCATTTGAGCACGGTGAGATCTTAGGGTCTCAATTTACAGTCTTGCTTGCAATGCTTTTTGGGTGCCCCTGATGCAGCGCCCACCGTTCAACTTACTACTTTGCACATTTGCAGAATTGCAGACGCAAGCCCGCGTGAGCTCGGCAGGCCATAAATTCAGATCAGCAAATTCATATGCGTTTGATTGGGTTATTGATTGCAATAGCTCTCGAAGAGTAGGCCGCTAACAGGTTGGAGGAGCAACGCATGCTTGAAGGTCTCATTTTCGGTCGCTCCATCGCTGCCCGAAGAGCAGTGTTGCGCTCCCATTTTGACGTCCGCCGCCAGTTCGAGGAAATTGAAGAGAGCTGCATTCCCTCCTACGTGCATGCCAACCGTTTGGCCGCTTGGGTCGCCTGGCAGCGAAACAAAAAGGCGGGCGAGTTGTATCGGCGCTATGCGCCCGTCGGCCCCATCCTGGACTTTGGCGCAGCCACCGGTGAAGTCGGCCATCTAATCCCAAAACGTGGTCCGTATCTAATTATTGAGCAGGACGAAGCTCTGGCGCGGGCCTGTGAGCAATGGCAACAGGCCACCCGGACATCGCTCGAGAAGGCTCAAGCAGGCAGCTTTGCGGCGATCTTTGCGTTGGACTCGCTTGAACACAATGAAGACATTCCCGCCATCGTAGCGAAACTCGTTCCCTTGCTGCGATCCGATGGCGTGCTCATTCTTTCCGGCCCAACAGAGAGCGCCCTTTACCGGCTTGGGCGAAAGATCGCTGGCTTTTCAGGGCATTACCATCATTCAACCATATACGATATCGAGCGTATTGTGTCTGGGCATTTATCTCTTGTGAAAGCTCGTAAGGTGCCATTTGCGCCTGCCCTTTTCAGGGTCACGGTTTGGCGCCGCCCCTAATCCGCCCTAACGTCACGAAGTTCACACTGCTGCATCAGCTTGGGCGGCGGGGAACTCTGCCGGAGATGGAGAGCGATTTTAGGTTACGTTCGAAGGGTCGGTAGCCGCGCGAGAAACGGCATTACGCTTGGTCAGCAAGCGGCTTAGTTACACTCTCCTGGGGACCTTTAAATCCAAGTTCTTGAACCTGCGAGGGACACCAGATGTAGTCTGTCAGTCTTCGACGCTCGGGTAGTCCTGATACACCAGTGTCAGGCCACTCATCGCGCTCCGGGAAGTAAGCAGTGCCAAACAGCTGGTCCCAGATAGAAGATCGCTCTCCAAAGTTTTTATCGAAATGCCGTTCTTCGATCGAGTGGTGTATTCGATGGAGGCGGTTATCGACGAAAATGCGATTGAATATCCCTAAATGGATACGCGTGTTCGAGTGGATGAAGGCTCCTTGCAACCACATTAAAAACGCAAGAACTACAAAGGTCGGTGTATCCATACCGATAAGTACTGCCATCGGAAACGCCGCGAGAAACGTCCCAAAGATTGGATCAGTCCAGTGGTGATACGAATTTATTGCACTTAATTCTTCGATGGAGTGATGAACTGCATGAAAGCGCCAAAAGAATTTATGCTGAGCCCTGTGCTTCCAATAATGGAAGAAGTCTAGAATCGTCAGATTCACGATCGGCCACAGAACGTAATTGAATGGGCCCAATCCCGACGCAGCATAAAGAGTTTCGCCGTCAATCTTAATGAGCGGGAATAATTGCGAGTTTTCGAAGGTAAGTTTTAGCAAAAGGGCAGTCAATGCGAGAGATGCCAGATAGAATGGCCAAAACTTTATAGATGTAAGTTGCGATCGAGAAGAGAATGCTGTCCGCGGCGCCAACATCTCCACGAGACGCATCACACTGTGGGCTGTAACGACACTCACGATGAGGCCGAAGAGTCCCCACGCATAGTCCAGAATCACCAGCACCCCCTGTTCGACGTCCTCTTGCACTATACGGGATTGGTTAAGAAATTCGAGATAGATAAATCTTGGCAACTCGGAAGCTTGGTTGAGGCGAGCTGATATTTTCTCTGATCAAGAGCCCATTCTGACCGCATGAAGTGGATCGCCCCGTTCACTGCTTATCCGACTTCCGCTTGCGGACATCTGGGAGACCCCCTTCTCCAAGCACGACCAAATACCTACCGCCCCAGCCTGCTGCAACGTCATGGTAGATCAGAAGGTCTGAACGTTGACCAGCGGGTCGTCGGCTCGGGCACTCTTAGCACCTGCAAGGGCTTTACGGCTTCCGTGACGACTGGTTCGCGGCTGAACCGCAGCCGCCGTTTGCAACTAGGGATGCCGTGGCCTTTAGCCGATAGTAGAAGTGTCCGCTCTCCACCACTGCAGATTTCAATCACTTCGGGGGCGACGGATAAGCCCTGATTGCGGACACGAAGCGGCACTTCCTTTGCGACGGCGACGCCGTAGCTCACCTCTTACTCTACGGAATCCTGAGCTTCTGCAGTTTTGGTTGGCAGCCTCGTCCCAACCGGACCGATGGAATTATTGCTATTATTTTTCAGTACACCGGTTATCTATGGTGGATATCAGTTGCGTCGTGCCGTGGACGCACGACAACCGGCGGGGGGCTCAATGCGTAATATCGATCGTGGCGACCAATTCACTCATCAAAAGAGTCACGAGCGCTGGTTGCTCGAAGACGATGCTAGCGAAAACATATTCGCCGTCGAAGCGGAGGCTGTTCAGCTGGTTGCCGGCGATATTGCATTTACTGCCTACGAAAGCGACACATCGACGCAGAACGGAAAGTATTTTGAATTCGTTCTGCTCCGAGATGTCCCGAGTGGGACTTCGATCTGGTTTACGGACAATGGCTATCGCACCGACACGGGCACATTCCGCACGGCCGAGGAATTCCTCCGCTGGACTGCACAAACAGACCTTCCTGCCGGAACAAAGGTGTCGTTTCTCCTTGAGAACGATGGCGCCAACGCGGCAAGCGCAGAGTGGAGCAATGTTACATATTTCGGCACTGCTTCCAGCGTCGCGGCGCTTAACTTTGGTAATGCGGGTGACCAGATTCATGCATTTGTCGACCCCGTCTTCGGCACATTAGACAGCGTCGGCGGGACGGCCATTGCGTCGCTTGACGCGTCGACTGGGTATCAGAGTTCGTACACGGGTACGGGCCTTGCCACCTTGACGGGCCTGCCTTCTGGCCTGTCCGTCGGCTCGACCGCCATCGCCATGGGCAATTTCGACAATGGTAGGTACACCGGTTCATTAAGTGGCACGCCGGAGGAGATCCGCGCAGCCGTAAACAACGTCGCGAATTGGACGACCAACAATCTTTCAATGAACACGCCCGCGTTCACGCAAAAATTCGCGGGCGATATCGCGGAATATGTTGAGGGATCGACGGCTGTTGCGATTGACGTTGGCCAGGATCTGCTGCTCTTTGACGACAGCTTCAACATGAACAACGGCTCGCTGACGATCGCGATTTCCGGCGGCAAGTCGGCTGCGCAGGACGAGCTGGAAATTGCCTCAGGCGGGAGCGTCACAGTCACGTCGGGTAGCGTAAGCGTCAATGGGACAGTAATTGGCACAGTCGTCGGCGGTGGCGCCGGCGGTAGCGACCTCATCTTCACTTTCGCGACCACCGGGGTTACCGCGGCGGCCGTGCAGGAAGTCCTGCGTAGCATCACCTACCGCAATAGCAGCGATAGCCCGACGTCGGCGCAGCGCACGATCACCACCACGCTTCTCGATGGCGATTTCGCGAACAATAACGGTGCGGACACGATGATCGTGACGACCGCTGTTAACGTGACGGCTCTGCCCGAAGTGGCAATTTCCGACGTCTCGCAAAAGGAAGGTAACAGCGGGACGACTCTGCTGACCTTTACCGTCACTAGAACCGGAGGCCCGGACGCCTTCACGGTTGACTTTGCAACGGTGAACGGCACGGCCACGGCCGGCAGCGATCTGGTGGCGGCCGCCGGAACACTGAGTTTTGCTCTGGGCGAGAACGTCAAGACAGTCACTGTGACGGTCAATGGCGATATCCAGCTCGAGAGCGACGAAAACTTCACTGTCGTACTGAGCAATGCCACAGCCGGCACCGCCATAATCGACGGAAGCGCAAGCGGGACGATCCTCGACGATGACGCCACCGGCGACTCCGGTGATAACGTCCTGACGGGCACCGCTGGCGACGATACCTTCCTGCTTCAGCAGGGTGGCAACGACACTGTTTTTGGCCTCGACGGCAATGACGGATTTTACTTTGGCGGCGCTTACACGTCTGCGGATGTCGTGGACGGGGGTGCAGGCGCTCGCGATCAGATCGGTCTGCAAGGAGATTATAGCGGCGGAGTGACGCTGGGCAGCATAAACGATGTTGAATTGGTCGTGATGCTGTCGGGCACTGACGCCCGCTTTGGCGATACTGCCGGCAACCTTTATGACTATCGGATCACAACGACTGACGCGTCTCTCGCTGCCGGCAAAAATCTAGTTCTGCAGGGTAACACATTGCAGGCTGGCGAGGACTTTACCTTCAACGGTTCCGCCGAGACTGACGGCAGCTTTACCGTTTACGGTGGTTTCGGTGTGGACAACTTCACCGGGGGCTCCGGTGCCGCTGGGGACGGTTTCTTCTTTGGACAGGGACGGTTCGGAAGCAGCGACGTCATCAATGGCGGCGGCGGCCTCGACCAACTTGGTTTGCAGGGGAATTTCACCGGTGCCAACGCAATCACCTTCGGCGCGGCTCAGCTGACCAGCGTCGAATTCATCGTCCTCTTGAGTGCCGCGGACACCCGTTTCGGGGCGGCCGGCGGCACGGCGGCGTACCAGCTGACCATGAATGACCTGAACGTCGCGACCGGCCAGCAGATGGTCGTCTCGGCCAACACTCTTGCGATAGGAGAGACGTTCACGTTCAACGGCTCAGCCGAGACCAATGGCTCGTTCCAAATCTTCTCGGGCGCGGGCAACGACAGTATAACCGGCAGTCAAAATGCGGACGAGATCTACGGAGGAGTCGGCAACGACGTGTTAACCGGCGGTGCGGGCAACGACGTGATCGTCGGAGGTGCCCAAGGCGACACATTGACCGGCGGGGCTGGGAACGACGTCTTCCGTTACTTCGCGCTTACCGACTCGAACTCGACGGAACGCGATGGCATCCAAGATTTCAACAATGGCGATCTGATCGATCTATCGCGCCTCGACGCTAACAGCCTGCTGGCAGGCGATCAGGCTTTCACCTTCGTCGGCACGTCTGCCTTCAGCGGTATTGCCGGCGAACTACGATACGAGAATATCTCGCTTGGCGGTCCGATTTGGCTGGTCCAAGCTGACGTAAACGGCGACTCTATTTCCGACTTTGAAATCGTATTGGTGATCAGTCCTGCCGACGCGATCACGCCAAGCGACTTTTTATTCTAGGTCTTGATCGTTCAGCGACCACTCGACAGCGCATCGCCGCCAGGCGGAGGCTAACCAGCTTTCGCCTGAATGACGAAAGCGGCCAACGCTAAAGTGCGTGGGAATTCTATCCGGTAAAGGCGCTCGTCCTGCGGCGTGGGCCGCTCGAGTGTCGCAAGGCGGGTGGCCGCGGCGTCCAGCGCGGGCAGGTCAAGGAGACTGCTTAGCTCGGCATGGTCGTGAAATTCCGCGATCATGGCGCTCGCCTCGGCCCGGAAGGTGCGCATTCGGGGGATCCAATCCGCGGATTGGTATCCGCGCCGACGCTCTGACCAGTGACTGCGCGGCAGATGGTCGCGGGCAATCGGAGTAGCGATGCCACGAATGCCGCTGGCGTTGAGCAGCGATTCCGGCAGTCGCAAGGAAAATTCGACGAGGTGTCGGTCAGCGAACGGGTCCTGCAGCGCGAGCTGCCAGCGCTCCTCTATGCCTCGCAACAGGGCACCCGGATTCATGGAGCGAAGGACCTCAAGTCGGCGCTCCGCCCCGGAGAGATTGGTGCCCGGATCGTCCGCCACCGGCGCAACTTCGCGCAGGAAAATATCTGGCGACACAACCGGTCCGCACGGCCGAAGCCAAGACTTCGCCTGCGAGAGGAGTTTCCGCATTGGCGACAGATTGTCGCCGGCCATGCTGAAACTGAAGTTGCCGAACTGCGCGATCAGAAGCTTCGACGCTCCGGCAGCGCTAGCCACGTCCTGAATGCGACTGAACAATCCGTAGTTGAACGGGTTGGGCAACGGCTGTTGGTAGCGCGCGGCTGCATGTTTGAGCGGTTCGAATGGGCTTCCCCGGGCCTCAACACGCACATGCTCGACATTTCGTAGCGCCGCTGCCGTCAGCGAGGCGATTTTGCCTTCGTCCGATAGGCGATGCTCCATCGTCGGAAGCATCGCCATCTGTGGCACACCGGTGAGCGCCAGCAATCGGCTTCCTACTGGTCGCAGGTCCGCAGCCAAGGCGGTCACGACGCCGCTGTCGAGCCCGGCGCTCAGATGGCTCGCGAGGACGGGTCCGGGATCCGCCACGGCGCGGGCGACGGACGCCTTCAGCCTGGCGTTATACTCGGCTAGCAACTCTTGCGGCTCGCCGCTCTCTGGCCCGAGGTCAGGTTGCCACCACTGGCGCCGCTCTGCCGTTCGCCCGTCGAATGTGACGATTTCGCCGGGACGGACCTGACAGACGTGCGTGTAGAAGCTGCGTTCGGAAATGGGCCCGAAGCGGAGGTCGGTGATAATCGTCTCAAGGTCTGGACGACCTACCGCGGGATCGAGAGCTCCGAATGCGTCGGCTCGGGAGCTAAATGCGATGCCGCCGTTTTGCAGCACATAGAACAGGGGTTTGAAGCCCAGTGCGTCGCGCATCAGAAGAAGGCGGCGGCGGCTCTTGTCCCAGACGGCAATGGCAAAGGCGCCTGACAGGTCCCGCAGAAATGTTTCGCTCTGATCACGGAATGCGCGAAGCAAAGCGGGACTGCCGAGTTCCTTTTCCCCGCCGAAGCGCCTAGCCACGCCTTCGCAGGCAATGGCAAAGTATTCGTCTTCCGCAAATTTGAGGGCAAATGGGCCGGCGCCTGCGATCGCACATTCCGGCGCGTCCGAGGGAGTCGAATTGCTTACAATACCCGCCCCGGCAGCCATCCGCCGGACAAGATTGCCTGCTGCTTCGCAGTGCCAATCCACATAACCCAGCACGGGATGGAAGTATTAGCCTCGTCCGCCAGCCGACTCTGTCAGCTGCCGCGCGCGAATTGACCCTCGGGACTGACCGGATTTGGCCCGGCTTCCGCGCTCCCGGCGACGATGCGCCTAAGTACGGGCTTCACCCAAGGCTTCTTGCCTCCATTTGCCTGTCGCGCTTCCTGCAAGCTAATTCTCCGATCCTGCAACCAATAAATGCGTATAGTGTACTGGGAGGCTTGGGGACGGAGTGTCAAGTTTTGTCGGCGCACACACTTGCATAAGCCATTTCCCGCACCCGAAAGTCATCGTCCCAAAAAGGCATCCGCAAAGCCCACGACCGACTACCAACTGCGATGAGGCTCGCAAGCCGCACCATCCCTGTCCACGTCCAACTTTTCGCGGTAGCCAGGTTCGCCGAAGTTAATGGGAGCGACGCCAGCAGCTCGAGCGGCGGCGCAGTTTGGATAATATACGTCGGCGGGCTGGGCGTTTTCGAGACCAACGCCGTCTGAAGGCGTCATGAGACTCAGGATCACGGACGGCGCCTTGTCGGTGGTGAGCAAGCCTAACGCCGTCAGTAGAGTAACCCCTATCACCGCCGTGAGGATCGCTTGCCGATTGATGGCATTCGGACTTCTGTGAGGCTTCCGATGCTGGCCTCGGTCTCGACTGAACGGTGTATTATTTCTCATGGCCCGACAAATAAGACGAGTTAGTAAATACACTCTCAAACAGATTTGCGCGCGAACGGAGTGCGAAGACCGCCCGTCCGCTTTCCAACGCTAATCAGCCTTCGATCACCAACGTATTGAAACGTGCCCGATATCTCGATCAAGCCGAACTCAGACTTTCCGGGGTCAGACGTCAAACTCCCGCGCGAAAGCATTACTGGCGGTACCCCTGATATGACAATTTCGACTATGCCGGAGAATTTCCACCAGACTTGTCCGAATTTGGTTCAGACACAAGATTGATCGCAGCTGTGACAGCTTCGATTTCAAATGGTTTCAGCAGGACTGCCACATTCTCCGGTGTATCCAGCCCCGTATCGCCATCCGCGTAGCCAGTGACGATGATTGCCGGCAGGTCACTCCGACATTCCCGCATCCGTCGGATCAGTTCCAGACCGTTGAGATTGGGCATGGCGTAATCGGTGATGACGATATCGAAGTCTGATGGGGCCTGGCGGATAGCGGCCAAGGCATCCTCGCCACTGTCAAATTCCTTTACGCGATGCCCCAAATCTTCAAGCATGCCGGCAGTCGCCGTGCGGACTTCATCATGATCGTCGACAAGGATCACTCGGCAAGAAGCGCAGGTCTGTTGAAGCGTCTCATTCGCCCGCCCGTCCTTTTGGCGGACGTCGAGCGCGCGGGGGAGCCAGATCCTCGCCGCACTGCCCTTCCCGACCTCGCTCTCAATCTCAAACGTGCCGCCTGATTGCCTCGCGAAACCGTATACCATGCTGAGACCAAGGCCGGTCCCCTTGCCCAAATCCTTGGTCGTGAAGAATGGCTCCATGACCTTTCGTAGGTCTTCCCGGGAAATGCCGCAGCCTGCGTCACGCACCTCGAACAAGACGTAATCGCCCTCGGCCAATCCATCTGATAGGGTCTCAGCGGTCGTCTGGTTTACGATCGACACCGTAATCGGACCGCCGTCAGGCATCGCATCGCGGGCATTGATAATCAGATTCATCAGGGCGAGCTCAAGCTGTGATGCGTCGGCATAGCAATTCCAGACCTTGTCCGGAATTTCCCATGTGAGCGTAACGAGACCGCCAAGAGTGTGAGCCAGTAAGTCGTCGACCGCCGCCGCCAGGTCTGCCGGCTCAACATGGCCGGGCTGAAGCTGCTGGCGTCTTGCAAAAGCCAACAGTCGACTGACTAGATCACTTCCTTGATTGGCAGCACGCTTTGTCATCTGAAGAATTTTGAGGTGATCAGGCGCTAGATTCGCTCGGCGTTCGATCATTCCGAGGCCGCCCAAAACGGCAGCGAGCAAATTGTTGAAGTCGTGCGCAATACCGCCTGTGAGCTTTCCGATCGCGTCCATCTTTTGAGAATGGACAAGTTGGTCTTCAAGGCTCTTCCGCTCGCTAACATCTGTAAGCGTCCCCGCGAACTCCGTTGCAGTCCCTGCCGCATCGGTCAGCAGAATCGCCTGATCGAGGAAGTGACGGTATTTGCCGTCGGCACACTGCCAGCGATACTCCACGGAGAGCCGGCCCGTTCGATCGCGCTCTGCCACCGCGCTGAGGACGCGATCGCGATCCTCTTCATGTAGGCGCTCTGCCCATAGTTTTGGCTGTTCCAAGACATCAGCGAACTTGAACCCGGTTATCGCCTCGAAATTGCCGCTCACGAAATTGGGGCATCGAACGTCGCAACCTAAAGGTTCGAGATAGAGCACGATCGGCAGCGATTGAATGATCGCCGCCTGCCGCTCTTCGGCACGGCGAAGCTCCTGTTCCGCCCGAAGGCGTTCGGCGTTCGCCCGAAGGGCGGTATCGAGCAGCTTTTGCTCTTGCGCCGCCTTTCGTTCGATTTCCTTGGTTTTGGCGAATAGGTCGACAAACACCGCTACCTTGGAACGAAGCACGACTGCGTCGACGGGCTTGAAGACGTAATCGACTGCGCCCATCGCGTAACCGCGCATCGAATGTTCGGTCTCTTTGTTAACGGCCGACAGGAAGACGATAGGAATTCGCTTAGTCTGCTCGCGTTCTCTTATGATCTGTGCAGTCTCGTACCCGTCCAAGCCCGGCATGAAAACGTCGAGCAGAATGACGGCGAACTCGCCCTTCAAAAGTTGTCGAAGAGCCTCTTCGCCGGAGTTCGCAACGACGACCTCGCCGATGTCCTCGAGCACCGTCGAAACTGCAAGCAGATTGCGCTCGTCGTCGTCGACGACGAGGACCCTTGGCCGAGGAAGCGTATGCTCTACCGTCGGTTGAGATTGCCGGTCAGTCGAGTTCACTGATTCATTCATGCGTTTTCGCTTGCCGGCACTTCCCGCGCTTCACGAAAGCGTCGAACCCAAACCCTCAGAAGCGCGAGAAGCAACTCGATGTCGACCGGCTTTGCGATATAATCGGACGCACCGGCATCAAGGCACTTCTGTCGGTCCTCCTTCATCGCCTTCGCGGTCACGGCGATCAGCGGCAATTGAGCGTGAGAGGGACGACTGCGGATCTCCTGCATCGTTTGATAGCCATCCATTTCAGGCATCATGATATCGATCAGCGCGACGTCAATGTCCCGTTGGCTTTCAAGAATCTCGATCCCTTCTCGTCCGCGTTCTGCATGAACGACGGTTACGTCGTAACTTTCCAGCACGCTTGTCAGCGAGAAAATGTTGCGAATATCGTCGTCGACAATGAGAACCTTGGCACCGCCCAAGATCTTGTGATCTTCCGAACGTGCTGGTGACGCCAGCGCCTTGCGAGCTTGCGCGATTTTGCGTTTCGGTCGGCCATCATTGGCAACCTTAAGCAGGCCCGTGAAAATCTTCTTCAACTGGCGCTCGTCCGCGGGCTTGGTCGTCACCCCCGATGCACCCATCGCCTTTGCGGCCGACGCTTTGTCGGTACCGGTAATAACGTGTACCGGAAGATCGGCCGTATCGTGATCATGCCGTAAGAGATCCAACAGAACTAGGCCGTCGATATCGGAAAGATTGAGATCCAGCGTCAACGCCGTCGGCCTTAGTTTCCGAGCCATCTGAAGCGTGCCCGCGCCCGCGGTCGAGACAACCCCTTTCATGCCGACGCTCCGTGCGGCGTCGAGAAGAATTGCGGCGAACGTCGGATCGTCTTCAACGATCAATACGAATGGTTCTTGACCCAGGATGTCGCGATCGTCGGCGACTTCAAAGCCAGTTGGAAGTGCGGTCGGAACCACGGCGCCGCTGTTCTCGAAACCAGCCGAGGAGCGACTTATTCCCGAGCCGACCTTCGTTGTGCTGGCCGGCTTGAGTGGGATGAAGAGCGTGAATGTCGATCCCGAGCCCGAGGTTGATTGAACCTTAAGCTCGCCGCCAAGTAGGCGGGCAATTTCGCGACTGATCGACAGGCCGAGACCAGTCCCGCCGTATTTGCGACTTGTCGTACCGTCTGCCTGTTGGAAGGCCTCGAAAATTAGCTTCTGCTTGTCATCCGGGATGCCGATCCCCGTGTCGATAACCGAGATTGCAACGGCCTCGTCACCGGGCTTTAGGATTGGATGACTGCTGCTCCATCCCGACTGCACTATCTCGACATTCAGCGTGACACTGCCGGACGCCGTAAATTTGAACGCGTTCGACAGTAGATTGAGAACAATCTGCTGCAGACGCTTTTCGTCAGTCCGAATGGCGCTTGGCAAGCGAGGATCAAGCCGGACGTCGAAGTGGAGCCCCTTATCGTTCGCAAGCTGCCGGAAGGTCCGCTCCATGTGTTGCCGAAGGGACGTGATTGGCATGTCGCCGATGTCGATGGTCACCGTTCCAGACTCGATTTTGGACAGGTCAAGAATGTCATTGATGAGGCTTAGAAGGTCGGCGCCTGCGGAGTGAATCGTACGGGCGAAGTCGACCTGCTTCTCATTGAGGTTTCCGTTCGGATTGTCGCTGAGGAGCTTGGAGAGGATGAGCAGGGAATTAAGCGGCGTCCGCAGCTCGTGGCTCATGTTTGCCAGGAACTCCGATTTATATTTCGAGGTTAGCGCAAGTTGCTCCGCTTTCTCCTCAAGCGCGCCGCGCGCCCTTTCGATCTCCAAGTTCTTTGCTTCTACCTGCTTCTTTTCATTCTCGAGAGCGACTGCTTTCTCCTGAAGCTCCTCGTTGGTATTGTGTAGCTCCTCCTGCTTGGTGGTCAGCTCGGTCTGGCGCGCCTGCAGTTCGTGCGTGAGAAGCTGAGATTGTGCGAGCAGGCCTTCGGTCCGCATGGTCGCAGCAATCGTGTTCAGAACGATACCAATCGACTCCATCAACTGATCAAGAAAGCTTTGGTGCGTTTCGTTAAATTCGCCGAACGAAGCGAGCTCGATCACGGCCTTCACTTCGTCCTCGAACAACGCCGGCATAATATTGACGTTAGCGGGTTGCGCGTGACCCAGCCCCGAGCCGATACGGATGAAGTCGGGAGGCGAATCTTTAAGGAGGATTGGGCGCTTGTCCGCAGCGGCCTGACCCACCAGTCCCTCGCGAAGCTTGAACCGTTCTTTCAGCTCGTCGGTCCGCTCGGCGCCGTAACTAGCCACCAGTTCGAGCGTCGTTTCTTCCGCATCGGGATTTGTGACGTAAAAGACTCCGTATTGCGCGTTCACCAACGGCGCCAGTTCAGACATGATCAGGTTCGATACGGTCGCCAGATCGCGCTCGCCCTGAAGCATTCGGCTGAAACGGGCGAGATTGGTCTTGAGCCAGTCTTGCTCGGCGTTCTTAAGCGTCTGATCCTTAAGATTGCCGATCATCTCGTTAATGTTGTCTTTGAGCGAGGCCATTTCGCCTGAGGCTTCAACGGCGATCGATCGAGTGAGATCGCCCTTTGTCACCGCGGTCGCAACCTCGGCAATCGATCGCACTTGGTTCGTCAGGTTCGCTGCCAACTGATTGACGTTGTCCGTCAAATCGCGCCACAGGCCAGCGGCTCCCGGCACGCGGGCCTGACCACCCAGTCGACCTTCGATGCCGACCTCTCTCGCCATATTGGTGACCTGGTCGCCGAACGTCGACAGCGTGTCGATCATGAAATTGATGGTTTCCGCCAGTGCCGCGATTTCGCCTTTTGCGTCGACCGTCAGCTTTCGCTTGAGATTTCCTTGCGCGACAGCCGTTACGACCTCGGCGATACCACGCACTTGGTTGGTCAGGTTGGTCGCCATCAAGTTCACGTTGTCAGTCAGGTCCTTCCATGTGCCGCCGACGCCGGGAACTTGGGCCTGCCCGCCAAGCTTGCCCTCCGTACCAACCTCGCGGGCCACACGAGTGACTTCCGACGCGAAGCCGTTGAGCTGATCGACCATGACGTTGATCGTGTCTTTGAGGGCAAGGATCTCGCCCTTTACATCGACGGTGATCTTGCGCGAGAGGTCACCTCGAGCAACCGCGGTCGTGACGTCAGCAATGTTGCGAACCTGGCCGGTGAGATTGTCCGCCATCAGGTTCACGTTATCGGTCAAATCCTTCCACGTGCCGGCGACATCCTGTACCTGCGCTTGACCTCCAAGCTTTCCCTCAGTGCCAACCTCTCTCGCCACGCGGGTCACTTCAGACGCAAAGCTGTTCAGCTGATCCACCATCGTGTTGATGGTGTTCTTGAGCTCAAGAATCTCACCTTTCACGTCCACGGTGATCTTCTTGGAAAGGTCACCCAGCGCAACTGCGGTCGTCACTTCGGCAATATTGCGCACCTGGCCTGTAAGGTTCGCCGCCATCGCATTAACATTGTCGGTCAGATCCTTCCACGTGCCGCCCACCCCGGGCACCTGCGCCTGGCCGCCAAGCTTCCCTTCGGTGCCCACTTCGCGGGCAACACGAGTAACTTCGGACGCAAATCCGTTCAGCTGATCGACCATGACGTTGATCGTATTTTTGAGCTCGAGGATTTCGCCCTTCACGTCGACGGTAATCTTCTTGGACAAGTCGCCGCGCGCCACCGCGGTTGTGACTTCGGCGATGTTGCGGACCTGCCCAGTCAGATTACCCGCCATTAGGTTCACGCTGTCCGTTAAATCAGCCCAAGTGCCGCCGACGCCCGGAACCTGAGCCTGCCCGCCAAGCTTACCTTCTGAGCCCACTTCACGCGCCACGCGGGTCACTTCGGACGCGAAGCTGTTGAGCTGATCGACCATCGTATTGATGGTGTTTTTTAGCTCTAAAATTTCGCCGCGAACGTCCACAGTGATCTTCTTTGACAAGTCACCGCCGGCGACCGCTGTCGTCACCTCGGCAATGTTGCGCACCTGGCCGGTAAGATTGCCGGCCATCAGGTTCACGCTGTCTGTCAGATCCGCCCAAGTGCCCGCGACGCCTTCAACCTGTGCCTGACCGCCGAGCTTGCCTTCAGATCCGACCTCGCGCGCAACGCGGGTAACTTCGGACGCAAAGCTATTGAGCTGATCGACCATCGTGTTGATGGTGTCTTTGAGTTCGAGAATTTCACCGCGCACGTCGACCGTGATCTTCTTCGAAAGATCGCCCTTTGCGACCGCCGTCGTGACCTCGGCGATATTACGGACCTGGCCCGTAAGATTGGCCGCCATCAAGTTCACGTTGTCAGTCAAATCAGCCCAGGTTCCGGCCACGCCCGGTACCTGAGCCTGTCCCCCGAGCTTACCTTCGGTGCCCACTTCGCGAGCGACGCGGGTCACTTCCGACGCAAACCCGTTGAGCTGATCGACCATCACGTTGATCGTGTTTTTGAGCTCGAGGATTTCGCCTTTCACGTCGACGGTGATCTTCTTAGACAAGTCGCCGCGGGCAACCGCCGTCGTCACTTCCGCGATGTTGCGAACCTGGCCCGTAAGGTTGTCGGCCATCAGGTTCACGTTGTCGGTCAAATCCTTCCAAGTGCCTCCGACGCCTTCGACCCTGGCTTGACCTCCAAGCTTGCCTTCGGTGCCCACTTCACGGGCGACGCGAGTAACTTCGCTTGCGAAGGCATTGAGCTGATCCACCATTACGTTGATGGTGTTCTTCAACTCAAGGATTTCGCCGCGCACCTCCACGGTGATCTTTTTGGACAAGTCGCCCCGAGCGACCGCCGTGGTCACCTCGGCGATGTTGCGAACCTGGCCGGTGAGGTTGGTGGCCATCGCGTTGACGTTATCGGTCAAGTCTTTCCAGGTGCCCGCGACGCCCCTCACCCTGGCCTGGCCACCGAGCTTGCCTTCGGTGCCCACCTCTCGCGCAACGCGGGTTACCTCCGATGCAAAGCTACCAAGCTGCTCGACCATGGTATTGACGACCTTGCCGATGCGTAGAAACTCGCCACGCAGTTCCCGGCCGTCGATCTCGACGGCCATCGACTGGGAAAGGTCCCCCTTGGCGACCGCGCCGATGACTCTGGCAACCTCGGTCGTCGGCTGCACCATGTCCTCGATCAGCTCGTTGACTGCTCTGAGCTTTAAGTCCCACCCACCGGCCGCGCCGCGAACATGAGCGCGCTGACTGATCTTGCCTTCCTTGCCGACCACAATGGCAAGCCGCTCGAATTCCTTGGTGATAGACTCATTCAGGTCGACGACCTCGTTGAAAAGGCGCGCGACTTCTTCGTCCACACCGTCTCCACTCTCAGGCATCCGGACGGAAAAGTCGCCCTTTCGTAGAGCCCTGAGAGCGTGCAGCAGTTGTTTGCGATCTAGCGTCGGGGGCAATAGCGAATGAGTCACTTGATACTCCAACGGGAACTAGCAGGCTTTTCCTATGCCGCATGCCAGCCGTAATCAAACAGCATCAAGCGAAGGCTCCACCGACCAATGACGTCAGGAGCGCCCGAAATTTTTTCGACCGACTGCGATTAGGATGATGCCGAAGGCCGTCAGCCGAAAAAGATAAATGTATCCGCGATCCTCTGTCGGAATGTCGAGAAGGGCGGACGTAGCCTGCCCCGCTCCCAAGAAGGCAAACGCCAACGCGAAGGCCAAAAACAGATTGTCGCGAGACTGTCTCCAGAACGACAGAAAGACCAAGCTGCAAACCGCAAAGCAAGCTACGACGCTGCCCGACAGGAACGTCAAAAGGTTCGTCATTCCGCGTCCTTTGCTACGCACCAAATTGCGCCCCAAAGCATCGATACGGCCGCCAAAAGCGAGAAGCCCAATCTTATCACTCGCAAGTCCGCATCGGGCCAGACTAAGTGATCCAGAACCAACACCAGATTGTTTGCTGCCAAAAAAGTGAAACAAACACCGCTCCAAAATAGCAGAGGCATTCTATTCTTGCGAAAACTACGAACGAGGACAAAGGCGCAGGCCATGCTCGTCAGCAAGCACAGCACGTAAACGATCGCCGGTAAGAGGTCATTCATCGTTCGATTTCCCCAGCTTAAAGGCGTCTGAGAAGGCAGCCAGACTACGGGATTGGAACTGAACGATCGCGCGCCGTATCGAGTTCGGCTTCCGCTGATAGAGATCTTCTGCTCGTTCCACACTTGCAGCCACCAGCCTACTACAAGGCATGTAGATCGCCGTTCCTGTGTCGCAGGACACTAGGCCTGCCGCCGAGAGGCTTTCGAGAGCTTGTGAAACCACGTGATCACTCGCGCGCAAGCGCTCGATCAAGATGTTTCGACTACACGCTCCACCCGCGCGCTTCAGGGTGAAAAGTAACTCAAGAGCCCAGATCGAGGTGAACGTTGAGGCGATGAAGGCTAAGGTTTCGTCGTCATTCGTTTGCACATCGCCTCTCTAAGCGAACGAGAACGACCGATCTAGACGCTCAAACAGTTTGTAGCGAGAAAAGCGGGCGAGATGACACTTCCTGGCCGGACTTTCCCGAAAGCGGTGAGTCTGCTTCCCGGTGCGGATTGCGAGATTCAGACGCTCAGTTATGAAATTGCAAATGCCCTGTCGTTTCCCAATGCGGCAGTCGGGCACCTGAATTGCTTAGCGCCCGACGATTTGAGGAAGAGATTGGCCGGCTGAGCGCCGTATTGGTGAAGAAGCTCCGGCGGTTACAACAAATTTGCGATTACGCATGATTTGCTTCCTTTCACGGAGAGAAGGCTTGGCGCCTCCGTGCACGTTTCGGTCCTCTGCAAGAGCGTTTGTTTCCCCAGAGACTCTAAATCTGCCGCAATAGGTTTTTGCATCGCTTGGGTACTTTGCACGTTTTGGCCCATGAGACCTTGAAAGGCGGCATGATGGTTTTAACCGGTAAGAGGGTCCTTGTTATTGAAGACTCTCCCTTAATTGCCACCGCTGCAGCTGACATTTTGGTAGACCTAGGCTGCATTGTCCTCGGTCCGGTGGGCAACATGGCCGATGCTCGTCAACTCTGCGAGAACGAGATGGTCGACGCCGCCCTAGTCGACCTCAACATCCGCGGCACGAAAGCCTTCGCTCTTCTAAAGATCTTGTCAGACAGGCAGATACCTTTCGTCCTCACCAGCGGATATGCTGATTGGTCGATGCCGGAAGAGTGGCGACAATCTGTAAGGGTCCAAAAACCTTACAGTTTTGACATGGTGCAGCTGTCGCTGACAAAAGCCCTTATGGAGAACTCATGAGCGGCGTCGTCGATCAGTATAGAAGAATGGCGGAAGAAGCGCGCATATATGCGGAGGCAGCCTCTCTTCCGAATGTCCGACGGATGCATCTACAAAGTGCGGCGCGCCTGGATGAGATCATAGCTGGCCTTGAAAGGGTTGCTGAGGCTAAAGTTCGCAACGAGAATGCCAAGGTGACTTAGCGACCCCGCGAGTGACCGAATTTCGAGATTTTTGAACCGCGAAAACCGTGGAACCTGCGGATGAGCAGCCATGATGGAAGCGTCAATTCACCGCCCTCGGCGCTGGCGCGCCCGAGAAGTGCCGGAGGGCACGTCTATCTTTAGGGTGAAGTTAAAAGCGCGAAAACGCGCTGACTAAGGCCGCTACGTCTTCGATAGGGCCCTCAATTTGAGTACTTTCTGTTCAGGAGCATTTTCCATCGTCCGCATCGCGTTCGACGTGTCTTTCGCTATGTGGCTATCGATCCACAGCGAACATTCGGTTTCGGCTCGATCGGTAGCCTGAATTAGATCAGGCGGTCAGGGCCACGATCATTCGGCGGTGATGACAGCCGTGGTGCCGCGCTCGTTCTGGGGCGCTTTCTTCCAGCCGGCGACATCAAAACCGCGTTCATGGAGACAACCGGTCACTGCTGTCATGATCGCTTTTTCCCTCTTGGCGCGCTTCATCTTAGCCATGCCCCATGCCCCGCCGACAATTGCAAAGGGCAGCAGTACAATTGTCGCTGACGCTGCAGCGAGCCCGCCATATCCGCCGATCGCGGCTCCTGTTCCGAGACCGACGGCAGCGGTCGTCGCGCCTGCCGCCGCACCCACACCGAGCGAGGCGGAGCGGCCCTTTTGGTCAAGCTTGCCTTCCACAAGCAGCTGGTTGCAGATCGCATAGGCCTGGTCGAACGCGGCAAGGTTAGATTGTGGCGCTGCGAGAGTCGGTTTGAACTCACGCGGCCGCGATGAGCAACCTCCGAGGATCAGGCAGGCGCAGGCCATGACCACCAAGAGATTGCGATGCATGGATTGTCCCCCCGTTTCCCCGCGACCATTTGGTCGGAGGGCCGCCGCGTAAAGTCAAGCTAATGCAACCGAACGCTTCTGGGGGTCTCCTGAGTCCGCTTCCCCTCGTAACGGACGTTTTGTGCTGCCCCTCCCCCTTGTTTCGGGACACAGCCCTGCCCTCGTCTAGGTTTTTCGCCTGCTGCATCGCGATCAGTCCGTCGACATGGCAATCTGGCATTCACCTACGCTGGATGATAACAGGCCTCGATGACCTTCTTGATCGCCCGCGCCAGCTATTATCGCCCCTTCACGGTGGGAAGCAGCTGACGCGCGTCTGATTGACAAGCAACCGCCCGCCCGCCCGACACCGTCCGGCGGGTTTTTTTGTGCCTGGAGAATTTGTGATGCTCGCTGAAGTCAACAATGCGGCCCGTAGCTCGCACTGGCAAAGGTTCTTGGTCGATCAGTCGTGGACGACGTTCACGCCCGACGACCACGCCGTTTGGGATGAGCTCTTCGCCCGGCAGATGCAGCTTCTTCGCGGCCGTGTCGTCAGCCCCTTCTTCGAGGGGGTCGACGAATTGGGTCTTCGTGACCCTGGTGTGCCCAACCTGTCACGCTTGAACGAGCGACTTGTCGAGCGGACTGGTTGGCGCTGCGTGTCGGTCGCGGGTCTCGTCCCCGATGAAGCGTTCTTCGCCATGCTCGCCGCACGGCTGTTCCCGATCGGCAACTTCATTCGAAGCAGGACGCAGATGGACTATCTGAAAGAGCCCGACTGCTTCCACGACATTTTCGGTCACGTGCCCATGCTCGCGGACCCGCGGATGGCGTCGGCGATGCGGTCGGTCGGCGAGTTTGGCCTGGAGGCAATCGCTTCCGGTGAAGGTCAGGTGGTCGCGCGTCTCTACTGGCACACCGTTGAATTCGGCCTGTGCAAGGAAGACGGCGAGCTTCGCATCCTCGGTGCTGGTCTTGCGTCAAGTTTCGGAGAGGCGCGCGCAAGTCTCGAGGATCCCTCCATCGATCGTCGACGCTTCACCTTCGAGGCGGCGACGGCTTCGCCATATCGCCATGATGCGATGCAGCCGCTTTACTTCGTATCCGACAATTTTGAGGCAGCCATCGCCGCTTTGCATCGACGCTGATTTGGCTCGCAGCCCGCGGCGCTACAGCTAGACCGGCGCAGCTCGCATCCCACTTTACTCTATTTCGGGGAAAAGCGGACTGTCAGCTTACGGTCATGCAAAATCTACCATGCGACTAAAGATTTGAGCTTCGCGGCGGCCCCTCCCGTTAAGACCGCCATCGGATCGGAACGACACTGATTGCGCACGGTTTCTCACCTATCACGCAAGGGAGTTTCATCATGGTCACCACTTCCACACCCAAAAGCACGAGCCGCAGCCGCACGGCACCTGCAGCCGGCAGATCAGCGCAGACATCTCGCTCAGGCTCCGATAATTCCAGCGGATCGACTGGCGCATTCATCGGCGCAGCGGTGGCAGGGGCGGCTATCGCCGTTGCTGCCAACCTTAGCCGAAAACTAGCCGTACAGGGCATGAGTGCCCGCAAAGGTAGTTGGGCTGAAAGCCTAGCCGCGGAGCATAAGATGGTTCTCGCACTGTTCGATAAGGCACTCGCGACCAACGAGACCGACAAGAAGAAGCGCGCGCTACTGCTGATGCAAATCGGCCATGCGCTCGACAAGCATGCCTATGCGGAGGAGCATGTCGTCTATCCCGCGCTTCGCGAAGCGAACAGCCAGTCGGACGCCGAGCAACTCGAGACCGAGCATGGCGAAGTGAAGACATTTCTCTACCGCCTGCACAATACGGAGGTCACATCGCCCGACTGGATCTCGATCATGCGAGATTTCCGCAATTCGGTTGCGGCGCATGCCCGGCTGGAGGAGGACGTCATCTTCCCGCGCCTCCGCTCGGAAATAGACGACGAGCTCGACGAGAAGATCACGTCGGACGTCAACAAGGCTGGCTTCATGATGGCCTGACGGGAGGCCGCTGGTGCCAAGACTCAAGTTGTTCAAGGTGACCAGCGGCTTCCACGACCGTTACGTCGCTGCCACCAGCCGATCAGCTGCGCTCAAGGCGTGGGGCGCTCGAACAGACCTGTTCGCGATGGGCGCGGCTGAGCAGGCCGACGACGACGCGATCCTGGCCGAAGCCTCCAAATCCCCCGGGACAGTTCTCCAGAAGCGGCGGACGAAGGGTTCCGAACTCGAAAGGCGCGCTGTGCCGCGGAGAGCCAAAGACGATCGCGTCAAGCGCAAGCGTGCCCTCGCCACTTCCGAACGCAAGCTAGCCGCCGCCGAAGCAGCGCGCGACGCCGACTTGGCCAAGCGGGACGCAGCGATCAATCGGCTGGCGCGAAGCCGCGAGGTGGCCGAGACAAAGCACGAAGCCGCGATAAAAAGACTTCGGGAGGACCTAGCAGCGGCGCAGGTCCGCCACGGGTAACGAACTCCTCGAGTGATCGCCCGCCTTTGTCTAAACTGGCCAACGACTGGCCTCCCACTGCACAACGGCTTCACCCTGCGCTGATGCGATGATGGTCGGCGGCAGCATCGGAGCAATCGCCGTGGGGGATGAACCTGATCCAGTTTATTGATTACCATTTCACGAAAAAGTATTCCTTTTTGCACTTTTGCGTCTTCGGAGGTGAGTCACAGGGGAGATCAACGATGATCCGTACTGGACAGTATGCCGATTACTACCGGATGCGCGCCGCGCAGGAGCGCAAGCAAGCTTCCCGGGCTCGTAGCAACATTGACCGAGCGGTCTGCCTTAAGCTGGCCGAACAATACGATCTGATGGCAGCGCGGCCGACAATTCAGGACACTGAGCAAATCTAGTTCGCCCCAAAGGATCTCTAATTTCTCGCGCCCTCATTGCGCAACCGTTTGTGCGGGTCCTTGCTCTTCGCCGCTGCCGGATGGCATGGCTCGCGCGCTTCCGTAATAACCCTTAAGTTGATCACCCAAATTCCCGGCGACTTCGTCCCAGCCTAATCCTCCACCGTTCATCAGACGAGAGGAAGACGATGTTTCGCGAGGCAACCACGCAGGCAGAGCAATTCGACAGGGACGAAGGCGTCTGGCCGGTTCTTAATCGGATTTCGACAAAATCTCCGCCGACGCCGAGCGTCGTCCATGATGCCGGTCCGTTTCGGCCGGCGCCGGCAGCGCCTGACATTCCCGTTACGGTCGGTGCGCTTTTGTTTGCGAGTTATCTCGGGCTCATCGCTGCGCTCGCCATCGCCACGGCCGGTCCGGGTCAGTCAGCATTTGCATTGGTGATTGCCGGCCTGTTCGTCGTCGCGTTCTTCACGGTCCCGCGGCTGATCCTGTCGCAGGAGCCGGACCAAAGTGAGCGCGTTTCGATGGAGCGATTCATGGCGACAGGATTGGAAACCTATACCGGGCACTGCTCCGGAGGGTCGGCGCTCGTTCAGATACTTATTGTACCCGTTCTGCTTACCATTGGAATTCTGGCAATTGCGATCGTAATCGCTTTATCGATCTAGAGCGAGGCTAGAGGCTCGCCTCCCCCGCCGCGAGCGCTAGCCTCACAAGTTCCGACAGGCTCTTCACCTGCATCTTACTCATCACATTTGCGCGGTAGACTTCGACCGTCCGAGCGCTGATTCCGAGATCAAAGGCAATGATCTTGTTGGGTTTCCCGTCGACCAGCGCGTCGAGCACCTCGCGCTCGCGTCCAGACAGCGCATCAATCCGACACTGGATTCCCCGCCGCTCCTCCTGCGCATCAACCGAAGCAGTCCTCTTGGCGAGCGCCGCATCAATGGCCGAAAGGATGATGTCGTCGGCGAACGGCTTTTCGATGAAGTCCGACACCCCCGACTTCATCGCCTGAATTGCCATCGGCACATCGGCATGACCGGTGATAACGATCACGGGGTCCGGAATTTTTCGTCGGTTAAGTTCATCGACCAATTCGACCCCCGTCATCTCGGGCATGCGAACGTCGGTCACAATGCAGCCCGGGGCGGGGAGGCCTCCATCGCCTAGCGTGGCGAGGAAGGTGGTCGCACTTTCAAAATCGCGCACTGCATGACCAGCGCACTCGATCAGGAACTTGAGCGAGTGGCGCGCGGCTTCATCGTCATCAATAACGTATACAACCGGCCCCTCAGTCATGCGGCCGCATCCTTTTCGGTTGGCAGGGAAAATTCAAAGAGCGCACCTCCACCATCGCGATTGCGGGCGCGGAGATGTCCTCCATGCGCTTCGATGATCGTGCGGGAGATCGACAAGCCCACACCCATGCCCGACGACTTAGTCGTGAAGAAAGGCTGGAACAGGCGCTCCAGCGCGACCTCGTCGATCCCGCCGCCGGTGTCGCCGACCGCTGTCAGCGCTCGTCCATCGTCATCGCGTCGCACCGTAAGATCGAGTGCCTTCACGCCGCCGCCCTCCATCGAATCCATCGCATTGCGGATAAGGTTTAGTACCACCTGCTGAATCTGGACCTTATCGACGACGACACGATCCACGGAAGGATCGAATTGCATCGAGACGCGAATGCCATGCTGCTTTGCACCAACCAACGCGAGCGCGCTCGCTTCCTCGATAAGTTTGGACAAGCTTTCGGATCGGCGCTCGGTCTCGCCTCTCGATACGAATTCACGGAGCCGCCGGATGATCTCACCGGCACGCAACGCCTCGGCCGATGCGCGCTCGACGGCATCACTGATCTTGTCCAGCGGGACATCGATACGCTTGAGCAGCAAAACGCTACCCTTCAGATAGTTGGCAATCGCCGACAGCGGCTGATTTATTTCGTGCGCCAGCGCCGAGGCCATTTCGCCGAGCGCGGTCAATCGAGAGACATGCACCAGCTCGGTCTGCAGCTCCTGCATTCGTGCCTCAGTCTGTTGCCTTTCCGTAAGATCGCGAATGAAACCGGTAAAGTAGCGATGCTCATCGATACGCATTTCGCCGACCGCCAGCTCCATCGGAAAGGTAGATCCGTCGCGCCGCTCACCGACCACGACCCGGCCGAGCCCAATGATGCGCCGCTCACCGGTGTCGTAATAGCGCTTCAAGTAACTGTCGTGGGCCTCGCGATGCGGCGACGGCATCAGCATGCTGACATTACGCCCAAAAACGTCGGACGCGCCGTACCCGAACAATCGCTCGGCGGTTTGACTGAAGTCCCTGATCAGCCCGGCATCGTCGATGACGACCATGGCGTCGGGCACCGTCTCCAGGATTGATCGCAGATGCGCTTCCCGGCGCATTAGGTCATAATTTACGCGTAGCGCCTCGCCACGTGCGCGCTGAAACCATTCACCGCCTACGGACACCGCGACTGACACGAGGACGAACGCTCCGGCGGCGACATAACTACTCACGGTCAATGCGCCGCCCTGCGCGTCGCAGAATAGGCCTAGCCCTGCCCCTAACAGCCCGATGACCAGCCCCGGGACAAACCCCGCAAACGCCGCCGCGATCACAACGGCTGGAACGAACAGCAGGAACGTTGCCTCCCGGCCAAGCACTGGATCGAAACTGAGCCTGAGCGCAGCCCCGCCTGCGAGTGCTATCGCCGAAAGGGCAAGCGCACGACCTTTGGTCGCATGAACGAGCTGGAATGGCGACAGAGACATTGGCAGACTGCTCATGCGGACTGCATAGCGCGCAGCGCCCCGCCCCGCGACCTACGTAATCCTACCTAGGGGGATGATCGGAATGGGTCGGATCCGTGCGCCCCGCTAATCGATCCCGGCCCGGCACGTCTCGGGGGATCCAAGGGAGTTTTTCACGATGTCCGCACCGTTCGTCGATCTTAGTGTCCATCATGCGCCGCGCGGCCTTTCCGATCGCATCGCCATTGGCTTCACGAAAGTATTACGGTGGACCGCCGATACCTTCTTTGCCGAGCGCTACGGCCATCGTGCAGTCGTTCTGGAAACCGTCGCGGCGGTTCCAGGCATGGTTGGCGCAACGATCAACCATCTCGCCTGCCTGCGGCGCATGTGCGACGATAAGGGCTGGATCAAGACGCTCATGGATGAGGCCGAGAACGAACGGATGCACCTCATGACCTTCATCGAGGTGTCGAAGCCTACGATGTTTGAACGCGCCGTCATCATCGGCGTGCAATGGGTGTTCTACCTATTCTTTTTCGCGCTTTACCTGGTCAGCTCGAAGACCGCGCACCGCGTCGTCGGTTATTTCGAAGAGGAAGCGGTCATCAGCTATACCCACTACCTCGCCGAAATCGACGAAGGCCGGTCGCCCAATGTGCCCGCCCCCGCCATCGCCAAGCAATACTGGGGACTGGCCGATGACGCCACGCTGCGGGATGTGGTGTTGGTCGTGCGTGCTGACGAGGCTCATCACCGCGACGTCAACCACAGCTTCGCGAACGAACTTGCCGGCCTTCCCGACCGCGGCGTGATCGCGCCCTGTCCGCCGCACCAGGAATTGCAACCGGTGTGGAAGCAGGTTGCCTAATGGTGACGGGGGGCAGCGTACTATACGCGATGATCGACGAAAGGTCGCTTCAGCAATTGATCGAGCGATTTTACGCGCGCGTGCGTGCCGACGATCTTATCGGGTCGCTGTTCAATGACGCCGTTGCCGACTGGTCCGAACACTTGCATAAACTGCAGGCATTCTGGTCGAGCGTGATGTTGACGAGCGGTCGCTATAAGGGCCGCCCCTTGCCAGCTCACGTTCAGCACGCCGATCGCATTTCCGGCGCGTCGTTCGATCGCTGGCTATCTCTGTGGCGTCAGACCACAGCGGAGCTGTTCGAGCCGGCGGCTGCCGCAGCACTTCAAGAGAAAGCGGAGCGCATCGCGGAAAGTCTCCAGTTAGGCATTCGTTTTGCGCGCGGCGGGAGCCTGCAATCCAGTGCGGTGTCATGACGGTGCTCAAACCCGCGCAGCGGATACCCCGCGGCTTGACGCACTACAAATCCACACCGCTGTTTACTGCCCAAACTACGCCGATGGCCCTACAAGGTGATCACAGCACGAAATCGGGGGTTTGGGGAGCGATCCAAGTCCGCAAGGGAAGACTACGCTACTTAGTAACCGATGTTCGCCGCGAGAACACGACCGTTGTGCTCACCCCAGAAAAGCCCGCCGGCGTCATTGAGCCAACAATCCTACATCGCGTGGAGGTGATGGGAGACGTAGAATTCGAAGTGGAATTCTGGAGATAAAAGTTGCAGAATGTGGGGGATAGCAGACCCCTGTTCTTGGAGTATGCTGCGACCACAGCAGGGTTTGCCGAGCCTGCGATTTCCTGACAGCCCCCGACCATTGCTACCATTAGCCGCTTGTCACCATCTTCTAAGTGGGATCTTCATCTAGAGTGGCGACGCCCATCAGCGGATGCATGACGAACGTCCAACCGTCGCCGCCAACAATCATTAGACGCAGCGATTGGCGATCTGCGGTGCCGAGTAGCGCCGCCGCTCCTGAAGAGGCAGGCAACGTTACCGTTTTGCCATCCTGATGAATGCCGGTCGCCCAGCCAGAACGACCGTCGCGGATCTCCGTGGCAAGTCGCTCAAGCGCCGTCTCAAGTGCAAGTCGCGCGCGGGGACCTCTCACCCAGGCGTGGCCCCCTGAGAGCAAATCCGACGTTTGGACAACGCCTTGGCTCGAAACCGGGCTTGGCGCTTCAGTCAGACGACGAGGTTTCTCGTTCGTTGGATTGAGAGGACGTACGCCCTCCATACTCATCAACCGGGCAAATTCGTCCATGTCCGTCCCTTCATCGCTTTCCCCGGAGCGCCCGAAATGGGCTGATGGTTCCTCGAAAATGCTGCGGCATGATTATTGGTTTTTCGAACAGAATTCAAAACGCGAGGCGCTGATCCAACGTCACTACCCGACCGTCTCACTGGCCTTGCTGTCAGCTTTGTGACGACCCACAACCCGATGTCTATCATCGCTTCACAATCGCCCGTAAGCAGCCGTGGACTCATGTGAGTTATAGTGCTGCAAGTGGCGTGAAATAGATCGTCTACTTTCGCGCAGTCTTAAAGGTGCCTTCATTTTCTTTCACTGCGCTTAGGTCAATGACTTTTGCGCAGTTGAGAGCGATTGGGATTGCCGCCGTTACGTCCAACGGCGCCTGCAGTAGCAGGGTACTCAGGCGAGCACCCTGCTATAGAGGTCATTTGAAACTAATCGTGATCGCTGCTGCAGCCAAAGAAGACGTGCCTGTTAAGGCGATCTCCCTGGCGCGCTGAACAGCAGTCTTAATTTGCGGACGCGCGCCTCGCCAAGCACCCCTTGAGCAAGCCATGCTTTCGTAGCTCGCCGGACTCACTCCTTCGTGCAGACGATCACATATCCGACGGACTGCAAACCCGACGCGCCGAAAGAGGATTTTCTCGTCTGGCTTGAAGGCCAGATTGAGATCCCGGTAACTGACACGCTCCGTCATTTCATCGAGGCGCTGCCCAGTTACCGTTGCGGAGCGGTCTTGCGCCACCCCCATGGTAGGCGAGACAACAAGAAAGAGGGGCAGCGCTGCAATCCCTACAATTCCGCGCGCGAAGAGATGTTTCTTCATCTCAATTCTCCCTTTGCATGCGCCAAGATGGCGCAACAACGACAGTGAACGCACAATCTCGGAGGCGCATTCATTTTTCGTTTAGCTAGACAGCATTTTCGATGACTGAAACAAATGTCGTTGAAAGGGGCCTCAACGTCGCCCACTTGCTTTGCAGATAGAGACAAATGGTCGAGCCCGACATTTCGCGAACTTGTGCCCGGCGCAAGTCGTTGCAGCGGCGCGCCGTCGATATCGGTGACCTGCTTGATGGCCTGGCCGACCTGATCTGCCCCTCTCTCAGCCCGACTATCTCAATCATCATCAAGCTGACCCAACAACTCTCGTCAGCACGGGGCGATTCAACCGACCCGAACTGGCCCTCCTCAATCTCGTGATCAACGCGCGCAATGCCATGCCATCGGGGGAAAAGCTTGTCGTGACTGTCACTCAGAATGACGTGTGTGAGCGAAACGACCTTGGACTGAAAAAACCAAAACATGTCAGAATCACTTGGCAGAGATCCGTGAGCGCCTAAAATGCTCGAGGTGCGGCGCGAAGGAGGCGCGGACGACCCTGCTCAACCCGCCGGCGCGACGATGAGTTCACGGTGGCGGAGATCGGAAAGAAGTCGGCCGACCTCACGCTGCGCCTTCAACTCAGAGTTATAAAAGCAGAAGCGTGGCTCGCCGTTTAGCTATACAACCCTTCAATGGATGACGCTGCAAAACCTCCTGATCCAAAGCACCTGCGTCGCAAAGATAATCGAGCAAACACGTTTCTGTCGGCGGTTTTGATCGCGCGAGACGTGCAGATTCCGGTGACAGTCAGGAATCTCTCCCCCACAGGAGCCTTGCTACAGGCCCGGACGGTTCTGCAGGTCGAGGAAGCGGTGACGTTAGCTCGAGGAAGCTTGCGAGCGCATGCGACACTCGTTTGGCATGAAGGGCGTTTTGGCGGTCTAAAATTCGATGCACCAATCAATATCGCTCTTTGGATTCCGGGCGCAAAGTATGAAGCGCAGCTAACGGCCGATCGAATGGTCGCCGAGACACGCGGTGAGGCATCGGTCCCCGTGCGGATGGCGACAACTAGATCGCCGGAAGTGATCGACAACTTACCGAGTCGGATCGCAGAGGAACTTGCGTTCGTATCCCGGAATCTCGAATTGCTGGGGAATGTTCTCAGTGACGATGCAACGGTCGTCGCTCGCCACCCTTCTCAACTTCAAGAGCTGGATTTGGCCATCCAGGCATTGGGCCATTTGACGCGCCTGCTCGAATCTAACGAACCTAGCGAGGTGCTGAAGACCATAGGAATGAATGACTTACGGCGCAGACTAGAGCGAAAAAGCCTAGACTAAGCCGCATCCAAGTCCATTAAATGGCGAAATGAAATGACGGATTGTCTGAGGTGTCGCGGAAAAATGACCGAGGGCTTCGCTATTAGTCAAAGTGACGGCGGTAAACTCGGGTGGGTGGACGGGGAGCCAAGCTTCTGGGCTACCCTGACGGCCGGTTTAAGTACCAAGATAACAAGCATGTCATCGCGCCGCTGCACTGAGTGCGGTCTTGTTGAATTCCTCACGGACGAGCGAGCGAAGCCAGTAAAGACGCTAAAGTTAGTGGACGAAGAAAATGAGCGCCTCCGCAAACTGGTCGTGACCTTGCAGCAGAGGCTAGAGACCCTGGAGGCGATAGCTACAGATCCCGGTGAGCGGACGTCTCGGGAAATCGAAGCTTTACGGGCACTGCCATCAACTAGAAATGAAACTGGCAGTTAGCGGAGTCCGGTCTCCACCCCGATCATCCATAGCGATCACTAGTAACCCTAATTGCGCTCCGTGGCTCGATCTGGCCATCAGCGGACAGTCCGCTTTCAATCAGGTTCTGGCTGAAAGCAGACCGTCGGCTCTGAGCTGAAACTAAGAGCGGGCGGGAATTTTGGGGGCGGCTAATCGGCGTGTCGGACAGAGATCGCCAGGCCGGCAGCATTGTCGAGTTGCGAGAGGTCGCCTTCAACTTGCCCAAGGAATACGATTCCTGGCGCCGGCACATTTCCATCGCGATAGTAAATGACGAAGTCGCGATCGCCCCATAGGCCCAAAGTTCCGGCGGAAAAGGCTCTCTGCCGTTCCGCCTGTGGCAAGGGCGATGGTAGTTCACCCGTTTTCTCCTGGCGAAGATGATCGCGCATTTGAATGTGAAGGGGTAACATTTTTGCGAGTGCATGCGCCGCCTCGTTGTCTGATAAGCGCGCGATCAGTTTACGTCCCTCGGTCGTGATCACCACCTCACGATTGGACATAGTCGATCCTTTCGGTGTCTTGGATTGCCGCCCTGCGGGGATGTTATTTTGTGCGCTCGAATTCCCCTTCGCCGCGTCAGATGGAGTTGAAGAGCCACATCCGACGAAAGCAAGAGCGGCAATCATTGCGGCCCCCGGGCGCATCATGCCGGGCCGGCGCGATAGACCTCATCGGGGACGTGTTCCATCCATTCGACGGGTGAGCCGTTCTCGGCTTCCTGGATCGCAACGTGGGCCATGGCGGTTGTCGGCGTCGCGCCGTGCCAATGCCGCTTGTCGGGCGGACACCAGACAACATCGCCTACCCGAATTTCCTCGATCGGACCACCTTCCACCTGGGTCCAGCCTGTGCCTTCGAGGACGACGAGACGCTGGCCGAGGGGATGCTTGTGCCACGCCGTACGCGCCCCTACTTCGAAACGCACCGAAGCCGCGCCAACCTGCGACGGACCTTTCGGTTCGAACAGGGGCGTGATTGTCACGCTGCCAGTGAACCAGTCGCGCGGTCCAGGCGCGGGCGATCGCGCCGCGGCTCGGCTTACTTCCATCGTCGCTGCCTCGACGGCGTTTCCGTTAGCTTCGGCGGCCCCATTCTGGCTGGATGGGGCACGCTCGTTTTCAGGCGCACAGGCCAGCAACGGGAGCGCGCAGAGGGCTGCAATCAGCGTCTTCATTTCTTGTCTCCGGCCAAATGCTGCTGAAAGAAGGAAGTGAACTTGTCGAATGGGATCACGTTGGCCCGGTCGTACAGTTCGGTGTGGCTCGCCCCCGGGACAATCACCAATTCCTTCGGCTGCGCGGCCGCGGCGAATGCCGTTTCACTGAAGTAACGCGAGTGCGCCTTTTCGCCGTGCACGAACAGGATCGGTCGCGGCGAAATCTCCTTGATATACGTCAGGATCGGCATGTTCATGAACGACAGCGGATTAGTGACCGTCCACGACGCGTTCGAGTTGACCGACCTTGGATGGAAGCCCCGACGGGTTTTGTAATAGTCGTGATAGTCGACAAGGAATTGCGCTTCACCGCCCTTGAGCTCATTCATCGCCGGCCCGTACGTGGGCGCGCCGTTCCTGGCATCCTCCCACCGTTGGCGGCTCAATTGCTCCAACGTCTTGGTTCGCTCCGCCAGCGTGACGCTGTCGTTGTAGCCTTTCGACATGACGCGGGTCATGTCGTACATCGTGCTGACCGCCACGGCCTTGACCCGCTTGTCGACAGCCACCGCGTTCAACGCCATGCCGCCCCACCCGCAGATGCCAAGAATGCCGAGCCGCTGCCGATCGACCGACGCATGCCGACCAAGGTAATCGATGGCGGCGCTGAAATCCTCGGTGTTGATGTCGGGAGAGGCAACGTTGCGTGGCGATCCACCGCTTTCGCCAGTGTAAGACGGATCGAACGCCAGCGTGACGAACCCGCGCTCTGCCATCGTCTGCGCGTACAGGCCGGACGATTGCTCCTTTACCGCGCCGAACGGTCCGCCGACGGCGATCGCCGGCAAACGACGATCCCCGCGGCTCTTGGGCAAATAGAGATCGCCAACGAGGGTGATGCCATAGCGATTGGTGAAGGTGACCTTCTGATGATCGACCTTGTTGCTCCTTGGGAAGACTTTGTCCCACGTCTGCGTGAGCTGCATGGTCACTCCATTGGGTTGGTTCCGTTGTGATTGGGCCAGCGCTGGTTGGGCAGTGACGGCAGCGAATGCCGCCATCGCGAAAAACCCGGCCCGGGCAAGACGTCGGCTGCCAGGCGACCTACTGTTCGTTGAGACATGTTGCATCGGAATCTCCGGTTTCAGAGTGCCGCCGTGACGGCGTAGGGATAAGGAGCGCGATGATCGGCAGTGGGCGATGAGCGCGCGGCGACGAATGCGACGATTGATGACGACGTCAGCAGGGTGGCGCTGGCCAAGAAGGTCACCTGATAACCCCAGCGGTCGAAGATTATCCCTCCCAAAGCCGCGCCCAGCGTGATCGCGAGTTGGACGACTGCGACCATCAGGCCGCCGCCCGCCTCGGCTTCGTCAGGCAAAACCTTGCTCACCCATGTCCACCAGGCGACAGGCGCAGCGGTGGCAGCGAAGCCCCAAAGGCCGAGCAGAATGGTGACGAAAATGGGTGAGTGTCCGACGGCCACGAGCCCGCCTGCGATCGCGGCCATGACCAGCGGGATCGAAATCAGCAGCCCATACAATGTTCGCTTCAGCGCAATCCCGATGGCGTAGGTCCCAACCAGACCAGCAGCGCCAAGGCCGAGTAGCATCAGGGATAGCGTGGTGACGTCGACGGCGGTCACGCGTTCGAGGAACGGTCGCAGGTAAGTGAACAGGGCAAATTGTCCCATGAAGAATAGCGCAACGGCGAGCATGCCGAGAGGTACCTGCCGACGGCGAAGCACCTTGAAGGCCGCAACTCTGCTCGCACGTTCGGGAGACGGCATTTTGGGAAGCGACGTGAAGAGCCACACGAAGGTGACGACAGCGAGCGGGACCACGCAGAAAAATGCGCCGCGCCAGCCTACGAATTGACCCAGATAGCTTCCGAGAGGAGCAGCTATGGTGGTGGCGAGCGCGTTGCCGCCGTTCAACAAGGCGAGCGCACGCGGGACCGCATCTTGCGGTACCAGCCGCATGACCGTGGCGGTCGACATTGACCAGAAGCCGCCAATCACCACACCCAGCAACGCTCTCCCGACCATGAACACCGCGTAGTTTGGAGCGAGCGCGACAATGACCCCCGAGACGATCATGGCGATGGTGAGACCCAGCAGCAGATTACGCCGGTCGAGGCTCTTACTGGCTGAGGCAATGAACAAGCTCGTCATCACGGCAAAGAGCCCAGAGACCGCGATGCCCTGCCCCGCCTGGCCTTCGCTGACCATCAGGCCAGAGGCGATCGGTGTGAGCAGGCTGACGGGCATGAACTCCGACGCGATCAGCGTCGACACGCACAGTGACAGTGCGAATACCGCAGGCCAGCCGCCGCCCCGTAGGCCTCCACCTAAAAGCCTTTGCGCTGAGTTGTGATGCTGAGCAATTTCCATGCAGCCCATTTAGTGCATCCACTTGATGCGGATTAGACGCTATGATCGGCATGCGGCAGTGAGCAGGATTCAACGATGCAACGCGAAATGATGGCCGATCTTGTCGCGTTTCTTGCCGTCGCCCGTGAAGAGAGTTTTACTCGAGCGGCTGCAAAGCTCGGCGTTTCGCCGTCGGCCCTCAGCCACACGATCCGAAAGCTTGAGGAGCGGCTTGGCGTCCGTCTGCTGACGCGCACAAGCCGTCACGTATCGACCACTGAACCAGGCGAACGATTGCTACAGCGCGTCGGCCCAAACTTCGATCAGGTCGCTGACGAGCTCGCTCGACTGAAGGAATTGCGGGAAACCCCGGCCGGGACCTTGCGCATCACGACTGGCGACCAGCCCGCCGAGAGCATCCTCATGCCTGCCTTGGCAAAACTTATGCTGCTCTATCCCGACCTCTCGGTCGAGCTCATGGTCGATAACGGTTTCGTCGACATCGTTGCCGAGCGGTTCGACGCGGGGGTTCGTCTCGGCGAAACGCTTGCGCAAGACATGATCGCCGTTCCCATCGGGCCAGACATGCGTATGGCGATTGCCGCTTCACCGAAGTATTTCGAGCAGCGCGGACTGCCGCAGACGCCCGGCGACCTTGCCAACCACAACTGCATCAATCTGCGACACCAGGCTCGCGGAGGAAATTCGATCTGGGATTTGGAGAAAGACGGCCGTGCCGTGAACGTGCGCGTCGACGGGCAGTTCGTTGTCAATGACATCGCGATCGTTCGACAGGCCGCCGTGGACGGTGTCGGCATGTGCTATCTGCCACGCGACTACTTGCAGGAGAAGATCGAAGGGGGCGACCTCCTGCCGGTACTCGAAGATTGGTGCCCGCCATTCCCGGGCTATCATCTTTATTATCCTAGCCGTCGCCAACAGTCCCCTGCGCTGGCCGCCTTCATAGCCGCCGTTCGCTATCGACCCTGAAATGTTCGGCTTTTGGCCGTTAGCAGACTGTCTGCTTACGGGGCGCCAGGGCGGAGATCCCGCCATTCATTCACCGAGCCAGTGAATGACCGCATCCGACCCATTGCGGACATGGCCAGTCCATGCATTTTTCCTGATATGAACATCATGCAGCCATTCCTTGCTGGAGCGCTCGTCGTGCTGGTAAGTGGGTGCTCCCCTCGAGGAGACGCTGTACCTTCCCGTGACCGGTCACTGCAGATGGTGGGGTCAATCGAGTGCGTCGCAGCTATCTCGGAGGAGGTCCTAACGAGCCGATGGGGCACCATCAGCGCGCCGGAGTTTGTGGGTGCTTCAGAGCGCGGCAGAGTTACCTTCAGGGAATTGTCGCCCGAGCAGTTCCGGTATTCGAAGCGCATTGCCGAACGTCACAGCTGCGCGACGTCAATCACCGCTGGCGAGCAGCGTTGATGTCCGCTTTCCACCTATTGCGGACATGAGAGGGTGACATCAAAACGCCGATGGTGAGCAGACGCGACCTCCTACGCGCGGCGGCGGCGACGGGCCTGACTATGGTCGTCTACAGCCTGTGGGCGTCCAGCCGACGAGTGTGCTTCGACTCTCCGTGCTACTTGCCTGAAAACGTCATCTACTTCTTGTTTGATGAGGCTTGGGTCATCGGACTGGGTGTATTCCCACTTGCCTTCCTCACGATGTGGGCTTGGCGACGCGGCGCGGACAAGCCTTGAGCGAATGTCCCCGTCCGACCCATTGCGGACATAGGCACTTCAACTCACAAGGCCGAATAAACAATTGCAATCATCGCGCGGCGTCTGCCTGATGTCGTTCTTCAAGGAGGACGGCTACCTACGACCCGAGGAGCGAGCGCCCAAACAGTCTCCGTCTCGCATCAGGAAAGGGTGTGTGATCGTCTTGCTTATTGCGGCGGCTCTGCCCTCGAGTTGCGTCGTTCTGGCGTTCAAGGAACATCGTGAGCGCCCAGCAAAGATTACGGCTCTAGAGAGCGTCTGCCAGAGGTTTCCCAGCATTGATCGGGAAGGAGCGAGGGCGCTCGATAGGCTGTATAAGTCCGCCTCGCGAGGTGAGATCGGCAAGCAAAGTGTTACCTTTAAAAGTGGAGAATACAACAGCGGCGACTATGAGCCATTCCCGTATGCCGTAGAGGACTTGTCGCGCGGGGAACTGCGTGTCCGAGTGACCGATGTACTGGTTGATGGCCGACCAGCAATCACTCTTCGCGAACCAGAACTAGTTTTGCCCAATAGGATCGGCGTAGCTGCTGACTCAACTTTCGTCGTCAACTGCAAGCGAAGTTCCGTGTTCGAGGTCTCGGATGCGGTTTCGGAGGCGCGGGAACGGGCAAAGGGTCGCCGCTAATCAAAAACTCAGGCGAGCAGGGAGAGCATAATGTCAGCTTTCCGCCCATTGCGGACGGTCTGCTCTCCACCTATTGCTCACAATCAGATGACGTTTAAGTTGGCGGCATGCCTAGCAAGAGTATCCCGCTGAGCGGAAGATGCCGCGAGTGGCCATCGTCAAAGTGAGCGACTTTGGATATCAAGGATACTTTCCTCAGTGTCGCATCATTGGCCAAATGCTGAACGAAGGCGAGGAGCCGACGCCAGAAGGGCGTGACGCGATAGTTGTCTATCGGGTAGAAAACATTCTGGCCGGTAGATTGGAAGAAGAACGGCGCATTCCAGCGCGCTAAGTACCGACGCTTAGCGGGCGCGAAGCATCCGCCGTCCCAACCATGCTCCTAAGAGCACAATCAAAGCCCAAAGCGGCACGATGGCGACTGAGAGGGCCAGCAGCATGCCCCAACTTTGGCAGCTTGCCTGCATCCACAACCAAGGTGTTATCGCTGGCATGCAACCATCGCGGAAAGCGACACCCAGCAGCATCAATAAAGGGATAACGCAGGCGAGAGTGACTCCCGATCGGCGAACCCACGCTGTCGATATCAAACTGATCAACGCACCCAGCATCGCGGCAAAGCTCACGATGGCGATCCAGATCAGCACAATGTTCATGTTCCTCGACTAAGCATCTCTGCGAAACTGCGGCCCTGAGGAGTGTGTTGCCGGCGCTAGCGCTTGGAGATGGCTAGCGCTTGCAGAAAGTCTGCGCGCCTCGTGGTCCAGCTCGTCAAGCAACCCAGCTCATTGATAGCAAAGTAAGTGGCTCTTCCGGCCTGTGCGACCCTTGCACATTCGGCGTTTCGGACATCTCGCCATGCTCGTTGCTCCGTCCGCAATCGCCGTGCAGCCCCTGGCCCTTTGACGGCTCGTTCTTGCGCTAGGGCGACAATCCAGTGCCGATTCATTTCCGTCTCAGAAGCTCGAAACTGGAGCTCCGCCAAGCAGAGCGAATACGGTCGTCCCTCATCTTGCGCGCGATTATCGCAGGCGGCAGCGCCAGGGGTGGTGGAGCGTGGAGCTTTGGATTCAGCGCAGATCCCGGATGAGACCTGGATCGCCATTCCAAAAAAGACGAGCGCTTTGATGATCTGCACGCATCGGTCTTTCGCAGAGCAGGCGCAGGTCCGCAATGAGTGGAAAGCGGACGGTGGCTGTCGCAGTATCTTGTGAAACGCATTGACGCCCGTATCAAAGGCCCTTGATTGTCGGCACGTTGATTGGCCCCATGTTTGAAGGGTTCGGGATGTTTGCAAATTTATCTAGGTCACTCATCGCGTTTGGCCTTTTAAGCTCTCTTGCGTCGCCAGCCTTTTCGCAGCGCGCTCAACTCAGCACGACTTGGTGGATTGAGCCGGTTGCGCCGCCGATCGGCGTGCGCCAACTCGCATCTAAAGAGCATGTCTTGAAGCAACGGCTGCTCCCGTCGGGACTTGTGAGGCTTTCACGGCCTGTCACGACTGGCGAAGCCGGCTTCAATCTAGCATCCGGGACAGAGTTGTTAGAGGTCGACGGTGGCCCCGGCGCAATCTTCTGCGATGCACGGCTCCATTCGGTGGGTCTGATTGGCGGAAGTCCGCAAGGCTGCTTCCTCGATTCCGATCGGGATGGGCGCTTCGACGCAACATTTCGAACGGCGTCGCAGGCTCCTGCGCTCGTTATGATCATTGGACGAATGCCAAGGCGGACGACGCCCCTTGCCGCGCCAATCGCTTATTCGCGTGCCGACCCGGCCACTTCAACTCTCGGTGCGTTTGTCGCGATCGAACGGCGCAATTATTTCAACATCTATGGGCGAGAGAATTTCATGATCGCCTTCGGGACCGCCGAGAAGCAGGAGCGGATCACCGATCCCATCTATTTCAAGACGACCGATCTGCCCAAGCAAATGACGATTCTTGGATCATCCTTTACTGCTTTGAGCGAGGCAGAGGGCCGCATGGCAATCCGCGTCGATGCAGCAATGCCGCGGCAGCCGTTCGGTGTGATAAAAACCCGGTAACGACACTAAAGCGCTGCCTATATTCGTCGAGTGGACGATCAGGACGCCTTGATTCCTGATCGATCACAGCCTGACCATTACGAGGCGGAAGAACAGGAACACCGCGGCGCGGGCAAACCCGTGACAATATTCCTTGCTGACGAAAAAAATGGCCTTGTCTTGATCCTCATCTTGGCGCCGGCGGGCTAAGTAACGTCGTCCGCGCTTCTTTCGCGCCACATCTCGAACATTTTAATCGCTCCCTAATGTCCGCCAAGCATCCATTCCCGCACGCGCGGGCGAGATCAAAGCCGTCAACCGTCGTTCCGTAACCACAGGCTCCACAATCGATCTTGAGCGCACATTTAAAGCGCACGAGATCGCCGGCAGTGTGGACGTGCTTGGTCGACATTCCTGCCCGCTACGCGGACGAGAACGATTCGGGAACATCGAAGTGCTTGCACTGTAGGATTTCTGTGGACAGGTTGAGCAGGGGCAATTCCCGTCGCAAACGCCTGTTAAGGGTCAAACGGAGACTGTCCGCTTTCGACCCATTGCGGACATTTGGACTATCAGCGAACGAAGTACCCGTTCACCGCCCACCCGGAAGCCTCGCGAGCGAGTATTACCGTTTCAAAAGCGTCGGCTTTGTTGGCGAAGGCCGTCCGAAACTCCACGATCCGATAATCACCATCGGGTGCGCCGGGGAGCGATTTGGTGGGCGTGACCTTCTGGAGTTTCCGAGAATGAACAACTCCCAATGGTGTTCGAACCGGCTGTACTGCAGCAGCCCACTGTACGCTGGTAATCTGGGACCGGAAAAGCGCACCGGCCTCGCTCCAGCTGTCGGCCCACTTTTGCTGGTCCACCAAAGCAACCCATTCACCAGCGGCGGCTTCGACCGCGACATTCGAAGGGTCCGCGACAACAAGCGCCGAGACAGCCACGATAAGATTACTAAACACGCGTTGCTCCTGCCGAAAGGTAAGCGACGGACAGTGTGACTCCCCCAATAGTCTTATGCAAGTAGCCCCGATCGGCACTGACCGATGTCCGCTTTCCACCGATCGCGACATTGAAGCTGAGCGTCTGACGTCGACCGAACGCGAGCATTCCCGCACGTTTCAAAGGCGAGTTTTCAGCACTCTCGACAAGCCGTCCTGCCTGGCTCTAGCCTAGCCGACTGTCTCCACCGAGGTGCGCCATGTTCCTGCTACCCCTTCTTACACAGCTGGTTGGGGTAGGCTCGGCCCCCGGTACGCCGCTCCCACCGCCGCAAGCCGAAAGAACGGAACTGCCACCCGAGTATGTAGCCGACTGCCGCTTGGTGAATGCGGTCGGACGGGTCGCTCGGCTGCGGGTTCAAGTGGGGAACTTCCCACAGCCAAATGGGCGGATTGTTTCTGCCGATCCTGCGCTCGCGTATCTCCGGCAACCTAGCCTAGTCATGAGCCGGGTCAGCACCCCCGACGGCCTCGGCGGCTGGGATATGTCTGACACGATCATGATCCAGCAGACTACAAGTGGGGACGTCGGTGTCCGCCTTGAGACTCGCAATCGGGAGCCGTTGGCAAGTGTCGCGCTCATCTCAACCGCAAAGCGCGATTGGGGAAGAACCTATGAAGCCGGTATGTGTGGCGTGCAGGTGAAGAACTGACCAGCTACGCGCGACACGATTGAATGAGCGGCGGATCCAATGTCCGCTTTCCACCCCTTGCGGACATTACGTGTCAGCTTGAGCTCTTGGTGTCTGGCTGCGTACCGATGCGCATGACGGGCGCCGCTCCTCATCATTGGGATAGACTGGGCTGATGCTCACGCACGCCCTAAGCATGCGCTGCACCTCTACTAGGCACTCTTGCGGGCGAAGATTATCAGCGAGTTCCGCAGGTGCTGACCTTCGGCTCCTACCAAGGAACTCGACCCAGTAGTGGCCCGTGGGGTCTGGCATAAGGCTCCTTAAATCGGCTCTTGCAGATTGGGCTACCTCCACACCGCAATCAGTAACTGCCTTAACGCAGTTCTCGGGCATGCCGCATTCCCTGAACGCCGTGTATTCCCAGTGTCCTTCCCACTTGCCAGCAAACACTCTCGGGGCCCCAAAAAGCGGGGAGACGGTTTGATCCGACTGCGATGGCTGGCAGCCGGAAAGCAACAACGCAGCAAACATAATGGAGTAGCGCATACCGCATTGAACTCATCGTTATCTCTGTGCAATATCGGCTTGCGACCCATTGCGGACATGCGCTCTTTGCGAGAGTATGTGCTCGTGTCTGAGGGCGATAATCATGTAATTTGGAGTGGTCGGCCTGCGCAGGGCTTAGCGTGGCGGCCGCAAGACTTCGGCCACACTGCAACCTACACTCTTGTGGGCGCAGTCGTGCTTTTCATGAGCATAAAAGGGGAGCATTGGTTCTTCTTTGCGCTCTCACTTGCTGTGCTAGCTTACGTCATAGTGGGGCGATTTTACCACGATGCCGCTCTGAGAAAGCGCATCAGCTACAAGCTGACACAACGCGGCTTGGAGGTCTGGCGAGACGGGAAAGCAAGACCTGAAGGTGTTATTGAGCTCCATCGCCTGAACGATCTCCAGCCCCTCTTCATCACCACCTCGGGCCGAGGCACCGTGGAACTTCCGCCTGGAGGCTGGGCGAGGCAGCCAGAATGGTTCGACCGTTGGGATAGCATGGTGCCAGCCATGTATCCGTGCCGACGACTTGAACTGCTTGAACATGTGCTACCAGCACTGGAAACCATCCGCAGGGAATCCTCCCTTGCGCGATTTGGGAACGTGAAGCCTCCGATCTCACCGACGTAGCTCGTCCACCCGCCACCCCAACCCGCCGTAGCGATCGCGGGCAGATCTGATCTAGCCCGATGGCTCGACCTGGCCGAAAGCAGACAGTCGGCTTTAGGGCCGAGGGTTAGCAGCTTCGGTCACTCGTTCAGCTAGGTCAGGGACGACCGCTTTCGACCCATTGCGGACATGCGCGCCCACGGTCACACTGCCATCGGGGGGCAAATCGATCGATGGCCAATCTATGGGCGCGGGATAGGGCGACACCATTCTACTTGGTAGTTGGGCTCATTGGCCTGATGGTCGTCGCCCTCGGCTTTGGATACACCTACGGTCTGCCGATCGCTCGTGGAAACTTTTCTGCTCCTTGGTTCGTCCATCTGCATGGCGCTGCTTCGCTGGCTTGGGTCTTGTTGTTCATTGGCCAGGCGGCACTGGTGAAATGGCGCCGAACGCCACTTCATCGACGACTGGGCCAGACAGCGGTTCCCCTCGCGCTGGTGATCTGAGCCAGCGGCATAAGCACCGCACTTTGGGCTGCTGAAAGAGATATTCCCGAACAGGGCACCGCCGCCACCTCGGCCCTTTCCGGCACGGCAACTGGGCTCACACTTTTCGTGGTGCTGGTCGGGGCGGCGATTCTAAATCGCAAGCGCCCGGACTGGCACAAAAGGCTCGTATTGCTTGCGACCATCCATGTGCTGTGGCCAGCTTTTTTCGCTTGCGGCATTGGTTTCCAGAAGTTCCCAATCCGGAGATCTGGCTGGCCCTGGTGCTTGCTTATTCCCCCATTCTATTCGCGGCCGCCCGCGACCAGTGGAAATGCGGCAAGGTTCATCCTGTTTGGCTGATCATCGCGCCGGCGCTCCTGATTGAACAAACGATAGAGGTGATGTTCTTCGATCAGGGCATCCAGAGGGCTCTTGGACAGTGGCTGTTTGGTGTTCTCACCTGATTGAGAAGTGAATCCCACGTTCGCTTCCCACCCAAAGCTTACCTTCGATCGACCTGACGCGCTGATGTCCGCGATGGGTGGCAATCGGACGTTGCGTCAGAGACATGGCCCGACGACGCATGAAGCTGACAAGGCCATCATTGGCAGGGTAAGGAAAGAAACGAGCGTATACACTGAGCCTACTAAGGCAATGACGCTACGTCGCCACCCAGACGCAAGCAGCGCGGCCATGCCTATGACCCAAACTGAGATAAGGACGGTAGCAAGCCACCAGCCCGGCGATCCACTCAGCAAAATGTGAGCTTGAGCGAGTGGGTAGAGGATGAGCGGTGGGCTGAGCAGCATCACCGCCAGTGTGCGAAAGGTGCGGGTCATGAGGGGAACCTAGCCAACTGCCAATACCGCAACGGATCGTTAGCGGACGGTTGGTTAGCGCCGCGCAGATTCTTTTCAAAGACGTAGACGGCGCTTTGCTAGCGGATGAGATCCATGGTGCCGTTCTCATTCACTATGCGGAGCCGGTCCGGGGGCGTCAGCTCCATAGTGACTGGCAGACGCAGGATTGCATAACCCTGCTCCTCTTGCGCCATGATCCGCTCGTCACAACCCCGCTCTGTTCTCATGGACCCATCGATTCCCAGCGCAAGCTTGTCACCATTGCGTGTCCAGCCGTTAAGCTGAAGCGAGTTGCAGCCCAAGAATGCCGTCGTTGTCGCCCTTGGAGCGCCGATGTTAAAGGAACCGTCCGGTCGCTGCGCTGCTACGGGCGGGCCCTCGGCGCCAAGCTCCAGCCAGGCGCCTGACGCCGCCTGCCCGTTTACGGACAGGATTGACCACCTTCCGCGCAGGTCGTCAGTAACGACCGGAGGCCGAACATCCTCATGCGGATGCGCGGCGGGCGGGATCGATCCGGCGCTAGCACAGGCTGCCAGTCCGAACGGAAGAATAAAGGCAGATACATTCATGCCGATGCGCTTAGCAGGACAAAACTGAACCTTGTCGTGCAAAGGGCCCATCCGAATGTCCGCGATGGGTGGAGAGAGGTCACCCTATCGCAGCCTAGGCGAACGTCGGATTTAATCGCCCAACGTCTCAAAAGCGGACCCGTCTGCTTCCGGCCAGTTTCCGCCGGCGTTGCGGCTTCTACTGTGGAAGGAGACACTGGGTGGGTCATAAATGAACACCTGCACCTGTGAGACCCAAGGGACCGACGGCCATCCATATGGCCATTGCGATCATCATCAGGTTTTCTGTGAGCGAGACGAAGCCGAGAGGGACGTTGCTGGAGCCGCCGACGCAAGCGCACTTCAGCTCGCGCTTGTCGATATACACGGCCTTGAAGACCGAAATCGCGCTGATCGTACCAATGAAGAGCGCAATTGGAACTGACAACCAACTAAGAGCCCCGGCCACCATGAGAACGCCGGCGAAACCTTCCGCGAATGGATATATATATAGCTGTACGCCACCCACCGCTTCGCCAGCAGGTCGTAATTCAAGAACATGGTGGCGAAGCTCTCGACATTCTGGAGCGTCAGGAGCGCCAGCACGACCATCGAGAAGCCTATGAACCACTCCACGGCGCGGATCGTGAGAACGCTTCCGGTGACCGCATAGGTTGCGCCCGCAGCCATCAGCGCGGTCATGGCGAACAGGACGAAAACGGGGGTGTAGCTCAAGGCCTTTGGGTCCGCCACGTGCTTGCCTAGGAAGCGGCGCAAGTCGTCGTAGCCGCCGATGCGCTTGCCGCCGATGAAGGTTTGAGGGGTCGTCGCGACTCCATGTTCCGCCTTAAAGGCGTCAGTTTCCTCTCGCGTAGTAAGGTGGTGGTCTTCCACCTCGTATCCGGAGCTTTGAGAAGATCGACCGCTTTGAGCCCGTATGGGCAGGTATGAGAAGGCATGACCATTCTGTGGATCACCGCCTTTTTTGCTGTGACCGGATTATTGGTCGTGCCCGACATTTCTAATCTCCTTGAAATGATGTCGGCAGCTATATAGGTCCCGTACTATGGTACAGAGTCAAAGGGTGTCTTCGCTAACAATTGGCACGCTTGCTGCCGCCGGTGGCGTGGGGGTGGAAACCATTCGTTTCTACCAGCGCAAAGGTCTGCTGGCGCAGCCAACTCGCGAGAGCGGAATCAGGCGCTATGGGTCAGAAGACCTGCGCCGCCTGCGGTTCATCAAGCGGGCTCAGACAGCGGGCTTTACCCTGGAGGAGATCAAGGAGCTCCTGATGCTGGATGCAGGCCAGAATCGCAGCCGAGCGAGAAGCCTGGCTGTAAGTCGCGTCGAGGCTCTCGATGCGAAGATTGCTGAACTGAGAGCTGCTCGAAACTCGCTCAAAAGGCTCGCCACCGAGTGTGGTGAGGGATCGAAGGGACCTTGCCCCATCCTATCCTCGTTCAGCGTTTGAGGTCTGTCTGCGACCTCCGCGGTTGTCGAGAGAGGCCGTTTGCGCGGAACCATTCGAGCAACGTCCGCTTCTCGCGGGCCTCGCCAACAAGCAGATCGTCCGCGATCGGCCAATTGCGAACGGTCTGCTGTCTACGCATGGCGGCCGTTGCCGGCGCACTAATTGGAGTTCGCACATCGCCTACCCAAGCGTCGGGCCGTCCTTGGTAGGGCACAGGTGGTTCGATGTAATAATTACGCTCAAAAGGTCTCCGAATGACGTTTGTGCCGCCGACTTACGAGGGCTCCTGCAGTTTAAATTCGGCCTCCAGTCGCAGAGTGACTTCGTCACCCAGCAGCGGCAGCCCATAAATGATGCCAAAGTCCGACCGCTTGATTTTCGCCTCTCCGTCGAAGCCAACGGTATACTTCTTGTCGGCGGGACTGACGCCGGCCTGATTGAAATCGGCTTTGATGACGATTGGACGCGTAACGCCGCGCAATGTCAGATCGCCCGAAATACTGGCTGTATCTCGATCGACAATCCGAATGCTGGACGCACGAAATGTGGTCGCCGGGTGGTTCTTGGTATCGAAGAAATCCGCGGTCTGAAGATGTTGATCCAGACCTTTGCTGAACGTCCCGGCACTTTCCATCATGACCGTCGCATTCAGGCGGCTTGCTGACGGTTTTTCAACGTTCAAGTCGAGGTTTGCGAACACATTGGTGAATTGCCCCGCATACGTCGAGAATCCCATGTGGCTAACTGACCAAGTGATTTTGCCGTGAGCAGGATCTAGCACATAAAGTCCGGAACGCGCCTCTGTGGGATTCCGCGTGAGAAGGCCGGTTTGAGCCCAAGCAGCGCCTGACAACGCCGTTACGCAGATAACGCTAATCATGATCATCTTCTTGGCCACGTCGATCTCCCCGAAACATAAAACGGTAGGGCGCTTTACCCACCAATGAAGGACGAAAAAGCTATCACGGCTGGCAAGCCGAAAGCGATTGTCGAGCCTACAACTACAACTTCGAACTTTTCCCGAATGGTCATTATGTCTCTCCGAAACGCCCGCGACATTGCGGTGCAATTGTATTAGCTCGACGGCGCCCGCAGGTGGCTCGGAAGATGTTGATCGATACCGCAGATTCGACTGTATGATTACAAGAAGTCCGCAGAATCAGCTGGGCCGCACGGGATGCCGGATTCTAGGGGCCTTGATGGGTAACGGTTTCCTCACGCGAGACTCGGTTCGATTGACTCCGGATGCTAGACGTCAGGTTGCCGGTTTCCCTGGCCGACGGCTCGCCGAAGGAACACGTGAATGTTGAAATCAAATGCTGCGCGCCGCGCGATCGGCATCGACCTTGGCACGGCCAATACTATTGCCGTGACGGCACGCGGCGGCATTGTCTTCGATCAACCGTCCGTCTGCTGCTTCCAAAGCTATGACGCAGCGCCGCGCTTTATTTCGGCCGGCGACGTCGCGCACAGCTATGTCGGTCGGGTAACCAAACCGCTGAAGATCGTGCGACCCCTGAAGAACGGCGTACTCAGCGACATGTCGGCGGCCCGCGAACTGCTTTACTTCGTGAATCAGGCCATCGGTGGACAACGTCGCTTTGGCCGGCTTCGTCCCCACATCGGTATTCCCGCGGATGCTACGCAAAGCGAACGCAGCGCCTTGTTCAGCGCCGCGACTGATGCCGGCTTTGGCCGGCCCGAACTGCTGCCGGAGCCGCTGCTCGCGGCGATCGGCCTGGGGCTGGACGTCGACCAACCGCGCGGCCGGATGATTGTGGATTGTGGCGCCGGAACGACGGAAGCCGCCGTGATTTCGCTTGGCGGGATCTGCCTGACCAATTCGGTTCGCGGGGGCGGCGAAGCCTTGAACCGGTCGCTGATCGAGCATCTCCACTCCGAGCATCGGTTTCAGATTGGGGTCGCCGCGGCAGAGACGATGAAAATCCAATTGTCAGCGCTCCTGGCCAACCCGGCGTCAGACGACTCGGTCGAGGTGCGCGGGCTGGACGCGGCGTCTGGACTGCCCCGTGCGCTCCCGGTGCCGGCATCCGAGCTATTGCCGGTGTGGCAGAAACATGTGTCCGAGATCGTCAACATGGTGCGCGAGACGCTGCGCGACACGCCCGCCGAACTGTCGAAGGACATATTGGACGACGGCATCACGCTAACCGGTGGCGGCAGCCTGAGCGCCTTGCTGGCCAAGCAAATTTCACTGGAGACGTCGGTGACGACCCGCGTCGCCGACGCGCCGCGTCATTGCGTCGCCTTCGGCTTGCAGCGCCTGCTGGAGAAGCAGGCTTAGGCTTGTGCTGCTAAATGTTGGTCTGGTCGGCGGGAACGCCCACCGGCAATAACGCCGCACCGTCGCCTTCCGCGCAGTCCAGTCCGTCCATGCCGATGCCGTAGCAGGTCATCGACAGTGATCCCATCGCATAACCGCGCACGATCGCCGATGCGCCGCCATCGGTCGCGGCCAGCCCGGCAGTGTAAAGCAACGGAATGAAATGATCGGGTGTCGGCACTGCCATGTCGAAATCCTGATGCTCGAGGGCACGAAGGATGTGCGCCGGATCGCTGCTCATTTGCGCGGCGACCGCTTCGTCGAACCGCTGCGCCCAGTCGGCGCCGCCGTCGGGGTCGTCCCAGTCGATCCGCCGCAAATTGTGAACGACATTCCCGCTCGACACGATCAGCACTCCGCTGCGGCGCAGGGCCGACAGCTTCAATCCCACATCGACGTGATACTCCAGCGGTTTCAAAGCATTGATCGACAGTTGAACGACGGGCACGTCGGCATGCGGAAAGAGATGGGTCAGCACGCTCCATGTGCCGTGGTCGAGGCCCCATTGATCGCGATCGGCGCCGACCCAATGCGGCTTCACAATTTCCGCAATTTCGCCGGCAAGTTCGGGCATTCCCGGCGCCGGATAGTCGAACTCGAACAAGTCGTCGGGAAAGCCGTAAAAGTCGTGGATCGTCCTGGGCCGGGCCATCGCCGTTACCGCCGTAGCGCCGATAAACCAATGCGCCGAAATCACGAGGATGGCGCGCGGACGCGGCAGGGCCTTGCCCAGCCGGCGCCACGCCCGCGTGTAGCCATTCAGTTCGAGCGTATTCATCGGACTGCCATGTCCGATGAACAGAGCAGGCATCAAAGTTTCGTGTGTCGACATCCGGCCTCTCCTGCGCAGCTTAGCCCGCGACGAGCGAGGCTACTGCCAGCAACGCCGGCAGTCCGAATGCAATCGTCGACCCGACAATTGCAACTTCTGACTTCTCACGAACGGTCATGGTTAGTCTCCCTAAAGATCCGGCTTCGCACATTTCGAAGCCACCTGAGGAATAGGGCAAAGCCGGCCGCAGGTGGCATAGAACCTCTTGACGCCCACCGCAGACTCTGCGGTTTAAATGCCATGAACGCAGCACAACGACTGGATCGCATCGATCGGCGGATATTGGCCAATTTGCAGGCCGAAGGCCGTCTCACCAACCACGCGCTCGCGGAGCGCGTCGCGTTGTCGCCAAGCGCTTGCCTGGCGCGCGTCCGGCGGCTCGAGGAAGCGGGCGTGATCGAAGGTTACCATGCCCGCCTCAACCCCTTCGTGCTCGACATCGGCCTCGTCCTGTTCGCCGAAGTCACGCTCAACGCTCACGGCACGGCCGATCTGGCCCGCTTCGAAGCTGGCATTGCGCGCTTCGAGCAGATCGTTGAGGCATCGCACGTCAGCGGCGCCTTCGACTATTTGCTTAAGGTGGTCGTTGCGGACATGGCCGAATGGAACGCGATTGCCCAGCATCTGACCGCGAGCGACATCGGCGGCGAGCGCGTCAACACGCATGTGCTGATGGACAAGCCGAAGAAGTTCGTCGGCTATCCGGTACGGATCTGACCGTTCGCTCGCGCTCGCCGCGACGTCAGGCCGTAAGCTCGAAACTGTCGGCGCGGGCCGCGCGCCACGCGGCGCTGTAGAAGTCGCGGTCGTGGGCGTCAGTCAGCAATTCGCCCGGCTCAAGGTAGATGTGGAGTTGGGAGAACATCCGGATTTCGGTCGGGCTGACGCGTCGGACGAGGTGGCGCGGGCCGATCGCGCGCGGATGATCGAGGCCCGCCGCGGCAATCATGTCGGCCAGTGCGCTCAGCGTGTTGCGGTGAAATGCTTGCACCCGATCGGCCTTGTCGGGCACGACAAGTGCGCGCTGCCGCATCGGGTCCTGGGTCGCGACACCGACCGGACAGCGATTTGTGTGGCAGCTGAGCGACTGGATGCAGCCCAGCGCGAACATGAAGCCGCGTCCGGCGTTGGTCCAGTCGGCGCCTAAGGCAAGCACCGCTGCAATATCGAAGCCGCTGATGATCTTGCCTGCGGCACCGACCTTAATCCTTTCGCGGATGCCAGCCCCGACCAGCGTATTGTGCACGAACAGCAGGCTTTCACGCATTGGCATGCCGAGATGGTCGGAGAATTCGAGCGGCGAAGCCCCGGTGCCCCCCTCGGCGCCGTCGACGACGATGAAGTCGGGATAGACGCCGGTCTCGCGCATCGCCTTGACCATGCCCATGAACTCCCACGGCTGGCCGACGCACAGCTTGAAACCGACCGGCTTGCCACCCGACAGCCGGCGCAGTTTTTCGATGAAGGCCATCAGGCCGAGCGGCGTCGAAAACGCGCTGTGCCTGGCGGGGGACAGGCAGTCCCGCCCCATCGGCACGCCGCGCGCGTCCGCGATTTCGGCGCTGACTTTTTCCGCCGGAAGGATCCCGCCGTGGCCCGGCTTTGCGCCTTGGCTCAGCTTGATTTCGATCATCTTTACTTGCGGGTCGTCGGCCTGTTCAGCGAAGCCGTCAGGATCGAACGACCCGTCGTCTGTCCGGCACCCGAAATAGCCGCTGCCGATTTCCCAAATCAGGTCGCCGCCATGTTCGCGATGATAGGGGCTGATGCTGCCTTCGCCCGTGTCATGCGCGAAACCGCCCATCATCGCGCCCTTGTTGAGCGCGAGAATGGCGTTCGCACTCAAGGAGCCGAAGCTCATCGCCGAGATATTGAAGATCGATGCCGAATAAGGCTGCTTGCAATCATCGCCTCCAATCAGGACGCGGAACGTCGCTGGATCCGCCGGCATCGCCGGACGGGTCGAATGGGCAATGAATTCATAGCCGTTCTTGTAGACGTCGAGCATCGTCCCAAATGCGCGATCGCTGCTCTCATTTTTGGCTCGGGCATAGACCAGCGAGCGCTGACTGCGCGAGAACGGCGTTTCTTCTTGGTCGCCCTCGATCAGATACTGGCGGATCTCAGGCCTAATTTCTTCGAACAACCAGCGTAGGCGCCCGATGATCGGATAGTTGCGGCGCACAGAGTGCAACGGCTGGGCAAGGTCGTAGAGGCCCAGAAGGGTCAAAAGGGTCCCCACGACGAAGAATGGGATCGACCATATCGCAGGTAGATAGAAAGCCGTGACAGCGGTCATGACGACGCTGCCAACTAGTGCGGTGAATCTGGAAAAAAACACGAACCTTATCCTGCATAGTAACACGACCGCCGTGGGATCGAAGGCCGCCGGTTAGATTGCAATCGAAGTTGCTAAGCAGCCGAAATGACTTCGAGCACAGAGAGGATGCGTGGGCTACCGTCGAGCCCCGGCCAGTTGATCGACTGCCCGGCGCGCAGGCCGATGAGCCCGGCGCCGACGGGCGTCAAAATCGAGATACTGCCTTCGTCGATGTTGGCCTTGCCTGGCAGAACCAGTTGCACGTTGCGCACAACGCCGCTGCGATCGTCGAAGTAGGCGATCTTGGATCCCAACTTGACGACCGTGTCCGGCACCTTAGCGGCCGGACAGATTCTCGCGCGGTTGATTTCCTTGAACAGCATGTCGGCTAACTCGGGTTGCGCCTGTTCAAGGCCCGTCGCGTAACTGGCGATGAGGTCATAATCGGTGTCGGAAAGCAGAATTGCGGGTCTGCTGGCGCCGCGGCGCCTTTCAGCATGTTGCATGATGATACCAATGCGAGATTCTTGTTGGGCCACGATGCGCGAGTCCGCGTCACCAAGGTGACGTCCGCTATTCATCGCTCGAAGTGAATTGCCCCAGACCGTCGACCTTGTCGGAGCGGCCTGGGGCTAGAAGCCCGCGAGGAGCTGGCCCGAATGCGCACAAAAGCGCCGGAAAATCGGCATGCAATCCATCTCAGGAAGGTGGGCATGCGGTCGATACAAGTCAAGCAGACCAAGAAATGGGGTGCCGCCGGCGCGGCGGGATGCGAACGCGGTCAACTCGCTATTCGCCATACGACACGGCCTGTCCTTAGAGATACCACTGTAAATGGCAGCTCTGGAAAGACGTCAGCCTCCTCCTAAACGACCGACATGGGCACGAAGAAGAACGGCGGAACCTGGCCGCTAGCGGACTGGCCGCTTTCGAGCGGCAAGGGCGAAAAGCGGACACTCTTTCCGAGAGCCGGACCGCAACCGCTTTAAACCCATTTCGAGTACTCCCTCTAGGTGAATCTGACCGTTCGCCTCCCCAATCTTACCAACTAGAGAACTGCCGCTCGGAACGATCGCCAAGTGTCCTCGTTCGCTCAGGCAGTGGACCGCCTCCGTGCGCCCAATATGAATGGAGAATGAGATGAGCACCGATCCGACTGCGCCTGGCGCCGACGAAGCGACCACCAGCCTGCCGACCGAAGCACCGCCGGTCGAGAGCGGATCAGACGGTCATCCCCCCGCTGAAACAAGCCCTTTTGGCGAGGCTTCTGAAGCGGCCTCGCCCGATGCCGGTGCTTCACCCGTCGCGGATGAGAGCGCGACTGTGGGAGACTCCACTTCCCCCGGGGTCGCCGAGATAGCAGCAGGCGGACAAGCGCCGCAGAGCCGCGAGAAGACCAAGGGCGTCGCCGATATCGTGTTCGTCGTCGACATCAGCGGCAGCATGGCGCCGTGCATCGACGCGCTGCGTCAGAACATCGAGACCTTCGTCGGGACTCTCGCGAGCGGCGACGCCAACAATGCGGCACCGGTCAAGGACTGGCGGGCCAAGGTCGTCGGCTACCGCGACATCGAAGCCGCCGAAAGCGACGGGCTGCCGTGGATCGTCGATAACCAGTTCGTCCGCGATCCGGCCGAGCTCAAGGGCCAGCTTGCCGCGCTTCAGGCCAGTGGCGGTGGCGACGAGCCCGAATCCCTGCTCGACACCCTGTACAAGGTCGCCACCATGGAGGCGACGGCCAAGGGCGCGCAGACCGTCGAAGGCGCCAAGTGGCGCTACCGCAGTGACGCGGCGCGCGTCGTCGTCGTGTTCACCGACGCCTCGTTCAAGGAAACGATGAGCATTCCCGAAGCGAGCGGCGGATCGCTGCAAGACGTCGCCAACGTCGTCATGGCCAACCGCGTCATTCTCAGCATCTTCGCGCCCAACTTCGAAGGCTATGACCGCCTCAGCCAGATCGACAAATCCGAATGGGAAGTGGTCGAATATGAAGGGTTGAACGCGCAGGAAGCCCTGCAGAAGTTCACCTCCGACCCCGTCAATTTCCGCAACACGCTCAAGCAGCTTGCCGCTAGCGTCTCCCGCTCCGCCGAGACGGTCGCGCTTTGACGCGCGGCCCGCGGCGGTAGGCAAAAAATGGCAAAGAAACTCAAGGTCGGGGACGTCATCCGGGGCTATCGCATCGTCAAGGTGTTCGGCCCCGGAATGATGGCGATTTCCTATGCCGCGGTAGCCCCAAGCGGCCGCAAGGTGTTCTTGAAGCAGTACAAGTCGCCGGCACCGACGGTCGTCTGGTACCCCGACTTCGTCGCCTATCAGAAGGAGGTGGCGGCGCGTGTGGTGCGCGGCAAGGCCGACAACTTCGCCGTCGGTCACGTCGACTCGTTCGAGGAAATGTGGGGCGGCCGTTGCTATTTCCAGGCGTTCGAGTTCGTCGAGAATGGCGCCGACCTGCAGCAAGTGCTCGACAAGGAGCGCGAAAGCCATCGCGCGACGAAGCGGGCGCCGACCAGCGACCCCGCCATCTGGCAGCGCCACGCGACCTGGGCGAAGGTGCTCGTCGCTGGCGTCGGGGCGCTCCACGACGTCAAGATCGTCCACGCCGATCTAAAGCCCGCCAATGCCTATCTGATCGAGGACCCGACGATCGCGTCGGAATTCCAGCTCAAGCTGATCGACATGGACTTTTCGCTGCTCGCGGACCGCCGGCCGCCGTGGCACGGCCACCAAGGCTATGTCGGCACCGACAATTATCGCTCCCCCGAGCATTTGACGCGCGGCGCGGTGCCGGGGCTTGCCTCCGACATGTTCACCTGTGGCGTGATCCTCTACGAACTGTTAGCCGGCCATCACCCCTATTGGTCCGAGGACCAGGCCGACTATGCGCGCAAGGTCCAGGGCTACGCCGCCAGGCCGCCGGCGCTGCTGGGCCAGATGCCGTGGCCCGCGAGCAATGCCGACGTCAGCGCCGCACTGCATCGCTGCCTCGACCCGAACCCGGCGGGCCGCCCGACCGCGACCGAACTGCGCGCGATCCTGAGCGGCCGCAACCGCAAGGCCGCGACCGCAGCGCCGGCTGCCCCCGTACCCGCGGCGCTAAGGCCCGCCTCCCCACCGGCCCCCGCCGCCGCTCCCGGCCCGGCGCTGGTGTCCGACGCCGTCGAACTAATCGCCCCGGGCGGCCGGACGCTGCGGCTGCGCATCCGCACCGAGCTCGGCAAGAGGCTGATGCGGCAATTTGGCGACGAAGCTGAGTTCTGGGACGAGCGCCAATGCGTCCTCGAGCGCGGCGCCGGCGGCCAATGGTCCGTCAAGCCCGCCGGGCCGACGACCAACCAGACCCTAGTGAACGGCCGGGCCCTGACCGGCCCGCAATTGCTCCAGGGTGGCGACCAGATCGCGGTCGGCAATGAGGCCAAAAAGGTCGCCAAGCTTCCGCTCATCGTGCGCGCGGCATGATGGACGACGAACCCGACGTCGCGGTCGATCAGCACGGCACCCCCGACGAGCCGTGCGCCGGCGACCGCATCCCCGCGATCGAGCCCGCGCCGAGCGAGGCCCCACCCGACAAGCCCACCATCGCTGCTTTGCCCGAAATTCAGGATGTTCACGACCTCGACTGGGCCCCGATTGGGGAGGCTGTGACGAGGTCGTCCGACCGCTCGCGGATGCGTGCGACAGTCGAAGGGTTCGAGGCTTTGCTCGACCGTCCTGGTGGACCCGGGCTTCTGTTCGACCGCGACCGCTCCGGTGCCGAGGACCAGGCGATTAAGGTCGGCGAGCTCGATCCCGCGGCGCCCTTGTGGATCATCGGCGACCTGCACGGCGACCTGCTGGCGCTCGAAGCCTCGCTCACCCTGATCGCCCGATGCGCACACGACGAGGGCTCACCGCCGCCGAACATGGTGCTGCTTGGCGACCTGTTCGACGACGAGGGACTGGGCCTCGAATTGCTACTTCGCGTGTTCGAACTAGTGCTCGAAGCGCCGGATCGCATTTGCGTCCTCGTCGGCAACCATGACGAGGCCCTGTCTTACGACGGCACCCGTTTCGCCACGAGCGTGTCGCCGGGCGACTTCGCCGACTTCCTCAACGCCAATCTCGCCCATGAATGGATCGAGCGCGCGGGCAAGCTCGCGGTGCGCTTTTTCGCCCAAGCGCCGCACGCCTTGTTCCTGCCCGACGGGCTGCTCATCGCCCACGCCGGCTTCCCGCTGATCGATCTCCATCCGCACCTCGAGGCGAACGCTGACTGGAACGACCCGGCCTGCCTGTCTGACTTCACCTGGACCCGTGCCCACCCGACCGCCCGCAAGAAGATGCCCAACCGCTTCACCCGCGGAAGCCAGTTCGGACGCGATGACTTCGCCGCTTTCTGCGAGCTCAGCACGCGCCTCGGCCGCCCGGTGACGCACATCGTCCGCGGTCACGACCACGCCGAGGAGCGCTTCATGGTCTATCCCGCCTACGAGGCGCATCCGATGCTGACGACCGTCGCTTTGTCGCGCCGTCTGCCGCGCGAGACATTCGGCCCCTATGAGCGGGTGCCAACGCTCGCCCGCTTCATTCCCAGATCCCTGCCGCGGTTGTACCGCCTCCACCTGCCCGCCGAGCTGGTCGCGACGGTCTTCCCCCCGCCCGAAGCCCCCGCTGATCCGGCCCCCGTGGAGTGCCAGCAATGAGCGGTGTTGTCCTCAGATGTCCCAATTGCGGGACGATGAAATCAACGGAAGGCCAGTGCGAGGCATGCCACGAGGCAGCGGTGCGTTACTTCTGCCTCAACCACAAACCGGGATTGTGGCTGGAAGTCTCCACCTGCCCGCAGTGTGGCGCGCGCTTCGGCGATCCAGTGCCGTCGCGCCGCGAGGAAGAAAAACCGGTCGAGCGCCCCGCGGTCAGCCCGCCACCGACGCGCCGGACGCCCCGAATCGCGCGCGACACGGACAGCGTAGCCGGGCCATGGAGCGCTGGCCCCACGGCCGAGCCGCGCGGGACTGGGTCCGCCCACGACCCGTTCCGCATCCTGATCGGCGCCATGACGGCCGCCGCCCGCGCGCGATCGGAGCGCGCTGCGCGACGCGAGTATGGCGAGACCGTTCCGGTGCGGCGCGGCGGGGGAGGCTGCGTCGGGCGGATCTTCATGCTGGTCCTGTTCCTGGTGGCGTTGTTCCTGATGCTGCCGATATTGCTCGGAGCCTTTTTCAGCTTCGGTTGATCCTATCCACACCCAGACTCGCGGCGGTGATACGGTCTTATATCGCCCGCGAAACTCTCGGAACGCGCCGACCCCGACGCAGGTTGACCAGTACGAGGCCGTCCCGGCCCGGAGCAAAGTCCATGTTCATGCACAACAAGCGCCTGCAATATACCGTTCGGGTCGCGGAGCCGAACCCGGCCCTCGCCTCCCTGCTGCTCGAACAGTTCGGCGGCCCCGACGGGGAACTTGCCGCGGCGATGCGTTATTTCACTCAGGGCCTTGGCGAGTCCGATCCCGGGCGCAAGGATTTGCTGATCGACATCGCGACCGAGGAGCTAAGCCACCTCGAAGTCATCGGCTCAATCGTCGCGATGCTCAACAAAGGCGTAAAGGCGCAATTGTCGGAGGCTGCCATGGAGGAAGCCGATCTCTACATGGCTATCAATTCAGGCGGGAACAGCCACACACAGTCGCTGCTCTACGGCGGTGGACCGTCCCTGACCAACTCGTCGGGTGTGCCGTGGACGGCGGCCTACATTGACACGAAGGGCGATCCTACCTGCGATCTGCGTTCGAACATTGCTGCCGAAAGCCGCGCCAAGATCGTCTACGAACGATTGATCGCGATTACCGACGACCCCGGCATCAAGGACGCACTCGGCTTTCTCATGACCCGTGAAATTGCCCACCAGAAGTCTTTCGAGAAAGCGCTTTATTCGATCGAGAATAATTTCCCGCCTGGCAAGTTGCCGGGGATCGAGCGCTTCGCCAACGTCTACGTCAACAGCTCGCAGGGCGACGGCGACATGGAAGGTCCGTGGAACAGCGGCGACCAGTGGGAGCGGATAGACGACCTCGGCGAGGCGATGGCGATGGACGGCGGCGACGGCACTGCGTCGGTCAAGCTCGATAAGGACAGCGCTGCGGTCGCCAAGAAACTAGCGACGCGTACTATGTCGGACCCGGCAAAGGACCCTGCAACTGGAGCTGACCTTGGCGCCGGACCCGGCGCGGGCCTGATCACGGGCGGTGATAAGGGCGGTGCCAAGGACATCAAGGAGGCCACCGCCATGGCTGATGCCCTCTGATCCGAATATCCGGATCCGGCAGTTTGAAACGACCAGCTTTGGCTGCATGGAGGTCGCGTAGAAATGCGCGGCCTCCGCTTTGTATCCAGTAGCGCCGTTGCGCACCTGCAGTTACGTCCCCAACAGAAGACTTGGAAACGCGCGCGGCTGTGCCGTTATTGGCCCGTTAGCGGACCGTCTGCTTGGAGCGCCAGATCTTCGAAAGCCGCCAACGCGCGGTCGGAACTCTCAGGGCGCTCAATGTTTCAGGGGGCGTGACGAACAGCCATTACCTAGAGCGATTCGTTGAGGCCCAGGCGCTTACGTACACCACTGTTCGGCGTGAGCTCGCTCGGGGGCACAAAACAAGCCATTGGATGTGGTTTATATTTCCGCAACTGCGAGGCTTGGGCTCGAGCGGAACAGCTTGCAGATATGCGATTGCCTCGCTTGACGAGGCTCAGGCCTATCTCGCTCACCCGCTGCTCGGGTCCCGCTTACGGGAGTGCGTCACCACGCTGCAGGACCTCCCGCAGGCCGATCCGCAAGAGGTATTTGGGGACGTAGATTCTTTGAAGCTACGGTCGTCCCTCACGCTCTTCCTGCGTGCTGGCGGCGGAGAATTGTTCGAGGCCGCCCTTCAACGCTGGTTTTCGGGGAAGGCCGACGAACGCACCGACAGCTTGCTCGAAGAAGCGCAGCCCTAGGCGCGTCAAATAAGCGGGGAGTCAGAGCCCGGCTCTGCTGATGGCTGCTGCAACTTCCACTTCAACGGTCGCGTCGTCCTTGGGCTTGAGCCGGTTCAGCACCGTCGCCACGCGTTTCTGGGCTACCTGCATAGCCTTGTGCCGGACTTCACGGGTCAGGTTGGTTCGCCACAACGCACTCTCGCCCAACAGCGCCGACCACTTTGCTTCCTCCGCTGCCAAGACTGCCAAGGCCAGCCGCAAACCATCTCGTCGGCCATGCGCGTACTCTTCGGACATCAGGCGACCCCTCCTCTCATCTAACGATCTTCAGTGTGAGACCCCGTTTTCGTCGCACCAAAATACGCACGTTAATCGCGATGGTGCACAACCTTACCCTTCGAGCCGCTCCTGCTTCACGCGGACTGTCACTACGAGACCGCTCTTCTGCCAGTCGTAAACCAACTCACCGCCAAGTTGACCTGCCACGCTGCGCGCGATGAGCTTGCTGCCAAAGCCCTTCAGAGCGCGTGCATCGGTAATCGTCGGGCCGCCCGTCTCAGTCCATGTGATGAGAATAAACTCGCCGTCCATTTTGCTAGATACGTCAAGGAACCCCGTATCAGACGACAGCGACCCGTACTTTACAGAATTGGTCGCCAGTTCGTGGATTACCATTGCGAGGGCGGTTGCAGCCCGCTCACCCACGCCCATCCGCGCGACCGCAACGCGAATGCGGCCGGAGAATGCTGCTGTTTCGTCGTATGGGGCCAGCAGGATCGACAGAAGGTCCCCCAGCAGCGCTGCCTTGCCCTGCTGGTCTGGTAGCGGCCGGACAAGGTCGTGAGCTCGCCCGAGCGCCGTCAAGCGCTGGGTCAACTCGGTCGCCATCTGTTCGACGGACTTTGCGCTGCGCGCCGTAAGTTGTGTCAGGCCGGTTGCGATGGCGAGTAAATTTTTGACCCGGTGGCTCATCTCCCCGGCCAACAACTCGCTTCCTTCTTCCGCTTGCTTACGACCTGTCACATTCAGAAAAATACCAAACATGACCCGGCCGATGATGCCCTCGTCCGCGCCGTGTCCGCGAGCCGCTATCCATCGGACTTCGTCCCCTATGCATATCCGAAAGTCGATTTCGTACGAGCCGATGATGGAACGGGTGGCGTTGAAGGCGGCTCGGACCCTGTCGCGGTCGACCGGGTGAATGCGGACAGATAGCTCCTCGAACGTAACCTCATCAACGTGGGGTAGTCCCCAGAGCTCAAAAGCGCGTTCGTCCATTGAGAATTTGTCTGAATCAACGTGCCATGCCCAGACAGCAACGCAGGCCGCTTCCACGGCCAGTTGCAACCGCTCTTCGCGTCCTACGGGGACTTTGGAGCCATTAGTCACCAAGCGCGCATCCTCCATTTTGGCATTTTAAATCCTCGTGCGACTTGATCGGTCCTCGCGCATCAAGTCCCCTATCAAAGGGCAGAGAATGACAGTCGCTGCGTCGGCCTTCGATAAAAACGGCACCTTGCTTCGCGCCCGGTCGCATACTTTCATGTCGCGTCCGAAACACTAGAGCTCTGCTACATCGTGGGCGAGCAATTCCGAAATACTGGCAGCAAGATCGACGCTCCGAAAAGGCTTGGTTAGTCGAGGCAAGTCCGGCGCGATGGCGTCAACATCGGCGTAGCCAGACATGATTAGGATTGGCATCGTCGGGCTGAGCTTACGCGCTTCCCGCGCAAGGTCCGCGCCGCTCATACCCGGCATCAGATGGTCCGTGATCAAAAGTTGCGGCATGTTGGCAGCCGTCATCAAGCCGAGGGCCTCGTTGGCCGATGCCGCTTCTGTCACGGCGAAGCCGAGTTCCAAAAGCATGTCTGCAGTGCTCATCCGCACCAATTCTTCATCGTCGACTAAGAGGACCGTTCCAGGCCCAGTCCGCTCCATCGCCAGCGCCGCAACGTTCTTGGCATCATCATCGCGAAGTTCACTTGTCGGCAGGAAAAGCTCGACCGTCGTGCCATTTCCGATCCGCGATTTAATCGTCAGACCCCCGCCAAGCTGCGCTGCCAACCCATGAGCCATCGACAGGCCTAGGCCAGTACCTTTCCCGATGCCCTTGGTTGAGAAGAAAGGCTCAATCGCCCGATCGCAAGTGGCTTCATCCATGCCAACGCCCGTATCGCTGACACTAAGGCGGATATACTCCGCAGGTTTCAAGCCCGCGGGATGGGATGCTAGCACATCGTCCCGCACCGCTGTGATGGTTAGCTTGCCGCCTTCCGGCATCGCGTCTCGCGCGTTGACCGCCAGGTTGACTAAGGCCATTTCGAGTTGGCTTGCATCAGCATGCGCCAACGGCAAGTCGGGCACTATTTCTACCCGAACGTCGATAGTCGGACCGACGGTGGACTCGATTAGACCGGCCATACCGAGAACCAAACGGGCCATATTCACGGGCGCCGGCTGCAAGGGTTGTCGCCGCGCGAAGGCAAGCAAGCGCTGGACCAACGTTTTGGCGCGCTCTGCCGATTGAAGCGCCCCGTCGATGAGACGCTGCTCCCGTTCGCTTCCGACGCGCTTCCGCACGAGCATGTCTAGTGAACCGATGATTGGCGTCAGCAAGTTATTGAAGTCGTGTGCAACGCCCCCGGTGAGGCTGCCCATCGCCTCCATTTTCTGACTTTGTCGTAACATCTCTTCGCGGCGAAGATCCTCAGTGATGTCGCGGCCGACGGTGTGAAAGGTGCCGGCATCGGTCTCATCCGGCACAGCTGACCAGGCAAAAGCTACCGGCTCGCCGTTCGCCTTCAGCAGGCGAACATGAAACTGGTGGACAGGTTCACCTTTGCTGAGCGTAGCTACCACTTCAGCTGTGGCGCCCAGATCGTCGGGGTGGATGATCGCCGAAAACGGATTGGCGAGCAGTTCTTCTTCCGTCCGGTCAAGAATTCTCGACCATGCAGGGTTTACCGTCTTCAGATATCCATCCAGCGTCGCGACCGCGAACAGGTCGCGCGTAAGTTCAAACAGTCGATCGCGCTCAATTAGAGATCGTCGCTGTGCGAGGATTTGCTCGGTCGTCTCCATGCACGAACAAAACATGCCTGCGAATGTCCCAGTGCCGTCGGAAACCGGCGAATAGGAGAAGGTCCACCAAGTTTCTTCGGGGAAGCCCTTACGTTCCAGCAAAAGCGGCATATTCTCCGACCACGTCGCCTCCCCGCCCAGAGCGCGGTCAATCAGGGGTTTGATATCCTCCCAGATTTCCCACCAAACCCGGCGGAAGGGTTGCCCCAAGGCAGCCGGATGCTTGGTTCCGAGGATTTCAGCGTACGAATCATTGTAAAGGAAAGTGAGGTCCGGTCCCCAGGCAATGAACATTGGCTGCCGGGAACTTAGAGCGATATCCGTCGCCGTTACCAAAGATATCGGCCAAGCCTGACGCGGTCCTAGCGCTGTCCTCGACCATTCGTACGCTTCGACCTGCTCCGCCATCGAGGATGGGGAGCCTGGAATCGTATGCACCACAGTCACCATTACCACCCCAGGCCTTATGCCCGATCAAACTCATAGGCCGTCTGTTAACCCCGGGGTGAGCCCGCCGTTCCACACCAAGCGCCTAAAGGTCGAGTTGCGCGAATGAAGCGAGCTTGAGATCAATTGATTATCAGTGTGGGAATGCGACCGTGAAACACGCGCCTTTGCCGCTCGCACGATCCCCAGCCGTCAGCGTTCCGTTGAGCTGCTTCACGAGCGACGTGACGATGCGCATACCTAAGCTTGGCCGATCGACATTCGGGTCAAAGTCCTGGGCGAGGCCGGGGCCTTCGTCGCAAACGACCAGTGTGTGCGCATCCCCAGCGGTGGTGTAGCAGACCTCGATTTCTCCTGCCCCGTGCTTGGCGGCATTGGTCACGAGTTCGTTGACGAGGAGTCCAATGGGTTGGATGGAGGTTGTCGGCACATCGCCCTCATCGCCCAGGACGACAACCGGCCGGTCGAGGATCGCCGAGAGATCGCTGCAGAGGCGACGAAGGTAGCCGATGCACGAGACTTGATCTGAAACCTCAGCCGAGAAGTGTCGATGTACCTGAGCGACAGCCGCAATGCGGTTCGCGGCTAACTTCAGATGCGCAGCGCCCCCATCAACGGCGGGCGATCGGCTCTGCATCGATAGGAGACCGGAAACAAACTGAAGGCTGTTCATCACGCGATGATCGATTTCCTTGGCCATCAACTTCGCCTGACTGACGGCTCGCCGCGCCGCCAACTGCGTTTCAATTTGGTCCATTACGATCGATGCAAGATCTTTGAGGTCTTCGATCTGCTTCTCGTCAATCGCGCGCGGTTCCCTGTCGATCACACACAGCGTGCCCAAATTATAGCCGTCGCTCGTCGTCAGCGGAACCGCCGCATAGAAGCGAAGCCCGAACTCGCCGGCGACAAGCGGGTTCGCGAGTGAGCGAGCGTCCGTACTGGCGTCGGCAAGCAGGAAGGGATCGTTGCCAAGGATTGCCGAGGCGCACAGACCCGGCTCGCGATCGATCTGTTCGACCGGTAAGCCATGGTGCGACTTGAACCAAATGCGGTCTTCATCAACGATGCTGATGATAGCGATCGGAACGCCGAAGCGTCGCGCAGCCAAGGCTGTAATGCGATCAAACGCACCGTCGGGCGGGGTGTCCAGGATGTCGTATCGCCGGACCGCCGCGATGCGCTTCGCCTCGTTGAGTGGAATGATGTCGGCGACAGGCATGCGATCAACCCCAAAACGCAGTTCGGACCAGAGCGAACTTCATGGCCGGATTTCAACGACTTGTCGATGTCGCGACGTTGGTGGAACTCTTGACGAGCTGGCCTGTTCACCGCGCATGCCCAAAAAACAGACGCTCGACCTCGGCCACGGCCGCACTCTTTACGTGCACCAGGAGGGGGTCGGTCCGGATCTGGTGCTAATCCATGGCGCCATGACGACCTCACACGATTGGCTTGCCAGTCCGGTATTCACACGGCTCGTCAGATCGCATCGCGTCTGTGTGGTCGACCGACCCGGCCACGGTCTGAGCCGCCGACCACGTTTTGGTACCCCGCGCGAGCAAGCGGACCAGATTGCGGATGGGCTCGGCAGGCTCGGTATTGAGCGGGCCGCCGTTGCTGGCCACAGCTATGGTGCCCTCGTTGCGCTGGCAATGGCCGAACGGCACCCAAAGCTGGTAACGGACTTGGTGCTCGTCGCGCCGCTTGCATTCCCGGAGCCGAGGCTGATGGAGCATAGCTTGTTGGCCCCACGCTCAATCCCATTCTTCGGCCCCCAGTTCGCGCGGTTTGCGGAGTTCGTTCAGCTCGATCGACCGATGGTCGATTTACTTCATCATGTGATGTTCGCGCCGGCTCCGGTGCCCAGCGACTGGAAGGCGACCTATCCTTACCCAATGATCCTCAACGCCGACACGATTGTTGCCGAGGCCGAAGACGCCGCTTCGATGCTGCCCATGTCGCCGGCCGGAACGCTCGATATGTGCAAGATCATGGTTCCTACGCAGGTTCTGACGGGCACGTCAGACGGGGTCGTCGAGGACGAGCGACAGGCCAAGGTACTAGCGCGTCAACTTCCGTTCGGTAGCTTAGTCGAGGTCGAGGGCGCCGGGCACATGCTTCACCAAAGCCATCCAGACCATGTGATCCGCTCCATTGAGGCGGCCACGGCCCTCGCCGATCAAGCTTAATGTGGCGCAAGGGCAGGTGGGTGGCGCGCAGCAACGTTCTGGTCGCTGTATAGGTCAAGACGCGCTGGTTCCGAATTATCGAGGGCGGGAAGCTAAAGCTCGCAGCCTAGCGGGGAAGCAGCGCGCATTACGGAGGCGACTGCGCATCGTGATCGTCCTCGATTTCCTGGCGATGACGCCTGAGCAGCTTGTCGGACGCGCCGACGAGCCGCTCGGTATTAGCGATGCTGTCGCGCAACTCGGTCTGGCTGGCCTCTACCTCGGCCTCCTGCTGCGCGCGCCGGTCGGCTCGCAGCTTTCTCCATTTATCTTGCATGGGCGAAACCTACTTCTTGGGCCGGCGGGGCAACACAGAGAGTAAGGCTCCGCCGGCAACAGCAGCGACGATTATGACGGTGCTGCCGACCCTCGGTAAAGCGAAGTCATGACAGGGAAGTTCCCGGCGAGGGAAAGCGGCCTGCGTGATAAAGCCGGCTTGCAATGGGCGAGCCCCCGAGCCGGGCCGCTAAGACCGCGCACTGATATCGGCAGTGCGCGCGACTAGAATTCGGGACCGCTTACGGTGACATTCCTTGCGCTATTGAATGTCCGACATGGGCGCATTTCGGACGCTCAGTTCAATTCTGGACGAAGGACCGATTGCGGTCACAACCAACAAAAACGGTTCAAGGCAATCGGGCTAACACTACTGTCGCGTTCAAGTGTGGCTCTCTGCCCCAAGCCCGAAAATCAGTCGTAGCTCGTAGCAGCCACCTCATTCGTTTTCACGATGGTCAATTCCGACCACTGGAGAAGCGTGATGGGACATTCTTCTTTCGATGCAGTCAATGCAGCCCCTGCCTGGAACGTAGGCCGGAAGCTCGGCGCGAAACGCCCGCTGAAGCCCAAGGAAATTTGGGCCATCCGTTTCATGCTCGATCAAGCCGGCAAGCTTCGTGATCGAGCCCTCTTTGACCTCGCAATCGATAGCAAATTACGTGGCTGCGACCTTGTGAGGATTAGGATCGGCGATCTCGTTTCCGGCGGTCGCATTCGCAACCGATCGATGGTCATTCAGCAAAAGACTAAGCGCCCTGTGCAGTTCGAACTTCTCGAGCCAGCTCGGTCAAGCCTCTTGGCTTGGCTCGAACGCCGCGGTGGAGGGCTGGAGGAGTTTGCCTTTCCCAGCAGGGTGGATCGCCATCATCACCTCAGCACTCGACAATATGGGAGGCTAGTCGATGAATGGGTCATGGGGATAGGTCTGCGGAAGGAAGATTACGGCACGCACTCGCTGCGGCGTACAAAGGCAGCATTAATCTACAAGCAGACCGGTAATCTTCGAGCTGTTCAGATCTTGCTCGGCCACACGAAAATCGAGAGCACCGTCAGGTATCTGGGCGTGGATATCGAGGATGCGCTTGCTCTGTCAGAGGGCACCGAAGTCTGACGCTGCCCGGCGCCGCTCAGTGCGGCGCCGGGCAGGTCTGCGATTGGCCGAAACAGGGCGCTTCAAATGCTTCAGCGACACCTCGAAGAATGCCGATCGCGCGATCTAAAGAGGGCCGCTAGCAAGCTGGACATCAAGGAACACACCTCCCATGCCCCCCTGCAAGTGCATTACTTTGGTTTATTCCCTTTTGACGTCTTACGAGTCTTGGTGCCTAGGCCAATCGACTTAGCCAGGTCCCGTCGCCGCTCAGCATAAGAGGGAGCAGTCATGGGATAGTCTTTCGGGAGATTCCACTTAGTGCGATATTCTTCCGGCGTCATGCCATAATTAGTCATGAGATAGCGCCGCAGCATCTTCATCTTTTTTCCGTCTTCCAGACAGACCAAGTAGTCCGGCTTGACCGACTGGCGGATCGAGACCGCTGGCTCCTTGCGCTCCTCTATCGTAGTCTTGTTCGAAGAGAGGCCTGCCAGCGCAGAATGCACATTCGAAATTAGCGTGGCGACGTCTGAAATCGCCACACTGTTGTTATTAACGTGCGCCGCAACGATATCCGCAGTCAAATCGATCAAATTATTGGGGGCTTCGTCGATATCCATGAGAAATTTCCCGAGCATTATTAATGTAGATTAGTCTTCTGATCAATCTACTTTTTAAACTACTTCAAGCCCTCTCGAAATACAAATGTTTGCAGGTTTGATGAGCCGTACTCCAATTAGGAACGTTGCTTCGGCACCTCTCCTTGCGCTTGCCAGTTTGCGTAGCCTTGGATTTTCAACGTCCACTGCAGACTTCGCCCGACAAGCTAGAATTTGAGTGTCGACCATCCGCTCATTGATTTAACTCGGAATTCTCCAGTACCGGTCGGAGGAATAGGCTGAGACCAGATGGCGCCCGCATAAATCCGTCGACCGGGGATAGACGAGCAGACTTTTGTCGGCAGGCAAAGCTTTCCTTCGACCAGCTCGACGCTCGAAGCTCCGTCGTTTCTAATAGTCAGGGTGGAGCCTGTCCGCTCTTTCTTGAGATCTACCGCAGAGGATACCGGTCGCGATATGACCAGCAGATCGTAACCCACCAGCATCTTAATACCGCTTTGCGTAGCCTCAATCTCTCCAGTCACCGGTTTCACGGTCACTCGATAGATTTTCTCGTGGTCGGATGAGGCCCCTACCCTTGCAATCCGTAACCTTCGTCTTTGGTTTGGCTCAAGTATCAGGCGAGATGGCGAAACAAGCAGTCCCAGCGTTTCGGGATTTGGCGTCGAGAACGAGCTTTCTGCCGGGGTGCCAGGTAGCTGGATCTGGCGAGGCGTGACCGTAACATAGGCTCTCTCGCCGCTGTCATTGACCACTTCGAGATCAGCCGCGCTGTTTTCTGTGTTCAGTTCTACAATCAACTGGCTGACTGATATCTGCGCGGAAGCAGGGCTAGCGAACAGTGTCGCGCTAATCATCATCAAGGACGCCCGCAGGAACGCTATTTTACGCACTTAAGATCTCCCACAGATATGAAGTCCTTCGCAGGGCTGAGCCCGTTGATATTAATGCGGCAATCTGCGTCGCTACCGACTGCGCCGCTGCCGCTGCCGAGAACCAGCGTGTCGCCTTCCCTCGTCTCGATCTGGAAGAAGCCGTCCCGGTCAGTGCGGCTGATCCCAAAGCTGCCGCGCACCTCTCGGTTTGACAACGGGAGCCCACTTAGCTCCAGAGCGCGGCCGAAGAGTACGGCCACTCTTGCGGCCGTCCAATTCAGATCGACGATGTTCCCAGGATACAGCGTCACCGTTCGAGGGTCGTAATCTGTCGAGGACATAGCCGAACCGAGGGGGCGCAGTCGGATTTCGTACGAGCGATAAGGCGGGAGAGAAAGCACGGTGTGCTGTCTCTTCGTCACGATTGCGCGCGGCACCCCGTCGACAAGCACCTCGAATGACCCGCCCCGCTCAGCACCAGACAGCGACACCTTCACGCCGCTCTCGCTTGCGTCACGCCCGGAAAGTCCCACCCCTTCGGAAGTTACGGCGAAGGATGTAGCGAACGTGATCGCTGCGTCAGTTTGCGGTCTGCCGTCGAGCGCCTGTACGACATCGGCGCGACCACGAAAGGCCTGCGACGCATAGGTAGCAGTCGCTCGCGCTCGGCTTCCGTCCAAGGACCGCCCAAGCGCCGCGTCGGCGGAAATAGTCCTTTCGCTCGAGCTATCGCTCCAACCGACTTGGGCCTCTCCGATAAGCGTCGGCGAGCGATCGTTCGACTCTTTTCCCGTCACAATGCCGCCTGACAGCGATGTCGAAAGCTGTCGCTTTGACGCGTTCAGTCGAAAGCCCAGGAATGTTGCAACCCCGCGGTTCGTTTTCTCCGCGTCCGCGAGAAGGACGAAGTTCATTCGGCCGCGCGCGACGACGGGCACCTCGATAGACGCGTTTACCCGGTAATCGGTCTCAGCCCTCGCGCTTCGACGAAAGAGGCCTCCCAATCGCAGCGTGGCGTTCCTCCAGTGATATGACAGAATTGAATGACCCTGGGTGTAGCTGCCAATGTCAGCCAGCCCGACTATCGCGTTTTCATTGAAGGACCGCCCGGGGGCAGCGGAAGGGAGGATTGAACGTCCATCCGCGCTCCAGATCTTTCGCAAGTCGAAGCTGACCGAAAGCGGCCCGGATCCCACCGAATTGGCACGAAGGCTGACGCCCATGTCGCGTGAGGTAGAGGCGAGGACCACCAATCTAGACTGAAGCAAACGACTGTGGTGTGACGCCCCTATCTCAACGATCGCCTTCTCATTCGTTCCCAGCACAACGGTGTCAATGCCAAGGCCGGCAGAGAGGCGCACGGCGGCAGCAGCCTGATAGAATAGCGAGCTACTGTCGAAGCGCAGAGCCCTTCCAGTCTGCATCGTCCCCAGAAATGCGGACAGCATCGGTCGGCCAATGGGAGCCAACGCCGTTCCTTTCGTGAAGAAACGAGACTCTTCGCGAACTTGGCCACCTTGCTCATGAATCCGTAGAATTACCTCGTACGACCCCGTCATTAGCCTATTCGTGTCGATATATGAGAGCCCCCCTGGCTGGATCTGCGAGCTGACCAGACGACCGTCTACAAGCAGATCTACTCGCGAAGGCTGACTCAGAAATAGGTCAAGCGGCGTGCCTAGGATCTCGTCCCTCGACCGCAAGGTGTCGAGCTGTGTCGTTGCCCCGATGCCGATAATTTGACGGCGGCCGAGCATCTCTGAGCCGGGAGCCCACAGGAGGCCGCCAAGAAACCGCCAATTTTTGCGGTCTGCCTCAAGGGTCAGGTTGTCGTACTCGACACCGAATGTGTCGGACGCCGACACATCGCCCCTGACCCGGAGAGTACCGAGCGAGGCGATCGAGCGATTTTGCAGGTGGACAGACGTTCCCTCGAACTGATTTCGGTACAGGCTCCCGCTCCAGGACGATAAAAGTGCTGGTGCACTTGATGTCGCCGAAAGATACCCTCCGTCCGTTCTCTCTCTCACCCTCCTGTCTTTGGCTGGGACGATGACGTCGAGGCGAAACCTGTCTTGGTCGAGCACGACAATCGTCCGATCGTTCGGCACCTCCTCGCAAGCCACGCTCGAGTTTTCTGAACAGGCCAAGTTGGCATTTGAAGACACTGAGCCACTGAGCTGCGCAGCTATCCCCGCCGGGTTAGCTAGGTCGTCGAGCATTGCGACGACCCGCGACGGATCCGAAAAAGTTACGTGGCCCGGACTCAGCGTGGCCCGGGCTTCGCCGACTTTCCTGCCATCATAGTAGACGTCGAGGATGACGGCGCGTTCACTCTCGAGATCGGCAAAGTCGACTGGCATGGTCGACGATAGAATCCGGCGGTCCTCGGCAAGAGCCCCATCGCAGAGAATGAAGACCGCGCTAACCAAAATTAGGAAAACGCGACAGGCCTGCCACCAGCAATGACGAAGGTGAGCGATCATTCTGCTGAAATCAGGATGGAGAGGGTGCCGCTGTAGGCACCTTCTACCGCACGAGAAAGATCCGCGGCCCGAATGACAACCGACAAACTAGCCGACGTCGATGGTCCATTGTTGCAGAACTGATGTGTCGCCTGACTGGCGTAGCTGGATTGCAGCCTGTTTGCCTGCAGCAAATTGCCGTTATTCCGACTTGCTTCCGGGCTCCACAAAACCTCGTAGGCGAGTACCTGCATTCCACTCGACAACTGGAAAGCGCCATTTGGGCCAGATCCCGCCGCGGTCACTCCGTAACGGGCGCCTGGCCCGTTGCTGAAAACGCAGACACTCTGAGATCGAACGTGATCGATCTGCAGGTTTGCCGGCTGACCAAAGCTCACGTCGGTGAGGCCAGTTATCCGGGCCTTTTGTGCGGCGGCAGGCTCGGCAGAGAGAGCCGCCAAGAACCCCATGGCAATTGTCGCTGCCAGTCGCCGCCCAGACCGGTTGACCGGGCCTGACTTTGCATCGATCGGCGTGCCGATCCGCGACATGGTAGGCGACAATTGCACCTAAGGGTGACTTATTCGGGCGCTACGACAAGTGTTAAAGTGCCATTGTAGGTGACCCCAGAGGTCATGCCTTGCAGGTCGGGCGATGCCAGCGAAACGATCATGCTGGCCGTGGTCGGCGGACCTGCAGTGCAATCTGAGTTCACCGCGGTCGACACTAATCCGGTCAACGGCACGCCGGGAGTGAGACTTGCTCCGCTCGATTGGCCCGAAGTCTGTGACCACCGAACGGCAAATGGCACGGTGGGCAGCGACCCGCTGCTCAAAGTGAATGCGCTGCTGGCGCCATTTCCAGTCGCGGTGATGCTGTATCGACGCGTGCTCGTATTACTCCAAACGCAAAGGTTCTGGGCGCTCCGAGCTTCACTTAAGGGGTCAGCACCGGCGAAATTGATATCGGACAGGCCACTGATCCGAACGCGACCGGGAACCGAAGCATTGATGTTGATTGATCCTGTCGAGGTGGCGCCGAAAGCTCCATCCGTGGAAGCGACGCCTGGCGCCGATACGAGCGCGGCCGCAACTCCCCAGGCGAGCTTGCGACGGTAACTGTGAGTCATCTGATAATCCCCCACTTACCTCCGAAATGGAGGTTCTGTGAAGAATTGGGTAACGACCACCGTTTAATTTCCGGTTAAACTCCGCTGATCGATCATGAGTTGGCTCCAAGCTACCGTGGAAGGCAACGAGTTTCCGATTCCTCTAGGATCTTCGCGTCGGCCGATGAATGACCAGGCGAGACAACGGGGCCCGTGAGTGGAGCGGCTAAGTAGGCCAGATCGAAATCTGCGCGAAGTTTAAGGCGATTGCCCAAATCGTGATCGCGACGACAGGGTCGTGCCCCTCCGGCGCGATCACATGAGAAAGAGAAGATGATTTAATGGTTGAGTTAAAATGAAGAAATAGCCGGAGGCATTGGCTCGACTCCCCGGTATGAAGAGGAGTTATCCAATGGTTTTTCAATGTGATTTACGTCCCGCGTTTGTTGATCCGATCCCGCCGGCGAGCGTCCAGATGCGAAGGTTCATGCTCGCAACCTCGTTGCTTGTGGACGGGTTAACCCGGGCGCTACCAGCCCTATCTCGAGAACACGTTTCTCATGCCGCACGCGAGCTTGCTGATCGGCGGAACGCTCTGCCGTCGCCCGCTCGTACTGCGCGAGTTCGCCGATGTTTGTCGCGGGTCGGATCTCGACGGTATTCTGGTGCGCATGCCTGTCACGGGCGACAATCCGAGCTTTGACATTAAGATCGCTGGGTCGGATCGCATGTTGTTAATGCACATGCTTTGGCTTCCCCAGCCTTCGGGGCCGCCGTGGCTCATTCCTAGCGTAGAGTCTGGTCCCGCGATCCGCTTGAGCCCGCTCGGTATCACTGCGGAGAATACCATGCCGTTCGATTCGATTGAGGACCGCCATCGTGGCCTGAGGTTCGGCTTCGAATTTCTTTCTGTCGCGGCGAAGTGCTGGTTCTGATGCGCACGAAGAAAGAGGCTGCCCACACACCGAAAACCTACAAAGCTGCGCCAGGATTGGACTATGATCCAGTGACCGGCGCTGATCCCAATCTCTCGTACGGCGTCGTGAAGGCTATAACCGATTCCAGCGAGCGAATTAGGCTGCAGGACGTGATTGTTCGACGACTCTTTCCCGTCGGCCGGCCTGTCTCCGGAGACCCTTGGCCGCAGCCCACAGCGTCACTGGTCGCAAGTCAGCCAAGCATCTCCACGACCTGAGAGGAACCTTCGCTACCCGCATGATGATCGGGACCGACCCTTCGGACGTTGAAATCACCGACATCATGGGATGGTCACCCGATGAAGTTTCGCGCATTCGAAAGGTCTATGTTGACCAGCGCGCGACGATCGTGGCAATTGGCGAGCGCATTGCCCGTGGGTGTAAACCGGGGTTGTAAACCGGACGAGCGGCTTGTTCAAGAAACCGCAGATTTCGGCGATAAAGCGGGTGTAGCTCAATGGTAGAGCAGAAGCTTCCCAAGCTTACGACGAGGGTTCGATTCCCTTCACCCGCTCCACGTTTCCATCGAATCCGAGCGTCCTGCCTATCCGCTTTACCGCGACGGCGGTGTGGGGTGGATCCTCTAGTTGGGATCTTCATCCAAGGTCGCGACACCCATCAATGGATGCATTACGAACGTCCAGCCGTCGCCGCCGACGATCATCAGGCGCAGCGATTGGCGGTCGGCCGTGCCGAGCAGCGCCGCCGCTCCTGAAGAAGCAGGCAATGCAATTGTCTTTCCATCCTGACGAATGCCGGTCGCCCAGCCAAGACGACCCTCGCGGATTTCGGTGGCAAGTCGCTCAAGCGCCGTCTCAAGTGCGGTTCTGGCGCGCGAACCGCGAACCCACGCGTGCTCGCCGCGAGCCGATCCATTCGTTTCCACGACGCCGTCGTCAGGATCTGGAGCCGGAGCTTCAGTTGAGGAACGAGTTTTTCCGTTCGGTTGATTAAGGGGACGAACACCCTCCATACTCATCAAACGGGAAAACTCGTCCACTGCCGTCTCTCCATCGCTATGTCCGGAGCGTCCGAATCGGGTCTCTGGTTCCCCTTTGTCTTTCGTGCAGTCAATGAGGCGATGACCAACGAGCAGGCTTAACACAGGTATGCGTTGTGCACAGTGCGCGGCCATCGTCTCACGCTCGGCCTGAGCTGAATTTGGCCAAGGCAGTTCGTCCGCAATTGATTGAACCGTCTACCCCATGATACCGCAAGCACTTCGATTATCGGCGGCTCTGCTCAGCGATGTGGGTAGTGAATCGTATATTTCCCGATCTCGCGTTTGACAGGATAAGCGCGGTCGATGGCGTCGATGACAGTTTCATTGTAGCGCGCGTCGAATAGCGCGCGACCGCGCGATCCTTGCGTCACGAACAGTGAAAACTGGCGCGCGTCGATGCGGCGCAGGAAATCGCTCTCGTCCCAGACGCCGACCTTCGCCAGCTCGGCAAAGATCGCGGGCTCCCACACCACGTCCTTCCCCGCGCGCATGACGAGGACCATGTCGTCCGAAATGACGGGCCCTTCCGCGCGATCGACGATCACCTGCACCTGGCGCAGTTCCGCGACCTCCGCAGGCGTCTGGTCATGCGCGTTCGCAAGCGACCCCATGAAAAAGACCTGAAGGAGGATCAGCGCGGGCACGAGCAAGGGATTTTCCCACGCGCGTGGCCCGACGATTTGGCGTTCGCCCAGCGCCACTTCGACGCAGGGTCGCGACACGATCCCGACTAGGATGCTGAGCGCTACCGATCCATCGACGAAATAATTGACGTTAGAGCCCGACTTGCTGATCGCGAGGCTCATCAGGCACGCGAAGAACGCATACGCCCCGAGCATGACCAGCATGATGTCGGCTGGCGCTGACCGCAGGGTGGACCTCGCTTCGGCGAAAGAATTTAGACCGCGATACCGCGGCAGCCGCTCCTTCAGCAGCGTGACGAGTCCCGTGAGCAGGATCAGCGTGAAGAAGATGTGGATGACGATCGAGATGAGAATGCTCAGCATTCTCGAGGGGTCGAACCGGTTCACGTTGTACAAAAAGATGTGCCGCGCGAACCCGCCATCGGTCGCGATCTGCATGGCGATCAGCACCGTCAAACCGAGAACTAGGCATCCCGCGACCAATGCCCAGGCCAGCCGCGGCCTTGCAAGCAGCAAGGTCACGATGACTGCGGCCGGCGCCGCAAGCGCGATCTGCTTGGTGTAGACGGCCGCGACGAAAAAGAAGGCGGCAAGGACGATCAGCTTGGGCTGACGAAGCGCCTTCATGGCGGTCAGCAGCCCGGCAAGGCTCAGGGCAACCGACAGCATGTCGACCCGCATGTAGGGTGCCCACAAGACCACTGCCGAGCAGCAGAAAATCGCCAGCCCCGCGAGCATCCCGCACAGAGTGGCGGCCCGGCGCGAAGCGCTGGCGCCGACCGCGGTGGAGGCGATCCAGCCGGCGACGACGCTAATAAGCACCGTCGATCCGAGCGACACCGACCGTCCCGCGACCAATTCGTCCCAGCCGGTTAGGCCGGCGACGATCGCCGTGACCGAGTGGTAGACCGGAGGATAGTGAAACACGATAGCCGGAAAGCCGTCGATGGCGCCATAGGCCCGGCCCGCGACCATCAGCCGCATCTGCTCCCAGACGATGCCTTCGCCGTAATCGAGCTCGCCGGGAAAGCGGACCGCTTCGATAGCGCCGCCCAACATCCGGATCGCATTATAGACAAGCGCCGCGAGCGCCAGCGCCAGGATGATTCGCAGGATCGTCACGGACGTCTTGCCGACGGTCGTCACGATGGGCGTTTGCGCATTCATCCTCGTTTAGGCCTCGCGCTCACGAGCATCTGCTTGCCCATCGGCTTGAATGGCAGCGCCAGATAAAGGCGGATCAGCAGCTTCGACACGGGCAGCCGCGACTTCACGGTCAGCGGCAGGAAACGCGGGCGAACCTCGATGATTTCCCACCCGTGCGCCTCGATGAAATCGGCAAGGCTGATATGCGAATAGACGGCGACGTGCGTGTAATCGTCGAAATATTCTCGATAGGCGAAACGGTAGTTGGGCTGGATCAGCGTCAGGGTGCCTCGCTTCGTGAGCTTGACGCTCAGCTGTTCCAGCACCTTTGCAAACTCGGTCTGTGGAATGTGCTCGATCAGGTTGCTTGCGAAGGCGAAGTCGACACTGTCGTCGGCGACTGCCGAGAGGTCGGAAACGCTCGCCACGATCGGCTTCACGCCCGACGCGAGACTAGACGAAATCCCGTCCCACAGGTCGAGACCGATGCGGCGCTTCGCCACCACATTGTTGATAAATTCGCCATGCCCACAACCAAGGTCGAGCACGCAGCCGTCGCTGGGAACCCGCGCCTTGAAATAATATTCCCACAGCGCCTTCCACACTGTGTTCCGGCGCCGGTCGAAAGACAGGCGCGTGTCGTGGTATCCGTCGATCATCTCGCGCCTTTCCAGCCGAAGACGATCCCTTGAATCATCGCCAAACCGACGCGAAGACCACGCAGGTTGTTGATGTTGCCGCCCTTGCTCACGCCCACTCGCTTGTGGAACGTGATCGGGCACTCGACCAGCACATGGCCACTGGCCAGCGCCGTATCGAGGAAATAAGCGTTGAACTCGAGGTTCACGGTCGGGTCTAGGCGCGGCAGCAGGTCGAGCAATCGCTCGCGCCGGCAGAGCTTGTAGGTCGTTCCCACGTCGGTGATCGTCCCCCGCCCCAAATGCTTGGCCTCCAGCAGCTTCCCGACGAAGACGTTGCCGTAATACATGAAGGTGCTCAACTGGGTGACCGGTTGCCGTAGTGGTTCGGCGGTGCGAGTCCCGTTCACGATGTCGCTGTGCGGGGCATAGGCCAGAAGCTTTTCGATGTCGTAGGCCCGGAAGGTCATGTCACCTTCGCACAGGACGACCATCTCGGTGTCGTCGAACTGCGCCGCCTCGCGCAGGCAGCGATGGACGCATTGTCCATAACCGGGATTGATCTCGTTAAACGTGATCGCCCCCGCCTCGACCGCCCGCTCGAAGGTTCGATCGCTGCTGTTATTGCTGACGACGATTACTCGACGGACGAGTGGATGGGACAGGAAGTCCGCCACCGCGTCGGCAATGCTTTCTTCGTCGTTGTAGGCAGTGAGCGCGACGGTGACCGCGCGATTGGCCGGCGGCTCGTAGCGGACCGGCGCATGCGCCTTTCGACCGGTGAACAGCCACAGCAGGTCGACCAAAGCCAGCATGATGCCAAGAACGATCGGAACACCGCTGTACCAAACCAGCCACTCACTGGCCTGGTCCAGGATGGTTGGAAGCCCGAGCAAATAGCGCGGGAAGACGAGGAGAACGCCAGCCAAATACATGACGATGCCCACACAGAAGCTCAGTGCGCCCCACAGCAGTAGCGGCGGGTGCCGGCGCGGCAGCAGCGACAGGCCGTCGCCGCTGCGGTCGAATGTGACGTTGTCCTGCGCGGTCAACGGTCCGGTATGGACGAATTTGTGCAACCCCACCCCCTGTCCCAATCAATGAAGGACTAGGCGAAGATAGTTAACGAATTCCTCGCAGGGCGAGTTAACCACGATTTGCCGAGAATCTCCAGCGGCGGGCTCAGCTGGTGATGATAAGCAGTCCCGCAATCACCAAGGCTCCGCCGATCGCAAGTCGGATCGAATAGGCTTCGCCGAACAGTAGCGGCCCACTCGCGACGGCGAGAATGAAGGCCAGCGCGACGAATGGATAGGCGATCGACAACGGTACGAACGTCAACACCCAAACCCACAGGGCCGACAGTCCTGCGTAGAGCATGATCGCAGCGACAAGGAATGGGTTCAGCGCCATCGCGAGGACATCGTCGACCACTCTGCCACTGGGTTTGTAGCGAAGGGCGGCGAGCTTGAAGAGCACTTGGCCCCCGGCGAGCATTACCGAGTAGGAAAGCAGGATGAGCACCGTCGACAGCGAAAGTTGGCGTTCGATCATTGCCCCCTGTGATTTACTGACATTCCGCCACTTGGTGGCCTCGACGACTTGTAGGTTCGGGCCCGCTTTCGTTGCAAGCGAGGATCCGTTAACTTCGTTGAAGGCCTAGATCCCGCCCGACACCGCGGGATAGCCAAGATCTTCCAAACCCTTCGCCAGCACCGCCGCGACGCTTGACGCTTGGTCGGCATCCTCGCTCCGCACGACGAAATTTGCCCCGACCCGTCCTTCCTTGAAGAACGGGTAACTGCCGATGGCGACGCCGTTGGCGGATTGCTCGGTCGTCTTTAGCAGTTCGGCCACTTCGCTCTCCGGCGCATAGGCGCCGACGGTCACCGACTGGACCGGGCGCCCACCCTCGAGCGTCCCGGTCAGCGCGTCGAGCATCCCCGCGGTGATGTGCGGGACGCCCGCCATGACGAACAGATTGCCGATCTTGATGCCCGGCGCGCCCGACATGCGGTTGGGGATCAGCGATGCGCCTTCCGGCACCCGCGCCATCCGCAACCGTCCCTCGTTCAGACCGCCCTTGTCGGCGTAATATCGCTCCAGGATTTCCCTCGCTTCGGGATGGATCACGACCGGGACGCCCAGCGCCCGCGCCACGGCATCGACGGTGATGTCGTCGTGGGTCGGACCGATCCCGCCCGTCGTGAAGCAATAGTCGTTGGCGTGGCGCAGCGCATCGATTCCCTCGACGATCCGCTCCTCGACATCGGCGACGACCCGCACTTCCGACAAGCGAATGCCCTGGACGTTCAGCCACGTCGCCAATTGCGCGACATTCTTGTCCTGGGTGCGTCCGGACAGGATCTCGTCGCCAATCACCACCAGCCCGGCGGTCCAAATCCTGCTCACCTCGTCCGCCTCCAATCGACTTTTGCGTGCTGCTACCCTATTTGCACCCGATGACCGAATATATCCACGTCGCCCCAGAAGACCGTACCGAAGCCCGAAGCCATGTCATCAAGCTGCATGGCCCGGAAGCGTTCGAGGGCATGCGTCGCGCCGGCCAGCTGGCGGCGAGCATCCTCGACCGTCTCGCCCCGCACGTCGTTCCCGGCGTGACGACGGCTGAGATCGACGACCTCGCCCGCACGATGATGCTGGACGCCGGCGCGGTTCCGGCGACGCTGGGCTACCGCGGCTATTCCAAAAGCAGCTGCATCTCGATCAACCATGTCGTGTGTCACGGCATCCCGGGGGACAAGCCGTTCAAGGACGGCGACATCGTCAACGTCGACGTCACCCCGATCCTCGACGGCTGGCACGGCGATTCGAGCCGCATGTATTTCGCCGGCGATGTGCCGCTGAAGGCGCGCAAGCTGGTCGATGTCACCTACGAATGCCTCATGCTGGGGCTTGAGCAGGCCCGCCCGGGCAATCGCCTCGGCGACATCAGCAACGCCATCCAGGTTCATGCCGAAAAGCATCGCTACGGAGTGGTCCGCGATTTCTGCGGGCACGGCCTCGGCCGCCTGTTTCACGACAGTCCCGAAGTCGTCCACGCCGGACGCCCCGGCACCGGCCCCGAGCTGAAGCCGGGAATGTTCTTTACCGTCGAACCGATGATCAACATCGGCCGCGCGGACGTGAAGATCCTCGACGACGGTTGGACGGCCGTCACCCGCGATCGGTCACTTTCGGCGCAGTTCGAACATTCGATCGGCATTACCGACGGAGCCTGCGAGATTTTCACGAAGAGCCCGGCGGAGTTGGACAAGCCGCCCTACGGCTAAGCCTCAGGCGGCTTCGACCTTCGTCGTTTCATCCCACGACTGGCACAGCGCCTCCGCGCTCTCCACGTCTTCGGGGAAATCGACTTCACCCCACTGCTCGCCCGAGATGTCGAGCGTCCACACGTCGCCATTCTGCGCGAGGTGGTGAATGACGCGAAGGTACCAGATCGTGGTGCCCTCGGTGGTGCGCATCGCCCGTTCGATCGCGTCGCGAAACTGCGAGGCGCCGGTGCCGCGGAACGCCAGCAAACCGATCGACTCGGCGTTGACGCCCGTCGAGATGCGCTTGCCGATCGCGCGAAGACGACCGCTTTCGCCCGCGATGACCTTCATGTCGTCGTCGTCGTAGCGGTCCTTGCGGTCGATCGTGACGCAGATACCGTCCTGGTCGCGATTGGCCACGACCCGCGCCATCAGTTCGTCGCTGACCAGCGTGTCACCGTTCCAGACGATCACGTCCCCGTCCAATTCCTCCCGCGCCACGAAGAGCGAGCCAAGGTTGTCGGCGACCTTGTAGAAGGGATTGAACACGGTCCGAACGCGCGGCAATCCCGTACGCCTCGCCAGCACCGCCTCGATCTGGTCATCGCGGAAGCCGGTGACGACCACCACTTCCTCGATCCCGTTGGCAGCCAGCGTGTCGAGTTGCCGGTCGAGGAGGCTGCGACCGTTGAATTCGATCAGGCATTTGGGGCGATCGTGCGTCAATGCGCCGAGGCGCGACCCTTGGCCGGCGGAAAGAATTATCGCTTTCATAGCCACCTGACTGAACGGGAATTGCGGCAGAGATTGGACAGGATCGCACGGCTCGACGGCTAAATCGCCTCAACCGGTGGCGCTTCCCGCCCCGCTCGCGCTAAGACGATCGCATAGCCAAAGGAGCGAAGCTGACGTGAAGAAGATCGAAGCGATCATCAAGCCGTTCAAGCTCGACGACGTGAAGGACGCGCTTCACGAGGTCGGGGTCAGTGGGATCACCGTGACCGAGGTCAAGGGATTCGGCAGGCAGAAAGGCCATACCGAACTCTACCGCGGCGCCGAATATGTCGTCGATTTCCTTCCAAAGGTGAAGATCGAGGTGGTGGTCGAGGACGAGCTCGCCGATCGCACCGTCGAGGCGATCGAGATCGCCGCCCGCACCGGTCGCATCGGCGACGGCAAGATCTTCGTCATTCCGGTCGAGCAGGCCATCCGCATTCGGACGGGGGACCGGGGCGCGGACGCGATCTGATGCCCGATACGCCGAATTCCGATCTCAAGGCCTCGATGGCGCCGGAAGAACTCCGCCGGCACATGCGCGCGCTCGGTTATCGGACCCAGGCCGACCTTGCCGCCGCGATCGGCGTCAGTCGGTCGGCGGTCAGTTTGTGGCTGGAAGGAAAGGTCGGCGTGCCCCGGCCCGTGGCGATGCTGCTGCGGATGCTGACAGGCGCGCAACGACGGTCCTTCTAGAACTGCCGAGGTCGATGGGCGGGGTTGCCAGTCAGGCCGAAACCATTGGAGATAATCGTGTCGAATGAAGACTACATCTACGACGAGGACAGCGGCGAGTGGCGGCCCGCTGCGGAGATGTCGCTGAAGCTCGACACTGACGCTAAGGTAGAAGTCCGGGACTCGGTCGGCAATCTCCTCGCCGACGGTGATCAGGTCACCCTCATCAAGGATCTGGACGTGAAAGGTGCCGGTCAGACGCTCAAGCGCGGGACGCTGATCAAGTCGATCAGGCTGACCGGCGACAGCCAGGAAATCGACTGCAAATTCGACGGGATCAAGGGCCTTGTGCTTCGTGCCGAGTTCGTGCGGAAGCGCTAGAAGACCGGCGCACCGATAACCGGGCGATCGCCCATCTTTTCGCCAAGGCGGACCGGACGTTCGGGCGCCCAGTTCGCGTTGAAGCGGATCGTGCCCGGCTGAAAGAGCATGACGATGGTCGATCCCAGCAGGAAGCGGCCCATTTCTTCACCCTTCCGAAGCACGACCGGCTCCGCGTCATAGGCCCAGGTCGACACCCCGCCCCCACGCTTCGCGTTGACGACGCCGTGCCAGACCGTCGCCATGCTGCCGACAACCGTCGCGCCGACCAGCACCATCACGAACGGCCCATGCTCGGGCGATTCGAAGACGCAGACGACTCGCTCGTTGCGTGCGAACAGGTTGGGGACGCCCCGCGCCGTGGTCGGATTGACCGAGAATAGAGCGCCGGGGACGTAGACCATACGCACCAGCTTTCCGTCGCACGGCATGTGCAGCCGGTGATAATCCTTGGGCGACAGATAGAGATTGGCGAAGCTACCGTTGCGAAACGTCGCCGCCAAAGCGGTGTCGCCACCCAATAGCTCGGTGGTCGTGAAGCGGTGGCCTTTGGCCTGAACGATATGGTGATCGTCGATCGCGCCCAGCTGGCTGATCGCGCCGTCGACCGGGCAGATGAAATCCGCGTCTGCCAGTGGTCGGGCACCGGCCTTGAGTGGCCGGGTGAAGAAGTCGTTGAAGCTCTTGTAGCTGGCGATGTCGGGGTCGGCGGCCTCCGACATGTCGACGCCGTATTTGTCGACAAACCAGCGGATCAACCGCGTCGTCAGCGCGCCGCCTTCGGACCGGGCGACACGGCCCGCAAAGGACGTGATCCCGTGCTTCGGGAGCAGGTGCTGAAGAATCACCTTCAGACGGTCGGACATCAATTGCGCTCCCGCACCGCCGCGAACTCAATCTCAGGCCAATCCTTGACGAAACGATCGAACTCCCACGAGTTTCGCATCAGCAGGACCGGCGTGTCGTCCTGGTCCGCGGCAATGCGCGAATGGTTCGCCTCGATGAAGCGTTTCAACTCGACGGGGCTTTTCGACCTCAGCCAGCGCGCTACGTCGAAAGGCGACGGCTCGAAGTCGATTTTCGCGCCATATTCCTGCTCCATCCGCGTCGCCAGCACTTCAAGCTGGAGCTCGCCGATGACGCCGACGATCCATTGCGAGCCGATCGCCGGCTTGAACAGGCGGATCACGCCTTCCTCGGCAAGGTCCGAGAGCCCGCGGCGCATCTGCTTGACCTTCATCTGGTCGCTCAGGACGACGCGCCGCAGGATTTCGGGGGCGAAGTCCGGCAGGCCAGTAAAAGCGACATCGCCCTTTTCGGTCAGCGTGTCCCCGACGCGAAGCGTGCCGTGGTTGGGGATCCCGACAATGTCGCCAGCCACCGCGCCCTCGGCGAGTTCACGATCGCGGGCGAAAAAGGTGATCGGGTTGTGAACCGCCAGCGCCTTGCGAGAGCGCGTGTTGGTGACCTTCATGCCCCGCACGAGCGTGCCCGAGCACACCCGCAGGAAGGCGATCCGATCGCGGTGATTGGGGTCCATGTTCGCCTGGACCTTGAAGATGAAACCGGTCAGCCGGCTTTCCGACGGGTCGACCGGCTCGGGAATGGCGGGCTGGGTCTGGGGCGGAGGGCCATCGTCGGCGAGTCCGTCGAGCAGCTGCTGGATTCCGAAACTGCGCAGGGCGCTTCCGAAGAAGACAGGCGTGAGATCGCCGTTCCGGAACGCCTGCAAATCGAACACGGGGTATGAAGCGGCGGCGAGACCTCCATTCTCGCGCAGGCTCTCGGCGGCTTCTGATGGAAGGACTCGCAAAGTGCTCTCGTCGTCGATGCCCGAACATTTCACGACTTCGCCCAAGGCCAGCCCGTCGGACCGATCCGCGACCAGCAACTCGTCCCGCCGAAAGTCGTAGAGGCCATGGAAAAGACCGCCGATCCCGGTCGGCCAATTCTGCGGAGAGACGTCGAGCTGAAGCTTGTCGGCAACCTCGTCCAGCAGATCGAACGGGCTGAGACCCTCGCGGTCGACCTTGTTGACGAAGGTGATGATCGGGATGTTTCGCAGGCGGCACACCTCGAACAGCTTGCGCGTCTGCGCCTCGATGCCCTTGGCCGCGTCGATCACCATGATCGCGCAATCGACGGCCGTCAGCGTCCGATAGGTGTCTTCCGAAAAGTCCTGGTGCCCCGGCGTGTCGAGCAGGTTGAACAGGATATGCCGACGCTGGAACGTCATCACCGAGCTGGTGACGGAAATCCCGCGCTGCTGCTCGATCTTCATCCAGTCCGATTGCGCGCGTCGGCGGTTGCCGCGCGCACGCACTTCCCCCGCCTCATGAATTGCGCCTGCCGACTGGAGCAGCGCTTCGGTCAGCGTCGTCTTGCCGGCGTCAGGATGCGAGATGATCGCGAAGGTGCGACGCTCGAGTTCGGAGCGGCTGAGCGAGCCTTCGTCGAATGGCTCCTTTGCAAGGGCGGCTGCGGACAAATCCGCCGGTGCGCTGTCGAGATTCAAGGGAGGTTCCAGAAGGTGTGAAGGTGCCGGTGGCGGGTTGAAAAGACTGATCCAGGAACCCTTTAGATGATCCCTCGCGGATTCCTATAGCGGCTCCCTACTGCGGGTCCTGACGGCGTCGCGAGCCACGTGAATTCTTCACCGCCATCGTGACTCGGGCGGGGGGCTCTGCAAATCGGTGGCGCAGACCGGCGGCGGGGGGCCGCGGGTGATTCTTTTTCCCTTTCCAAGAGGTCCGTCATGGCGAACACCGCTGCCACCATCCTGAAATCGATCGAAGAAAATGAGATCGAGTATGTCGATCTTCGTTTCACCGACCCCAAGGGCAAGTGGCAGCATCTGACCATGGTCGCCTCGGTCATCGACGAGGATATGCTGACCGACGGCTTCATGTTCGACGGTTCCTCGATCGCCGGATGGAAGGCGATCAACGAGAGCGACATGATCCTTATGCCCGACCTCGACGCGACCTACATCGACCCGTTCACCTCGACCCCGATGATGATTCTGGTGTGCAACGTCGTCGAGCCATCGACCGGTGAACTCTACGCCCGCGACCCCCGCTCGACCGCCACCCGCGCCGAGGCCTATCTGAAAGCGACCGGCATCGGCGACACCGTCTTCGTCGGACCCGAAGCCGAATTCTTCATGTTCGACGACGTCCGCTTCGAAGACGGCTATGCGACCAGCTTCTTCAAGATCGACGATATCGAGCTTCCGGGCAATTCGGGCCGCGAATATGAAGGCGGCAACCTTGGCCACCGTCCCCGCGCCAAGGGCGGCTACTTTCCCGTCGCGCCGGTCGACAGCGCCGTCGACATCCGCGGCGAGATGGTTTCGACCATGCTCGAAATGGGCCTGCCCTGCGACAAGCATCACCATGAAGTCGCCGCCGCCCAGCACGAGCTTGGCCTGACCTACGGCAAGCTGGTCGAAACGGCCGACCGAATGCAGGTCTACAAGTACGTCGTGCACATGGTCGCCAACGCTTACGGCAAGACCGCGACCTTCATGCCCAAGCCGATCGCTCAGGATAACGGCAGCGGCATGCACACCCACTTCTCGATCTGGAAGGGCGGCAAGCCGCTGTTCGCGGGCAATGGCTATGCCGGGCTCAGCGAGATGGCGCTCTATTTCATCGGCGGCGTCATCAAGCACGCCCGCGCGCTGAACGCCTTCACCAATCCGACCACCAACAGCTACAAGCGGCTGGTCCCGGGCTTCGAAGCGCCGGTGCTGCTCGCTTACTCGTCGCGCAACCGCTCGGCCTCATGCCGCATTCCCTATGGCGCGGGCGAGAAGTCGAAGCGGGTCGAATTCCGCTTCCCCGACGCAATGGCCAATCCGTACCTCGCTTATGCCGCGCTGCTGATGGCCGGCCTCGACGGCATCCAGAACCGCATCCACCCGGGCGAGGCGATGGACAAGAATCTGTACGACCTGCCGCCGGCCGAGTTGGTCAACGTCCCGACCGTGTGCGGCTCCCTCCGCGAAGCGCTCGTCAGCCTCGCCGCCGACAAGGACTTCCTGCTCAAGGGCGACGTGTTCAGCGCCGACCAGATCGACGCCTACATCGACCTCAAGTGGGAAGAGGTGATGCGCTGGGAAACCACGCCGTCGCCGGTCGAGTACGACATGTACTATTCCTCCTAAAGGAGGGCGCCTTCGGGTTCCTCCTGAGCGGAGGTGCCGCTTACCTTATCGTAAGACCTCGCAAGCCATAGTCGCGCGATTATGGCTTGCGAGGTCACATCGATGAACAAGTTCCGCTCCGCGATCCTCTCGGGCAAGGGATTGCACGGAGACGATCCCGTCGTCCGCGACAAATCGGCGCGCGGCGTCGAGCCCGACGACCTGTCCTCGATCGAAGTCACGCGCGAAGCGACCCGCGCCTACGACGGACGTGAGGAAGATCGCCATCGCCTCACCGGCGAGATCGCGACCCTCCGCCACAACGGCACGATTCATCAGGTGGAACTGATCAACCTGTCGGGCGGCGGCGCGATGGTCTCGGCCGAATTCGGCCCACGCCTGTGGGATCGCGTCGATCTCGTCCTCGCCGAGGGCGCCGAACTCGAATGCGCCGTTCGTTGGCTTCGCGGCGACCGCGTCGGCCTGGAATTCGCCCACGAAACCCGGATCGAGTGCGACCCCGCCAAGCGCGACGCACTCCTGCTCGACGTCGTCCGCCGCAGCTTCCCCGACATCAAGGTCGACGAGGAAGCCGCGCCGGTGCCGGCCGTTGCCGAAGACGACGACGCAATCGCCAATTCGCGACGCACCGAGCGCCGCCATCCGCTGATCTGGATGGGCGAGATCCTGTTCCAGCATAATTGCGAGCGCGTGCGCCTTCGCAACATTTCCGAACATGGCGCGCTGGTCGAAAGCCCGCTGACCTATCCGAAGGGCGCCGAACTGCTGCTCGACCTCGGCGCGGCCGGACAGCATTTCGCCACGGTCGGCTGGACTTGCGGCGACAAGGTCGGCCTCGCGTTCGCGCAGCCGTTCGACCTTTCGACCCTCGCTCAGGTTCGACCCGACGTCGCCTCGGGCCGCTCCTCCGCGATCATCGTCCCGCGTGTCGCCGACGACGACAGCCCGTGGGCCGACGGCTGGCGTCGCCAGTCGGTCGAGGAATTGCGCGAAAGCCTGGAAGGCTATCTCAAGCGCTGATCACTCGCGGATCAGGCTGGTCCGCTTGGTGTCGCGCATCGTGATGTAGGTCACCAGGCTGAGCGCGATGATCGCGGTGACGTAGCCGTAGAACCAGCGCTCGTACCCGGCATCCTTCAGCCACAGCGCGACATATTCGGCCGTCCCCCCGAAGATCGTGTTGGCGATGGCGTAGGGCAGCGCGACGCCGAGCGCCCGGATGTGCCCCGGGAACAGCTCGGCTTTCACCACGGCGTTGATTGACGTGTAGCCCGTCACGATGACGAGGCTCGCCATCACCAGCGCGAAGGCGGTCAGCGGGTCGCGCGTGCTCTCCAACGCCACGAAGATCGGATAGGTGAACAGGACGCCGGCGACGCCGAACGCGATCATGATCGGCTTGCGCCCCACCCGATCGCTCAGCCATCCGGCAGCAGGCTGCAGGCACATAAAGATTGCCAACGCCACCGTCATGATCCGCGACGCGGTCGCGCGGTCGAATCCGACCGTGTTGGCGAGATATTTCTGCATGTAGGTCGTGTAGGCGTAGAAGGCGAGCGTGCCGCCCGCGGTCAGCGCCATCACGAGAAACGCCTCGCGCGGATGGTCGCGAAACAGGTTCGCGCCGCTCGACTTGGGCCGCTCCGCCCCCATCGCCTCGACCGCGACATAGCTGTCGCTCTCGGTCAGGCGGCGGCGGATGATGAAGACGACGACCGCAAGCACCGCGCCGATCGCAAAGGCGATGCGCCATCCCCACGCCTCGAGCGCGGCTTCGCCCAGCACTGACTGCAGCGTCAGCAGCAACGCCAGCGCGACCAATTGGCCGGCGATCAGCGTGACGTACTGGAAACTCGACCAGAAGCCGCGGCGCTTCTCGCCGGCCATCTCGCTGAGGTAGGTCGCGCTTGACCCATATTCGCCGCCAAGGCTGAGCCCCTGCACCATCCGCGCGGCAACGAGGATTGCGGGCGACCACAGCCCGATCTGCGCGTAGGTCGGCGCCGCCGCGATCGCGAGCGAGCCGAGGCACATCAGGCTGACCGACAGGCTGAGGCCCGCCTTCCGCCCGCGATGATCGGCGTAGATGCCCATCACCCACGCCCCGATCGGGCGCATGATGAACCCCACCGCGAACACCGCGGCGGTTGACAGCAGTTGCGCCGTCTGGTCGCCTTCGGGAAAGAAGCTCGGCGCGAAATAGAGCGCGAAGGCGGCGTAGACGTACCAGTCGAACCATTCGACCAGATTTCCCGCCGATCCCCCGACGATGTTGGTCAGCCGTTGCCGCGAGCCAGCCTCAGCCACGCGCGGCGCGCGTCCGATGCGCCAGCGGCGACGAGTAGACGAGGTACACCACAAAGCCGATCACGTTCCACAGCACGAAATAGAGCTGTGTCTTCGACGGCAGCGATGCGAACAGCCACAGGCAGCCCGCGATCCCGGCGATCCCGATCACCCACGGCAGCGGTGTCTTGAAGCGCCGCTCCCGGTGAGGCTCGCGCACCCGCATCACCAGCATCGCCGCGCAGACCGCGACGAACGCGCACAACGTGCCCGCATTGGCCAGCGCGGCAATCTCGTCGAGCGGAAAGATGCCCGCGATGATCGCGACGATGACGGCGGTGAAGATCGTGATCCGCACCGGCGACCCGCGGCTCGACACCTTGGCGAGGGCGGGCGGCAACAGGCCGTCGCGCGCCATGGTGAAGAAGATGCGGCTCTGCCCGAAGAAGAACGCGAGGATCACGGTCGGAAGCGCGATCACCGCCGACACCGCCAGGAACCATGCCGCCCAAGGCTGATTGAGTTCGCGCAGGATCAGCGCCAGCGGCTCGGGACTGTCGGCAAAGCGGGTGTAAGCAATCGCGCCAATCGCGGTCGCGGCGACCGCCATGTAGATCACCACGCACAGCAGCATCGAACCGACGATCCCGATGGCGAGGTCGCGATCGGGGTTCTTGGCCTCCTCCGCCGCCGTGGCGATCGCGTCGAATCCGTAGAAGGCGAAGAAGATGATCGCCGCCGCGGCCATCACGCCCACCTCGCTCCCCGACGGCCCGCTGCGCGGGAAGCCGTTGGGCATGAACGGATCGAAATTGGCAGCGTCGAAGAAGGGCAGCGTGACGATGATGAACAATGCCAGCGCGGCCAGCTTCACCAGCACCAGCGCGGCATTGAGGTTGGCGCTCTCGCGCGTGCCCGCGATCAGCAGGCCCGCCACCACCGCAATGATCGCGATCGCGGGAAGGTTGACGATCCCGCCAAGCTCGGGCCCGTTCGCCAACGCGAACGGAATGTGCGCCAATGGCGCGGCATAGCCCGACCAGCCGACCGCGACCGCGCTGACGACCAGGCTATATTCCAGGATCAGCGACCAGCCTACGATCCAAGCGAGCAGTTCGCCGAAAACGACATAGGAGTACGTGTAGGCGCTTCCCGATGCGGGAATCATCGTCGCGACCTCGGCATAAGCGAGCGCGGCGCAGGCGCAGATCACCCCCGCGATGGCGAAGCTGACTATGACCGCCGGTCCCGCCTTGCCCGCGCCGACACCGATCAGAGTCAGGATCCCGGTGCCGACGATTGCCCCGACACCGAGCGCGATCAGGTGCGGCCATGACAACGACTGCGCCAATCGATGCTCCTCGGGCATCTCTTCGCGCGTCAGCACCGCTTTCCGAAAATTCCAGTTCTTCATGTCTTGCCCCCGCTTCGTTGCGCGGAGCCTAGCGCGACGTCAGCGCGGCGCAACGCTCAATAGTCTCTCGACACCCGAACGTTGGCGCTGGTCCGTCCGATCGTCGAAATGCTCGACAGCAGCGAGAGCCAGCGCGTGACCTGATATTCCACCCGGGTGGCCGAATAGCCCTGCCCGTCGGTGATCACTTCGACGAACAGGCGGCGGCCGATATATTTGCCCGCCGAAATCGCCGTCTTCTGCCCGGTCGCGACGTCGGCCGGCAGAATGCGCAGCCGGTCGAGCCCGATCGCACGCCGCACAGCGTTGATCGGATCGAGATTGCCCGATCCCGACTGCAGCGCAGCGATCGCCGACGCCAGTTGCAGCGCCTCGGGCGCGGAAAGGTTGGTGATTGAGGTGCCGAACAGGATCCGCGACAGCAATTCGTCCTCGGGCAGCTGCGGGACCGACGCGAAGCGGATTTCGGGACGAAGCCCACTTCCCGTGACGATGACGCTGGCGTCGAGCCCCTGCACCTGCGCCTCGGCACGGATGTCGAGCAGCGGATCGGGCGGGCTTTCGCCGCGGAAGCGAATGATCCCGCGCTCCAGCCTGAAACCGCGTCCGGCAAACTCATACTCACCGCGAATGAGGTCGGCGCGGCCGGTCATGCGCGGCGCATTGACCGCCCCGCCGATGGTCAGGTCGGTGCGCCAGCGGCTGTCGATGCCGAGCCCGCGAACCTCGATCGGCCCGCCCGACACCTTGAGGTCAAGGCGCCACGGCGTGAGCTCGGCAACGTCGATATCGGTCTCGACCTCGCGTCCGACATGACGAACCTGCAACTGCGGAACCGATGCCGCGGCGCTGGCCTGCCCCAGCGTGAATCGTCCGCCGACCAGTCGGAGGTCGCCGCTGATCGTCCCGCCGGTCCCGTCGGAGCGGACGCGGATCGGCCCGGTCACCGTTGCGGCAATGTCGCCCCGGTCGAGCACCCTCGCGCGGGTCGCGGCGAAGTCGAGCGACAGCGCGGTCGCGCCCCCGCCGAAGTCGACCGTCCCGCCACCCGTCAGCGTGCCGCCGCCGGGCGTCGTGCCGCTCACCCCCGAGAGCACCAGCCGCGACCCGTTGAAGCGACCGTTTGCGGTGAGCCCCTCGATCACCGTGCCCGTGACCGCGCTTTCCAGCCGCGCGCCTTGCGCGCGGATCGAACCGCGAATCTGCGGATCGACCAGTCGCCCGCTGATGTCCGCGCCGACCGCAATCGGTCCCGACAGGTCGAAGATCTCGATCCCTGACAATCGCCACAGCGTATCGGCCGGCCCCGCATAGCGAAGCTGCAACTGCATCGGCGCATTTATCAGTTCGGCGACGATCGGGCCACGGCCCAGCGGTGCGACCCGTGCCTGCGCGCGGCCGATCGTCTTGCCGTCGCTGACCGCTACCGCGCGCATCGACGCGCGCCCGTTGGCAAGCACGGCGTTGATGCCGACGTCGATCGGCTTCGACGCCAAGACCAGGCCCGCCCGAGTGAGCCCGCGGACACGAATGTTCGCGCTGCCGGCAGGCTGCCCATTCTCCCAGCGATACTCGACGCGCCCGCTGGCGATGCCGCCCAGACCGGCGCGCGGCACGAACACTTCAAGCAGGTCGAGCGGCATTGACTGGATGTCCGCACGAAGCGCCGGACTGTCGCCGGTGCGACCCGACAGGACGCCGCGTCCGCTTCCGAAGCGGACGCGCGTCGGCGCCACTTCCCATCCGCCCGCCACGCGCGTGATAATCGCTGGGCTGTCGAGCGTCAGCGGCCGCCGAGCAACCTGCCCGCGTGCGGTGACGCGGATCTGGTCCGGCGTGATGTCGGCAAATCCGGTCAGGTTGAACGGCGTCCCGCGCGACCCCTGCACCGCGCCGCGCACCTGCCCACTGCCGTTCACCAGCCGCGCGTTGGCGGTCAGCCGCGCCAGCGTGAATCCGCCCGTCGTCAGGCCTTGCGCGCTGACCACGCCGTCGAGCGTCGTCCGCCCGGGCGCAAGCAGGATCGACCCATCGATCCGCCCCTGCCGAACGCTGAGCGCCGGTGGGCCCGCCGTGCTGAAATTGGTCGCGGTCAAATGCGCTTCGATTTTCTGGCTACCCGCGACCGGCATGAAGCCGAGCGTTCCGTCGAGCCCCCCGCCGGCCAGTCTCAGCAAGCCGCTGAATCCGCCCGGATCGCTGCGCATCGTCCCACGCGCCGTCGTCCCCGCCACGTTCAGCGCGGCAATGGCGATCGACGCGCGCCCGCCGCGGGGAAGCAAGATCTGCCCGTTGGTCGTAAACGGTCCCAGCCGCGACTGGCCGTTGGCTCGGAAATCGAAGTTCGATCCCGCCGGCGCCAGGAACAGCCGAACGTCGCGCAAGCCAAGCGAGTCCATTGGTCGGTCGAGGAATAGCTCGACCTTCGGGCGATCGATCTGACCGTCGAGCCGAAGCCGAAGCGGCCCATATTCCGACTGGCGACCGCGCATCTCGACCAGGAAGGTGCCGTCACGCCGACGCATCCCCTGCCCCGACAAGCGCAGCTTCGGTGCGACGATTTGCAGGTTGGTGAAGCGGATCACCCCGTCCGCGCCGCGCTCAAGGTTAGTGGTTAAACGCGGCAATCCGCCGGCCAGGCTGGCGAAGAAGCTGTTGTCGAGGCGGCGCACCTGCGCGACCGCGTTGCCGACGATCCGCGATCCCTTTCCGCCCGGCCCGGGCACCACGCGGAATACGGTTTCGACATCGACGATCCCAAGGCCCGGCACGAGATAGCGCTTGAGCCCGCCCGACAACGCAAGGTCGAACCGGCCGGTCTTGAGGTCGAGCAGCACGCTGACGAGCCCATTGAGCTTGTCGCTGCGCAGCTTGAGCTTGTCCCCGCGAATGAGGTCGGGCGTGATTGCCAGCATGCCGTCGATGCTGAGGTTGCCGAGAATACCCCCGGCGACGTCGCCAACCCCGGTGATCGCACCGGCCTTCAGCAGCAGCGGCACGCGCATCGGCCACGGCGATAGGCGGCCGCGACCTTCCGCGCGAACGTTGCGGAAGCCGGTCGTGTCGATCGCGACCTGTGGGCTGGTCAGGCGATAGGCGAAATCGGCGCGCTCCATCGCCCCGTCGAGCGTGAGCAACAGCCGCACGTTGCGCCCGGACATGGTCGGATAAAGCGCTGACGGCTTGAGCAGGTCGACACCGAGCCGCACCTGTCGATACTCGCTCGCGGCCAGGTCGACCCCACCGCGTGCGACCGCGCGCAGCGCCGACGATGCCAGCGTCAGTTGCCCGTCCAGAACACTGTCGGCGAAGGTCGCAGCGCCATCGACCTTGACCGATGTCGCGATCAGCGGTCGCAGGCCGGGACCGACGAACGGCCGCCCGTCGAGCACACCCGACAAGCGATACCGTCCCGAATCCGCCGCCAGCGCCAGCGTCGCGGACTGCCTGCGATCGACCAGCAGCTGCGCCGCCCCGCGCCAACGCGTCCAACTCCCGTCGCCACCGATTGTGAGATCGATCGGGCGCTTGAGGCCCGTGAGCGTCGGGATCAGCCCGTCGGCAGGGGCGATCGCGCGAACGTCGAGGTCGAAGCGATTGCGATCGGGCTCGGCGTCGAGCCGCGCCGCCACCCGGTCGCCGTCGAGCATCGCCAGTTGCAGCCCGACCATCGCCCGCCCTGCGCGGATCGTCGCTTCACCGCGAACGCTGCCGGTTCGTGCAGTGCCGGTGACTCCCCTCGCCAGCTCCAACCGGTCGATCTTCAGCTGGCCGATATGGATGTCGAACGAAGGCAGCAGCGCTGCCTTCTTCCCCGACGGTTTCAGCCGCGGCAGCCGCTCCAGGCGCACCAGCCTCGATTCGAGCCTGTCGATATGCAGGCTATTGTAGAGCCAGGCGCCCGGCGCCCAGTCGAGCGTGATTTCCGGGCTGGTCAGGAACACCCCGGTCGGATCGCTGACCGTCACGCCCCGCAACCGGGCTTCGCCGTAGATCGACCCGTCGATCCGCGCGACCTTGATGTTGAGGCCTGTCGCCGTCTCGAAACGCGACAGGCGATCGACGATGAAGCGATGCCCCGGCGCGGTGTCGAGCATGATGAGCGCGCCCGCCGCGAGACCCAGCAGGACCAGCAGAAGAACGCCGAATTCCTTGGCAAGCTGCCGCCCCCACCGCCGTCGCCGCGACACGACGATGCGTTCGCCATTGTTCGCGTCCTCGACGGTGGTCGTCGTCATCAGAAGGCCTGACCCAGGCTGACCGTGACCGCGATCCGGCTGTCATTCTCCTGCCGGTTGAGCGGCGTTCCCACGTCGATGCGGATCGGGCCGAAGCTGGAGTAATAACGAAGGCCGATGCCCGCGCCGAACTGCCAATTGCCCATGTCAGGAACCGGCTTGGTCGACAGCGTGCCCCCATCGATGAACGGAACGATCCCGAAATTGCCGCCGAAGCTGCTCAGGCGGATGCGCGCTTCCAGGCTGAATTCGGCCAAGCTGCGCCCGCCGATCGGATCGCCATTGAGATCCTGCGGGCCAAGCCGCTGGTAGCCGTAACCGCGCACCGATCCGCCACCGCCCGCGTAGAACCGCCGCGACGGCGCGACGTCGTCGCGGGTCGCCCCGACGATGGTGCCCAGCCTGACGCGTCCGGCCGCGACCACCCGCTCACTGACCGAGCGGTAGGCGCTCGCGTCGAACTGCGCACGTGCATAGGGAAAGGTGCCGCCCTGGAAGCTCAGCTCGGGCGAAACCCGGCCGAGCAGGCGGAAGCCCTTGGTTGGGTCGAGCAGGTCGTCGGTGCCGTCATAGCCAAGGCTCCCCGGCAACGCGGCGATGAAGAAGGTCCGGCGCCGCTCCTCGCCCGTCGCTTCGATCGTATCTCGCTCCTTGGTGGCGATCAGCTCGGCGCCGAGGCTCCACGTCCATTTCTTCTGCCAGATGAAGTTGCTCTGGCGCTCGAAGCCACCCGACAGCGAGATCGTCCGCGCCTCATAGGCGTCGCGATCGACATGACTCGCGAGCGCCTGGGCGCTGAGCACTTGGTCGCGCCGTCGCCAGTTGGCGCGGCGAAGCGACACCGACGCCAGTTGCTCCTGCGTCCCCGCGACGCCACGAAGCGTCAGCGCGCCCTCAGGATTGAAGAAGTTGCGATGCTGCCAGCTCGCTTCGGCGCGGAAGCCTTCGCCCGTGCCGAAACCGACCTCGCCCGCGATCGTCCGCGCCGGCGCCGGGTCGAGCTTTACCGCCAGGTCGATCACCCGGCCCTCGTCGCGCGGCACCTGCGTCACCTCGACCGAGGCCACCAGTCCGGTCGCAATCAGCGCACGGCGAAGGTCGTCGACCTCGCTCTGTTCGAACCGATCGCCCGGGCGGAAACGCGCGATCAGCCCGACGTGACGCGCCGAGAATGGCGGCTCGCCAGTGACGGTGATCTGGCCGAACTTGCCGACCGGTCCGGGCGCCACCGGCAGGACGAGCCGGGCGACCTGCTGTTCATGATCGACGACGATATCCTGCTCGCCAACCTTGGCCGTGGCGAAGCCGCGCTCGCCAAGCGCGACCTGCAGCGCGATGCCGGCATCGATCACCTGTTGCGCCACGACCGGATCGCCCGCCTTGACCGCGAACGCCTCGCGCAAACGCGTCGCCTCGGCGCCGGCGGCCTGATCGAGTCCGGGGAGCTCGACCGTCTGGAACGTGTATCGAGCGCCCGGCACCGCCGCGAGCTCGACCGACACGTCGCCGCCGCTCGGCTGGATGAGCGTTTCGACCGTCGCGTCGTAATAGCCCTGGCTGCGCAGGATCTCGGCCAGCAGTTCGGCATCGGCACGCGCACGGCGGTCGATCTGCGCGGCGTTGGTGTCGTCCTTGCGCTCCGCTTCCAGCACCGACCTCTTGTCGAATTCCTCGCGGACGGTCGCCGCCAATTCCGGATCGAGCGCCTGCAATCCGCTCAGCGACCAGCGGCTGTCGAGCGACGCACTGGCATCGCTGACCTGCTCGGCGGCTTCCTCGACCGCCTCCTCGGCAGTGTCCGGCGCAACGCCTTCGACCGTCGGCGGAAGCTCCGGGTCGGGCGTGTTCAAATCGGGCCAGTCGACGCCAAGGTCAGGCATCGGGTCAAGCGGCGCCGACGGATCGAGTTCACCCGGCTCGACCGGCGGCAGCGGCGGCGCCGTCTGCGCACGCGCGGGCGCGGCCCCGATCGCGATGACGGCGCAGCCTGCCCATAAAATGTCGGCGGCTGTTCGCCCCGCGCCCCGCTTACTCATAAGCGATATGCCTAGGGCGGCCCTCGACGCTGCGCTACTGCCTTCGCGCAACAGCGTTGAAAAAAAACGACTTAGTGAACCGTCCCGGTGACCGCCCGATCGCTGAGCGTGACGATGACCCGCTCGATCTGCCGCCAGTGGCAAAAGCGGATGACATTGCCCTTGTCGCGGCTGCTTTCGGCGCGGGCTGCGGCCTCGAATCCCGCATCGTCGCCATAGGCATCGATCAGCATGGCGGCATCGGTCAGCGCGGCGCGACCGGAGATGAAAAGCGTGGGGTTTTCGACGTCCATCACCCCCATTAACCCGCGCCCTGTTTCGGATCGGGTGACGGACGCGGTCAACGAAGCGTCAACCATGTCCTTGCTTGCTCCGCAGCGGGATGGTGGGCATGGACGGGCCATGGCCAAGCGCACCCCCGCCGCAGGCGGAATCTTTCTCTTTCTGACGCCGGTCCTCGGCGCGCTGTATGGCGCCGGTCGCGGCGAGCCGATCCAGTGGATGCTGGTCGGCTTCGCGGTCGGAGTCGTGATCGCGCTGATCGTCTGGCTTATCGATCACCGTCGGGGCTGATGTCGAAATGAAGGACGCTCTCTCGCACGCCTAATTTGTCGTAGAGCGCGACCGCTGGCTCATCGGGCGGATCGGCCTGCACGAAGATCATCCAGGCGCGCATTTCGCGAGCGATCGGCTTCAGCGCCTCGATCAACGCCGTCCCGACACCGACGCGGCGGTGCTCGGCGCGGACCGCTAGATCGTAGATGTACACCTCCCGCCGCGCCTGCTCGAACTTGGGCAGTCCGTAAGCGGCAAGCGCGCCGACAATGTCGTCAGCCTGGAATGCGGCCAGCATGATGAAGTCCGGATTGGCCAGCAATTCGGTGAGATAATCATCGTCTGGCGGCGCCGACAGATAGCTTTCCGGATCTTCGAACACCTGCGCGAAGAGTATGTTGGCCGCGCGCATCGATGGCAGGTCGTCGCGTCCGAGGCGTCGGATTTCGACGCCAGCGCTCACGCGATCCGCCGCCCCGACCAGATGACGCGGCCGATGCAGTCGATCTCGTCGAGTCCACAATCGGGAAGGTCGCCATAAGCCGGATTGTCCGACTGGACCGTCACCCTCCTTCCAACCGGATGAAGCGCCAGCCGCTTGACGAGCAAGGTGCCGTCCACCCGCAAGACCCAGATTCCGTCGCGCAGATGGTCGTGGCACGCCGCCAGGTCGACCAGGATATCGTCGCCCGCATTCAATGTCGGTGCCATCGAATCGCCCTCGACCCGGATCACCGACAGGCTCGACGCCGGTGACGACGTCAGTGCGCGCAGCCACTTTGCGTCGAACGCGAAATAGGGACGGCTCCGCTCTTCCCCCGGAATCGCGCCCGGACCCGCTGACGCGCGCACGTCGCTCCGGGTCACGGCGATCAGCGTGTCGGGGGTCGCGAGTGTTTCGCCCGGCGGGCCGCCAAGCATCGATTCGGGAATGTCGAAATATCGCGCCAGCGTGCGCCGCTCCGATTCGCCCAGACGGCGCGGCGTTCCTTTCCTCAGGAACTGCTGAATATAGGCGTCGTTGCGCCCGACCAGCCGAGACAAGGCCGCAAAATTTTCGCCGCGCTCACTGCACAGCCGTTCCAAAGTGGCCCGAGCGTCCTCTGTCATGAACGCGATCCTAACTATAAGTTTTTTCCTAGACAAGTAGGAAATGGATTGGAATTTACACACACGCCGAGTCGATCCGAACGGGAAGACAAAACGTGAATATCATTCGTGACGTGGAAAACTTTTTGAAGCAACGCAACATCGCACCGACCCGATTCGGACGCGACGCCATGGGCGACCCCCGCTTCGTATCCGACCTTCGCAACAGGAGGGAGCCCAGCCCCCGGACGGTGAAGCGCCTGCAGGCCTATCTGAAGAATGCACGATGATGAAACTGGCCCTGTCCCCCGCCGCGGCCGGCCTCCTTCGCGCCTTGCTTGCCCGCGCCGGCATCGATCGCGATAGGATTTTGCTTACCGAGTTCCGATCGGTCGATTGGCAATCGCTAACCTTCGTTGGCGAGCGTCACCAGATCCATGTGCGTATCCCCTCCCCCGGCGCCGAAGAGGTCACCCATCGCCTCCTCGACGGACTGGCGGATGCAGAATTTCACGTGCCCGGGCAGATCGTCGCCGACATCGCGCTGGAACATGAGCCGACGAGCAACGCCGACGGCTCGATCTTACTTCAACTGGAAGCGCTAACCCTGTTCGAATGATCGACTAACGGAGCGAGGTCCGGATGTTGGCCAGCGCGGCATAAAGCGCTTCGCTGGCATCGACGACCGCGGCCTCGCCCACCACCGGCGCTGGCGCGGCGCGTTCGCCGAGGAAATCGGAAATCCGCACGACAAGGTCGCCCGGACTGGCCCCGTTCGCGTCGAACAGGCGAACGACCCTTGAGCTATTCTCGACCGGGACGAGCGGATCATCGAGTAGCAGCGGCTCTTCCTCCACGCACTCGTCGAAACTCTCCACCTCAAATCGCTGGAGAAGCAGGTGGTCGTCCGATGCGAACGTCTTCCACACCGCAAACGCCGCCAACAGCGACGCGAGCGCAACCGCACCCACTACCGGAATCGGCTCCGCACTAAGCCGCCACGCCGCCCATGCGGTGGCGGCGACCAGCAACAGCGCGGCTCCGATCAGTATCGGCAGTTCGGCGGGATGGGTTCGATAATCATTCTTCACCCCGCCGATCTAGCCGACAATCCTTGCCAGCCGGTTTAGACCGGACCCGTCATCGCGCCTCGATCGCCGCGATCAGCGCGTCGGTGAACGCCGGGACGTCGTCGGGATTGCGGCTGGTGACGAGATTGCCGTCGGTCACCGCTTCCTTGTCGACGACATTGGCACCGGCATTGCGCAGGTCGGTGCGGATCGACGGCCAACTGGTTGCCGTTCGCCCGCGCAGAATGTCGGCCTCGGCAAGAAGCCACGGCCCATGGCAGATCGCCGCGACCGGCTTCCCCGCCTGATCGAACGCCTTCACCAACGCGATCGCGCCGTCTTCCATCCGCAACCGATCGGGATTGCCCACTCCGCCGGGCAGCAGCAGCGCGTCATAGTCGTCCGCATTGACGTCGGCGATGGTCAGGTCGGGCTTGATCGTCTTGCCCGGTTCGTCGTGGACCGTCCCCATGATTTCCTCGGTATCGGGCGACGCGAGCGTGACCTTCGCACCCTTGTCCAATAGGCGCTCGCGCGGGCCGAACAGCTCGCTCTCCTCGAAGCGGTTGGTGGCCATGATCAGCACCTTGGCATCGGCAATTTTCGGCATCGAATTTCCTTGTCTCGTTGGGGTCGCGGAACAACAGGGCGGTTCCGCCGCTATGAGGTCAACTAACGAAGGACGGCCGATCAATGTTGCGTCATTCATCCGACAGCGAACCCGGTTTCACTCGAAAGAAGCAGGGCCGTGCCTGGGCCTATTTCGACGTCGACGGAAAGCGGATTACCGACCGCGACGAGATCGACCGCCTCAACGCGATCGCCCTTCCCCCCGCCTACACCGACGCCTGGTACTGCAAGGATGCCAACGGCCATATCCAGGCGACCGGCAAGGACGCACGCGGCCGCAAGCAATATCGCTACCACACCGACTTCCGCGCGAAAAAGGATGCGTCGAAATACGACAACTGCCGCGAGTTCGGCGAAGCGCTGCCAAAGCTTCGCAAGCAGGTCGAAAAGGACCTTAGGAAACGCAGTCTCGAGCGCGACACCGTCGTCGCCGCGGTCATCCGCCTGCTCGATCGCGAACATATCCGCGTCGGCAATGAGCAATATGCCAAGGCCAACAAGAGCTTCGGCGCCACCACGCTCCGCTCGCGCCACCTCAAGCGCAGCGGCGCCAAGCTGAAGATGCGCTTCACCGGCAAGCACGGCATCGTTCGCGAAGTCAGTGTGACCGACGCCAATTTGAAACGCATCGTCAAGAAGTGCGAGGATTTGCCGGGCCAGATGCTGTTCCAATACGTCAACGGGGACGGAGAACCGCATCCGGTGACCAGCTCCGACGTCAACGACTACATCCGCGACGCGACCGGCGGGGCGTTCACCGCCAAGCATTTCCGCACTTGGGGCGCGAGCGTCATCTTCTTCGATCAGCTGCTCAGCTCGGCCGAGGGCGAGCGGCAGACGCTGAAGACCGTTCTGGAGCCAGTCGCCGAGGCGCTTGGCAACACCCCGACGATGAGCCGCAAATCCTATGTTCATCCCTGCCTTATCGAGGCCCTGCAGGAGGATCCGCGCGATCCGCTCAACGGCATGAAACGGCCCCGGGCGCGGCGGCGGCTGACCACGGCAGAGACCGGCTTCCTCAAATTCCTGAAGAAGAAGCCCCGTCGCGCACGGCGCCGGAAGGCCGCCTGACCGCACAAAGGTTGATCGACCCGCCCGCGAACGCCAAAAGCCCGCAATGCCCAATTTCAGCCAGCTTCTAGCCGTTCTACCGGCCCGCGTTCCGCAACTCGACCGGCCGGTGACCGGCACCTTCGACTGGATCGCCGCCAACCAGTCGGGCCTTGCCGTCGGTGCGGTGGTGGCGGCCGGCATTGTCGCCGCGATGCTGGTGCTGCGGCGGTTCGGCACCTCGCTCATCGCTCGCGACCCGCCCGTGACCGGCTGGAAGCTGGTCGCCGGCCACGTCCTGTCGCGCACCAGCATCGCGTTCATGGTCGTTGCCGCGGTCGAAATCGTCGCCAACTACACCGACATCCCCGGCCCGCTCGAGCGCGGGGCGGACATCGCCTTCCTGGTCGTCGGGGCGTTTCAGGCGGCGATCTGGGCGCGTGAACTGATCCTCGGGCTTGTCCGTGCCAAGGCCGGCGACGATCCGGGAGCGACCACGCTCGGCAATGCCATGTCGCTGATCCGCGTCCTGGTTAGCGTCGCCGCCTTCGCCATCGCCGCGATCGTCGTGCTCGACAATCTGGGCGTCAACGTCACCGCGCTCGTCGCCGGCCTCGGAATCGGCGGCATCGCCATCGGCCTTGCCGCGCAGGGCATTTTCTCCGACCTGTTCGCCGCGCTGGCGATCGTGTTCGACCGACCGTTCCGCCGCGGCGACACGATCCGCTTCGACAAGGCGGTCGGCACTGTCGAGCGCATCGGCCTCAAGACCACCCGTATCCGCTCGCTCACCGGCGAGCAGATCATCATGGCCAACACCAAGCTGCTCGAGCGCGAGTTGCACAACCTCGCCGACGGCCGCGTTAGGCGAACGACCTTGCTGTTCGGCCTGACCTACCAGACCCCGCCGGAAAAGCTGGCTCAGATCGACGCGATCGCTCGCGAAGTCGTCGAAGGCTGCAAGGGTTGCCGCTTCATCCGCTGCGCAATGACGACCTTCGGCGCGTCGAGCCTCGACCATGAGCTCGTCTTCGAGAATCGCACCCTCGACGCCGACCGCCTCGCGCATGACCGCGGCGCGATCATGATCGCGCTGATCACGCGTTTCGCGTCGGAGGGAATCGAGTTCGCATATCCTACTCAGGTGTCCTACACGGCGGCACCCGACGGGTCGCTCGTGCTCCCCTACACCGAGCAGGTGATCACGGAACGCGCCCTTCCGTAGCGTCGCCGTCGCGGGGGTTGTCAGCGGCCTTTGGCGGGGCCTAGACCCGTCGCCGATGCCCATCGCTTTCCTCGACGAAATCCGCAGCCGCATCGGCTCCGCCATCGGCACGTCCGATTGGATCGAGGTCGCACAGGACCGCATCGACGCCTTCGCCGACGCGACCGAGGATCGGCAGTTCATCCACGTCGATCCTGCCGCCGCCGCGCAGACGCCGTTCGGCGGGACGATCGCGCACGGTTTCCTGTCGCTGTCCCTGCTCAGCCGCATGGCCGCCGACGTCATGCTCGTGCCCGACACGACGAAGATGGCGGTCAATTACGGACTCGATCGCGTCCGCTTCATCGCCCCCGTTCGCGCCGGAAAGCGCGTCCGTGGCCACTTCACGCTCGATGCCGTCGACGACAAGGCGCCGGGCCAGCTTCTTTGCCGCCACACCGTCACGGTCGAGATCGAGGGCGAGAAAAAGCCTGCCCTCACCGCCCAGTGGCTCGGCCTGATTTTCACCTAAGGAGAATATCCCATGTCCGCTCGCGACGCCGTCATCGTCTCCACCGCTCGCACCCCGATCGGCCGCGCCTACAAGGGCGCGTTCAACGCGACCCCCGGCGCCACGCTCGGCGCGCTCAGCCTCGCCCCAGCGATCGAACGCGCCGGCATCGAGGCGGGCGAAATCGACGACGTCGTGTGGGGCGCGGTGCTGACCCAGGGGACGCAGGCCGGCAACATCGGCCGCCAGGTCGCGCTTCGCGCCGGCTGCCCGGTCGGCGTCAGCGCGCAGACCATCGACCGCCAGTGCGCGTCGGGCCTGATGGCGATCGCCACCGCCGCCAAGCAGGTCATCATCGACCGCATGGATATCGTCGCTGCCGGCGGGCAGGACTCGATCTCGATGGTGCAGACGCCCGAAATGCGCGTGTCGGGCGATCCGTCCCTGATCGCGATGCACAAAAACGTCTACATGCCGATGCTCGGCACCGCGGAAACCGTCGCCCAGCGCTACGGCATCAGCCGCGAGGCGCAGGACGAATATGCCCTTCGCTCGCAGCAGCGCACCGCCGCCGCACAAGCCGAAGGCCGCCTTGCTGCCGAAATCGTCCCCGTCACCGCGACCATGGCCGTCAAGGACAAGGAAAGCGGCGAGATCTCGATGCACGAGGTCACGATCGACAAGGACGAGGGCAACCGCCCCGACACGAAGATCGAGGGCCTGTCCGCACTCAACCCCGTGCTTGGCCCCAACACCAGCATCACGGCGGGCAATGCCAGCCAGCTCAGCGACGGCTCGTCTGCCTGCATCCTGATGGACGCTGACCTCGCCCAGAAGCGCGGGATCGAGCCACTCGGCCGCTATGTCGGCATGGCCGTCGCGGGCACTGAGCCTGACGAGATGGGCATTGGCCCGGTCTTCGCGGTTCCCAAGCTGCTCGAGCGCTTCGGGCTCAAGATGGACGACATCGGCCTGTGGGAGCTCAACGAGGCGTTCGCCGTGCAGGTGCTCTATTGCCGCGACAAGCTCGGCATCCCCGACGAATTGCTCAACGTCGACGGCGGCGCGATCTCGATCGGCCACCCCTACGGCATGAGCGGCGCGCGCCTGACCGGCCACGCGCTCATCGAAGGCAAGCGCCGCGGTGCCCGCTATGTCGTCACGACGATGTGCATCGGCGGCGGCATGGGCGCAGCGGGTCTTTTCGAAGTCCTGTAAGAACCGGATCGACGTCACGGGATTCACCTCCCGTGACGCCCGCTTGGCCAACGAGGTTGTGAACTCAGGGCGTTTCTGACAGCTTCCGCCCATGACCCCACTCGAACTCGTCGCGCTCGCGGCCTCGACCTCGCTCCTCGCCGGCTGGCGGCTCTACCTGGTCACGCTGATAACCGGGCTCGGCATGAAGTTCGGCTGGGTCGCGCTTCCCGACCAGTTGCAGGCCCTCGACGTGCTCGCCAACAATTGGGTGCTCGCCGCCGCCGCGGTCGGGACCTTTGCCGAATTTTTCGCCGACAAAATCGCCTGGGTCGACAGTGCCTGGGACGCGATCCACTCGTTCATCCGCCCGCTCGGCGGCGCGCTGCTCAGCCTCGCCATCATCGATAGCGGTGACACCGGCTGGCAGATCGCCAGCTTCCTGCTCGGCGGCGGTGCGGCCGCGGTCGCGCATGCGGGCAAGGCCGGCGCGCGCACGTTGGTCAACGCCAGCCCCGAGCCGTTCAGCAACATGATGGTCTCGACCGCCGAGGACGTCGCCACCGGCGGCCTGCTGGCACTTGCGATCGCCAACCCGATCGCTGCCGCGCTGATTGCCTTGATCCTCGTGGTGCTGTCGCTGTGGCTGGTGGTCGCCGCCCGCCGCGCGCTCAAGGGCTTCATCAACCGGATCAATCCACCGCGAACCCCCGCCGCTTGACGAAAGCCCGACACGACCCTCGCTGGACGCTTGCCGCCTGCGTCCTCGCGTCGAGCTTGTCGTTCGTCGAGGGCAGCGTCCTCAACGTCGCGCTCCCCGCCATCCGCGCCAGCTATGCCGCAGGCGCCGCCGAGGTTCAGTGGGTCGTCAACGCCTATCTGCTACCGCTGTCGGCGTTGCTGCTGCTCGGCGGCGCTCTCGGTGACCACTACGGCCGACGTCGCCTGCTGGTCATCGGCACCGGCCTGTTCGCGCTCGCCAGCCTTGCCTGCGCTCTCGCGCCAAGCCTCGACCTGCTGCTCGCCGCGCGCGGGGTGCAGGGAATCGGCGCGGCGCTGCTCCTGCCCAACAGCCTCGCGCTGCTCAATGCCGCTTACGAAGGCGAAGGCCGTGGCCGCGCGGTTGGGATCTGGGCCGCGGCGGGCGCAGCCTCGGCCGCCGTCGCGCCGCTGATCGGCGGCTGGTTGGTCGACCATGTCGGCTGGCCCTCGATCTTCTACATCAACCTGCCCCTCGCCGGCGGTGCGATCCTGCTCGCGCTGAAGTTCGTCAGCGAAAGCCAGGACGGCGGCGCCGCGCGCACCGATTATGCCGGCGCGCTGCTCGCGACCGCCGGGCTCGGCGGCACCACCTACGGCCTGACCCGCTGGTCATCCTCCGCCGCACTCGATGCGACCGCAATCGTGGCGATCGTCGCCGGACTGGCGATGCTCATCGCCTTCCTGTGGGTCGAGAAGCGGCGCGGCGACGCGGCGATGATGCCGCTGTCGATGTTCGGCGATCCCTGTTTCGCCGGACTCAACCTGCTCACCTTCCTGCTCTACGGAGCATTCGGCGCGGCGATGCTGCTGATCCCCTATGTGTTGATCGAGGCGGGCGGATATTCCCCGGTCCAGGCAGGTCTTGCGATGCTGCCGCTGCCGATCCTGCTCACGCTAGCCTCTCCACCGATGGGCAGCCTCGCCGCACGGATCGGGCCGCGCTGGCCGCTGACGCTTGGACCGCTGGTCGTTGCTGCCGGGATGATCGTCGGCCTGCGGATCGAGGCCGGCGCAAGTTACTGGACGACGGTCTTCCCGGCGATGGCGGTGATGGCCGCCGGCATGGCGATCGCGGTCGCGCCGTTGACCGCGTCGGTGCTTGGCTCGGTCGACGAAAAGCATGTCGGCACCGCGTCGGGCTTCAACAGCGCGGTCGCGCGCACTGGCGGACTGATCGCCACCGCATTGCTTGGCGTCGTGCTGTCACGCGAAGGCGATGCGCTCGTCGGCGGCTTCCACCTGTCGCTGATCGGCGCCGCCATCGCGTCGGTTGCCGCCAGCGCAGCCGCCCTCTTCCTGGTCGGCGACGTCAGTATGCGGAACGGTTAGGCGCAGCCGATCAGTTGTGGGCAGCGATGAACTTCTCGACCGTCGGGGCGATATTCTCGCGCCACTTGCGGCCGTTGAAGATCCCATAGTGGCCGACATCCTTGGCCAGCAGATACTGCTTCTTCCCCGCCGCCAGCTTGGTCGCCAGGTCGAGCGCCGCGCGGGTCTGTCCGACGCCCGAGATATCGTCTCGCTCGCCTTCGATCGCCAGCAGCGCGGTATCCTTGATCGCCGCCGGGTCGACCCGCTTGCCCCGGTGCAGATATTCGCCCTTCGGCAGCAGGTGGCGCTGAAACACCACGTCGACCGTTTGCAGGTAGAATTCGGCGGTCATGTCGCACACCGACAGATATTCGTCGTAGAAGTCGCGGGTCGCGTCTGCGCTTTCCTCGTCGCCGACGACGAGGTGCTTGAACATTTCCCAATGGCTCATCAGGTGGTTGCCAAGGTTCATGGTCATGAATCCCGCCAGCTGCAGGAAGCCCGGATAGACCTTTCGCCCCGCACCCGCGTGGATCATCGGCACGGTCGCGATCGCGTTCTGCTGGAACCACGCATGCGGCCGCTGGGTCGCCAGCGTGTTGACCGCGGTCGGCGCCTGGCGCGTATCGACCGGACCGCCCATCATCGTCAGCGACAGGGGTCGCGCCGGATGCTTGTCGGCGTTCATGATGGCGGTCGCGGCATAGGCGGGCACCGACGGCTGGCACACTGCCAGCACGTGCGGGCGCTTGCCGGTCGTCTCCAGCACCGTCGCACAGAAATTGACGAGGTAATCGACATAGTCGTCGAGGTCGAACTTGCCGTCCTCGGTCGGCACCTGCTTGGCATCGCGCCAGTCGGTGATGAACACGTCCTGCTTGGGCAACAGCCGCTCGACCGTCCCGCGCAGCAGCGTCGCATAATGCCCCGACATCGGTGCGACGATCAGCAGCGGCGCCTGCCCCTTCGGCCCGCCGACCTTCACGAAATGCTTGAGCTGCCCGAACGGCTTGCGCGCCAGGATTCCTTCTTCGACCGCGAGAACCGACTTGCCGACCGTCACTTCTTCAATCCCGAAGTCGGGCTTGCCGCGTGGGGCGGAGGCATGGGCGAACACGCCAAGCCCGGCGGCGACCAGCGGCCCCATCGATGAATAGCCAAAAGGATTGGCGGGATTGTTGAGCCATCCGGCGCCGAGGCCTGCCATCCTGCTCGCCCCCGACAGCAGCGAGCGTTGCACCTCATAGGCGTCGTAAAGCATTCAATTTCCTCGTTCCGTTTCGCCGATCGACAACAGTCTTGGAACCGCTTTGCTCCCGCTGCAAGCGACACGTCGCCGCACCTGCAGCATTGCGCCGATTGAGGCGGTGGGGACACACTGCTAGGGCGCCAGTCATGGCAAGCAATCCGGTACGGCCCAAGGGCAAATCGCTGTCCGACCTCGGCATGGTGTGGCGGTTCGCGAAAGCATATCCGGCACAGCTCGCCGCCTCGGCGCTGGCCCTCCTTGTCGCAGCCGGCGCCACGGTCGGCGTGCCCTACGCCTTTCGCCTGATCATCGATCGCGGGTTCACCGGCAACGGCGACATCGCACGCTGGTTCGAATATCTGCTGATGTTGGTCGTCGTGATGGCGCTCGCGACCGCCGTCCGCTTTTATTTCGTCAGCTGGATCGGCGAGCGCGTGGTTGCCGACATCCGCCTCGCGGTGCACCGCAACCTGCTTCGGCTCGCACCCGGTTTCTTCGAGGAGAACCGCCCGGCCGAGATCACCAGTCGCATCACGGTGGATACGACCATCATCGAGCAGGTCGTGGGCAGCAGCATTTCGGTCGCGCTGCGCAACCTCGTGATGGGGGTCGGTTGCGCGATCATCATCGTCTTTCTCGCGCCCAAGCTGGCCGGCATGATCCTGCTCGGCCTCCCACTAATCGTGCTTCCGATCGTCCTGCTCGGCCGCCGCGTGCGCGCCGTCTCGACCAAGAGCCAGGATCGCATTGCCGACGTCGGCACGGTCACCAGCGAAGTGCTCGGCGCGATGAAGATTGTTCAGGCGTTCGGCCAGCAGGCGCGCGAGGCCGAGCGCTTTACCGCCGCGACCGAAACCGTCTTCGCCACCGCCAAGAAGCGCATCCTGCTGCGCGCCACGATGACATTTATCGTCATCGCGCTGATGTTCACCGCGATTACCTTCGTCATCTGGCAGGGGGCGATCGACGTCGCTGCGGGCCGCATCACCGGCGGCACCATTGCTGCCTTCGTGCTCTACGGCGGCCTCCTCGCCGGCGCGTTTGGCGCGCTGTCCGAAGTCTATGGCGACCTCCTGCGGGCCGCCGGTGCGTCGCAGCGGCTCAACGAACTGCTCGTCGCCGAACCGACCATCCGCGCGCCCGACAGCCCGACCAAGCTCCCCCTCCCCGCGCAGGGCCGCCTCGCGTTCGAGGACGTCGTCTTCCACTATCCGACCCGACCCGACGTCTCCGCACTCGAAGGCTTCAGCCTCGCCGTCCGTCCCAACGAGCGGCTCGCGGTCGTCGGCCCGTCGGGCGCCGGCAAGACCACGCTCTTCCAATTGGCGCAGCGTTTTTACGATCCGCAGGGCGGCCGGGTCCTGCTCGACGGCGTCGACCTTCACGACGCCGACCCCGCCGACGTTCGGCAACGCATCGCAATGGTCCCACAGGACGTCGTCATGTTCGCCGCCTCCGCGCGCGACAACCTCCGCTACGGCAATTGGACCGCAAGCGAGGACGAGATCTGGCAGGCGGCGCGCGACGCCAATGCCGAGACCTTCCTGCGCGCCCTCCCCCACGGTCTCGACACGTTCATGGGCGAAGGCGGCGCGCGCCTGTCGGGCGGTCAGCGCCAACGCATCGCCATCGCCCGCGCCCTGCTCCGCCGCGACGCGCCGCTGCTGCTGCTCGACGAGGCCACCAGCGCACTCGACGCCGAAAGCGAACGGCTGGTGCAGGATGCGCTCGACCGCCTGATGGCGGCGCGGACGACGATCGTCATCGCCCATCGTCTTGCCACCGTCCGCGCCGCCGACCGCATCATCGTCATGGACCACGGCCGCATCGTCGAGGAAGGGACGCACGCCAATCTGATCGCGAAGGACGGCCTGTACGCCCGCCTCGCCCGCCTCCAGTTCGACGGCGCCGCCTGAAACCTTTTCGCGCGCCGGATCGAAGCTGTTCAGGTTCGACCCGTTAGTGCAGCGATCAAAGGAGTTTCGTGATGACCGACCGCTTCGATCGTCGACTATTTCTCGGCCTGACCGGCGCTGGCATCGTCAGCGGCGCGCTGGCGTTCGTCGGGACGACGCCTGCCGCCGCGCAATCCTTCGCCGTCCGCCGTTCACTCGCCGACTGGCGCAAGCGGCTCGGCGAAGCGCGCTACAACATCCTGCGCGAAGGCGGCACCGAGCGCCCCTACAGCAGCCCGCTCAATAACGAGAAGCGCAAAGGCGTGTTCGCCTGCGCCGGGTGCGGCCTGCCGCTGTTCCTGTCCTCGACCAAGTTCGACAGCGGCACTGGCTGGCCCAGCTTCTGGGCCGCGCGCGACAATGCCGTCATCTACCGCAAGGACTCGACGCTCGGCATGAGCCGCACCGAGGAAGTCTGCCGTCGCTGCGGCGGGCACTTGGGCCACGTGTTTGACGACGGCCCCAAGCCGACCGGCAAGCGCCACTGCATCAACGGCTTGGCGCTCCGCTTCATCCCCGCCTAGGCAGCCAGCGACACCGCATCGTCGCGGTCGGCTTCCTCGCGCCAGCGCTGCCGCCGCTTCTGCGCCAATGCCTGCTGCAGCGCATAGAAATGCTGCGCGGGATTGGCGCGGAAGGCCGCCGGCAATGAGGGATCCACTCGCAACCGTCGTTCGGCCTGCGGCCATCCCCGCCGGAGGCGACGGGTAACCTCGCGCTCGATCGATGCGTCGGCCAGCGGGGGCCGCGCCGCACGCGCCAAACGCGTTTTGGCCATCTCGTTCCACTCGGTCACCGGCCCATCGAGTGAACCGACCGACATAGCGCAAAGCGTTTCGAACGCGCTGAGTTCAGATCCGGCCATAGAGACGCCGACGCGCCGGGCGGCATGGCAAGCATCGTGCGCCTTCAGCAAATCGGCAGCCAGGACGCCTTCGGCCTCGACGCGGAGCGCTGCCGATGCTGTCAGGCGGTAAGCCCGGTACATCTCATACGTGCGCCGGCACGACGTCTGACCGATCGCATTTCGGAGCGCCTCGAACGCCTCACGAGCATGCAATCGCTGCCCCGATGTCCACGCCCAACCCGACAGCCGTCGCTCGACCGCCGCAATCCGCTCGGCCGTCACCAACGACCGAACCGCTTCGGCCAATGCCCAACGGTGTCCGCCAAGCGAATGGTCATAGAGGTGGTGCAGCACCATCGCCCGTTGCGCATAATCACCCGGCCGCCCCGCAAGCGCGACCGCGTCGGCGTCTAGCGCCGCGACCAGTCCGTCACGGTGGGAGGCAATGATGTCCATTGCCCCCTCGTACGGAACAGCGGTTGCCAAGCGGTTACCCGCCAATCAGAAACTCGTGCGATACGCCTCGTTGCCGACGAAGCCGAGTTTCGCCACGCCACGTTGCTTCGCCATCGCCAGTACTTCGTCGACGCGTTCGTAGCGAGCCTGCGCAGCGGGCTTGAAGTGCACCTCGGGCTGAGTCGGCGCTTTGGCCACCGCGCCAAGCAGGGCGCCAAGCGCTTGGTCGTCGACGACCTGCCCGTTCCAGCGCGTGACCCCGGCGGGATCGATATCGAGGCGGTTGCGAAGCGGATTGACCTCGACCGGCGTCGGCCTTCCGGTGGGCAGGTCTAGTTGTACCGAATGGTTTTGCGGTGGAATGGTGATGATCAGCATCACCAGCAGGACGAGCATCACGTCGATCAACGGTGTGGTGTTCAGATCCATCATCACCCGCGGCTCATCCGGTATAAACTGCCGAAGCCGTGAGCCTCGGGATGCCGCGACGAGAGAGGAAGCCATCATCAACTCCTGCGTGAGGGACGTCGATGGTATAACGTATCACTCGCGATGCAAGTTCAACTTGTTCTTCACTGCTATCCCATGTCCGCGCGCCTTCAGCGACCGAGGGCGATCACCGTGCGTTTCTTCTCCAGCAACGAAAAAGGGCGGCCCCCGTAGGAACCGCCCTCAATCACGTAAGATCGAAAGAACGCCGATCAGAAGGCCGTCATATAGGCTTCGTTACCGACGAACCCCATCTTCGAAACCTTTGCCTGCTTCGTCACGGCCAACACTTCGTCGACCAGTTCGTAGCGAGCTTCCGGTTCCGGCTGCATGTGCAGTTCGGGGACCGGGTTCATCTGCTGCGTCACGTCGAGGAACTGGCGGAGCTGAACCAGGTTCACCGGCGCCCCATTCCACAGCACCACGCCCGGCTGCGTCACGACGATCTTGTTCTTGACCGGGTCGATCGGCGGCGGCGTGTCGTTCGGGTTGTTCTGCGGCAGGTCCAGCTTCACGGCATGGGTCTGCGGCGGGATCGTGATGATCAGCATGATGAGAAGGACCAGCATGACGTCGATGAGCGGCGTCGTGTTGATCTCCATCATCGGCTCACCTTCGGCATTGGAGCCAGTGGTTTGCATCGCCATGGGGCTAGTTCCTCAATTACTCTGCCGCAGCGCCGACAGGCGGCTGCGAGATGAAGCCGACGCGGGCGAAACCGGCGCGCTGCATCGTGAACACCGTACCACCAATGCACTTGTACGGCGTGTTAATGTCGCCGCGGATATGCACTTCGGGCATATTCTCTTCGTTGACGTTCTCGACACCGCCAACGGCGGCAATTTGCGTCTCGAGCGCCTTGACCCCGCGGTCGAGCAGCGTCTGGCTGTCGATCGGAGTCAGGTTCCAGTAAACCTCGCAACCGCCACCCGGCGCGCCACGAACGGTCAGCGAGACGTTTTCTTTCTTCGTCTCGGTGATTTCGTTGCGAACCCGCGGAAGCTCGATCGGAATGCTCTGGATCGCCACCGGAATGGCGATGAGGAAGATGATGAGAAGCACCAGCATCACGTCGACCAGCGGCGTGGTGTTGATGTCCGACATCGGGACGTCTTCGTCGCCGTCCGAATTGCCTACGCTCATGGCCATAAAAGGCTGTTCCTTTTTCCGACTTCACTTTGTCCGGGCCGGCGACGCTGCCGCCGGCCCGAACGATACTCGTTTAGCGAACCGTCGGGTCGGCCTGCGCACCGGTGCCGGTCATGCCCGGACGAACCGGCTCGGCGCCACGCTGCGTCGGGGCTGCCGACGTCTTGGTCTGCGCGGTCGCCTTGACCGGGCCACCCAGGTTCGGCTTCACCGCGCCGCCCGACATCAGGTAGCCGTGCACGTCGTTGGTGAACGCAGCGAGGTCTTCCATGATCGACTTGTTGCGACGGATCAGCCAGTTGTAGGCGAGAACGGCGGGAACCGCGACGACCAGACCGAGGGCGGTCATGATCAGCGCTTCACCGACCGGGCCGGCGACGGTGGCGATCGACGCGTCACCTGCCGCACCGATCTTGATCAGCGCGCGGTAGATGCCGACGACGGTGCCGAACAGGCCGATGAACGGCGAGGTCGAACCGACGGTCGCGAGGAAGGCAAGGCCTTCACCGAGACGGGCGCCGATGCTGCCCTGCGAGCGCGCCAGGCTGTTCGCCATCCAGTCGTGCTGGTCGACCGGATCGGTCAGCTTGCCGTGCTGGTCCTGTGCGAGGAGAGCGTCGTCGACGATCGCGCGGTAGGCGCTCTTGCCTTCCAGCTTGGTCGACGCGTCGCGGAGGTTCGGAGAGTTCCAGAAACTCGCTCGGACCTTGTTGCTCTGGTTGATGATCTTCTGCTGCTGGAGCAGCTTCGTGAACAGGATGTAGAACGAACCGATCGACATGATGATCAGGATGATGAACACTGACCAGCTGATGACGCCGCCTTCGTTCAGTGCATTCCAGATGCCGAAATCGCCGGCTGCGGAGTGTCCGGGAGCTGCCATAATCTTGACTTTCCTCTTGAAATCTCAGGTTTATTCGAAAGTGAGTTAAAGCTTATTCGTCTGGGAGCACCCAACGGATGCGGCCCGTGTCGGTACCCTCGATCGGGGCGCCGTTCTGGTCCTTTGCAGGCGTATAGCGAGCCCGGCTGCGAATGACGCTGCAGGTTGCAGAATCAAGCGAGCGCGAACCCGAAGAACCCGTGACGTCACAGCCACTGACGCGTCCGTTGGTACCGATGGTCAGCCGGACGGTCGTCGTCCCCTGCTCTTCGGCGCGGATCGCGGCCTGCGGATAGTCGTCGGTCGAGAACAGCGACGTCAGGCTGCCTCGTGCCGTTGCCGCTTGCGAAATGCGCGGCGGCGGCGGCGGAGCTGGAGGTGCCGGGGGCGCCGGCGGTGCCGGGCGCACGATCGGCACGATCGGCGGATTGGGGTTGATGACCGGCGTCGTCTGAATCGGCGGCGGCGGCGTATCAATGCGAACCAGCGGCGGCGGAGCGGACACCTGCGGGGGTGGCGGCTCGACCGTTTCTTCTGGCGGGGGCGGCGGTTCTTCCGGCGGGGGCGGCGGTTCGTCTTCGACGTCGAAAGTCTTCAGATCTTCCGCCGCCTTCTTGACGACATTGTAGGCAAGGCCCGTCACCAAGGCATAACCGAGCACGACGTGGATGAGCGCGACGATGATGATTGCCACCGTCCTGTTGGAGCCCATCTGCTTCTTATTGGCGTAGGACATTAAGCCACAAATCTCCCAGACATGGCCACTCTCCATATCCCCTTCGGATCACGAACATTCGCGGGCCGTAGCGGACAGGGAAGCCGTCGATGTATCAACATATCATCGGCGAATACGCGCCACCCTTAATCAAGCGATAATGGCCGCGCAACGAATTTTGTTCCGATTGTGGCGGCCATGCGGACGATTCAGGGCAAACTCGGCGTCATTCACCGCAAATCAGCCATTCTTCGCCTCTTGCGACGAGATCTCCACGCCGACCCCCTTCGCGTCGCCATAGATGTCCGGCTTGACGCTTTTCACGCGCAGCGCAGCGACCCCTCGCTGAGAGGCAATCCGCTGGAAAATAGCGTGAACCAGCGTCTCTTGCAGGTTGTAGCGGCCGCTCGTCGCGAGCGCCCTCACCTCGTTGCGAAGCAGGTCGTAATTCCATGCGCGCGCCGGATCGTCGCCTTCGGGCGGCAAATGATCGTCGAGCCACAATTCCACGCTGATCATCAGGCGTTGCGGCACGCCGACCTCGAAGTCGTGGAAGCCGATGTCGGTTTCCACCTCGAGCGAATCGAGCAGGATTCGCGTTTGCCGGACCTTGAGGTGCGCAGGCACCATTCCGTCCAGCCTGATGGCCTCGTCCATCGGTCAATCCTCCAGAAATTGCACGTCACGCGGAAGCGCCCAATATCGCTGCCCGCCATCAATCGCGATCGTCTGTCCGGTAATGCCGGGCGAGGCAATCAGGAAGCGGAGCGCGGCGACGAGTTCGGACACCTCCACGCCATGTTTGAGCGGATTATGCGCGTGGACCTTGGCGAAGTTCGCCTCGTCCTGCTCCCCCGACGGCAGCATCAGCGCCGGCGCGATCGCGTTGACGCGGATCCCTTGCGGCGCAAGCGCCCTCGCCGCGACCTCGCCCAGGCCCGCAAGAGCATATTTCGACACGGTGTAGCTCAGGAAGTCAGGATTGGGCGCCGCGAGCTTCGCGTCCAGAATATTGACCACGAGCGCACTGCCGTCGCGATGCTGCCTCGCCAGTTCGTCGATCAACAACATCGGCGCGCGCGCATTGACCGCCATGTGCGCGTCGAACTCCCCGGCGCTCGCCCTGCCGAGCTTATCCTCGGCGAACCGCGCCGCGCAATTGACCAGCAGCCGCACCGGCCCGCCCGCCGCGTCAAACAGACGTTCCGCACAATCCGCTTCCGCAAGATCGGCGACTGCCCTGATCGCGCCGTCGGGCACCGGATCGTCAGGATGATGAACGTGCGCGACCACGCGCCAGCCGTCGTCGAGCAGCGCCCGGACGATCGTCGCCCCGACGCGCTTGCCACCGCCGGTCACAATCGCGGTTCCTTTTGTCGTCTCCATGGCCTTCGCCCCTATCATCGCCGCAAGCGCGCGACTACATCGACCCCGATGCCCGAGAGCCGCCCACCGATCGACGACAGCGCCACCTCGCTAACCGAGCTCGCCGCCGCGATCGATGCGCGCGGCGGTTCGCCCCCGGTGGACCAGTGGAACCCCGACCAATGCGGCGATTCCGGAATGAAGATCGCACGCGACGGCACTTGGTTTCACGACGGCACGCCGATCGCCCGCCCGGCGATGGTCCGCCTCTTCTCGACCGTCCTCCGCCGCGAGGCGGACGGAAGCCACGTGCTCGTCACGCCGGTCGAAAAGCTGGCGATCGAGGTCGAATCGACCGCGTTCCGCGCGATCCGCATGACCCACGAGGGATCGGGCGAACAACGGCGCATCGGCCTCACGCTCGACAGCGGCGACGCGCTGATCGTCGGCCGCGACCATCCGCTGACCGTTGTCGAGACGCCCGACGGCCCCAGCCCCCGCGTCGCGGTCCGCTTCGGGCTGGAGGCCGAGCTTGCCCGCCCGCTCTATTACGAACTGGCCGACCTCGCGATCGCCGAGGCGCACGACCCGCCCGGGATCTGGTCCGACGGCATCTTCTTCCCACTGGTGGCATGAGCGAGAATCCTTCGTCGCTCGTCGCGCGGATCGAGCGAGCGCTTGCCACACCCCACACCGCCGATCTGCTTTCCGGCGACCTCATCGAAGACGAATCCGCCCTTCTCCGTGACGCCGCGGTCCTCGTGGCGATCACCGACCGCCCTCGCCCCGGCCTGATCCTCACCGTCCGGCGCGCGGACATGCGCACCCACGCCGGGCAGGTCGCCTTCCCCGGCGGCCGCGTCGACGCGGGCGAAACCTTTGCCCAAGCTGCGCTGCGCGAGGCGCAGGAGGAACTGGCGATCGACCCCGCGCAAGTGCGCCTGCTCGGCCAGGCAAGCGCCTACCGGACCGTCACCAACTATTCGGTCACCCCCGTCGTCGGCCTCGTCCCGCCCGATCTCGACCTGTCGCCAGAGCCTGCCGAAGTCGCCGACTGGTTCGAAGCGCCGCTTGATTTTGTGCTCGATCCCGCCAACCAGCGTCGAATGACCGCGCAATTCCGGGGCGCCGAGCGCTCCTTTTATCAAATCGACTGGAACGACCGCCCGATCTGGGGCGCGACCGCGGCGATGCTCGTCAACCTGTCGCGGCAGCTGGCATGACCGTCGACCCCGCCGATTGGCTCGACCGTCCCGGCGTTCGCCGCCTGCTGCTCGCGCTCGACGCCGAGCATGGCCATGCGCGCTTCGTCGGCGGGGCGGTCCGCGATCTGCTGTCGGGCGAGCATCCGGTCGACCTCGACCTCGCCACCACGCACCAGCCGGACGAGGTCGTGGCGCGGCTCCAGGCGGCCGGGATCAAGGCCATCCCGACCGGGATTGCGCACGGCACCGTCACCGCGGTCTCGTCGGGCACGATGGTCGAGGTGACGACGCTTCGCGCCGACCTCACCACGGACGGGCGCCGCGCGACGGTCGCCTTCACCGACGATTGGAAGGCCGACGCCGCGCGGCGCGACTTCACCATCAACGCGCTCTACGCCGATCCGCTGACCGGCGAGCTGTTCGACTATTGGGGCGGGCTCGACGATCTGTCGGCACGCCGCGTCCGCTTCATCGGCGAGCCGCTGCAGCGCATCGCCGAGGATCATTTGCGCATCCTCCGCTACTTCCGCTTCCACGCGCGCTACGGCAGCGGATCGCCCGATCCCGCCGCACTCGCCGCCTGCGTCGCGCGCGCCAACGACCTCATGGCCCTGTCGCGCGAGCGGATCGCCGACGAACTGCTGAAACTGCTGTCGCTCCCCGATCCCGAGCCCACGGTCCGTCTGATGCACCAGTCGGGACTGTTCGAGCCCGTCCTTCCCGAGATTTCCACCGTCGAACGGCTCGCGCATCTGATCGCCGCCGAGAATGAAGCCGGAATCGCGCGCGACCCGCTCCGCCGCCTTGCGGCGCTGCTTCCCGCCGATCCCGATCTGGCCGACCGCGTCGCGGCGCGGCTCAAGCTGTCGAACAAGGCGCGCAAGCGCTTGTCGCTTGCCGCCGATCGTTTGGAAAAGTTGGCGCCACGTCCGATGGCGTATCGCCTTGGGACCGAAGCCGCGGTCGATCGCCTGTTGCTGACCGACCAGCCTTCAGAGGCTGCGCAGATCGTCGGATGGACCCTGCCCCGCTTGCCGATCAGCGGCGGTCAGCTGATCGCGCGTGGGGTGGCGCAGGGTCCCGACGTTGCCCGGACGCTCCGCCAAATCGAAGACGCATGGGAAGACTCCGGCTTCCCCGACGGCGCCGCCTTCGAGGCGATCGTGCTCGCCGCGCTGTCGAACGACTGACGAAAAACGGCCCCGCGCCACAGGAAAAACGCGGGGCCGCTCCATTCGTCCCGGCCGCAAGGAAGGAAAGGCCGGGCGAAAGTCGGTCGATTATGCGGGCATCAGCACCGTATCGACGACGTGGACCACGCCGTTCGACTGCATGACATCGCCCTGCGTGACCGTGGACTTGCCGCCCTTGGCGTCGGTCAGCGTGATCGTGCCGCCGGCTTCGGTCGCGGTCAGTTCGCCGCCCGCAACGGTCTTCAGCTTGGCGCTACCGCCACCCGCCTGGATCGCCGAAGTCAGGTCGGCCGCCGTCATGCGGCCCGGGACGACGTGATAGGTCAGGATCCCGGTCAGCGTTTCCTTGCTTTCCGGCTTCACCAGCGTGTCGACGGTACCGGCAGGAAGCTTTCCGAAGGCCGCGTTTGTCGGCGCGAACACCGTGAACGGACCCGGGCCCGACAACGTCTCGGCGAGACCCGCCGCCTTGACCGCGGTAACCAGCGTCGTGTGATCCGCCGATGCCGAGGCATTCTCGACGATCGTCTTGGTCGGCAGCATTTCGGCGCCGCCCACCATTACCGGCGTCGTCGCAGCCATGCCGGCGTCGGCCATCCCGGCGTTGCCCATCATGTCATTGGCCATCATCGCCTCGTCGACATTGTCGACCGAATTAGCTGGCTCGGCCTGCTGGCAGCCGGCAAGCCCGATCAGGGCGATCGAACCGGCGAGCGAAAATTCCAGGGTTTTCGTCATGACTATCTCTCCTCACGCACATCGCGTCAGCAGAGCTACGTCGTGAAAAACCGGTTGGATGCCTCCAAGACACATTAAGTCGGATAACCGACAAAAGCGTCGCTCGAACGAAACTAATCCGTCATGGCATCGGTTGAGCGACTATCACAGGCAACCTCGGGCTCGCCGGTGCTGAGAGCCTTTGTGCTCCCGCTCCAGGGAGAAACCATGCTCGAAAAGAAACAGATACTGGTGGTGGAGGACAACAGCTTCGTCGCCTACGACATCGCGCAGGCGATCGAGCATTGCGCCGCGCACGTCATCGGCCCGGTCGCAACGGTCGCCGAAGCCATCCTTTTGCTCGATTCCGAAACCGTCGAGGGTGCCGTGCTCGATTGTCAGCTTGCCGACCGCGACATTTCGCCGGTCGCGCTGACGCTGCTCGATCGCAACATTCCGTTCGTCGTGCATAGCGGCACCGGGCTGCCCGAAGGCCTGCTCCACCGCGCCGATGAGATTATCTTGGTTCCCAAGCCGCTCGCGCCCGAGGTGGTGATTTCGGCGCTAGACCTGCTGTGCCCGGGTCCCGACAACGACGCTTCTCCGGCCCCTGAGTCGATCATGCCCGACGCCGACGCTGTTAAGCTTAGTTGAACCGTCGCTCGGCGCTGCGTGGCCGGTCGCGGCGGCTGGCCCAATAATCCAGCGCCGCACTCGCCTCCAACGGCTTGGCGAAATAATATCCCTGCCCCGACGAGCAGCCGAGCGTCGCCAGCGTCGTCGCCAGTTCGACCGTCTCGATGCCTTCCGCCGTCGTTTTCATCCCCAGCGCATCGGCCAGGCTCAGCACCGCGCGCACAATCGCGACCGCATCGGGATCGCGCATCATTCCGGTCACGAAGCTGCGGTCGATTTTCAGAACGTCGATCGGCAGCCGCTGCAGGTAGGCAAGGCTTGAATAGCCCGTCCCGAAATCGTCCATGGCGACCGTGGCATCGAGGCCCTTGAGGGCTTCGAACACCCGCGTCGCGCGCGACGGATCCTGGACGATCGAGCTTTCGGTCAGCTCCAGCGTCAGCCGCTCGCCGCGCAGCCCGCTCGACCGAAGCGCCGAAGCAACCACGTCGGCAATGTCGTCACGCGCCACCTGGATCGCGCTCAAATTGACCCCGACGTAGAGCGGCAACTCGCAGCCCATTTCTTTGTCCCACGACGCCATCGTCGTCGCGGCCTTGTCCATCGCCCAGCGACCGAGTTGCAGGATCAGCCCGCTTTCCTCGGCGACCGGGATGAATTCGCTTGGGCTGATCTCGCCGCGATCGTCATGGGTCCAGCGCGCCAGCGCCTCGAACCCCGACACCTCGCCCGATTTCAGATCGATCAGCGGCTGGTAGAACAGCTTGAGCTGGTCTTTTTCCAGCGCGCGGCGAAGCTCGGTCTCGATCGAGAAGCGCCGCCGAGCCGCGCTCGCTTCCTTTGGTTCGTAGACCTGCGGCTTGCCCGCGCCCTTGGCCTGCTTCACCGCGAATTGCGCGTTGCGGAACAGCTCCTCGGCGTCATTACCCTCGTGCATCAGCGCGATGCCGATCGCGCACTCGACCCGAATTTCCAGGTCGTTGAGCCGGAATGGCGCCGACAAAACTTGCTGGATCCGGTCCGCGGCCGCGAGCGCGTCGGCCACGCCGCGCTTCAGCCCGACCAGGACACCGAACTCATTGCCCCCCGTACGCGCCAGCACGTCGCCGCTGCGCAACGCCGAGATCAGCCGCCGCGCAAAGGTGATCAGCAATTCGTCGCCGGCCAGGCTGCCCATCGATTCGTTGATGCGGCTGAAGCGCAGCATGTCGACCACCAGCACCGCGTGCCCCGCACCCGTCTGCAGCGTCCCGCCGCGCGCCTCGATCGTCTCCGCGAACGACAGGCGATTGGGCAGTCCGGTCAGGCTGTCGCGCAGCATCTCGGCGCGCATCGTCCGTTCGGCCTGCACCTCGACCGTCCGCTCCAGCAGCGTCACCAGGCAGCGTGGTCGCCCGATCTCGCGCTGCATCGGCAACGGCGCCAGCTTGATCCGCCAGTGCCGCGCCGCGAATCCCTCCCCGTCGGTGAAGTCCAGCTCGTCGCGTGCATTGAAGTCGGCGAGATAGCCCGCCATCAGCTCGGCCACCGCGATGTGCGTGCACGAGCGGAAGTCGAGCCCCGACACCCCGACATCCGCCGAGGTCGCCATTACTTCGTCGAACAAGCGGTTATGCTCGAGCAGCTTGAGCACGCCCTTGCTGGTCACCGACACCACCGCCGCCGCGATCGGCAGCGCGTTGAGCAAGGCGAGTTCGTCCGTGCCCGAGGGGACGTCGTTCCTCACCCTGTCGCGGTCGGCGCGCACGCCCAAAGGCGCCGCCGAGCGCGTTGCTCCAGCCTGCATGGACGCAAGCGTTAAACGCGACAGGTTAACGGAACGTCATTACGGGTTCGGTTTCGCCACCGGTTCGAAGCGGTTCGACCGCGGGAAACCGTTCGGCGCGATCCGCCCGCTTGCTCCGCGGATCGCGCGCCACGGCGTCAGATCCTCCTCGGTCCGCACCCGCCCGGTCTCCCCGCCCAGCGGCCAGCTGATCCCCTCCGCCATCGCGAACGCGATCAGGTCGCTCAGCCCGCCGTCGCGATACCGCTGCAGCTGAACCCCCGACCCGCGCGCCAGCTCGGGCAGCTCGTCCAGCCGGAACACCAGCATCTTGCGGTTCTCGCCGATCACCGCGACCGCGTCGGCGCTTGCCGGCACCTTCTTCACCAGCGCGACGTTTGCCCCGCTGCGCAGGTTCATCAGCTGCTTGCCCTTGCGCGTCTCTGCCAGTACCGCTTCCCCGCTCGTCACGAAGCCGCGCCCGTCGCTCGACGCCGCCACCAGCCGCGTGTCGGGCTTGACCACCATCATCGCCACGATCTCGCGCTCGGCCTCCAGGTCGATCGTCAGCCGCACCGGCTCGCCGAAGCCGCGCCCCCCGGGCAGCTTGTCCCCGCCCAGCGTGAACACCCGCCCATTGTCCGCCGCGATCAGGATGCGGTCGGTGGTCTGCGCATGGATCGGCTTGCCCCACAGCTCGTCGCCCTCGCGGAACTTGAGCGTCTCATACTCGGCCGCGGCGAGATGCCCCTTCATCGCCCGGATCCAACCGCGCTGCGACAGGATCACCGTGATCGGCTCCTTCTCGATCATCTGGCTCCAGTCGAGCTCGCGCGCCGGCCCGCTTTCTTTCAGCGCCGTCCGCCGCTCGTCGTCGGCATAGGCCGCGCTCAGTCCCTCCAGGTCCTTCTTTAACCGGTTGCGCTGCTTGCGCGGGCTCTCCAGCAACGCCGCCAGCCCCTCGCGCTCCTTCGCGAGGCTCGCGCGCTCCTTGCCGATCTCAAACTCTTCCAGCCGCCGCAGCGAGCGCAGCCGCATGTTCAGGATCGCCTCCGCCTGCCGGTCGGTCAGCTTGAACTCGGCGATCATCACCGCTTTCGGCTCATCCTCGGTGCGGATGATCTCGATCACCCGGTCCAGGTTGAGGAACGCGACCAGAAACCCGTCGAGCAGCTCCAGCCGGTCGTCGATCTTCTCGATCCGCCGCGCGGAGCGCCGCACCAGCACCTCGATCTGGAACTCCAGCCACGCCAGCAGCACCTGCCGCAGGCTCATCACCCCCGGCGTCCGGTTCTTGTCGAGCACGTTCAGGTTGAGCGGGAAGCGCACCTCCAGCTCGGACAGTTTGAACAGGCTCTCCATCAGCAATTCGGGATCGACCGTCCGCGACCGCGGCTCCAGCACGATGCGCACCGTGGCGTCGCTCTCGTCGCGCACGTCGGCCAGGATCGGCAGCTTCTTCGTCGCGATCAAATCCGCGATCGCCTCGATCAGCTTGCCCTTCTGCACCCCATAGGGAATCTCGTGGACCAGCAGGTGCCAGCCCCCGCCCTTCTCGCGCTCGACCTCGATCCGCGCGCGCAGGCGGAAGCTTCCCCGCCCGGTCGCATAGGCCTGCGCGATCGCCGCCGGGCTGTCGACCAGCACCCCGCCGGTCGGAAAGTCCGGCCCCCGCACGAAGTCCATCAGGTCGAGGTCGCTCGCCCCCGGATTGTCGATCAAATGCGTCGCCGCCTCGACCAGCTCGCCGACATGGTGCGGCGGGATCGACGTCGCCATCCCCACCGCGATCCCGCTCGCGCCGTTGGCGAGCAAATTGGGGAACAGCCCGGGGAACACCTCGGGCTCTTCTTCCTCGCCGTTATAGGTCGCGCGGTAATCGACCGTGCCTTCGTCCAGCCCGGCCATCAGCCGCGCCGCGGTCGCGGTCAGCCGCGCCTCGGTATAGCGATAGGCGGCGGCATTATCCCCGTCGATGTTGCCGAAGTTCCCCTGCCCGTCGACCAGCGGATAACGAAGCGCGAAATCCTGCGCCAGGCGCACCATCGCGTCATAGACCGACTGGTCGCCGTGCGGGTGATACTTGCCGATGACGTCGCCGACCACGCGCGCGCATTTCTTATAGGCTTGGCTCGGATCCAGCTTCAGCAAGCGCATCGCCCACAGCAGACGCCTGTGAACAGGCTTCAAGCCATCGCGAACATCCGGCAGCGACCGCGCGGTGATCGTCGAGAGGGCATAGACGAGGTAGCGTTCGCTCAAGGCAGCGTCGAACGGCGAATCGATGATCGAGGTGTCGTCAGGTTGCATGGACGTTGGCTAGCAGGCGGTCGGACAACGCGTCGAGGGTCAGCCGCTCGTCAATTGAAGCGCCATCGAAGGGCGGAGCCAGCCTAGAAGGTTCCGGCGACGCTTTAGCGTCGTTGGAAGGCTGGCGGAGGGGTGTCGATGACCGAAAGGTCGGGAGATTCAGAGCTCATGGGGTGGTGGTAGCGCGGGCGGCGAAAGGGTCAAAGGGTCGTCATTCGACGACGCGAGATGACCACGCTTGCGACCGAACATCGCTCCTAGTTCATCAAGCGAATGTGATTTGTGTTTTCGGTGTCAACTTTGAAGGCTGGCATCGACGAATCCCGTTCTCTCTAGATTGCTCGAGGAGATGCTCGAACGGGCGCGCAACCTGCCCCGTCCCGAACCGCGGATCCGCTTCCTGTAGGACTAGCTTAAGTTCGCAAATCGGGCCTGAAAAAGCGCCTCACTCCACGAACTTTGTGAACTTAAGCGAAGGCCCTTTCAGGCCAGCGCCGGCGCCGCGACCGCCAGGCTAAGCATCGACAGGCTGGCCAGCACGGACAGGCCAAGGATCTTGAGGGACATGATCGGGCTCCTTTCACGAACGGCGTTGGGGGTGCGCGACGCCCGTCGGGGTCGGGATGTCAGGGGTCTTCCCCGCCGGACGCCGCCCCTTGTCCATGCACGGCTTTGCCGATCGCCACACGCGCCCCTCGACGGACCGCGCGTCGTCATCGCCCAATGAGTCGCTTTTCCGACAAACGGCGCGCCCGCCCCGACCAGCGGCCGAAGCGATGACGCGTCAGATTCCCGCCCCGGCCTCCGCGTCCGCGTCGGGTCTCCGCTCGCCCCGCGATACGCCCCCCGTCACCGCCACGTCCATCGTCACATTGCCCACCGTGCGGAAGATGTCGGGGATCGTCTCGACCGCGACCAGGATCGCCAGCGGCTCGATCGGCAGCCCCATCGCGATCGAGATCGGCGCGATCGAGGTGATGAAACTCAACTGCCCCGGCAGGCTCACCGCGCCATAGGTCGTCGTCGCCGCGACCACGATCCCCGCGATGATCGCGGTCACGCTCAACTCGATGCCCAGCCAGTGCGCGACATAGATCGCCACCGCGATGTTCATCGCCGGCCCGGTCGGGCGGAACAGCGCCACCGCCATCGGCAGCGTGATGTCGGTCGACCGTTCCTTCACGCCCAGCGTCTTCGCCGCGACGATCATCGCCGGCAGGCTGGCCAGGCTCGACTGGGTCGAGATCGCGACCGCCTGTGGCGGCAGCATTGCCCGCGCGAACTGGCTCAGTCGGAAGCGCCCGATCCCGATCGCGATCAGGTACGCCATCGCGATCACCGCGATCCCGACCAGCGATACGATAATTACATAATGCAGCACCGCCCCGAACGCCGCCGCGCCCGCGCCCGCGCCGACCGCGAACGCCAGCGCGAACACGCCGATCGGCGCGATCCACAATACCCAGCCGATCACCACCAGCAGCGCATCGGCCACCGCCGCGAAGAACTCGCCCAGCAACCGCCGCCGCGCCGGCGCCAGCTTGGTAATCGCAAAGGCGAACAGCAGCGAAAATGTCACCAGCCCAAGGATCGCCCCGTCCGCCGCCGCAGTGACGACGTTGCTGGGAATGAAGCTGCGCAGCAGGTCGGTCGCCTTGGGCACCGCGCCCTGCGCCGCGCTGCTGTCGACGCTCGCCAGCCCCGCGCGCAATGCCTCAGCCGCGTCCGCCGGCAATGGCGCGACGTCGAGCAGCAGCGGCGTCAGCAGCGCGCCGAAGATCGCCGACGCGGTCAGGATGACGACGAACCAGATCAGCGACCGCCGCGCGATCCCGCCCGCCTCGGCATGCTCCGCCCCCGCGACGATCCCGGTCACCAGCAGCGCCACGATCAGCGGGACCACCGTCATCTTCAGCGCGTCGAGCCACATCCCGCCGATGGTCGACGCCGCCTGCACCGCCGGCTCGCGCCAGCCGTCGCCGCTGCCCGCGGTCAGCGCACCCAGCGCCAGCCCGACGATCAGCGCGACAAGGATCCGCCACGTCGCGGCGCCGCTCAGCACGGGGGCGGCGGACTTTGTTGCCGTGGGGTGGTCGGTCATGCAGGTCGTTCCTTGGAAGCCGGGCCGACCATCATGGTGCGCCCGCGAAGGAACGACAAGCGGCCTGCGCGCATTGCATACGTATGGCCTTCACCCAACTCGACCCGCCCGTCCCCATGCACGTCGTCGATCGCGGCCCCGGCTATGCGATCGCGGTGATCGATTATGGACAGGAATTCGACCTGCTGTGGGTCGTCGGAATGGACGACGGCGGCGAAGTCTGGTGCGTCCCGAACCCGCAGGTCAGGCTTCAGGCCAATTTCTCCATGGGGCGGTCGAAAAAGGTCCCGCCCTCCCCGCGCATCGCCGCGGTCGGCGCGTGAAGGCTAGCGAAGCTTCCAGCTGACGGCCTGGCTCACCACGCTTCGGATCGGCTTCCCGTCGCTTCCCTTGGCGGGCGTGAACTTCGCGCGCTCCTTCAGGATCCAACAGGTCTGCGCGTCGAGCGTCGGGATGCCGCTGGTCACCTCCACCATGCAATCCTGGACTGCACCCTTCTCGTCCACCATCATGACGACCGCCGTCCGGCCTTCCTCGCGGCCCCGTAGCGCCTGCGCAGGATAGTCGAACGAACTGAAGAAATTGCCGAGGTTGGTGAGTGCCTGCGGCCGGGTTGATCCGGCGGGCATGTCGACGTTCCAATGTTGCCGGAGGTTGGTGCGACACGCAGCGAGCGCTTTCTTCACCGCATCGAGGGTACCGGTCGACAAGGACAGGTCGCCCTTTCCGGCCCACGTGATGCGATCGCCCGCGGTCAAGGCGTTTGCCTGCGCCCCACTGAGGATGATCGAACGCATGAAGCGGCCCTCGACGCCGTAGCGAAGCTCGCTCGCTTCAATCGGGGCGCCGGTGCCGAAGGAAAGGCTTGCCGGCATCTGGACGGCGCGCGCGCTCGGGCCCTTTCGCGCGACAAGCAACTGCATGACGTCGCTGGTCGGCGATGGTTTGAGAACCAGCAACAGTGGAGATTTCTTGTCGCCAAATTCGCGGCCCGCGACGCATTGCGCATCGTCATAGTCGACCTGCCACTTGCCGATCGGCGCGAGCGGGGCGGGTGCGGCCAAGGCCGGGACGGAACTGAGCGCCGCGACGGCGCCGACGAGAAAGCGAACCATGGCCGGATGATGCCGACGACAATTCGGTTGGGCAACCCCCACTCGATCCGTCGCATCCGGGGGGCGCTCGCCGCGATTTTCATTCGCCGTGGCATCGACCTGCGACCCCATGCGTTGAGCGAGCAGACGAACAAACATTCCCAGCAAGAAAGAATTCACATGACCGAGACCAGTCACGACATTCGCACGCTCAATAGCCTGATCGCCACCACGATCGACAGCGTCGACGGATATCGCACGTCAGCCGAAGCGGTCGAGAACACCCGCTTCGCCGACCTGTTCACCGCCCGCGCGGGCGAGCGCTCGTCGGTTGCCGAGCAGCTTCGCAACGAAGTGCGCAAGCTTGGCGGCAACCCCGAAGACGATGGCACCGTCCTCGCCAGCGCGCATCGCGGCTTTCTCAATCTGAAGGCGGCGGTGGTCGATCGCGACGACAAGGCGATCGTCAACGAGGTCGAGCGCGGCGAAGACCATATCAAGGCGAAGTATGAGGAAGCGCTGCAGGACAACGACCTGTCGCCGTCGACTCGCAGCCTGATCGAGGCCTCGTTCGCATCGGTGAAGAGCGGCCATGACGAGATGAGTCAGCTCAAGCACAGCCTCGAAGCGCAGGGGAACTAAGCCATGAGCATCTTCGGCAAAATCAAGGACGCCATCTTTGGCAAGAAGGCCGCGCCCGCCCCGCAAGAACGTCCGCAGATCCCCGCGGGCATGGACGGCGGACCGCCGATCGGCGGCACCACCGGGACCGCGACGGCTCAGCCTGCGCCGGCTCCGGCCCCCGCCGGCCAGCAGGTCGACGTCGTCCAGACGCTCGACCAGATCGCGGCGTCGAAGGGCAATCCGGACCTCAACTACACCACGTCGATCGTCGACCTGATGAAGTTGCTCGACATGGATTCCAGCCTCGACAACCGAAAGGAGCTGGCGACCGAGCTGGGCTATACCGGCGACAAGGACGGCAGCGCGGAAATGAACATCTGGCTGCAGAAGGAAGTGATGCGTCAGCTGGCAGCGAACGGCGGCAAGGTCCCGTCGAACCTGACCGACTGATCATCGACCGATGACAGAAAGGGGCGGTGGCCGAGGTGGCCGCCGCCCCTTTTGCGTCAGGCGCCCGAGCAGTTGCGCGGCGCGGGCCGGCCGGCGAAGCGGTCACCGATCCACGCCAGCGTCTGCGCCGCACTGTCCTTCGCACTTGTCGCATGACCGCCGGCACCGTTGATCGACGCGAACGTGAGCCGGGCGCCGGACTGACACAGCGCGCGCGCATGCGACCGGGTGACCGCAGGTGCGACGAGGTCGTCGGCAGGATTCTGGCCGATCCACAGCGGCACACCGAAATTGGCCCGGGTCGGACTGTTGGCGCGGGCGAGCTGCGACCACGGCTGGCGCGTGCCGAGATCGACGTTGCGAAGGTTGCGCTGCAGGACGAGGATGCCCGCGATCGTCGACAGTCGGGGCTTCGTCTCAAGCGAGATGCAATTATTCTCCGCGAGCCGCGTGATCAGGCCACGCGTCTGCGGCCCGCCGAGGGTAGCTAGGCTAGCGCCATAATGGTTCGCCCAGCTGTGCCCGATGAAAGCGGTGAACAACGTCCGTACGTTGCGGTTGAGGCTCTGGCGTAAATTCTGGATCAAGTCCGTCGGTGGTGCCGCCGCCGCCGCGCCGACCAGCGTGACGTCGTTGGCATAGTTGCGCGCTACCTGAGCGGTCCATAGCGCCGCATGGCCGCCCTGGCTTTCGCCCCATACCGCATAGCGCCGCCCCGCCGCCGCGCCCTGGATCGAGCGCGACGCGCGCACCGCGTCGATCGTCGAACGAGCGCTGTCGACCCCGACGAGGAAGGGATGGACGCCGTTGCTACCCAGACCGGGGTAGTCCGGCGCGACCACGACGTAACCCTGACGCACCGCGTCGAGTGCCGGAGTGACGTTCCAGAAATTGGCGCTAAGCGACGGCGCGCACCGGCTGGCCACACCCCACGTGCCGTGCGTCCAGGCCAGGACGTTGCGGGGATTGCGCGGAATGGCCTCACGCGGCGCGACGACCATGCCCGTCACCTGCCGCGGCTGCCCCTTCCCCGTGCTCGTCGAGTAACTGATCCTCCACGCCTGCATGCCGGCGGGGGTCGATTGGACGGGCGTGGCAGAGATCAACTGCCCAGCACGCTGGGCGTGGGCGGCGGAGGGGACGGCCAGCGTTGCGGCCATGATCAAGGAAGTCACCACGCGCATTCGACTTGCTCCTCGCGACGGACGGTGGCGACAGCGTATCAGCAAAAGCGGGGAAACATAGCGGGAGGCGATCGCCTCAACCGAAACCGGGGGGCGGAGCCTGCGGGGCCACAACGAGAAATGGGGGCCGGCATTGCTGCCAGCCCCCATCTGCGCCGAGCGAAGGATATGCCGGTGTTCGTCAGCTTGACCGACCCGAAGGTCTTTCCGCTCCTCGATCCTGGCTCACCAGCTCAGGCGTCGCGTCCGAACATGGATCCCAATCCGAAGACGGGTTCCTTGCCTTTCGCGGCCCTTCTTGGACCAATCCCCTTTCGCGTGCCTGCGTCCCGAGGGACACCGCTTTCGCGCTAGAAAGACTGGCTCTTCCGGCGCCTCTTCCGGTTGGTCCGACTTGGAACCGAAGTTCCTCCTCATCGCCATCCGGTGGAGATCGGACCTTCAGCCCATCCTCAACTTCTGGTCGTTGCCGACTTTCCGAAGAGGCTGGGACATCCGTCCCGATCACCCATTCCTTATGAACCTCGATCCGAGTCGCTCAAAGCGGAAAAAGCATCGCTTTGCCTGTGGATAACGGGGATAGTGCGCATAAGTCCGCGATATCGACGGTTGCCCTTCTGTTCCGCGGTGCCTACCTCGCTTCGGTGCCCGAATCCCCTGCCCTCTCGCCCGAGCCTGCCTATCTGTCCGGCCTGAATCCGCCGCAGCGCGAGGCGGTGCTGACCACCGACGGGCCGGTGCTGATGCTGGCGGGCGCGGGCACGGGCAAGACTGCCGCGCTAACCGCGAGACTGGCGCACATCATCGCGACTCGCCGCGCGTGGCCGAGCCAGATCCTGGCGGTGACCTTCACCAACAAGGCCGCGCGCGAAATGCGCGAGCGCGTGTCGAAGATTTCGGGCGGCGCGATCGAATCGATGCCGTGGCTCGGTACCTTTCACAGCGTCGCGGCGCGGATGCTACGCACGCATGCCGAGCTGGTCGGGCTGCAGTCGAACTTCACCATCCTCGACACCGATGACCAGCTGCGCCTGCTGAAGCAGCTGATCACCGCCGCCGACCTTGACGAGAAACGGTGGCCCGCGCGGCAGCTGGCGGGGCTGATCGATCGGTGGAAGAACCGTGGCTGGACCCCGGCGGAAATCGACGCGGCCGAGAGCGAGGGCTATGCCAACGGGCGTGGCCAGGAATTCTATGCGGCCTATCAGGAGCGGCTGAAGACGCTCAACGCCTGCGACTTCGGCGACCTGCTGTTGCACATGCTGGTGATCTTCAAGCGCCATGCCGACGTGCTCGAAAGCTATCGCGATCGCTTCCGCTACATCCTTGTCGACGAATATCAGGATACCAATGCCAGCCAGTACGACTGGCTGCGCCTGCTGGCCGAGCCGCGGCGCAACATCTGCGTGGTCGGCGACGACGACCAGTCGATTTACTCATGGCGCGGCGCGGAAGTCGCCAACATCCTTCGCTTCGAAAAGGATTTTCCGGGCGCGACGGTGATCCGGCTCGAGCAGAATTACCGATCGACGCCGCACATTCTGGGCGCCGCGACGGGCCTGATCTCCAACAATAGCGGGCGATTGGGCAAGACCTTGTGGACCGAGGTCGACGCCGGCGATCCGGTCAAGGTGATCGGCGTGTGGGACGGGCCCGAGGAAGCGCGGCGCGTCGGCGAGGAGATCGAAAACCACCAACGCAGCGGCGGATCGCTCGACGATTGCGCGATCCTGGTCCGCGCGCAGTTCCAGACGCGCGAATTCGAAGAGCGCTTCATCGCGATCGGGCTGGCGTACCAGATCGTTGGCGGCTTCCGCTTCTATGAACGCGCCGAGATCCGCGATGCGCTCGCTTATCTGCGGCTGGTGGCGCAGCCGGCGGACGACCTTGCCTTCGATCGGGTAGTCAACGTCCCCAAGCGCGGGCTTGGCGACAAGGCGGTGGCGACGATCCACGGTTTCGCCCGGCGCAGCGGACAGCCGCTGTTGATGGCGGCGGCGCAACTGCTCGACAGCGACGAGCTTCCGGCGCGGGCGCGGAGCAGCCTAGGCCGCTTCGTCGGCGACATCGCGCGCTGGCGCCAGATGGCGAACGAATTGCCGCATCCCGAACTGGCGCGGTTGCTGCTCGACGAATCGGGATACACTGCCGCGCTTCAGGCTGAGCGAAGCGCGGAAGCGGCGGGGCGGTTGGAGAATTTGACCGAGCTGACGCGCGCGATGGAGGAGTATGAGACGCTCGGCGCCTTCCTCGAGCATGTCAGCCTGGTGATGGACAACGACGCGGCGCGCGGCGAGCCGAAGGTCACGATCATGACGATCCACGCCGCGAAAGGTCTCGAATTTCCGGTCGTCTTTCTTGCCGGCTGGGAAGAAGGCGTCTTCCCGTCGCAGCGCGCGCTCGACGAGGGTGGGCTGGCGAGCCTCGAGGAAGAACGCCGCCTCGCTTATGTTGCGATCACCCGGGCTCGGGCCAAAGCGACGATCCTGCACGCCGCCAATCGCCGCATTTACGGCCAGTGGACGTCGAGCATTCCGAGCCGCTTCGTCGGCGAATTGCCCAAGGAGCATATTGACGAGGAAACGACGATGTCGGGCGGCGAGAGCCTGTGGCGTGCGCAGTGGAGCGAGCATGGCGATCCCTTCGCGCATCTCGCCGCCGCGCAATCGACCCGCGCGGCAACGCGAGGTCCCGGATGGCAGCGCGCATCGGGCGGCAATTTCTCGACCCAGCCGCAGCGCGTGATCGAAGCGCGGGCGAGCGCGGTCAGCCTGGGCAACAAGGGCCGTGACGACGTCGAGGTCGGGATGCGCGTCTTCCACGGCAAGTTCGGATATGGCCTGATCGCGGCGATCGAAGGCAACAAATTGGAGATCGACTTCGAAAAGGCGGGGCGCAAGCGCGTGCTCGACAGTTTCGTCAGCCTGGGGTGAGCGTCAGCCCGCGGTCCGCCGCATCGTTTCACGCACCCAAGGCATGATCGAGGACCAGCTGAGTTCTTCCATCAACTCGATCCCCGCGAGATCCCCCTTTCGCCAGACGATCTCTGCGGCCGGCACGTTAAGGCCGTCGACGAAGAGTGACACGAAGGTGTCGCGCGGGGGCAGTCCGTCGCCCTGCACCTGGAGACCACCAGAGGATATGTTGCGCAGAGTAGCCGCGGCCACGCTGGCGCCCCACTTCACGCCGACCGCGCAGCGCAGTTCGACGCGGGGCATGGTGCGGCGTTCGCCCGGCTGGCTGACCAGTTTGCGATTGAGCAGGGCGATCATGTCGATCGGCTGGCGAAAGCGAATGCCCGCCTCGCCGCCAGCGGCCCAATCGACGATCCCCGCCGCGCGCTGACCGGTGGCGAGTTCGATCGTGACCGGGTCGCCGGCCTCGCGGGCGGAAAAACCGCGGATGGTCGTTCCGAGCGACGAAATTCGGCGGATTCCACAACTCTGCCGCGCTCCATCGACGAGCATGGCGACCGGATCGAGCGCACCGATGGCGTCGGCCGCGGGCACGTCGTCAGGCCATGGCACCTGTCGCCGCCATAACGAATGTGGTGAGGGAACGGTCGTCGGACATCGATGCTCCAGAACTGCCGGACGCGATGCTGCATGCCCAAGCCTAAGGAGTCGTTAGCGCCCGCGCGATGGAACGGTCGCGTTCGCGAAGCGCTGGAGAAAGGAACGCGGCAGGCTGCCGCTCCAAAATCAAAGGATAAGATGATGGCCGACAAGCAAGCGACGCTCTATCGGATGGTCCTGCCCGACCACACCTGCCCGTTCGGCGTGAAAGCCAAGCAGATGCTCGAAGCTGCAGGGTATGAGGTGGAGGACAAGATCCTGTCGACCCGCGACGAAGTCGAGCGGACGAAGGAAGAATTTGGCGCCTCCACGACCCCGCAGATCGTGATCGACGGCGAGCGGATCGGTGGAAGCAGCGATCTGGAAGACTATCTCGCCGCTCAGGAAGTCTAGTAAGCGGGGACGGAGTCGCCGGCGAGCTTGACCTCGGCTTTACGGCGCTCTTCCTCTTCGCGCATCCGGTCGGCCTTGACCGAGCGCGAGGCGAGAGCATCCCAGGCGGCGGCGGCGCGAAGATGGCCGTCGCGAACATTGGCAAGCGCACTGGCATCGGCCTTCGTCCGCTCTTCGAGAGCGCGGGCGAGGTAGAAATCCGATTGGTTAGACATAGGCGCGCTCCCGCGTGAATGGATGGGAAAAGGCGGCCCGCTCTCCGATCGGAAAGCGGGCCAGCCGGCGTTAGATCGCCTTCAGGTTCGTCGCGCTCTCGCGGCCGCGACGGTCCGGTGCCAGTTCGTACGAAACGCGCTGGTCCGAAGCGAGGCTGCGCATGCCGGCGGCTTCCACCGCGCTGATGTGCACGAATGCGTCATTGCCGCCCTCGTCGGGGGTGATGAAGCCGAAACCCTTGGTTTCGTTGAAGAACTTTACGGTGCCTTGAATCATGGATTTATCCTTTCCACGGCGGCCCGAACGCCGAGCCGCTTAAAAAGCTAGAAGCGGCTGATTGGAAGGAAAGGCGGACGCACCGCCTGGTAACCCACGTCATGCGACTGGTAGCCCCGCTACCCTAGGCGCAATGCGCCCAAATAGCAATTTTGGGGCTAAAGTGCCGCTGCGATGCGTTCGCCGCCGACCTTGCGACTGGCTAGACTATCGATCGCTTCGGGGGCGACCGGTGCACGTCGATGGGCGGAATCGAGTTCCATCCAATCACGAAATTCCAGGCCGTAAAGCATGTCCATGACTTCGAATTCGAGGCCGCCGGGCTGCGAAGTATTGCTGTTCCACAATGCGACGACGCCACTTTTCATCGACGGATCGAACAGGATTAGCGAACGATAGCCGTTCACCCCGCCGCGATGGCCGATGATCCGGTGGCCGGCATAATTATAGGTGCGCCAGCCATAGCCATATTGCGGATCGGCAAGCCGTTCGAGGAACTTGCGGAGCCGGCCCCGTTCGTTGGGGGTCGCAACGCGCGGTTCGTGTATGGTGTTGAGAAGCTGCGGGCTGAGCACGCCGGGCATCGATCCCATCTGCGCCAGCATCCACAAGGTCATGTCCTTGATGTTGCTGTTCACCCCGCCCGCGGCGGGAACGCGGTAGTAATTCTCGTTCACCTCGAGCTCGCGCCGCCCGACGCTGTGCGGCCGCGCCCAACTCTTCGAGCTGACGAGGCCATCGCGAGTGATGCTGGCCGACGTCATTCCGAGCGGAAAGAACAATTCGCGCTCGACCGCGTCCTGGTATCGAACCCCGGTCGACTTGGTGACGATCTCGCTCGCCGCGTCATAGGCGATATTCTGGTAGCTCCAGCAGGTGCCTGGATTGCAGACGCTGTTGAGACTGGAAAGCGTCCGGCGGAGGAAGGTGACGTCCTGCCCCTCCTCCAGCTTGTTATCGAATGCGTTGCGATAGAGGCCGAGCCGGTGGGACAGTACGTCTCCGACAGTCGCGCGAACTTCGTTGCCGGCGGGAAGGTGAAGCGAGGGTGCCAGAGCGGCGACCGGCTGGTCGAGGCTAAGCTTGCCCTGTTCGGCCAGCTTGGCGACCATCGTCGAGGCGACGCCCTTCGACACCGACGCCCAGCGGAATACGGTTTCCGGCGTGACCTTTTCGCCCGACTTGGCGACGGTCTCGCCATAGCCGTTGAGGAAGGTGATGCGCCCGTCCTCGACGATGCCGACCGCCATTCCGACCATGGTCGGCTTGGCCGCCATCCGCTGCAGTCGCTCGTCCAGGCGTGCATAGTCGATGCGTCGACGGTTCGACGGCGCGACCAGCGACAGCTGCGCACTGATCCGCGCGTTGGTAGCAAGCTTCGCCGCCTCGGCCGTCATCGGCTTTGGCTCTTCCTTGAATGGCTTGGCCCATGCCAGCGCGCCAACGGCCAGCGCCGCGGCGCCAAGCCCCACGATCAATTGCTGTTTCAATGAATGACGCAGCCTCCCCGTCCCCTCTGTGGCGTCACCGCGAACGATGCTCAACAGGGCGCGAATCCCGCTGCGGTGAGACGATGCGATGGAGCGCCGAACGCCACGCATCTGGCGTTTGTCGGTCGGCTCCCCTAGAGCGGCCGCAACGCCAAGAGGGGCATCGATGAACTTTCTGAAGACGATATTCTGGGTGGTCGTCGCAGTATCGCTCGCGATCTTCGCCAACCGCAATTGGAACGACGTGACCGTGAACCTGTGGGGCAACCTTCAGGCGGACATTAAACTGCCGATCCTGATGGCCGTGCTGTTCCTGATCGGCTTCCTGCCGACATGGTTCGTCCTTCGCGGACGCGTGTGGGCCCTCAAACGCAAGCTCGCGCTGGCCGAGCGGCCGTTGGTGGCGCCGGTACCGGCAGTGCCGACCCCCGATGCAGCGGTGAACCCCCAATGAGCCGCAGCCCAATCTTCGTCGCGATCGACACGCCCGACCTCGATCGAGCCCGTGCGCTGGCGGAAGTGCTGAAGGACCAAGCCGGCGGCCTGAAACTCGGTCTCGAATTCTTCTGCCGCAATGGCCCCTCGGGCGTGCTCGACCTTGCGAAACTCGGTGTGCCGCTGTTCCTTGACCTGAAGCTGCACGACATTCCCAACACCGTCGCCAAGGCAATCCAGGCCTTGTCGCCGATCACACCGGCGGTGCTCACCGTCCACGCGTCGGGCGGCCGGGCGATGCTGGAGGACGCGAAGGCCGCGGCTCCCGCCGGGACGAAGGTCATCGCGGTGACGATGTTGACGAGCCTGGACGAGGACGATCTCCGGGCGACGGGCGTGACCGGATCCGCCCACCAACATGTCGAGCGATTGGCGGCCTTGGCCCGAGAGGCCGGGCTGGACGGGATCGTCTGTAGCGGCAACGAAGTCGCGGCTGCGCGTGCGGCGTGGAGCGACGGTTACTTCGTCGTGCCCGGCATTCGCCCCGCCGATGCGACCGTCGGCGACCAGAAGCGCGTGATGACTCCGCGACAGGCGATCGACGAGGGCGCGTCGATGCTTGTCATCGGTCGGCCGATCACCGGCGCCGACGATCCTGCCGCGGCGTTGCGGGCGATTGCCGCCACACTGTAAGTGGACAGGCCCGACCGCCGAGCCTAGGGCGCGAGCAAGCAAGAGAGGGTGTTTCGATGAGTTGGCTGTCCCGTGTCCGCAATGGCATCCAGTCGCTGACCAAGCGGCAGAGCGAGGACAATCTGTGGCACAAGTGCCGCAAGTGCAGCTCGATGGTCTTCACCAAGGAGTGGGCCGACAACGTTTACGTCTGCCCGCGCTGCGACCATCACGATCGCGTCGGCCCGACGATCCGTTTCGATGCGCTGTTCGACCGGCAGAAATATGAAGTGCTGCCCAGCCCCGAGGTCCGCGAAGACCCGCTGAAGTTTCGCGACACCAAGCGCTATTCGGATCGCATCAAGTCCGCCCGTGCCGCCACCAACGAGCGCGACGCGCTGATCAATGCGGTCGGGAAGATCGAAGGTCATCTGGCAGTGGTCGGCGTGCAGGATTTCGCCTTTATGGGCGGGTCGATGGGCGTCGCGGTCGGCGCCGCCATCCTCGCCGGGATCGACAAGGCGATCGCGCGCAAGTGCCCTTACGTGTTGTTCACTGCCGCCGGCGGCGCGCGTATGCAGGAAGGGATCCTGTCGTTGATGCAGATGCCGCGCACGACCGTCGCGCTGGCCAAGCTGCGCGAGGCGGGTCTTCCCTATATCGTCGTGCTCACCGACCCGACGACCGGCGGCGTGACGGCAAGCTACGCCATGCTCGGCGACGTGCAGATTGCCGAGCCTGGCGCACTGATCGGATTCGCCGGACAGCGCGTGATCGAACAGACGATCCGCGAGAAATTGCCCGATGGCTTCCAGCGCGCGGAATATCTGCTGGAGCATGGCATGATTGACATGGTCGTCCATCGCCACGCGCTGAAGGATCGTCTTGGCCGCCTGATTAGCTACCTCGCGCCGCGCCAGGAGAAGGGTCGGCGGGCGGCGTGATCCGAGAGGTCGTGCGGGTTACCGATCCGCGACTAGTCGCTTTGCTGGCTAGGCAGGCGACGCAGGCCGCCGACGGCGATCAGCTTGGCCTGCAACGCATCACCGCACTGCTTCAGAAACTGGGCCGGCCTCAGGATCTGTTGCCCCCCGTTTTCCACGTCGCCGGAACCAACGGCAAGGGATCGACCAGCGCCTTTCTGCGCGCGGCGCTGGAGGCGGCCGGGCATCAGGTCCACGCCTTCACCAGCCCGCACCTCGTCCGCTATAATGAGCGCATCCGGCTCGCCGGCCGGCTGATCGACGATGATTTGCTGGCGGCAACGATGAGCCGTGTGCTCGACGCCAATGACGATATCGGCGCCAGCCTGTTCGAAGTGAATACGGCAGCGGCGTTCCTGGCTTTCTCCGAAACGCCAGCCGACGCGTGCATCGTCGAGGTGGGACTCGGAGGGCGCCTCGACGCAACCAACGTCATCGAACGCCCCCTTATGACCGCGATCACCAGCCTTGGGCTCGATCACCAAAGCTTTCTTGGAAATCGGCTGACCGACATTGCCGCGGAAAAGGCCGGCATTGCGAAGCCTGGCGTTCCGCTCGTGACGATGCGTTATCCGACAGCCGTCGGCGCGGTGATCGCGCGCGTCGCGGCGGAAGCCGGTGCGCTAGTGATTCCGCGCGGCACGGGCTGGGATGTCGATTCCTCGAACGACGACATCCGTTACCGCGACAAAATGGGCACGCTGACCCTTCCCCTGCCCCGCCTGCCCGGTCGCCACCAACTGCTCAATGCCGCGCTAGCGGTCGCGATACTGCGGCATCAGGAGCGGCTGGCGGTCCCCGAGTCGGCACTGGTGGCCGCGATGGGCTGGGCACAGTGGCCCGCCCGGCTTCAGCAGCTGAATGACGGCCCGCTCCTCGAGATGTTGCCGCCCGGAAGCGAATTGTGGATCGACGGAGGGCACAATCCGTCGGCATCGCGGATCATCGCGGATCATGCAGCCAGGCAATGGGACGACGGTCTGCCGCTGGTCCTGCTGTTCGCCAGCCTCAAGGCGAAGGATGCCAAAGGCGTGCTTGCGCCGTTCCGCGGCATCGCCAAGGCGGTGCGAACCTTGCCGATCAAAGGCCATGATTGCCGATCGCCCGACGAACTGGTCGCGATTGCGACGGCGTCGGGCCTGCCGGCGACCGCGCACCAGGGACTGGCCGACGCGTTAACCGCGCAGCGCAGCCCGGCCCGTGTCCTCGTATTCGGCTCGCTCTACCTCGCGGGCGAGGCGCTCACCCTCAACGGATCGGCGCCGGATTAGGCTCGGACAACTCGTAGTCCGGATCGGCGGCGCGGGCATCGCCTTCGCCGACCGTACCCGCCGAGCCGATCGAAGAATCGACCAGTCCGGAGCGCATCATCAGCCAGAACAGAATGATGCCGGGGAAGGCGACGACGGTCGTCAGCAGGTAGAAATTCACATAGCCCATCGATTCAACGAGCGAGCCTGCGGTCGTGCCCGTAAGGAACCGCCCGACGATGCTCGCCGCCGCCGAGATCAATGCATATTGCGAGGCGGTGAAGCGCAGGTCGCACAGCGCCGAGAAGTAGGCGATGACGGTGACGCCGCCGATGCCGCTGGCGATATTCTCGAACGCGATCGCGCCCGCCAGACCGGCATTGCTGTGGCCCGCGCCCGCGAGAAGCGCGAAGCTGAAGTTCGACACTGCCATCAGGATCAGGCTGATCAGCACCGACTTCTTCATGCCGAGCCGCGAATACATCACGCCGCCAATGAAGATGCCGATCAGGTACGCCCAGAAACCGAAGCCGACGTCGTAGATCGCGATTTCGTCATTGGTGTAGCCCATGTCGTCGAGCAGGAGGCGAAGCGTAAGCTGGCCAAGCGTGTCGCCGATCTTGTGGAGCAGGATGAACAGCAGGACGAGGAAGGCGCCCTGCCGCTGAAAGAATTCGACGAAGGGGCCGTAGACCGCCTTGACCGCCTCCCCCATGCCGCGCCGTTCCTTCGGCTCACGATGCCGGTTGGGCTCGCCGTAGAGCAAGCCGGTTAGCATCGCCGGGAGCGCGAAGGCCGCGCAGGCGAGATAGGCCAGTTCCCATCCGACACGCGCGGCAAGGACGAGCGCCAGTGCGCCCGCCGCGACTGATCCGATCCGCCAACCGTATTGAATCATGCCTGATCCGACGCCGAGCTGACGCGGTTCCAGGATTTCGATGCGGTAGGCATCGATCACGACGTCGAAGGTGGCACCGGCCACACCTACCAGAACCGCCGCATAAGCGGTGTAAAGCAAGCTGGCCGAAGGATCGACGAACGCAAGATTGGCGACGGCAGCCATGACCGCCACGCCCGTGAGCAGCAACCAGGACACGCGTTGGCCCAGCCGGTGAAGGATCGGAATGCGGACGCCGTCGACGACCCATGCCCAGAGAAATTTCAGATTATAAACGAGGAAGGCGAGGCTGAAGGCGGTGATGCTCTTCTTGTCGAGACCGTCCTGCGACAGACGCGTGGTCAGCGTCGCGCCGATCATCGCGTACGGGAAGCCCGAGGAAACACCCAGGAACAGCGCGGCGAGCGGGGCCTTTTCGAAGTAGGGACGAATGCCGTCCCACCACTTGCCGCGACCCTCGATCTCCGCCGCTACCGTTTCCGCCATCGTGCACTCCCCCACGCTTCTTTCACCCAGCCTAGCAGCGTCCATCGCCGGCGAAAGGGGGATGGTCGCAATTCGGCGACGAAGCCGTTCAGTTCGTCCTTGCAACGAAGACGGTGAAGACGCACCATCTTGATATGGATCAACTGGCCAACATCCTTCGCCCCACCCCCGGCCAACTCGCCCTGGCGGAGGCGCTGGCACGGGGAGAATCGGCGCTGGGATCGGGCATCCAGACGATCCCTGCGACGAGCTACACGGATCCGGCTCGCTTCGAGATGGAGCAACGCGCGATCTTCGAGCGGATGCCGCATTTGCTGGCGCCGTCCGCTCTTCTCCCCCTTGCGAGCACGGCGGTCGCGCACGACGATTACGGCACGCCCCTGATCGTCAGCCGCGATGCCGATGGGCGTGCGCACGTCATGGCCAACGTCTGCCGCCATCGCGGGACCCGGCTGATCGACAGCACCGAGGCGCACGCCGCCAAGCGCATCGTCTGTCCTTATCACGCCTGGGCCTACAAGCCCGACGGCACGCTGACCGGCATGCCGCGGGCGGAATGCTTCCCGGGTTTCGACAAGGGCGAGCATGGCCTGCGCGAATTCGCCAGCATCGAGTCCGGCGGGCTGATCTGGTGGTCTCGCAACGACAATGCCGACTTCCGCGATGTCGAGCGACTGGCACCCGATCTCGACGCGTTCGGGATGAAGGACCTGCACCTCTATCGCCGCAAGACGCATGACGTCACGGCGAACTGGAAGCTGGTCATCGATGCCTTCCTCGAAAGCTATCATGTCCAGCGGCTGCACGCCTCGACCATCGCCAGCTTCTTCGCTGACGGCATCACCGTCGCCGACACGATCGGCCCGCACCAGCGCGCGGCGGTGGGGCGCGAGGCCTATCTGGCCGACATTGACCGCGACGACTGGCGGTCGCTGCGCAAGGCAGTGACCTTCACCTACCAGATCTTTCCGGCATCGGTGGTGATCGTCAGCCCGGATTATATCAACCTGCTGATCGCGATGCCGCAGTCGGTCGGGCGGACGCTGGTGGAGGACGTGATGCTGATCCCCGAAGCGCCGATGACCAACGACGCCGAGGCGCATTGGCAGAAAAGCTGGGACCTGCTCGACGGCGGCACCTTCGGCGGCGAAGACTTCCATGCGGCCGAGCTTTGTCAGCGCGGCCTGATGTCGGGCGAGCTGAAAGAGGTGAAGCTAGGCACGCTGGAAGACGGCATCGCCCGCTTCCACGAGCGCGTCGACGAGGCGCTTCAGCTCGCCTCGAACGCGTAGAGGATCAGCCCCTTGGGCGGGCGGACCTTTTCCCCGGCCAAATGCTGGTCGACGGCCTTCAGCGCCTGACGCAGGGTCCGCTCGTTATACGGCTTGAGCAGGCAGCCGATCGCAAGGTCGGCCGCGTCGTCGGGCGCCATTCCGGTTGCGAACAACACGGGGATGCCGCGCTGCTTGGCCAGCCTGGCAACATCGATCCCACTACGCTCGCCGCTCAGGCGCACGTCCGACAGGATCAAATCGACCTGTTCGCGATCCAGCGTTGCCTCGGCATCGGCATATCTGTCATGGGTCGCGACGACCTCATAACCCGCGTCGCCGATCATATTTTCATTGTCGAACGCGGTCAGCGGTTCGTCTTCGACGATGAGGATGCGCTTGACGACGCGAGTGCGCTTCCCGAACAGCATGTGACCCCCGTAGGAAAAACCAGATGACCTCGCAACGAACGAAGCGCCCGCCGGTGCCGCGCCAGGGACGACGCGATGCACGCGGCGCGCAGCCGCCCCGCGGCCCGAAGCCCGGCCCGGCCCGCGACGACGGGCCTCAGCGCATCGCCAAGCTGCTCGCACGCGCCGGGATCGCCTCGCGCCGCGACATCGAACGGATGATCGAGGAAGGCCGTGTCGCGATCAATGGCGACGTGCTGACGACGCCGGCGACTGTGCTGACCAGCCTCCAAGGCGTGACCGTCGACGGCAAGCCGGTAAGGCCGCCCGCCGCGGCGCGCCTGTTCCGCTTCAACAAGCCCGAGGCGACGCTAACTGCCGCGCGCGACCCCAAGGGACGCCCGACGATCTACGATCGACTTCCCGAGGGCTTGCCGCGCGTCATGCCGGTCGGCCGCCTCGACTTCATGACGGAAGGTCTGCTGCTGCTGACCAACGACGGCGAGCTGAAGCGTCAGCTGGAATTGCCGAGCAGCGGCGTGGTGCGAACCTATCGCGCGCGGGCGTTCGGCGACGTGACGCAGGACCAGCTCGAAGAACTGGCCGAGGGGGTCACGATCGAGGGCGTGCGCTACGGATCGATCAACGCGAACCTCGAGCGGCGGACCGGTCGCAACTGCTGGATCGAGATGGCGCTGACCGAAGGCAAGAACCGCGAAGTCCGCCGCGTGCTCGCGCACCTTGGCCTTCAGGTTTCGCGCCTGATCCGCACCAGTTACGGCCCCTTTACCCTCGAACCGCTGCAGACGGGCGACGTCGACGAGGTGCCGCGCGACCTCCTCAATCGTTTCCGGCAGACGCTAAAATGAGGATCATCGCCGGCGCGTGGCGCGGGCGGCCGCTCGTCGCACCCAAGGGGCAGGATACCCGCCCCACCGCCGATCGCACGCGCGAGACGCTGTTCTCGATGCTCATCAGCCGGGTCGGCGATTTCGAGGGTCTGCGCGTTGCCGACCTGTTTGCCGGAAGCGGCGCGCTTGGCCTTGAGGCGCTATCGCGCGGTGCGGCCGAGGCGACCTTTGTCGAGCAGGACCGCGCGGCGATCAAGGCGATCGAGACAAATCTGGAAAAGCTGGGCGCTTTGACGCGCGGCACGATCCGCGGAGGTTCCGCGCTCGCCTTGCCGAAGTCGGCACCGTTCGATCTCATCCTTGCCGATCCGCCCTATGCGGACGGCTCGGGCACCGCTGCGGCCACGGCGATCGCCAAGGCGCAATGGGTCGCGCCCGGCGGTTGGGTCGCGATCGAGACGGAGCGCAAGCAGGTCGTCGAAGCGCCCGAAGGCTGGCGGCTGGATGCCGAGCGCGATGTGGGTCGCGCCCGGATCACCCTGTTCCAGGCCAGTTAGACCTTCCGCTTCGCATTTGCGTCGGCGGCGCTGTCCTTGACCGCCTTGAATTCGGTCATCAGCCGCTTGCCGATCGCATTGGCGGCAGCCGTGCCTGCGGCCTTCAGCGCGGTCGACGACGACCGCGCCGATGCCGCGGCCTTGGTCGCGCCGCCACGTTCGGCGAGTGCTGCCACGGCAGCAGTCGCGCCGATCGCGATCAGGTCGACGACCAGCGGATGATCGGCAAGCTTGGCAACCGCATCGAGGCCCTTGTGGCCCTTGTCCTTGATCTTGGCCGAAGCCTTCTTGGCCTTGCCTTTGGTGTCGGCCTTCTTCGCCTTCGTCTTCGGCTTTTCCGCCTTGGTCTTGTCCTTCGCCATGTGCGACTCTCCTTTGGGGCCGCTCAGGCGGCGGGTTCGATGATCCTCATGTCGGCGTCCGCATAAGGCTGTGCAAGAGCACAGGCGTCGGCGCGATTGCCGTCAAGCCACTGCATCGCGTCCGCCGGCTTCAGCATCACCGGCATCGCCTTGGGATGGATGTCGCCGACGACACGATTCGCGTCGCAGGTCAGGAAGGCCATGAACGGCCCACCCTCACCCGGCCGCCACAGCCCCGCAAAGGCAAACAGCGGGTCCACCTCTTCATGAAGCCCGAACCACACCTTGCGCTTTCGCCCGGTGTCGGGGTCGGCAACCTGCGTCCACTCGCAAAAGCGCGTAACTGGAACCAGGCAACGACGGTCGGGTCGATCGAGCGCCGACCGCCAGAAGGGACTGTCGAGATTGCGGACGTTGGTGATCGGCCGTCCCTTGGCCGCCGCCGGGCCCGGAAATCCCCACGTCATGCTGTCGAGCTTCAGGTCGCCCGCCTCTCCACGGCGAAGCACCGGCGCAGGGCGCCCGGGATAGATTTCGTCGAAGGGAGGAAGATTTCCCCGATCGCCCTCGAACGGACCGAATAGTCGCCGCATTTCGTCGACGGTCGCAGTCATCGTGTAAAGATTGCACATACCAAAAGGTCTTCTGCCACCCGACGACGAACCGTTCGTCGTTAATAATGTCGATCCTAGTTAATGCCGCTTGGCATGTTGTCCAAGGTTCATGAAACAAGCGGCAAGGTCGTCGCGTTGAAGTGACGAACAGAATGAAGAATTAGGAGTTTTATCATGCAGAGGTTCATGCTGGCACTTGCCGCCACTACCCTCACCATTCCCGCCCTGCCGGCAGTCGCGCTGGCTCAGAGCGACGGCTATTATCACGGCAAGACGTGGCGCGACGGCCAGGGTCGTCTTCGCTGCAAGCGCAGCAACGGCACGACCGGCCTGATCGTCGGCGCCGCCGGCGGCGCCCTGATCGGCCGCGCGATCGATACGCGCGGTGAGCGCGCGACGGGTACCATCGTCGGCGCTGCGGCCGGCGCCCTCCTAGGCCGTCAGGTCGAACGCAGCCGCTCGCGTAGCCGCTGCCGCTAATACAAAGTTGGCCGGCGCCACCTCCCACCCCCTGATCGGGCGCCGGCCATTCACACCCTGGGTGTATTGACACAATAATACAGCTGTGACAGCCTTAGGGCCTCACAGGGGGTTATTGTCCATGTATACCCAGAATGATCTCGACGAGGCGGTGGCCGCCGGTGCGTTCAGCCCGGAAGCCGCCGCCTCTCTTCGTTCCTATGTCGATGGGCGGCGTTCGCTGCCCGCGGTCGACGAGGAGCATTTCCGGCTGATCACCGGGTTCAATGATATTTTCGTGTCCATCGCCGCGGCGATCCTGCTGTTCGCGGTCGGATGGATTGGCCAGGCTATCGGTCAGGCCATGGGGCTAATCGCGACCGACGGAGGTCGCGAAGGTCCGAGCTTCCTCGCACCACTAGCGGTCGCTGCCACGTCCTGGGGCCTGGCCTTGTTCTTCACCGCAAGGCGCCGGATGGCGCTCCCCTCGATCCTGCTCGTCTTTTCGTTCGTGTTCGCAGTCTTCTCCACGGTGGCCCTGATCGAAGCCCAGGCCATGTTGTCGGTCGTCGGTCCTGAGCGCCTCGAAACAACATTTGGCAACAACGAAGCTGCAGGAAAGGCACTCGTCGGCGGACTGGCCGCCTTGGCCTTCGCGATTGCCGGGGCCGCAGCGTGGGTCCACTGGAATCGCTTCCGCGTTCCCGTGACCGTCGCCGCAGGAGCGCTTGCGGTGGTCGGCATCTTCCTCGCCATCGTGGCAGCGGTGCTGGCGGAGCAGGTCGGCAACCTTCGCAACGTCATGCTCGGCTTCACCTTGCTGCTCGGCGTCGGCATGTTCCTGTTCGCAATGCGTTGGGACTCGTCGGATCCGGCGCGCGTGACGCGGCGCAGCGATGTCGCTTTCTGGCTCCACCTTTTGGCGGCGCCGATGATCGTGCACCCCGTCTTCACGCTGCTCGGCCTGAACGACGGCAATGCCACGATCGGGGAAGGCCTCATCGTGGTCGCGCTCTACGTCGTGCTCGGGATTGCCGCGCTCGCGGTCGATCGTCGCGCCCTCCTCGTGTCGGCGCTGGCCTACGTGCTCTACGCGCTCAGCGCATTGTTCGAGCAGGTGGGCGCGGTCGAACTCAACATCGCGCTGACCGCGCTGGTGATCGGCTCAGCACTGCTGCTGCTGTCGGCCTTCTGGCACCAGGGACGGCGGATGGTGGTCGATCGGCTTCCGGCCGGTTTGCAGTCGCGGCTGCCGTTGCTCGACCGCGTCGCGCCTAGTCCTCAACCAGCCGCATGAGCCGGCGCTCGAGCGGGGCAAGCACGCCGTAGAGGTCGTGGCCCCGCTTGAGCACCGCGCCATGTTCACTGATCAAGGCAAACGCCCCCTGCTTCGACCGAAGTCGGGGGCGTTTTTCGATGCGGACCTCGGGCCGCTCGGTCGCTCGGCGAAACGCGGCGAAGATCGCGACGTCGGGATGGAACGACAGTCCGTAATCGCGCCAATGCCCGGCAGCGACCATCCGTCCGTAAAGGTCGAGGATGCGCTGCAATTCCTGCCGGTCGAAGGCGGCGACCTGATTACGGTCTTTCGGCCCCGGAAACGGGGTGACGACGCTCAAGCGCTCTTGGCCTTGGGCGCCGGCTGGTTCCGCGCTTCGAGGTCGGACATCTGCTTCGCAATGGTCTGAAGTTGCGCTTCCAGCTCCGCAATCCGCGCATAGGCCGGATCGCAATTCTCGCCGCAGGGCGTTCCGTAAGGGACGAAGCCGGGACTGTAGTGGACCGTGTCCACCGGCACGGGTCGAGCCGGGATGCCGACGACGGTCCCATTAGGCACGACGTCCTTGGTCACCACGGCGTTCGCGCCGACACGAGCACCCTCACCGACGATGATCGGTCCAAGGACCTGGGCGCCCGAGCCGATGACGACACCCGACTTCAACGTCGGATGGCGCTTGCCGCCAACGCCGGTCGATGGATTGGTCCCGCCGAGCGTGACATTCTGATAGATGGTGACATAGTCGCCGATGTCCGCGGTTTCGCCGATGACGGTGAAACCATGATCGATGAAGAACCGCGCGCCGATGGTCGCGCCGGGATGGATGTCGATCGCCGTCAACAGTCGTGACAGGTGGTTCACGAAGCGGGCGAGGAAGAACAGCTTCCCGCCGTAGAGCCAGTGCGCGACACGGTGAAATCCGAGTGCGAGCACGCCCGGATAAAGAAGCACTTCCCATCGCGATCGCGCCGCCGGATCGCGGGACTTCACGGAATCGAGATAGGCGATAAACGACGATGCCACGCAGCTGGGCTCCCAAAGCGGCCCCATCGGCCTGTCATCAATTTAGGTCGTGGCAAGCCGAATGAAAAGGCAAAGCGAAACGCCGGTGCGTCGTCCCGCCTTGCCGCGGCGCAGCAATTGCGGCAGGGAAATCGAGAGAGAACGGGCGGAGCGAGCCTCATCACGGTAGATTTCCTTCTCGATCCTGCGGTGCTCGTCCCGTTCATCCTGATCGGGTTTGCGGCGCAAATGATCGACGGCGCGCTGGGAATGGCGTTCGGCCAGATCAGCAGCACGCTCCTGATTACCCTCGGCGTTCCGCCAGCCGCCGCGTCCGCAGGCGTTCACACCGCCGAGACCTTTACCACCGCCGTTTCGGGCATCAGCCATGTCGCCCATCGCAACGTCGATTGGCGGCTGTTCGCGCGGATCGTCATCCCCGGCGTGATCGGCGGGGTCGTCGGCGCCTACCTGCTGACTCAGATCAAGGCCGATGTCGCGCGGCCGTTTGTGCTCTCCTACCTCACTGCGCTGGGCCTCTACCTGCTCTACCGGGGCGCGATGCATCGCCACACCGAAAAGCAGCCCAAGGTGGTCTCCCCGCTGGGGTTGGCGGGTGGTTTCCTCGATGCGGCTGGCGGCGGTGGCTGGGGTGCGATCGTGACGTCGAACCTGCTCGTTCAGGGCGGCAATCCGCGGAAGGTCATCGGCACGGTCAACACCGCCGAATTCTTCCTGACGATCACCATTTCCGCGACCTTCATCGCGACGCTCGGCTGGGCTGCGTTTACGACTGCGACCGTCGGGCTGCTGATCGGCGGCGTCATTGCCGCACCGTTCGGCGCGCTGGTCGCCAAGAAGGTCGACCCCGACAAGCTCCTTACGTTTGTCGGCATCGTACTCAGCCTGACGAGCGGTTACGCGCTGTACCGTTCGATTTTCTGACCGTTTCCATCATCGCCAGTTTCTTTTAAAAGCGGGCGATTGATTGGAAATGTGATTTGTCGACGCACCTCCCCACGATCCGCCAGCTTCAATATCTGGTCGCGCTGCAAGACCACGGTCATTTCACTCGCGCCGCGGCAAGCTGCTTCATCACCCAATCCACCCTGTCCGCCAGCCTTCGCGAGCTTGAGACGCTGATCGGGACCCCGCTCGTCGAACGAACCCGCCGCGTGGTGCGCTTCACCCCGCTCGGTCTGCGGATTGCGGACAAGGCCAGAAAGGTGCTTCGCCAGGCGGAGGAACTGGCCGACATGGCCCGCGCCGAGGGACAGCCGCTCACCGGCGAATTGCGCATGGGTGTGATCCCGACGATCGCTCCCTTCCTGCTGCCGGCATTGCTGCCAAAAGTCAGGATCGAATGGCCGCGACTGCGTCTGTTTCTTCGCGAGGAGGCAAGTCAGGCGGCCTGCGATGCGCTTCATCGGGGGCAACTCGACTGCGTTCTGCTGGCGATGCCCTACGCGTGCGGCGACGTGGATCATTCGGCACTGTTCGACGACCGCCTGTTCGTCGCCTTTCCGCGCGGGGAAGCGCCGGACGGGGCGATGGTCCCCGCCGCGTCGATCGACGAGCAGCGACTGCTGCTATTGGAAGACGGGCATTGCCTGAAGGATCAGGCGCTGTCGGCGTGCAACCGGCCGGAGCTTCGTGCCGAGGCGGCGATGCTAGGCACGTCTTTGCACACGCTGGTGCAGATGGTCGACAATGGCTTGGGGCTGACGTTCGTGCCCGAAATAGCGATCCGTGCCGGGATTCTGGAGGGGACGGCAGTCGATGCTCGGCCGCTCAAGTCCGACAGCGGCTTCCGCCGGATTTCGCTGGTGTGGCGGAAATCGAGCCCACGGGAGGAAGAGTTTCGCCTGTTGGCCGACACGCTCCGCGAGATGGCGGTGGCCGGGTGAAGAGCGGGTGGCATCGCGCCACCCGCCCCCACTCAATCAATATTGCAGATCGAAGCGATCGGCGTTCATGACCTTGGTCCACGCCTTGACGAAGTCGCGAACGAATTTTTCTTCGTTGCCCTTCTCGGCATAGACTTCGGCGGTTGCGCGAAGCTGGCTGTTCGACCCGAAAATCAGGTCGGTGCGCGTCGCGCGCCACTTTTCCTGGCGACCGCCACGATCGTAGCCGATGAATTCCTCGTCGGCGCTGGTGTCGACGACTTCCCAGAAGGTGTCGTTGTCGAGAAGGTTGACGAAGAAATCGTTGGTCAGCTGTGCCTTGCGCGTGGTGAACGCGCCTTCCGGCGCATCCTTATAATTGGCGCCGAGGACGCGCAGGCCTCCGAGCAGCACCGTCAGTTCCGGGGTGGACAGGCCGAGGAGCGATGCCCGGTCGAGCAACAGCTCTTCGGTCTTCACCGAATGTTTGGTCTTCAGATAGTTGCGGAAGCCATCGGCCGCCGGTTCCATCACGTCAAAGCTGTCGGCGTCGGTCAGGTCCTGCGTCGTGTCCCCGCGACCGCCGGTGAACGGAACGTCGACCGAATAACCGGCGTCGCGCGCCGCCTTTTCGACCGCCGCGGTACCGGCAAGCACGATCGCGTCAGCGAGCGAGAGCGAACCGCGGAGATCGTTGATCTTCGACAGGATCGACGCAAGTTCCTGCGGCTCGTTGACCGCCCAATCCTTCTGCGGGGCCAGCGCGATGCGCGCACCGTTGGCGCCGCCGCGATGGTCCGACTTGCGATAGGTCGACGCCGAGGCCCACGCCGTCTTCACCAGCTGGCCGATGCTGAAGCCGGCGTCGAGGATCTTCGACTTGAACGCCGACACGTCGGCATCCGACGGCATGGTGCCGGCCGGGATCGGGTCCTGCCAGATCAGGTCTTCGGCGGGAACTTCCGGGCCCTGGTAGCGGATCTTCGGTCCCATATCGCGGTGGGTCAGCTTGAACCATGCGCGGGCGAAGGCATCCTTGAACGCTTCATGGTCGTTCCGGAACTTCTCCGAGATGACCCGGAATTCCGGATCGACCTTGAGCGCCATGTCGGCGGTCGTCATCATCGTCGGCACGCGCTTCGAAGGGTCATGCGCCGCGGGGGCCATGTCCTCTTCCTTCTGGTTGATCGGCTGCCACTGCTGCGCACCTGCGGGGCTGCGGACCAGTTCGTACTCATAGTCGAGGAGGAGGCGGAAGTAATTTTCCGACCATTCCGTCGGCGTGTTGACCCACGCGCCCTCGATCCCGCTGGTGATCGTGTGCTCGCCGAGGCCGCTTTCAAAGCCGCTCGTCCAGCCAAGACCCTGCAGCGCGATGTCCGCGGCTTCGGGGGCATCGCCGACCAAACTGGCGTCGCCAGCGCCGTGCGCCTTGCCGAAGGTGTGGCCGCCAGCCGTCAGCGCGACGGTTTCCTCATGGTTCATCGCCATGCGCTCGAACGTGATCTTGATGTCGCGCGCCGACTGGAGCGGATCGGGAACGCCGCCCGGACCCTCCGGATTGACGTAGATCAGGCCCATCTGGATCGCGGCGAGCGGATGCTCGAGTTCCATCTCGCGGTCGGGCTGGATTCGCGTTTCTTCGGCGGCGACCCACTGTTCCTCGGCGCCCCAATAGACGTCACGCTCAGGCTCGAACACGTCCTTGCGGCCGCCGCCGAAGCCGAACACCGGCCCGCCCATCGATTCGATCGCGACGTTGCCGGTCAGGATGAACAGGTCGGCCCAGCTGATGTGCTTTCCGTACTTCTGCTTGATCGGCCAAAGCAGGCGACGCGCCTTGTCGAGGTTGCCGTTGTCCGGCCAGCTGTTGAGCGGGGCGAAGCGCTGCTGACCGCTGCTCGACCCACCGCGACCGTCGGCGGTGCGATAGGTGCCCGCGGCGTGCCACGCCATGCGGATGAAGAAGGGGCCGTAATGTCCGTAATCGGCCGGCCACCACGGCTTGCTGTCGGTCATCAGCGCAACGAGATCGTTCTTCAGCGCCTGATAGTCGAGCTTGTTGAAGGCTTCGACGTAATCATAATCGTCGCCCATCGGATCGGGCGAGGCACCGTTCTGAGACAGAATGTCGAGCGGAAGCGAATCCGGGAACCAGTCGCGGTTGGTGCGACCGAGCAACGACCGGATTTTCGATCCCTTCATCGGGCAGCCTTCGGGGGCTCCGCTGGTCTTGGCGTCCATGGTCATTGCTCCTGTCTCTAGTTGAATTTGATCGCCGACCTACGCCATCGGCAGGAACGGCGGAAACGATTAATATGCGTCAGTCGCACCGGAAAAATCGATAAGCGCGGAAGCGCCTCAATCCATGTGCTTCAGGCCGATGCGCAAGTAGTCGTAACCGGTGACGAGCGTCAGCGCAGCCGCAGCCCACAGAGTGCCGAGGCCGACCTGATGCACCCAAAGCTGATGCGGAAAAGCACCGCCAAGGATCAGCGCGCCGAGCGACACCAACTGCAGCGTCGTCTTCCACTTGGCGAGCTTGCTGACCGGCATCGAGACGTTGAGCGGGGCAAGATATTCGCGGAGTCCGGACACGATGATCTCTCGCAGCAGGATCACCAGCGCGGGGATGATGTGCAGCCCCTCGATCACCGGCTCGCCCGACATCTTGCGACTGGCGATCAGCATGACGATGACCGCGGCGACCATGATCTTGTCGGCGATCGGATCGAGGAATTGGCCGAGGCGGCTGATCTGCCCATTGGCGCGCGCCAGATAGCCGTCAAAATAGTCGGTGATCCCGACCAGGCAATAGAGAATGAAGGTGATGCCGTAGTCGATCGGCGTCGGTCGCCATAGCAGGAAGACGAGGATCGGCACCGCCAGGATCCGCGAAAGCGTAAGAAGATTTGGGACCGTCAGCATCGCCCTATCGCTAGGGCATTGCAGCGGGGCTGCACAATCCCCGACCGACGATGCTTTGCGCGTCGGAAGCGCTGGGCTATCACGCCGTCCAATCCGTGTTCAGCAAGGCCAGACGACTTCATGGAAGCATCACCCAAGCTCTTGCTGCGACGGCGGTTCCTACCGATTTTCGTCACCCAATTCCTAGGCGCCTTCAACGACAATCTGTTCCGCACCGCGATGGTGATGCTCGTGATCTACGGCATCTACCGCGACGCGACGCAGGAGGCGACATTCAGCGCGGTTGCGGGAGGGCTGTTCATCCTGCCCTTCTTCCTGCTGTCGGCACTTGCCGGTCAGCTTGCAGATTCGATGGACAAGGCGCGGATCGTCCGGATCGTGAAGACCGCCGAGATCGTCATCATGGTCGCGGGTGCGGCAGGGCTGCTGCTCCACAACATTCCGCTCCTGCTCCTCGCCCTGTGCGCCATGGGCGTGCATTCGACCTTCTTCGGGCCAATCAAATACGCCATTCTTCCGCAGCATCTGCATCCCGGCGAAGTGCTCGGCGGGACGGGCCTGGTGGAAGCCGGGACCTACATCGGCATCTTGGGTGGGACCTTGCTTGGCGGCGTGCTGGTGCTCCAGCGGCCCGACGGAAGTTTCCATGCCGAGTGGGCCGCAGTCGGCGTTCTGGTTGTCGCCCTTATTGGCCGAATTGCCGGCCAATTCGTTCCTCCTGCCCATCCCGATCCCGACGTCCCGCCGTTCAAGATGGATTGGCACATCGTGCGCGCGTCAAACACGCTGGTTCGGGCGACGCTTCATATTCCAAGGCTGTTCCTCGCCATCCTCGCCATCAGTTTCTTCTGGGCGATGGGGGCGGTCCTGGCGGCGCAGTTTCCGCCGCTCGTCAAGAATGCGCTCGGCGCAGACCAGACCGTCGCGACGCTGTTTCTGGCGATTTTCTCGGTCGGGGTCGCGCTAGGCTCGGTCGCGGTGAACCGGTTGCTCGGCGGCCAGGTTTCCGCTCGCTACTCGCCCGCGTCGGCGCTGCTGATGGGTTTGTTCGTTCTCGATCTCTATCGCCGCGTCAAAGGCTGGCCAGCGCCGGTCGAGCAGCTTCGCGACCTCACGACCTTTCTCGCCATGCCGGGGGGATGGATGATCGTGCTCGACCTGCTCGGCGTCGCGATCGCCGGCGGCATGTTCGTCGTCCCGCTTTACGCCTTCCTGACGACGACCGTGCCGCCATCGGAAACGGCGCGCACGGTCGCGGCCAACAACATCGTCAACTCGGGCTTTATGGTGGCGGCAACGCTGGTGCTGACAGGCGCGGTGATCTTGGGCGTAACCGTCGCGGACAGTTTGCTGATCGTCGCCGTGTCGAGCGTGATCGCGGCGTGGCTGGGATGGAAGCTCCACCTCGCCTGCGATTGATCGCGGTCACGCCAAGTAGACGGCCATGAACAGGAAGCCGCCAACGAACGTCAGAGAGAAAAGGCGGAGATCGGCTGTGGCGGTCGAGGTGGTCACGTTCGACTTTAGAGCCGACCGAGAGCGCCCGAACATCGGGCGATCCATCGTGACAAGCTTTGCTTTTCCGCCCTGCATAACAACCTGCTTAACGCCGCTTTTACCATCTGATCAACGATGATCGTGGGTGGGCGATCCTTCCGTCCCACGGAGGGACAGTCGGCCTTCGCAGCGGTCAGGTCAGGCGGTGCGGGTCTTGGGAAGCTTTGCGGACTGCGCCTCTTCGCGACTGCGCAGGAGGGCGCGCGCCTGCTCGCCGCTCATCGGCTTTCCGAAATACCAGCCTTGACCCACGGCGCAGCCGAAGCCGGCGACCGCGGCATGCGTTTCGGCATTCTCGATGCCCTCGACCGTCACCGGCACGCCAATCGCTTCGGCGAGAGTGGTGACGGCGCGAACGATCGCCGCGCTCTCCCGGTCCTGCTCGATCGTCGACACGAAGCAGCGGTCGATCTTGATGACGTCGAAGGGAAGCGAGCGCAGGTGCGAGAGTGACGAAAATCCCGTCCCGAAATCGTCGAGCGCGAGCTTGATGCCCTGGTTCTTCAGGCTGGTAACAATCGAACGCGCGAGGTCGAGATCGGCGAACAGCGAACTTTCGGTAATCTCGACGACCAGTCGCTCGGCAGGGAAGCCGGCTTCGGTCAGCAATCGAACGATCCGCTGCGCCAGCCAGCTGTCGGCCAGTTGCGTCGGAGAGATATTGATCGACAGCTTGATTGCCGGATCCCAGTCGGCTGCCTGGATCATTGCCGAGAGGAAGATCTGTTCGCTCAGGCGACCGATCAGGCCATGCTCCTCGGCGATCGGGATGAACTGATCGGGCGCGATCATGCCGCTGAGCGGATGATCCCAGCGCGCCAGCACTTCGAACCCGACGATCTTGCCGGTCAGCAGATCAACCTGCGGCTCGAAGTACGGCAGGAACTGGCCGTGCTCCAGGCCGTAACGGATGCCCTGTTCCATCTCACTATGCTGGATCAGCGCCCGCTCCATTCCCTCGTCGAACCATGCTGGCTTGGCGGATCGAATCGACCGGGCATGTTCCAACGCAATGTCGGCGCGGCGCAGGATGTCGGGGATCTGGCCTTCGCGCGGATCTGCCGAAACAATGCCGACGAACGCGCCGATCTGGATAAGGCGGCCGTCGATCTCGAACGGGCGCGTGACCTGGCGGAGCAGCGACAGCGCGAGCGCTTCGACCTGCTGCTTCGCGGCCGGTGCGGCGTCGAGGGCGATTGCAAATTCGTCGCCCGACAGCCGGGCCACAAGCCGCCCCTCGCCCGCGCCCTCTTCCAGCGAAGCCGCGATCAGCCGCAAAACCTTGTCGCCGATGTCATAGCCGTGGCGGTCGTTGACGCTCTTGAAGCGATTGAGCTGAAGCGAGAGGATATAAATGCGATGACCGGTCACCGTTGCCCGCCGGCGGAGCGCTTCGCCCTTATCGGCGAATCCCCGGCGATTGAGCAGGGCCGTCATGCCGTCGGTCGACGCGACGATCGCGGCGCGCTCTTCGCCTTCGCGGCGGCGCTCGGTCTCGTGCTGAAGGTCGACGTAGCGCCGCCAGCCGAACAGGATCAGCGCAACGTTAAGGGTCAGGGCGGTCGACGCGATTTTCAAACCTGGACCGAATCGGTCGCCGTCGATCGCCAGTCGCTGGAAGAACGCGCTGCCGTTCCAGATCAGCATGCACACCGCGCCGATCAAAACGGCAAGGACGATGATGTCCCGCCGGGCTTTCGCCAGCGCGAACTCGGGCTCCCTCGCGGGGAAAAGACGATGCAACAAAGGACGCACAGCCAGCCGTTTACCGACGACTGTTTAACAAATTCTCCATACCGGGATTAAGAAATCCGGTGGTGCGGATGGCGGGACTTGAACCCGCACTCCTTATGGGAAGCCGATTTTAAGTCGGCTGCGTCTACCATTCCGCCACATCCGCGTGACCGATGCGCCGAACTGGCGCGATCGGACTATTCGGCGGTGACTTCGCCTAAATTCAGGCGCTCGCGCATTTCCTTGCCCGGCTTGAAATAGGGCACGCGCTTGGCATCGACGTCGACCGCCTCGCCGGTACGCGGGTTGCGGCCCGTGCGCGCATCGCGCTGACGGGTCGAAAAGGCGCCGAAGCCGCGAAGCTCGACACGCCCGCCCTTGGCAAGCTGATCGGTGATCGAATCGAACAAGGCCGACACCACGTTCTCGACCTCACGCTGCGTGAGATCGGGAAAATCATTGCACAATTTCTGCACCAGTTCCGAACGGATCATCGATGTCCCCGTGAATTGCTTCGCCACACGCCCCCCTGGCGCTTGGCAGTTGCGTATCACCCTGTTCCCCATAGGAAAAGGGCGCGGATGCGTTCCCGCACCAGCGCCCTTCCCTTTTTGCAGCGATCAGTAACTGACCGGCCATGCCTCAGGCATGGCCTGCCCCTTTACTTCTTCGCCTTTTCCTTCAGCGCGGCGCCAAGGATGTCGCCCAGCGAAGCGCCGGCATCCGAAGAACCGTACTGCGCAACGGCCTGCTTTTCCTCGGCGATCTGAAGCGCCTTGATCGAGAAGTTCGGCTTCTTCGACCGGTCGAAACCGGTGACGAGCGCGTCGAACTTCTGGCCGACCTGGAAACGCTCCGGACGCTGCTCGTCGCGGTCGCGGCCAAGGTCGGTACGCTTGATGAAGCCCGTCGCGCCGTCGTCGCCGACCTGCACTTCAAGGCCACCGTCGCGCACTTCGAGCACGGTCACGGTCAAGGTTTCGCCCTTGTTGACGCCACCCGACGAAGCACCGCCGCCGACCGCGACGCCGCCGCGCTCGAGCTGCTTGATGCCAAGGCTGATGCGCTCCTTTTCGACGTCGACGTCAAGGACCTGCGCCGTGACGGTCTCACCCTTGTGATGAAGCGCAAGGGCTTCCTCGCCCGACACGCCCCAGGCGATGTCCGACATATGGACCATGCCGTCGACGTCGCCGTCGAGACCAACGAACAGACCGAATTCGGTCGCGTTCTTGACTTCGCCCTCGACGGTCGAACCGACCGGATGCTTGTCGGCGAAGTCGGCCCACGGGTTCGACTGAGCCTGCTTGAGGCCGAGGCTGATGCGACGCTTTTCCTGGTCGACTTCGAGGATCTTGACCTCGACTTCCTGGCTGGTGCTGACGATCTTGCCCGGGTGGACGTTCTTCTTGGTCCAGCTCATCTCCGACACGTGGACGAGGCCTTCGATGCCCGGCTCGAGCTCGACGAACGCGCCATATTCGGTGATGTTGGTGACGCGGCCGGTGAAGTTACCCTCGATCGGATACTTGGCGGCGGCGCCTTCCCACGGATCGCTCTCAAGCTGCTTCATGCCCAGGCTGATGCGCTGGGTTTCGCGGTTGATGCGGATGATCTGCACCTTGACGGTGTCGCCGATGGCGATGACTTCCGACGGATGGCCGACGCGCTTGTAGCTGATGTCGGTGACATGCAGCAGGCCGTCGATGCCGCCGAGGTCGACGAACGCGCCGTAGTCGGTGATGTTCTTGACGACGCCTTCGATCACCTGACCTTCGGCCAGGCTCTGGATCAGGCCCGAACGCTGTTCAGCGCGGGTTTCTTCCAGGATCGCACGACGCGACACGACGATGTTGCCGCGGCGACGGTCCATCTTCAAGATGACGAACGGCTGCGCGATGTCCATCAGCGGACCGACGTCGCGGACCGGGCGGATGTCGACCTGGCTGCCCGGCAGGAAGGCCACGGCACCGCCGAGGTCGACGGTGAAGCCGCCCTTGACGCGACCGAAGATCACGCCGTCGACGCGCTCGGCCTTTTCGAATTCCTTTTCCAGCTTGTCCCAGGCGGCTTCGCGGCGGGCGCGGTCGCGGCTGAGCATCGCTTCGCCATTGGCGTTCTCGACGCGGTCGACATAGACTTCGACGGTATCGCCGACCTTAAGCTCGGCCTTCTGGCCCGGCGCTGCGAATTCGCGCAGCGGCACGCGGCCTTCGCTCTTCAAACCGACGTCGATGACCGCAAGGTCGTTCTCGATGCCGGTGACGGTGCCCTTGACGACGCGGCCTTCGAAGGCCTCGTTCTCGCCGCCCAGGCTTTCGTTGAGGAGGGCCGCGAAATCGTCGCGGCTGGGAAATGCCGTTGTGGCCATAAAATCAAACGTCTTTCGAACTTCGGACTTTCATGCCGCCGCCGACCGAGATGGTCGAACTTCATCGGGCGGACCTGGAAACCCAGTGCACAATCCCGCCGGCCCCATGCCGGTCGGAATGTCCGTGCGGCGACTTTGCGAAGCGCAGCGCGTTTCAGGAAGCTTGCGCCTGCCTGACACCCCCTACGCGACCTGAAGCCAAACCGCCGCAGGCGCAGGGCCTGCCGGACGGAGGCGCGCATAGCCTACGGAGGGGGAAACGGCAAGGTTGACGCCGACCGATTGGATTTGGCGCGGCGTTATGCGATTTAATGTCGGGTAAACGATCGGGGGGTCGAGTCTCAGGTGGGCGACAAGCTTTCTCACACGATTGCCGAGTGGGGCGACGACCCTGACATTCGCGCGGCGCTGGCCGAGGTGTGCGAACTCACCGGCATGGGATTCAGCGCGGTCGCCTTCGTCTCAGAGGATCGGTGGATCGCCTGCCAAGTCGACGACCGCATCGAGTTCGGAATGGATCCGGGCGGCGAGCTGGAAATCAAGAAGACGATCTGCACTGATGTGCGGCAGTGCGGCGAGGCGATCGTCATCGACGACACCAGCGAGGACCCGGACTGGTGGAATCACCCCGTCCCCATTCTCTACGGATTCAAGAGCTACCTTTCGATTCCGCTCAATCTCGATGACGGCACGTTCTTCGGAACGCTGTGCGCAATCGATCCGCGCCCACGCGACGTCCCATTGAAGAAACGGCTGCCGGATTTGGAAAGCGTCGCCCAGAAAGTGGCGCGCCTTCTGTCGGAAAAGGCGGGCAAGCGCGGCGCGGCTTAACGCCGGGCGTCCACCAGCGCGATGGCGGCGACGATCGCATCGTCGAGAGAAAGGCTGCTCGTGTCGAGCAAGTCCGCGTCAGCGGCTTGGACCAATGGCGCCGACGCTCGACCCGCATCGCGCTCGTCGCGAGCCTTGAGGTCGATCAGCACGTCTTCCAGATGCGCATGCTTGCCGGCCGCGATCAGCTCCGCCAGTCGGCGCTCCGCGCGAACTTCAACGACCGCGGTCACGAAAAGCTTTGCCGTCGCATCGGGGGCAATCACCGTCCCGATGTCGCGCCCGTCGAGAACGGCGCCGGTCGAGTTCGACGCGAAGCTGCGCTGCCGCTTGATCAAGGCGGCGCGAACGCCGGGATAAGCAGAAATGCGGCTGGCGATCGAGCCGACAATCTCGCTGCGCAGTTCGGGGTCGTCGGGGCTGACCTGGGGCACGCCGTCGCAGGCACGGACCGCTTCGAACTCGATGCCTGGATCGCCGCCAAATCGCACCATGCTGAGCGCAACTGCACGATAGAGCATTCCGGTATCCATGTGCGGAAGCCCGTAATGGCGGGCCAGCGCGCGGGCGATGCTGCCCTTGCCGCTGGCGGCGGGGCCATCGACTGCGATGACCAGCGGGGCGGAGGGCTGTTCGGGATGCGTCATGCGTGGCCGCGCTTTGACAGGGAGGCAGGGCTATGGCAAGGCGCCCGCCAATCGACGGCGGAGCGCCAAACCCGCGCCCGCGTCACCCAAGGAGATCAGGCCAGATGGTCAAACCCGAATGGGGCGCCAAGCGCACTTGCCCCAAATGCTCGACCCGCTTCTACGACCTCGGCAATGACGAGCCGGTGACCTGCATCGCGTGCGACAACACGTGGGTTCCCGAGCCGGTGCTGAAGTCGAAGCAGCCCCTTCCCTACGAAGTCGCCGCGACCCCCGACAAGGTCAAGGAAGCCGACGAGGATCTGGGTGCCGAGGATCTGGTGCCCGACGAGGACGAGGAGCCCAGCGCTGACGACGAAGTCGATCTGGCGACCGGCGAGGACGATCTTGGCGTCGCGACCAAGGACGAGGACGACGATAATTGATCGCGGACGGCGCGGTAATTTGCCGCGCCGTTAATTCCCTGCGATTTTGCATTTGCAAGCCGGCGGAAGTGCCCTAAAGGGCCGGGCCGGATGGGGCCGTAGCTCAGCTGGGAGAGCGCTGCAATGGCATTGCAGAGGTCAGGGGTTCGATCCCCCTCGGCTCCACCATTCCAATAGAAAAGCCCGCTTCGGCGGGCTTTTTTGTGCCTTCAGAAGACGGCCACAAGCCCCTGGAAGATGATCCCGATCGCGGCCGTCAGGCTCGAGACCTGAACCACCGATTCACCGGGCGCGCGCCGAAAGGCTAGGGCGACGACGATCAGGCACAGCGCTGCCAGGCCAATCGTCGCCACGCGCGAAATCATGCTGTCGGGAGCGACCAGCATTACCCCATAGGCCGCGAAGAAGTGGAATGCCCAGGCCAGCATCGCCACCAAGGCGGGGCGCCAACCGGTCACGGCGCAACAACCCTCGTCAGAACAGCGACCAGCGCGCCCTGAATAACCGCGAACCATAGCACCCGAACGATCGCGTCGACGGTAGCATCGCGCGGCGCGAGGATGAGCCCACGGGTCCCACGCGCCACCAGGTAAAGCGCCATGATGACCACCAGGCCGACCACGGTCCCCTGCTGCGCAATCATTGCAAAGACGGTCGCCCCCTGCCCGCTGAGATCAGGACGAAGTCCAGCGGCAAGCCAGCCGGTGGCGTCAAGCCATGTCGCTGCGGTTAGCAGGCTGGCGGCGATAACCATCAGCACCCATGTCCGGCGCCCCGCGGCCTCGCGGCGGACCAGGCTTTGCCGCGACCACCAACCGAACGCGGCTGCGCCGCCGTACAGCAGCAGGATCGGTCCGAGCGTTCCCAATCGCGGCGGCGCGATCCAGAATTGCGGCTGGACCCCGTAAAGATAGAGGAAGCTGAAGCCGGCCATGAACATGATCATGCCAAAGACGACGAACAGGATCGTGACCGCCCACCAGCCGTGGCTCGACGGACCGGTGCGATAGGTCGGCACCTGGATGTTCGCGCCGATGTCGGCCGACGTCTGACGGATCGGCCGGTCGGTTTCCCACACCCAGCGAAGCGTCGTAAACACCATCACGATCGCACTGAACGCGGCGAAGCCATAGGCTTGCACCGTCAGCGCCAGGAAGAAGAAGGCGGTGAAGATTGCCGACGCGAACGGCCATGGCGACGGCCCCGGCATGATTTCCACATATTGCGGTTCGGCTATGACCGGACTGGTGACGATCGTCTCGCGAAGGCCGGTCGCGCTTCGGGGCAGAAAGTAGCGTCCGTCCTCGACTTCCTTGGCGAGTTGCGGCTGTTCCCACAGCGGCTCACGCCCCTTCACCAGAGGGATCGACCGCGTCGAATAAAGGCCGGATGGAAGCCACTCGAGCGTGCCTGCATTGAACACGTTGCCGGCATTGCCGTCTTCCGGCGCCCAGCGGAAATTGCGTGCCACGTCGAACAAGAACAACAACACCCCCAGCGCCAGGATCGCGCTGCCGACGGTAGAGATCATGTTGAGCCAGTCGAGCGCACTTCCGGGCAAGTAGGTGAAGACGCGCCGAGGCATGCCCATCATCCCCGACAGATGCATCGGCAGGAAAGCGATGTGCATGCCGCCGAACATCAGCGCGAAGACCCACTTGCCCAATCGCTCCGACAGCGCTCGGCGGCTGATCATCGGGATCCAGTAGTAGAAGGCCGCGAACAGCGGGAAGACCATGCCGCCGATCAGTACATAGTGGAGATGCGCGACGATGAAGTAGCTGTCGTGCGCCTGCCAATCGAACGGCACCATCGCCACCATGACGCCGGTCAGGCCGCCCATCGTGAAGATGACGATGCTGCCAACGACGAATAGCGCCGGCGTCGACCAGCGGATCTTGCCCGATGCCAGCGTCGCGATCCACGCGAAGACCTGGATGCCAGCCGGCACGCTGACCGCCATGCTGGCGGCGGAAAAGAAGCCGGTCGTCATTTGCGGCATTCCGACCGCGAACATGTGATGCGCCCACACGCCGAAACTGATGAACCCGGTCGCCACCATCGCGGCCACAACGAGTCGATATCCAACCAGCGGAGTCTGAGCGACCGTGGCAACCATCATCGACATCAGCCCCGCCGCCGGCAGGAAGATGATGTAGACCTCCGGATGACCGAAGAACCAGAACAGGTGTTGCCACAGCAGGACGTCGCCGCCGCGCGTCGGATCGAAGAAGGGCCAGTTGAATGCCCGCTCCATCTCCAGCAGCAGCGTTCCAAGGATCACCGATGGAAAGGCGATCACGATCATCACTGCGAAGATCAGCATTGCCCAGGCGAACACCGGCATTTTCGCAAGGCTCATTCCCGGTGCTCGGGTTCGCAGCACACCGACGATGATTTCGATCGCGCCGGCAATCGCGCTAATCTCGATGAAGCCGATCCCGAGCAGCCAGAAGTCGGTGTTGATGCCTGGCGAATAGGCCTTGCTGGTCAGCGGCGGGTACATAAACCAACCGCCGTCGGGGGCAAGTCCGACGAACAGCGAGCAGAAGAAGGTAACCCCGCCGACGAGATACGCCCAGAAGGCATAGGCCGACAGGCGCGGGAACGGCATGTCGCGCGCGGCGAGCATCTGCGGCAGGAGCAAGATGCCCATCGCCTCGACCGCCGGCACCGCGAACAGGAACATCATCACCGTGCCGTGCATGGTGAAGAACTGGTTGTAAGTGCCGGGGTCCATGAACTCCATCAGCGGCGCGGCGAGCTGGACCCTCATCGCGAGCGCAAGGATCCCCGCCGCGAGGAAGAAGGCGAAGGCCGCGACGATGTAGTAGAAGCCGATGTAGTTGTTGTTGACCGCGGTCAGATACTGCCAGCCCTTGGGGGCGCACCAGATGCGCTTGAGCTCTTCCAATTCCTCCTTGGGTCGCGGGCCTGGGGTTGGAAAGCGGTCGTAGAGACTAGCGTCGAACCCGGTCTCCGAGCTCATTTCAACGTCTCGAGCCAGGTCGCGATCGCGGCGGTGTCCTCGGCCGGGAGCATGTCGTAGTTGGGCATGCGATTGCCCGGCTTGATCGATTGGCTGTCGCCGATCCAGCCGATCATCGTGCCACGATTGTTCGGTAGAATGCCCGCGCCCAAGGTCCGCCGCGATCCGACATTTGTGAGGTCGGGGCCGGCAAGGCCGTTAGCGGCGGTGCCCCGGACATTGTGACAGGCGGCACACCCGCTATCCATGAAAAGCTGCTGCGCGCGCGATGCGGCGACGGGTCGCGGCGCTTGACGGCTGGCCATCCATTGCTGCCACCGATCGGGCTGCTCCGCGACGACGACGAGACCCATCAGGGCATGCGCGCGGCCACAGAATTCGGCGCAGACCCCGCCATATTGCCCTGCCTCGCGAGCCTCGACCTTCAACAGGTTCGTCCGGCCGGGAAGCATGTCCTTCTTGCCCGACAGGTTGGGAACCCAGAAGCTGTGGATCACGTCGGCCGACTTGAGTTCGAATACCACCGGGCGGCCGACGGGAATGTGAATCTCGTTGGCATCGCTGAACAGGATGCGACCTTGCGGATCGAGGTAGTCGACGCGAAACCAGAAGAGTTCGCCGGTCACCCGGACGCGAAGCTCGTTTCCGGCGATAGGCGAGTTGAGCTTCGACGTCAGCGAGAGACCCCACACCAGCAGAATGGTGAGCACGACCGCGGGAAAGGCGACGCCCGCGATCCACACCGCTTTCTCGCCGCCCAATTTGGCCTTGAACGAAGGCTTGCCCTTGATGGCAACGAGCAGCGCGAGCACGACGATACCGGTTACGACGACGCCGATCGCGAACAATACCCACGCCAGGATCGTCACCGAAGACGCATAGGGACCGGCGGGGTCGAGCACCGGCGGCGGCCAGCCGAACAGCGCCTCCCTCATCGGCCGTTCTCGTACAAGAACGCCGCGACATCTTCCGCTTCGCGCTGACTGATGGGCATTGGCGGCATGGGGGAGCCGGGCTTCACGCCGGGCGCGTTGCGGACGAACGCGGCGAGAACGTCGGGGCGATTGGGGAGGCTGCCGGCGATCATCCCGCGATCATCGAACGTGGCCAGGCTCGGACCGGTCATGCCCTTCGGCCATTCAATTCCCTCAATCTCATGACAGGCGGCGCATTGGACTTTTTCTACGACCGCACGGCCGCGTTTCGCGGCTTCGGCATCGACCGTCCAGCGCGTGTCGGGCGGGGGCTTGCAAGCGGCGCCCGAGGCGATCGCGACCGCCGTCACCAGACGTAAAATCCTGCCCGATCCGCCAACGCTTGTCCCCCCTGCTGCCATGGCAGCGGAACCATCGGTATGGCGAACCGGTTCCGACGCCAATGAACCACATCCATCCGGCCCTGCTCCTCGCGCTTTTGTTGGTCGCCGGATGCTCGAAGCCCGACGCCGTGGCCGACCCCTTCGCGGCGACTGGCGAATTGATCGCGCTGAGCGGCGGCGAAGCGGGCGCGGCTTATGCTTGCGCGTCATGTCATGGCCTCAAGGGCGAAGGCGACGGCAATCTTTCCCCTCGCCTCGCCGGCATCGACGAAGGCTATCTATCGCGGCAGTTGGGTTTCTATGCGGAGGGGCAGCGCAGCCACGCGGAAATGGCGGCGATCGCGAAGCGGCTGTCGATGGAACAGCGGCAGAAGGTGTCTGCCTATTATGCCGCCATGGATAGGCCGAGGGCATGCGCTGATCCTTTTCCGCCAATCGCACTTTATCATGCTGGCGATCCACGTCGGGGCATCGCCTCCTGCGCCTCCTGTCACGGTGCGACGGGCGAGGGAAATACCGGAAATCCGCCGCTAGCGGGGCAGTCTTCGGACTATCTGGCCAAGCAGCTGCGCGACTGGCGCGAGGGAAATCGGTATGGCGACGCCAATGGCACGATGACCCGCATTTCGAAGGCAATCACCCCCGCTGAGGCGCGGGCGCTGTCGGCTTATGCATCGCGCCTGCCGGGTGGTCTTCGGAATCCTCAATCTCGGGAAGCATGCCCTCCAGCACGTCGTGCCGATCCCAAAAATGGTGCTTGAGCGCGGCGCCCACGTGCATCGGAACCAATAACGCCAGGCCGACCACGCCAAGACCGTGGGCCTGACGAGCGACATCGAGGATCCACCGCTGCCATTCGGGCGACAGGTCGTAAAAAGGCATCGCCGGCACAGGGATCACGCCGGCAATCGACAGCGGCGCAGCGGGTTGCAGAGCGGACCACATCGCCCAGCCGCTGAGTGGCAACAGCGCAAACAGGCCGTAAAACAGGATGTGCGTGGCATGCGCCGCGACGGCCTGCCACCCGGGAATGTCCGCATCGTTGATCGGGCCTGGCACGATTGCGCGCCACACGAAACGCAACGACGCGAGCAGCAGAAGGGTCAGGCCGATCTCACTATGATGCGCATAGGCCGCGATCTTGTCGCCGCCGACCGCGATCCGCTCCATCATCCAGCCCGAGCCCAGTTGATAGAGCACCAGTGCCGCCATCACCCAATGGAAGGTAATGCCGACCGGCGTATAGCGCCCCTTGCGGCTGTGGCGCTTCGCCCAACGACGGATTGCCCGGATCATGCCGCCGCGGGCAGTTTCATCGACCGGTACAGGATCGCGATCGCGATCAGCAGGTAGGGCAAGCTTCCCGGCGCCCACATCAACAGGCCCGCGAGTTGTTGATCCTCGATCGGCGCCAGGCCCCACTGGGCGGTGCTCGACCAATGCGGCGCGTAAAGCGCGCGAGTGGAAAAGGTCAGCAGCGCGCCAAGCGCGCCCATCAATACGGTGGTTGCCAACAGGCCGCCAACGGCCTTGATCGGCTCCGACCGGAGCAGCGCCGCCCAGAAGAGATAGGCGCTTCCGGTAATCGATATTTGCATCAGCCAGAACAGCGCATCGTTCGACAATGCCGCCGAATAGAACGCGGGCCAGTGCCAAAGCCAGAAGATCAGCGCCTGAAGAGCCGTCGCGCGGCCGAGCCCGATGTCCCACTGCCGCGCTCGGAAGGCAAGCGCCAGCAGCGGTGCCACGCCGAGGATCAGGATCAGGTGATGCACCGAGCGACCGGCGAACAGCGCCACGCCCAAGGCGCAGAAAGGACTGACGAACAGAAAGAGCGAGAGGCCGATCGAGCCGGCGAAATATTGGCGATCACGCTTCCGGTCGATCGCGCGGAAGCCTGCAGCAGCGGCAACCGCCAGCACCACCAACAGGAGCGGATCGAAATTCCAACGGGAAGGTAGTTCGGAAGGCGACGGCGGAGGACCGCAGTAAGACATGATCGTCTGCGCAATCTCGACAGCGGGCTGCACTATTTCGCCCTGCCCTGCTTGTTCGACTTGCCCATCGTCTCCCTCTCAAGGGAGGCAACACATTGATGCGGATCGGGTTGCAGCGCCATCTTCGGCAGACAAAAAGAAAGCGGCGGCGCCTTTCGACGCCGCCGCTCCTTTTCTTCGACTTGGCGAGAAGCTTAGAGCTTCGTCGCGACGTCGTTGAAGGTGCTCGACAGGTTCGAGCCGATGTTGCCCATGGCGGCAATCGCGGCAACGGCGATGAGGGCGGCGATCAGGCCGTATTCAATCGCGGTCGCACCCTTGTTGTTCTTGATCAGCTTGAGAAACTTCGACATTTCCGGTCTCCTAAAGGCTCCACAAAAGGGGATCCACTTTCCCCCACCTTCGCGGCCTTTCGGCGCGTCGGTCGATCCTCAAATACGGGCCCAAGGGTTGAGAAAGGTTTAAGACCGCCGGTTTTCGATCGTTAACCATCAATTTTTTCGCAGTGAGCCTCACAGCTTTTGGAAAAGCTGGTCGACCATATCCAGGATTTCCCGGACCGCGTCGCCCTTCTCGCTCCATTCGGGCGGGAGCGGGCTGCGACGCGCGGCGGGCCGCTCGGTCGGTTGCTGAGGCACGCGGAAGCCCGAGGGCAAGACGGGACCGCGGCTGCCGTCGATGGACAAGGCCGGTGCCATGAAGGCGCGCCAGATGCTGGCGGGCGCAGTTCCCCCGGTAATCTTGCCGAGCGACCCATTGTCGTCGCGTCCGACCCACACGCCGACGACAAGGTCTCCGGCGAAGCCGACGAACAGCGCGTCACGATTGTTCTGACTGGTGCCCGTCTTGCCAAAGGTGGGAGTCGCCAATGCCGCTCGCCGTCCAGTGCCGTCATTGGCAGCCGCCCAAAGAAGATCGAGCATAGGCGCGCGGACGCTGCGGTCATCGAGGCGTCCACCGCGGGCGAACATGGCGCCAATGCCGCCCGCCTCTTCGCTTGGTTTGGGCAGTCCCCGCGGCTGGATGGGGTATCGCCCCCCGGCAAGCGCAGCATAGGCGGCGGTAAGTTCGACCAGGCTGACGCCCGACGTACCCAAGGCAAGACTCGGCCGGTCAGTCAGCGGCGTGTCGATGCCGAGGTCGCGCGCCGCCCGGACGACGTTGCCGCGCCCGACCTGTTCGGCAAGCCGAACGGTCGCAGCGTTGCTCGAGCGCGCAAAAGCTTCGCGAAGCGTGATCGTCCCGCGATAGACTCCGTCGCTATTGCCCGGCGACCAGCCGTCGATCGTGATCGGTCGGTCCTCGATCTTCGAATCGGGCGTGTAGCCGGCGCGCAGGGCGGCGAGATAGACGAACAGCTTGAACGCACTTCCTGGTTGGCGACGTGCCTGCGTTGCGCGGTTGAACGGGCTCTTCGCATAGTTGCGGCCGCCGACCATCGCGACCACGCGCCCGTCGGGACGCATCGCGACCAACGCGGCCTGCGCTCCGCCGATCTCGGCGCGAGTAACGGCGCGGACGGCCAGCCGCTGAAGATCGGCATCGAGCGTGGTCGACACCTTCATCTGGCCATAGTCGGCCTCGAAGGCGCGGGCGGCCTGCGGCGCTACCCAGTCGGCGAAGAAGGTGCCGGTGGGGACCGTGTCCGACACACCGGTCGGCCGGGCCGAACGCGTCGCCCTGGCGCGGGCCTGCGTGATGACGCCGGTGTCCGCCATCGTCTGTAAAACGAGGCGGCTGCGTTTTTGCGCGAGGGCGAGGTTGCGCGTCGGGGCCAACCGCGACGGCGCCTGCACCATCCCCGCGAGCATCGCCGACTGGGCCAGGGTCAGCCGTTCCGGCTCACGATCGAAATAATGGCGCGACGCGGCGCGAAGGCCATAGACGCCGTCACCGAAATAAACCGACGACAGATAGCGCGAGAGAATGTCGTCCTTGGTCAGCCAAGCCTCCAGCCAGAAGGCGATGATGACTTCCTGCGCCTTGCGCTTCATCGAGCGATCGGAGGAGAGGAAGCTGGTCTTCGCGAGCTGCTGGGTGATCGTGCTGCCGCCCTGTCGCACGCCTCCAGCCTGGAAATTGGTCATCATCGCGCGACCAATCGCGCGCGGGTCGATACCCCAATGGCCCCTGAAACGGCGGTCCTCGATCGCGATGAACGCGGCGGGAGTCAGCGGATCGAGCCGCGCAATCTCGACCGGCTTGTCCTTGATCGCGCCGCGCCGGGCGATCGGCCGTCCTTCCTCGCTGAGCAACAGCATCGCCGGGTCCTTGAGCGGCTCGAGCGCCCGCCCCAGCGGAGCGGTCACGACCAGCCACACCAACGTGACGACGATCAGCAGGGCAAAGATATTGAGGCCCCACCGCAACCAGCGGCGACGCGACTTGCGCGGAGGTGAGGGCGGCTCGATCGGCGGTGCGCTCCCGACCGAATCGGGACGGCCGAAGGGGTCGGGCAACTGTTCGATATCGATTCCGCCGCGCTGCCAAATGCCGTGACCGTCCGACATCTTACCCTTTCAAAGCCGGCGGTACGCCGAATTACTGCCTTAGTGATGTAAAACAGTCCGATGGCAATATCCAGTGGTTGCTGAACCCCTGTTTAAGGCTAAACCGTTCCGCGATGCCGTTCATCCGACCGACTTGCCAATGCCTGATGGCAATTGCCGTGGCGACGTCACTCTTGACGGCATGCGGAAGCGAGCGCGAAAGCGCGACCCGCGTCGGGATCATCGGCGACAAGCCGCCGGAGTTGATTGAAACGATCGAAGCACCGCTGAGTGCGGGTGACGCGCAATTTCGAATGGACCTTGCCCAAGGGCTGGTCCGCTTCGATCCGCGCGGACAGGTTGTCCCCGGCCTCGCCGAGCGGTGGAACGTCAGCGACGACGGCCTCAGCTACATCTTCCGGCTGAAGAGCGCGGAATGGCCGTCGGGCCGCCGAGTGAAAGCGGACGAGGTGGCGCGCGTCCTATCGCGCCAGTTACGCGCTGCGTCGAAGAACACGCTCAAGGACACGCTTGGCGCAGTGGTCGACGTCGTTGCGATGACCGACCGCGTGATCGAGTTGAGGCTGACCGCCCCCCGTCCCTATTTACTGCAACTGCTCGCGCAGCCTGAGTTCGGGATCGTTCGTAACGGCGTTGGCACCGGCCCCTTCGAATTGGCGGATACGGAAGAACTGACGTCGGAGGTCAGCGACGGCGGCCAAATGCCCGCCAACGCCCGCTTGATTTCGCATCGCATCGTCGTTCCCGACGCGAAGGACCCGGTCGAACTGGTGCGGGTCGAAAACGGCACCGCCGCCAAGCTGGTCGCGGCGTTCGTGAGCAGGGACGTCGACCTTGTCCTGGGCGGCACGATTGCCGACCTGCCGATCGCAAAGGCTGCCAAGGTCCCGCGCGGCGCGCTCCGCTTCGACCCCGTGGCCGGACTGTTCGGCCTGATGCCGACCGCTCGCAGCGAAATCGTGGCGGACGCCGAAGTCAGGAATCTCCTGTCGCAAGCGATCGATCGGCAGGCGCTTGTCGCCACTCTCGCGGTCGACGGACTGGCTCCGCGCGCGACCCTGTTGCAGGCCGGACTGGAAGGCGTTGGACAGCCTCCGCAGCCCGTGTGGCTGACGGTGCCCGCGATTGACCGGCGCCCTGCACTCATCGCGGAGGCCGACCGCCTCTTCGGCGACACCGAACGACCGCGACTGCGCCTGCTTCTCCCCGCTGGGCCGGGCGGCGACCTTCTCCTTCGCCGCTTCAATGCCGATTGGGCGCCGCTTGGCATCAGCGTCGAACGCGCGACTACGGCGGCGTCAGCCGACATGATCTGGATCGACGAAGTTTCGCCATCGGCGTCGCCCGCCTGGCTGCTTCGCAAGTTCCGCTGCGGGGTCGCGCCAATCTGCGTCGAAGAGGCCGGTCCCTTGCTCGATTCGGCGCGCACTGCACCGGTCCCCGCGCAGCGCGCGGCGCTATTGATCGAGGCGGCCCGCCTGATGGACGAGGCACATCTTTTTCTTCCCGTCGCGGCACCCGTGCGCTGGTCATTGGTGTCGGGATCGGTTCCAGGCTTTGCCGAGAACGGTTTTGCGCGTCACACGTTAGTGGGGCTGGCCGATAGCCGGTTCACCGAGGAGTATTGATGGTCGATCCAACCGTTCCGCCGACGGAGCGTCTGCGCCGCCCCCTTCCCAACCTGTCGAGCGATCCGCATTCAGTTCGCCAGCGGATCGAGGGAATGGAGCATGTGCTCGAACGGCTGTTCGTGATCCCCGGCATCAACAAGCCGATCGGGCTCGACGTCCTGCTCGACTTCATCCCCGGCGTCGGCACGCTCTCCGCCGCCGCGCTTGGCAGCTGGATCGTTTGGGAAGCGCGAAACCTGAAGTTGTCGAAGTGGCAAATGCTGCGGATGGGCGGCAACGTCGGGTTCGACATGCTGCTTGGCGCCATCCCGTTCGTCGGCGCGATCCCCGACTACTTTTTCCGGTCGAACACCCGGAACCTCAGGATCATCAAGCGACATCTCGACCGCCACCACCCGCAAACGCGGGTGGTGGACGTTCCGCCGCCACCTGCGGGCGTGCGCTAGAACTTTACGCGGATCGAGGCGACCGCACGCCGCTTATATGCGTAGCCAAGGTTGCTGCGATCGGTGTCGTAGACGCGGCCGTCGATCGTCACGTTCTTGATCGGATCGTACGAGATGCCCGCGTTGTAAGCGTAATAGTCTGGCCCATTTCCGCGGTCGCGTCGACCGATCTTGCCGCCAAGTTTCACGCCCTTGGCGATGCCGATGCTCACGCCCGCTTCGGAGAAAAGCGACTGCTCGGTCGATCCGGTGTCGTCGGGCGAATAGGTGAAGCCGAGCGTGGCTTTCGCCGGGCCGACATCACCGGCGAAGTCGGCTTTCAATTCCAACGCGGTCGAATCGAACCCCGGAGTATCGATCCCCGGCTGATGCTTGACGAGCGCACGCGCCGCCATCTCGATACCTGCGACCTCGCGGGTGTAGCCGACGGCAGCCGATACCTCTGCACCCTTGTCGCCGCTCGACTCGAGGTTCTTCGCCAATCCTTCGAGCGAAAAGCTTCCGAGCTCGACCGCGCCCCGGCCGACGATCTGAATACCGTCGGTCTGGGCCAAGCCCTTCGAATAGCCGGTCGTGAAGATTTCCACTTGAGCGGAGGGCACCGGCGGCGGGACGTCGATCATTGCAAAACCTGTCGTGACGGGAAGGAAGGCCGTCACGACTACGTCACATCCGTGTCAGTTTCGTGTCAGTCCCCGCTGACCGGTGGCTTTCCCACGTCGCCCTGCCCGACCGTTCGTCCCGCCATGTCGAGCATCCGCTCCAGCGGCTTGCGCGCCCCTTCCATGACGTCGTCCGAAAGCTCGATTCGCGGTTCGAGATCGCGGAGCGCGACGTAGAGCTTTTCCAACGTGTTCAGCGCCATGTACGGGCACATATTGCAGTTGCAATTGCCGTCACCGCCCGGCGTTCCGATGAAGGTCTTGTGCGGTGCCGCCTTTTCCATCTGGTGGATGATATGCGGCTCGGTCGCGACCAGGATCGTGTCGCTCGGCGAATTGATCGCGAAATCAAGGATCGACTTGGTCGAACCGACATGGTCGGCATGGTCGATGATATGCGGCGGACATTCGGGATGCGCAGCCACCGGCGCGCCGGGATACTGCGCCTTCAGCTTGAGCAGTTCCGTTTCCGAGAACGCCTGGTGCACGATGCAGATGCCCGGCCACAGCAGCATCTCTCGACCGAAGCGGCGATTGAGATAGCCGCCGAGGTGGCGATCGGGACCGAAGATGATCTTCTGGTCCATCGGGATCTGCTCGATGATAGCTTCCGCCGCCGAGGAAGTGACGATGATGTCGCTGAGCGCTTTCACCGCTGCCGAGCAGTTGATGTAGGTCAGCGCGATATGATCGGGGTGCGCTGCGCGGAACGCCGCGAACTGATCGGGCGGGCAGCTGTCTTCCAGGCTGCAGCCGGCATCCATGTCGGGAAGGATCACCGTTTTCTGCGGGCTAAGGATCTTGGCGGTCTCGGCCATAAAGCGGACGCCGCAAAAGGCGATGACGTCGGCATCGGTCGCAGCGGCCTTACGCGACAGGTCGAGGCTGTCGCCGACGAAATCGGCCAGATCCTGAATTTCGGGCTTCTGGTAATAATGCGCGAGGATGACAGCGTTCCGCTCCTTTTTCAGGCGCTGGATCTCGGACAGCAGGTCGATTCCCTTGAGGCTTGCGGGCTGGTCGGTCACGTCACGTCTCTCTTCACTTCTGGCGCTGCTCAAGCACGTCGGCGATCGACGGGCTGACATCCCAGCGCTCATTATTGCGAACGCCGTCCTGCGGGAAGCGGACGACGATATTCACCGGCCCAAGCCCGGCCACTTCCATCGGGGTCCGAAGCATTCCGGCAATGACTTCGCGCGCGTTTTCACGGGCCCGATTGAAATGCTCGGGTTTGTTCGCCTCCACCGTTGCGGCCCGGTTGGCTTGGACCGCGGCCCGACGGCTGAGATTGTCGGCCGCGCGACGTGACACGAAAATGCCCTGCGTCGCGATCGTCCGCCTGCGCGCCTCGTCGATGTTGGGCGTGCCGACCTGAACGTTCGGCGCTTCGACCACCAGCGTCCGGCTCTCCTTGTCCCAGCGATATTGATCGGGGGTCATATCGGACAGGTCGACCGTGTAATCGATCGAATAGGGCAGCGTGACCTTCTGCGCCGACCGCAGGAAATCGAAGGTGCCGGGATCGATTGAAGTCACATCGAGCGCGCCGTCGACTTCACCAACCTTGAGCGCGCTCTGCTTTTCGAACGTGGCGGAGAGAACCCGAACCAGGCTTTGCGCCTGCGCCAGCTCTTCCTCCTGCTGACGCTGCTGCTCGCGCGACCAGAGAAAGCCGCCGATCAGCACGGCGGCGATCAGCAGGGTGACGACAAGCGCGATCGGGAAGCGGCGCGAAGGGATCAGTTGGTCAGCCATTGGTCTCCATCGCGACTAACCATTCCGCGCCGGTTGAGGTCCATCAGGTGGGCAAGCACCGATCCGCCCGCCGCCGGGATCAGGCGCGGATCGAGCCCCGGATAGCAATTGGCGACGACCTCATCGATCTCGCGGTCCCCTGCTGCGAGGCGCTTGAGGATCTGCTTCTCGCGCTGCATCCGGTGCCCGATCATGCCGCGCACCAGTTGCTGCGGCTTGGTCACCGGCGGCCCGTGCGTCGGGAAATAGATCCGATCGTCGCGCGAGCGAAGCTTGTCGAGGCTGGCGAGATAATCGCCCATGTCGCCGTCAGGCGGGACGACGACGCTGGTCGACCAGCCCATCACATGATCGCCCGTAAACAGCGCATCGCCATACGCGAAGCAAAGATGGTTGGAGGTGTGGCCCGGCGTCGCGACCGCCGTCAGGGCGCGGCCGCCGTCAAAACGCAGTTCATCCCCGTCGGCCATCACCAGGTCCGGCACATAGTCGAGGTCGAAGCTTGCATCGGCGCGCGGGCCGATCGCGGTCAGCGCCAGCGGAGCGCAGCCCATGATCGGAGCGCCGGTCGCCTCCTTCAGCGCGCGGCTGGCCGGGCTATGATCGCGGTGCGTATGCGTGCAGGCAATTGCCGCGACCGGGCGACCGGCGATGACGGCGATCATCGCATCGATATGCGCCGGCTCATCGGGACCGGGGTCGATCACGACCAATTCGCCCTCGCCGACAAGATAGGTCTGCGTGCCCGTAAAGGTGAACGGCGATGGGTTGGGTGCGAGCAACCGGGCGATCCCGGGCTCGACGATTTCCAATTGATCGTAAGGAGCGTTCACCGGCGCGCGTTACGACAGCGCACCGGGAACGGCAAAGGACTTAGTGCCCCATCGTCTTGTGCAGGCGGGCGATCTCGGCTGCCAGTTCGCCATCGATCTTCGACCGACTGTCAGCCGACAGATCGGGGATCGAACCCAAGCGCGTGCGCGCCGATTCCAACGTCTTGACCCACGCCATGTCGTCGGCGCCGGCCTTTCCGCACAACTTGATCTTGGTCACCTTGGTCTGTCCGTCCTTGACCAGCTCGGCGCTCGTTTCGAACTTGCGCGCGTTGCAGGCGGCAACCTGCGCCGCTTCGGCCGATGCGTCGCCGGGAAGGGCGCGGCCCGTCTGACCATCGATCTTTTTCACGACCGTCTTCGTGACGACCTGCTGTTCCTGCGCCATGGCCGGGACAGCGATCGCAGCGGCCAGAAAGGCTGCGGTAATGGTCTTGATCATGAATTTGCCCTCATTCCGAATTGCCAGTCCGATCTATCGGACCGCGATGAACCTTGACTGAAAGACCGCCTAGCCTTCCGCGAACGCCGAGACTGCGGAATTAGAGGCGCCAGCTCGAAGCGACGCGCGACGGATCGCGGCCTGATAGACATCGCCGAACAGCCTGCCCATGCTTTCGTCCCAGCTGAACTGGAGGGCGTGGCTCCGCGCGGCGGCCGAAATATCGGCCATGTCGCTGCCCAGCATCGCAACGATGTTCCTCGCCATCGCCCCCGGGTCGCCGACGGGACCAACCAATCCCAGCCCTTCCGGCACGCGGTCTACCATGGCGCCCGCAGCGACGCCCACGACGGGTAGCCCCGATGCCTGCGCCTCGATGATGGAAATGCCGAACGTCTCGTCGGCCATGGCGGAGACGTATAAATCCGCGCTTGCCAACCATGCCGCCAGGTCGCTCCGGTCGGCGCAATAGCCGGGCGCGAAGATGCGTTCGTTTTCCCGACCGGCGAATGTCTCGCGAAACGGTCCATCGCCCAACAGGAGAAGCGCGGCACCGAGCGCCTCGGGAAGGCGCTTGAACGCATCCACCACGATGTCCGGACGCTTTTCGCCATCAAGGCGGCCAGCGTAGATCAGCAATGGCTGGGCATCGGTCAGCCCCAATCGCCGCCGAAGGGCTGCGTTGCGCTTCTCCGGAGAGAATTCACCAAGCTCGACGCCGAGCGGCACCACGTCGACCTGCGGCACACCGAGCGAGCGAAGTTTGGCGGCCCCGCCATTCTCGCTCATCGCGAACACGGCGTCGAAGCGTGAGTAGAGCGAGCCGCAATATCGGTAACAGAGCCGCCCGAGCGCTCCGCCGACGGCATTGCCCAACAGTTGAGAAACGGGCCGGTCGACATAGACGGTCGGAAAATCGGTGCAGTAGGCCGCGACCAGCGCAGTGCCCGGGTTTCGCTTGGCATGGCCGATGGCAGCCCATGGCAAATTATAGGCATCCTGGCACTCGATCAGGTCGGGGCGAAAGCGCTCCAGCGCCCGTCGCACTGCGCCGTTACGCAGCATCAGCCGGTAATTCGGACTTCCGGGAACCGTGGGCGACGCGATCGTGACGGTGATGGCGCGCCCATTCTCCTCGATGACTTCGCTATCCTGTGGACCGGGCACGATCATCAGATGTCGGTTCGACGTCCGCTCGAGGATGTGGAGTCGCTTATGACGCAGGTAGGTCCCGACCCCGCCCCCAGCGGCCGACCAACTTTGCGTCACGTCGGCAAATAACTGCCCGTCTTGGGAAGACGTATCTGACGTCATGGCTCAATCAGCCGCGAACGGAGTGTCGGCAAATTTTACGCTTCGCATTGCCGCCTCTCCCATTCGAGTGGAATTAATCCCGGATTTCTGACGTTTTCTATAACTGGCACGGACATTGCATTATTGATTGCGTCCACTTGGTTCCACAAACCAAATTGAAGGGGCGGCGAAGCGGTTTTCTGGTCCCGCGCGCCGCCCCTTTTATTTTTTCACAATGTCATGCGCACCAATGCGCCGGCTCGGCCGCCGCCGAAAGCGTCAGGCGGCCTTTTCACCGACCAGTTGCTGCAATTCGCCGCTTTCGAACATCTCCATCATGATGTCGGAGCCGCCGACGAACTCACCCTTGACGTACAGCTGGGGGATCGTCGGCCAATCGCTATATTCTTTAATGCCGGTGCGGATTTCCGGATCCTGCAGCACGTCCACGGTTTCGTAGCTCGTGCCCAGATGATCGAGGATCGCGATCGCGCGGCTCGAAAAGCCACACTGTGGGAACAGTGGCGTTCCCTTCATGAACAGGACCACGTCGTTGGCCTGGACGATACCGTCGAGGCGTTGCTTCACGTCGCTCACTGATGATCTCCTGAAGGCACTGCGGTCTCAAGTTGCAGTGCATGCAATTCCCCGCCCATGCGTCCACCCAGCGCTCGGTAAACGAGTTGGTGCTGCCGCACCCGGCTCATCCCGACAAACTCGGCGCTGACGACACGCGCGGCATAATGGTCGCCGTCACCGGCAAGGTCGCGGATTTCCACGGCGGCGTCGGGCAAGGCTGCCTTGATCAGCGCTTCGATGTCGGCCGCGGCCATCGCCATCGGCTCAGTCCAACGATTCGATAAGCTGGCGACGCGCTTCGACCGCCTTGTGGCCAAGCGCCTCGCGGATGCGGGCCTCGTCGATATCCACTCCAGCGGCGGTGAGATCGCCGAGCAACTTGCGAATGACGTCCTCGTCGCCCGCTTCCTCGAAATCGGCGCGGATGACGTCCTTGGCATAGGCGTCAGCCTCCGCCTCGGTCAGGCCCATCAGGTCTGCCGCCCAAGCGCCGAGCAGACGGTTACGGCGGGCGAGGACGCGGAACTGCATTTCCTCGTCACGGGCAAATTTGGTCTCGAACGCGCGCTCGCGGTCGTTGAAATCGGTCATGCGGACTCCTCGAAAAAGGCTTATCCGCCAGATAGGGTTTCGACCCTCGTCAGTCCAGCGTCACCACGACCTTGCCGATGACCTTCCGCGCCGCCAGCGCCGCGATCGCTTCCCCGCCCCGTTCGAGTGGATAGGTCGCGCTGACGCGCGGACCGATCTTTCCCTCGTCCCACAGCCGGAACAGCGTCGCGACATGCGCGGCATTCGCCTTGGGATCGCGCGCAGCGAAGGCGCCCCAGAACACGCCGCACACGTCACAGCTCTTCAGCAATGTCAGGTTGAGCGGAAGCTTGGGGATGCCGGCGGGAAAGCCGACGACGAGGTAGCGGCCCTCCCACGCGATCGATCGGAGCGCGGGCTCGGCATAGTCGCCACCGACCGGATCGTAGATCACGTCGGCGCCGTTCGGGCCAACGGCGGCCTTGAATTGTTCGGCCAGCGCCTTCGACGCGTCCTTGTCGAATGGGCCATACGGATAGACGATCGCGTCGTCTGCGCCGGCGTCGCGAGCGGCTTGCGCCTTGTCGTCCGACGATACTGCCGCGATCACCCGGACACCGCGCGCCTTGCCTAATTCGATCGCCGCAAGCCCCACGCCTCCGGCAGCGCCAAGGACGAGCAAGGTTTCGCCCGCCTGCAGCTTCCCGCGATCGTAAAGCGCATGGATGGAGGTGGCGTAGGTCAGCAGCAACGCGGCGCCGTCGACGAACGAGCGCTCCGGCGGCAGCGGGATTGCCGTCTTCGCGTTGATGACGATCTTTTCCGACAGTCCGCCCCAGCCAGGAACGGCGATCAGGCGGTCGCCGGGCGACCAGCCGTTGACTCCGTCACCGACCGCCTCAACCTCGCCGGCAATTTCACCGCCGGGCGCGAAGGGGCGTGGCGGTTTGAACTGATATTTGTCTTCGATGATCAGCACGTCGGGAAAGTTGATCGCCGCCGCCCGAACGCGGACGAGCAGTTCGCCCGGTCCCGCGACAGGATCGGCAACTTCATCGACCGTCAGCGTTTCCGGGCCGCCGGGCGTGTTCGAACGCAGCGCTTTCACTGGGCAGCCTTGGGGAAAGCCGGAAGCTTGGCGATGTCGCCCGGTTCGTGCTGGATGATGACCTTCGCCCCGGTTTCCTTGGCCTTGGCCTCGAACTTATCCATCGATGCCAGCGTCTGTTCGCGGCTGGTGTTGAACGGAGGGACTCCTCGCTTCCCGCGCGCTTCGGTGGCGTGATACATGTCCCCACTCAGCAGCACCGGTCCGGAAGCCAGATTGACCAGCAAGGCTAGATGGTCAGGGGTGTGACCGGGCAAGTGTAGAGCCTTCACCTTCCCGTCACCGAAGACATCGGTTTCGCCACCGACAACGAACGTAATCGATCCGGCCTTCGCGTTTCGCCAAGGCCCGAACGGATCATCTTTGCCCGCGCTCTGATCCCAATCCGCCTTTCCGATGAGAAGGTTGGCCGTAGGGAATTTCGATGCTTGGCCGGTGTGGTCGCTGTGCCCGTGGCTGATGCCGACAATATCGACGTCTTCGGGCTTCACGCCGAGTTGCGCGAGTTGTTCGACGATAGTGGTCGTCTGGCCGGCGATCATATCGCCCATGTCCATCTTCTGCCCTTTGAGTTCTGCCGGGAGGCCGGTGTCCCACAACATCATCTGGTCGCCGTGCCGAATGAGATAGCAACTGTCGGTCACGTCGCGGGCCTCGGCGGCATAGAGCCCAGGCTTGTCCGAGAAGAATTTGTCGAAATTCTTGATGGTGATCGTTCCACAGTCGAGCCGGGTCAGGCTGAGCGGTGCAGCAGCGGGCGTTGCAGCGGGAGCGGCGGCATTGGTGGCATCGGCCGCAGCCTCTCCGCCGACTTCGGTGCGCTGGCAGGCGGCAAGCGCGCAGCCGGCCATCAACACGATCATCGCCTTGGTCATCATGATCTCCTCATTCGATCCCGCGAGCATGCGCGTCGGCCACCACGTCCGCGGCGGTCATGCCATCGAACGTCTGCCGCGCCATCGCGTCGGGATCATTGTTGGCATGGCGCCGACCGCCCACGGTCCGAATCGCCGTGTCGAAGGTCAGCATGTCACGGTTGGACAACTCGCGACGGGCGGCCGCCGTTGTGGCGGCAAACGCCTCAGCCGATGTTCCGTCGATCCGGGTCGGCGGCGGCGACGAGCAGGCGGCGAGGATCGCGGCAACGCCGACGATCCCCGCCCAGCCCTTCATTCGGTGTAAGCCGCGGTGGTCTTTGCCCGGACTTCCTCGGCGGTGACGCCCGGCGCCACCTCGATCAGCTTGAATGGCGTCGAATGATCCGGCCGCTGGAACACCGCAAGGTCGGTGACGATCATGTCGACGACATTCTTGCCGGTCAGCGGAAGCGTGCAGTCAGGGATGAATTTCGGATCGCCGTTCTTGGACACATGCTCCATCACGACGATGATCCGCTTGACCCCGGCGACCAGGTCCATCGCCCCGCCCATCCCCTTGATCATCTTTCCCGGAATCATCCAGTTGGCGATGTCGCCGCCCTCACTGACCTCCATCGCGCCGAGCACGGTCAGGTCGATGTGCCCGCCGCGGATCATCGCGAAGCTGTCCGAGGAAGAGAAATAGGACGAGCTGTCGAGCTCGCTGATCGTCTGCTTGCCCGCGTTGATGAGGTCGGCGTCGACCTCATCTGGATACGGGAACGGCCCGATCCCGAGCATCCCGTTCTCGCTCTGCAGCGTGACGGTCATCCCCTCGGGGATGTTGTTCGCGACCAGCGTCGGAATTCCGATGCCAAGATTGACATAATAGCCGTCCTGCAGTTCGCGCGCCGCGCGCGCCGCCATCTGGTTGCGGTCCCACGCCATTACGCCTCACTCCTTTCGCGCGTGGTCACGAACTCGATCTTTTTGTCATAAGGCGCGCCGAGGATCAGCCGCTTCACGTAGATCGACGGGACATGGATGCAGTCCGGATCGAGGCTGCCGACCGGCACGATCTCTTCGACCTCCGCGACGCAGATCCGGCCGCAGGTCGCCGCAGGCTGGTTGAAATTGCGTGCGGTCTTGCGGAACACGAGGTTCCCCGCCTCGTCGGCTTTCCAGCCCTTGATGATCGACAGGTCGGCGCGGATTCCGCGTTCGAGGATGTAATCCTCGCCATCGAAATTTTTCACTTCCTTGCCCTCGGCAACCAAGGTGCCGACCCCGGTTTTGGTGTAAAAACCGGGAATCCCGGCGCCACCCGCCCGCATTCGCTCGGCGAGCGTCCCCTGCGGACAGAATTCGACCTCAAGCTCCTTGGCGAGATACTGCCGCTCGAACTCCTTGTTCTCGCCGACGTAGGACGAAATCATTTTCGCGACCTGCCGGGTTCGCAGCAGCTTGCCGAGACCTTCATTGTCGATCCCGGCATTGTTGCTGGCGATCGTCAGGCCCGACACGCCGCTGGCGACGATCGCGTCGATCAGACGTTCGGGGATTCCGCACAGGCCGAAGCCGCCCGCCGCGATGGTCATGCCGTCGTGCAGCAGCCCCTCAAGCGCGGCAGCGGCATCCGCGTAAACCTTGTTCGCCATCTCAGCTGCGCAGCTTGGACAGCACGCCCTGCAACTGCATCGCGTTCGACATGTCGCCTTCGACCTTAAGCTTGCCGGTCATGAACGCGGTCATTCCGTCGAGCTGACCGTCGGCCATCGCCTGCCAGTCGTCCCAGCTGACCTTGATCGTGGTGTCGGCGTCGCCAGCATCCTCCGTCACCGTTTCGGCCTTGCCATCGAGCATGACGGCGCCGTCGCCGCCAAAATCGATCTTGACGGTCTTGCCCGGAAGCCATGCGCCGGCCTCCTGCATCTTGGCGGCGAGTTCGGTCTTGGTCATGGCATCTCTCCTTGTTGGCGCGGTGCTACAAGCGTGCATGGCGGCAAGACAAGAGGCGGTCGTCAATTTTGGACCGTTGATCGAAATAGAATTGCGACTCGTGGATGGCTTCAGCAGCCAGCGACCGATGACGTCTCTCCACCCCGAAGCGCGCAAGGCGATCGATCTGGCGCGCGCTGGCCAGACCGACGCGGCCATCGAAGCCGCGCTTGCCGCCCTCGACCACACGCCGGGCGATGCCGGTCTGACGCTGTTTCTCGGCCTGCTTTACACGCGAGCATCGCGATTGGACGAGGCGGCGGACCAATTCCGGTCGGCGCTCGCGCTCAACCCCGGCGACGTCGTGGCCCGCACCGAATTGACGCGTTTGCTGATCGCCTTCGACCGGCTGGACGAGGCCCAGCGCGAACTGGCCGCGATCCCGCACGGTATCGGTCGCAAGCGTATTGAGGCACTCCTGCTGCGCCGGCGCGGACAACATCAGAAAGCGGCCGATCTGTACCGACAGGCCGTTGCCGCCGACGATCGGGATTTTGAAAGCTGGGGCAATCTGGGCGTCTGCCTGTTGGCGATGGGACGGCCGAACGAGGCCGACGAGGCCCTGACGAAATCGCTGACCTTGCGCCGTGACCAGCAGGTCTTTCGGCAGAAATGGGCCGAGGCCCAGGTTGCGGCGGGAACTGGCGAAAACGCGCTCGAACGGGCTTGGACATTCGCCCGCGAGAATCCGACCGACACGCTGGTTTTCGGAGTCATCGCTCGACTCCACATCCTGCTCGACCGGCCGGAACAGGCCCGTGAAGCGGTGCTCAAGGGCCTCTCCCGGCACGCCGACGACCAGCCGTTGCTGATCATGCTCGCGGACTTGGCCGAAAAGGAAAACCGGATCGACGAGCTGGTCGATACCCTTCGCAAATTGGACAGGCTCGGCGTTCCGAACGACCAACTCCAGTTGCTGAAAGCTCGACTGTCGTTTCGGCAAGGCGACTTCGAAACCGCCCTCACCGCCGCGCGCGACGCACCCGGCGGCGCCGACCCCGGCGGAAAGGCGCATCTGCTCGGCTTGATCCAGGACCGGATCGACGATCCAGGGGGCGCGTTCGCGTCGTTCGTCGCGATGAATTGGGAGACGGCACGCGAAGTGCCCGAACCGGCGGCCGAGGCCGTTCGCTATCGAAAGTCGATCGCCGAGAGAGCAAAGCTTTCCACTCGCGACCTCGTTCGGCGCTGGCGTCATGCCCCATTCGTCGAGGATCGTCCGGCGCCGGTCTTCATGATCGGCTTCCCGCGGTCGGGCACGACCTTGCTCGACACGTTGCTGATGGGTCATCCCGACCTGGCGATCGCCGAGGAATTGCCGATCCTTGGCGATGTCGCCGAGGCGATGGGCGGATACGAACGGCTCGCCGATCTGGAGACCAACGAAATCGAGACGTTGCGCGCGCTCTACTTCGCACGCGCCGACCAATATGTCCGACCGAAGCGCGGGCAGATGATCGTCGACAAGTTGCCGCTGGGCGCCATCGAGACGCCGCTGATCCATCGGCTTTTCCCCGAAGCGCGTTTCATCTTCGTGCAGCGTCATCCATGCGACCTCGTCCTCAGCGGGTTTATGACCCGCTTCCAGCCAGTCGGGGGCATGAGCAACTTCCTGACGATTGAGGACACTGCGAAGCTCTATGATCGCGTGATGGATTTCTGGCGCCAATGCCGCGCCGTCTTGCCTCTACTGGTTCATATCGTCCGCTACGAGCGACTGGTCGAAGATATCGAGGCCGAGATGCGCCCGCTCGCCAGCTTCCTCAACCTGAAGTGGACGCCGCGTCTGCTCGACCACCGCCGCGCGGCCAAGGCGCGCGGGTTCATCGCGACACCGAGCTACGCGCAGATCCAGGAGCCGATCAACGACCGGGCGATCAACCGCTGGCACCGCTACCGTGACCAGATGGAACCGGTCTTCCCCATCCTGAAGCCATGGGCCGACGCGATGGGGTATGAAATCTAGCAATGCTTGGCGCGGCCGCGCGGACGGCCTATCGCATGCGCCATGAGCTATGACGCAGACCTGAAACTCTTCATCGATGGCGTGTGGAAAAGCGGCGAAGGCCGCGACACCCATGACGTCATCAATCCTGTCAGCGGAAGCGGCATTGCCGCACTGCCGATGGCGACCTCAGCCGACCTTCAGGAAGCGCTTGCCGCGGCCGACCGAGCTTGGCCGTCATGGCGCGCGACCGAGGTCGATAAGCGCGGCGCGATCCTGCACAAAACCGCCGACCTGCTGCGCGAGCGCGCGGACGCCATCGCCCGCATCCTGACGCAGGAGCAGGGCAAGCCGTTAGGCGAAGCGAAGCTGGAAGTGATCGGTTCGGCGTCGATGTTCGATTGGTATGCCGAGGAGATTAAGCGCGACTATGGCCGCACGCTGGTCCGCCCGACCGGCCAGCGCTCGATCGTGATTCGCCAGCCGGTCGGTCCGACCGCGACCTTCACGCCATGGAATTTCCCGATCTACCTGCTCGCCAAGAAGGTCGCCGCCGCGCTCGCCGCCGGTTGCCCGGTGATTAGCCGCCCCCCGCAGGAAACCCCGGGCTGCACCGGCGAACTGTTCCGCGCGCTCGCCGACGCCGGCATCCCCAAGGGCGTCGCGCAATTGGTGCATGGCGATGCCGACCTCGTCTCCACGACGCTGATCGGGTCGAAGATCATCCGAAAGATTAGCTTCACCGGCTCGGTTCCGGTCGGCAAGCATTTGATGAAGCTTGCTGCCGACGACATGAAGCGGATCACGCTCGAACTCGGCGGTCACGCGCCCGTGCTGATCTTCGACGATTGCGATCTTGAGAAGACGCTCGACATGGTCGTTCCGCAGAAATTCCGGAATGCTGGGCAAGTGTGTGTCTCCCCGACCCGCTTCTACGTGCAGGAATCGATTTACGACGCCTTTTTGAAAGGTTTCGCGGAGCGCACCGCGAAGGTAAAGATCGGCGACGGCCTCGACGCCGAGACGAAGATGGGGCCGCTTGCGAACGCTCGTCGTCCCGACGCCATCGAGAAGCTGGTGAATGACGCCGAAGCAAAGGGCGCGCGCGTCCTTGCTGGCGGTCATCGCGGCGACGGCGGCTTCTTCTTCCAGCCGACGCTCCTTGGCGACGTTCCGACGTCGGCCGACATCATGAACGACGAACCGTTCGGTCCGGTCGCGGTCACGGCGAAGTTTGCGACTTTCGACGAGGCGATCGAGCAGGCCAATCGCCTGCCTTTCGGTCTTGCCGCTTTCGCCTTCACCGAAAACGGTCGCCGCGCCAATCTGCTGGGCGACGCGATCGAAGCCGGAATGGTCGGGATCAACAGCTTCGGCATTTCGACTGCCGATGCGCCGTTTGGCGGGGTCAAGGACTCTGGCTTCGGAAGCGAAGGCGGCAAGGAAGGGCTTGAGACCTACCAAGTCGTCAAAGCGATCCACCAGGCCTAGCCACCCAAATGACGATCGCCATTCGATCGCGCATGCCGATCTTCTGGTTCGGGTGCGCGGCGATTGCCGCCGGGGTGGCGCTTCACCTGCCGATGCTGGCGATGGCGCACAGCATGGGCAATCACCTGGCAGGCATGCCGATGGACTTGGAGATGCTGGTCGGCATGGGGCTGATCGTCATCGGCGTGCCGCTTGCCATCTTCGGTGCCCTGCCGGCGCGTCATGTCGCGCACGACAGCCATTCCGGTACATTGTTCGAAGCAGCGGACTCGACCCCGCTCGGGCGATGGCATGCCGCCGTCCTGATCGTCCTGATCGTAGGTCTCATCATCGATGTCATGAAGCCTGCGACGCTCGGCTTCGTCCTGCCCGGCCTGGCTTCGGAATATGGGATTGCGCGGTCGCAGGCCGCATGGCTGCCATTCGTGGCGCTGGCGGGAACGACGGTCGGATCGTTCGTGTGGGGCTGGCTTGCCGACATTTACGGTCGACGCGCGTCGATCCTGCTGTCGACGATACTGTTTGTCGCAACCTCGGTCTGCGGGGCCATGCCCGCGTTCGAGTGGAATCTGCTGATGTGCTTCCTGATGGGTTGTTCGGCGGGGGGGATGCTCCCCGTTGTCTATACCCTGCTGGCCGAGATCATGCCGCCGAAGCACCGCAGTCGGGTGTTGGTCCTGGTTGGCGGCGTCGGATTGGTAGGAGGCTATCTTGCCGCGAGTGCAGCCGCGAACATGTTCGAACCAACCTACGGCTGGCGGTCGCTCTGGCTGCAGGGCTTTCCGACAGGGCTACTCCTGTTGGCGCTCGCTCGCTGGATTCCGGAAAGCCCGCGTTTCCTGATGGAGCAGGGACGCACCATAGAACTGGAGGCGATGGCGAGCCGCTTCGGGATCGTGCGACGCGAGCAGGTATTGGTTCCTGACGACGCGCCCGTTGCGGCGGCGCGGCACAACCGCCTGACTGCGGCACTCGTCATTACTGCGCTTGCATGGAGCTTCGTCAACTTCGGCTTGCTGTTGTGGCTACCGTCCGACCTCGCGTCGCGCGGCTATAGTGTCGAGGCGGGAAGCGGCATCATCGCCCGATCGGCGCTGCTTGCGTTGCCGACCATCGCGATCGGCGCGCTGCTCTACAGTGGGTGGAGCAGCAAGTGGACGCTGGTGCTGACCATCGTCTTGACGCTCGCGGGGCTGGTAGGAGCGATCCTTCCCGCGCCGATCCTGGCGCAGGAACCGGTGCTGATCGCGGTCATCGCGCTGCTCGTCGTCGGAACGAATGGCCTGATCGCGGTGCTTCTTCCCTATGCCGCCGAGAATTATCCCCTCGGCGTGCGCGGGCGCGCCACCGGTCTCATTGCCGGATCGAGCAAGGTTGGGGGCGTGGCAGTGCAAGGGTTCGCACTAGCGGGCCTGATCCCTACACTTGGCGGCGCCGCGCTCGCGCTGCTCGTGCCGATGATCGTGTCGGTCGGATTGGTCGCTTATGCCGGCCGCGAGACCCGCGGCCGGTCGCTTCGGGAACTGGAAGCGGGAAGCTGACCGTCTACCAGATCGAGGAGACGGGGCGGAACTTGGTGCGGGTGACGTCGCCTTTGATCATCTTCGACTTGAAGACCTTGCGGGCCTGCTCGGCGCCATCGACGCTCATGCACACCATGCGCACGCCGCCGCTCGCGAGAGGCTCGATCGCCGAAACGCCGATCTTCTTGGTTGCACACTGATCGATCACCGCAGTCTGGCTGAGGTCGAGGAAGAGAACGCGGCTCACTGGCTCACCGCCGTTGCTTTGCTGGGGTGTCGGACCATGTGGAATCTCCTGGTTTGAAGCGAGAGCGCTACCGTCTCTCAGTCACCAGAAGCTCGTGGGGTCGATCGAGTGATGGCCCTGCCTAGCATATAATCGGCGCGCCGTCGCCTGCTGCACTCCACAAGGCGATTGCGGAGCGCTAGAGCGGCATCATGAAGATACGCACCGGCGGCCAGATCCTTGTCGACCAGCTCCGAATCCAGGGCTGCGACCGCATTTTCACCGTTCCCGGCGAAAGCTTCCTCGCCGTTCTCGACGCGCTTCACGACGCGCCGGAGATCGACACGGTCGTCTGCCGGCAGGAAGGCGGGGTCGCCTACATGGCCGACGCCGATGGCAAGATGACCGGGCGGCCGGGCGTCGCCTTCGTCACGCGCGGACCCGGCGCGACCAACGCCAGCGCTGGCGTGCACGTCGCCTTCCAGGACTCGACCCCGATGATCCTGTTCGTCGGCGACCTCGACCGCGCCGACCGCGACCGCGAAGGCTTTCAAGAAATCGATCTGCCCGCCTTCTTCGGCCCGATCGCCAAATGGGCGGCGCGGATCGACGATGCCCGCCGCATCCCCGAATATGTCGCCCGCGCCTTCCGAGTCGCCACGGCCGGTCGTCCCGGCCCGGTAGTGCTCGCGTTGCCTGAAGACATGCTTCGCGATGAAGCCGAAGCAGCCGACCGTCCGGTCACGCCGCCGATCAACCAGCCGCCCTGCGCGGGCGCGATGGAGGCGATGTTTGGGCTATTGAAGGACGCCACCAATCCGGTCGCGATCATCGGCGGCGCCGGCTGGAATCCGGCGGCAGCGCATCATTTCGAAACCTTCGCGGCGCGCTACGGCATTCCGACCGCGGCCGCCTTCCGACGTCAGGATGCGATCGACAACGAGTGCCGCGTCTATGCAGGCCAGCTAGGGTACGGTCCCAATCCACTGCTCCAGCAGCGGATTCGCGACGCCGACCTCCTGCTGGTGGTCGGCGCCCGCCTCGGCGAGTCGACGACCGACGGGTACAAGCTGATCACCCCCGACCATCCCGATCAGATTCTGGTCCACGTTCATCCCGATCCCAACGAGCTCGGCCGCATTTATCAGGCCGACCTGCCGATCTGTGCGGAGATGGATGAGTTCGCCGAGATCGCCGCCGACTGGCACGACCCCGAACTCGTGCCCTTCAAGGACGGCGAGGAAGCGCACCGTGAGTGGCTGCGCTGGTCGGAGCCTGCGCCGCGTGAAGGGGTAAAGCTGGACCTTGGCCCGTGTGTGAAGGCGATGCGCGACGCGCTTCCCGCAAACACGATCATCTGCAACGGCGCGGGCAATTTTTCCGGCTGGTGGCATCGCTACTGGCACTACGGCGTCGCGCCGACTCAACTTGCGCCGACCAGCGGGACGATGGGCTATGGCCTTCCCGCAGCCGTCGCAGCCGCCCTGCGCTTCAAGGACCGCACCGTCGTGTGCGTCGCGGGCGATGGCGATTTCCTGATGAACGGTCAGGAATTGGCGACTGCGGCACAATATGGTGCCGACCTACTCGTCATCCTTGTCGACAACGGTGCATACGGCACCATCCGCATGCACCAGGAACGCGACTATCCGGAGCGGATCAGCGCGACGAGCCTAGCCAATCCCGATTTCGCCAAATTGGCGGAGGCATTCGGGGGATGGGCGGTGCGCGTCGAGCGCACCGACGACTTCGCACCTGCTCTCGACGAGGCGATGAAGCGTCGCGGCATTCGCCTGCTCCACTGCATCACCGACGTCGAGATCATCACCAACCAGACGACGATCGAAAAGCTTCGCGCGCGCTAGATTAGTCCGGCGAGCGGGCTCGACGGATCGGCGTAGCGACGCTTCGCCATCCGTCCCGCGCGGTAACCGAGCCGGCCGGCTTCGACCGCCAACTTCATCGCCCGGGCCATGACGACCGGGTCCTTTGCCTCGGCAATCGCGGTGTTCATTAGAACGCCGTCGCAGCCAAGCTCCATCGCCGCGGCGGCGTCGCTTGGCGTTCCGACGCCGGCGTCAACGAGGACAGGCACGCTTGCACCTTCGACGATCAGGCGGATGGTCACCTGGTTCTGGATGCCGAGTCCCGATCCGATCGGCGCGCCCAGCGGCATGATCGCGACCGCGCCCGCTTCTTCCAATTGCTTCGCGGCAATGGGATCATCGACACAGTAAACCATCGGCAGGAAGCCTTCGTTCGCCAGCACCTCGGTCGCGCGCAAGGTCTCGCGCATGTTCGGGTAGAGCGTCCGCGCCTCGCCGAGCACTTCGAGCTTCACCAAGTCCCATCCACCCGCTTCCCGCGCCAGGCGCAGCGTGCGGATCGCATCCTCGGCGTTGAAGCAGCCCGCGGTGTTGGGGAGGTAGGTGACCTTTTTCGGATCGATATAATCCATCAGCACCGGCTGCGAAGGATCGGAAATGTTGACCCGGCGAACCGCGACCGTGACGATCTCCGCGCCCGACGCTTCGACTGCCGCGGCGTTCTGTTCGTAGTCCTTATATTTGCCGGTCCCCACGATCAGGCGCGAGGTGAACGTTCGTCCGGCGACGCTCCAGCTGTCAGTCAAAACTCAACCGCCTCCCACAAAATGCACGATTTCATAGTCGTCGCCGTCCTCGACGATGACGCTTTCAAAGGTCGATCGCGGTACGATTTCTAAGTTGCGCTCGACCGCCACCCGCACCGGGTCTAGCCCAATCTCGGCGATCAGTTGCGCCAGGGTCGTCCCTGCTTGAACGCGCCGATGATCGCCGTTGATAATGACGCCCGCGGTGCCGTCGAGACTCATGGAAGCTCCGGGTGGTTGAATGTCCGTTCCGCCCATATAGGGTCTGCCGATGCCGACGCCACCGCTGATCTTCGTGCTGCAGGGTCCCAACCTCAACCTGCTCGGGACTCGCGAGCCCGAGATTTACGGAACCGACACGCTCGACGACATCGCCGCGCGGCTCGAGGATCGGGCAAGCGAACTGGGCGTCACCCTCGACCAGCGCCAGACGAATCACGAAGGCCTGCTCATCGACTGGCTGCACGAAGCGCAGGCCGCCGGCGCCAAGGCCGTCATCTTCAATCCCGGCGGATACAGTCACACGTCGGTCGCGCTGCATGACGCGGTCAAAGCGATCGCGACTCCGGTGATCGAGGTGCATTTGAGCGACCCTTCGAGCCGCGAGGATTTCCGCCAAGTCGACCTGGTCGAGCTTGCCGCGACGCGTTCGATCAAGGGCAAGGGACCCTACGGATACCTGCTGGCACTGGACGAGGCGGCGCGGCTCTGACAGGACGCGCGGCGACTAACAGTTCAAGAGGACATGCAATGGCGGACGACAAGGACGGTCAGGCGATGCGGGTCGATGGCGCACTGCTGCGCGAACTCGCCGCCCTGCTTTCCGACAACGACCTGACCGAGATCGAGGTCGAGGACGGCAATCGCAAGATCAAAGTACGTCGCGAAGCGGCTCCGGTGATGGCCTATGCGCCGGCGCCTGCCGCGCATGCCCCCGCCCCGCTCGCCGCGGCGCCTGCCGTCGCCGATGCGCCCGCTCCGGCTGCGGCCGCGATCGATGCGGTCAAGTCGCCGATGGTCGGCACCGCCTTCCTGTCCCCCGAACCCGGCGCCAAGCCGTTCGTCACCGCCGGTGGCAGCGTCAAGCAAGGCGACACGCTGATGATCATCGAGGCGATGAAGGTCATGAACCCGATCCTCGCGCCGAAGTCGGGCACCGTCGCCCGAATCCTGGTCGGAGACGCCCAGCCGGTCGAATTCGATCAGCCGCTCGTCGTGATCGAGTAATCATCATGCCGATCACTAAGCTGCTGATCGCCAACCGGGGCGAGATCGCGCTGCGCATTCATCGCGCGTGTCACGAAATGGGCATCAAGACCGTTGCGGTCCATTCCACCGCCGACGCTGATGCGATGCACGTCCGCCTCGCCGACGAAGCCGTCTGCATCGGCCCGCCCGCGGCCAAGGACAGCTACCTCAACATTGCCAACATCATTTCCGCGGCCGAGATTACGCACGCCGACGCGGTCCACCCGGGTTACGGCTTCCTGTCAGAAAATGCGCAGTTCGCGGAGATCGTCGAGAGCCATGGTCTCGTCTGGGTCGGGCCGAAGCCCGAGCATATCCGCATCATGGGCGACAAGATCGAAGCCAAGCGCACCGCCGCCGAGCTCGGCCTGCCGCTGGTCCCCGGATCGCCCGGGCCGCTCGACAATGTCGAGGATGCACGGCGTATTGCCGACGAGATCGGATATCCGGTCCTGATCAAGGCCGCCTCGGGCGGCGGCGGGCGCGGCATGAAGGTCGTGCCGGAGGAAAGCCAGCTCGAGAGCCTGATGAGTCAGGCTTCGTCCGAAGCGAATGCGGCGTTCGGCGATCCGACCGTCTACATGGAAAAATATCTCGGCGATCCGCGCCACATCGAGTTCCAGGTGTTCGGCGACGGCAACGGCGAAGCGATTCACCTCGGCGAACGCGACTGTTCGATCCAGCGGCGCCACCAGAAGGTGATCGAAGAAGCCCCCTCGCCCGTCATCTCGGCCGAACAGCGTGAGCGCATGGGCGGGATTGTCGCCAAGGCGATGGCCGACATGGGCTATCGCGGCGCGGGCACGATCGAGTTCCTGTACGAGAACGGCGAGTTCTACTTCATCGAGATGAACACGCGTCTGCAGGTCGAGCATCCGGTGACCGAGATGATCAGCGGGATCGACCTCGTCCGCGAACAGATCAAGGTCGCGCAGGGCGACGGTCTGTCGTGCCGCCAGGACCAGATCCGTCTTCACGGCCACGCCATCGAATGCCGCATCAATGCCGAGGACCCGCGCACCTTCGCGCCGTCACCGGGGTTGGTGAAGAATTATGTCGCGCCTGGGGGAATGCACGTTCGCGTCGATAGCGGCCTTTACGCCGGCTATCGCGTGCCGCCCTACTACGACAGCATGATCGGCAAGCTGATCGTTTATGGCACGACGCGGGAGCGCTGCATCATGCGGCTGAAGCGCGCGCTCGAGGAGTTCGTGGTCGAGGGGATGCACACTACGATCCCGCTGCACCGCGACATCATCCGCGACCCGGCCTTCGAGAGCGGCGACTATACGATCAAGTGGCTCGAACAATGGCTTGAGGATCAACCCGCAAGCTAAGCCGACTGGCGCGCATCCTTCGCCCGCATCGGGCGTTTTCGATGCGCGTCCATGAGTATCTACAGAGCCCAGCCTTCGCGGTCCGACCGGGCCAAGGCGATTGCCGCAGTGGTGGCAGTTCACGCCGCGCTCGGCGCCCTGCTTGCGATCCGAGGCACGACGCCAGCGGCGCCGGTCCGCCCCCCGCCGACGGTCCTGATCGACATCGCGGTGCCGCCTCCGCCGCCCCCCGTGCAATCCGATCCCGGTCGAGCGCGTGAAGAGGAAGGTGCGGCGGGCAAGAAGGCCGAACCGTCTCCAATCGTCGCGCCAGATCCGCCGATCCGCCTGCCGACACCACCGCCAGTTCCGGCGGCACCGATCGCCGGGACGGGATTGGCCGCGACCGCCGGTGCGGCAAGCGCCGGAACCGGTCCGGGCGCGGGCGGGAGCGGCACCGGCCGAGGTGCCGGCGGAAACGGTTCGGGAGGCGGGATCGGCAGCGAGGCGCGACTGCTGTCCGGCGGATTGACCCGGGCCGACTATCGCTCGCTGCGCGGGCAAGCTTTCTCTCCGGGTCGCGCCCGGCTTGCGCTGCAGATCGGTGAAGACGGGCGCGTCGTGCGTTGCAGTATCGCCAACAGCAGTGGCAATCCCGACGTTGATTCAGCCCTGTGTGACATCCTCGAACCGAGAATGCGCTGGGCGCCGGCCCGCGACATGGCCGGCAATCCAATCAGCGTCGGACTATACTATGTCGCAACCTGGCAGCGGTTTTGACCGCGACTAGCGGGCGGCGACGCGGGGCGATTCCATCGCGGCGAGGCGCGCACTGTCCTTACCGTAGATGTCCTCATAATAGACCACTTCGCTGCCACTCGGCACCGCGGTCAGATAGGCGAGATAAACGGGAACGGGCCGTTCAAGATCGACCTTCTGCTCGGGCTTCCCACCAGTCGGAATCTTCAACGGCTTGCCGTACAGCCATTTCGCCAGACGAGGAGCATCCTCGAGCCGCACGCAGCCGCCGCTAAACAGGCGCGATGCCTCGCTCAGCAATTCCTTGTTCGGCGTGTCGTGCAAATATACGCCGTCGCTGTTCGGGAACATGAACTTCATCCGACCCATCGAATTGTGCGGTCCCGGATTTTGGCGGACGCGGAGCTGGATCTTGCCGGCGGCAACGGCTTCCCAATTAATCGTCGAGGGATCGACCTGCGTCGCCTCGTCGCCATAGTCGGACAGCACGACGTACCCGCGGTCCTTAAGATATCCGAGCCCCTCCTTGACCACGTTGGGAGCGATTCGCTCGGCGGTCAGGTCAGCGGGGACGTTCCAGTAAGGGTTGGTGGCGGTATAGCGGATCAACGCGGCCATCATCGGCGTCGGCTGCTGCGGCTTGCCAACGACGACCCGCATCGAGTCAACGACCTTGCCGTTCTCGTACATATACAGGCGCTGCGCGGCCGCATTCATGAGGACGTAGCGGCCGCCGCTGCCCGGCAACATGCGCGCGCGGTCGAGATTGATACGCAAAAGCTGGACGGCGCGATCGTCGCCTTGCTGCTGCGCATCAAGGAGCGCCCGCCGCATCTCACCATAGCTGTGATGCATATACGGCATCGCTTCGATCCATGCGGTCAGCGAGGGCGCCGCAGCCGCCTGCGACAGCAGGGCTGATGCGCTTGGCACCGAAGGGACCGCTGCCTTGTCGATAATCTTCCACTCGCTGCTGGAACGGCTTCGAAGCGAAGCGGCGTAAACAACCAACGCGCGGTTGAGCATGGTTTCCGCAGCGACCATTGCACGCGGATCACCGCGTTCGGCATCGCGCACGGCGCGTATCAGACTGCGCGTGTTGAAGCGGCGAGGATCGAGTCCGTCGAGCCGCGAAGAATCCAATTGGTCGATCAGTGCATAAGCCGCGCGATCGTCTCCGGGTACGAACCACATCGGCCGGACGGGCCGGGCCGTCTCCAGATCTTGCGCTGCCGTCGAAGCCGCCAAGGCGGGTTGCGCCGCGAAAATCGACAGGCACAGCGCCAATGCAAAACCCGCCGGGCGCACGGGGCACCCGGCGGGAATGCTGGACCATCGTTTGACGATCCTGTTCGGCATTTAGCCGCGTTCGCCCGACGACATCGGTGCCGGAGCCGGCGCCATGTTCGGGTCGTAGCCCTGCGGGGCACCCTGGTAGTACTGGCCGTTCTGGACGTAACCGTCGACGCGACCGTCGCGATCGTTGTCGGCCCAGACCGCGCCAGCGACACCGCCGAGGGCGGCGCCGACGACAGCGCCTTCAAGGATGCCAAGGCCCGGGATCAGCGCGCCGGCAGCCGCACCGAGAGCGGCGCCGCCAAGGGCACCGGTCGCGACGCGACGCAGCGTGGGATCGTAGCCCGACGGGGTGCCGGCATAATATTGGCCGTTCTGCACGTAGCCGTCGGCATAGCCGTCGTTATTGTTGTCGGCCCAAACCGCGCCGGCGAGACCGCCGATGCCGGCGCCAATGGCCGCACCTTCGATCACGTTGACGCCCGGAACGACCGCGCCGATCGCCGCGCCGCCGGCTGCGCCGACTGCCGCGCCCTGCGCGATATCGCCGGCCATCGGATCACTGGTTGCGCACGCGCTGAGCGACACTGCGCTGGCGAGCATGATCGCCATCATCGACTTCTGCATATTCTGACTCCCTATATCGTTCTACGGACCGTGTGCGCCTGGAACGAGAGCCCCCGGCATGCGGCACATGTCACGTCCGCCCAACGACACTGCCCCCAACAGGTTCCGAATCGCTTCCGTAAGGACATTGGCTCGGCAGAACTGGTCCCCTATTTTACGCTCCGCTATGATGTGCAGACATTCACCTGAACGGATCTCGAATGAAGGCGACCATCTATCATAATCCGCGCTGCGGAACGTCACGCATGACGCTCGGAATCCTCAACGAAAATGGGGCTGACGTCACAATCATCGACTATTTGGCTCATCCGCCGACAGCGGAGGAACTCGCCCGTCTGTACCAGCGCGCCGGGATGAGCGCCCGCGATGGTCTGCGTGCAAAGGAAGATTTGGCCGAGGAACTGGACCTGAGGGATCGCGAAATCCCTGACCATGAACTGCTTGAGCTGATGGTGGCGAACCCGATCCTGATCAATCGGCCGCTGGTCGAGACGGACAAGGGCGTTCGACTCTGCCGTCCGCAGGAAAAGGTGCTCGAAATCCTGTGAGCGACCTGCTCGATCCCCGTACGCTTCTGCAAGGATATGCCGCGGGGATCTTCCCCATGGCCGACAGCCGCGATGCCGAAGATGTATTCTGGGTCGAGCCGCGCACCCGCGCGATCCTGCCGATTGATCGCTTCATCCTGTCGGGGTCGCTCAGGAAACGGATCAGGTCGGGTCGCTTCACGGTGACGCGCGACCGCGCTTTCCACGATGTCGTGCTCGCGTGCGCCAAACGCGACGAGACATGGATCAATCCAACAATCGAACGCGCGACGCTAGGCCTTCATGCGGCGGGGCATGCTCATTCGATCGAATGCTGGCGAGACGATCGACTGGTTGGCGGGCTCTATGGCGTAAGGCTGGGCGGCGCCTTCTTCGGCGAATCGATGTTCAGCCGCGAAGCCGATGCGTCGAAAGTCGCGCTCGCCTGGCTTATCGCAAGACTGCGGGTTGGCGGCTTCGGCCTACTCGATTGCCAATTTATGACGGATCACCTTGCCTCGCTCGGCGCAGTGACGGTCAGCCGCGACGATTACGTCGGGTTGCTGGGTGTCGTGCTGGGCACTGGAACCAGAGGCCCGGGCGCGGGCGTCGCCGGAGCGGGCGCCGGTGCGGCTTCTTCCGGGCCGGTTTCGCGCGTGGTTGACGCCCTGGGGGCGGCACGGCGCGACGGCGCCGAGTTCGAGGCGCTTGACCGGTTGCTCGAGGCGGAGGGCGTTGCGGGCGCTTCGGGACCTGCGGGCCAGTTCATCGCGCAGCTCTTGGGCCAGACGTCGTAGACGGTATCCTCGACCACGTTCAGCGACGGGCTTTCCTTGTACAGCCACCCGGAGAAGCGACGCACCCACTGACCATCGGACCGCTGCACGTCGACATGGACGAAGGCGCCGGTCAGCTTTTCCGCTTCCCATGGCGCGGTGGTTTCACAGGCGCGCAGGCGAACCGTGACGTCCTTGATCCGTGCCGACTGGCCCGGCTTCAGGACGAGATCGCGGACGATCCCGTTGCGCTTGTTGAGCACGCCGAGAACCGCGACCCGCTCCGCCATCGGCGTAACCTGCGTGGCGTCGACCGGGGCGCGGGGCAGTTCAGCGGTGGCGCTTGAATTGGCTTGTGCGTCATAGCCCGGTGCGGCGCGGTCGCATCCGGCCAGCGCGCTGATCGCGACTGCCGCCGCGACGATGCTGAAACGAGCAGCCACCTTATTCGGGCTTCCAGGCCTCATAGTCTCCGGTCGCGATCGGGCGAACGCCGCCACGCGCCAGCGATCCGCCGGGCCGATATGCGTTCGGCGTTCCAGTCAGATTGACGCTTGGCGCCTGTTCGAACGGGCGACGGGGCGGCAGCGACTTTTCAGGAATGTCGTCGATGGTGCCCCGCAGCCACGCATTCCAGCCCGGGGGGACACGGCTGCTGTCGTTGGGTCCATCGTACATCACCCAACGACGGTGGGGGTCCTTGCGGTGCCGGAAATAAATATTCCCAGCATCGTCGCGACCGACCTCCTCGCCGTGACGGCGCGAGAACAGGCTGGTGCCCCAAGAGGCGCCATTCCACCAGGTGAAGGCGTTTGCGAAAAGTCCCATGGGCGAGAGCCTTTGCCCCGAAGCGAATGGATAGGCAAGCGCGGCGCCTGAACTGCAGCGCCGTGCCGATCAATCGGTCCAGGCGACCTTGTCCCCCGCCCTGATCCCAAGTTCTTCGGCCCGGCCGCCGGCGAGTTCGAGCACGGAGCCGACCGTGCCTTCCGACAGGACCGGCTCCAGCGACAGTGGAACGGTATTCGCCGCAACGTTGGCAATCGTGCCGTCCGAACGAACAAAAATGATGTCGAGCGGGATCAGCGTGTTCTTCATCCAGAAGCTGGCCGGCCGCGGCTGGGCGAACGGGAAAATCATCCCGCGGTCGGGCGCGAGCGAGGACCGGTTCATCAAGCCCATGGCCTGCTGCTCTTCAGTCCGCGCGACTTCAACGACGAACCGGTGGGTCCGATTGCCCGAGGTCACCGTCAGGGGAACTTGGTCGAGCCCGGCGGCGGACGGACCCAATTCGGCAGGACTGGTCGTCGGTTGGCAGGCGGCGAGCGCTCCGCCAAACGCCATCGCAAAGGCTGCGGCGATCAACCGGCCAGGCGCAGCTCGACCGCGGTCAGGCCCTTCTTCCCGGACGCGACCCGCGCTTCCAGCAATTGTCCCGGCTCCAGGTCGATGATGTGCGACAGTCGGACCGTCTCCATGTGCACGAAGATGTCCTCGCCCGACTCGGACTCGCCCGGCTTGCACAGGAAGCCGTAACCCTTGACGCGATTGAACCATTTGACCTCCACCGGCTCATACTCGCCCGCGGTATCGGCCAAAGCCTTTCGATCCGCGCGCTCGACCGTAGCATGGACCGGTGCGACGGCCATCGGCAAGGCCGTCGACAGATCGATCGACAATATCTTGAGCGCCTGGAAGCCCCTGTCCTGGTGCGCGGCAATGCATTCGATCGTCGCCCCCTCGGGGACCGAACGGCGACCATGCTCCTTGAGCAGGCTGAAGTGGATGAGGATGTCGCCTTCGCAATCCTCGGAGATGAGGAAGCCAAAGCCGCGCGTGGCGTCGAACCATTTGACGCGACCCGAACAATGCTGGCCTTCCGGCAACGGAAGTTCGCTCGCGAGTTGCGGTTCGCTCATGTTCATCGAGGAATTCGTTTCGGAACTACAACGCCCATACGCGCGGTATATCACGAGCTTCTGTGTCGTGAAACCGACATTAATGTTAATTAGCGTTAATTTTCGTGAAACTCTCGGAGTGCGCTTTCCCGCCCTGGCGGACAGTCCATGATCCTGCGGGCCAGCGTCATCGAATGACCCGCTCGAAGCATCGCCGCCAGTCCCCGCTCGCGTGATTTCGGATCGGGCGTGGCGGTGGCATAGGGTCCAAGGCGACGACGTTGCGCGAAGCGGATCGCAGCGTCCAGCGCCGCCCCCTGTGCCAGTTCGCGCGCTTCTTCACCGTCATTTTCGCCGATCCCTGCGCCGTGCAGCGCCTGGCGGACCCGGCCGATGCCGTAACCCCGCGCGGTCAGTGTTCTCGCCTTCGAAACCGCGAACGCACGATCGTCTACATAGCCGTTCCGCACCATCTTGTCGGCTAGCGCGTCTAGGTCGGGCGGCGTCGCCGCAGCCCACCCGCGTTCGCGGAGCTTTCGCTTCAGGTACGTCAGCAATTTCGCCCTGCTCGTCGCGAAGCGGCCGACGTAGGATAGCGCCATCTCGTCCAGCTTCGCTTGGTCGATCGGGGGGCGTACCCTGGGCTGCCGTCGGTCGGTCATGGCCTTGTTTGTGCCACACTCCCCCAGCATCACGCAAAGTGCGGATGCCACGATTGGGCGCCGTTGTGGCTGACGCAATTTGTTCGGCCTTGCGACAATGGACAGGACAATAAGAGTGCCCGACGGCCAGACGATCGACGCCAACTCCGCCCATGGCGCTCTCGCGCCCGACGGCTACACTCCGACGATCGACGCCTTGCCGCGTCGAATGGCTGATTTCGCCACACTCGGCGAAGCGCTCGATTATGCCGCCACCGGCGCTCGCGGGATGAATTTCCACGATGCGCGCGGCACCCTGCTCCGCAGCTATCCCTATTCCGATCTTCGCGACGACGCGGTCGATCTTGCCCGGCGCTTCGTGTCGATGGGCTTCAAGCCGGGCGATCGCCTTGCCCTCGTCGCGGAAACCGGTCCCGAGTTCGCTGCCTGCTTCTTCGGCGCCATCTACGCCGGCCTCTGGCCCGTGCCCTTGCCGCTCCCGACCAGCTTCGGTGGCCGAGATGCCTATGTCGATCAATTGGTGGTCATGCTCACCAGCAGCGATCCCAGCCTCTTTCTATTCCCGCCCGAACTCGCGGACTTCGCGACGGCAGCGGCCGAGCGCAAGGGGATCAAGGCGCTCGATTGGACCGACCTTTCGGGCGTCGAGCCCTCATCGGTCGACCTGCCGCAGGCGTCGGGACAGGACATCGGCTATCTACAGTATAGCAGCGGCTCGACCCGCTTCCCGCACGGCGTCGCCGTCAGCCATCGCGCGCTGCTCGACAACCTTCGCGCCCACAGCATCGGCGTCGAGGTTCAGGACACCGACCGCGTCGTCTCGTGGCTACCCTGGTACCATGACATGGGGCTGGTCGGCTGCATGCTGTCGCCGATCGCCAACCAGATCAGCGTCGACTATCTGAAAACCGAGGATTTCGCGCGTCGGCCGCTCGCCTGGCTCGACCTCGTCAGCCGCAATCCGGGCACAACCCTGTCCTACTCGCCGACCTTCGGTTACGACATCTGCTCGCGCCGCATGTCGTCGCAGACCCGCGCCGCGGATCGCTTCGACCTGTCGCGCTGGCGCATTGCCGGCAACGGCGCCGACATGATCCGCCCCGACGTCATGCAGGCGTTCGTCGACAGTTTCGCCGACGCAGGCTTCAAGGCGCAGGCCTTCTGTCCGAGCTACGGCCTCGCCGAGGCGACGCTGGCGGTGTCGATCATGCCGCCCGGTGAAGGCATTCGGCTCGAGCTCGTCGAAGAGAGCGAATTATCGGGCGTCGGCACGCCCGCGCAGGAACGCCCGCGTCGCTATCGCGCCATCGTCAATTGCGGGAAGCCCGTCGAAGGCATGGAGATCGAAGTGCGCGGCGCCGACGGCGACATTCTCGCCGACCGGTCGATCGGCAAGGTCTGGGTGCGTGGTACCTCGATTATGGAAGGCTATTTCCGCGATCCCGAATCCACCGCGGCCTGCATGGTGGGCGGCTGGCTCGACACCGGCGATATGGGTTACCTGTCCAACGGCTACATCTTCATCGTCGGCCGCGCCAAGGACATGATCATCATCAACGGCCGCAACCATTGGCCGCAGGACATCGAATGGGCGGTCGAGCAGCTTCCCGGGTTCAAGTCGGGCGACATTGCGGCATTCGCAATCACGGGCCCGTCGGGCGAGGAAACGCCCGCCGTGCTGGTTCATTGCCGCGTCAGCGACGCCGGCGAGCGCAGCCGGCTTCGCGACGATATTCGCGAGCGGGTCCGCGCGATCACCGGTATATCACCCGTTGTCGAATTGATCCCGCCGCGCAGCCTGCCGCGCACCTCGTCGGGCAAACTGTCCCGCACGAAGGCGCGCAATCTCTATCTTAGCGGAGAGATCCAGCCGTTCGACGTCGCCGCCTGACGGTCTGGCGGCGGTTTTCCGGTGCGACGCTCTTGCGCATGCATCGCCGCCGCATTAGGTCGCGGATCGGCTTAGGGGTATAGCTCAGTTGGTAGAGCATCGGTCTCCAAAACCGAGGGTCGTGGGTTCGAGTCCCCCTGCCCCTGCCAGCCGCCGCTTGCGTCATCGGACCGCTTCGCGCTATGAGGCAATCAAGAGGTCTAGCGGCGCGCCGCGGGCCTCCTTTTTTTAAGCTTCGAGATGGGACGACAAGTGGCAAAGGTTTCCCCGGGCGAATTCGTCAATCAGGTCCGCGCCGAAGGCCGCAAGGTCGTCTGGCCGTCGATGAAGGAAACCCGCACCACCGCGATCATGGTCCTGATCATGACCACGCTGCTGGCAATCTTCTTCTTCGGGGTCGATTCCGCATTCAGCGCGATCGTCCAGTGGCTGATCAGCCTGCTCGGCTAATATACAAGGAACGACATGTCCCGCTGGTACATCATCCACGCTTATTCCGGCTTTGAGAATAAGGTCCGCGACTCGATCATGAGCGAGGCCAAGCGCCTCGGCCTCGAAACCTTGGTCGAGGCGGTCGAGGTTCCGACCGAAACGATCACCGAGGTCAAGCGCGGCAAGAAGGTCCAGTCGGAACGCAAGTTCATGCCGGGCTACGTGCTGGCGAAGCTGGGCATGAACGACGACGTGTATCACCTCGTCAAGAACACGCCGAAGGTAACCGGCTTCCTCGGTCCGAACGGCAAGCCGCAGGCGATCCCCGACGCGCAGGCTGCGCGCATGCTCGATACCAAGGACGAGACGGCCGCGGCGAGCCCCAAGCAGAAGATCAAGGTCGACTACGAGATCGGCGATGCGGTCAAGGTGCTCGACGGTCCGTTCGCAAGCTTCAACGGCGTCGTCGAGGAACTCGATTTCGACCGTGGCCGGGTCAAGGTCAGCGTGTCGATCTTCGGTCGTGCGACCCCGGTCGAACTCGAGTTCGAGCAGGTCGAGCGCGTCAAGTAATCGCGTCTGCAATGCAAGTTTCGAGGGCGGCTTTCGGGCCGCCCTTTTTTTGCTTTGGCGTCCTGGTTTTCCCTCTTTGTTCGCTTTTTGGACCAATATAATCTAGGTGATATTCGCGCGGGATGGCCGCCGGTATCTCCGTGTTCCGGGCTCGTAGCGTTCCAGCCCGACGAGGGGACTTATCGACCATGCGCGAGCGCCAGCCGATCGACGATACTACTTTGGCCTATTACCGGCTGCGTTCTGCGCAAGAGCATGAGCGGGCCCGCGAAGCCGCCGATCCGATGATACGTCGCATCCATTCGACGCTTGCCGAGCGATATGACGCCCTGATCGACAATATGGTGAAGCATAGCCTGGAGATCGTGCGCGAGAGTCCCAGCTATGGTGCCGCGTCCCTCGGCCAGTCGAACTGAAGTCGATGGCGACCGATCCCATGACGGGCAAGCACAACCATGGTGCGAGCTGGACCGACGAAGCGACTCGCGAATTGGCGGACTTGTTCGCTTCGGGCCGCACCGTCCCTGAAATCGCAAAGCAGCTTGGCCGCACTCAGGAAGCCATCCGCTCGATCGGCCTTCGTCGGGGGCTGATCAAGCCGCGACCGCGGCGTTCCGACCCTGCTTCCTGATCGGCCCAAGCTGTCCTAGGCTCGCCGAGAGTTTCCGACCGGAGGTCGCCCATCAAGATGCAACGGCCGCTTGAGCTTTTCCTTCGCCGCCTCCTTCTTCGCAACACGCTGTCGCAAGCAGACATCGACGCATTGCTGAGCATCGATGCGCCCTTGTCCACCATTCCGGCACGACAGGATCTGGTGGTGCCCGATCAGCACGTCGATTTCGCCTGCCTTGTACAGGCGGGCTTGGTCGGGCGAAGCGACTGGCTTGCAAACGGCGAGCGGCGTGCGACCGCGATCTATTTGCCGGGTGACATGTGCGACCTTCATTCGGTGGCTTTTCCGGTCGCTGGATGGGGCATCACTGCCTTGTCGGAATGCGCGATCTTCCGCGTGCCGCACGCTCAGCTGGAGGAACTCTTCCACCGCCGACCCGCGATCGGCATGGCGATCTGGCGCGACACCGTCGTCGATGCGTCGATCCTGTCGAAGTGGGTCAGCATGCTGGGCGGAAGCTCGGCGCGGCAGCGGTTCGCGCACCTGCTCTGCGAAGTCGGGCTGAGATTGGAGACGATGCACCGAGGCAGTCGGGATCGGTTCGACCTGGCAATGACGCAGGACCAACTGGCTGAACTGCTCGGCATCACGACGGTGCATCTCAATCGCACCTTCCAGCAGATGCGGGAGGAAGGATTGATCAGCGGTGGTCGCGGTCGTTCCAACCGTTTCGACGCCCAGATCGAAGTGCGCGACTGGAAGCAGTTGGCCGCCGTTGCGGAGTTCGACAGCAGTTATCTGCTGCTCGGCCGACGCGACCGCTGAAGCGCATCAAAAGGCGCGCGTGATCCCAAGGTTCGCGCGGACATAATGGTAATCGCCCGAGTTGGTGATCGGCGTGCTGGTGTAGACGATCTCCCCTGTCGCTCCCCATCCGGCAACCAGTGCGGGGCGGTCGGCGCGAAGATTGAGGTAGCGCGATGCGCGCCAGCCTGACGCGCTGTCACGCTGAGCGCCCAGGCCGCCAGCGGCAAGCAGGCGCCAGCCACCCGTGAAACGCCGAACCTGCAGGACTGGAAGTGCCTCGGCATACCAGCGCGGCGAGTAATAATCATATTCGTTAGGGTCGCTGTTGCGGAAGTAACGGGTACGGAGCTGCGCGCTGAGCCCCCACTCCGACTTCAGCACCTGAATTAGGTTGCCGCGCAGGTGGACGCGGACATTGTCTCCGGTGAATTCCTGCAATCCGCCAAGCAGCGTCGCCTGCGTCGTGTCGCCCAGCGGCACGTCGACCGCGGCTCCTCCGAAGGTGTAATAAAGCCCGCGCGACACGCCGATCGGCGTCTCGATCTTGTCGCGTTCGATGAAATATTCCTGCCGCAGCGGCGCTTCGTTGTTGATGGACGCGCTGCCGACGACTGTGTCGCCGTCGGTGCCGACCGACGTGCGGTATTTCCAGTCACCCAACCGGTCGGCGAGACGCAAATAGACTCGCGTGTCATGATCGCGGTTACCGCCAGACGGCGAATAGCGAAGACGCTCGATCCGGAAACCGGCGTAGCTGTCCGGATCGCGATACTTAAGGTCGAGGTTTACGCCTGCGCGAACGACCTCAGTATCGTCGGCGTCGCTGGAATAGGTGATGTCGGCGCCGACCGCGTGCCGAGGCTCTGCGCGTTCCTGTGACACTGCTGGCGCGGCGAGGAGCCCAAGGATCAAGGCCAGTTTGACGGTCATTTCGTTCCCCATTTTTTCTGGCGGCCGATCAGCTCGGAGACATATCCCCACAGCGACACCGGCTGCATCAGCACGGCATAGCCGACGATGTAGAGCAGCAAAGCGCGGTAGTTCTGGCGGACTTTCAGCCCGGACTCGCGGAACATGCGCTTCTGGATGCGATAGATGATGATGTTCCACAGGGCGGCCAGCGGAAGCGTCAGCAATGTCATCGGTCCCGCGATCCAGAACAGACCGAAGAAGGCGACGATGACGCCCGGAATGAAGACGAGCGTGAACACGAGGTCCATCGGCAGGAACAGCACGTTCCACCAGATGAACATGGTGGACAGCCGCGGCTTTACCGTCAGCCCCTTGTGATGGTGGAATGCTTCGATCAGCCCCCGCGCCCAGCGACGGCGCTGATGAGCGAACTGCCGGTAGGTTGTCGGCGCGCTGGTGAACGCGACCGCATCCTCGGCATAGCCGGTGCGATAGCCGCGCTTCAGCAGGGCCCAGGTCATCACGATGTCTTCGCCGACACACTCGGGCCAGCCGCCGATTTCAATCAACGCATCGCGGTCGTAGATCGAAAAGGCGCCCTGCGCGACCAGCGTGCCGTGATACATGCTCTGCATGCGCTTCACCGCGGCGATGCCGTGGAAATAGTCCCATTCCTGGAGACCGGCCATCATCGAATCGCGCGAGTTCCCCACCAGGATCGCGCCAGCGACCGCGCGCGTTTCGGGCGGGTCCGCCTCATAACGCTCGACGATCTTCGTCAGGCTGTCGGCGCGGAGACGCGTGTCCGCATCGACAGTCACGATCAGCGAATGACTGGCCTCCTGCAGGCCGCTGTTCAGAACCGCCGCCTTGCCGCGGTTCTCGGCATAGTTGATGATCCGCAGCGTCACATTGCTCGGATAATGGAGGCCCGTCCGCCCGCGCTCGGCCTGCTCGGCGGTTCGGTCGGTCGATCCATCATTGAGCACGAGGATTTCGATCTCTCCGGGATACCGCTCCCTCGCCAGGCTGGCGAGCGTGTGAATGATCGTGCGCTCCTCCTGATACGCCGCCACCAGGATGGTGAGGCCCGGATAATGATCGAGCCGAAGGCGCGGCGGGCGCCGGTCGAGCAGCAGCGACACGATCAGGAACGCGTTCATAAAGCCGGGGGCGTAGGCGATGAAGGTGAGGCAGAAGAGCGCAACCAACGGATGGCTCAGGGCGGACAGATCCTCGAGCCACGGGCGCGACACGATCACGCTGAACACCAGCCAAGCCGTCGCGAGGATTAAAGCGACGAGGAATTTGGCGCCGACCGGCACGTAGAATCGACGGCGCTCGCGCAACACGTCGCCCCCGCCCCGACGACCGTCACGGAAACGGTGCGCAGGCGGGTTCATCCCGATCGGGATGTCGACCGGACGGCGGTCGGTGGTGGCGGTATCGTGGGGAGAGGACATAGTTTTTACAGACTCGGCATCGACCGAGCTAGGAGACGCGCATTATCAAATCGTTAACGTCGGCTGCAAACCGGAATGGAAAATGGAGAATTAACGCAGGCCTTTAGGGAATTCTTCACCGTGCGCAAGGCAAAGTTTGGGCATGGCGACCACCCTGCTTCAAGAAATCGTCGACAAGGCCAGTGACATCATGCTGGTGGCCATGCTGTTCGGGGCGCAGGCTGCGCTGGCGACCGGATATGCCTGGGAATTGGTCCGCTAGGGACGACGTCTAGCCGCCGCCTGGCGACCGAGATCCCGTCGGCAGGGCGTCCGGCGATCCATTTTCCCCACGCCGCCCCTTCTTCCAGTCGATGCGGTAAAGGTCGAAGCGTCGGTCGGCGAGATTGCGGACAGTCCCTTCCGCTCGCGCCCATGTCAGGTCGGCCAGATTGACGTCGGCGATGGTCAGCGTTTCGATGTTCTCGCTCGCCTCCGCGGCGATGCCGTCGCGCGCAAACGGAAAATCGCAGGGCGTGAGAATACAGGATTGCGCGTATTGAATGTCCATGTTGTCGACGCCGGGCAGATTGCCGACGTTGCCCGACAGGACGACGTAGCATTGGTTCTCGATGGCGCGGGCCTGGGCGCAATAGCGTACGCGCATATAGCCCTGCTTGTTGTCGGTGCAGAACGGCACGAAGATGATCCGCGCACCCTCGTCGACCAGCCGCCGCGCCAGTTCGGGAAACTCGCTGTCGTAACAGATCAGGACGCCAATCGGCCCTATGTCGGTCTGGATGACGTCGACCGAGCTTCCGCCCTTGATCTTCCACCAATAGGCCTCGTTCGGCGTCGGGTGGATCTTCTCCTGCGAGTGGACCGATCCATCGCGCAGGCAGACGTAGGCGACATTCTGGATGCTGCCGTCTTCGGTCCGGGTAGGGTGCGATCCGCCGACGATGTTGATGTTGTAGCGAAGCGCCATCCGCGAAAGCTCGGCGACGATCGGCGCGCGATGCTCGGTCAGGCGATCGATCGCCTCCATCGGCGACAGATTGTCCTTCTCGAACGACAATAGCGAGAGCGTGAACAGTTCGGGAAAGACGACGAAGTCGGAACGGTAATCGGCGGCAACGTCGACGAAATATTCGACGTTCTTCACGAACTCCTCGAAATTCTCGACCGCCCTCGCCTGCAGTTGAACGGTCGCGAGGCGCACCCCCTCGACGTCGCGCGGGACGCGGAATGCCGGCGGTTCATTGGGATCGACGTAAGGGTTGCGCCACACCATGTGCGCGGCGAACCCGCCCGATGCCTTGTCGAACGGCAGATAGTCGCGAAGCACGCCGATCGGGTTGAAGCCATTCGCAATCTGGAAGCCGATCACCTGATCGCGAAACTTCCCCTCGCGCACTTCGGCGAGATATTCTTCCGGCCCGGCCACTTTCGACTTGGCGCGGAGGTAGCCGGGCATCCGGCCACCGAAAACGATTCCGCGAAGTTCCAGGCGCTCGGCGAGCGCCCGGCGCGCGTCGTACAGGCGCTTACCGATCCGCAGGCCCCGCTGGCGTTCGTCGACCACCATTTCAATCCCGTAGAGCCAGTCGCCGGTCGCATCGTGGCGGCTGCCGAAGCCGTTGCCGCTGATGGTTGCCCAGTCGTGCGGCGCGAGAGCCACCGCCTCGTCGATGCGCGACGATGCCGCATAACCAACGATGACTCCGTCGAGCACCGCGACAAACTGGCCTTCCGGGAAATTGTTGATCTGGCCCCGGACCTGGCCCGCGCTGTAATTTTCGACGTTGGGATAGGCGCGGCTGATCAGCGACAGGACGCCCGGCACGTCGGCCGGGACCGCAAGCCGCACATCAAGCTTGGCGGGACTTTTCTTCGACATGATGATCCCTTCCGTCGCCGGCGATGCGCTTACTTGCGGTTCTTCCGTGCTGCGTAGCGCGCGTCGCGAGCCGCCTTCAATTCCGCCTCGGTCGGCGCTGCCGGCTTGGCGGCGGCTTGGGCGGCCTTCAAGAGCTTGTCCTGCTTCGCCTGTTCGCGTTCGGCAGCGCGCGCTGCATTCTTCTCGGCCTGGGCGGCTTCGCGCGCCGCGCGGGCGGCATTGCGTTCGGCCAACACGGCGGGGTCGATCGCCGGCTTCGAACGGAGCTTGTCGAGCGCCGCCTGCTTCGCGGCGGCGGCGCGTGCTAGGCGTTCCTGGAAAGTCGAACCGTCATTCTTCATATTCTTGGGCACCTTGAAAATCGGCATGTAAAATGGAAGGCCGACAGGGCCCACGCGGTGGATCATGATGGAAGTAAGCGCCAGCGATAGGCTCCCGGGCGCCGTCGGTAAAGGCAGACCGCTCCACACCGGCTACTAGGCAAAGCGGATCGCTTGCGCTAAGGGCGCGCGCTTCCAACGCATCGCATTGGGAATTGCGGGAGGCAGCGTTCGCGTTGCCGTCTGGACCGCTAAACTTGAACCGGGCGCCTCGATCCGTCGGCGCGCCCCCTACAGAGTGAGACACATGGCCAAAAAGATTACCGGCTATATCAAGCTGCAGGTGCCGGCCGGCACCGCCAATCCCTCCCCGCCGATCGGCCCTGCCTTGGGTCAGCGCGGCGTCAACATCATGGAATTCTGCAAGGCGTTCAACGCCGCGACGCAGGACATCGAAAAGTCGGCTCCGGTTCCGACGGTCATCACCGTCTATGCCGACCGCAGCTTCTCGTTCGTGACGAAGACCCCGCCGGCGAGCTTCCTTCTGAAGAAGGCCGCGAAGCTGAAGTCGGGCTCGAAGGAGCCGGGCAAGGTTTCGGCAGGCACCATCAAGCGCTCGCAGCTCAGCGAGATCGCCGAGATGAAGATGAAGGATCTCAACGCCAACGACATCGACGCGGCGACGAAGATCATCGAAGGTTCGGCCCGCGCGATGGGCCTCCAGGTTGTGGAGGGCTAAGGACATGGCAAAGCTGACCAAGAAGCAGAAGGCCCTCGACGGCAAGGTCGAGCCGATGAAGCTCTACCCGATCGACGAAGCGATCAGCCTCGTTCAGAGCCTGGCGACGTCGAAGTTCGACGAGAGCGTCGAAATCGCGATCAACCTGGGCGTCGACCCGCGCCACGCCGACCAGATGGTCCGCGGCGTCGTCAACCTCCCCAAGGGCACCGGCAAGGACGTTCGCGTCGCGGTGTTCGCGCGCGGCGACAAGGCCGAGGAAGCGACCAAGGCCGGCGCCGAAGTCGTCGGTGCGGAAGACCTGATGGAAGAAATCCAGGGCGGACGCAGCGACTTCGATCGCGTCATCGCCACCCCCGACATGATGGGGATCGTCGGTCGCCTCGGTAAAGTTCTCGGCCCCAAGGGCATGATGCCGAACCCGAAGCTCGGCACGGTCACGCCGAACGTCGGCCAGGCCGTCAAGGACGCCAAGTCGGGCCAGGTCGAGTTCCGCGTCGAGAAGGCTGGTATCATCCATGCCGGCATCGGCAAGGCGAGCTTCCCGCAGGCGGACATCAAGGCGAACTTCGACGCGTTCGTCGATGCCATCGTCAAGGCCAAGCCGACCGGCGCCAAGGGCAAGTATGTCCGCAAGGTCGCGCTCAGCTCCTCGATGGGCCCGGGCGTCAAGGTCGACACCTCGGAGATGGCGGGCGCTTGATCGCCTGACCGATCGACCGTTAGAAACAGGGCCGGGGCGGCGACGCCTCGGCCCTTTTTCGTGGCGAGCGCGTTGGGCAGCAAAAGATTTGCGAACAAGGGCAGTCAATGAGCGATGAAACGGGCGCGGCACGCGGCGCCACCGACCAGCAGATTCCCTCGATCGCCCCTGCCCCCGAAGAGCGTTACCGCAAGCTGTTCGAAGAAATGGACGAGGGCTTTTGCATCATCGAATTCTTCGATGGTCCGCACGGCCCGTTAAGCGACTACATCCACATCGAGGCGAATGGCGCTTATGCCCGCCATGCGGGCATTCCCAACGTCGTCGGCCAGAAACTGCGCGAAATGGTGCCGGACGAAGCCGATTCCTGGGTAGCCCGTTATGGCGAAGTGCTCCGCACCGGAGAGCCGATTCGCTTCGAGCAGGAGCTGGTCGCCACCGGTCGCTACCTCAACCTGTCTGCGTTCAGGATCGAGCCGCCAGAGCTCAAACAGGTCGCAGTCCTGTTTCAGGACCTCACCGCGCGCAGGACCGCCGAGGTTGCGTTGCAGGACCTCAATCGGACGCTGGAGGAACGGGTGAAGCAGGCGATGGCCGAGCGCGCCGTTCTTGCAGACATCGTCGAGGGGACCGCCGCCTTCGTCCAGGTGATGGACCGGGATTACCGCTGGCTCGCGATCAATTCCGCATCGGCATCCGAATTCGAGAAGATCTATGGCGTTCGTCCCGAGGTCGGCCAATCGGTAAAGGACGTTCTCGCCGATCAGCCGAACAATCTTGCCGACATCCTTTCGGTATGGTCGCGCGCGCTGGCGGGCGAGGAGTTCGTCGAGATCGCCGAATTCGGCGATCCGGGACGCGCACGGCGATCGTATGAAATGCGGTTCGGCGTCCTGAAGGATCCGAACGATCAGCAGATCGGTGCGTTCCAGTTCGTGTTCGACGTGACCGACCGACTGCGCGAGCAGGAGCGCTTGGTCGAGGCCGAGGAAGCGCTCCGCCAAGCACACAAGATGGAGGCGGTCGGCCAGCTGACCGGTGGCCTCGCGCATGACTTCAACAATCTGCTGGCGGGGATTTCGGGCTCGTTCGAGATGATCGCGACCCGCCTTGCCCAGGGCCGCACCGCCGACGTCGACAAATATCTGGCGGCGGGACAAGGTGCTGCTCGACGCGCTGCGGCGCTCACGCACCGCCTGCTTGCGTTCGCGCGGCGGCAGACGCTTTCGCCGAAACCGATGGGCGTCAACTCGCTGATGAATGATCTCGTCGAACTGGTGCAGCGCACGGTCGGCCCGGGGATCGAGGTCGAGACCGTCCTTGCCAGCAGCCTCTGGCTGACGATGGTCGATCCCAACCAGCTCGAAAACGCGATCCTCAACCTGTGCATCAACGCGCGCGACGCGATGCCGACCGGTGGACGGATTACGATCGAGACGGGCAACCGCTGGCTCGACCAGCGCGCAGCGAAGCAGCACGGTCTCGATGCGGGGCAGTATGTCAGCATCTGCGTAAGCGACACCGGCACCGGCATCGCCAAAGACGTCCTGCCGCGCGTGTTCGATCCCTTCTTCACGACCAAGCCGATCGGCGAAGGCACCGGGCTCGGCCTGTCGATGGTCTACGGCTTTGCCCGTCAATCGAACGGCCACGTCCGCGTCTACAGCGAACTCGGTCAGGGGACGATGGTCTGCATCTACCTGCCTCGCCATGTCGGACGCGAAGAATCAACGGACGCGAGCCAGCCCAATTTCGAACAGATCAATGTCCGAGACGGCGAGACCGTCCTCGTCATCGACGACGAGCCCGTCGTCCGCATGCTGGTTGTGGATGCGCTGGAAGAACATGGCCTTGCCTGTCTGGAGGCCGAGGACGGAGTCGAAGGCTTGCGGATCATCGAATCCGACGCGCGGATCGACCTTCTGATCACCGACGTCGGGCTTCCGAACGGCCTCAACGGTCGTCAGGTCGCCGACGCCGCGCGGGCGCTTCGCCCCGACCTCAAGATCCTTTTCATCACCGGCTACGCCGAGAATGCGGTCCTGAGCCACGGACACATCGGCCACGGTATGGAAGTTCTGACCAAGCCCTTCGCAGTCGACACGCTCACCACCCGGGTCAATCGGCTGCTTGGAAACGACGGCATCGCCGGACGTCATTGACCCCTCAATTACTACTTTAGATCAATGAACTTGGCTAAAAGATACGGCATAGTTTTCGAATGGATGCCGATCTGAAAATATATTATTTTTTGACGTAAATTGTTGGAACAGCGACTTTAATTTCCTGTTAGCTCCTCCTTGAGGGCAGTTTTCAGGGAGTCGCTACATGGTTCAGTCCGCATCAATCCTCGAGGCGCTGGAGGAGCGTAAAGCCCTTCGCGACGACCGACGAGAATTCTTCCGAATGGCTGCCGTAGCCGCCGTTTCCGCGCCGCTCGTTCTGACCGTCGGTGGAAAGCGGCTGAATGCCCAGACCGCCCCATCCGATGGCGACATTCTGAACTTCGCGCTGAACCTCGAATATCTCGAGGCGCAATTCTACCTGCAGGCCGTCAACGGTGTCGGCCTTCCTACCAACCTGACGACGGGTACGGGCACTCGGGGTGAGGCGACCGGCGGTCGCCGCGTCAACTTCACCGATCCGGTGGTCGAGCAATATGCGCGTGAGATTGCCGCCGACGAGCAGGCCCATGTCGTGTTTCTGCGGACAGCACTTGGCGCGACCGCCGTTGCCCAGCCGACGATCGACATCGGCACTTCGCCGACCGGTGCCTTCTCGACCGCGGCGCGCGCCGCCGGCCTGATCGGACCGGGCGAGTCCTTCGATCCATATGCAAGCGACGAGAATTTCCTGCTCGGCGCCTACATTTTCGAGGATGTCGGTGTCACTGCCTACAAGGGCGCCTCGCCGCTGATCACTAACAAGACCTTCCTGGAGGCTGCGGCCGGCCTATTGGCGGTGGAGGCGTATCATGCGGCGCTGGTCCGCACGACGCTCTATCGCAAGGGAATTCAGGTCCCCGCATTGCTCGACGCTGCCGAGCGAATTTCGGATGCGCGCGACAGCCTCGATGGCGCAACCGACCTCGACCAGGGCATTCGTAGCCGCGGTAACAACGAGTCCAACATCGCGCCGCTCGATGCCAACGGCCTCGCCTACAGCCGCAACGCAGGCCAGGTTCTCAACATCGTCTATCTGACGGGCATGGCCCGCACGCAGGGCGGTTTCTTCCCCAACGGGGTCAACGGACCCATTCGGACAAGCCAGGCCAACTGAGCCGCTTGCCGATCCCTAGATCCCGGAGATTTGTCATGACGAACGACGAAAAAGTTCTCGAAATTCTCGATGCCTGCGAACAGCGACGCGATGCGCGCCGCGCTTTCCTTCGAAGCTCATCGACTGCGGCGGTGCTTGCCGGCGCGACCCTGCTCAGTGCCTGTGGCGGTGGTGGTGGCCGCGACGATGACGACACGGTTGTGGTGCCGCCGACCCCGACACCGACGCCAACGCCTACCCCGACTACACTGACCGACGGCGACATCCTGAACTTTGCGCTGAATCTCGAATATCTCGAGGCGCAGTTCTACGCCTACGCCGCCTTCGGCACCGGCCTTCCCGCCAATTTGCTGACGGGCACCGGCACGCAGGGCGCGGTGACAGGCGGTCGCAAGGTCAACTTTACCGATCCCGTGGTCGAGCAATATGCCCGCGAGATCGCAACCGACGAGCGGCAGCACGTGGCTTTCCTGCGCGCAGCGCTCGGGGCGTCGGCCGTCGCACAGCCGGCAATCAACATCGCGTCGGATGCCAACAGCAGCTTCTCGGCCGCGGCTCGGGCGGCGGGTCTGATCGGGCCGGGCCAGGCGTTCGATCCCTACGCGACGGACGAGAATTTCCTGCTCGGCGCGTTCATCTTCGAGGACGTCGGGGTGACCGCTTACAAGGGCGCGTCGCCGCTCATCACAAACAAGACGTTCCTCGAAGCGGCCGCAGGCATTCTGGCGGCCGAGGCCTATCATGCGGGTCTGGTTCGAACGGTGCTTTACGCGAAGGGCGTGCAGATGCCGGCACTTCGCTCGTCGACCGAATCCATCTCGAATGCACGCGACTCGCTCGACAGCACGACCGACGTCGATCAGGGCGTCCAGCAGATGGGCAACATGTCGAATATCGTCCCGACCGACGCCAACGGCCTAGCCTACAGCAGGACACCGGGCGACGTGTTGAACATCGTGTACCTGACGAACGCCGCGGCATCGCAAGGCGGGTTCTTCCCTGCCGGCGTCAACGGCAACATCCGATTGAGCAGCGCGGAATAGCCTCTACGCCGCTTCGATTAATGGTCCGGCCGGTTCGCAATGCCCCTGCGGACCGGCCGGTTCGTTTCTGTCCCTTGCGCGTCGCCGCCCGTTTGCGCAGGAGGATGGCATGACACCGCCGCCGTCCCTCTCGACCCCGATCGATGAAGCGAACGTCGGCATGCGCACGCCCGTCAGTTCTCCAAGCCTGCCCGAATCCTTCCGCTCGATTCCCGTAACGGGAAGTGCATGGCGGCGCTTCGGCGCCTTCATGGGCCCGGGATATCTGGTCGCCGTCGGCTATATGGACCCGGGCAATTGGGCGACCGATCTCGCCGGTGGATCGCAGTTCGGCTACACCCTGCTGTCGGTCATCCTGCTGTCGAACATCTTCGCGATGATCCTGCAGTCGCTCAGCGCGAAGCTTGGCATCGTCTCCGGCCTCGACCTCGCTCAGGCGTGCCGAGCCCACTACAGCCCGCCGGTCCGCTGGTTCCTGTGGGTGATGTGCGAACTGGCGATCGTCGCTTGCGACTTGGCGGAGGTGATCGGGACCGCGATCGCGCTGCAGTTGCTGTTCGGGATTCCGCTCGTCTGGGGCGTGGTGCTGACCGCGCTCGACGTCCTGCTGATCCTCGCGCTTCAGCAATATGGCTTCCGAAAGCTCGAGGCGTTCATCATTGCTCTGCTGCTCATCATTGCCGGATGCTTTGCGGTCGAGCTTGCGTTGGCGCAGCCGAGCATCGCGGCGATCGCCGATGGGCTGATCCCGCGAGTTGAGGTCGTGACCAATCCGGCGATGCTCTACATCGCGATCGGGATCATCGGCGCCACCGTGATGCCGCACAACCTCTACCTTCATTCCTCGATCGTGCAGACCCGTCAGTTCGACCGCGACGAGAAGGGCAAGCGCCAGGCGATCAAGTTCGCAACGATCGACAGCAGCGTCGCGCTCAGTTTCGCATTGTTTATCAACGCGTCGATCCTGATCCTTGCCGCCGCAACCTTCCACGCCGCCGGCCGCACCGACGTCGCCGAGATTCAGGACGCCTACGAGTTGCTGACGCCGATGCTCGGCGTCGGTTTTGCCAGCACCCTGTTCGCGGTGGCACTGCTGGCGTCGGGCCAGAATTCGACGATCACTGCGACGCTTGCGGGCCAGATCGTGATGGAAGGCTTCCTCAACATTCGCTTGCCGCCATGGCTTCGGCGGATGGTGACCCGGCTGCTCGCGATCGTACCCGCCGTCACAGTGGCAGCCCTCTACGGCTCGAGCGGTACTGCCAGCCTGCTGGTTCTGAGCCAGGTCATTCTGAGCCTCCAGCTCCCGTTCGCGGTGGTCCCGCTGGTCCAGTTCACCAGCGACCGCACCAAGATGGGCAAGTTCGTCAATCCTGTCTGGCTAAAGCTGGTGGCGTGGACCATTTCGGCGATCATCATCTCGCTCAACCTGAAATTGCTCTACGACTTCTTCCTCGGCTGACCCCTTCCGTCGGGTCAATCGCTGCACCATGTTGACCGCCACGGCGCGGGAGGCCGAACCATGGAAACATTCGCCGACGACCTGACGATCATGCAGCGAACGCCGTTGCAGGATGATCACGTCGAGGCGCTGCGGCGCGTCGGCATCAAGGTCCGGTACGCCAAGGGCGATACGATCGCCGAGGCGGGCGATCCAATGGACCGCTTCATCTACGTCGAGCAGGGCGAGATCGAATTGGTCGATCCGATCACGCGTGAGCGCTACGCCCCGTCGTCGCTTGGCCCCACGCAATTTGCCGGCGAACTCGCCTTCCTGTCCGGCGGGGCGTTCACCCTTCCCTTCCGAGCCGCCGTGGACACGGACGTCATCGAAGTGCCGCGCGAAGAGATGATGCGGCTAATGTTGGACATTCCCGAGATGTCGGACATCATCCTGACCGTCTTCGCGGCACGCAGACGGCGGCAATATGAAAGCGGCGACACCTCGCTGATGCTGTTCGGCGCCGAGCGCGACCCTCGCATTCAGGAAGTGGCGAGCTTCGCCGCCCGGAACCGAATTCCCTTCCAGTCCTATGAACTGGGCAAGGACGACGCGCGTGCCGCGGCCGAGGAATGCTCGATCGCGCCCGACGAACCGGCGGTCGTGTTCGGCAAGGGTGAGCGGCTGGAAGACCCCAGCCCCCGCGCCCTCGCCCGGCTCCTCGGCCTCGATCTTGACGTGCGCGAATGCCATGCGGTCGACCTCCTGATCGTCGGCGGTGGTCCGGCGGGCGTTGCGGCGGCGGTCTATGCCGGCGCGGAGGGAATCGACGCGCTGGTGGTTGAAGACCTTGCGATCGGCGGACAGGCGGGGACGTCGAGCCGGATCGAAAATTACATGGGCTTCCCGACTGGTATCTCCGGTGCCGACCTGACGTTACGCGGACAGATTCAGGCGATGAAGTTCGGGACGCGCTTCGCCATGCCACGCCGCGTGACCAGCCTTCGAGAGCGCGACGGCCGCGTTCTGGCGATGATCGATGACGGGGTCGGCATCGCGGCGTCCGCGGTGTTGGTGGCGACCGGCGTGCAGTATCGCCGACTACCGATCGACGGCCTCGAAGCGCTCGAAGGCCGAGGCATTTACTACGCCGCGACCGAAATGGAGGCTCGCTTCTGCAGCGGCAGCGATGCGGTCATCGTCGGGGGAGGCAATTCGGCCGGCCAGGCCGCGATGTACCTGTCGCGACACGCGGCGCACGTCCACCTCGTCGTACGGGGGCCGTCACTTGCGGAATCGATGTCGTCCTATCTGCGCACCCGGCTTGATGCCGACCGACGCATCACGATCCACTATCGCAGCGAAGTCACCGAGCTTTCGGGCGAGGACCATCTCGAAGCTGTTTCGATCCGAACGCCCGACGGTGATCGAAAAATCGATACGCGTGCGCTGTTCATCATGGCGGGCGCGGCGCCCAACACGGCCTGGCTATCGGGGCTTGTCGATCTCGACCATCGCGGGTTCGTCAAGACTGGCGAGGAAGCGGGCGCTGCTGCGCCATATGCGACGTCGCACCCGCGGATCTTCGCGGTCGGCGACGTTCGGGCGGGATCGGTCAAGCGTGTCGCCTCGGCCGTCGGCGAAGGGTCGGTGGTGGTTTCCTCGATCTGGGCGATCCTCGACGAAGCCGCGCGAGAGGGTTGATCGTTCGCTCTAATCCGCTATAGGCCCGCTCGTCTTCTCGATGAGAAGGCAACCGTCCGAGACAGTCGCTGCTTCCAACCGGAAGCTTAATCTGCGGCCTAGACGGGGACAGGAATTCATCACGGATTGCGCTACGGCGCCCGTGTCGTGTGCCGGAATACCGGCGCCCATGAACCCATTCCCCCGGACAGCTTGCCCCGACGCATGTCGCGCCGGGGTCGTTTGAACCTCGGCCCGGGCTCACGCCTTGGCCGAACAGGAGAATGGCATGGATCGTAGCCAAAAAGCCGATCTGGTAGCCGAGCTGAAGAATGTCTTCACCGAGACCAGCGTGGTGGTGATCACCCGCAATCTCGGCCTGTCGGTCGCGCAATCGACCGACCTGCGCCTGAAGATGCGCGACGCCGGAGCCCAGTTCAAGGTCGCGAAGAACCGCCTTGCCCTGATCGCGCTCGAGGGCACGAAGTACGGACCAATCGGCGACATGCTGACCGGCCCGACCGCTTTGGCCACCTCGATCGATCCCGTCGCGGCCGCCAAGGTCGCGGTGGAGTTCGCCAAGACCAACGATCGCCTCGAGATCGTTGGCGGGGCGATGGGCGACACGCTGCTCGACGTGAACGGCATCAAGGCGCTGGCCGAGCTTCCGTCGCTCGATCAGCTTCGCGGTACTCTGGTGGGCCTCATTCAGGCGCCTGCCACGAAGATTGCGCGCGTGGTTTCGGAACCGGGGGCGATGATCGCTCGCGTGACCGGCGCATACGCCGCCAAGGCCGCTTAACTTTCAACGACACGACAATCCGGGGCGAATGCCCCACCAAGGAGATATACAATGGCTGACATTCAGAAGCTGGTTGACGACCTTTCGACCCTGACCGTTCTCGAAGCGGCAGAACTCGCCAAGGCGCTCGAAGAGAAGTGGGGCGTTTCGGCCTCGGCCGCCGTTGCAGTCGCCGGTCCGGCCGCTGCCGCTGGCCCCGCTGCTGAAGAGCAGAGCGAATTCGACGTGATCCTCACCGGCGACGGTGGCAAGAAGATCAACGTCATCAAGGAAGTCCGCGCGATCACCGGTCTCGGCCTGGGCGAAGCCAAGGCGCTCGTCGAAGGCGCGCCGAAGGCCGTCAAGGAAGGCGTCAACAAGGACGAAGCCGAGAAGATCAAGAAGCAGATCGAAGAAGCCGGCGGCACCGTCGAGCTTAAGTAAGCTTCATACAGTTTCGCAGGTGTCTTGAAGCGCCTGTGATTGGGAAGGGCGGCTCCGCAAGGGGTCGCCCTTTTCGTTAACGGCCACATTCCTAGAATGTCGGAATGACCCACGAATTCCTTGCCCACCCCACGCTCGAAGCGGCGTTGGTCCACAAGTATCGGGGCCACGATATTCGCGACTGGGACGAGTGGCGGGCGCACCATTTCTACGACAGCGCCGACGCCATCCCGGCCCAGGCCACCAAAGCCCAGATTGCACGGATCGCCGATCCGGCTGCTCTGGCCACGAAGCAGGCGCTCCGCCACCTCATCGTGTCGAATTGTACTCAAGCGACGCTGGCCGCCATTGGCGAACTCAAGAGGCTGGAACGGCTGGAGCTGGAATGGCCGACCCTCGCCAGTGACCTTTCGCCTTTGTCGAACCTGTCGCACCTGAAGTTCCTGAGCATCGACAGCCCGCGCAAGGTGACGGACTTCGCGCCGCTGGCTCGTCTGCCGCGTTTGACGACGCTGATCATTGCCAATGCCAAGCATCTGTCCGATGTCGAATGGCTACGCAGTGCGCATCACCTCCAGGTGATCGGTCTGGAAGGAGCGATGGACACGAAGCAGACGATCGATTCCCTTATGCCGCTATCCGGTCTCCAAGGGCTCGAGGCCTTTCTCGGCACCTCGCTTCGCCTTCTCGATCAGGATCTGACTCCCCTCGCCACCTGCCCACGGCTAAGGCTGGTCAGCATCGCGCGCGTAGCCAAAAAGCCCGCATTTGACGCCTTGCGCTATCAACGGCCCGATATCGTCTGTGGCTGGTTCGCCGATCACCTCTGGGGCGGGGCGAAACTCCGGCAAATCTAGGCTTTGGCCAGAACCCGGAGAACGCTGGCGCGCGAGATCGCTAGAAGGGTCAGCCAAAGATCGACAAGTCGAGTGGCTCGCTCGGCCCGAACCAGATGACGTTGCGGCTGTGATCGGTCCGATCGTCGCCCGTCGACGCGTGCGCGAATATCGTGAGGCCAGACCGATTGACCGACAGCCAGGTCGCAACCTCGCCAAAGCGATCGGTCGGCACGGTCAATTGCACGCTCCCGCGCGGGTGCGGGCCGACTGGGCGAAGGTGGAAGTGCCCAACCGGAAGTTCGAAGCGCTTCGCTATCTCGGCGGCCAGCGCCTTGGCCTCGTCGACCTGCGACGGATCGTAATAGAGATGAACGTGGAAATCGTGGATCATTTCGGGCCTCCGTGCTTTCATCTCGAGATGGCGGCCTCACCGCGCCAATCAAGCAGGCACAGCGATGTGTCCTGCCCTTCCCTCTTGCGCGCTGTTGGATTCGCGCTATATCCAACTTCATCCAATACATAACGGCTCCGCCGCACCCTTGTCGTGCGCCCGGGGCCTTTCCTGTCCTCACCGGGACACGGGCCGACAACGCGCAGCGGTTCGAACAAATGGTGAGGAGATAACGGGAGCCGCGCCGAACCTCTTACGTGGGCCGCGTGCATCGTCGCGCGCCCGGAGCGCAGGGAATAGAATGGCCACCAAGCAAAAAGACGTGCCGACCATGGCTCGCACCACCAAATCGCGTCGCATCCGCAAGATCTTCGGGAACATCCACGAAATCTCGGACATGCCGAACCTGATCGAGGTTCAGCGCGAAAGCTACGAGCAGTTCCTTCGCTCCGACCCTGCCACCGGCTATGTTTCCGGGCTGGAAAAGACCCTTCGTTCGGTCTTCCCGATCCAGGACTTCGCGGGCACCGCGCATCTCGACTTCGATCGCTACGAGCTTGAGAACCCGAAGTTCGACACGGACGAGTGCCGCCAGCGCGGGCTGACCTACGCCGCGCCGATGCGCGTCACACTCCGCCTGACCAGCTTCGAAATCGATCCCGACACTGAGGCCAAGTCGGTGATCGATATCAAGGAGCAGGACGTCTACATGGGCGACATGCCCCTGATGACGGGCAACGGCACCTTCATCGTCAACGGCACCGAGCGCGTGATCGTCAGCCAGATGCACCGTTCGCCGGGCGTCCTGTTCGACCACGACCGCGGCAAGACCCACGCGTCGGGCAAGTTCCTGTTCGCGGCGCGCGTCATTCCGTATCGCGGCTCGTGGCTCGACTTCGAATTCGACGCCAAGGACATCGTCAACGTCCGGATTGACCGCAAGCGCAAGCTGCCGGTCACCGCGCTGCTGCACGCGCTGGGCCTGACGAGCGAGGAAATCCTCAACACCTTCTACAACAAGCTGAGCTACGTGCGCGGCCCGAATGGCTGGCAGATCCCTTACGCCGCCGAAGGCTGGCGCGGGCAGAAGCCGACCCATGACGTGGTCGACGCCGACAGCGGCGAGGTCATCTTCAAGGCGCACGAGAAGATCACTCCGCGCAAGGCAAATGCGGCCGCGAAGGACGTCAACAACGTCATCATCCCGACCGAGGAAATCTACGGCCGCTTCTCGGCCTACGATCTCATCAACGAGAAGACCGGCGAAATCTACGTCGAGGCCGGTGACGAAATCTCGGCCGAGAATCTCGAGATGCTCGACAAGGCCGGCACCGACCGCCTCGAGCTCCTCGACATCGACTACATCAATACCGGTCCGTGGATTCGCAACACGCTGAAGGCAGACAAGTCGGAAGACGGCGACAACGCGCTCGCCGACATCTACCGCGTCATGCGCCCCGGCGAGCCGCCGACGCGCGAGACCGCGGACGCGCTGTTCTATGGCCTGTTCTTCGACAGCGAGCGCTACGACCTTTCGGCCGTCGGCCGCGTCAAGCTGAACATGCGCCTTGGCCTCGACGCCGAGGACACGGTCACCACCCTTCGCCGCGAAGACATCATCGCGGTGATCCAGGAGCTGGTGAACCTGAAGGACGGCAAGGGCGAGATCGACGACATCGACAATCTTGCCAACCGCCGCGTTCGCTCGGTCGGCGAGCTGCTGGAAAACCAGTATCGCGTCGGGCTGCTGCGCATGGAGCGTGCGGTCAAGGAGCGCATGAGCTCGGTCGACGTGTCGACGGTCATGCCGAACGACCTGATCAACGCCAAGCCGGCGGTTGCCGCGGTCCGCGAATTCTTCGGCTCGTCGCAGCTGTCGCAATTCATGGATCAGACCAACCCGCTGTCCGAAGTGACCCACAAGCGCCGCGTGTCGGCGCTCGGGCCGGGCGGTCTGACGCGTGAGCGCGCAGGCTTCGAAGTCCGCGACGTTCACCCGACGCACTACGGCCGCATCTGCCCGATCGAAACGCCGGAAGGCCCGAACATCGGCCTGATCAACAGCCTCGCGTCGTTCAGCCGCGTCAACAAGTACGGCTTCATCGAAACGCCGTACCGCAAGGTCATCGACCACAAGGTCACCGACGAGGTCGTATACCTGTCGGCGATGGAAGAGGCCAAGCACACGATCGCGCAGGCAAATGCCGAGCTCGACGAGCAGGGCCACTTCGTCGAGGACATCGTCTCGAGCCGTCGCTCGGGCGACTTCCTGATGGCGCCGAAGGACACGATCACGTTGATGGACGTGTCGCCGAAGCAGCTGGTTTCGGTCGCTGCCTCGCTGATCCCGTTTCTGGAAAACGATGACGCCAACCGCGCGCTCATGGGCTCCAACATGCAACGCCAGGCCGTGCCGCTGCTGCAGGCCGACGCACCGCTGGTCGGCACCGGGATGGAAGAAACCGTCGCTCGCGATTCGGGTGCGGCCATCGCCGCTCGCCGGACCGGCATCGTCGACCAGGTCGACGCGACCCGTATCGTGGTTCGCGTCACCAGCGATCTGACGGCGGGCGAAAGCGGCGTCGACATCTACACGCTGATGAAGTTCCAGCGCTCGAACCAGAACACCTGCATCAACCAGCGCCCGCTGGTGAAGGTGGGTGACAAGGTCGACGCCGGTGAAATCATCGCCGACGGCCCCTCGACCCAGTTCGGTGAGCTTGCGCTCGGCCGGAACGTGCTCGTCGCGTTCATGCCGTGGAATGGCTACAACTATGAGGATTCGATCCTCATCAGCGAACGCATCGTGAAAGACGACGTCTTCACCTCGATCCACATCGAGGAATTCGAGGTCATGGCCCGCGACACCAAGCTTGGGCCGGAAGACATCACCCGCGACATCCCGAACGTCGGCGAGGAAGCGCTCCGCAACCTCGACGAGGCAGGCATCGTCTACATCGGCGCCGAGGTCGAGCCGGGCGACATCCTGTGCGGCAAGATCACGCCGAAGGGCGAAAGCCCGATGACGCCGGAAGAGAAGCTCCTCCGCGCCATCTTCGGTGAAAAGGCTTCGGACGTTCGCGATACCTCGCTTCGGCTTCCGCCGGGCGTGGCCGGGACCGTCGTCGAAGTCCGCGTCTTCAACCGTCACGGCATCGACATCGACGATCGTACGCGCGCCATCCAGACCGAGGAAAAGGATCGCCTCAAGAAGGACAGCGACGACGAACGCGGCATTCTGAACCGTGCGACCTTCTCGCGTCTGCAGGGCATGCTGGTCGGCCAGGTGGCCACCGCTGCCCCGAAGACGATCAAGAAGGGTGCGACGATCGACGCAGCCATGCTGGAAGAAACGCCGAAGCATGACTGGTGGAAGATCGCGGTCAAGGACGATGCCGCTCAGGCCGACCTCGAAGCGCTGAAGGCGCAGTATGACGAGGCTGCCGCGGTCATCAACCGCAAGTTCGAGGATCGCGTCCAGAAGGTCGAGGCCGGTGACGAACTGGCCCCGGGCGTGCTGAAGATGGTCAAGGTCTTCGTCGCGGTGAAGCGCAAGCTGCAGCCGGGCGACAAGATGGCCGGCCGTCACGGCAACAAGGGCGTCATCAGCCGCATCCTGCCGAACGAGGACATGCCGTTCCTTGAAGACGGGACTCCGGTCGACATCGTGCTCAACCCGCTGGGCGTGCCGAGCCGCATGAACGTCGGTCAGATCTTCGAAACCCACCTGGGCTGGGCCGCGCGCGGTCTTGGCAAGCAGATCCAGGAGGAACTGGAGAACTGGCGCCAGGCAAACCCGGATGCCGAAAAGGCCAAGGGGATCGCTCCGCAGGCGGTTATCGATCGTCTGAAGGGCATCTACGGCGAGCAATATCATGCGGACATCGACGCCCGCGGTCCTTCGGAGGTCCTCGACCTCGCGCAGAACCTCGTTGGCGGCGTTCCGATGGGCACTCCGGTGTTCGACGGTGCGCGCGAAAGCGATGTGTCCGACATGCTGGCGATGGCCGGGCTCGACACCTCGGGTCAGGTCACGCTGTTCGACGGCCGCACCGGCGATGCCTTCGACCGCAAGGTCACCGTGGGCTACATCTACATGCTGAAGCTGCACCACTTGGTCGACGACAAGATCCACGCGCGTTCGATCGGGCCGTACAGCCTCGTCACCCAGCAGCCGCTGGGCGGTAAGGCACAGTTCGGTGGCCAGCGCTTCGGTGAGATGGAGGTGTGGGCGCTCCAGGCGTACGGCGCCGCCTACACGCTGCAGGAAATGCTGACCGTGAAGTCGGATGACGTCATCGGCCGCACCAAGGTCTACGAGGCGATCGTCAAGGGTGACGACACGTTCGAGGCCGGCATTCCCGAGAGCTTCAACGTGCTCGTCAAGGAAATGCGCAGCCTGGGCCTCAACGTCGAACTCGACACGATCGAGGATCCCGACGCCGAGCCGACCGCGATCGCCGCCGAGTAAATCATTCCCTCAGCCCCCCGCCTTCGCGCGGGGGGATTGGAGACTGTAGAATATGAACGAGCTGACCAACTTCGCGAACCCGGTGGCAAAGCCGGAGACCTTCGACCAGATCAAGATCGGCATTGCCTCGCCGGACAAGATTCGCTCGTGGTCGTTCGGCGAGATCAAGAAGCCGGAAACCATCAACTATCGCACGTTCAAGCCCGAGCGTGACGGCCTGTTCTGCGCGCGCATTTTCGGTCCTATCAAGGACTACGAGTGCCTGTGCGGCAAGTACAAGCGCATGAAGTACAAGGGCATCGTCTGCGAAAAGTGCGGCGTCGAAGTCACCGTGTCCAAGGTCCGCCGCGAGCGGATGGGCCACATCGAACTCGCCGCCCCGGTTGCGCACATCTGGTTCCTGAAGTCGCTGCCGAGCCGCATCGGGTTGCTGCTCGACATGCAGCTGAAGCAGCTTGAGCGCATCCTGTACTTCGAATCCTACGTCGTCATCGAGCCGGGTCTGACCCCGCTCGAAAAGTATCAGCTGCTGACCGAGGACGAGCTCCTCAATGCGCAGGACGAGTATGGCGAAGACGCCTTCTCCGCCGGAATCGGCGCGGAAGCGGTCAAGCACATGCTCATGGACCTCGACCTCGAAGGTGAGCGCAAGGATCTGCTCGACGAGCTGGCGGTCACCAAATCGGAGCTGAAGCCCAAGAAGATCATCAAGCGGCTGAAGGTCGTCGAGAGCTTCATCGATTCGGGCAACAAGCCCGAGTGGATGATCCTCGAAGTGATCCCGGTCATCCCGCCCGAACTGCGCCCGCTGGTGCCGCTCGATGGCGGCCGCTTCGCGACGTCGGATCTCAACGATCTGTATCGCCGCGTGATCAACCGCAACAACCGCCTGAAGCGCCTGATGGAACTGCGCGCGCCGGACATCATCGTCCGCAACGAAAAGCGCATGCTTCAGGAAGCGGTCGATGCACTGTTCGACAACGGTCGCCGCGGTCGCACGATCACGGGCGCCAACAAGCGTCCGCTGAAGTCGCTGTCCGACATGCTCAAGGGCAAGCAGGGCCGCTTCCGTCAGAACCTGCTCGGCAAGCGCGTCGACTATTCGGGCCGTTCGGTCATCGTCACCGGTCCGGAACTCAAGCTGCACCAGTGCGGCCTGCCGAAGAAGATGGCGCTCGAGCTGTTCAAGCCGTTCATCTACTCGCGCCTCGACGCCAAGGGTCTCTCGATGACCCTGAAGCAGGCGAAGAAGTGGGTCGAAAAGGAACGCAAGGAAGTCTGGGACATCCTCGACGAAGTCATTCGCGAGCACCCCGTCCTCCTCAACCGCGCGCCGACGCTTCACCGTCTGGGCATCCAGGCGTTTGAGCCGGTCCTGATCGAGGGCAAGGCGATCCAGCTTCACCCGCTGGTTTGCTCCGCGTTCAACGCCGACTTCGACGGCGACCAGATGGCCGTGCACGTCCCGCTGAGCCTCGAGGCTCAGTTGGAAGCGCGCGTCCTGATGATGTCGACCAACAACATCCTTTCGCCGGCGAACGGCAAGCCGATCATCGTTCCGTCGCAGGACATGGTGCTGGGTCTCTATTACCTCTCGATGATGAAGGAAAAGGAGCCGGGCGAAGGTTCGATCCTCGCCGACATGATCGAGGTGCACCAAGCGATCGCGGCGGGAGCGGTGACGCTTCACACCAAGATCATCAGCCGCGTTCCGCAGACCGATGAAGAGGGCAAGCCCTACATGAAGCGGGTCGAAACGACCCCGGGCCGCATGCTGCTGGGCGAAACCCTGCCGCAGAGCCACAAGGTGCCGTTCGAAACTGTCAACCGCCTGCTGACCAAGAAGGAGATCGGCGACGTCATCGACACCGTCTATCGCCACACGGGTCAGAAGGAGACAGTGCTGTTCGCCGACGCCATCATGGGTCTCGGCTTCCGCCACGCGTTCAAGGCCGGCATCAGCTTCGGCAAGGACGACATGGTCATCCCCGACAGCAAGATCGGCTTGGTCGATGAGACCAAGGCCTTGGTGAAAGACTATGAGCAGCAGTATCAGGACGGCCTGATCACGCAGCAGGAAAAGTACAACAAGGTGATCGATGCCTGGTCGCGTTGCGGCGACCGCGTGGCGAGCGAGATGATGAAGGAAATCTCGTCGGTGAAGATCGACGAGGCGACCGGCCGCGAGGCTCCGATCAACTCGATCTACATGATGGCCCATTCGGGTGCTCGTGGCTCACAGGCTCAGATCAAGCAGCTTGCCGGCATGCGCGGCCTGATGGCCAAGCCGTCGGGCGAGATCATCGAAACGCCGATCATCTCGAACTTCAAGGAAGGCCTGACCGTCCTTGAATACTTCAACTCGACCCACGGCGCCCGCAAGGGACTGGCCGACACGGCGCTCAAGACGGCAAACTCGGGTTACCTGACCCGCCGTCTCGTCGACGTGTCTCAGGACGCCGTCATCATCGAGGAAGATTGCGGCACCGACCGCGCGCTGGAAATGCGTGCGATCGTCCAGGGTGGTGCGGTCATTGCGTCGCTCGCCGACCGCGTGCTCGGCCGGACCACGGCCGAGGACATCGTCGACGGCAAGACCAACGACGTGATCATCCCGGAGGGCACACTGCTCGACGAACCGATGGTCGCTCAGCTGGAAACGATGGGCCTGCAGGGCATCAAGATCCGCTCACCGCTGATCTGCGCGTCCAAGCAGGGCGTCTGCGCCAAATGCTACGGTCGTGACCTCGCCCGCGGCACCCCGGTCAACATCGGCGAAGCCGTCGGCGTCATCGCGGCGCAGTCGATCGGCGAGCCGGGCACCCAGCTGACGATGCGGACCTTCCACATCGGCGGCGCGGCGCAGCTCAACGAGCAGTCGAACCTGGAAGCTCCGGTCGACGGCACGGTCGAGCTTCGCGACATGCCCACGATCACCGACCCTCGCGGCCGGCACGTGTCGCTGTCGCGTTCGGGTGAGATCGCGATCCTCGACATGGACGGTCGCGAACTGTCGACGCACCGCATTCCGTACGGCGCTCACTTGCTGTGCGAAGGCGGTCACATCGTCAGCCGCGGCGATCGAATCGCGGAATGGGATCCCTCGTTCAGCCCGGTCATCACCGAGAAGGCCGGCCAGGTTCGTTTCCAGGACCTGATCGACAACCGCACGATGACCGAGCAGACCGACGAATCGACGGGTATCACGCAGCGCGTGGTGATCGACGATCTCGCCAAGTCGAAGAAGGAAGACCTTCGTCCTCGCCTCACCCTGCTGGGTGACGACGAGAGCGAGACGGCGCTGTATCGCCTGCTTCCGGGCGCGGTGGTCGCGGTCGAGAACGGTGCGACCGTGGAAGCGGGTGAAGTTCTTGCCCGCATGCCGCGTGAAGCCGCCAAGACCCGCGACATCACCGGTGGTCTGCCGCGCGTCGCCGAGCTCTTCGAAGCCCGCAAGCCTAAGGAAAACGCGATCATCGCGAAGGTCTCCGGCAAGGTCAGCTTCAAGAAGGACTATAAGGCGAAGCGCAAGATTGCGATCGTGCCTGAGGACGGTTCGGAGGAGGTCGAATACCTCGTTCCGAAGTCGAAGGTCATCGACGTGCAGGAAGGCGATTACGTCAAGCGCGGCGACAACCTCGTCGGTGGATCGCCCGATCCGCATGACATCCTGGAAGTGCTCGGCGTGGAAGCGCTGGCCGAATATCTCGTTAGCGAGATCCAGGAGGTCTATCGACTGCAGGGCGTGAAGATCAACGACAAGCACATCGAGGTGATCGTTCGCCAGATGCTGCAGAAGGTTGAGATCACCGACGGTGGCGACACCGTACTGCTGGCCGGCGAACAGGTCGATCGTGAAGAGATGGACGAGCTGAACGCCAAGCTGACGAAGAAGCAGAAGCGCGCCGAAGGGCGTCCGGTTCTGCTCGGTATCACCAAGGCGTCGCTGCAGACCCGCAGCTTCATCTCGGCCGCGTCCTTCCAGGAAACGACCCGCGTGCTCACCGAAGCCTCGGTTCAGGGCAAGGTCGACTCGCTCAACGGGCTCAAGGAGAACGTGATCGTCGGTCGCCTCATCCCCGCCGGTACCGGCGCGGGTATGAACCGGATGCGGATCGCCGCCTCCAGCCGCGATGCCTCGCTCCGTGCCCAGCAGCGCAAGCTGCAGGAAGCGCTGATCGCACCGAACTCGGCCGCCGAAGAGCATGCAGCCGAGCTGGCCCAGACGCCGCGCGATGCCAGCGCCTCGGGTCCCGATCCGCTCGCCGCAGTGACGACCTCGGGCACCGGCACCGACGCCGATGCGGGTGAGTATCTGAACGACTGATCGTCGCTCGGGACTGAATGAAATCGGCCGTCGCTCTTCGGAGCGGCGGCCTTTTTCATGGGTCACGCCCTAAGTCACCATGCACAAAAAGAAACCCCGCCGGCGAAAGCCGACGGGGCTGCTTTTTCAGAAGTTCAATCGCTGGTTTAGCAGCGACCGCCATTGATGGTGTTCTCGGTGCAATTCGCGGCAGAGCCGAGATCGGCGCCTGCACCGCGCACCGTGTTGCACGCGGCGAGCGCCATCGCACCCGAAATTACCAGAACGGTCGTGATCTTACGAAACATGGTCATTCCTCCCTTGGTTCAGGCGGACGACCATGCCCAAATCAGATCGCGTTGTCAGCCGCGTTAGCAACCGAATTCACGTCCGAAGCGGCACCGCGAACGGTGTTGCAAGCGGCGATCGAGAAGCTGCCCGCGATAAGGGCCATGGTCATCAACTTGCGCATCATGATAAATTCTCCTGTCATTGCGATGAACGAACGCCAAACCATGCATTCGGGTCCATCACGCAGGCGAAATGTTTTCAAATCGCGACCGGCGCAGCGATGTGCGCGTGCGGATCGTAGTCTTCGAAGGTGAAATCCTCGAACTCATAACCTTCGATCGACTGTCCACGATCCTTGATGACCAAGCGTGGAAGGGTCCGCGGTTCGCGTCCCAATTGCTCACGCGCCTGATCGAGGTGGTTCGAGTAAAGGTGCACGTCTCCTCCCGTCCACACGAAGGTGCCAGGCTTCAGGCCGCATTCGCGAGCGAGGAGATGTGTCAGCAAAGCATAGGAGGCGATGTTGAAGGGAACGCCCAAGAAGAAGTCGGCGCTGCGCTGATAAAGCTGCAGATTCAGGCGGCCGCCCGCGACCTGCGTCTGAAATAGGCAATGACAGGGCGCCAAGGCCATGCGCTCAAGTTCGCCCGGGTTCCAGGCCGTGACGATCTGCCGGCGCGACCCGGGGTCGCGTTTGATCAGGTCGATCAGGCCCGCAATCTGGTCGATGTGGCGACCATCTGGGGCTTCCCAGTCACGCCATTGTTTGCCGTAGACCGGACCAAGGTCACCATTCTCGTCCGCCCATTCGTTCCAGATGCTGACCCGGCGCTCCTGAAGCCAGCGGACGTTGGTGTCGCCGCGCAGGAACCACAGCAACTCTATGATGATCGACCGAAGGTGCAGCTTCTTCGTCGTCAGCAGCGGGAAGCCTTTCGCAAGGTCGAAGCGCATTTGCGCCCCGAACAGCGAGCGCGTGCCCGTCCCTGTCCGGTCCATTTGTTTGACGCCGTCGTCGAGGATCTGCTGCATCAGGTCGAGGTAGGACTGCATCCCCCTACCCTAGCCAAGCTCAGGCCAAGGTCCAGCGCGAACGGCGCTTTATCCCACCGTTTTGGACACGCTTCCAATAGGTCGGAAGAGACAGGTCCGCTAATCCATCGGCATGCGGTTACAGCGTGCCGAATCACCTGCTCTGCTCCAATGGCCACGATGTGGCCAGCCGGTTCTTTGCGGCCTGCTTCGCGACGGAGGGACCCTCGCAAGAACGACTTTGGGTGGCCCATGTCGATCGATCGGCACAATGCCTGCACCTCGCTTCGTACGAGGGCCGTGAATACTCGGTTGCCATGCCGGTCCGCGCGATCGTTGCCGACGCGATGCGACTTGGCAGCGCGGGTGTCGTCCTTGTCACAATCACCCGAGTGGGGAGAGCCAGCCAAGCCGGGCCAACTGCCTTCGACCCGCCGGCTTGCCCAGTTGGGCGAGGCCATCGACCTCTCCGTGCTCGATCACCTGATCTTCGCTGCCGGCGGCAGCAGCATGCGCCGGATGGGGTTGCTTTAGCACGCGCGAAAATTCGCGTTTCATGCTTAAGCGGCAAGCACCGCTATCTCACGCCTTCGACGGGCAGGGACGGATGTCGCGAGGTTCGGGTCGCGGCCCGGCCACGGTGAAAGCGGCAAAATAACTGTCGCCGTCGGGAAGCCGCGCACTCTTTGCCGGCTTCAGACCGAGCGCCGCAAATTCACACAGCAATTGCGCAGGCGGCATGCCGTGACGCCGCACCGGACGCATCGCGTCGACCACCACGATCATTCCGCCAGTCTTCAGACCCGCGCGCAGATGCCACAGGAACTCATAGGGCGCCTCGACCTCATGATACATGTGGACAAGGAAGATGCGGTCGAACGAGTTCGGCGGGAGCATCGGGTTCGATGGTTGCCCCAGCAAAACCGAGACGTTTTCCAAATTCTCGCGCTGCACGCGCTGGGCGAGCAGGTCGCGAGTGGCCGGAACGATGTCCTGCGCGAGTACTCGCCCGCGGCGGCCGACGATCGGCGACAGGCGAACCGTGTAATAGCCCTCGCCCGCGCCGATATCGGCGACCGACATTCCCGGGGCGACGCCGGCAAGGCGCATGACCTCTTCCGCCTCCCCGACCCGATCGCGGGCGTCCTCAGTAGAGAAGCGAGACGAGACGATCGGCGCCACGTCCCGGCGAGCGTCGGGAAAGGTGTTGGGCCGCGTCGGCGCGTTACAGCCGGCGAGCACGAACGGCAGGGCCACGGCGCAGCGCAGCCGATACCCCATCTTGATGGAGCCTGGCTTCGTCGGCCTACTCCACATCCTCAACATCCACCTTCTCGCCCGTGACCCGCTGCGACAGGGCGGCCGCCATGAAGCGGTCGAGGTCGCCGTCGAGCACGTCTCCTGGAGCCGTCGACGTGGCGCCGGTGCGAAGATCCTTCACCAACTGATACGGCTGCAACACGTAGCTGCGGATCTGGTGGCCCCAGCCGATATCGGTCTTGGCGGCGGCGGTCGCATTGGCCTCTGCCTCGCGCTTCTGAAGCTCGGCCTCGTACAGGCGGGCCTTCAGCTGCTTCATCGCCTCGGCCTTGTTCTTGTGCTGCGAACGCTGGTTCTGGCACTGGACGACGATGTTGGTCGGGATGTGGGTGATGCGAACCGCGCTGTCGGTGGTGTTGATATGCTGCCCGCCCGCGCCGGACGCGCGATAGGTATCGATGCGAAGGTCGCTTTCATTGACCTCAATATCGATGTCGTCGTCGACCTCGGGGTAGACCCAGACCGAGGCGAAGCTGGTGTGGCGTCGCGCCGAGCTGTCGTACGGACTGATCCGGACGAGGCGGTGGACGCCGCCCTCGACCTTAAGATTTCCATAGGCATTCTCGCCTTTGATCAGAAGCGTCGCCGACTTGATCCCGGCCTGCTCGCCCGCATGATAATCGACCAGTTCGACCTTCATTCCGTGGCGCTCGCCCCAGCGCGAATACATCCGCTGAAGCATCCCCGCCCAGTCGTTGCTTTCGGTCCCGCCCGCGCCGGAATTGATCTCGACGTAGCTGTTGTTGGCGTCAGCCTCGCCCGCCAGCAGCGCAGCAACCTTGTCGCGCTCCGCCCGCTCGGCAAGCTCGGCCAGTGCCGACACGCCATCGTCGACCAACCCGTTGTCGCCCTCGGCCTCGGCCATTTCGATGAGTTCGACCGTGTCCTTCAACTCGGTTTCGATCTTCTTGGTCGCCCCGATCGCTTCCTCCAGCCGGCGCCGCTCACGCATGACCTCCTGCGCTGCCTTGGGATCGTCCCAAAGCGTCGGATCCTCGACCCTGCCGTTGAGCTCTTCGAGGCGGCGTTGCGCCTTGTCCCAATCGAGAAAGCGGCGCAGCAGCTGCGTCGCGGCCTTGATCTGGTCGATATGAGATTGCGCTTCGGCGCGCATGACGTTCGGTTCCCTGTTCCAACATCGCTCGCGGCCAGGACGCCCGGTGAGGTCGGGCGGACCGAACGATCAATCCGTCACGCGCCTAGTAGATACCGCCCTGCCTTTGCAAGAATTCGGCGCTGTCGGCCGGCGGCGTTGCGCGCGCCGTCTGCGTCCGCCGCGGAGGCGCTTGCCGACGGGCCGGGGCGCGAGCCGCTTCGCTCTGGCTGTCCTGCGCACGGGCGAGTTCGACACTTCGGCGGAAGCTTCGACGCGGCTCGGTTTCCGGCTGGAACGCCTCCCAAATCACCGAGGACTTGGGATCGACCGTCGTCGGGAAGCTGCCGTAGACGCGCTTGCCGGTCACGCGGTCGATGCGAACCAATCGAATGCCCGGCGGCGCGACGAAGGGAAGCTTGGGCATGTCCTTGAAAGCGACTTGCGCGAATTGCTTGAACACCGGGGCCGCGATGCGCCCGCCCTGGGCATAACCGCCCATCGAGCGCGGCTGGTCGTAACCTAGGTAGACGCCGGCAACGACTTCTGGAGTTCCGCCGACGAACCAGACGTTGGTGGGGCCGGACGTGGTCCCCGTCTTCCCGAACATCGGACGATCCAAGTCGCGCAGGGTCGTAGCGGTGCCGCGTTCGACTACGCCTTCGAGGATATGGACCATCTGATAAGCGGCCTGCGCATCAAGCAGCTGCTTCGATCGCGACGGCGGTCGTGGCATCGCTTTGCCGTCCCAGTCGGGCGCGTTGCACGCACCGCCACTGTCACGCTCCATGATCTGGCAGCGATTGTCGGTGCGATAGATGACCTTGCCGCGACGATCCTGGACATAGTCGATCAGCGTAGGCGAGACCGAACGGCCGTTGTTGGCAAGGATTGCGTAGGCATTTGTCAGCTTCATGACGGTCGTGTCGCCCGCCCCCAGCGCGATCGAGAGATATTGTTCGTAATTGCCGACGCCCAGCTTCGCGGCGGTCGCGGTGACCTTCGCCATGCCCGCTTGGTTCGCGGCACGGATGGTCATCAGGTTGCGCGATTGCTCGACACCCCAGCGCATCGTCTTGGGTCCCGCATAGCCACCGTCGAAGTTTCGGAAGCACTTGTTGCCAAGACCCGCCCCCTGCCAAACGCAGAATGGCGCATCGACGAGGATCGATGCCGGCGTCAGGCCGTTTTCCAGCGCGGTGACGTAGACAATCGGCTTGAACGACGAGCCGGGCTGGCGCTGCGCCTGGGTCGCGCGATTGTAGGATGAGCCGACGACGTCGAACCCGCCCTGCATTGCCAGCACGCGGCCGGTTCGCACTTCCTCCGCGACGAAGCCGCCGCCAATCTCAGGGATCGAACGGAGCGCCCAACTGTCGCCGGCGACGTTTTTCACGATGATGACCATGCCGGGCTTCAGATTGCTGAACGCCGTCCCGCCGCCGCCGCGCTTCTGCTGCTGTGCCGCGGACGCCGCGACGGTCCCGGTCGACCCGTCGGGGAAGCCGATCCGCGCCGAGCTACCGCTTTTCGACAGGACGACCGCCTTCTTCCAATCGGGGAAGCCAGTGCCCAGCGCAGCGACGCGAAGCTGATTCTGCCAGTCGTCATTGATGTCGACGCTAAGCCCGGTGTCGCGCCAGCCGCGTCCGCCGTCGAACTTGGCAAGGCCCTCGCGCAATGCTTCGGCCGCGGCGTCCTGCATCACCGGGTTCATCGACGTTCGGACCCAGAGCCCGCCCGAATAGACGCTGTTGCGCCCATTGTCGGCGTCCTCGCCGAACCGGCGCATCAGGTCGCGGCGCACTTCCTCCATGAAGTAGCCGCCCTGTTCACGGAACTTGGCGCTGGCCCCGTAGCGGATCGTGCCGAGGGGCATGGCCGCAGCGTCGGCACGCTGGGCCTCGGTGATCTGGCCGTTGTTCGCCATTTCGCGGAGGACATAGTTGCGCCGTGCGGTCGCGCGAGCAGTGGCACGGAGCGGATCGTAATTGCTCGGCGCCTTGGGAAGAACCGCCAGATAGGCGGCTTCGTGAAGCAGAAGCTGATCGACATCCTTGTCGAAATAGGCGCGGCTCGCGGCCTGCACGCCGTAGGAGTTCCGGCCGAGGAAGATCGAGTTAAGATAGAGCTCGAGGATCTCTTCCTTGCTCAGCGTATCCTCTAGCCGGAAGGCGAGGATTGCTTCGCGGATCTTGCGGCTGATCGCATATTGGTCGTCCTGCAGCAGATATTTCGCGACCTGCTGCGTAATGGTCGAGCCGCCGCGTGCACGCCCGCCCGTGACGGCCTTGGTGCTATAATCGACGACGGCGCCCGCGAGCCCTGGAATGTCGATCCCGCTATGACTGAAAAAGGTCTTGTCCTCCGCCGACAGGAAGGCGTTGACGACCAGCGGCGGATATTCGTCAAACGACAACTCGACGCGCCGTTCGCGGGCAAAGGTCTGGACCGGATTGCCGTCATAGCCGCGCACGTTCGTCGGCAGCGGCGGCTCGTAGGCAAGCAGCTTGTCCGAGCTCGGAACGCTCATCGCAAAATAGACGTAGGTCAGGCTGCCGATAACAAAGGCTGCCACCGCGGCCCACGACAGGCGGCGGACCCACCGCCGCTGGAACCACGGGTCCAGACGGTTGTGGACGCGCTGGTTGAAGGCGACGAGATCGGGAAGCGGGAACGCGCGGGAAGCCATGTCGATCAGCGTCTAGCCGCTTCGCCGCGCCTGTGAAAGCCGATGTTTCACCGCGCGTTGCGAGCGGCGACGTCGGCTTCGATGGCCTGTGCAAGCGCAAGGACGAGCGGTGCTCGACCCTCGGCCGTCATCAGGCGCGTCTCGTCTTCGGCGTTGCTGATATAGCCCGCTTCGATCAGCACGGCCGGCGTTTCGGCGCGCCGCAGAACGTGAAATCCCGCGAACTGGTGCGGGCGCGGCCTGAGCGTCAGGCGCCCCGACGCACGGCGGACGAGGCGCTCAGCCAGCCCGGCGGACTCGACCATCTGCTCGCGAAGCGCGACATCTGACAGAAGCGCCCGGACCGACCCGTCTACCTCGCTCGACAGTGCCCCGCCGGCTTCATTCTCCGCCGCCGCAAACTGCGCCGCTTCGGCGCTCGATGCGACATCGGACAGCGAATAGACCGTCGCGCCTTCAGCCAGTGGGTTGGGCGCTGAGTCCATGTGGATCGAGAGGAACAGTCCGGCACCAAGCTGCCGGGCGATGGCGGCTCGCTGCTCCAGCGAAAGATAGCGGTCGTCTTCGCGGGTCAGCGCCACGCGCACCCTCCCCCGCTTTTCCAGCAGATCGGCAAGCTCGATCGCCGTGGCGAGGGCAAGTGCCTTTTCGACGCCTTGTCCCGACACGCCGGTCGCTCCCGGATCCTGCCCGCCATGGCCCGGATCGATGAGCACGATCGGGCGTCCGGGCACGCGCGCCTCTCGAACGCGCACGTCGGCCACCGCCTTGCCCAACTCGGTCGTCAATTGCCCGCGACGCGCTTCGCCGGCCAGGGCAATACCCTCCGGCTCCGCATCGGTGCGCTCGCCTACGAGTGTGAACGCAAGCGCCGCGACCGCAATCAACGCCGCGCCGCCTACCCCCAATCCGATTGCCTGCCGCCGCTTCATCGCAGGGAGCCTAGAGGAGGGTCTCGGCTTCGCCAAGGCGCCCGAAAATCCGCCGAAAGCGCAGGTTGCGGGCCTGCGGCAGCGGTGCTAACCCAAACCGTCCCGGCTCGTGCCGGGAGACTAGCCGCGACCGACGGCAGGGTGGGCCGCCCAACCGCAGCCCCCAAGTCGGCGGACTCGCGGCGTTCAAGGTTGACGCTGCATGATGCCACAAGACGCCCAGACCACGCTCTTTGCAGAGCGCGTCTCCGCGTCGTTCGCGAACGATATCGCGATGGCCACAGCAGCAGAGGCATTTCACGCACATCGCGCCGTCGTCCGTTCGATGACGGCCTTTTATATCGCGCGCCGAGGCTCAACAGGGGCCGCCCGGCGCGCCCGGAGAATTACCAATGTCCATGCGCATGCTGATCGACGCGCGCCATCTCGAGGAAACTCGGGTCGCCGTCGCCAAGGGAAACCGGATCGAAGAGTTTGACTTCGAATCCTCAGAGCACAAGCAGCTCAAGGGAAACATCTATCTAGCCAAGGTCACCCGTGTCGAACCGTCGCTTCAGGCGGCATTCGTCGATTACGGCGGAAACCGGCATGGTTTCCTCGCTTTCTCGGAAATTCACCCCGACTATTACCAGATCCCGAAGGCCGATCGCGACGCGCTGCTTCGCGAAGAGGCCGAGCATGCCGCCGAGGAAGAGCGTCTGCGCTCGGGCGACTATGACGATGACGATCGTGACGAAGGCCATGACGACGAAGGCGTCGATCAGGCCGAAGCCGGCGAAGCCACCGACGGCGAGGAATCGAACGAGGTAGGAACCGGTTCGTCGCGTTCGCCCGTCGATGAAAGCGCTGCCGAGGAACTTCGCAAGAAGCGCCAGGCGCTTCGCCGCCGCTACAAGATTCAGGACGTGATTCAACGCCGCCAGGTGCTGCTCGTCCAGGTCGTCAAGGAAGAGCGCGGCAACAAGGGCGCGGCGCTCACCAGCTACCTCAGCCTCGCCGGTCGTTACTGCGTCCTGATGCCCAACACGTCGCATGGCGGCGGCATCAGCCGGAAGATTTCGAACGGGACCGACCGCAAGCGCCTGAAGTCGATCATCGGCGACCTCAACCTGCCGTCGACGATGGGCCTGATCGTCCGCACCGCGGGCCTTTCGCGCACCAAGGTCGAGATCAAGCGCGACTTCGATTACCTTGCCCGCCTGTGGGACGAGATTCGCGAGAAGACGCTGGCCAGTGCCGCGCCGGCCCTGATCTATCGCGACAGCGACCTGATCAAGCGCGCGATCCGCGATCTTTATCATCGCGAAATCGACGAGGTCATCGTCGAGGGCGACGAGGGCTACAAGGCGGCGCGCGGCTTTATGAAGCTGCTGATGCCCAGCCATGTTCGCCGGGTGCAGGCCTATGTCGATCCGACGCCGGTCTTCCAGCGCTATGGCATCGAAGACCAGCTTACCGCGATGTACCAGCCGCTCGTGCAGCTGAAATCGGGTGGCTATCTGGTCATCAACCCGACCGAGGCACTGGTCAGCATCGACATCAACTCGGGCCGCTCCACGCGCGAGCATAATATTGAGCAGACCGCGTTCGCCACCAACCTTGAAGCGGCGGCGGAAATCGCACGCCAGCTTCGCCTTCGCGACATGGCCGGCCTCGTCGTGATCGACTTCATCGACATGGAGCAGTCGAGCCACGTCCGCAAAGTCGAAAAGGCGATGAAGGACGCGCTCAAAAACGACCGCGCCCGCATCCAGGTTGGGCGCATCAGCTCGTTCGGCCTGATGGAAATGAGCCGCCAGCGTCTTCGCACCGGCGTGCTCGAAGCGTCGACCCGCCCGTGCGCGCATTGCGAGGGCACTGGACTGATGCGGACCGCATCGTCGTCGGGCCTCAGCGCGCTACGCATCATCGAGGATGAGGCAGCCCGGGGCCGCGGCGAGCAGATCATGCTGCGCGCCGGTCGCGAAGCCGCGATCTTCGTGCTCAACAAGAAGCGCGCCGAACTGGCGGAAATCGAGGATCGCTTCGGCGTGATGGTCGACGTCCAGATCGACGAGGCGTTCGAGGGCGCCCGCATGACGGTCGAGAGCGCCGGGCCGCGCCCGGTCGCCAAGGATCGCCCCGCCCCGCTTCCGCCGATCGAAGATGAAGACGACTTCGTGTTCGAGGACGAAGCCGACGAGGTCCAGGACGAAGAGGTCGAGGAGACGTCGAGCGATCGCCCGCGCCGCGCCGAGAATCGCGACGAGGACGAAGGTGATCGCAAGGGTCGCCGCCGTCGTCGCCGCCGTGGCGGTCGCGGACGCAACCGTCGCGACGAGGAAGGTCAGAACGGCGAAAGCGGCGAGAATGCCGAGGCCGACGAGCGTGACGACGACCAAGATGCCGAAAGCTCGACCGAAACTCGCGACGAAGAGCCTCAGGGCGTCGGTGGCGAAACCGATGTCGAACTGGAAGAGCGTCCGCGCTCGCGTCGCGGTCGCCGCGGCGGTCGCTCGCGCCGTGGCGCGGGAGACTCCGCTTCGACCGAGGTAGAGACGGACATCTCGCCGATGGTGGAAACGCCCTTGGCCGAGGAAGCACTGCTCGATCAGGCCGGTGAGCAAGTCGCGGCTGAAGAGCCGGCGATTGCCGAGGATGGGCCGAAGACCCGTCGTCGTCCCCGCGCCCGCAAGGCTGCTCCGGCTACCGCTCCGACCGTCGCCGCCGAGGCTTCGGACGTGGCTCCTGCCGCTGAAACGGCCGAACCGGTCGCGGAGGAAGCACCCGCCAAGCCGAAGCGTCGTTCACGCGCGAAGAAGCCGGTGGCAGAGGTCGAAAGCCCCGTTCCGGCCGAAGTCGTCGAAACGCCGAAGGCTGAAGTGGCGGAGAGCTCGGCGGTCAGTGCCGACACGGCCACCGAGACTGCGGACAACGCGTCGCCCCGTCGTGGCTGGTGGCAGCGGACGTTCGGCTGATCCCGGCGGCATCCTGTCCTGAATGGCGGCCCGTGCGCTTCTGCGCCGGGCCGTTTTTCATCGGGCGTTCATCGACCCGGTGAGACAGCGGGGCATGATCCAGCGGTCCATCCGCCTCGTCCGGGCCGTCATGCTCGGGCTGGTGTTGTTCTTCGCCGCCGCGCAGCCGGTCGCGGCCCAATCACTTTTGCGCGACAGCGAAACCGAGCTTCTTTTCAAGCAGATCAGCGATCCGTTGATCGTCGCCGCGGGTCTCGATCCGAAAAGCGTTCGCGTCGTGCTGATCAACGATCCGGAGATCAACGCCTTCGTCGCGCAGGGCCAGATCGTCTACATCCACAGCGGGCTGCTGACTTCGTCCGACAACGTCAACCAACTGCAGGGCGTGATCGCCCACGAACTTGGCCACGTCGCCGGCGGCCACGTTATTCGCAACAGCGAAGGGGCTGGCAAGGCGAGCGGCATCTCGATCCTAAGTCTTGTGCTTGGCGCCGCCGCGATGGCGGCCGGCGCCGGTGAAGCCGGCATGGGAATCATGGCGCTTGGCCAGCAGGCAGCGATGGGCAGCTTCCTGTCCTTCAGCCGCTCGCAGGAGTCGAGCGCCGACCTTGCTGGCGCCGCCTATCTGTCGCGCGCGGGCGTGACCGGAAAGGGCAGCCTCGCCTTCTTCAAGAAGCTGCAAAATCAGGAGTATCGTCTCGCCGTCTACGCCAAGGACAGCTACGATCGCACCCACCCACTTTCGGGCGAGCGTATCGCGACGCTTGAGGGTCTCTACAAAAAGGACGCGGCGTGGAATAAGCCGGTCGACGCCGCGCTCGAGGCCCGTTTCCAGCGGGTAAAGGCCAAGTTGGTCGGCTATGTCTCGCCCAAGCAGGCGGTCAATCTCTATCCGGAGTCGAACCAGACCGTTCCCGGCCATTATGCCCGCGCTTATGCTTACCATCTCGGTGCCTATCCGGACAAAGCGGCGTCGGAGGCCGATGCCCTGCTCAAGACCGCGCCCAACGATCCTTTCTTTCTTGAACTGAAAGGCCAGATTCTTCTGGAGGGCGGACAGCCCAAGGCGGCGATCGCTCCCCTTCGTCAGGCAGTTGCGGCGGCGCCCGACATGCCGATGATATCCGTGATGCTTGGCCACGCCCTGATCGCATCGGAGGATCGCCAGAATTTTGCGGAGGCGAAGCAGGTCCTGAAAAGCGCGGTCAATCGCGACAATGACAACCCATTCGCCTGGTATCAGCTAGGCATCGTCTACGACCGGGAGGGCGACACCGCCCGCGCCGCGCTGGCCACCGCCGAACGCAACAATCTGGAAGGCAAGGACAAGCTGGCGCTGGTCAGCGCGAAGACGGCGATGGCAGGCTTGCCGCGCGGGTCGCCCGACTATCTTCGTGCGCAAGATATCGCCATGGTGTCCGAGGAAGCGGTCAAGAAGGACAAGAAAAAGCGGTGAGCGACGATAAGGGGGGACGCTGGATTGCTGCGGTCGGCGGCGGACTGATCGGGTCGGTGGCGACGGCGGCAGTGCTGTTCCTCGCGGGACCGCAATTGGTCGGCGATCGAATGGTCCGCGAAGCACTGACGACCAATCCGCAAATCCTCATCGATGCCGGCGAAGCGCTTCGCTCACAGCAATATGCGTCGACGCTGACCCCGATCCGCGCCAGCCTGGAAGCGCCGTTCCACTCAAGCTGGAAGGGCGCGGCCAAGCCTGACGTCACCATGACCTACTTCTTCGATTATGCCTGCGGCTATTGCCGCTCCAGCAACCCGGACATCGAGCGGCTGCTTGCCGAGGACAAGGGTCTCCGCGTGGTCTTCAAGGAGCTTCCGATCCTGGGGCCGGACAGCGTCGCCGCAGCACGCGTCTCGCTGGCGGCATCGAAGGCGGGTCGCTTCGGCCAGTATCACGACGCCCTCTACGCTGCGGGGCGTCCCGGACCGCAGACGATTGCCGCTGCGGCAGCCGTCGCCGGCGTCTCGCCGCAACCCGTCGAGGATGCAGCGCAAGAAGCGGAGTTGAAGGCGAACATGGACCTCGCCAGCCGTCTCGGCGCTACGGGCACGCCACTGTTCGTGATTGGCGATCAGGTGATCAACAGCGCGGCCGGGTACGACGCGCTCAAGCAAGCCGTCGCCGCGGCTCGAAAGAGCTAGTCTTCTTCCTCGTCGCGCGGCGTCATCGCCTCGCCCTTGAATCCCTGCGCGATCACGTACCACTCGCTCGAATCCTTGCGGCTCGCGGGCGGCTTGGCGTGCTTCACCGTTGTGAAGTGGCGCTTGAGCGCGGCGACGAGACCATGATCAGCCCCGCCCGCCAGCACCTTGGCGACATAGGTCCCGCCGGGCCGGAGCACCTCACAGGCGAATTCCATCCCCGCCTCGACCAGCGCCATCGTGCGCAGATGGTCGGTTTGCGGATGGCCGACGGTGTTCGCGGCCATGTCCGACATGACCAGGTCGGCATGCGGCAGGCCGAGCGCGGCGCGAAGCTGGTCGGGAGCGCTTTCGTCCATGAAATCGAGTTGGAGGATGTCGACCCCATCGATCGGGTCGGTCGGCAGCAGGTCGATGCCGGCGATCCGTGCCGCGGGCACGCGACGGCGCACAACCTGGCTCCAGCCGCCTGGCGCAATGCCGAGATCGACGACACCCTTCACCCCGCGAAGGAAATTGAAGCGCTCGTCGAGTTCGATCAGCTTGAACGCCGCGCGACTGCGATAGCCCTCCGCCTTCGCTTTCTTGACATAAGGGTCGTTCAACTGCCGCTCGAGCCAGCGGGTCGAACTCGTCTTGCGGCCCTTGGCCGTGCGCAGCCGCTCCTTCAGGCCGCCGCTACGGCCCCCTGCCCCGCCGCTCACAAGACATATCCGTCGCGCGCCATCAGCGAGCGGAGGATGCCTTCGCGAATGCCGCGATCGGCGATACCCAGCGTCTCGGCCGGCCAGATGTCCAAGATTGCCTCCAGAATCGCGCAGCCGGCGACTACCATGTCGGCGCGTTCGGCGCCGATGCACGGCAGCCCGCTCCGCTCGGTGAAATCCATTTCCGCGATCATCGTCGAAATGCGCCGCATGTCGCCTACGGGCACGTGCAAACCATCCACCTGCCTGCGGTCGTAACTCGGTAGTGCGAGATGCACGCTCGCCAGCGTCGTGACCGTTCCGCTGGTCCCTAGCAGGCGGACATTCTCGCGCTTCTCCGGGAGCATCTCCATGAAGCGGGTGAAGCTGCGGTAGACGCGTTCGCGCATGCGGGCATAGGCCGCGACGCGGTCCTTTCCCTCGATCGCCTCGCGCCCTTCGCTTTCGGTCAGCGAAACGACGCCCCAAGGCGCCGACCACCAGGCACGGATGCGCGGGCTCGTCGTTCCTTGCTCGACCAAAACCAGTTCGGTCGATCCGCCGCCGATATCGAAGATCAGCGCGGGTCCGTCACCGGGCTCGAGCAGCTTGTGACAGCCCAGCACGGCGAGCCGCGCTTCTTCCTGCGGCGGGATGATTTCGAGCGCGATACCGGTCTCGCGCTTCACTCGCTCGGCGAAGTCACGGCCGTTCACTGCGCGCCGGCACGCCTCGGTCGCCACCGAACGCGACAGGGTGACATGCCGCCGCTTGAGCTTCTCGGCGCAGACGCCTAGCGCCTCGACGGCCCGGTCCATCGATCCCTGGCTTAGCTTGCCGCTCATCGACAGACCTTCGCCAAGCCGGACGATCCGCGAAAAGGCATCGAGAACGGTAAAACCACCCTCGTCCGGACGCGCGATCAAAAGGCGGCAATTGTTGGTCCCAAGGTCAAGGGCACCGTAGATGTCGCGCGCATGGCTGCGCCGCGACGGGGTCCTTGCCCCTGCCAATTCCGACGACCGCGGAACCGGCACACTGGCGGCTTGATACGCCATCCCAGCCTGATCCATTCTATCCTTGGCCGTCCGGACATACCGGTCGGCTGACTTGTTGCCCGAATACCGCAATTGATGGGCACGGCGCAACCTTTGGCCGGCAAGATGCTGCCTTGGCGACGTTGACAGACGTGGGCGGGCTTTCTATCGACCCGGCGGCACGATTGCCCGATCGTCTAATGGTAAGACTACGGACTCTGACTCCGTCAATCGAGGTTCGAATCCTCGTCGGGCATCCAGCACTTCCTTCGGCTTTTCGCTTTGCAGTGGCGACAGGGAGCCGAAACGGCGGCCTGGCGTTCATACCCATTACAGCTGAGTGAAAGTGCCGCCTTGCCGAATAGTGTCGATCCCAACATCGCCATCCCTCACGCCTTGCTGAAGAGCGATGCGGGGTTTCGGGTTCTCGCGGACACGATGCCGCAGATGGTCTGGTCGACACTCCCCAACGGCGACCACGATTATTACAATCAGCGCTGGTACGATTTCACCGGGGTCCCTCAGGGTTCGACCGACGGTGAGGGATGGAACGGCATGTTCCATCCAGACGATCAGGAACGCGCCCGCAAGCGGTGGCAGCATAGCCTGGACACGGGCGAGCCATATGAAATCGAGTATCGACTGCGCGATCGTGAGGGGCGTTACCGCTGGACGATCGGCCGCGCGCTCCCCCTGCGCGACGACGATGGCAAGATCGTTCGCTGGATCGGGACCTGTACCGACATCGACGACGCGAAGCGCCAAGCCGAGCAGACCGAGATCCTAAGCCGAGAACTAAGCCATCGCATCAAGAACATCTTCGCGGTGATCAATGGACTGGTCGCGCTGTCGGCGCGCAATCATCCCGAAGCGAAGGAATTTGCCGAACAGCTTCGCCGTCGGATCGCGGCATTGGGTCGCGCCCACGAATTCGCGCGTCCGCACAGTGATGAATCCGCGCTGACTATTGGCGAGAGCACCCTCCAAGGCATTCTTCGCGACTTGCTCAGTCCTTACCCGGCGATGGAGCAAGGGCGCATTTCTATTGTCGGGGACGACACGCCGATCGATGACCGTGGGGCGACGCCGATGGCGCTGATCTTCCACGAACTGGCGACCAATGCCGCGAAATATGGAGCTCTTTCGAGCGCTGACGGCGAAGTGGCGATCGACACGCGGATCAGTGACGGAAAGCTGTCGTTGACCTGGGTGGAAAGACGCGGTCCCACGTTGGATGCTCCCCCGACGCGAATGGGATTTGGCACGCGGCTGATCGATCTAGGAATCGTTCAGCAGCTGAATGGTCATGTTGCGCGCGAATGGTCGCCGACGGGACTGATCGTGAAGCTGTCGGTTCCGGCCGGCGCGCTCTCGCGCCAGTAATCGCCGCCGTTTAACCGAAGAGGCGGAGAGCGGCCGGCGGCTTCTCGACGGTGCCTAAGGCATAATCAACCGCCTGGCGAAGCGTGTCCTCATCGGTCGGCTTGGTGATGACGCCGACCGCTCCCGCGATACCGTCGCCGAGCAGGCGAGGATTGGCGGTGACGAACACGACCTTCGTGCCCTTGTCGCAAAGCATTCGGCCAATCTGCGGACCGGTCAGTCCATCGCGAAGGTTGAGATCGACGAGCGCGAGATCGATCTGTTCGCCGGCATAGGTTTCGGCCGCGGCGAGGTCCGCCGCGATACCGATCGGACGATGCCCGAGGTCCTCGAGGATGGCTTCCATCTCGATCGCGACAAGCATTTCATCTTCGACAATCAGGATATTGGCAGGCATCGGTCAAAATTCTCGCTGGGCGTTGAAGAAGCGGGACCAACGCAACTCGTCCACGGCAGCATCAACCAATTCTGCTGCCAGCGGTTCCACCGATTTTAACCCTGAGTGCCCGCAATCCAATGCTCCAGCCGGGTCTTCAGCGACCGCCGCGACGGGATGAAACCCTGCTGCACTTCGTCGGCATTTGCCTCGTCGATCTGGTCGTAGAGCTTCAGATTGACCGGCATCTTGGGCCGCAACGCCTCGCGGCCCCGCATCATGTCTTCCGCCGCTGCGAGGCTGCGGTGGATGTCCTCGGCGGTGAAGGGCTTCATAAGGCATCCCAGGGCCAGATCGGGCATCGGGAAATCGGGCGCCTTGCCGGTGATGAAGAAGCATGGGATGTTGAAGTCGCCCATGCGGACCGCAACAGAGAAACCGGTGCTGCCATGCGCGAGGCGGAGATCTACCAACGCGAGATCAGGCGAATATTCTTCGGCGGCCGACACCGCGCTGTCGAGGTCGTCGGCGGTCGCGACGACGCGATATCGCGGATTGTCTTCGACCAGATATTTGAGCGTCGTCGCCAACTGCGCGTCGTCTTCGACGATCAGGATCTTCAACACGAAAACGCCTCCCCCATCCCCACAGGACCAACGCAACCCCTTGAATTGCAACGCTGCGCCAAGATGAGGGAGACGCGAATCCCCCTCAGCTATGGTTAACGCTGGATGGAGGCCGGGATGCGGCCAGCCGAAGCCTAGCTTCGGTAAAAGATGTGTGCGCCGATCTTGTCGATCCGCGTCAGTCGACGGCCCCAGCCGGGCGCCACATAATCGGCGTGGTACCACAGCACGTCCGACGGCAGCGCCTGCGCCAGATTTTGCGACGCGATGCGAGCGATGGCCTGCGCCTTCGCCCATGCCTGACAGGCCGGGTCGATGCGCGGGAAACGGCCGGCGCGGACGAAGCTGAACTGGGCCTTCTGCTTCACGACTGCACAAAAAGAGCTCGGATAACGGCCCGAACGGGCGCGGTTGATGACCACGTTCGCAACGGCAAGCTGGCCTTGCAGGGGCTCGCCCATGCTCTCGAAATAGACGGCGGTGGCAAGGCACTTGCCTTCCTCGTCGAGGGGCGCACCGGCGATTTGCGCACTCACCAGCGACGATAGCGACGGAGCGACGGCGGCGGCTGGCGCGGCGCCCTGAAAGATTGAGGGAAGCTGGCGCGACATGATCGGCGGCGCGATCTGGCTCAGCGGCGCGGCGACGCGCGGAGCGACCGTGGCAATCGCCGGGACCGCAGGCAGGCTGGCATTGGTGGCCGTCACGGCGGCCTTGACCAAGGGAATGTTGCTGGCAGCAGTCGTAATCTGCTGCGCGAATGCCTGACCGGATCCGCCAAGGGCGAGCAACGCGGTAGCCATGATCGCCGACGCACCGCCGGCACCCAAAAACTTCGTCAATCTTATCTCTAAACCATGCGGCCGACCGTCCTTCGTCGCGGAGCGAAAAATCGCTCTGGCGGCGGGGAGAGTGCGTCCGACTTGCTCTGGGATCCTGCCGTCAGCGTGGTCGCGACGAAGAGCGGATCCGCTCGCTCATTCAAATTCGATAGCGGTCAAATAGCGACAATGCTGCGTTGCACAAGAAATCGTCGATGAGTCGAGCCCGGACCGGGACAGGTGACCGGAACATTAGGCAATTTGGCTGATTTCCAAGCCGATGCTGGCGTAAACTCGCGGACGAATCGCGCTTAATTGGAGCCTATGGTGGCAAGATGGCTGCTGAAATCGGAGCCTGGCACTTACAGCTGGGACGACCTCGTCGGCGACGGCCGGACCGATTGGGACGGCGTACGCAACAACGCGGCCCGCCTGCATCTTCGTGCCATGCAAACCGGGGACGAGGCGTTTTTCTACCATAGCGGCGCCGACCGGGCCATTGTCGGCATCGCCCGCATCGCTGGACCGGGAGAGGCCGATGGCGACGATGGAAGCTGGGTCAAGGTGCCGGTAGAGCCGCACAGGCCGCTGGAGCGTCCTGTCACCCTCGCTGAGATGAAGAAGGAATCGTCGCTGTCGGCCATGGCTCTTCTGCGCCAGTCGCGACTGTCGGTATCGCCCGTCACCGACGAAGAGTGGTCGACGATCCTCGCCATGGCGTCGCGCGACGAACTGGGTTCGTAATCGCAACCTGACGCCCCATATGGCGATCATGGTTCCTTTTTCCGTTCTCGATCTCGCCCCCATCGCCGAAGGCAGCGATGCTGGCATCGCTCTCAACAACGCGCGCGATCTCGCCCGGCATGCCGAGCGCTTGGGATACCAGCGCTTCTGGATGGCCGAGCATCACTCGATGCCCGGGATCGCAAGCGCCGCTACCGCCGTGGCGTTGTGCCATGTCGCTGGCGGCACCACGACCATTCGCATCGGCGCCGGCGGGATCATGCTCCCCAACCATTCACCGCTTCAGGTGGCCGAGCAATTCGGCACGCTCGACGCGCTGTTTCCCGGTCGCGTCGACCTTGGGCTTGGCCGAGCCCCAGGCACCGACCAGGCCGCGGCGATGGCGATGCGCCGATCAATGACCTCCGATGCGGGCCAGTTCCCGCGCGACGTCGTCGAATTGCTTGATTACCTCGGTCCCGTCGACCCCACCCGCCGGGTCCGCGCGGTTCCGGGCGAAGGATCGAACGTCCCGGTATGGATCCTTGGGTCGAGCCTGTTCGGCGCCGAGCTCGCCGCGCACCTTGGCCTGCCCTACGCCTTCGCGTCGCACTTCGCGCCGCAGCAAATGATCGAGGCGCTCGCCGTCTATCGCGCTCGATTCCAGCCATCGCCCTATCTCGACAAGCCCTATGCGATGCTCGGCTTCAACGTATTCGCGGCGGACACTGACGAGGAAGCACAACTGCTCGCGACGTCGCTTCAGCAGGCGTTCGTCGCGCTCCGCACCGGCAACCCCGGTAAGCTGAAGCCCCCCCTCGCCGGCTTTGCCGAGACGCTTCCGCTCGACATCCGTGCGATGCTCGACGGGTTACTCCGATGCTCGGCGATCGGGTCGAAGGAGACCGTCCGCGCGGCAACCGAGGAATTCGTCGCTCGCACCGGCGCCGACGAACTGATGATCACCTCTCAAATTTTCGATCACTCGGCGCGCGTGCGCTCCTATGAAATCCTCGCCCAGGCATTCGCGGCCTGATCCGGTTGCCGCCGCCTAAGGGGGCCGCTAGGCGCGAATGATGGTCCCGGCCCCGCTGAAGATCCCCGCCTTCCGGGCCTACTGGCTCGCTCGCCTGTCTGCGACCATCGCGCAGATGGCGATGGTCATCGTCATCGGCTGGCAAGTGTACGACATCGCCCGCGAAACGATGGACATGAAGGACGCCGCGCTCCGCTTGGGGCTGATCGGCGTGGTCCAATTCGTCCCGCTGTTCGCGCTCAGCCTGGTGGCCGGATGGGTCGCCGACCACGTCGACCGACGCGTCGTCGCGCGATGCGCGGTCGGCCTGGAGCTTTTGTGCGCCGCCACGCTGGCCATCGTCACGTGGCAGGACGCGATGTCGCTTTACTGGCTCTATGGCATCGCGGCGCTGCTCGGCGTCGCGCGTGCTTTCGCCGGGCCCGCGCTCGGCGCGCTTGCGCCCAATCTCGTGCCGCGCGCAATTCTGCCCAACGCCATCGCGCTGTCGTCGATCGCGTGGCAGAGCGGCGCCATCGCCGGTCCGGCGATCGGTGGCTATCTTTACGCCTACAGCCCCGCCGCGCCCTACGAAGCCAGCGCCATCCTGTTCGGGGTCGCCCTGCTCGGCCTGTTCCGCATTCCGCCGATCGAGCGGCCAGTGCGCGGCGCCGCGTCGCCGTGGAGCCAAGTCGTCGACGGCCTTCGTTACGTGCGTGAGAATAAGCTGGTGCTCGGCGCGATCAGCCTCGACCTGTTCGCGGTACTGCTCGGCGGTGCGACCGCGATGCTGCCGATCTTCGCGCGCGACATCCTCCACACCGGGCCCGAAGGGCTCGGCCACCTTCGCGCCGCGCCTGCGATCGGGGCGACACTGACCGCCGCTTGGTTCGCCTTCCGCCCGCTCAAGACCAATGTCGGGGTGAAGATGCTGCTCGCTGTCGCCGTCTTCGGTTTTGCGACGATCGTCTTCGGCTTTTCGCGCAACATGGCGGTCAGTATCGGCTGTCTCGCCATTCTCGGCGCCGCCGACATGTTCTCGGTCTACGTCCGCCAATCGCTGATCCAGCTCTACACGCCCGACGCGATGCGCGGCCGCGTGGGCGCGGTCTCGACGCTGTTCATCTCCGCCTCGAATGAGCTTGGCGAGGCGGAGAGCGGTTTCCTCGCCGCGCTCGTCGGTCCCGTCGTCGCAGTCGTCGGCGGCGGCATCGGTGCGATTGCCGTCGTCGCCATCTGGGCATGGAAATTCCCGGAGATCAGGCTTGCAACCAGCTTCGACGCTCCCGATGTTGACGCTGCGACCCGACAGGAGAAACCACGATGAAGGCTTCGACGATCCTCGAGACAATCGGCAATACGCCGCATGTTCGCGTCAACCGCTTGTTTGGCGACAACGCCGAAGTCTGGATCAAGTCCGAACGCTCAAACCCGGGTGCATCGATCAAGGACCGCATTGCGCTCGCGATGGTCGAGGAAGCTGAACGGTCGGGCAAGCTCAAGCCGGGCGGCACGATCGTCGAGCCGACCAGCGGCAACACCGGCGTCGGGCTGGCGATGGTTGCCGCAGTCAAGGGCTACAAGCTAATCCTGGTCATGCCGGATTCGATGTCGGTCGAACGCCGCCGCCTGATGCTCGCCTATGGCGCGACATTTGATCTCACGCCGCGCGCAGAAGGCATGAAGCGCGCCATCGCCCGTGCCGAAGAAATCCTTGCGGAGACACCGGGCGCGTGGATGCCGCAGCAATTCGATAACCCCGCCAACATCGACGTCCACATCAAGACGACGGCCGACGAGATCCTCGCCGATTTCCGCGATGCGCCATTCGACGCGCTGATAACCGGGGTTGGCACCGGCGGCCACATCACCGGCTGTGCCCGCGTGCTGAAAAAGGCGTGGCCGAACCTGAAAGTATTTGCGGTCGAGCCTACCCTGTCGCCGGTCATCAGCGGCGGCGATCCCGCCCCTCACCCGATCCAGGGCATTGGTGCGGGCTTCATTCCGGTAAACCTCGATACGTCGCTCCTCGACGGCGTCATTCAGGTCGATCCCGAAGACGCGCGCGAAATGGCGCGGCGCTCGGCGCGTGAGGAAGGTGTCCTCGTCGGCATTTCGTCCGGCGCGACCCTCTCGGCCATTGCGCAGAAGCTGCCGGAGCTTGGCGACAAGCCCCGCGTGCTCGGCTTCAATTACGACACGGGCGAGCGCTATCTGTCGGTGCCGGACTTCCTTCCGCAGGAAGATGCTTAATTCGCACCTTACCGCGACCGTTTGACTAAGTGTTAATCGTTGGGTGGTTAATCCCTTGCCTGAAGGAGTTTCAGGCAGGATGCGTAGGTCGCGGTTTGCGGTCGCCGGTGGCGACGCCATTAATGCGAAGGCCTCGATTTCGGACGCGTTGACGTTCGACCTGCGGACACCCGAGACTATCGACGACGAGCAGCTTGCCGACCAGCGCATTGCGATGTTCGACCTGGCGCCGATCCTTCTCGGCGCTGCCCATCTCGTGTGGGGCCTCGCCTGCGTTTTTTTCCATCCCAGCATGCAGATGGGCAATGCCGCCATCCCATTGCTTGTCCCGGTCGTCGCGGTCCTGGTTCTTGACGCCGTTGCATGGGCGGCGCTCCGCTTCCGGGAGAAACTGAAGCTCGGTGCCAAGACGATATCGCTCGGGCTTTGCGCCTATGTCGGAGTCAGCAGCGCGCTCTGGGTTGGCTATGGTTTTCTCCTGGCCGCCGGACATCATCCGACCGACTTCAGCTTCCTAGCCCTCGCTTTTGGCGCCGGAATTGGCGCCGCGATGATCGTGTCGATTTCCTCACCTCCGGTCGCGATCGTGAACGCCACGGTCGCCCTTGCCGGTTCGTTGCTGCTTTCGCCGTCGGTCGAAGTGTTCGTCGGCGTCGGCTTCCTTGCGCTCATCAACGTCGCTTACAGCATGACGAGCGCTCGCACCGTCATTGCCGCCGCTCGCGAGCGCCTCCGGCTCGAAGCGCAGGCGCGCAAGGCGCTGCAGTTCGTCGACGAATTCGAAAATAGCGGTCGCGGCTGGTTCTGGGAGACGAATTCGCAGGGCACCTTGTCCTACGTGTCGCAGCAGCTGGCTGACGATTTCAACGTCCCCGCCCGCGACCTGCTCGGCCGTCAATTCACCGACTTGCTTTCGGTCGACAACACACCCTCGGACGGGCTTCGGGAAGAACGCACGCTGGGCTTCCACCTGTCGGCTCGCTTCCCTTTCAGCGACGTCGTGGTGCGTGCCGCGAGCGACGAGGACATTCACTGGTCGCTGTCTGGCAATCCGCTGTTCGACGCCCACGGTCGCTTCCTCGGCTTCCGCGGCATCGGCACCGACCTCACCGAACAACGTCGGTCGGAGCAAGAAATCAGCCGCCTCGCCCGCTTCGATTCGCTGACCGGCCTGCCCAACCGAGCCTTGATGCGCCAGACGTTGGACGAAGCGCTTCGCAACGCCGCCCGCCGCCAGAAGGGCTGCACGCTGTTCCTGATCGATCTCGACCGCTTCAAAAACGTCAACGACACTCTTGGCCACCCGGTAGGCGATGCGCTGCTACGGCAAGTCGGTCAGCGCCTCATCGCGGTGATGGGCGACCACGGCCAAGTCGGTCGATTGGGCGGCGACGAATTCAAGGCAGTCTTGCCGGGCACCGTCGAAACCGGCCTGCTCGAAAGCCTTGCACGCACGCTTATCGAACAGGTCTCGCGTCCGTACATGATCGAAGGTCACCGCGTGACGATCGGTGCGTCGGTCGGTATCACCATCGGCGACCCTGGACGAAGCTGCGCCGACAGCATGATCCGGAACGCCGACCTTGCGCTCTACGCTGCCAAGGCCGCTGGCAGGGGCAAGCACTGCTTCTACGAATCCTCAATGCACAGCGAAGCCGCCAACCGCCAGGTTCTCGAAAACGACCTTCGTCAGGCGCTCGATCGCGGCGAATTGTGGGTGGCGTATCAGCCGATCGTCCTCGCCGCCAATGAAGAGATCAGCGGGTTCGAGGCGCTGGTTCGTTGGAATCATCCCACGCGCGGGCCTATCTCGCCCGACAAATTCATCCCGCTGGCTGAAGAATGCGGAATGATCGGAAAAATCGGGTCGTTCGTTTTAAAAACCGCGCTCGGAGAGGCGAAACGTTGGCCCGAGCAGGTCCGGATCGCCGTCAACCTGTCGCCGATCCAGTTCAACGATCCGCACATCGTCGAGACGGTGGCGGCGGCGCTTCGCGAATCCGAAGTCGCTCCCGCTCGTCTCGAACTGGAAATAACCGAGGGGGTTTTCCTCGCCGACAGCGACGCGACTGAAAGCACCTTCTCACGCCTCAAGGCGCTCGGTGTCCGCCTGGCGCTCGACGACTTCGGCACCGGCTATTCGTCGCTTGGCTATCTGAAAAAGGCGCCATTCGACAAGATCAAGATCGACCAGAGCTTTGTCCGCGGCGCCGCGTCGATGATGAAGCGCAATGCCGCGATTATCCGCGCGATCGTGACGCTGGCCGAGAGCCTCGACATGGATACGACCGCCGAGGGCGTCGAAACTCACGACGATTTGGAGCTGATCCGCGAACTGGGCGTCAGCCAGGTTCAGGGTTACATCTTCGGCAAGCCGGGAACGGCCGATGTCGCATTGGAAATGACCAGCCGCATCACGGTCGAAGCCGATGGCTTCCAATGCGTTCGCGAACCGCGCCAACGGCTGATGCGTCGCGCGATCGCCGCGATCGATGGCGAGACGGTCGAAATCCGCCTCCGCAACATCTCCGCGATGGGCGCGCTGGTGGAATGCCCGCGCAACGTCGCACCCGGCGACTATATGACCATCGACATCGTCGGCGTCGGCCCGGTCGTCGGCGTCGTGCGCTGGGCGCAGGCGAACAAGTTCGGGGTCAAATTCAACGAGAAGTTCGACATGGCCCGCCTCGCCCCCCGCCCGGTCATGAGCGGGGCGACGATGCTTCAGCCCTGGTACGTCACCAAGGCTAGCTAGACTTCGATCAGAACGCCTCGACCGGAAGCGCCATGACGCTGTCGGCGCCGGCCTCGACCTTGCGCCGCAACGTTCCCGACGCCACCAGTTCGCGTTGTGCGAAGTAGCGCGCGGTCGTTAGCTTCGCCTCGTGGAAGCCGGCATCCTCGCCGTTCACGGTACGCAGCCGATCCGACGCGGCGGCCATCTTCAGCCACATCCAGCCAAGGCTGACGAGCCCCATCAGCTGCATATAGGCATAGGCGCCTGCGCCCGCGTGATTGGGATCGGCCATCCCGTTCTGCGCTAGCCACATGGTCGCAGCCTGGAGATCGCCGACCGCCTTTTCCAGCGGAGCGGCAAGCTCTGCGGGATCGCCTGCCGCGCGCGCCTCGGCAATGTCCTTGCCGACCAGCTCGAAGAAAGCCCGAACTGCGCGGCCGCCGTCCTTGCCCAGCTTGCGCCCGACCAGGTCCATCGCCTGCACACCGTTGGTGCCTTCGTAGATCTGGGCGATGCGCGCGTCGCGGACGAACTGCTCCATCCCCCACTCGCGGATGTAGCCATGCCCGCCGAACACTTGCTGAGCGTTGACCGCGACTTCGAACCCGCGGTCAGTGAGGTAACCCTTGATGACGGGGGTCAGCAGCGAGATCAGGTCGTCGGCAGTCTGCCGCTCTTCTTCCGTCTGCGACTGGCGCGACAGGTCGACCTGAAGCGCGCCCCACAGCACCAGCGCACGCGCCGCCTCGTTGAACGCGCGGCCTTCCATCAGCATGCGGCGAACGTCGGGGTGGACGAAAAGATTGTCGGCCTTTGCGTCGGGATCGCGGTTCTCGGCCTTGAGCGCGCGGCCCTGGCGACGGTCCTTCGCGTAGGCGACGGCGTTCTGGTAGGCGACTTCGCCCTGCGCCAGGCCCTGAAGCCCAACGCCCAGACGCGCCGCGTTCATCATGATGAACATCGCGGCGAGGCCCTTTTCGGCCTCGCCGACCAACCAGCCCTTGGCGCCGTCATAATTCATGACGCAGGTCGAATTGCCGTGAATGCCCATCTTGTGCTCGATCGACCCGCACGAAACCGCGTTACGCTCACCCAGCGATCCGTCGTCGTTGACCATGAACTTGGGCACCACGAACAGCGAGATGCCCTTCACATTGTCCGGCGCGCCCGCGATCTTGGCGAGGACGAGGTGGATGATGTTTTCCGCCATGTCGTGCTCGCCCGACGAGATGAAAATCTTCGTGCCGGAGATCGAGTAGCTTCCGTCTTCGTTGGGGTCGGCCTTGGTCTTGATGAGGCCGAGGTCGGTCCCGCAATGCGGCTCGGTCAGGTTCATCGTGCCGGTCCACGTTCCCGCAACCATCTTGGGCACATAAGTCGCCTTCTGCTCGTCCGATCCCTTGACCAGCAGCGACGCGATCGCGCCGGCGGTCAGGCCGTGATACATTTCGAACGACTGGTTGGCCGACAGCACATATTCGCTGACCGCGGTGGCGAGCACCTGCGGCAGACCCTGCCCGCCATATTCCTCGGGCGCCGACAGCGTCGTCCAGCCGCCTTCGCAGAACTGCCGATAGGCGTCCTTGAACCCGGTCGGCGTCGTCACCGACCCGTCGTCGTGGCGGGTGCAGCCCTCCTCGTCGCCGATGCGGTTGAGCGGCGCCAGCACTTCGCCGGCGAAACGGCCGCCCTCTTCCAGAATCGCTTCGACGATGTCCGCCGACGCGTTGGCAAAGGCCGGAAGGTTATCGTAGCGGCCGAGCTCGACGATATGGTCGAGAACGAACTTCGTATCGCGGACCGGCGCATTGTAGACGGGCATGACTATTCGCTTTCCTGGCTGCGTTCGCCGCCCAACAGGGCGATGAATTCATTGAGTTCGGTGATGGTGGCATCGATATCGACCCGCTGCCGCTCCAGCGCATCGACCTGCTGCTGGCAGCGTTCAATCGTCTTCAGGCGCTGGGTCTGGCGGCCGTCGCCAAGGTCGTAGAGGTCGAGCAGTTCCTTAATGTCGGCCAGGCTCAGGCCGACGCGCTTGCCGCGCAAAATCCAAGCCAGTCGCGCTCGGTCACGGTCGGAGTAGAGACGCTGAGTTCCCCGCCGCTCGGGCGCGATCAGCGCTTCATCCTCATAGAAACGCAGCGCCCGTGCGGTGACGGAAAACTCATCGCAAAGGTCGCCGATCGAATAGTGGCTCTTGGTGGCAAGCATAGAGAATTTAGTAGTTTACGTTTCCGTAAAGGTCAATCGCCTCCGACGCTAAGCAAGACAACGGTGTGACACCCCGCTATAGGCCCGTCATCCCTGCCCCCGAAGGATTCGCGGCCGATGCTTACGACCGACCCGTTCGACGACGACAAGCTTCGCGAGGAGTGCGGCATCTTTGGCATCTGGGGTGCAGACAATGCCTCTGGGTTTGTCGCGCTAGGCCTTCATGCGCTTCAGCACCGCGGCCAGGAAGCGGCCGGCATCACCACCTATGACGGGCGCAACTTCCATTCGCACCGCGCGATGGGGCATGTCGCGGGAAGCTTCGATCGCGACGACATCATCCGCAAGCTGTCGGGTGCCGCCGGTATCGGCCACGTCCGCTACTCGACCAGCGGCGAGACCGCGCTCCGCAACGTTCAACCGCTCTTCGCCGAACTCGCGCAGGGCGGCTTCGCCGTTGCGCACAACGGCAATCTTTCGAACGCGATGACTCTTCGCGGTGCGCTCAACCGCCGCGGCTCGATCTTCCAGTCGACCAGCGACACTGAAGTCATCATCCATCTGGTCGCGACGTCGAGCTTCTCCGCACCGCTCGACCGGCTGACCGACGCGCTCGGTCAGGTCGAGGGTGCCTACTCGCTGCTGTGCCTGACGCCCGAAGGCCTCGTCGCCTGCCGCGATCCGCTTGGCATCCGGCCGCTGGTGATGGGCAAGCTTGGCGAAGCGACGATCTTCGCATCGGAAACCGTCGCGCTCGACGTGATCGGCGCGACCTATCTGCGCGATATCGAACCGGGCGAACTGGTCATCGTCAACGAAGCGGGCGTCCGCTCCTTCCGTCCATTCGCGAAGGCCAATCCGCGGCCGTGCATCTTCGAGCATGTCTATTTCTCGCGTCCCGACAGCGTCGCCGAGGGAAAGAGCGTCTACGAAGTGCGCAAGAACATCGGCGCGGTCCTATCCGAGGAAGCGCCGGTCGAGGCCGACTACGTCGTGCCGGTTCCCGATTCCGGCGTCCCCGCCGCGATCGGGTTCAGCCAGGCGTCGGGCATTCCGTTCGAACTCGGCATCATCCGCTCGCACTATGTCGGCCGCACCTTCATCCAGCCCAGCCAGGAAGTGCGCCATCTCGGCGTCAAGCTGAAGCACAACGCCAACTCGGCGCTGATCAATGGCAAGCGCATCGTCCTGATCGACGATTCGATCGTTCGGGGCACGACCTCGGTCAAGATCGTCCAGATGATGCGCGATGCCGGCGCAAAGGAAGTCCACCTGCGCATCGCCTCGCCGCCGACCAAGCACAGCTGCTTCTACGGAGTGGACACGCCCGAGCGCGCGAAACTCCTCGGCGCGCAGATGAGCGTCGAGAAAATGGCGAAGTATATCAATGCCGACAGCCTCGCCTTCATCTCGATCGACGGGCTGTATCGCGCGATGGGCGACACGCGTAACTCGACGACGCCGCAGCGCTGCGATGCCTGCTTCACCGGCGACTACCCCACCACGCTCACCGACTGCGACGTCGACGGCAAGCCGCGCGTCCTGTCGCTGGTCGCCAGCCGCTAACACGAGGATTTTATGACCGACACGAAGCCGTACGAAGGCAAACTTGCGCTCGTGACGGGAGCAAGCCGCGGCATCGGTGCCGCTACCGCCGAAGCGCTCGCCGCCGCCGGTGCGCACGTCATCCTGACCGCTCGCGGGACCGCCGCGCTCGAACAGGTAGAGGAACGGATCCACGCCGCGGGCGGCAAGGCGACCATCGCGCCGATGGACCTCAACGACGGGGACAGCATCTCCAAGCTCGCGCAGGCCGTCGCCGATCGCTGGAGCAGCCTCGACCTGCTCGTGCTCAACGCGGCGATGCTTGGCAGCCTGTCGCCGGTCGAACATCTGGACCAGAAAGAATTGGAGCGGGTCTTCAAGCTCAACGTCCTCGCGAACCAGGCCCTGATCGCGGCGTTCGATCCCATGCTGCGCCGGGCCGAGCGCGCCGATGTCGTCGGAATCAGTTCGTCGGTCGGCGAAACACCGCGCGCGTTCTGGGGTGGTTACGGCGCGTCCAAGGCAGCGTTCGACACGATGCTGGGCGCTTATGCCGACGAGACGGCCCATGCCGGAAAGCTGCGCGTCCTGATCGTCGATCCAGGCGCAACGCGGACGCGCATGCGGCAATTGGCCTTCCCGGGAGAAGAACCGAGCACGCTGAAAGCGCCTGAGGAAGTGGCGACTTCGATCCTGACGATGCTGGCAAGCGGCTTGCCGACGGGAGCCCGTCACCAAGTCAGTGAAGCTGTTTCGAATTAACTTGAATCAATAACGGTTGAGCGTTTCGGCGGCATCCGCAACGATCTACCCGCGTTTGAGCCTCTTCGCGAAACCCGCATACTCCGCCCGGAGACGTCCTCCGGACGCGGCATGCGCTTTCGACTGTAAGGAGTAGGCTTATGCGTAGATATATGATCGCCGGCGCCCTCGCGCTTGGAACCGTCGCTCTCACCCCGGCGGCCGCACAGGTTCAGGTCCCGAGCGGACTCGTCAATGTCACGGTTGGCGACGTGATCCTGAAGGACATCCTGACCGACGTCGAAGTGAAGGCACTCAACGACCTCGACGTGCTCAACAACAACCAGATTCAGGCGCAGGTGCCGATCGGCGTCGCAGCCAACGTCTGCGGCGTCAGCGCGGCCGTCCTCGGCAAGGCCGGCACGGCTGCGGCGTGCGACGCCAAGAGCGGCAGCCAGGCGCTCGCTCAGCAGGTGCGCAAACAGTATCTGAAGAAGTAACGCGACATAAATCGCGAAAGAATGGCGCGGCCCGGTCGATCCGGGTCGCGCCTTTTACGTTCGAATCATCGTCACCTGCGCGACATCGATGCCGCGCCCGCGGAAGCCGCCTTCGCAATACATCAGATAATAGCGCCAGAGATTGTGAAATGCCTCGTCGAATTCTTCGAGCTGACCCGCCGCGACCGCGGCGTCATAGCGACGGCGCCATTCGAGCAGGGTTTCGGCATAGTCGCTCCCGAAGCCGTTGCGATCGTCCCATGAAAGGTCCCGACCGCGCGCGAGCGCTTCGAAACGGGGCTCGTCGATCAGCATTCCGCCCGGGAAGATGTACGCCTGAATGAAGTCCGCGCTCTTGGCATAATCGTCGAACAGGCGGTGGTCGATGCTGATGAACTGAAGTGCGGCGTGCCCACCCGGCCTGAGGTTCCTCGCGATGCAATCGAGATAGTCGGGCCAATAACGCTGGCCCACCGCCTCGACCATTTCGACCGAGGCGACAGCGTCGAACCGTTCGTCGATCGCGCGATAGTCCTGCAGGCGAATGTCGATCCGGTCGGACAGCCCTGCCTCGGCAATCCGCTCGTCCGCCCAGGCCTTTTGTTCGGTCGACAGGGTCAGCCCGACGACGGTTGCGCCGCGCCTCGCCGCCTCGATCGCCAGCGTCCCCCATCCACAACCGATCTCCAGCAGCCGGTCGCCGGATTTCAGATTGAGCCGGTCGAGCAGCGCGCCGATCTTGGCTTGCTGGGCGATTTGCAGATCCTGCCCCGGCACTCCGAAGCGGGCGCTTGAGTAGGTCATCGTCGGATCGAGCCAGGCCGCGTAAAAATCATTGCCGAGGTCATAGTGCGCGGCGATGTTCTGCCGCGCCTTGACCGGCGCATTGTCGCGGAGGCGGTGAGCGATCGCATTCACTATCCGCATCGGCCCCTTGGCACGGGCAAGGTCACCGAGCGCGACCGCGTTCGCCATGAACAGCTCGAATAGTGGCACCGGATCGGGCGAGGTCCATTCGCCCGCCGCCCACGCCTTGTACCAGCCGACCGACCCCGAGGTCGCGAGACGGACGAGGCCCATCCAGCTTCGCAGGTGGACGACCGCAACAGGGCCCGGGGCATGGAAGCCGACGCGGCGCTTCGATCCGTCGGGCAAGGTGGAGTCGATCCCGCCGATCGCGAGCCGATCGTGCAACTGGTCGACCAGTCGCGCGAACAGCGGTGCGACCAGCCAGCCGACGATCCCCGGCCCGGTCGCGAACGCGCGATCGGCGCGGACCAGATGTTGCCCCCTCGATGCCATGCCGCGACCTATTCCCGCCTCACCGAGTCTTGGCAAGCGCCGCCAGCGCCCGTTCTCGCGCCTCGCGGTGGCCGACGATCTTGACCGGATAGTCGCCGCGGCGGTCGTCGGGCGGATCGTGGATGTGCTCGTCATCCAATCGCGCAAGTTCCGGCACCCACTCCCGGACATAGTCCGCCGCGTCGAACTTCTCCGACTGGGTGAGCGGGGCCATGATCCGGCTGAACAGGCTGGCGTCGACGCCGGTGCCGGCGACCCACTGCCAGTTGGTGCTGTTGTTGCCGTAGTCGGCGTCGATCAGGCAGTCCCAAAACCAGCGCTCGCCCTCGCGCCAATCGATCAGCAAATGCTTCACGAGGAAGCTCGCGGTGATCATCCGCACGCGGTTGTGCATCCAGCCGCTCGTCCAGAGCTGCCGCATCCCCGCATCGACGATCGGGTAGCCCGTCCGCCCCTGCTGCCACGCGCGCAACTCGGCGGGGGCCTTTCGCCAAGGCAGCGCATCATATTTGTCGCGCCCGTTGGTCCGACCATATTCAGGGAATTGCAGAATCAAATTCTGCGCGAAGTCGCGCCAGCCGATCTCGCTGAGGAAAGTGCCGACCGTGCCGCGCCGACCGGACACCGCGTGCCACACCGTTGCCGGCGAAATCTCGCCAAAGTGGAGGTGCGGCGACAGGCGCGACGTGCCTTCGACCGAAGGCAAATTGCGTTGGCCGTCGTAATGCGACGCCTCCTCGCCAAAATCTTTGAGACGCTCAGCGGCGCCCGCTTCGCCCGGGGTCCAGTCGGATCCGAAGCCCTTCGCCCAGTCGGGCTTGGTCGGCAGCAGCGACCAGTCGGAAATGCGGTCGCTTTCGGCCCATTTTTCGGGAGACGCTAATTTACCCGGTGCGGGCTGGGCCTCCGGAGGCGGCATCTGCTGCGACAGGGCGCGCCAGAACGGCGTGTAGATCTTGTACAGCCCGCCGCTGCCGGTCGTCACGGTGCCGGGCGGGGCGAGGTAGTTGCCATCGTGAAGCTGCAGGTCGAGCGTCTCGGCCACCGCGCGCTCGGCATTGAGCCACCACGGCTCATAATGGTGGAGCCCGTGCACGCGCGTGGCACCGACGTCCTTTGCCACTTCCGAAAGTTCGGCCGCTGCCTTGCCCCGCCGGAGGATCAACCGCGAGCCGAGCTCCCGCAGGTCGGCGTCGAGCGCCTCCAGGCTGTGATGCAGCCACCAGCGCGACGCGGCGCCCATTGCGCGATGTTTGGGGGTGTCGTCGTCGAGCACATAAACGGGAATCACGGGTCCTTCGGCAGCCGCGGCGACGAAGGCAGCCTGATCGGCGAGCCTCAAGTCGCGACGCAACCAGACGATCGTCGGCGCGCTCATTTCGCAGGGCAGCCGGGGCCGCTAAGCGGGACGGTTGAGGTGCGCCCGAGCCGATTGTTCGCCGCCGTGTCGCCGTAGCGCGCATCGCCGACCTCGATCGTGGCCTTGCAACGTGAGCGGACGACACTGGCGATCGGCAGAACCGACCAGCGGAAGAAGGTTTGAAGCTCTCGATCGCCGCCCGCCGCCAGCCGAACCAACGGGTCGTCGATCCCCGGATCCTGGCAGGCACCGACGGCACTCATCCCGCCGCCCAGCGGATCGTAAGCGCTACGACGGTAGCAGCGGCCCTCGCGCCACACGAGGTCGCGCCGCCATGACAGGGCCGGCTGCGGCGAGGCGAAAAAGGCGTCGACCTCCCGGCCCCCCGCCCAGCGAACCGTTGCAGCTTCGGCCCGATCGCTGACGACGAGCTGAAGCGCGACATAGCCGAGCGCGATGGCGATCGCCGCCTGAACCGGACGGCGCCATGCCTTGTCACGCTTCTCGCGCCAACGTGACCAGGCGATCGATCCGGCGAGCAAGGTCCACAGCCACACGTCGATGATGAACAGCCCGTCGGCATGATACCAAGCGTTCGAAAGCGGCGACATCAGCTGGACCGAATAGGTGGTAAGCATGTCGAGCAGCGGGTGGGTCAGCGCACCGAGATAGCAAAGCGCAACCAGCCAGCCTGGGTGCATCGCCAGGCCGCTCTTGAACGGGGCGCCGCGCGAGACCTGCCATCGATCGAGCAGGATCAAGAGACCTGCGAGCAACGGCGGCATCAGCAGCACGCCGCCGACTAGCCCGTGCGTGAAACCGCGATGGGTCGCGAGCGGAAGCCACGGAACCCAGCCGAAGAAGACGTCGATGTCGGGCATGTTCGCACCGAGAATCAGCGCGGCCAGCCCCTTGCGCGTCTTGGTTTTGAGGCCCGCCTGTCCAAGCGCCCAGCCGGCGAGCGAATGCGTGAAATTATCCATCGCTAGATCCCGGCGAACCACAGATGATGGCGCGGCCCCTTGCCGTTCTGGCGCGCACGAACGACCTGCTCCTCTACCCGGAAACCGGCCTCGCGAAGGCGGCGGGTGAAGGACGGGTCCTCTCCTGCCGACCAGATCGTCATGATCCCGCCGGGCCGAAGTGCAGCCCGAGCGGTGGCCAGGCCCAATGGCGAATAGAGGCGGTTGTTGGCGGTACGGACGAGGCCGTCCGGACCATTGTCGACGTCGAGCAGGATCGCGTCGTAGGCACCCTGCACTTCCGCAATCGCCTCGACGACATCGCCGATGCGGATCGTCACGCGCGGATCGTCGAGGCAGTCGCCGGTCATCGCTGCCATCGGCCCGCGCGCCCAGTCGAGGATGTCGGGTACAAGTTCGGCGACGGTCACTCTCCCTTTTGACGGGAGCATGGCGAGCGCGGCACGGAGGGTGAATCCCATGCCATATCCGCCGATCAGCAGGTTCGGCTCCGGCGCGCCGAGCCGATCGATCGTCATGGTTGCAAGCGCTTCTTCCGACCCGCTCATGCGCGTCGACATCAGCTCCTCGCGATCGACGAGAATCATGTGATCGCCGCCGCGGCGGTAGAGCCTCATCGTCTCGCCGCCGGGAATGTACGCCGTGCCGACGAGCTCGCGCGGGATCACTCGGCCCTCGGCTCCTTCTCGACCTGCCAGGTCTGACCCTGGCTGACGAGTTTCTGCAGGTCGGGGGTCTTGCCGGCAGCGATGGCGGCATTCTGCTCGATCACCGCACAGTCGAAGGTCGGCTTGGGATCGTCGTAAAGAACGCCGAGCGCGACCGGGAAGACGTCACCCGGCATTTCGACCAGCATGTGCGCGATCCCGCGATTTTTCGGATCGTGGACAATCACCTCATCGCTGTCGCCGTTGACGACTTTCAGCGTCAGCCGCTCGACGTCGAGCGCGATTCCCTTCGTGCCTCCCGCGAACAGCATCTTCTCGCCGGGCTTGAGCCATAGCTGCTTCTCGGCGGCGACGCCCTTGTCGGTGAACGGCGCGAACACGTTGTCATTATAGACGACGCAATTTTGGAAGATCTCGACGAAGCTGGCGCCGCGATGGGCGTGCGCTGCCTTGAGCACGTCGGGGAGGTTCTTGTGCACGTCGATCCCGCGCGCCACGAACCGCGCACCCGAGCCGAGCGCGAAGGCGCAAGGGTTGGCGGGACTGTCGACCGACCCGAACGGCGTCGAGGGCGACCGCGTCCCGATGCGCGAGGTCGGGGAGTACTGACCCTTGGTCAGGCCGTAAATCTCGTTGTTGAACAGCAGTAGCTGGCAATCGAGGTTGCGGCGCAGCAGGTGCATCGTGTGATTGCCACCGATGCTGAGCGCGTCTCCGTCGCCGGTGATGATCCACACGTCGAGTTCGGGATTGGCGAGCTTCACTCCGGTCGCGACCGCGCAGGCGCGGCCGTGGATCGTGTGGAAGCCGTAACTTGCCATGTAATAGGGAAAACGACTGGAGCAGCCGATCCCGCTGACGAACACCGTCTTCTCGCGCGCGGTGCCGAGGTCGGGCATCGTGCGCTGTACTGCCTTGAGGACCGCATAGTCGCCGCAGCCGGGGCACCAGCGGACTTCCTGGTCCGACGCCCAATCCTTGGCGGTGGTGATCTTGGTCACCTCATTCATACCAAATATCCGTTGAACCAGAGGTAGAGGAAAACGACGACGACGAGCATCGCGATCAGGGGCCAGGCGTTGATTGGCTTGAGCGGAGGCTGCTCTTTGCGCGTGCCCGGATTTCGCGGCGTGTAGGCCATGGCTATGCCAATGCCTCGGCGATCGCCGCGTCGATCTCGGCGATGGTGAAGGGCTGGCCGCTGACCTTGTTGACCGGGCGAGCGTCGACAAGAAATGCATCGCGAAGCATCGTCTTCAGCTGCCCCGTATTCATCTCGGGAACGATGACCCGCTCATAGCCGCGCAGCAGGTCGCCAAGATTGGCCGGGAACGGCGCGATGTGGCGAATGTGGATGTGGGCAACGTCGAGCCCGCGCATACGGGCGCGCCGCACGGCCTGGTGAATGGGGCCATATGTTGAGCCCCAACCGACAACCGCAAGCTTGCCCGACGAATTGCCGAGGCAGACCTCCTGTTCGCCGATCGAATTGGCGATGCCCGCGACCTTCGCCGCGCGGACGCGGGTCATTTCGGCGTGGGCTTCGGGCGAATAGTCGATGTTGCCGCTGCCAGGCGCCTTCTCGATCCCGCCGATGCGATGCTCAAGCCCGACGGTGCCGGGCTTGATCCAGGGCCGCGCCAGTTCCTCGTTGCGCGCGAACGGCAGGACGGGCGTGCCCGGCTCCTGCTCCGGCGCGAAGCTGACCGGGAATGGTGCGTATCCCGACATGTCGGGCACCTTCCACGGCTCGGCCGCATTGGCGATGTAGCCGTCGGTCAAAAGCAGCACGGGCGTCATGTAGCGAACCGCGATACGGCACGCCTCGATTGCGCAATCGAAAGCGTCGGCGGGCGAACGCGCCGCGATCACTGGGATCGGCGCATCCCCGTTGCGGCCATAGACGGCCTGATAAAGATCGGACTGCTCGGTCTTGGTCGGAAGCCCGGTCGATGGCCCGCCACGCTGCGAGTTGACGATGACCAGCGGCATTTCGGTCATCACCGCAAGGCCCATCGCCTCGCCCTTGAGCGCGATCCCCGGACCGGAAGACGAGGTGACGCCCAGCTGTCCGGCGTAGCTCGCGCCGATCGCGGCGCAGATCGCTGCGATCTCGTCCTCCGCCTGAAACGTGGTGATCCCATATTCCTTAAGACGGCTGAGGTGATGCAGGATCGCCGACGCCGGCGTGATCGGATAGCCGCCGAAGAACATCGGCAGGCCCGCCAGTTGCGCGCCCGCGACCAGCCCGACCGACAGCGACTCGGCACCGGTCACCGTGCGATAAAGCCCCGGTTCGGCCGGCGCGGCGGCGATGTGATGCTGGCTGATATGCGCGCCGATCTCGACCGTCTCGCCATAGGCGTGACCGGCGTTGAGCGCGGCGATGTTGGCTTCGGCAAGCTCGGGCTTCTTAGCGAACTTGGAATTGAGCCAGTCGACGATCGGCTGGCGGTCGCGGTCGAACATCCACAGCGCAAGGCCGAGCGTCCACATATTCTTGCAGCGAAGCGCTTCCTTGTTGCCAAGCCCAAACGGCTTGACCGCATCGAGCGTCAGCTGACTGATGTTGAAGCGCACCAAGTTCCAGCGGGCGAGGCTGCCATCGTCGAGCGGGCTTTGGTCGTAGCCCGCCTTGGCAAGGTTGCGCGCGGTGAATTCGCCCTCGTCAGCGATGATCAGGCCGCCGTCGCGAAGCGCCTTCACGTTCACCTTCAGCGCGGCCGGGTTCATCGCCACGAGCACGTCAGGCTGGTCGCCCGCAGTCTCGATCGCGGTCGACCCGAAATTGATCTGGAAGGCCGAGACGCCGAACGTCGTCCCCTGCGGGGCACGGATTTCGGCGGGGAAGTCGGGGAAGGTGGCAAGGTCGTTGCCCGCCAGAGCGGTGGACAGCGTGAACTGCCCCCCGGTTAGCTGCATCCCGTCGCCACTGTCGCCGGCGAAACGGACGACCATCGCCTCCATCGGTGGGTGCGCGTTGGCTTCTTCGGGGGTCAGCAGGTGGGTCGCCGACTGGGTCATGCGGGTCCTTAATTCATCGAGAAACTGTGGTTGACCTCCCCCTTACGACTGTGGGCAAACCGATGCCAGTGCCGATGCGCAACCGATCGTCACGGATCGATTGGCCGACGGAGGCCGACGGGGCGCCAATGCTGGACCATGACCTTTCGAGCCGACAGCCAGTCGACCGCCCGGCCGAGCCATTCTGCTCGTCGGAAGGCGATGGGGCCCAAGGAAAGGAGGTCGAAGCCGGTCCAGGGAAGGAAGGGCGTGCGGCGACAATAGGCCCATAGTTCGACGCGGGTGGTCGGACGGGTGGAGTCGGCGCGGGCGTGAAAACCGCTGGTGTCGATGGCAACCAGCGTATTGGCCGGGACGGCGAAATGGGTCGGCGCCGGAAGGCCAAGGTCGGCCAGTTCCTCGGGCGCAATTCGAAACGATCCGCGACGCGACAGATGGTTGGCATCGTCGTGGATCGCCACGCTCTTCGCATGCTCCCATGCCGCTCTTGCCTCGGTAAAGCGATGCGACCCCGCGACGTAGGTCAGCGGTCGGTCTTCTTCTCCGACGTCGGTCAGGAAAAGCCACGCCTTGAGCGAGGGATGGAAGGTATCGGCGTGGAGTTGCAATTGGGGATCGGGAGGCCCCTGCTCGATCCCACCGAAGACGGACTGGATGTAGTAGAGCGGCTTGGATCGGGTGCTTGCCACATAAGCCATGATACCGGTCCAGCGCGGGCTTTCGATCAATTCCCGCAAGACGGGAAAGCGCTGCAGGAATTCCGGTCCCACGGGAATGCGCCGAGTGATCGTGTCGCCTTGCTGATGCGCTCGCGACGGCAAGCGACTTCCGAACAGGTCGGACTGGAGACGCGTGAACTCGTCCGGAGCAAGCACGTCGCGGACGACGATAAAGCCATTGCGGTCGAACTCGGCACGCAAATGATCCGGCACCAAACTTGCCAGCTTCGCCCTTCGACGATCCGCCATGACATGGGCCAGCCGCTTGCGCCGCTGATGCAGTCCCGCCGCGTTAAGCCGGGACGATCCAAGGATGGGGTTGTCCGCGAAGCTCTTAGCACCGGTAAGCAGCGCCAATAGCCACCAGGGCGAACGCCACCATTTCATGACTCCGCCACGGTCCATGGCCTCGAAGTAAGCGCGGGATGATGCCGTCGCAATCGAAACTCGCGTCGATTTGCGTCGAATAAGTACTTCAGTGGTTGAGCGGATGAAGGGGACGACGTTCATGCGGGGAATGGATTTTTCAAGCTGGCAGGGCATCCTGTCGACCGTCCTCGGCCTCGCGCTCATCACGCTGATCGGCGTCGGTGTGCGCTTGCTGGCGATGTACACGATCCAGCAACGCCGCGAGCGGGAGAACCGCCAGATCAACGAGCGGCTGAAGACGCTGATCGCCGCCTATAAAGTGCTTGGCGGGTCGTTCACCGGCGATTTGGCCGTCGATCCGACGCATCTTAGGCAACTGCGCGAGCGCGGCGATGATGTCGAAGCGACCGGCAGCGACCGGGCACGGCGGACCCGCGATGCGGTTGAAGCCGCGCTCTCCGACGTCATTCTGCTCGGCACCGACGAACAGGTGCGGCTGGCGGCCTCCGCAGCGCGTGAATTGGCGGAAGGCCGGCCGGTGCACACCGCCGAACTGGTGGTGTCGCTTCGTGACTTCGTCCGCAAGGCGCTGACCCTCGACCCCATCCCCACGAGCCTCGAGATCCCGAGACAGGGCCCGACCCGCCCCGCCTCGAGCGGCCGTGGCGGTGGCGGTCGCGAAGGCGGTGGTGGGGGTCGCGGCGGTGGTGGCGGCGGCGGCATGGCTGGAGGCGCCGGGATGGGCATGGGTATGGGACTCGGCCTCGGCGCGACCACGACCGACACGGCCGAGGACAAGACCGCCTGAGCCACCGATCGCTTTTCGGCCCCGACCGATTGCGCTAGTCCGGCGACCATGAACGACATTGCCAAGTACCGCCGCGGGGTCGGCATGATGCTGATCAACGCCGACAATCTGGTCTGGGTTGGCCGTCGCATCGATAACAAGGACGAGGCGTGGCAGATGCCGCAAGGTGGGCTCGACGCCGGCGAGGAAAGCTGGGCGGGCGCGTTGCGCGAGCTGGAGGAAGAGACTGGCGTTGCCCCAGCCCTGGTCGAGCAGATCGCCTGCCATCCTCAGCAACTGAAGTACGACATCCCCGACGCGATCGCCGCCAGATTGTGGAAGGGAAAGTGGAAGGGTCAGATCCAGGACTGGTACCTCGCCCGCTTCATCGGAACCGACGACGATATCGATATTGCCACCGATCATCCCGAGTTCAGCCACTGGCAATGGGTCGAGCCGCGGCTCCTTCCGGAGCTGATCGTTCCCTTCAAGCGCGACATGTACCGCGCTATTCTCGACGGGTTCGGGGAGTGGCTTTGATCCCGATCCCGCGCTAGGCAGCACCGCCATGGGGGAACTGACCAGCATCGAACGCGACTGTGTCGAGCAGGCGATGGCCGCCGACATGCTTCACCATGTCGAGAATTGGTCGGCGGTGAACAGCGGATCACGCAATCTGGACGGGTTGGCGACGATCGCGGCGCGCCTCGCCGGGGCCTTTTCCGACTTGCCGGGCGACCCGACGCTGGTCGCGCCGACGCCGGTCGACGCGGTGGATGCCGCCGGCAAGCGCTTCGAGGTTCGCCATGGGCGCAACCTGCATCACATCGTTCGGCCCAATGCGCCGGTGCAACTTTTGTTCACCGGGCACATGGACACGGTTTATGGCGTGGACCACCCTTTCCAAGATCTTCACTGGATCGAACGCGGCAAGGTCCTCGGCGGACCCGGGGTCGCCGACATGAAGGGCGGGCTGGCCGTGATGTTGGCCGCCTTGAAGGCGGTCGAGGCAAGCCCGCGGCGCGACGCGATCGGCTATGAAATCGTCATCAACAGCGACGAGGAAGTCGGGAGCCTTGGCTCCGCCGCGCTGATCGCGCAGGCGGCCCGCGGCAAGCGCGCCGCGCTGACTTACGAACCGTCGGCTCTCCCCGACGGAACACTGGCGGGCGCTCGTCCCGGCAGCGGCAATTTCGATTTTACGATCCGCGGCAAGTCGGCTCATGCCGGGCGCAACCCCGCAGACGGGCGGAACGCGTTGGTCGCCGCATCCGACCTCGCGCTTCGACTGTCGAAGGGCGTCCGCGCCGGCCTGTCGATCAACCCAGCGAAGATCGATGGCGGCGGGCCAAACAATGTCGTCCCCGACCTGGCGGTGCTGCGCGTGAACATGCGTCCCGCGACGCTTGACGATCAGGCGCGCGCACAAGCCCTCATCGACGAAGCGGTCGCGGCGATCATCGCCGAGCATGACGTCGCAGTCGATGTTCACGGACATTTCGCCCGCCCGCCCAAACCAATAACGCCGCCGCTGGAGAACCTGTTCGGGATCGTCCGCCAGGCTGGCGCCGACCTAGGTCAGTCGATCGACTGGAAGCCCACCGGCGGCGTCTGCGACGGCAACAACATCGCCGCGCAGAATGTGCCGGTGATCGACACAATGGGGGTCCGCGGCGGCGCGATCCATTCGAGGGAGGAATATCTGATCGTCGAAAGCCTTGCGGAGCGCGCCGCGCTGTCCGCGCTGACCATTTTGCGGCTTGCCGGGGAAGCGGCATGAGCTTTCGCATTCGCGCCGCCCGGCCCGACGATTTTCGAGCGCTCTACGACCTTGCCAAGCTGACCGGTGGCGGGTTCACCAACCTGCCCGCCGAGAAGGCGACGCTCGAAGCAAAGCTCGCACGATCCGAGGAAGGCTTTTCGCGCGACGGGCAGATGCCGGCCGACGACCTCTACATGTTCATGCTGGAAGATACCCGCAGCGGCGCGATCCGCGGGACGTGCCAGGTGTTCGGCCAGGTCGGCAACGATCGCCCCTTCTACAGCTATTTGATCTCGACCCTGACGCAGAAGAGCGCCGAACTCGGACGCATCTTCCGCAATCAGGCGCTGACGCTGACCACCGACCTCGAAGGGTCGAGCGAGGTGGGCGGCCTGTTCCTCCATCCGCAGGAGCGCGCCGGCGGGCTGGGCATGTTGCTCGCGCGGTCGCGCTATTTGTTCATCAAGCAGCACCGTCCCCGTTTCGGCGAAACCGTGCTGGCCGAGCTTCGCGGGGTGATGGATCAGGCCGGTCACTCCCCATTTTGGGATGCGCTGGGCGGACGCTTCTTTGGCATGACGTTCCCGGAAGCCGACGAATTCAACGCGGTCCACGGTACTCAGTTCATCGCCGACCTCTTCCCGAAGACGCCGATCTACATCGCCATGCTTCCCGAAAGCGCCCGCGCGGTCATCGGCCAGCCGCATCCCACGGGGCGAGCAGCGCTCAAGATGCTCGAGCATGAAGGCTTCATCTGGGACAGCTACGTCGACATCTTCGACGGCGGGCCCACGGTCACTGCCCGCACCGATCGGATCAAGACGGTGATGGAGGCCGAGTGGCTTCGGGTCGGCGGCGAAGTCCGCGGCGAGGCTTCGACGATGATGCTGGCGACCGGTACCGGCCGCGATTTCGTCGCTTGCTACGGCCAGGCCCGACGCAACGACCACGGCGATCTCGACATCGACGCCAAGGCGATGGACAATTTGGGTGTAGGACCGGGCGACCGGGTCCTCGCGGTGCCGCGCTGATGGCCATCGAAGAAATCAACTTCGACGGGTTGGTCGGGCCGAGCCACAATTATGCGGGTCTCAGCCTCGGCAACCTCGCCTCCGCGCGCAACGCCGGCGAAGTTTCCTATCCGAAGGCCGCGGCGCTTCAGGGCATCGACAAGATGCGCGCCAACCTTGCCCTCGGGCTGAAGCAGGGCGTGTTCGTCCCACCGCCTCGTCCGTCGCGAGGATGGCTCGACGCACTGGGCACGACGATCGAGACTGCCGAACCCGTGATCGCCGCCAATGCGATGAGCGCATCGTCGATGTGGGCGGCCAATGCGGCCACGATCAGCCCCGCCCCCGACACCGCCGACGGCCGATGTCACCTGACCGTCGCCAATCTGAAATCGATGCCGCACCGCAGCCACGAATGGCCGGCGACGCTGGCGCAGCTGCGCCTCGCCTTTGCGAACGACGCTTTTGCTGTTCACGGCCCCGTCCCGACCGCGTTCGGTGACGAGGGCGCGGCCAACCATATGCGACTGACTGCGTCCCACGGAGAGCCGGGACTTGAGGTCTTCGTCTATGGCGTGACTGGCGGTCCCTTCCCCGCTCGCCAGCATCTCGAGGCGAGCCGCGCTGTTGCCCGGCTACATCGCCTTGACCGCGATCGGACGCTGTTCGCTGCGCAGAGCGAGGAGGCGATCGCTGCCGGTGCTTTCCACAACGATGTCGTCGCGGTGGCGAATGGCCCGGTTCTCTTTGCCCACGAGCAGGCATTTGTTGACCGCGATGGGCTGGTCGCGGAACTCGCCGCCAAGGTCGATGGATTCGAGCTGGTCGAAGTCGCGTCATCGGACGTGCCGCTCGCCGACGCGATCCGGTCGTACCTGTTCAATTCGCAGCTCCTTACGCTGCCCGACGGCACGATGACTCTGGTCGCGCCCACCGAGTGCCGGGACACGCCGAGCGTTGCTGCGTGGATCGAGCGGCACTTGGCCTCCAATGGCGCGATCCGCCGGGTCGAGTTCGTAGACGTTCGCCAATCGATGGCGAATGGCGGCGGACCTGCCTGCCTTCGCCTGAGAGTGGCGTGCGACCCGTCCACGGTCGATCCGCGATTCCTGGTCGATCCCGCTTCGCTCGACCGGCTGTCCAAGCTGATCGACCGGCTTTGGCCAGCTGAGATTGCGATTGCGGATATTCAGTCGCCCACCCTCGTTCGCGAGATCGAGCAGGCCCGCAACTGCCTGCTCGAATTGTTGACATTGAACGAACTAACGTCGGGTTAATTGACAATTAACTGCTCTGGTTAAGACCAATTTGGCGGAACGCCGCGGTTGGCACGGCGTTTGCTTAACCAATGTCGATGCGTTCAAAGATTGCCCGGCTCTTCACGATCAAGACCCGCTTCGAGGCGTTCCTTGTCACATATGCGATTGCCGTCGGCGCGATCGAACGCGGCATCCACTATCAGCAAAGCTACCCGGGCTACGGCGGGGTCATTCTGGCGCTCGCCTGCCTCGGCGTTCCGTTCATTGCGGGTGCCAAATTGATCGACAGCGTAAAGCCGACGGTTGAGGCCAAGCCGATAGTCCGAGCTCCACTCCGCTCGGTGAGATATCGGGCGTCACGAGCCTTTAGTCGTAATCGACCCAAAGACCGCCGGACCGGTTGCGGTTAAGCGTTACCGTCGTCACCTCGCACAGATTGACGCCAGGGAAGGTTACCGCTTCCCCGCCAACCAAGGTTGCACGGATGTCGAAGGCGCAGTCCGGGTTGGCGAAGGCCACTGCCGTCCGCGAACCGTCGGCCGGATTGCCGCCGAGTGGCTGCCATGCACTCGTCCCGACACGCCGGACCGAAAGGGCACGGATGTCGCTTCCGGTTCGGTTGACCAATGTAAAATTGCCGGCATCGGCAAAGGCGGCCGTCGGGATCATCATCGCCACAAGCGCAGCGACGGCGAGGCTGAAGCGTCTCATCCCGCCAAGATAATGAAAGCCGCGCCCCGCTTCAAACCCACTTGTCGCGAAAGCGGCGCGCGCCCTCCCCGCTCTTTCAGGCGCGCGCCACCCGCTGCGCGACTTACGCCGCGAAGGCAGAATGGGATGGAGTCTTTGCACGGCGGTGAATGATCGCCGTCGCGGTCTGGCGATAGCTTTCCGACAGGGGCAAGGCGGTCGCGCAGAATCCGCATTCGGCCATCGACCGACCGACATACCAATGGGTGCGGCCGCAGCCCGGGCAATGGTTGACCTGATTGTCGCGATAGACGGCGTGATAGCCGCGGCGCGCCGGATCAAATTGGGTACCCACACTCAGCATATCGTCCTCCAATAGAGCGCGAACGAGCGACGAGTCGTTAGGTTTCGTCGATAAACCGTTTTCGAACATTTGTCACTTGCCGGCCACATGATCGTCCCAAGGCGGCACGGAAGGAGCCCTTCCCGCTTAACCATCCCTTTACCTTTGGATGTCAGATTTCCCGCCGTCGACGAGGGGGTCGATGGGGAGGACCGCGTCATGGAATCGAACCAGCGCTTCTACATGCGTCGCGCCGCCGAGGAGCGGACCGCCGCTCTTCGCTCGATGACCCCGCAGGCGCGCGACTGGCATCAAAAGCTTGCCCAGGATTTCGCTCGTCGCGCCACCGAGGGCGCCCCCATGGCGATGACCGCATAGGCGTCGATTCTCAGGGGCCAGAGGCTGCCCCACCGCGGCTTGGTAATTTTCCGTTAAATCTGTTATGCCCCCCGGCGATCATCTGATCGATCACAAGGGGGATAACCTATGACGAAGCGCTTGGGCTTGCTGCTGCTCGCCGGCACGATGATGGCGACGCCCGCCGTCGCACGCGATCGTTCGCTCTATGTCGGTATCGAAGGGGGCCTGATGGCCGCCAAGGATACGAAGTTCGATTATGAGGACGCAACCGTCGCCCTCGATAACGTGCTCGTCGTCGACCATAAGCTTGGTTACGACGTCGACGTCCTGTTCGGATATGACGCCGGCTACGCTCGCGCGGAACTGGAGCTCGGCTTCAAGCGCGCGTCACACAAGGATTACACGGCTCGTCTTCCCGATGGGGATGGCGGCATCGACGCCTTCACCGCAAGCGGCGACGGTCGCACGCGCTACGTCTCCATCATGACCAACCTGCTGCTCGACGTCGGAGACGAGAACGGCCTCAGCTTCTATGCGGGCCCGGGCGCCGGTTTCGCCTGGGGCAAGTATCGCTTCGACCTTGGCGATGGGTCGGGCACGACCAACCTGCGCGACGGCGGCGTCGCATGGCAGGCGATCGCGGGCGTTCGGTATGCGGTTTCGCCCAACATCGATATCGGGGCCAAGTATCGCTACTTCCGGCCGAGCACGGTGCGTGAGCGCGACGATGGCGCGGATATCGAGGGCAAGTTCAAGTCGCACTCGATCCTTGCCAGCCTGATCTACAATTTCGCGGATGCGGCCCCGCCGCCTCCCCCGCCACCGCCGCCGCTTCCGCCGGCGCCGCCGGTCCCGGCAACGCAGACCTGCCCGGACGGGTCGGTGATCCTGGCGTCGGACGTCTGTCCCCCGCCGCCCCCACCCCCGCCGCCGCCGCCGCCCGAGCCGGCACCCGAACGCGGCTGATCCCTGGCGACAGCAGAAAAGACGGCCCGAGGTGAAGACCTCGGGCCGTTTTCTTTGGAGATGGTCACGCATTGGCGAACACCCTGTGTCGCCGACTGCTAGATCAAAATGGAAAAATGGCGCGCCCGGAACGATTCGAACGTCCGACCCTCAGATTCGTAGTGTGGCGTTGCGCCCTAGAAAACCGCCAATAACGGATGCCGTGTTGCATCCATGTTGCGTCTAGCCGAGCAACTCGCGCTGCGCCGCCGCCGCCAATGCCGCGTCCCGGTCATCGTCTTTCAGCAAATGCCCGTAGCGGTCGATCGTCAGTTGGATCGAGCCATGTCCCATCCACGTCTGGAGGCGCTTCAGGTCGATGCCCTGATGAATCCAGGCGCTGGCCGCAGCGTGACGCAAGGCGTGGAGCCCGTACCGCTTAAGCTCGGCTTTCACGAGCATCGGAAGGAATTGCCGGGTCATGAAGTTCTTATAGTTCAGGACACCGCCACCAGCGGCGGGGAACACCAGATCCAGCTTGGAGATCGGACACCGCAGCTTCCACGCCTTCAACTCGGACACCAGCGCCGGCGGCAGGGGAACCGACCGATGCGCGGCCTCACTCTTGGGCAGGCCAATCTGGTCGAAGCGATCGGCGCGCTGGGTGACGGTGACGATCCCCTTCTTTAGATCGAGGTTGCGCCACACCAACCCGCGTAGTTCGGACGCGCGAAGCCCGGTGAAGATCGCTGTCATGACGAACGGGCGCAGTTCCGGCCCGCTGGCGTCCAGCATCGCCTTAAGCTCCACCTTGCTCGGGATCTCCACCTTGGACTTCTCGCGGGCGGCCTTTGGAAGCCTGACGCCCAAGGCGACGTTCTGCGCGACCAGCCCCCGGCCCTGCGCCTCTTTCAGTATCATCCGCAGATGATGGAGCGCTCGCGCCGCCGTGGGCCTAGAACGGCTCTCCAGCAGCTTGTCGGCGAATATCCGCACCGCTGGCATCGTTAGGCGACTAAGCCGCTCAGCGCCGATTAGCGGGGCGATATGGCGATCGAGGATGGCCCGATAATTGTCGACCGTGGCGCGCTCGCGATCATCGGCTTCCACACGGGCAATCCAAATGTCGCCGGCCTGCTTCACGGTGACGCTTTGACTATCGGCTGTGTGGACGCCCTGGCTCACTTGCCAAGCGGCTTGAGTCGACCACGCTTCGGCATCCTTTTTACGAGCGAACTGCTTGGCCCGCCGTTTCCCGCCGCTGTCGCGATAGTCGACGAGCCACGCCTGGCGCTCCTCGCCCTTACCGTCTGTCCAGACCCGCTTACGGATTGCGGTCACGTGGAGAGTCCCCACTCGACATAGGCTATGCTGACTTCCTCTTGCTGCTCGTCCACGACTTCCATCGTTGCTTCCACAAGGTCCCAACACATTTGAAAGAGATCGACGACTGCTAATCGGGGATGACCATAAACGTCGGAGAGGAAGCGCCTCTCGAGATCGGCAGGCGTTCCTATCATCACGGCAGTACGGGATTTTTCGAAGTCCCTGCCCTCGCGAAGATCAGTGAGTCCACGTGGGTCGAAGTACAGGAGAGTTTTGTTCTTCCTGAGGAGGCCGCCGCGGCCCTTGCTCGCGATGCGACGCATTTCTGGCAAGACGGCTGGCTCTGCCGACGACAAAAGCAGCACGATGCGTTCTGGCGTCATGCCCAGCTCTAAGAACTCGAACGCCACACCTAACATGATGACATGCTCCGGCTGATATTCGGCGGCTTTGCCCTTCCCAGTGTTCAAGCCATTCGGGAAACCGCGTCGCTGAAAGTCCTTTACGCGGGACTGAAGCGCGGAAACTTTCCCTTCCGAGACGCCATGGATCGTCGCAAGAATGGCACCGACTTGGGCGAAAGTTAGCGGAAAAACAGCCACATAGGCTCCGGAAGTGAGGATCGTCACTTTCTTGTTGCACGAAGGAGGCGGAAAGTCTAGGTAGTGGAAGTCGTCACTTCCACTATAACGGAGTACTTGGAAAATGCTTGCTGATGATCTTCTCGCCGGTGCCACGGCCGCCGCGGCGTACATCGGGGTGACCCCCCGCGCCGTTTATCATCTGGTCGAAGCCGGGAATCTCCCAGCGATCAAAAAGGGCCGTCGCCTCTACTTTCGCCGGTCTGAACTGGAAGCCGCGTTCCGCGCCGCCGCCTGAAACGAAACGACCCGCAACGAGGGGTCTAGCCTCGCTGCGGGTCATGCACTGGAAAGGAAACCAAAATGCATGATCGTGTTACCCAGATTTACGTTAAACCGCAACTGTCTCCTGCCCAAGTCGCCGCCTTCGCGAGCGCGTTGGGTGTGGTGGTCAATTCCTGCATTGAAGCGCTCGACATACTTGCCGGCGATGCTGACTTTGAGGCCAACGGCGACGAGCTAGACTTCAATCGGGCGGAAGACGACCACGGCGACTTCGCGGAGTACGCCGACGGCCCTGGCTGTGAATACGGCGACCCCGGCGGCTGTGAGCATGATGGCCGGGAATTGGAGTTGGGCCAATGAGCGGCCCCGATCCCCTCGCCGCCCTCGCCCAAGTCTGGACCGAACGCTGGATAGATCGTGGCGGCTTCCTCGTCGTCGATCCCGACTGCAATCGCGTCCAGGTCGGCATGTCGATGGACGCCCCCGAACATCACAAAGCGCATAGCGAAAGCCAACGCGAGTGGGTGGACGCTTACCACACCGGGCGCTGGCGCGAGCTTCAGGACTTCGTCGAGGCGGTCCCCGACCTTCGCGCCGCGCTGATTCACCACGTCGCTCTGCACGGTCACCGGTACGCCGATGGCACCACCATGATGACAGGAGGCCGCTAATGGCCCTTCGCCAACGCCGCGTCGACGCCTTCGCCAAATGGCTCGCCAAGGCCCCGCATCCCTTCCACCAGCAACCGGAGTTTCGCTTCTTCAAAGACTTGTCGCCCGAAGAATTCGATGCCGCCTGCGACATTATGGAGGCCGAGGGCGATCGACTTGAAGCCGAGGCGGTAGCACTACGCGATGCAGCCTCCAGCCGAGGTGAAGCGTGATGGACGCGCCCGCTCCCAAGGTGTTGCTGGCCGAGGCTGAAGACGGCATGGGCTATGCGGTGACGGTCCTGCCCGCCCAGGACGTGGGCCACGATCGTCAATTCACCAACTATCTGCAGGCGCGGACCTACGCCCGCCTGCTTCGCTTCGGACACGGCTGGCAGCTTGTCGATCGCTGTGACGAGCGGACGAGGAAGGCCGCTAATGGGTAGGGCCAAGCCCCAAGCGGCACACAAGGCTGACACGCGAGCGGCGGGCTGGGTGGGCCTGCCGCAAGCGGTGGCAGACTCCGCGGCCTATCTAACGCTGTCACCGCTGGAGCGTGGTGTTCTTTTAGAAATCCTTCGCCGCTTCAACGGCTACAATAACGGCGACATTGCCATCACCTATGAGGAGATTGGCGAGCGACTGAAGGGTGCGAACCGATGTCGCCTGAACAACGGGCGCATTGCGCTCGCGGTCGCGAAGCTGTGGGACCACGGACTAATCGATGAGCCGACCGAACAGTCGTGGGCGCAGCGTCGAGCAAGGCGCTATCGGCTCACATTTATCACGTCCGGCAAGGCCCCACCCTACCGCCAGGCGACGAACGAATATCTCAAGTGGACGCCCGCCAAAGCAAAAAACGACGGTAACACATCGTCACCAAGAGGTGCCCCAACTGGTGACGCAACATCACCACAGGGTCAAAGCGCTGGTGACGCCCAATCACCAAGCGGTTCAGAAATTCGCAGTTTTGCGTCGGAAGGTTCAGCCGTTTCTGGTGACGCCCGATCACTGGTTATATCTAAGCCATACCAAGGCCGGGAAGTTGGGGAAGCAGACCAACTTCAGAGCCCCTCTAAAAAATTGGCCCCCTCACCTGTCTCTGACAACAAGGAGGCCGCATGACCCAGCCAGTAGAGGCAGGGGGCCATGATCGCCTCCCCGTGAGCGATTCTCGCGACCGACACCCAACCAAACTTCGCGCGTCCACGGTTGAGCGCCCGACCCCCCACGCATGCGAGCATTGCCTCGCCGCCTACTCATTCCAGCCGCGCAAAGGTGTCTGCCGAAATTGCAGGCACCGCTCTCCTCGTTGATGACGAGGAATTAGTGCGTAGCAGTACACGGGAAATGTTGACTGATCTCGGTTTTTCCGTTGTCGAGGCGGCTTCCGCGGAGGAGGCGCTGCACCTGGTCGGTCAAGGCCTCGAGCTGGATCTTTTGGTGACGGACCATCTGATGCCCGGCATGAGCGGAACGGAACTCGCTTGAGATTTGATTAGCCGTCAGCTGAACGTGCGAGTTCTCGTGATTTCCGGATACGCGGAGGACGAAGGCGTTGCGCCAGACTTGCCCCGGCTCGTTAAACCATTTCGACTTGCGGATTTAGCGTCGATACTGAGTGAAATGACGGGAGGTCGTGCTCCGCAGGCTTAGCGAAGGGCCGTACCGCTCGAGACAAATGCGTACCAACGAGCGGAGCGTCCTACGCCTAGGGTCCCACGCCGAGTTCAACGCTGTGTGCCCGATCATTACAGGTCCTGCTGGACTTGCACCTCAACTTTCGCAGTGAGGAACGGCCGACTTCATCGGCGGTTTGTCCTCGATGTGCAATGATTACGGAAACCATGTTGCCTACGCAGAATATGCAGAGGCCTTTGCATCCTTGGCGATACCGATCGTAGCCCCCCTCTCGCCACCCAATCTAGAACCGCGAGATGACATTTGGCCGACGGAACTGGCGCCCGTCTTCCGGCGCGAGAAGGATGGGGTTGAGCTCGCCCAACTCAGGTGGGGATTCACTCCGATAAATCCGAAGGGACGAACGGTCATCAATTTCAGGTCAGAAGGCCGAAACTTCGAAAAAAGTCGTCGCTGCCTCGTTCCTGCTTCGCATTTCTTCGAATTCAAAGGGCCGAAGGCGCCAAAGCAGAAATGGAAGTTCTCCTTGCGAGGCGAGGAGTGGTTCTGTTTTACTGGGCTATGGCGCACAGCTGACGACGGTGATCCAGCTAGTTTCACGCTACTTACCACCTCCCCTGGCCCAGATGTTGAACCCATTCATAACCGGCAGATGGTTGTGCTTCGCCGCGAGCATTGGAGAGCATGGCTAGACATGAGCGGCCCAGAGAGTGAGTTGTTTGCGCCTTTACCCGCCGGCACCCTCAATATCGACAGGGTTCGCTAACCGTGAGCGTGCTGGTCGGCACCGCAGGCTGGTCAATTGGCTCAGCGGCGGCCGATTCCTTCGCAGAGGCCGGATCAGCAATCGAGCGGTACGCGACCGTATTTCCTGTGGTGGAAATAAACAGTTCTTTCTATCGATCGCATCGTTTCTCCACATGGGAGAGGTGGCGAGACCTGGTTCCGCAGGACTTCCGTTTCTCCGTCAAAATACCCAAATCAATTTCACACGAGCGCAAGTTAGTCGATTGTGAGGAACTGCTAACGCCGTTTTTGGAACAAGTGGCCTGTCTTGGCGAGAAACTCGGAATCCTCCTGCTGCAGCTACCGCCAAAATTAGCGTTCGAAGCGCCAATTGCCGATTGTTTTTTCCATAAGCTGGTAAGCGCGTCGAAGTCTCAAGTGGTGTGCGAGCCCCGACATCCGAGTTGGCTTGGTGCCGAGGCAGACCAGTTGCTCGGCCGTCATGGCGTTGCTCGGGTCGCGGCCGATCCGGAACGCTTTCCCGGTGCCATGACGCCGGGAGGCTGGCTCGGTCTGCATTACTATAGGTTGCACGGCTCACCCTCGATGTATCGTTCAAGCTATCGCGACCGGATTGGCTACCTCGTGGAACGACTTTCCAGCGAAGGTCGCGAGGAACGACCCGTTTGGTGCGTCTTCGACAACACTGCCTCTTCCGCAGCCATTCCTGACGCACTCATGCTCCAAAATGGACTTCCCGGACGGGCATGAAATGCCGGAATAGAACGCAGACTGCTTGTTCTCAGTGCGTGCGCGCGCGACGGTCGTTTTTCACCATCTGCCGGAATTCGTCATTCTTCAGTCGCGAACCTGATACCGAGCCAGCCAGCCAAATGGCGGATGTTGCGTAGCTGACGCCGACGGTGTTTGCCGTTGCTAAAGCTCGAACCGCAAGCATGGTTGCCAGCAGTTCCGCCGGTCGGGCTTGTGGAGCGCTGAAATCGCCAGTTGGCCAAGTTCGGAAGTGAACAACTCCCCAAGCCCCAATTGCGCGCGTGACGTGGCGGTCCGGCTTACAGACATCGTAACCCAGCAACCTCAGCGCTTCAGCGGCCAGTGCTATGCCAAATCCAGGCAGTTTAAATTTCGACCCCGTACCCAGAAGCAATGCCATTTCTTCCGGCGAACCACGTGCCTGCACGTGCACCTTTTCAAGCAACTTCCAGGCATTCCCTTCCGTGTCCCCAGCCAAAATACATGCCGTCTCTCGCAACCGGCCTAAAACGTTACGAAGCCGCGACGACCCCGCTCGTCGCGCTCGGAACCATGGAACGATGTCATGATCGAGATCGCGGTCACTAAGAACTGCAAAACGTGCCGGGCTAAAGTCATGGAATGGCTCAACGAGATCCTCGAGCACCGCCGCGATGCGGTCCCACCGCGCGTTTCCCGATATCGCGGCAATCGCAAAAGCTCTGAAAATGGCGGTGTTGTCAGTTGTCTCCGCGAAGACATGTGCTGATCGGGAAGACGTTTTGGGCACAGTGATCAGACTTTCCCAATTGCGCTGCCATTTGCGCAGCCTATCAGTCAGTTCCAGCCACAACGCTCGGGCTTCTTCGGACTGTGGGCCTCCGGCCCAAATCGCCGGATCGATCGTCCGTCCCACGCCCGTTTTTGAGTCTCTCGAATTCATCCTCCGATAAGCGCTATCCGAAGAGCTTGTTCCTGAGAAAGCATGGGTAGTACGTCAGGATCGCCCGGAAGACGGGCGTCTATGAAAAAACATTTTGATCCTTAGATCATGACGTCCGCAAAGTTCACGGGAGCGGCCAGTGCTTGAGTGCGTTTCGCTTGCATGGATCCCATTCCGCCCATGGAAGCGTTGCTCGCTGAAGCTCTCCCCGAAGGATCGGGTTGGCAATACGAGCCCAAGTGGGACGGATTTCGGTGCATTGCCATGCGCGATGGCAACGACATCAGGTTGTGGTCAAAGTCCGGAAAGCCGCTGTCACGGTACTTCCCTGAGATCGTGGCGATGCTGAGGCGGCTTAACGCAACTCGGCTCGCGCTCGACGGCGAGCTTATCATCACTACCGACGGCGCTGTTTCATTCGACGCGCTTCAACTGCGCTTACATCCTGCAGAAAGTCGGATCGCAAAATTGTCGCGCGAAACACCGGCCATGTTCATCGCGTTCGATTGTCTTGCACTTGGCGACAGGAGTTTACTCCACGCGCCGCTCACCGATCGTCGTGCCGCGCTAGAAGAAATGAGGACGACCGAGGTGGAAGAGGCGTTGCTGTTGTCCCCTGCGACTGTCGATAGGACGAGAGCATTAAGTTGGCTGGCACGTGGCGGTGGAGCGCTCGATGGCGTCATCGCGAAGCGTCTTTCAGACCCCTACACGCCGGGAAAGCGGACGATGATCAAGGTCAAGCAGCGTCGAACTGCCGACTGCGTAGTGGGAGGCTTTCGTTACGGCTCCAAGCAAGCTGGCGTCGGTTCACTTTTGCTCGGACTCTATGACGAGCGCGGATTGCTCAATCATATCGGGTACACGTCTTCGATAGCAGAGAAAGACCGTGAAGCTTGGACAGAACGCCTTGAGACTATCGTAGAAGCGCCGGGTTTCACCGGAAACGCACCCGGCGGCCCAAGCCGGTGGGTCACCGCGCGATCGGCAGAGTGGCGACCGCTGCGACCTGAATTGGTGGTCGAGGTGCTGTACGATCAAGTGACAGCGGACCGATTTCGACACGGCACGAAATTGCTGCGCAGCCGCCCAGACAAATCACCGCAGCAGTGCACGATGGAACAGCTGGCGCCGCCTTTGTCCCCCGCACAGCTTAAGGAATTGCTTGGCTGATGCTGTTCGATACGCCTCTAATCCCCGGGCTTTCGACGCGCGACGAAATCATTGGCCCGGACGTAGAAGCAAGTCTGATTGAGAACATAGCACGTTTGAATCTGACGCCGACTAGTTCGGTGACCGGATTGGGCGTGAGAGCGATTGAAGAATGACAAAATGCGGTTCTGTAGCACGTGAACCGCGTCGACCATTCAATCACGTCTTTGGACGCAGAAAGTAAAGTTTAGACCGGGCGAAATGGTCGCCCGGTCCCCAGTTCACCTTCTAGCGGCCTGCTATGAATGGCGCACCACTCGGCTGTGCGATGTCACCGCCCGGGCGCTGATTTTCGGGTTGCAATGGCTTGATCGCGGCATCTGCCTTCTCAAGCAGTTCGTCCTTCTTGTCTCGCAGTCGTGAGGTGACCTGCCCCTTGCTCTCGTCGATCGCGTCGCGTGCTTTTTCACCGAGACGACCCAGTTTCTCCTGCTCCTGTCTGGTTGCGGGCAACGCTGACCCAAACGCCGCTCCAATCGCCGCCGCGAGAATTCCACCGACTAGCGGATTGCCGGCATACAAATCCTGCGCCTTACCAACCGCGGCACGCGCCTGCTCCTTCGTCGCGACCTGTGCCCTCTCCGAGCTTTCGGCCCAGGCGTGGCGCTTCTCGCGGAATTTTTCGGTCAGACCGTCAAGCCGCTGGCGGAAGCTGCTGTCGTCCTCATCAAGGTCTCGTTCGACCATTAAGAAGTTGGCCCGCGCCGTGTCGCGCCGCCGCTGGTAGGCCAGCGCATCCTCGTCGGCATGCTGCTCGACCGAAGACATGTGAGACACATAGTCGCGATGGTGGATGTCAAAGCTGCCGTAGTCGTCGGTGTCGGTCCTGTCCGACTTGCTCGGCAGTGATGGGAACTTCGAATTTTTGTCGCTGACCAGCCATATGGCACCGGCGGCAATCAGGCCGAGCGCAATGGGATTGCGCCTTGCACCGTCTACCAGCATGCGGGCGTCCACATTATTCTCATCGGCCTTGTCGAGCAGCGCATTAAAGACGTTTTTAATTGTCAGCTGATCGCCGATCTTGTCGACGGTGCGGCTCATATTGTCCTGCGTACGGCGGATTTCGCGCTCAATGGCGGCGGGATCTTCGGTGGTCGTCTCAGTCATGGTTGCTATCCTCTCAAAGTTCGCCGCGGAGGGCGTCGGGCGTGCGCCCAAGGGTCCGTTGCGATCGGTCCGGGGAGATATGGGTGGCGCTCATCTTACTCACCGCTCCGCGGTAGAGCAGGTAAGCGAGCAGCAGCGTGAGGGCGCCGACGATGAGCGTCGCGAGGCCCAGATTATCGATCGCGTCCGCGAGCAGATAGGCTACGCCCATCAGGACCACACCAAGTCCGGCAATCCCGACCACGGCAGCGCCCAGCATCCCGCCAACCGCCGTTTTCACGTCAGCGGCGGACTCGCGCACTTCGGCCTTGATCAGGCTAAGCTGCTGGTCGGCAAGGTGCGTCCCCTGCCCGACAAGCTCGCGCATCAAATCGACGATATTATCGCCTCCCGCGCCCGCTGCGCTTGTCGCCGTCCGCCCGATAACGTGCGGCTCATCGGCCGAGAACGGACGCGTGTCGGCGCTGCTCACGCTAAGCCTCCGGACGTCGTAGCGCCGGTCGACATTCTCGGCTCGCCGACGCCACTCTCTGGCGACTGGTTTGCAGCGTGGAAGTCGGTCCCGACCGGACCAAGCTGCGACGGGCTATTCTCGCTTCCGCCGGCCTTAAAGATGCGCGCTGCGGCAAAACCGGCGGCGGCGCAGGCGGCTAGGAAGGTGCCAGGCGACCCGCGCGCGAAATCGCTAACCTCGTTCACGAGTTGGCGGCTGTCTTTCTGCTCGAGCGTATCGGCGAACCTCTGGACCTGCTGCGCGCCCTGGTCGAACGCCGACTTTAGCCACGCTGGCGCATTGGTATCGAGCCCATCGCGCGCTTTCTCGATAGCAGACGAAACGGATTTGACTTGGGTCGCGGCGTCGCTCTTGCGGGCATCGACTTCGCTGTGCAGCCGGTTGACGGCAGAGGTGCCAACTCCTTTGGCATCGTCCAGCAATTCGCTGCCGACGGCGGGTGCGGTATCGGACTGAGGCATGGTTAGGCCTTTCTTTATGATGAGCTAGGGAAACATTGGGTGTCGATGCCTGTTCCATTTGTTTCGGCGGGCCAACTTCTGGCCTCAAGTTCCTGTTCCCATCATTGGACAACCGACACGGTGTTCGTCAGAGTCTTGGGGACGGCCTATTTTGCCGCTCTTGGCGCGGACGGCAGCCCGAAAATTGTCGGGCTAGGCCACCCTTGCCAGATGGCCCCATGCCGCCTGTGTCATAGGACGAACGCGATGCGGGCTTGCGCCACGATCAAAACAGAAAAGCGTTCGAAGTCGCTCTAGTCGTTCTGGCCGCCATCCTGACTGCTGTCTCGGCCACCGCTGTGTTCGTTCCGCGAGCCGCCGTTGTTTTGACCGCCACCTTGCGGCGTTCGACCAACCTGACTTCCCTTGCCGTCCGATGGTTTAGGGATACCGTCCTGGCGCTTCTCGGCTCCTGTGTTTTTATCGCGATTTTCCATAGTCTCACCTTCGTTTTTCCCCTCCATCACCAACGAGTGGTCGCGCTACACGTTCCGGGACGGAGGGGCTGCTGGGCTAAACGACTTCTGTCGACTGCTTCTGAATCCGCGCGCATGACTCGAGTCGCCAACCATGTTACGCAGTCGCAACGTTGGCTTGTGGGTCGCTAGCGTGAGTCTTGCGCTGTGACCCTAAGGGGGACACCTTGCACGCGCTCATCATTGAGAACCAGTTCCTCATCGCCACACATGTCGAGGATTGCCTGCGCGACCTAGGCTACACGTCTTTCGACGTCGTCGAGACGGAAGAGGCGTCGATCGCCGCGGCCGAAGAGCACTGCCCGGATCTGATCACCGCCGATCACAAGCTAGCCTCGGGCACCGGTGTCGATGCAATTCACGCGATCTGTGCCGACCGGAACATCCCGTTCGTATTCATCACCTGCTACCCCAAAGAGGTCGAACGCGAGTTGCCCGACGCAAAGATTCTCGCGAAGCCTATCAGTTCTGATGCTCTCAGTGACGGGGTGCGAGAGGCAGTTGAGGCAGCGGGCAAATCGAAAGGAGGTGGGCCGGCCGTTTAGTTCGTGCGGCATCTTTCGCGGCGCCTTTCGTTCGATCCACATGAACGACGATGCCACTTTCAATGAGCCGAGTGAGGTGGAGGCGTTGGAAGGCGTGGTAACCGTCAATGGTCCTGACGGTGTGGACGTTAAGCTTACCCCAGACGCCGCCCTCGAAACATCAGACCGGCTTCTCGAAAAGTCGAACCAAGCCCGCGGCCAGACTTACCTCTCGGATCGAGGGATGAAGGGCCCAAAAAAGTCCTCCAACTGAAGCTGCTCTTGAGAATCGACAGAGCTTAGCGACTCCGACACGATCTCGCAGACATGCCGTTGGCATGGTCAATGTGCGAACGAGCGGCAAGGCCGGGCTATCACCCCGAGCTACCACCTGCTCCCGCTTAAGGCGAAAGCTGCGAGGTCGAGTAGTCAACCATTCTGCAGCCATTTTGGCTGAGACGAGCCGTCGCGGGCAATCGAACTCAATGCGCATCGACCAATGCACGTCGATAGAAGGCTGAGGCCGCCCCCAATTCCCAAATGTAGAGCGCGGAGCGGAACGAGGGCAGCAAGTGGCGGTTCAACCATCAGTGTCTCATCCGCAAACGTCAGAGCCCCCTATGATCATCGATGATCGAGGACGCCACGCGCCCTCGCCATGGAAGATGCCCGTCGCTGGGTGGAAAGACGTGTTGGTGAGAACGTGGACGGAATCGGCATCGGATAATGTCGGTCTCGTCGCGGCGGGCGTGGCGTTCTACGCCTTCCTCGCACTCGTCCCGCTGCTTGGCGCCATTGTGCTGACTTATGGCTTGGTCGCCAGTCCCGATACCGTGCTCAGGAACATGGAAACCCTGACCCGCTTGATGCCCGACGACGTCGCCAAGCTGATCGCCGAGCAATTAATGAATGTCGTCAGCACGGCCAGCAGTAAGAAAGGCTTCGGCCTCCTTGTCGCGCTCGCGGTCGCCCTGTTCGGCGCGCGCAATGCGGCCGGCGCCATCATCACTGCACTCAACATCGCGTACGAGGAGGAAGAGAAGCGCGGTTTCATCAAGGTTACTCTGCTGGCCCTGGTCATGACCGCCGCTGCGGTGGCGTTCGCGCTCTTGGCAGTCGGGCTCATCACGGCGATGCGAGTCCTCGCCAGCCTCATTCCCAATGCACCCCCTTCCGTTCTCCTAATTCTTCGGGTTGTGGGTGGCGTTGCGTTAGCCTCCAGCGCGGCGGCCGCAGCTGCCACACTATACCGCTACGCCCCATCACGCGCGGCAGCGAAATGGCTCTGGCTGACTCCCGGAACGGTGCTGTGTGCCGTTGGGTGGCTGACGCTAAGCGCGGCATTCGGATTCTATGTTAGCCGCTTCGCGAATTACGGAGCGACCTACGGATCGATCGGCGGCGCCATTGCGCTGCTCACCTGGGTCTACCTGTCTAGTTACATCTTCCTGTTCGGTGCGGAGCTTAACAGCGAATTTGAGCATCAGACCGCCAAGGACACGACGTCAGGAACTCCGCAACCGCTGGGATCCAGGGGCGCTTGGTCGGCCGACCACGTGGCCAACGGGGCGGATGAGACGCCCGAAATTAGCGGAAAGTCCCCTGCGGTGAGAGGACGCAACCTAAGCAATCCGGGCGTCGAAGCCGGGACTGAGCAAGTGCCGGCGTCGTCGTCATCGGCCCAGTCCTACCTAGTGGCCCGTGCTACCACTCGAGCGGTACATTTCGCTGGCGGCGCAAAGATCAGCGTGGTCGCCTCGGTTTTGTCGACAGTGGGATTGTCGATGCTTAGCCGCAGGGGCAAGGCGAAGGCTGGCGGGATGATGCTCGCAATCGCTGCGGGCCTAGCATTGCTCCGCCGCGGAGCCGACGACTGATGGCCAAGATCGGACCGCTGTGTCGACGCTTTAGCTTTAGCGCTCCTGGGGCCGCCGACGCCGCGCAGCCTTACCAACAGTCATTAGATTGGGCTTCTCAGGTCGCTTCCACCCAGGCGGAGGAGTGGTACGTTGCTGACTAGTGCCAAGTCCCATAGCGCCCGGCTTTTGCCGCTCGATTCCTTCAAAATCCGCAAGCTCAACCTCCGCTGGTGTAGCTCCGCCACGGATCATAGCAATCTTGTCGCGGCAGCGCTTTGCTTCCTCAAAATCCAAAGCAAGCGCGGCTGCATCCATCCTTTGGCGAAGTGCATCGATTGGGTCAGACATTCAGCTAAAACGCGCGAGCGCTTCCTTGGGAGGCAAAGCTTTTACACAGAGCACCCTCAGATAGTTTTGCGTTCGTTCTCGAGTGGCCGAACCTGCGCCGCATGCCACTGTAAGACAAGCCAATGAGTCTGGCCGATTCTCGACGTCTGCTCTTGCTCCGAAAGCGTGCCTAGTCGCCGTCTCACCAGCGGCCTCAGTCTCATTTCTCGGAAAATATCTCCCACTGGCGAAGATAAACAGACCAGCCGCAAAGCCGAGAGTCGGGATCAGTCCAACTCACCGCCATTTCTTTCCAGCTACCCAGGGGAACCGGCAACATCACCTCCCGTTACCCGTGAATGGATCAGATCCATCAGATCGTCGCCGCGGCCAGACCGGGAAACACGGTGGTCGGCTGGAAATTACCTAAAGCCGACCGCCGTCTCTTACTGCACAAGTATGCACGCTCGATCGCTGACCACGTCACTCTTGCCGCCAAGGTCGCTGCTGACACGCCGCTGCCTGATGACACGGACGCCTTTGTCATCGGCCATGTCGACGACATACAGGGGTTAGAGGCGCTAGTCGTCTCGATCGAAGGGTCTCCAGCGCGCCCTGATGGCAGCACCTTTCACATCACTTGGTCATTGGCACCGGGACGTCAGGCGAAGGAGAGCAACGACGTTCTAGCGGCTATGCCCTGGACAAGCCTCGAGCAGCCAATTTCAATCCGCCTTATCGGAGGACGTTTAGCTTGAGGCAGCTCTACCTCGATTGCGATGGCGTGCTGGCGGACTTCGACAAAGGCGCAACCGCGGTCCTCGGCTTGGCCCCGCGAGCGTTCGAAAAACGGCATGGACTTGGCCGGTTCTGGCAGAATCTCGCCACTGCGCCGGACTTTTACTTCGGCCTGCCGCTGATGGACGACGCCATGCATCTGTTCGAGGCCGTCCGCCACCTCAATCCGGTCATCCTCACTGGCGTACCGCGCGGAAATTGGGCCGCGGACCAGAAGGTGCGCTGGGCAGCGGAATATTTCCCGGGAACCCGCATCATTACGACCATGGCGCGGGACAAGCGTGATCACGCGCGGGAAGGCGACGTCCTCGTTGATGACCAGACTCGTCACCGTGAACGATGGGAGGAAGTGGGAGGGCTATTCATTCACCACACCTCTGCGCGCGAAAGCCTAGCTCAGCTCGCCAAACACTTCCCACTGCAATTGCGAGACTGACCCTCCATGGCTTCGTCCAGACCTAGCTAGCCACATCGCACCGGGCACAGCGGGGCAACGAAAGGCTTTCCCTAACTGGCATTGACCACATCCGGTCGGTGGAATCGCGACCATTTGCTGATTGTGCGCTCGAGCGCGTTGGCCTGCCGGTCGTAACTTTGCGCCATGCCTAGAAACGCGTCCCGAGCCTCGCCCGCACAGCAAATGTCTGCTTGCTTGCGACACGCCTCTGCGTTCCGCCGTAGCGCATACAGTCTGTCTTGCATGTTTGGTGACGAAGCCATGCTGAGCAATCGAAGGACTGAAAAAACGTGGCCCGCCGCAGGAGGACCGCGACGGGCCTAACGCATTCGCAACTGGCCTGAGAACGATTACCCGGAGATCCCGTTCCGGCGCTTCCTTGGCTTCAGGAGACCTTGTCGGGCGGCCTGACAACGGATGGCCTCCTGCGTCCGCCCAAGAGATTGCGCGACGATCGAGATTGGCGTCTCGGTCTTTATGAGTTCCTCAAGTCGCGCTGTCTCTTTGGCTGTCCAAGGTGAGCGATGGCTTTGCCGACCAAGAATCGTCCCCAGCATCAGCGATCGCCTTTGTCGCCTTCGCCAGGCTTCGGCTTATTCTCTGCATGTCGCTTTTGGTCCTGCGCCGAGCTGCGGCCGACGTCATCACTTTCCTTAAAGCGACCGTCCTCGTCGCGTCGAACGTAGCGCTTGTCGGTCCCGGTATCGATCAATTCGCGTGGCATCATGCGCTCCTTCCGCCGTCACTACTCATGCCCGACGGAAAAGTTTCGAATGTGATTTAGGTGAATTCCAGACTGGAAGGCAGGTCGTAAGCCGGCGTCATGCCCCGATATTTTTTTCATCTTCAGGACGGCTCCTGCATTGCCGATACCGAAGGCTTGGTCATGAAAGACTTGGAGTCCGCCCGGGCTTACGCTCTCCGGGCCGTGCGCGAGATGCTTGCCGAAGACCTGATCTTCGCTGCCGAGATAAGTTACGACGACAGCGTTCTGGTGAAGAACGAGGCAGGTGCCACGCTCCTTCAGATAAGCTTCAACTCCGCGGTCGGATTACCGGCGCCCCCTCGTTCGAAGCCATTCCCTTGAATTTTCGTTTTCGCTGGGAATAAGCTTTGTCGATGCAGCCTGCTGACCATTCCGCTGAATATTGGAAGATGCGCGCGAACCACGAGCGCATGCTCGCTCGGGAGGTAGACTCCGACATCGCGCGCAGCGTCCACTTTCAAATGGCTGCCAGGTACGACGAATTGGCGAAGGAGGCTGAAGCTGCTGAGGTGGAGTGTTCGTCAGCAAGAAAGGATGAGCGCTGTTCAGTCGCCTGAATTCCGCGCGCATGACTCGAGTCGCCAACCATGTTACGCAGTCGCAACGTTGGCTTGTGGGTCGCTAGCGTGAGTCTTGCGCTGTGACCCTAAGGGGGACACCTTGCACGCGCTCATCATTGAGAACCAGTTCCTCATCGCCACACATGTCGAGGATTGCCTGCGCGACCTAGGCTACACGTCTTTCGACGTCGTCGAGACGGAAGAGGCGTCGATCGCCGCGGCCGAAGAGCACTGCCCGGATCTGATCACCGCCGATCACAAGCTAGCCTCGGGCACCGGTGTCGATGCAATTCACGCGATCTGTGCCGACCGGAACATCCCGTTCGTATTCATCACCTGCTACCCCAAAGAGGTCGAACGCGAGTTGCCCGACGCAAAGATTCTCGCGAAACCGATTAGTTCTGATGCTCTAAGCGATGCTGTTCGAGAGGCAGTTGCGGCTGTTGGAAAAACAAGCGGTTCTCAACACGCCGACATCTGACCTCATTCCCGAACCTCGCTCGACAACTTCGCCGATTGCCCGAGCCTTTTGGTCTGCGCCGTCGTCAGGTATTTTTGGTCGGCTGAGCAGATTCTCAAGAGGTCCGCATGTTCACTCACCGAATGGTCGTTGTTACGGTTGGAGCGCTCATCGCTGCTACCGGGGCCGCTCAATCCACCACGGCTGCAATTCGAACCGATCCCGGCGCAAAGATTTGTCAGATGGTTGTAAGTTCTGAGCGCGGAGCGAAGCCATACAAGCTATGCCTCAACCGCAGCGAGTGGGATGCGAGAAGAATCGCCGATGCGAAAAATGCCAACCGAATGGTCTGTCATTATCAAGAGCGACCGGGGACGAAATTCCGTTCGGCAAAGGTATGCATGACGGCGGCGGAATGGGCCAACGAGCGAATTCGCAATCGTCAGGCGGTCGAACAGATCCAAATGCGCTCCTGCGTTCCTGGTGGCGGATGCCGAGGTCGACGTAAAATCAGTCGGCCAGCCCTTTTCTGAAGCTCAAAGCGCGAGCCCTGATCGAAGTCCCCTTTCTGCTTTGAACACAATCCGGGCGAGCGGGCGATCCGTTTTGTGCCAGCCCGAAAGGCCTTGTTCGGAACGGCCCCGCGCGATGGCTGTTGTCAGCACTTCAAGCAGGGAGAATGACATGGCCGAGAAACAGGATGCCGTCGCGCTGTTGAAAGCCGATCATCGGAAGGTCGAAGAACTGTTCGAGCAATTCGAAAGCGCCAAGGGCGAGGGCCGCAAGCAGAAGATCGCCGAAGAGATCTGCATGGAATTGACCGTCCATGCCACCATCGAGGAGGAAATTTTCTATCCGGCTTGCGAGGGCAAGGTTGAGGAAGATCTTCTTAAGGAAGCCTACGTTGAACACGATGGCGCGAAGGTCCTGATCGCGGAGATCGAAGCCGGCGGACCGGACGACGACTTCTACGATGCGAAGGTCAAGGTACTCTCCGAGCAGATCGAGCACCATGTCGAGGAAGAAGAAAAGCGCATGGAGGGAATGTTCTCGCAGGCCCGAAAGGCTGGACTCGACATGGACGCGCTCGGCGAGCAGCTCGCGGTGCGGAAGAACGAACTCATGACCAGCTACGCCAAGTCAGGATTACCGAAACCCAACTTCACGACCTTGGACAGCACCCGGGTCTGAGGCGTCGGCGTCGCAGCATCTGGTGGCCGGCAGCGGGCAGCGCCGGTCACTGCTTCTGTGCGGCACGCAGCTGCTACCGTGAAAAGAGCTCCATCCATCGGCTCGATCACCGCGACGATCGCGCCGCCGCCGCGGCGAGCGCGACCTTTCATCGAACTGATGGGGGCGGCGTGCCTTTGAGCGGCCGACGCACTCTGGCCGAGACTAAGCCGAGGCGCCTTGCTTGTGAGCTGATGGCCTCCTGAGTACGCCCCATGAGCTTCGCAATCACAGGGACCGTGATCTTGGCTTCGAACAGTTCTCGGAGCCGAGCCAGATCCGCGTCGCTCCAAGCGCAAGCATGATTCGGTGACGGAGTTCGCCGGCAACCCGGATTTGGTCGCTCGATCGGTACCGCAATGACGGTCTCGGTGCGAAACTCATCGATCTTCCACGATTCGAAGTTGTGCCTTCGAAGCTGGCAATTCGATCATCTCTTCGTAAAGCGTTGCCATCTGCGAATGAGCTTTGCGCACCGCGAGGTCGGTCGCTTCGTTAGCAAGGCGCTGCTCGTGTTCCACGCGTTGCCGATAGTAGTTGATGTCCGACGACATCGCTTTGCCTCCTTCCGTGAGGCTGCGATGGCCAGGTCAAAGACGGTCGCAACCTCGTCAACTCAGCAGGCGCAAAACTGTTCTCTTTTAAAATGGTTTCACAGGCGGTTCGTTCTTCCTCGCCCGAGCCTTTTGATCGAGGCCGCGGCCAGGTAGTATCGGTCTGCTGAGCAGAATCTCAGGAGGTCCGAATGACTATTTGCCGAATGCTAACCTTAACGGTTGGGGCGCTAATCGCTGCCGCCGCGACCACTCAGTCCGCCATAGCTTCGGGTCACACTGATCCGAGCGCGAAGATTTGCCAGATGGTCGTAAGCGCCGAGCGCGGAGCTAAGCCCTACCAGCTATGCCTCAATCGAAGCGAATGGGATGCCAAGAAGGTTGCGGACGCGAAGAATGCCAACCGCATGGTCTGTCATTATCAAGAGCGACCGGGGACGAAATTCCGTTCGGCAAAGGTATGCATGACGGCAGCGGAGTGGCAGAACGAAAAGATTCGCAATCGCCAAGCCGTCGAGCAGATTCAGATGCGATCCTGCGTCCCGGGCGGGGGCTGCTAGAACCTCAGTAGTCGGTCCGCTTGCGACCCATTGCGGTCATTTGACTATCGCCGCTTCACCCCTGAACAGCCTCAGTCCGGTCTCAGCCGCTCGATCTCATCCTCGTCCTTTGCCTCCAGATGGATCAGGTCGTCACGGGCTTTCCCGCTTACCTTGATCAGCTCGTCAATCTTCGCCTGGAGCGCTGCGCCATCGCGATTCTGAGTTGCCTGTAGAATGGGAAGAAGCAGCAGAGTGACGATGCTGATCGAAATATTGGCCCCGGAAATGAAGAGCTCGTTGCCGGAGATGAAGGCTGCCACGCCGACGGCAGCCAATAGGATGCACAGCACCAGCATCGCGGGCCGGCCGGCGAAGCGCGCGCAGCCTGTAGTGAACCGGTCGAATGCTTCCTTCATCAATGGGTACTCCTTCGGCCACAACTGCCTCAGAAGTTCTCCGACGCATCCACGTCCTCAAGCCACTGAGTCAGGACGGCGATAACCTTGTCCTTAGGTCCAAGGTTCCGGCACCACACGTCGCGGCCGGCGGGCGAGCATGCCCACACGCAGCCGTCCTCGTCAGGACCTTCGATCTGGAATAGCGCTTCTTGCTCGGGCTGGTCTTCCATCGCGCCAGTATCAACGTTTGACCTGCGTCCCGCAATGTCTGCTCTCGACGCATTGCAGACGTAAGCAAATCCTTCATAAGCAAAAGCCTATTGTTAGCGGCGGCCTTGGTAGGCCGAGAATGCGACCGTTGAGCGGCCTTGATCGACAATTACGGTGCCGTTGTGGACGCAATAAATCATGCAATGCGGAGTGGATTATGATCAGCAGAGACCGTTCTTCGACGACGCGCTGCTTCAAGATCCTCTTGTGCGGCGCCTTGCTGAGCTTGGGCCAGATCGCTGCGGCTCAAACGCAAGCCCAAGTAGATCGAGCCAATCAAATTGCGAAGTACGGCATGCGGCTCGCTGTGTGCAAAAAGCTCGGAATGACGCTCGCGCCGGACGCGATTGAGCGCATGACCGAGCTTGCTGCCAAAGAGGTCGCCACTTGGGGACTTCCGAGCGATGGCGGCGAAAAACTTATCGGCCAAGCCGCCCGGCCGCACGGTCAAATGTTTAGCGTAGACCTCGACGCTGCCGCGGCAAAGGCCAACAACGAAATCGAGCTACGCCGACTCAGCACCGTGCTTGCCGATCTTGGGCGAGACTGCCCGGCGATGCTCGGCGACCCGATTTTTGCCCGCATTCTGAGCGCTCCGGCGGAGTTTAATCTCACGTCCGCGGCCAGGGACGCGGCCGATGCAATACTTGCAGATGGCGGGCTCGCCTCATGGCAAACCCCGTCCATCAAGCTCGTGGCGATCTGATGATGTTGGCTGGCACCTGCCGAGCAGAAATTGGCGCCGCGCGCTCAGACGCGAGCGTGTCTAAGTACAGCCGATCCGATGATAGTCGAGAACGAGGGTACTATCTTCGGAGCTTCGATGCCGGCTTGGATGATACTGAGCTCCAGTTCAGCAAGGCTCAGTGCAATCGGGCGATCCGAGCCAACGAAGCGCAGTTGGCACGAGGCCGCTAACTTCGTTGTTCGCGCGACGGTTCCTGCCGAGTGTCACCTCAGCCTTGTTGCTCGGCGGGGAGTGGACCCGCCTTATTTCGCTTCCGCCTGCATGCGCACCCAGCCTTGAAGCGCGTCCAGCTGGATCGCCTGCTCCGTCGCATCAGTGCGCCTTTGGGCAGACACCTGTGCAGTAATCGGTATTGTTTCGGCCGATGAGTTAGACCATCTTTCGGTTGCTCGGAGTCAGGAGGCTCAATGCGTTTCCAAGCCGATCTTCGCGATGTCTTTGAGTCATCACCCAGCATGGTGGCGATCACCTTGGGCCCGGAGCATCGCATTCACTTCGCCAATGCCGCGTTGAGAGAGGCTTTCGATACGCAGGACTTCCAAGGTCGTCCAGCTGCGGGCGTGATTGAATTGGGAGCGGAGCGCGACGAGATCGAGGCTTACCTCGACAATGTGTTCGTGACGGGCGAGCAGCTTGTCTGCTACGCCGTCCCCATGGCGCTCAGGTCGTCAAATGGGGTTTTGACGCACGCCTATTACGACACGCTATACCACCCCCTCACAGACGAAGATGACGGCATCATTGGAGTGTTCGTGGAAGGTCACGATGTCACGCATTCCGTCACGTCTTATGAGCGTAACCTCACGACGCATAGGGCGATCCCAATCCGTGAGCTCACCAAACGGCAACAGGAAGTTCTTTCCTTTCTCATCGCCGGACTGAGTAGCAAGCAGATTGCTGCGGAGCTTCAGATTAGTATCCGTACCGTCGATATGCACCGGACGTCTCTCGTTAGGCGCCTGGGTGTCAAAACGACCGCGCAGTTAATTGGCGTCTTGGCTCGTCGACCCGAATTAGCGACCTTGGTCAGTGTGCAATGCGGTGATCAGGACACGGACGAGCACGCCCCAGCCAACCAGCCGCGAGAACCCAAAGATGGCCGCGGCTCTCGTGCCTCGGTGTCAAGTGCGCGGAATTAGTGGGAACGCTCCCTCCACTAGGCCTCTAAGGCCTTCGCACATGCCAAACGAAGGTTTGCGAGCCGCGCGTTCCCTTGAGCGCCCGCCCCCGTTCCTGGGTTTATTTCACGAGCGATCGCCGCAAGCATCTGCATAGCGAGGTCTAGGTGCTGAAGCTTCGCGCCGTGGTGCTCGAGCGTAGCGTCCGATGAACTTAAATCCTCCTCGAGATCCTGCATCAGCCTTATTACTTCTGTGACATCTTCACTAAGTTCGACTGGCGCCCGGCAAACATCCGCAGGCGCTCGAGCGTCAGTATGCGCCGCGCCCGAGCGAACAATAGCGACCATCTCGTCAACACGCTGCTGCTCCGCTCTTCGGGGAGGCGCAAGCCACTCTGATATGGAAATGTCTGACAAAAAACGCACGCCGCACCGATCTGCGGTGCGCCAAACGACCGTCCCCTGTGCGACTAATGCGCCGCGTTTCAGCTGCACGTCTGTTCCAGGAGCAGGAGTTATCGGAGTGTCGATCATCGCTCCCGTAAGCGACATGTTCCGGACTCGCACGGGAGCCTGCTCGGGCCCTGATCGTATGACTGCTGCAAGGAACATGCTTGAACGCGGAGACGAGCGCCGAGCCTGCGCATCTACCCGAAGGTCCTCGTGAATCGGGGCCGATTGCAGACTCACCAGTGGTCCGCTTGCAACATGGGGTAAACCAGGCGCTTCTCTGCCCCCATACACGCCTTCATCTTCCAACGGATCTCGAGAGACGCCTGGCAATACCCGGACCAGTCAGAAATCACGGCGTCGATACCCCATCGGGACACGTGCGCGGACGAAGCACGGAGCAAGGCAGTATCGGCCTCTTGCAATCGATTTAGATCACTTGAGCTGGACTGGACGATGAAGCGCGACAGATGATCATAAACTCGTTTCCAGAGCATGCGTCGAGCCAAGCTCGCCCGACTTATTCTCCAACGGGCCTCCACAATCTGCGCTTTGCTTGGAAGCGGGCCACGGGTCAGATCGTCTAAGTCCGCCATCGTCCTGACCAGCGCGTCGTGTGCGAGCCGGAACTCCGCGAGAAGGTGTGCCGAATGTCCTCTATCGATCGTTGAAATTTTAAGAAAGTTTGACGCCACTGGATGATCCCCATGGCTGCCCACCGATCCGCTCCGCCCGGCGATGGCAACCTCGACACTTGTCGACGCCTAGTAAAGACAGCTTTAAGCAAAGTTGAATTTGCATCCAAAACGGAGATAGATTTTTAACTGGCGGGTCAAAGACTGGCGAAGTGGCTCGCTGTTGACGCGCCTGGGCCTACCGCCACCCGCTACCCTCAGGAGCGCCCCAGCCAGCCCTCGTCGATTGCCGAACCGCCATTAGCTTAGCTGAACGAAGGCCCGCTTACGGATGGCTCCGATATCAGCCCAGAGCGTCTGGAACGGGCGCGTAGCCGCCGTTGAGGCCGGGCGACTCGAATGTCCGCAAAGAGTCGATAGCAGACTTTCCACGATTCCCTCCGTTCGCCTTTTGTGCTAAGGCAAATTGGATCGATCACGGGGGCGAAGATGAGCACTGACTTGGCAAAGCCAGCGGCTGGCAAGGCGCCGCTCCGGGTCGCGGACAAGCCCGACAAATCTCAGGAGGAAGTGCACGCGGACCTGGCGCTCAATCCAGCCGTGAATGCTGCCGCGACTGTACAGGCTTTCGGCGCGGGGACGATCGGCAAGCTGGAGATTAGCGAGACGCTGGAAGCCGTCATGCAGACGGTCGCCAAGGTTCGCAAAGGCGACATGTCCGGACCCGAGGCAATGCTCGTCGCTCAAGCATCGGCGCTCAACTCGATATTCACGGAGTTGGCTCGCCGCGCCGCACTCAACATGGGCGAGTATATTGAAGCCAGCGAGAAATACATGCGACTGGCGCTCAAGGCTCAGGCTCAATGCCGTGCGACGATCGAAACGCTGGCAGAGATGAAGAACCCTCCGCTCGTGATCGCTCGGCAAGCCAACATCGCGAACGGGCCGCAGCAGGTGAACAACGGGGGGCCGCTCCCCCGCGTGTGAGAATTCCGGACTTTGCCAAACGAACTATTGGAGCAAGATGGCCCAAGGATGGACCCTAGAGCGCCGCAGGAAACAATCGGAGGCCATTCGGCGCTGGGAGCCCTGGAAGGCCGCTGGCGGGCCTGTGACGGTCTCTGGCAAGGCTCGGTCCAGCCGCAATGCTTTCCAGGGCGGGAAGCGCGCCGCGCTACGCGACGAGTTGGCTCATATTCGTGAGATGATGCGCAATCTGGAGTGCGAGCTTCCAGGTTAGCCAGCGGTTCCGACCCACCTAGTCATGTCACTTCAAGGTGCGAAAGTTCACGGAGACCCATTCACTTGGCCGCGGACATAGGTTTGAACTTGGGTCGCGTTGAGGCGCACTGGCCAGCAAATATTGGCCGGCGGGGCGTGCCAGAGAGCACGCCCCGTTGTGACGTTCGCAGCTCATCCGTTACCAACTAGCTTTGCATGGCTTTGGCGTTCACTGTCGCATCCGCGATTGCGGTGAGCCCTTCATCGGTCTTTGATTCCTGCTGCAGGGTGACGTCGAGCAACTTGGCGGCATCTTTAAGACCCAAAACTAACGCCCAGCGCTTTAGCGTTCCGTAACGCGTGATCTCATAATGTTCGACCGCTTGAGCGGATGCGATTAATCCTGCGTCCAAAGCCGGCGAGTCCTTATACTCGTCGATGATTTCAGCGCCCTCTTCGAGGATGCCGTTGATAGCATCGCATGTCTTACCTTTTGCAGGTTTTCCGATGATCTCGAAAATCTGCTCTAACCGCTCAATCTGGCCTTCAGTTTCCACTTGGTGTTTCTCGAAAGCAGCTTGAAGATCCGAAGAAGTTGCAGCCTTCTGCATCTTGGGAAGTGATTTTAGGATTTTACGCTCGGCGTAATAAACATCCTTGAGCGTGTCGTGAAATAAAGTGTCCAGTGTTTTCGTGGCCATCTCAGATCCTTTTTTGATTGTAACAAATCAAGTCCTGAGCGCATGTAGTCGTTCCTCTAAACTGAAAAAATGCTTTGGTCTGAGTTGATCAACTATCCTTTCCACCGCCTGAAACGGTTTGTTGGAGGCGCATGCCAGTTTGCTGACCAAACAAAAATGCTATGCGCGAAGGGACGCAACAGCCAGCGGCGAGATTCGTTGGGACAGCAATTCGATTGGGAACTGGATATGCTTGAAACCGCGGGATCAGCGACCACTGGAAATCGACATCAACGAAGGATTGAAGCGGCTAGATTGAAGCGAACCCAGCCGAAGGCGAAGTGCGCTTGTTGCTCACCTCCGCCGATGCCGAAGGAGCCGGATGAATCGCCGTAGCAACTACGAAAAAAGGCCGCGGCGTTGCAACGCCGCGGCCCCTAGATAAACCGCGTTATGCGAAAGAAGTATCTTTGGCACGCTGGCTGCTGTGACCACCTGCCCGATACAAAATATCGCTTGCGGTCTCCGCATTAAGGCCAGCATTCTGCAAGTCGACGGACACAAAGACACCGCCCTCGTTGACACGCTCTTCGTAGTAGCTTGCGTCGTCGCTATTCACGCCGTGATCGCTCAATAGACCGGTAAGCCCGCCTGCTGCAGCGCCGACAGCCGCACCGGTCAGGGCGGCCGCAGGGACTGCGGTTGCTGCAATCGCGCCTGCCGCGACTAGCGGACCGACGCCAGGGATTGCCAGAGCAGCGATGCCCAGCAGGGTGCCGGCACCGGCGCCAAGCGCCGTTTTGCCGACCACGTCGGTAGCGGCTTCGGCGCCACTGCCGTCGGTCGTGGTATTCTTGCCATCGCTCTGCGCAATTACGGAGATGGCCTGATCTTCGACACCGTTGGCGCGAAGCTCCGACACAGCCTTGTCGGCCTCGGCGTGGTTGTCAAAAACCGCTGAAACGAGGTTCTCGTTCATAACTATCTCCTTTTATTTATTGATGAATTCAGCCAACGCGTCGTGAGCGCCGCCCGTTCCGCATTTGAAAAGAAGAAGTTTTCTAGCACTGATCGTATGTCGAGCTACGCGCGGGCAAGCGTTGTGATTTAGCGTCAAGTGACAGTCGCATCATTTGCACAGGGGCGATGCGATGGGTACGCTCAGCCCCTTGATCGGCAGGGCGGAATGGAATGGCGGATTGCCTTAGGTGCCGTGGCAAGATGACCGAAGGCTTCGCCATCAGCCAAAGTGATGGTGGTCAGCTTGGATGGGTCGATGGTGAGCCGGGCTTTTGGGCCAGCCTGACTGCCGGTTTTAGGTCGAAGGTTGTCAGACTGACGTCGCGCCGCTGCCGCGAACGTGGCCTCGTCGAGTTCCTTGCAGATCCGCGGGCGCAACCCGTTAAAACGCTGAAATCGGTGGATGAAGAGAATGACCGCTTGAAGAGATTGGTCACGACACTCCAGCAGCGCGTGGAGACGTTGGAAACCATTGCGACCGACCCCGGAATCCGAATCTCGCGGGAAATTGAAACCTTGCGCGCACTGCCACCTTCCAAGAGTGATCCGAGCAAGTAGCGAGCAGCCGCGCGACTAAGCCCGAACGCCCCTTCGCGAACATATCAGCATCACCTCGCTAAAACCGCTTCTGGTGCTCAATCGAGCCAAGCCACTCCGACATGACCTCAGCCACCTTATCAGTCAGTCCTCGGTTGCGGCATCGCACATCACGGCCGGCGGGCGAGCATGCCCGCACGCAGCCATCTTCGTCCCGTTCTTCGATCTGTAAATGGGGCTTCTTGCTCGAGCTCGTCTTCCGTTGTGTCAGCATCACGGGAAGGCCACGCCCGTCGGTTACGACGTCGATGACTTCGGATTGGTGGGGTCATCTTTCGCTACACTATTCCTCAAGAAACCTACCTCCCGAAGGGCGTTGGAATCGGAGCTAAGTGCTAAGACGGCGTTCACGACGATCGACCGGAATCTGCGAAAGTTCGCACCCCGTTCTTGGAAAACTTTGCGCCTCCCCTCGGAGAGAAATCTTCGAGAATGGAAAACCCCGTTACCGCCCGCCTGAGCCCCCCGATCATTTGACTCTCCACCGGAATTCCACAGGATGCCCGAGCCGAATCGCGCTTGGGGGTATCGATGCGCGTCTTACTGTTTCTCGCTCTTCTAGCTTGGGTTCCATTGGAGCCTGCGCTGGCTCATCCCGGCGGTCTTAATGGCGAGGGGTGCCAAACGATCGCAAGCGCGGCGGCTATCACTGTCACGGCGGCGGATCATCCCCGCGTTCAAGCGCCAAGCGGCAGAGCTTTGCTGCGCTGTCCGGCGGTGGATCATTCCGAAACTGCTCGGCTGCTCGCGCCGCGGGCGCCGCGCCTGTTCGGGCCGGCGACCCTGGCTATGGCAGGCACCTTGATCGTGACGGCGATGGAGTGGGCTGCGAATGACCAGACGCCGCAAGCCCCGCTCGACAACGCGGAACGGAGCAGCGACGTTGGCCTGCGCTCTTCTTATTTTTCTCCTCATCTGGTTCGCGTCTCGCGCAGGGTGGTTCGAGGCGGGCGCTCACCGGATCCTTTCGCCCATTGGGCAGCCGGCCACCAGAATTCTGCTCTGATCTTTTCTTTGTTCCCGAATCGTTCTCCTCACGATATCCGGGGCGGATGAAGCTCCCCCGCTATGCCGCCATCACCTTCTCGCTCGACACTGAACGCTTTGCTCAGCGACCGACCTTCATGCGGGACAGCAGCGAATATCTGTTCACCCGTCTCATGCGGGGCGAGGAAGTGGCGAAGTCCGAGTTCGATTGGATGGGCATCAAGGTGACGGTGCGCGATGCTGTCAGCGGGGAAATCTTGAAGTGATTCACCCTCATCGTTTTCATGGGTGTACGCAGTGGTAAAGAATTAGCAGTTATTGGACGCGGGCGTTCCGTCGGCCAAAGAAAGCCCGCCACGCTTGTACGCACGTGACGGGCTATCTTGAGCGACCGAACCGGAAAAACGAAAGACGAGCTTTTCGGTTCCTGTGGTTTTCGGGAACGCGGCGGATCGATGACGTGGCCAGCGGACAAACAGTTGGAACGATGCTCCGCTCCAAGCATTTACGCTTGGATCGGTCGAGCGCCTGCCTCCTCCCCCCGGGCAGGCGCTTCTCCGACCTTGTCAGTGCACAACTCGGTAGAGCGAAAGCTCCTTGTCACGGTGTCCGACCTTGCTTGCTTCCCCCTTACTCCTCCTCGTCGAGGATGAACCACTCATTCGCGTCTCCGTCGCGGACGCGCTGACTGACGGCGGCTACGACGTGCGCGAAGCCGAAACGGCGGACGAGGCCTTGGCCTTGCTCGATAGCGATCTGAACTTTCTTGGCTTGATCACTGATGTGCGTCTCCGAACCGAAAGCGGTTGGAACTTGGCTCGTCATGCTCGCCATGTCTCAGCTTCCATGGCCGTCATTTATATGACCGGCGACAGCGCCGCAGACTGGGCCGCAGAGGGTGTGCCGAACAGTATGCTCCTTCAAAAGCCATTCGCCACTGCACAGATGACGACCGCCATTTCGACGTTGTTGAATGCGGCCGAGATTGCGTCAGCCTCGCCCGGAGCCGATTAGGCCAGCCTCTTCATTCGGAGAGGTCTAGTCATGCTGGCGATCGTGCTCCCCGGATGAGAAGTGCGTTGCCCTGCCGTCATCAGTTCCGACTTTAGTACGGAAGCAAATAGCCAAGTAAGACTAAGGCGGGCCGCGTTTCTATCGTCGTCACCGGAACAGCACCTGAGTGTCCGCGTTGCCCCCATCTTGGGCGAATAGTCTTTTCGTCTCCAAACAGGGAGTTGAACCATGAAGCATTTCAAGATGGTCGTTGCCGGTGTTGGCGCTGTTGTTCTTGCTACTGGTGCGAGCGCGGCAGCACAGACGGCTTCGGCGACTGATCCTATCGTAACAACCGACGCCGTGCCGGACCGCGACGACGATGATGGCGATGAAGGGAAGCTGGGCCTGATCGGTCTGCTCGGTCTTGCAGGCCTACTCGGCCTGAAGCGCCGTGATCGCGACGATGATCGCGTGCGTCCGGCCGGAACAACTCAGCGGCCGTAACAGAAGAGGCGTCGGTCGGCAGACGACCGGCGCCTTTTTCAGGAAACTTATGTTCTTCTTCTTCAGCAACAGGCTCGGCTGCGCTGCATCCATCGCTGTCTCGGTGGGGCTGACCTTGGCGCTCTTGTTCTTTTTCGGGTTGCTAGCGAGATAAGCGCTCGAACTGGCATCGGCGTGGCGCCTCGACTGCCTATAATCTCCAGGAACGTGACCTTCGTGGTCGGCGCTCGATCCCGTATTCATCCATGAGTTTGGCGATGGAAGTCGGACTGCAGCTGTAGCGGATTGCTATCATTGTGATGAGCAGGCCATCCCGCTCGTAGAGCTTCCGAAGAGTAGCCTCAGTGAGTTTATCCCTTAGTAATGGTCGGCGTCTTGGCATGTACGTTGAGTAGGGGCACCACGCTGGGAGGTCCAGCACCTGCCATGTAGGCTAGAGCTGCTCATGAAACTCGATCGGTCTGATCGCGGCCCGCTCAATCACTTCTGATTCTCCGCGACGTCAGGTAATATCGGTCGGCACGGCAGAACCTGAGGAGGTCAAAATGACGGGTCGCAGATTGCTAGCCTTTACCGTTGGAGCGCTGATTGCCGGCTCCGGGACCGCTCAGTCTGTTGCGCCTGCAGGTCAATCTGACCCAGTCGCCAAAATCTGCCAGATGGTCGTAAGCGCCGAGCGCGGAGCTAAGCCTTACAAGCTATGCCTCAACCGCGGCGAATGGGATGCCAAGAAAGTCGCCGACGCAAAGAATGCCAACCGCATGGTCTGTCACTATCAGGAACGGCCCGGGACCAAGTTTCGCTCGGCAAAAGTATGCATGACTGCAGCCGAGTGGACGAACGAGCGACTGCGGAATCGCCAGGCAGTCGAGCAAATTCAGATGCGCTCGTGTGTTCCTGGCGGCGGCTGCTGAGGTAGACGATTAAGTCAGTCGGGCAGCTGTTCTAAGCTCAGATCGAGGCGCCGCTCCGGGTCGCGGACAAGCCCGACAAATCTCAGGAGGAAGTGCACGCGGACCTGGCGCTCAATCCAGCCGTGAATGCTGCCGCGACTGTACAGGCTTTCGGCGCGGGGACGATCGGCAAGCTGGAGATTAGCGAGACGCTGGAAGCCGTCATGCAGACGGTCGCCAAGGTTCGCAAAGGCGACATGTCCGGACCCGAGGCAATGCTCGTCGCTCAAGCATCGGCGCTCAACTCGATATTCACGGAGTTGGCTCGCCGCGCCGCACTCAACATGGGCGAGTATATTGAAGCCAGCGAGAAATACATGCGACTGGCGCTCAAGGCTCAGGCTCAATGCCGTGCGACGATCGAAACGCTGGCAGAGATGAAGAACCCTCCGCTCGTGATCGCTCGGCAAGCCAACATCGCGAACGGGCCGCAGCAGGTGAACAACGGGGGGCCGCTCCCCCGCGTGTGAGAATTCCGGGCTTTTCCAAACGAACTATTGGAGCAAGATGGCCCAAGGATGGACCCTAGAGCGCCGCAGGAAACAATCGGAGGCCATTCGGCGCTGGGAGCCTTGGAAGGCCGCCACTGGGCCTGTGACAGCTTCTGGCAAGGCTCGCTCAAGCCGCAATGCGTTCAAGGGCGGGAAACGTGCCGCGCTGCGGGAGGACCTGGCCTGCATTCGTCAGATGATTTGCGAGTTGGATGGCGACTTGCAAGGTTAGCCCGGGGGGGGGGTACGAGGTCTCGGCTTTGTATCAAGGACACCGACGCCCCTCGCAACAATCATAAATCGTAACATTGCTCGCGCGCGCGAGACCGGAGGACTTCTCGCGATGATGCGACCGCGCCGACTGAATTCGGATAGCTGAACGTCCGCAACGAGTGGAAAGCGGAAGTCACTTCCAGTAGGCTCGGGAAGAGGAGGCGTTGATGAAGCTGAATGTCGTGCAATGGCTATGGGTAAGCGCTGCCGTGCTATTCGTGCTGGCTTTGCTGCTTGATGTTGCCAACGTCTGGAACGTGCCGCCGATCTACATGCTATTGGGCGCGTCGTTGCTTGTGGTCACTGAGTGGACGGTGATGCCATCGCTGAAGGAGTTGGGTAATACTCGTCGCCGACGCTGAATGTTCGCTATGGGTGGAAAGCAGACATGCACCTTGAGGCAAGAACGTGATGCCTTTCTTACGCCGCAAGGCGATCCTGGCGCATCCGAACCGTGACCACGAGGCCATTTTCCTGCCAGTCGTGCGTGAGTTCCCCGCCAAGCTGGCTTGAGACACTTCGGGCAGTGAGTTGGCTACCGAAGCCTTTCAGAACAGGTTTCTCAGTGATTGTTGGACCACCGGTCTCCGCCCAAATCACGCAGATGTAATCGCCGTCGAGCTTGCTCGAAACGTCGAGAAAACCGGATGCGCAAGAGAGCGCTCCATATTTGACGGAGTTAGTCGCCAGTTCGTGGATAACCATCGCAAGCGCAGTGGCGGTTCGTTCTCCGACACCCATACGAGCCACCGCCACTCGGATGCGTCCCGAAAATGCCGCCGTCTCGTCATAGGGCGCTAGCAAGATCGATAGGAGGTCGCCGAGCAACGCGGCCTTACCCTGCTCTCCCGGCAGAGGACGCACCAAATCGTGGGCCCGACCAAGCGCGGTCAAACGCTGGGTCAGGTCACCCGTCATCTCTTCAACCGATTTCGCGGAGCGACCGGTCAGGTGAGTCAGTCCGGTTGCGATGGCCAGCAGATTCTTGACCCGGTGGCTCATTTCGCCAGCCAATAACTCACTTCCCTCCTCGGCTTGCTTGCGGCCAGTCACGTCCAGGAAAACCCCAAACATAACTCGACCAACGATCCCGCCGTCCGCGCCCTGTCCGCGAGCCGAGATCCATCTGACTTCGTCGCCCAGGCATATGCGAAAATCGATCTCGTAAGAGCCTTCAACCGAGCGGGTGGCTGAGAAGGCCGCTCGAACGCGATCACGGTCAGCAGGGTGAATGTGAGTGGACAGCTCTTCAAAGGTGACCCTCGTCGCCCAAGGGAGGCCCCAGAGTTCGAACGCGCGCTCGTCCATCGTGAACCGGTCGTCGTCTACCTGCCACGACCAGAGAGCCACACAGGCGGCTTCGACGGCAAGCCGCAGGTGATCCTCGCTCCACCTTGACGCTTTGGGCTTCCGCACGGCCAATCGCTCTACCTTTCCGTCTGAAGATGGAGCCATGAGCGGTTGATTAAGTGCGTGCAAGTCTCACGCGTATCTCGGAAGCTCCAAGCGTCACAGGCTGGCGTCCGAAATGGGTCGAAAGCAGACATTGCACGATTCTCGATGTTCACGAATCGTTCGCATCAGCGTAGCGGGCGAATATGTCGACTAAGCATGTCCGCACCGCCGCCGATCTCGTCCGCTTTGGATGCGCCTTGAAGGTCGAGTGCGGCAACTGCGGCACCGCTAGGACGATGGACGGCTTCGAAGTCGCTAGGCGATGCGGGACGGGCTGCCTGGCAGAGATACGAGCGCGGCTGAAATGCTCGAGGTGCGGCGCGAAAGAAGCCAAGACCACGCTGCTGTCGCCGCCGGCGCCGCGCTGAACGACGTTGCAATTTCGGTCCATGCCCGCAATGTTAACGGCATGGAACGCGTCACCAATGTTATCGAACGAGCTTACCAGATTGCCCCATCCTGCAACGATCTAGCAGAGGTGAAAAAGCAGCTGAAGCGCGAAGGTTACCTGATGGTGGATGAAAACTTCGACAGCAAATCGCTACGAAATTCGATCGTCCAGCTTATTGAAACGGCTCCGTAGGCCCCGCCGAAACTCTAGTCGGTTCTCGGACGCTCTAACGTGGCGGCTGTGTTCGTCGCAGAGACGTGCATGACGTACAATATGAGTCCCGATTCGTCAGTGACGTCGACCCGCCAGTCCTCGTCTGCCCAGATGCGGCCAGCGTGATCCTTGAGAAACTCACCGACAAAGCGGGCGAGTTCGACTCTTAAGGTGGAGTGGTCCTCCTTCTCCACCTGCCAAGTTTCGGAAATGACGGACTGGGTCCGCAGATTGATGTTGTAAACCGCCATGCTTGCCTCCGCCCTTTAGAGCGATTGCCCCCCCGAAAGCGTTCCGGCGACTCCAAATGAAAAACGTGCGTCAGAAGTGCGCTCGATTACCTAGTCAGCTTGACGTCGATACGGACACCCTCCTCTTTCGTGTATGTAGCAACCCCTCGCGTCTAGCGCGGGAGCTCACCGCTTCCTGCGTCCTTCCCATCGATGCCGCTATCTTGGGTATGGGCATTTCGGCAGCCACGCAGGAGCGGAGTTGACTGAGGTCCTCCGCCTCCCAGGACCGGCGATGGTTGCTATGCTCAAGCTCACCATGCACCTTCATTGGTCGCTGACAATCTGAAGCCGGCTCTGAAGATTGGGGGTTGAGATGAGCTCTTGGTATCGCTCGGCCATGGCACGATGTGCGGCTCGGACAGAGTGGTCGGTCGCGGATTTTTCGCGCGCGCGCTCTTCCTGAAGTCGCTGCTGATAATATCCGTTCTCGGAAGACATGCGTCTCTCCCTCTTAACAAGCGGGAGCGCGATACGCGTGTCTCTCAGGCCCGATATGCTCGCGAAAAAGGATCAGGGGCTGAGGAAGCTTTAGCATAGTCTCGCCAAAACCTCGAATCCACCGTGCTAGAAGCGCTCGTGGAACCGGATCGAGCCAAGTCCCTCTGACTTGGCCTCGGCAAGCACACTGCACCAACCGAATGGGAACATCTCTGGCTTAAAATCGACGGCGAGGCGGACAGCGACAGCGCACCTCAGGATTAGTCCGTGGGAGTCGAAAGACTGGGGCTGGGGAAGTTCTCCCGACTCGACCACGGTAAGGTAATTAAACTTCGTAATATCAGTATGGTCAAGGCGTGTGGTGATTGTCCGCATCGGCGCAAGCCAGCCACTGCGAGAACACCTCAATGACCTTCTCTTGCGGGCCCAAGTTCCTGCACCACACGTCGCGACCCGCTGGCGAGCAAGCCCATACACAGCCATCCTCATCCGGGCCTTCGATCTCGAAGAGCGCCTCCTGATTAGGTTCCTCCTGCATCAATCTTCCCCGCTGCCGTCTTTTCGAAAGCCGATCGCGATAAGTGCCAAGCTCGCAATGACCGTAACGATTGATCCGCCTGCCAGCCACAAGGCCGCAGCGACGGTCAATCCTTCTTGAATGAAGAAATGCAAACCAGCAGTCGCGGACGCTAGAAGTCCGATGGCCATGACCCAGCAGCCGATCTGCGTAAGGTCACGTTCCTTCTTTGGTTTCTCTGTCTGCATTGACACCAAATCAAATTGACGCTCGAGGAATACACAACCCCCGACCGTCCTGCATGTTGCATCTGTGTTGCATGGAGCCGCCGGGACGTAAATGGAAACGGCGGAAATCAGGGATAATCCATCGCAACACGGCGCAACAGGGTCTCAACCGCCTCCTTTCGCAGGGAAACAGCTAAATGATTGATAACACTAGAAAAAAATGGCGCGCCCGGAACGATTCGAACGTCCGACCCTCAGATTCGTAGTCTGATGCTCTATCCAGCTGAGCTACGGGCGCGTGCCGGGGGGTCCATTAGGACGGGGTGCCGGACCGCGCAACCCTCTTTCGCCACTGAAGTGCATGTCGTTGCGAAAGACCTGCAGCCTGCCTAGACCATGGCCATGCTCCGTCTCGTCCCCATCGCAGTCATCGTCGCCCTCACTGCCTGCTCCTCCTCGCGCCCCGGCGTGGAGCCGAGCCTTGCACCTCGCGCCGCCGAAGCCATCGATCCCCGCATCCCCGTGCCGGGTGACGTCCCGCCCGGGCCCGTCGATGCATCGCTGGCATCCACTCTGTCGGCGCTGGTGCGCGACGCTCGTGCGACGACGGGACCGTTCGAGGCTCAGCGCGCTTCTGCCGCACGCCTCGCCGCTGCCGCGGGCGCTCCTCAAAGCGAAAGCTGGATCGCCGCCGAGCAAAGCGTGTCCGAATTGACCCGCACGCATGGCGAAGTGACCCGGATCGCGGCCGACATCGATTCTCTGGCCGCCGAACGCAGCGGCAATCTGACCGCAGCCGACCAGCAGGCGATCCGCGAGGCGGCAAATACCGTTGGCGAGATCAACGCCGCGCAGGCGTCGGCGATCGCGCAAATCAGCGCTCGGCTGGGGCGCTAGGCTTCCCGCCGCGTCGCTCGCCAGGCGGCGGCGTCGATCGCGTAGACGATGGTCGGATTGAGTTCCGGCCCGAAGCGAGGGTCATGGAAGTCGAGATCGGGGCGCCGTGTCATCCCGAGCCGCTTCATCAGGCCCCAGCTTCCCTCATTGCCATCGACTGTGAAGGCGACGACGAAAGGCGCGCCGAAACGTCCGAATGCAAGGTCGAGCGCGGCAGTCGCCGCCTCTTTTGCGAAGCTCTGGCCCCACGCGGATTCGCGAAACCGCCAGCCGACTTCGAACTGGCCGACGAGATCGGTTCCCTCTGCGTTGACCCGCTTGAGTCCGCAGAAGCCAAGCAATTCACGAGATTCGCGGCGCTCGACCAGCCAGAAGGTGTGACCATAGTCCCTCTGGAAGCCGTCAAGGCGCTCCACCGCTGCATCCCATTTCGCGCGATCCTGCACGCCGCCCAGCCAGCGCATGACCGCGGGGCTATTCATGACCTCGTAGAAACGGTCGCTGTCGCCCACCCCCCACTCGCGAAGGATCAGGCGCTCGGTCGTAGCCACGATCGCAGTCACGACTTCAGCCCTGAATCAGTCGAGCCGCGTCGGGCGCGTGATAGGTGAGGATGCCGGTCGCGCCGGCGCGCTTGAATGCGGTGAGTGTTTCCAGGATCAGCGCGTCGCGGTCGCCCGCGCCGGTCGCGGCCGCAGCCTCGATCATCGCATATTCGCCCGACACGGCGTAAGCGAAGGTCGGAACGCCGAACTCACGCTTCACCGCCGCGACGATGTCCAGATAGGGCAGCCCCGGCTTGACCATCACCATGTCGGCGCCCTCGGCGAGGTCGAGCGCGACTTCGCGAAGCGCCTCGGCGGCGTTGGCGGGATCCATCTGGTAACCGCGCTTGTCGCCCTTCAGCAGGCCGCGACTGCCGACAGCGTCGCGAAACGGGCCGTAGAAGGCCGATGCATATTTGGCGGCGTAGGCCATGATCGCGACATCGCAGTGCCCGGCCTGCTCCAGCCCTTCGCGGATCGCGCCGACCCGGCCGTCCATCATGTCCGACGGCGCGACGATATCCGCGCCCGCGGCGGCCTGTACCAGCGCCTGCTCAACCAAAATCCTCGACGTCTCGTCGTTCTTCACGCAGCCGCGATCGTCGACTAGGCCGTCATGGCCGTGAGCGGTGTAAGGGTCGAGTGCGACGTCGGTCAACACGCCGACCTCCGGCACCGTCTCCTTGATCGCGCGGATCGCGCGACAGATCAGATTGTCGGGATTGAGCGCCTCGCGCGCATCCTCGCTGCGAAGGGTGGCCGGCGTGTTAGGAAACAGCGCGATACAAGGAATGCCGAGATCGCGCGCCTCGCGGGCCTTTTCGGCCAGACGATCGACACTCCAGCGGCTGACGCTGGGTAGCGCGTCAATCGGTTCTTCGCACCCGGAACCGGCGCAGACGAACAGCGGCCAGATCAGGTCGCTGGCGTGAAGTCGATGCTCGGCGAGCATGGCGCGGATCCATGGCGAACTACGGCCACGGCGCATTCGAAGCGCGGGAAAGGACGGTTGGGACATGGTCGCGCCATATCGTCATTCGTCGCGTCGGACCATATCGCGCTTCCCATGCATTGAGCGCGCATGAGCAAACCCCTTCCCCGCCAAGCGATCCTGGTCGTCAATGCCATGAGCCGCCGCGGCGCCGACGTCTTCGAAGAAGCGCGCGACAAGCTGATCGCCGCCGGGATCGACCTGATCGACGCCTATGCGGTCGATAAGCCCGAGGATATGGACCCGACCGTCAAGAAGGCGATCGAGCGCGCGCCTATGGTCATTCTCGGCGGGGGCGACGGGTCGCTGTCGACCAACGTCGATCATTTCGTCGGCAAGGATACGGTGTTCGCGATCCTTCCGCTCGGCACCGCCAACAGCTTCGCCAAGACGCTGGGCATGACCACCGACCTCGATGCCGCAATCGACGTCATCGCCAACGGGCAGCGCAAGCGGATCGATCTTGGAATGATCGATGACGATTATTTCGCCAATGCCGCGGCGCTCGGACTGAGCCCGCTGATTGCCGACACCGTGCCGCACAAGCTCAAGAAATATCTCGGCATGGTCGGCTACCTGATTTGGGCGGCGCGGGTTGCGTTCAAGTTCCGCCCTTTTCGCCTCCGCGTCACGCTGGAAGACGGCAGCTGCGTCAAGGCGTGGGCGACCGAAGCCCGCATCTTCAACGGCACTCACCATGGCGGCGTCGAACTCACGGAGACACAGGCGCTCGACAGCGGCGAAATCGTCATCCAGGCGGTCACGGGCAAAAGCCTGTGGGGCCTCGCGTGGAGTTGGTTCGCGACACTATTCAAGCTCCGCAATCGCGAGATGACGACCACGGAATGGCGCGGCACTTCGATGCGCCTGGAAGCGCGCCCGCGTCAGAAGATCAGCATCGACGGCGAGATTTCCGCCAAGACGCCGGTGACGGTCCACATCGCCGACGGCGTCATCGAAGTCGCCGCACCGAAAGACTGATCAGCCCAGCCGTGCCAATGCCGCCGACAGGCGTTCGGCCTCGGACGCTCGCTCCTCATGGTCGGCACGCGCTTTCTCGACCGCTTCGGGCTTGGCCCGCTCGGTGAAGGACGGATTGCCGAGGCGCGCGGCGAGTCCGTCGCGGTCCTTTTCCGCCACGGCGATCGCTTTCGCCAAGCGAGCGCGCTCGGCATCGAGGTCGATCGCGTCGCCCAACGGAAAGGCGATGGTGACGCCGTCGACGACGATCTGTGCCGAGCCTTCTGGCACCGCATCCGCGGCGATGGCGGGACCGACCTTGGCAATGCGGGCCAGCGTCGGCTCGTTCGCCGCCATCCGCGTCATCATTCCCTCGTGCCCGCCGATGACCTGCGGCTGCAGGGTCGCGCTCCACGGCACGTTGAGCTCGGCGCGCATCGCGCGAACTTCCTCGATCAGCCGCACGAGCCCGTCGATTTCCCACTTGGCGCGGGGGTCGGCCTGGGCCTCGGGCTCCGGCCATTTGGCAACGATCAGGTCGTAAGGCCGCTCGCCCATGCTATGCCACAGCTCTTCGGTGATGAACGGCATCAGCGGGTGGAGCATGACGAGGATCTGGTCGAACCCCCACGCCGCGACCGCGCGCGTTTCGCCGTCCCACGTCCCTTTCACCAGCTCGACATACCAGTCGCAGAAGGTGCCCCAGGTGAAGTGGTAGATCGCGTCGGCCATGTCGTCGAAGCGAAGCTCGGCGAACGCCTTGTCGAGCGTCGCTAGCGTCGAGACGACTTCGCCGATGATCCAGCGATTGACCGGCAGCTCGGCCTCGGGCGCAGCGATGCTTTGCGATGCGCCGACACCATTGCCCTGAAGGAAACGCGCGGCGTTCCACAGCTTGGTGGCGAAGTTGCGATAGCCTTCGACCCTTTTTTCATCGAGCTTGATGTCGCGGCCCTGGCTTTCCATCGCCGCCAGCGTGAACCGCAGCGCATCGGCGCCGTAGCGATCGATCAGCCCGAGGGGGTCGACCGTATTGCCCTTCGACTTGGACATCTTGGCGCCGCTGGCGTCGCGGACGAGGCCGTGAAGGTAAAGCGTTTTCCACGGCACTTCCTTCATGAACTCGATCCCCTGCATCGCCATCCGCGCGTCCCAGAAGAACAGGATGTCGAAGCCGGAGATGAGCACGTCGTTGGGGTAGTGGCGCTGTAGGTCGGCGGTCTGCTCGGGCCAGCCGAGCGTGGCAAACGGCCACAGCGCCGAAGAGAACCAGGTGTCGAGCACGTCTTCGTCTCGGCGAAGCTCGCGGTCGCCGGCCTGCGCACGTGCCTCCTCTTCGGTCTCGGCGACAAAGACATTGCCGTCCGTGTCGAACCACGCCGGAATCCGGTGCCCCCACCACAACTGGCGCGAGACGCACCACGGCTGGATGTTCTCCAGCCAGTTGAACCAGGTCTTCGACCAGCTTTCGGGAACGATCTTGATTGCGCCCGACCGGGTCGCTTCGATCACCGGCTTCACCAGCGTCGCGGCGTCGACATACCATTGGTCGGTCAGCCACGGTTCGATGACGACGTTCGAACGGTCGCCGTAGGGCGTGGCGATGACGCGGTCCTCGACCTTGACCAAGGCGCCCTCGGCCTCGAGCAATTCGACCACCCGCTTACGCGCATCGAAGCGGTCCATTCCGATCAGTTCGGCGGGGATCAGGCCGTCGGCGGTCTGGGTGACCTTCGCACCGGCGTCGAGCATGTTGAGCATCTCGCCGGGTTTGAAGCCCGCGCGTTTTCCGACTTCATAGTCGTTGAAATCGTGTCCCGGCGTGATCTTAACCGCGCCCGACCCAAGCTCGGGATCGGCATGTTCGTCGGCGACAATCGGGATCAGGCGACCGGTGATCGGCTGGCGCAGCTTCTTGCCCAGCATCGCGCCAAAGCGCTCGTCGGTCGGGTGAACCGCGACCGCCATGTCGGCGAGCATCGTCTCGGGCCGCGTGGTTGCAACCTCGATGAAGCCCGGACCGGTTTCGAGCGGATAGCGCAGCGTCCAGAATTTTCCGGCGGTGTCGCGCGTTTCGACTTCCAGGTCGCTGATCGCGGTTTGGAACTTGGGATCCCAGTTCACCAGCCGCTTGTCGCGGTAGAGCAACCCGCGCTTGTGCAATTCGACAAACACATGGGTGACGGCCTTCGAAAAGCCCTCGTCCATGGTGAAGCGCTCGTTCGACCAGTCGCACGACGCGCCAAGGCGGCGAAGCTGCCGCGTGATCTGGCCGCCGCTTTCGGCTTTCCAATCCCAGACCCGCTCCAGGAATTTATCGCGGCCGAGGTCGGTGCGCTTGACGCCCTCCCCGTCCAGTTGCCGCTCGACCACCATCTGCGTGGCGATGCCGGCATGGTCGGTCCCGACAACCCAAAGCGCATCCTTGCCCTGCATCCGCGCATGGCGGGTCAGGATGTCCTGCAGCGTATTGTCGAGCGCATGCCCGATATGCAGGCTGCCGGTGACGTTCGGCGGCGGCATGACGATCGTGAACGGAGTCGCGTCGCCGCGCGCGGGGCGGAACAGGCCGCCCTCTTCCCAATGCTGATACCAGCGTGCCTCGATGGCGGCGGGGTCGAAAGTCTTGGCGAGTTCGGTCATCAGCGGCGGTTAGCGGCGGGCGGGCAAGGACTCAACCGTCGATGCCCTGCCCGCCGCCTCGCGCCGGTTACTGCGCAGCGTTCTGCATGATCGGCTGCGGACCCATCCAGCGGTTCATCCAGCCGAACACTTCGCCGTACCATTGGATCGAATTCTTGGGCTTGAGCACCCAGTGATTCTCGTCCGGGAACACCACCAGCTTCGACGGAATGCCACGCCGCTGGAGCGCAGTGAAGCTCGCAATCCCCTGCGTATAGGGAATGCGGAAGTCCTTTTCGCCGGTGATCACCAGCATCGGGGTCTTCCACTGCGCGACGTGGTTCACCGGATTCCACTTTTCGAAGGCATCGGGGTCTTCGTAATAGGTCTTCCCGCCATGCTCCCACTCGTCGAACCACAATTCCTCGGTTTCGTAGGCCATGGCGCGAGCGTCGAAGACGCCGTCATGCTGGACGAGGCATTTGAACCGGTCGGACCATTTCCCGGCGATCCAGTTCATCATGTAGCCGCCATAGCTGGCGCCGAGCGCGCAGGCGTTGTTGGCATCGAGCTGCGCGTCCTGCGCGGTTGCGTAGGCAAGCCCGCGCTTCAAATCCTCGAGCGGTTTCCCGCCCCAGTCGTTGCGGATCGAGTCGGTGAAGGCCTGGCCGTATCCGGTCGACCCGTGGAAATCGATGCTGACCACCGCGTAGCCGGGCGACGTGAACAGCCGCGGGTTCCAGCGATAGGACCAGCCGTTGCCGAAGCTGCCCTGCGGGCCGCCGTGGACGACGAAGGCGATCGGGAGCTTCCCGCGTGCCCCGGCGGGTTTCATCTTCATCCCCCACACGCGGTCGCCGTCGGCACCGCGAAAGGCGAACTTTTCAAAGCTGACCGGGTCGAGCTGCGCCAGCAGGTCGCGGTTGACGTCGGTCAGGCGCGATACGGTGCCGCCCGCGGTCACGCGGAACAGGTCGTCGGGTGCCATCACGCTGTTCTGCGTGAACAGCGCGCCGCCGTCGGGCATCGGCAGGACGTTGCCGGCATGGCCGTTGCCGGTCAGTCGGGTGACCCGGCCGTTGCCGACGTCGATACGCCACACCGGCGCTTCCATCGTGTCCTCGGCGGTGACGAGCAGGGTGCGGCTGTCGCGGGTCCACGCCAGCGATCCGACCGAGCGATCCCATCCGGAAGTCAGCGGGCGAACCTGCCCGGTGGCAAGGTCGCGAAGCATCACGACCAGCCGGTCGGCTTCATAGCCCACTCGCGCCATCGAAACATACGCCAGCGTGCGACCGTCGGGCGACAGGGTCGGCAGCGTGTCGGTGCCGTCATTGGCATCGGTCAAGTTCACGGGCGGCGTCGATCCGTCGGCGGCCGCGGCGAAGATATCGAGGTTGGTCGAGGTCGGCTCGATGCGTCCGGCCTCGCGCAGCGCGAAGTACACGGTGCGACCGTCGGGCGAGAGCGCGATCTCCTCGCCGCCGCCGAAAGGCTTCGACGGCGTATCGCCGACCAGCGCGCCGGTCACCGGAACGCCCGGACCGGTCACGCGGCCATTAGCAATGGTGAAGGAAAAGATGCGGCTGCGCACGCCGGGCTCGACCCACGTGTCCCAGTGACGGACGAATAGTTGATCATAGACGCGACCCGATCCGGTCGCGGGCTTGAGCGGAAGGCCGGCGCATCCGAAGTCGGTGCAGCGCAGGTCGCGGTCGGCGAAGAGGACGAGGCGGCTGCCGTTGGCGCTGATCTTGAAGCCCGAAATGTCACCCTTGACCGACGATACCTGCACGGGTCGGCCGCCCACCGTCATGCGGAAGAGCTGGTCCTGACCGCCGGCGGGCGCGAGGTACCAGATCGCTCCGTCGGCGCCGAACACGGCGCTGTGACCGCCCTTCAGCGCGGCGACTGGCTGCGGCGCGGCACCGGGACGACGCAGGTCGAGCAGGTGGAGCGGATTGTTGCGCTTGTTCGCCGCAAGGTCAGTGCTCGACAGGGTGAAGATCGCATAGCGCCCGTCGGGCGACACGCTGGGCGCGCCGAGGCGTCGCATCATGTGCATGTCGGTCGCGGTCATCGGGCGCGCGATCGCGGGCGTGGAAGCGAGGGCGGAGGCCGCGAGCACGGCGGCGAGCAGGGTGCGCTTGATCATGGCGCGGACGCTAGCAGAGGCCCGCGAAGGTGCAAGAAGCCCTAGAGCGGGCGACCGGTGATCCGCGTGATCTCGCGCTTCACATGATCGTCGACGATCTGCGGAAGGCGCTCGTCGAGCCATTGCTTGAGCAATGGCCGAAGCATCTCGCGCACCATTTCCTCAAGCGGATTGACCGCGGGCTGCGGCGGCGGTGCGCTAGCGGCGGCGGTCACCAACGCTTCGATCGACTGCCGGCTGCTGTCGGCGACGCTGTCCTCGACCAGTGGCGGACCAAGGTCCGCCTCAATCACCGGAAGGTCGATCGGCTCGGCAGCCATGCTCTCGTCGAGCTCGAGAACGTCTTCCTCGGCATCGTCGTACGACGCGCCGGGCAGCGGAGCCGCGGCGCGAATCTCCTTCTCCTCGGCGATCACTCGTTTGATCGACGCGAGGATGTCTTCCATCGATGGTTCGCGAGCCCCGGCCATCGCCAATCTATTGCTTATTGCGGCGCCGGTGTCACGCCCTGCGGCTGCTCGGCCGGAGTGACCGTGCTGGTGGCGGTGACCGGACGCTTCGGATCGTTCGCCCAGTCGTTCCAGTCGCCCGCGACGCGACGATAGTTGCCGAGCGGGTCGTAGAGCGGTCCTCCGTCGAGCCCGAGGTCGTCGGCTTCGGCCTGACCCATGGCGTTGAGCAGCTGGAAGCCCGCGACATACTGGTCGCGTCGCGCGGTCACAAGCGCGACCTGGCTGTTGAGCAATTCCTGTTCGGCGTTGAGGACGTCGAGGATGGTGCGGGTGCCGACGCTATTCTCGGCCCGCGCGCCTTCGAGCGCGAGTTCGTTGGCGCTGACTGCCACCTGGTTCGAATTGATGGCGTTGGTCGCGGCCTGGTAGGTCGCGAACGCCGAACGGGTGTTGGCGACAACCGCGCGTTCGGTCGCGACTCGCTGCTCAAGCACCTGGGCTTCGATCGCCTGTGCCTGGCGAATGCGCGCGGCAGGCAGTCCGCCCTGATAAAGCGGGATCCGGCCCTGAACGCCGATCGCGGTGGCGGTGCCGCTGCGCGGGTTCGACGAGCCGTCGAGGTTGGTACCGGAGCTGCCGCCGAGCGTGTTCACATAGTCGGCCGACGCGACGCCCGACACCGTCGGCAGGCGCGACCCTCGCGTCGAACGCACGTCGAAGTTTGCCGCCTCGGCCTGACGCGTGATCGCGATCAGGTCAGGGTTGTTGGCAAGCGCGATCTGCGCCGCCTGGTCGGGATTGGTCGGCAGCGGCGGAAGCGGCGGCGGTGGCGCAAGCGCGTCCGGACGGCGGCCGATCACGCGGCGATAATTTTCCTCGCTTGACTGGAGCCGCCCCTGCGCGGTGACGAGGTTGGCACGACCGAGCGACAGGCGCGCCTCGGACTGCGCCACGTCGGTGCGCGTCAGGTCGCCGATCTCGAATCGGTCGCGAGTCGCCTCGAGGTTGGTGCCGAGCACGCGAACGTTGTTGGTGTTGAGCTCAACGATCGCTCGATCACGAATAACGTCCATGTAGGCCGCGACCGCTTCGGTGAAGACATCACCTTCGACCGCGCGCAGCGTGGCCCGGCCCGCCGCGACGCGAGTGCGAGCGGCGTTTACGTCGTTGCGGACCTGGCCGCCCTGGAAGATCGGGACGCTGAGGTCGACGCCGCCATTGAGGAACGGCCCTTTGCTTCCGACCCGGCGCAGCGATCCCGACTGGGTGATGTCGCGGGTGACGCCGACGGTGCCGGCGACGGTCGGCCGTCCGGCCGCACGAGCGACCGCCACCAGCGCGTCGGTGCTGCGGAGGGCCTCACGCTGCGCGGTGATCGTCGGGTTGGTCGAATAGGTCGACACCAGCGCTTCGCGCAGCGTGTCGGCCGACGCCGTGCCTGCGACAAGCGCAGCGACGAGCGTGGCGAGGGCAAGATGGCGCGTCACGAAAACTCTCCGAACAACAGGGTTAGAACGTAAAGGCGCGTGGCCGGTCGAAACCGGGGAGCCGCGCGACGTCGGCATCGACGATGGTTCGAAAACCAAGCACGCCGCCCGACAGGCGACCGATTCCGAGGCGATTGACGCCGCGGTCGGCAAGGGCGACGGCCAGGCGGCCTTGAGGGGCAAGCAGCGCGGCGATCGAAGCGGGCACATGCTCGACCGCGCCTTCGATCAGGATCAGGTCGAAAGCGCCGCCTTCGACGCTTCCAGCCAGCGCGGCGTCGGCGGCGATGCTGGTCACGACGACGCCAATCGCCTTCAGGATCGCCGCCGAATAGCCATTTACAGGCCCAATCACGAGCGCGCGTTCGCCGGCCGCAGGCTCAGCCTCGCTGAGCAGGCGACCGAGCGCGGCCGGCGGCATCATCGAGCTACCGTCGGCGAGCCGAAGCGGGCGATCGAAATAGGCCAGGGCCTTCGCCTCGTCGGGAACATATTGTTCGCGCGGCACCGACCCCATCGCGGCGAGCACGCCGCGATCGATCACGCCTTCGGGGCGAAGCTGGCTGTCGACCATCGCCCGCCGGGCGAGGCTGTAATCCTGCATCTCGTCAAACCTCTTTCCGCCAAGCTGTCGTATGTCACTAATACAGCAAGGGATCAAGTTGCTCCATATCCGCTGCGGTCCGCATCGCCAAGCGAAGCCATCCCCCATTCGTCGAAAGCCCTGCATTGACAAGCGACCGACCCGTCCCCCAAAGCGCCACCCGCCGAGGCCCGATGGCGGAGTGGTGACGCAGAGGACTGCAAATCCTTGCACCCGGGTTCGATTCCCGGTCGGGCCTCCATCCTTTTGCATCAAGTGTGAATATGCGCCGCTCGCTGTCCCTTGCCCCCATCGCCCTGCTGCTGATCTCCTGCGGCCAGCCGGAACCCGCGAACATCATGGTAAGCGACGCCTGGGCGCGCGCGACCGCGCCGGGCGCGAAGATGGGCGCTGTCTATGCGACGATCGAGAATCGCGGCGGCACTTCCGATCGGTTGACCAAGGTCGACAGCGATCGCGCGATGATGGCGATGGTGCATGACAGCAGCAGCGAGAATGGCGTGATGCGGATGCGCGCGGTCGGACCGCTCGACATTCCCGCCGGCGGCTCGGTGGCGCTGGCGCCGGGGGCCAAGCATATCATGCTCGAGGGGCTCCAAACCCCGCTCGTCGCAGGGCAGAAATTCTCGATCACTGTTACGTTCGAAGGCAGTGGCGCGCGCGCCGTGCCCATTACCGTCGTAGCGCCCGGCGAGCGGTAGACGGCGATGAAGCGCCTTCGCCTCGTGCTTTGGATCCTGGTCGGCCTCGCTGCCGCGGCGGTCATCGCGCTCCTGCTCAGAACTCCGGAACCATCGACTGGGCAGGTCGAGCAGACCGTCATGGCGCCGATCGGCGGCCCCTTCACCCTGACCGGGACCGATGGCCAACCTTTCGCCAGCAGTCGGCTTGCCGGAAAGCCGGCGGCGGTGTTCTTTGGCTTCACCAACTGCCCGGACGTCTGCCCGACCACGCTTGCCCGCCTGACCAAGCTGCGGCGCCAGGTTGGCAAAGGCGAAGATGCCTTTTCGATCGTCTTCATCAGCGTCGACCCGGAGCGTGACACGCCTGCCGAAGTCGGAAAATATATGGCGCTCTACGACACGCCGGTGGTCGGCCTGACCGGAAGCGCGGCCGATATCGAGCGCGTGAAGAAGCAGTTCGGTGTCTACTCGGCGAAGGCACCGCAGCCGGGCGGCGGCTACAGCGTCGACCATACCGCCGCGGTGTTTCTGATGGACCGCAACGGCGGGTTCGTCTCGACGCTGGCGTACGAAGAGGGCGACGACGTCGCGCTGGACAAGCTCCGGCGGATTACAAACTAGGCTTCGGCGCTCTCGCGGGCGAGCACTCGCGTCAGCAGCCGTTCGATTCCATCCAGCGATTCGGGCTCCTCGAGGTTTGGCGTGTGGCCGACATCGGGCACGGTCACCAACTCGGCATCGTCGATCTCGCGAGTCATCCGTTCGGCCACTTCGGCGTCTAGCAGGTCGGTCAGCGCGCCGCGCAGGATGAGCACGGGGCGGCCGTCGAGCGCCTTGTAATAGGACCAGGTGTCGCGCGCCGGTTGCTCGACCGCGATCCGGAAATTGTCGGCGATCCGCATGTCGTAATCGAAGCGCACCTTGCCATTCTCGTCCTCGCGGCAGACGCGGCGCACGAAGCGTTCCCACTCCGCATCCGACCAGTTCGGGAATTTGTCGCGGTTGCGCTCGGCCAGTTGCCGCGTTGCGTCAGCCCAGTCGGCGTATTGCGTGTCCATACCGACATAACCGCTGATGCGGTCGATGCCCTCACTCATGACCTCAGGGCCGATGTCGTTGAGCATCGCGCCCGCGATCCGTTCCTGGTCGCTCGCCGCTATGACCATCGTCACGAGGCCGCCAAGCGACGTTCCGATGAAGACCGCGTCGGCGATTCCAAGCTGATCGAGCAGCTTGAGCACGTCTGCAGCGTAAGTGCCTGGATGATAGTTGGCGGGTACGGGATCGAATTCGCTGCCGCCGCGCCCGCGAAAGTCGAGACACAGCACGCGCCATTCGCCGGCGAAGCGATCGGCCACCGGCTCGAAATCGCGTGCGTTGCGGGTCAGGCCGGGGAGGCACAGGATCGGCGGGCGGTCGCGCGGTCCGTCATAATCGCGATAGTGAAGGGTCAGCCCATCGGCGCTGTTGATCGTACGGTCGGTCCATTTCGCCATCGGCGCTTTTCCCCTTGTCTCGCCTCCCCTATCGCGGGCCGATGGCCAGCCTGCAACCATATCGTGCCGACCCGGCGATCCTCACGCTCGGCGACGGCTTCTACGATCCTGTGAAGCCCGCGCAATTTCCAAAGGCGATCAAGCGCTTCGCCAATATCCGGTGGGCCGAGCGCGTCGGGCTTGGTCAAGTGAACTGGGAAGCACATTTCGCGCGGTTCGAGCCATTGCCAGACAATCTGCCCCTGCCGCTCGCGCTTCGCTATCATGGTCACCAGTTCCGCCACTATAATCCTGACCTTGGCGACGGGCGGGGCTTCCTGTTCGCGCAGGTGCGCGACGACCGCGGCCGCCTGCTCGACCTTGGAACGAAGGGCAGCGGCCAGACTCCATGGAGTAGACAGGGTGACGGACGACTGACGCTGAAAGGCGGCGTGCGCGAAGTGCTCGCGACCGAAATGCTGGAGGCGCTCGGCGTAAACACGTCGAAGACCTTTTCTCTGTTCGAGACCGGCGAGCAATTGTGGCGAGGGGACGAGCCTTCCCCGACTCGCTCCGCCGTGCTGACCCGACTCAATCATGGCCATGTCCGCATCGGCAGCTTTCAGCTGCTGGCGTTTTTCGAGGATGACGAGGGCCTTCGCGCTCTGACCGCCTATGCGCTGAACAACCTCTTCGACGAGGAAGGCGACGATGCAGTGCGCCTGCTCGACCTCGTCTGCAGCCGAACCGCGACGCTCGCCGCTTCCTACCTCTCCGCCGGCTTCGTCCATGGCGTGCTCAACAGCGACAACATCAACATCACGGGCGAGAGCTTCGACTATGGCCCATGGCGCTTTGTCGAGCACTGGGACGAGGAGTTCACCGCCGCCTACTTCGATCAGACCGGCCTCTACGCCTTCGGCCGCCAGCCCGAAGCGATCCAGTGGGACGTTGCCCAATTGGCCGGCTGCCTCGCCCGCATCGCGGAGGCGCCCGCCCTGGCCGACCTGCTCGCCGACTGGCCGAAGCGATTCGAGGGTCAACTCATCGAGCGCTTGCGTGTTCGGTTGGGGGTCGCCTCGGCGGATGAAACAGCCGACGGTGCGCTGACTTCCGCGCTTCTCTCAGCCCTGCGGTCGCGGAAAGTCGGCGTCGATCGCCTCTTCTTCGACTGGCGCGGCGGTCGAATTCCCGATGCGGACATTTATGCGGACCCGGCATTCGATGCACTGAAGTCGCAAGTGGAGGGACGCGAGCGACCGCGATCGCATCCATATTGGTCGGATGCGGTTCCCTGTTCGATGTTGATCGAGGAGGTCGAAGCGATCTGGTCCGCGATCGACCGCGACGACGATTGGACGCCGTTCAACGACAAGGTCGCTGCGATCCGCCGCATGGGCGACGCCATGGCGTCGGATGCTTGACCGCCGCGGGCCGGCGTGGGAACGGCGGCCAACGGACGTGGGAGCAGCAATGAGCGAGCGTGTCATCTCGACGGAGCCGGCCACCGGCGCCGAAATCTGGTCCGGAAGCGTCGGCGACGCCGCCACCGAAGTGGCCGCTGCACGCCTGGCCTGGCCGGAATGGGCCGCGCACTCGCTCAGTTACCGCATGGAAGCGCTGCGCCGCTTCGCCAATGTCGTCCGCGCCCGCGAGCAGGACTTCGCCGACCTGATCGCCCGCGAGACCGGCAAGCCCTTCTGGGAAGCGAAGACCGAAGTCGCATCGGTCGTTGCCAAAGTCGACATCAGCATCGGCGCTTATGCCGAACGCACCCCGACGCGCCGGCTGGAGGCCGCGATGGGGAACAAGGTCGCGGTCCGGCACAAGCCGCATGGCGTCCTGGCGGTGCTCGGCCCCTATAATTTCCCGGCGCATCTTCCCAACGGCCACATCGTCCCCGCGCTACTGGCGGGCAATGCGGTCGTGTTCAAACCCAGTGAGAAAACCCCGGCCACCGGCGCGTTCCTCGTCGATTGCTTGATCGAGGCTGGCATTCCCGAAGGCGTCATCCGCCTGCTGATCGGCGGGCCGGAAACCGGCAAGGCGCTCGCCGCCGAACCGGGGATCGACGGCCTGCTCTTTACGGGGTCGGCGCGCGCTGGGCTGGCGCTCAATCGCCAGTTCGCCGACACGCCGCAGAAGATTCTCGCGCTCGAACTGGGCGGCAACAACCCGATCGTCGCGTGGGACACGCCCGACCTGGAGCAGGCGGCGACGCTGATCGTACAATCGGCATTCCTGTCCGCGGGGCAGCGCTGCACCGCCGCTCGGCGCCTCATCGTCGAGGATGGCGTGCACCAGCCGCTGATCGACGAGATCGTCAAGCTGATCGACCGGATCATCGTCGATCATCCGCACGCCGATCCGCAGCCATTCATGGGCCCCCTGATCGACGTTGCGGCTGCCGATCACCTGCAGGAGCAGTTTGTCGGGCTGATGATGAAGGGCGGAAAGCCGATCCGGCGCCTGGACCGCGCCTATGAGGAACGTCCCTACCTCACCCCCGCGTTGATCGACGTAACAGACATTAAGGATCGCCCCGACGAGGAAATGTTCGGCCCTGTCCTCCAGTTGGTCCGCGTGAAGGATTTCGATGCAGCGATCGACGAGGCCAACCGCACCCGCTTCGGCCTTGCCGCCAGCATCCTGACCCGCGACCCCGCGCTCTACGACCGCTTCTGGGCGAACGCGCGTGCCGGGGTCATCAATTGGAACCGCCCGACCAACGGCGCTCCATCGACAGCTCCGTTCGGCGGCGTCGGCATGAGCGGCAACCACCGCCCGAGCGCCTTCTATGCCGCTGACTATTGCGCCTATCCCGTCACGAGCGTGGAAGCCGAAGCGGTCCGAGTGGCGATCGGCGAAGGCTTGCGCGCCGCTTATGTGCCAGAGAATGACCGGGTGACCGACCGCTAGGCGTCACTGCTTGAAATTGATTTCGATGCTGTCGGCGGAACGGTCCGCCTCACCGTGATAAACCGCCTCGATGTTGCTTCCGTCGGGATCGAGAAAGTAGCCGGCGAAATAGCCCGGGTGATACTGCTGCCGTTCGCCCGGCGCGCCGTGATCGGTGCCGCCGTTGGCCAGAGCGGCATCGTAGACGGCCTGTACCTGCTCACGGTCCTTGGCTTGGAAGGCGAGATGGACCCGGCCGGTCAGCCTGCCTTCCGATGCCTCTGAATCGGCGCTCGAAACGACCAGCTCGTCGGCATAGAAGAAGCCATGCTCGGTCTCGACGAGGTCGATCCCAAGTACCTCGAAAACCGCGGAATAGAAACGTTTCGATGACTCAAGGTCGCGGACGACCAGTTGGATATGGTCGATCAAGCGGCCGCGATGCAGTTTCTGGGCTTCCACGTTCGTCCTCCGCCACAGTGGTCAGGATAAAACGAGAAAGGCCCAGAGAGGTTTCGGCCGATGCCTAGCTGCGCATCTCCGGCATGTAGCCTTCGTCGATCGGATCGCTGAACTTGGTGATGCGCGCGTCGAAACGCATGCGGACCTTGCCGGTGGCGCCGTGGCGTTGCTTGGCGACGATCAGTTCGGCCATCCCGTAGACGCGCTCCATGTCGCGCTGCCACTGCTCGTGCGCTTCCCACACCTTGCCGTCGTCGCCGTCCATCGGCCGCTTCGGCTCCTTGGCTGCGACGTAATAATCCTCGCGATACACGAACAGCACGATGTCGGCGTCCTGCTCGATCGAGCCCGATTCACGAAGATCGGAAAGCATCGGCTTCTTGTCCTCCCGCTGCTCGACCGCACGGCTGAGCTGCGACAGCGCCATCACCGGTAGGTCTAGTTCCTTGGCAAGCTGCTTGAGCCCGCGGCTGATCTCCGAAATTTCCTGGACGCGATTGTCCCCCGACGATCCCTTGCCCGATCCCGACAGCAGCTGAAGGTAATCGACCATCACCATGCCGATGTTTTTCTGTCGCTTGAGGCGGCGCGCACGCGCCCGAAGCGACGCGATCGTCAGGCCGGGCGTGTCGTCGATGTAAAGCGGCAGGGTGCTGAGCTCCGCCGCCGCACGAGCGAGACTGCGGAATTCCTGCTGGCTGATCTTGCCCATGCGCAGGTTTTCGGAGCTGATCCCCGACTGCTCGGCAAGGATACGGGTGGCCAGCTGATCGGCCGACATTTCCAGGCTGAAAAAAGCCACCGGCGCGCCGGCGGTCTTGGTCATGTCGATGCCGTCTTCCTGGTCGCGGATATACCGCTGCGCCGCCGCGAAGGCGATGTTGGTCGCCAACGACGTCTTGCCCATGCCCGGCCGGCCGGCGAGGATGGTGAGATCGCTCTTGTGAAGACCGCCGATCTTCGCGTTGATCCCGTCGAGACCCGTCGTCAGGCCCGACAGGTTGCCGCCAGTGTTGAGCGCCTTTTCGGCCTGCTTGATGGCAAGCTGGCTCGCCTCTCCGAAGCTCTTGACCTTGCCCTCGTTGCCGCCCTCTTCGGCGACACGATAAAGCTCGCTCTCGGCGCGTTCGATCTGCGCCAGCGGCGCAACCTCTTCGGAGGTATCGAGCGCGCCTTCGACCATGTCGCGGCCGACTCCGACCAGCGCGCGGAGCAGCGCTAGGTCGTAAATCTGCGCGGCAAAGTCGCGGGCACCGATCACCGCTGCGCCCGACCCGGTCAGTTGGGCGAGATAACCGACGCCGCCGACCTGCTTGATGCCCTCGTCGCTCTCCAGGATCGGCTTCAGCGTGACCGGGTTGGCGACCATATTCTTGTCGGTCATCCGCAGAATCGCGTCATAGATGCGGCCGTGCAGCGGCTCGAAGAAATGGTGCGCTTTCAGCCGGATCTGGACATCCTCGACCAGTCGATTGTCGATCATCAGCGCGCCGAGCAGTGCCGCCTCGGCGTCGACGTTCTGCGGCAGGGTCTGGATCGCGGGCGCCTCGGCGCCCTCGTTAAGTCGGATAATTTCGGCCATGGCGGGACCTTAGCATGTTACCGCCGACGATGAATACGGACCCCGCCGATTTCGGTGGAGGAGCCTGTGGAAAAGTCCGGATGGGGTCGGCGTTTGGCAATTCGGCAACAGCGATTGATGGCGCGCGAGGCGCCCGCTACGCCATTGCCATGAGCATTCTTTCCGACCGCTGGATTCGCGAGCAGGCCACGACCCACGGCATGATCGAGCCGTTCGTCGAGGCGCAGCGCCGCGACGGCTGCATCAGCTACGGCCTTTCCTCCTACGGCTACGACGCCCGCGTCGCCGACGAGTTCAAGATTTTCACCAACGTCGATTCGGCAGTGGTCGATCCGAAGGACTTTGCCGCCAACAGCTTTGTCGATCGGAAGACCGACTGCTGCATCATCCCGCCCAACAGTTTCGCACTGGCCCGGACGGTTGAATATTTCCGTGTGCCCGAGGATGTGCTGGTCATCTGCCTCGGCAAGTCGACCTATGCCCGGTGTGGAATCATCGTCAACGTGACTCCGCTTGAGCCCGGCTGGGAGGGGCATGTCACGCTCGAATTCTCGAACACCACCCCCCTGCCCGCCAAGATCTACGCCAACGAAGGCGCATGTCAGTTCCTGTTCCTCAAGGGCAACGAGCGCTGCGAGACCAGCTACAAGGACCGCGCGGGCAAATATATGGGCCAGCGCGGCGTTACGCTGCCGAAGTTGTGACCCTCGACGAGGCGAAGGCGCGCGACGCCGCCGATCCGCTGCGCCACTGCCGCGATCGCTTCGCGCTTCCCGACGGCATCATCTACCTCGACGGCAACAGTCTTGGCGCGCTTCCCCGCTCAACCGCGCCTGCGGTCGCGGACCTGGTCGAGCGACAGTGGGGCGAGCACCTCATCACCAGCTGGAACCGCCACCGCTGGATCGAGGCGCCTCGCCGGCTGAGCGCCAAGCTCGCCCCCCTGATCGGCGCGGCACCTACCGAGATCGCCGTCTGCGATTCGACGTCGGTAAATCTATTTAAGCTGCTCGGCGCCGTTCTTTCGGCCCGACCGGGACGGCGGACGATCCTCACCGAAGCAGGTAACTTTCCCACCGATCTGTATATCGCCGAGGGCGTTGCCGGCCTAATTCCCGAGGCGCACGTTAAGGCTGTCGAGCGAGACGACCTCGAAGGCGCGCTCGACGATGACGTTGCGGTCCTGATGCTGACCCACGTCGATTATCGGAGCGGCGCGCGGCACGACATGGCAGCGCTCAGCGCCGCAGCGACATCGACCGGTGCGCTTAGCCTGTGGGACCTGTCGCACAGTGCGGGCGCATTGGCGCTTGATCTCAACGGATCGGGGGCAGATCTCGCGGTCGGGTGCGGGTACAAATATCTGAACGGGGGTCCCGGCGCGCCGGCGTTCCTGTTCGTCGCCGATCGCCATCAGGCCGAAATGTCGTCGCCGATCCGCGGCTGGATGGGGCACGCCTCCCCCTTCGCATTCGACGCCGACTATCAGCCGGTCGCGGGCATCGACCGTTTCCTTGCCGGGACGCCATCGATCGTCGCGATGACGGCATTGGAGCAAGGGATCGATAGCTTTGGCGATGTGGGCATGTCGATCGTCGAGGACAAAGCCGCCGCGCTGACCGACTATTTCATCGATCGGGTCAGTGAGGAAGCACCGTCGCTGGCGCTCGCTTCACCGCGACGGGCTGAGGATCGCGGGAGCCATGTCTCGCTCCGCCATCCAAACGCCTATGCCGTCATGCAGGCGCTGATCGCTCGCGGAGTCATCGGCGACGTTCGCATGCCCGACTTGATTCGCTTCGGCTTCGCGCCGCTTTATAACGGCTTCGAAGATGCATGGCGCGCGGCCGCGATCCTTGGCGAGGTGATCGCTCAGGAAAGCTGGCGCGACCCCGCCTACGAGGTTCGCGCCGCCGTCATTTGATTAGCCCTGCGTCGACGGATCGCCGGCCAGCTTCGATCGCCCATGCCGGATCAGGTCGACCCAATCGGCAAGCGACGATGCGAAAGCCTTCACCAACTTGCCCAGCATCTCATCGTTGATCGTGCCGTCGGTGGCCAGCTTCTCGTCACTCACCATGCCCCAATAGGCCTCGGGCTGCTGCATCACGGGCATGTCAAGGAAAACGCAGCTTTGGCGGAGGTGGTGATTGGAGCCGAAGCCACCGGTCATTCCCGGCGACGCGGAAAAAATGGCTGCGGGCTTCTTTGAGAAGACGCTCTTGCCGTACGGGCGCGACCCCACGTCGAGCGCGTTCTTCAACGCGCCGGTCATCGATCGATTATATTCGGGAGTTCCGAACAGGATGCCGTCGACCGGGCGAACCTCTTCGCGGAAGCGCTTCCACGCGACGGGCGTATCCGCGCCTTCGATGTCCTGGTTGTAGAGGGGGAGGTCGCCGATCGAGATCGCTTTCAGATCGAAGCGGTCCGTCCCCGCCTCCGCGATCGCGCGGCCGAGCCGTTCGTGGAAACTGTCCTTGCGGAGCGAGCCGCAGATGAAGCCGATGGTTGTTTTGGTCATGGGATGACGAAGCGACGAACGGCGGCGATGTTCCCTAGGCCCCTTCGACCGTTCGCTTCGTTCCCACGAGCAGCGTCACGCACGCAATCAGGAGAAACGGCGTCAGGAACAGTCGGTGCCGTTGGCTAAATTCGAACCAGATGCAGAACAGCAGGATATGCGCGACGCCCGCCAGAATCATGCGCGTGTTCGTCGATCGAGGAAACCGGATCATGGCAACGGCAGCGCAAATGAAAGCGACCACTTCGGCGTAAGTCGGGGTCGCGCGGAGCAAGGAGGGATGAGACATGCGATGCTGCCCCGGAGCGAAGACAATCTGGTCCACAGCCCAGTTCGAGAGGATCAGGCTTTTCGGCAATTTGGCCAAGCAGCGAACGACGTATCCAACTGGATCGGACCGAATGATCCGCCACGCCGCATCGCTCGCTTCCTTGGCCCCCGCCAATTCACCGCCCACGTAGAAAGCCGCAGGCGGCATCTGCCATTTCATCCCTCCGCCTGGGAGCGCACCCACCCACAGCGCCAAACCGCTGCTGGTCGTAATTGGGATGAAGCGATCGAAAACCAGTGCATTGCGCAACCACCATGGGGACATGGTCAGTCCCGCTACCACGGCCGCCATGACACTCGCTCGTAGCCAATGTGTCTTCGACTGAAACGTTGGGAGAAGGACTAGAAAAGCGAGAACGAAGAACGGTGCGATAGCGGGTTGCGCGAGGATGGTCAGACCAGCGCACGCTCCCGCAATAATAGACCACTTCCATTGGTTGGCCTTCGCCCCCGTTTGAAACGCAACGATCGTGGCCAACATCAGGGCGATCACCAGCCCCTCCTTGTAGGCGAATGGCGCCATGAGCGCGATCGATGGCCATAGAAGGTAGAAGGCGCCAACGAGGACCGACAGATCTGGCCGCCCCCATTGCGTCACCAACCGGCCGAGCAATACCGCGGCGCAGAGATCGATGACGGAATTTAAGGCGGTCAGCGTCAGCGCTGTTAGGGGAACGATCGACCCGACTGCGGCCAGCAATAAGGGCAACGCCGGGGGAAACGACGCCGTCGGCAAAACGATCGGATCAGTAGACCCGCGAACTGCTAGACCGTCTCCAGCAATGATCGAGTGCGCCATTCGCAAGTAATTCTCGGCATCGCCGACAGGCTCCGTCCCCGAAACAAGCCAGAGCGTCACCAACCGCATCGCCAGCGCAATGCCGAGCGCCAGGACGAGGATTGAAGTCCGCCCCCACATCTTCACTAACGGCGCTTGCCCTGATGACGGATGTTGGCGGGGCGGCCGCGCCTGGGCGAAACGCGGACGCGATCCTTTCGCGGAGACGAGCGAGGCGGCGCGGCAAACTTGCCTTCAGGAAGCTCAAAGCGAAGCGCGCCGCTCGCAGGATTGGCGTCCGCCAGCCTCAAGTCGATGTGCTGACCGACGCGGAAGGTTTCGCCGCTGTCGACGCCCACCAACGCCCGTGCGGCCTCATCGTAGCGGAAATATTCGTTGCCAAGGATCGCTGCGGGCACGAGGCCATCTCCACCCAAGTCGGTCACGGTCGCAAAGAACCCGAACGGTTGGACGCCGGTGATGCGGCAACGCAGGATCTGGCCAACACGGTCGGCGAGGAAAGCGGCAACGTAGCGATCGACGGTGTCGCGCTCGGCCTCCATCGCGCGCCGTTCGAGCATCGAAATCTGCTCGCCGATGCGTGAAAAGTCTTCGGCATCGGACGGCGGGAGCCCGCCCTCGCCCAACCGGTAGGACGTCACCAGTGCTCGGTGGACCAAGAGGTCGGCGTAGCGACGGATGGGCGAAGTGAAGTGGGCGTAGCTGCCGAGCGACAGGCCGAAGTGACCGAGCGGCTCCGGACCGTAGCGCGCCTGCATTTGCGTCCGCAGGACCTGCTCCATGATCTGCGGCCGCGCGTCATGTTCGGGACCGATCCGCTCCAGGACGCGATTGAAAGTGCCCGGCTTGATCACCTGACCAAGCGCGAATTCGATGTCGAACGTCGCCAGATATTCCTTGAGCGCGACCAGTTTCTCGCGGCCCGGCGCCTCGTGGATGCGATACATCACGGGCGCTTTCTTGCGCTCCAGCGCCTTCGCTGCGGCGACGTTCGCGGCGATCATGTAATCTTCGACGAGCCGGTGGGCATCGAGCCGCTCGCGGGGCGCGACCGAGAGAATGCGTCCCTTCTCATCGAGCACCACTCGTCGCTCCGGAAGATCGAGGTCGAGCGGCTCGCGCTTCTCGCGCGCCGAGAGAAGGGCGCGCCAGCACGCCCAGAGGGGCTTCAGCGCCGTCTCCACCAGTTCGGCATCGACCGGTCCGTCGGGCGCAGGCATCGAGCACGGCGACGAGGCGACGTCGACCTTGTCCTCGATCGCGGCATCGTAGGCGGCCTGCGCGTCTTCGTAGGCGATATTCGAGGCGACGATGATTTTCGCCCGGACAAAGCGCCACGCCTTCAGGCCGCCGTCCTTCCCGACATGGAGGTGGCACACCAATGCCGCACGGACCTCGCCTTCCTTGAGCGAGCAAATGCCGGATGAAAGCTCGTGGGGAAGCATCGGGATGACCCGGTCTGGAAAGTAGATGCTGTTGCCCCGCGCGCGCGCCTCGCGGTCGAGCTCGCTGCCGGGGCGAACATAGAAGCTGACATCGGCGATCGCGACGATCGCATCCCACCCGTCGCCGTCCTCGCGCGCGGCCGCCCAGATCGCGTCGTCATGATCGCGCGCATCCTCGGGATCGATCGCGACGATCGGCAGATGCGTCAAATCCTCGCGGTCGTCACCAATCAGGAGGCCTGCGGCGCGGGTCGCTTCCTCGATCGCCTCGGGCCGAAATTCGTCGCGCAGCCCGTGCTTGTGGATCGCGATCATCGAAAAACTGCGCGGCGCGAATGGATCGCCCAGGATCGCGTCGATCCGCGCGGTCACCCTTGGTGGTCGGCCCGACGGCTCGGCCAGCACCAGGTCGCCCGGTTGTGCGTCCTTCAAGTCGGCGATCATCAGTTCGCGCCGCTCGCGCTTGTCGACCGGGGTAAGGAAGTGACGGTCGCCCTCCTTGCGCACAACGCCGAGCACGAGGTCCGCCGACTTTTCGAGCTTCTTCATAACGTGGGCGACGTGCCCGTTCCCGGCTTCCTCCGTCCGGGCAAGGATGCGGTCGTTGAGCGTCAGAGCGGATCGCCGGCTGCGCTCGATTACGCGCAGTCGCGGTGCGGGCGTGTCGGCGTGCCAACTTTCGGGGATGGCGAGGACCTGCCCGTCGTCCACGGACACGACGCGAAGGACGGTCACGCGGGGAATGCCGCCCGACTTGTGGAAGGCGCGTCCCGGGGCGGAGTCGATCAGCCCTTCGTCGGCCATGTCCTTGAGCAGAGCCTTGAGCATGACCTTGTCATGCCCGTGCAGGCCGAATGCCCGCGCGATCTCGCGCTTGCCGGCAGGCTGGCCCGACTGTTCGATGAATTCGAGGATTTGCTTGGGGGTCGGAAGACCCGGCGCGGATTTGCGAGGCATGTCGCGACCCTAGCGCCCATTGTTCGCGATGCGAAGCAGTCTACCCGCGCATGGCGAATAGACTGCTTCGTCGCAAGATCGATTAGCGGATGCCGATGCGATCCGGGTTGCCGTCGGGATCGCCCGACACGGCGCCGCCGTCGCGGACGGCCCCGGTCATCAGGATACCCGCGAGATGCGGGGCAGCCATCGACGTTCCCGACAGGGTGGCATAACCGCCATCCTTGTAGGTCGACTTGATGCTCGCGCCCGGTTCCGCCCAATCGACGGGCGGATTGCCGTAGTTGGAGAATGACGCCCACACCTTGCCTTTGGCATAGGCCGAGACGGTGTAGACATTCGTCCCGTTGGCGCGTGCCGGGCTGTGGTTGTTGGCATCGTCGCTCTCGTTGCCGGCGGCGAGGACGAACTTCACGCCCGTCGCGGCGGCCGCGACCACGGCATTGTCGAGCAGCGTCGAAACGCCGCCGCCAAGGCTCATGTTCGCGACATCGCCCGATGCGCCGTTGGCACCGACATAGTCGACACCGGCGATGACGTCGGCGTTGGAGCCGCTGCCTCGACGATCGAGGACGCGGATCGCGACGACCGGTGCACCCGGCGCAACGCCGACGACGCCGACCGAATTGTTGCGCGCGGCGATGGTGCCGGCGACGTGGCTTCCGTGACCGTTGCCGTCATCGGGCGAGGTGTCGCGGATGAAGCTGCGGCTGCGGCCGACATCGACGTTGAGGTCGGGATGGGTCAGGTCGACACCGGTATCGATCACCCAGGCAGTACGCCCGGAAACGGGCACGCCCGGACCACCGACGTCGGTGACGCCCCAATCGGTCACCTGACCCGTGGTCGTCCCGCCACCACCGGGCTTGCCCTGATAGCTGACTTCCATGATCTGGTTGCGCTCGCACCCTGCGACGTTCGCATTGTTGCGGCGAAGCTGCGCGACGTGACTGGAGGCGTTCTCCGTCGGCATCTTGACCGCGAAACCCTTGATCGTGTTGCCGTAGACATGGATCAGCGCGCCGCCGGAATTGCCGACGGCCTTGCTGGCCTCGGCACGGACGTTGCCGCGCGCGACCGACGGCGAGAATGCGCAGACATATTCGTTGGCAATGAAGCGCGGAGCGGCGCTGGCGGCACTGGCGCCGAAGACAGCCGTCGACACCAACAACGCGGAAGCAATCAATCGCATGTTCAACCCCCCTGTTTCCCTTTTGGAACACATTAAAGTCAGCCTCGAAATTCAGCTTGTCAATCGGCAATATCCTGTTGAATTACCATGACGTTTACTGCGCTGCCGGAGGCGCTACCCAAGGCTTGAACGCGCCACCCGGAACCGCGGAGGCGACGGGACTTTCATAGCCGTTTTTGCTCACGGACGAGACGCCAAAGACCCAGTCGTCGACGCGAACGCCTTTCAGGACGACGTCGCAGATCAAATCGGTTTCCGACGCGCCGGCAGTCACGATCGGCGGTGGGAAACAACCATTCCCGATTGGGACGCTCCGCCCATCGACGACCAGATTCTGTTGCCAGAGATTCGAGTCCGTTCGCCGCCACCGGACGACATATCGCGCGGCACCGACAACGCGTGGAAAGGTGATGGTCGTATCGGTACTGACCGCTCCCTCGACCTTTGGCTCGGTCGGCGGCGGGGCGCTCGCCAGCGCGGCCAGGGCGGCGACGTTGAGCCGGGTAACCTTGGCGAGATACGGAAAATCCATCTCGTCGATCGTGTCGCCGAACTTGGTACCGTTTTCGGTGCGCAAATCCTGGTGCTGGTGATCGTAATCCTCGACCGCGACCGAGAAGCGCACCGCCGGAAATCCGGCGTTGAGAAATTCGGTATGATCGCCGCCACGGCCGAAGCGGTCGTTCCGCCACACCTGCATCACGTCGAGCCCGATCTGTGGCAGGCGCTCGGCAAGGGTGTCGAGGTAGCGCGAAATGTTGCGCGACGGGCTGTCGTTCTCGCCGCCCAGGCTCCGTTGTGCCGCGGCCAATCCCTCACGCCCCTGCCAGCGCGGCCCTTCGGAAAAGACCCGCACGGTCTTGTCGTTGCAGACCTTGTCGGACCCGCAACTGTTGCCGATGATGTCGTTGTTCAGGTTGGCGATCACGTTCCAGCCCTGCGCCTTGGCGTAGTCGGCCAGGATCTTGCCGCCCAGCAGCCCCTGCTCTTCCCCCGATAAAGCGGCATAGACGATCGTGCCCGCGAATTTGTGCTTCGACAGCACCCGCGCCGCTTCCAGCGTTGCCGCGGTGCCCGATCCGTCGTCGTTCGCACCTGGCGCGTCCTTGGTGAAGTCCATGACGTCGGTGACCCGACTGTCGATGTGCCCAGTGATGATGACGACGTCGTTCGGCCGCTCGGTCCCGCGCTGGATCGCGACCGCGTTGCACACCTTGGTCGGGGTCGGGACTCGCCGTCCGGTGACGGTGTCGCACGTCTGGAGCGTGGTGAGGCCGAGTCGTTTCATCTCCGCCTCGGCCCAGCGAACCGACGCGCCGATGCCTCGCTTGGGGTCGCTCTGCGACGACAAGGTGTGCCGCGTTCCGAAGCTCACCATCTTTTCGATGTCGCGCTTCAGCCGCGCCTGATCGACCTTGCCGCTGATCTCGACCAGCCGCCGGTCCTGTGGGGCGGCTTGCGCCAGCGCGGTGCCCGATACCGACAGCATCAGCAGGGTAAGCGGAATATTACGCATGCATCATCTCCTTGGCCTCGCACGCTGGCATTCGGAAACGCGCTTGGCTAGGGCACGGCCAAATCAAACATCAGGTGTCGAGGATATCCCCATGCGTAGCATCGAGCATTTCATCAACGGCAGCAGCGTCGCCGACTCCGCGCGGTCGAGCGACGTGTGGAACCCGAGCCAAGGCGAAGTGCAGGCGACCGTCGGCCTTGGCACCGCCGCGACGCTGGAAAAGGCGATGGACGCCGCCCGCGCCGCGCAGCCGAGCTGGGCCGCGACCAATCCGCAGCGCCGCGCCCGTGTCATGTTCAATTTCAAGGCGCTGGTCGAAGCGCACATGGACGAACTCGCCGAGACGCTGTCGAGCGAGCATGGCAAGGTCATCGCCGACGCCAAGGGCGACATCCAGCGCGGGCTCGAGGTCATCGAATTCTGCTGCGGGATCCCGCACGCGTTGAAGGGCGAATATACCCAGGGCGCCGGACCCGGCATCGACGTCTATTCGATGCGCCAGCCGCTCGGGATCGGCGCGGGCATCACCCCGTTCAACTTCCCAGCGATGATCCCGATGTGGATGTTCGGCGTCGCCATCGCCACCGGGAACGCCTTCATCCTGAAGCCGTCGGAGCGCGATCCCTCGGTACCGGTGCGCCTGGCCGAACTGATGAAGGAAGCGGGCCTTCCCGACGGAATCCTCAACGTCGTCCACGGCGACAAGGAAATGGTCGATGCGATCCTCGACCATGACGACATCAAGGCGGTCAGCTTCGTCGGATCGTCGGACATCGCGCAATATATCTACAGCCGCGGCACCGCCAACGGGAAGCGAGTGCAGGCGTTCGGCGGCGCGAAAAACCATGGCATCGTCATGCCCGACGCGGACCTCGACCAGGTCGTCAACGATCTCGCCGGTGCGGCCTTCGGATCTGCCGGCGAGCGCTGCATGGCCTTGCCGGTGGTCGTCCCCGTCGGCGACGAGACCGCCGCGCGCCTGCGCGAGAAACTGGTGCCGGCGATCGAGAAGCTTCAGGTCGGTATCTCGACCGATCCTGACGCGCATTACGGCCCGGTCGTGAATGAAGCGCACAAGCGCAAGGTCGAGAATTACATTCAGATGTGCGCCGACGAAGGCGGCGAGCTCGTCGTCGATGGACGCGGCTTCACGCTTCAAGGGCATGAGAAAGGCTTCTTCGTCGGCCCGACCCTGTTCGATCACGTCAAGCCGCACTTCCAGAGCTACCAGGAGGAAATCTTCGGTCCGGTGCTGCAGATGGTCCGCGCCGACACCTTTGAGGAGGCCGTGCGCCTGCCGAGCGAGCATCCCTACGGCAACGGCGTCGCGATCTTCACCCGCAACGGCCATGCCGCACGCGAATTCGCGGCGCGGGTCAACGTCGGCATGGTCGGCATCAACGTCCCGATCCCGGTGCCGGTCGCCTATCACACCTTCGGCGGCTGGAAGCGCTCGGGCTTCGGCGACACCAATCAGCACGGCATGGAAGGCGTGAAGTTCTGGACCAAGGTCAAGACGATCACGCAGCGCTGGCCCGACGGCGGCGTCGGCGAACTCGCTAACGCCTTCGTCATCCCGACGATGGGGTAGCATGATCGCTCGACGACGAACCTCCGGCACCTCCCCGTTCGAAGCAGCGTTCGGCTTTTCGCGCGCTGTCCGGATGGGGAACCGGATTGTCGTGTCGGGCACTGCTCCGGTCGAGGCAGACGGATCGTCCATGGCAGGTGACGCGGCGACGCAGGCCCGGCGCTGCTTCGCCATCATCGGGCAGGCGATCGACGATCTTGGCGGCACGCTGAGCGACGTCGTTCGGACTCGCATGTACATCGTCGATCCCGACGACGCCGAAGCCGTCGGCGCCGTGCATGGAGAGCTATTCGGCGACGTTCGGCCTGCCGCGACGATGGTCGTGGTTGCGGCACTGCTTCGTCCCGAATGGCGCATCGAAATTGAGGCAGAGGCGTTGGTTGGGGATGAGACAGTCTAATCTTGCCGCCGCCGCGCTCCTCGCGCTTGCGCTCGCCGCCTGTCAGCAGGCCGATGACAATAATATCGCGATCGATTCCGCGAACGACGTCGAGAATGGGACGGAGGCTTTGCCGCCCAGCGATATGAGCGGTGCGCCGATCGAGGCCGACAATGGTGCCGACATTCCGGGCACCGTCACTGACAATGCCGCCGAACCCGCGACCGGGGCTGCCATTCCAGCGCAGTATCGCGGACGGTGGGGGATGGTGCCGCTCGATTGTACCGGCGATCCCTCTGCGGCGAAGGGCCTGATCGCAATCGACGGCTCATCGATAAAATTCTACGAATCGCGCGCCACCCTGAAAGAGCAGCGTCCCGCGATTGCCACCAGCTTCTCGGGCCTGTTCGGCTTCACCGGGGAAGGCATGACCTGGGAGAAGACCGTCACGCTGACACGAACCGGCGACAAGCTGAAGCGCGCCGATGACGAAGGCAGCTACGATTACACCCGCTGCGCCTGAAGGATCGAACGATGAAGCTTTATTATTCCCCCGGCGCCTGCAGCCAAGCCGCGCACATCGTCCTTCACGAAGCGGAGATCCCCCACACGTCCGAGAAGACGGACATTCGCGCGAAGCAGACGGCGGATGGGAGCGATTACTTTATCATCAATCCCAAGGGCGCTGTCCCGGCGCTCGACATCGGCGGCGGCGAAGTGCTGACCGAAAATGGTGCGGTTCTGCAGTATCTGGGCGACTTGGCGCCCGAGAGCGGGCTGCTGCCGGCCGACGGCGTCGAGCGATATCGCGTGATCGAATGGCTATCCTATCTGGGCAGCGACGTTCACAAGAGCTTTGGGCCCCTGTGGAACCCGACCTCAAGCGACGATGCCAGACAGGCGGCGCGCGACTTGGTCGGCAAGAAATTCGACTTCATCGAGCGCAGCCTGATGGGCCGCGACTATCTGATGGGCGACCGCTTGAGCGTAGCCGATCCTTACCTGTTCGCAATGCTCGGCTGGACCGGGATGCACGGCATCGATTTGTCGCGCTGGCCCAATCTTTCCGCTTTGCGCGAACGCATCGCGCAGCGCGAAAGCGTCCAGACCGTGCTTCGCGCGGAAGGGCTGGCGGGGTAGCCGAGCCCGGTGCTAGGGGCCGTGTCCATGACCCAATTCGACCTGACCGACGACCAGCGCCAGATCCAGGAGATGGCGCAGAAGTTCACCGCCGACGCGATCACTCCTTTCGCCGCGGAGTGGGACGAAAAGCACATCTTCCCGCGCGACACGATCCGCTCCGCTGCCGAACTCGGCTTCGGCGCAATTTACGTCAGTGAGGAAAGCGGCGGGATCGGCCTTGGCCGGCTCGAATCCGCGCTGATCATGGAAGCGATGGCCTATGGCTGCCCGTCGACCAGCGCGTTCATTTCGATCCACAACATGGCCGCGTGGATGATCGACCGGTTCGGTTCGGCCGAGGTGAAGTCAAAGTATCTGCCGTCGATGATCAGCATGGAGCGGATGGGCAGCTATTGCCTGACTGAGCCATCCTCGGGCTCCGACGCTGCCGCGCTCAAGACCCGTGCGGTCAAGGATGGCGACGATTATATCGTCAGCGGCTCCAAGGCGTTCATTTCGGGCGGCGGCGAGAATGAAGTCTATGTCACCATGGTCCGTACTGGCGAGGACGGGCCCAAGGGCATCAGTTGCCTGGTGATCGACAAGGACATGAAGGGCGTCAGCTTCGGCGCGCAGGAAAAGAAGCTTGGCTGGCACAGTCAGCCGACCGCGCAGGTCAATTTCGACGAGGTGCGGGTCCCCGCCGCCAACCGCGTCGGCGGCGAAGGCGAAGGCTTCCGCATCGCGATGATGGGCCTCGACGGCGGACGGCTCAACATTGGCGCCTGCTCGCTCGGCGGTGCCCAGCGCTGCCTCGACGAGGCGGTGGCCTACACCAAGGATCGCCACCAGTTCGGCAAGGCGATCGCCGATTTCCAGAACACACAGTTCACGCTCGCCGACATGGAAACCGACCTGCAGGCGGCGCGGATGCTGCTCTACGTCGCGGCGGCAAAGGTCACCGCAAACGCCCCCGACAAGACCAAGTTTGCGGCGATGGCCAAGCGTCTTGCCACCGACAGCGGTAGTTCGATCGTCGATCGCGCGCTGCAGCTTCACGGCGGCTACGGTTACCTTCAGGATTATCCGATCGAGCGCTTCTGGCGTGACCTTCGTGTCCACTCGATCCTGGAAGGCACCAACCAGGTCATGCGAATGATCGTCGGGCGGGAGCTGACGCGCCAGTGACCAATGCCTTCGCGAAGATGCAGCAGCGCTTGACCAAGGCCGCGCAGGCGATTGCGTCGGGCAAGGCGTCGCTGCCGTTCGATCCCTTTGCGATCGCCCAGGCGACCAGCGACGTTGCGATGAGCATGGCGATGCGCCCGCAGGACCTGATGCAGGTTCAGGTCGAAGCGGCGCGTCAGTGGAGCGGGTTCTGGCTCGATGCCATGTCCGGAAAGGCGGGCGACAAGCCGCGCGACCGCCGCTTCCATTCGCCCGAGTGGCAGGACGACGTCTATTATCGCTCGCTCCGCGACGCTTATCTGCTCGCGTCGAAGCAACTTCGCGACGCAGTCGGCGCGGCGGGCAGCACCGGCTCCAACCAAGCGATGGCGCGCTTCCTGCTTGACCAATATCTAAACGCGGTCAGCCCGGCGAACTACGCCTTTACCAATCCCGACGTGGTCAAGCGCATCCAGGAAACCGGCGGCGCCAACCTCGTTCACGGCTTTGCGCACCTGCTCGAGGACGTGTCGAGCGGCAAGGGCATCGTCCAGCGTCGATCCGACCCGAATGCATTCGAGAAGGGTAAGACCATCGCCGCCACTCCGGGCGAGGTCGTGTTTGAAAACGAGCTGTTCCAGCTGCTCCAGTACACGCCCACGACCGAGAAGGTCGCCGCCGAACCGCTGCTCTACGTGCCGCCCCTGGTCAACCGCTACTACATGATCGACCTCGTGCCGCGTCAGTCGATGGTTAAGTGGCTGGTCGATGAAGGCCGCACCGTCTTCGTCGTCAGCTGGGTCAATCCCGGACCCGAGCTCAAGGACAAGGGCGTCGAAGACTATGTCGTCGACGGAGTCGTCAAGGCGATCGAGCAGGTCGGCAAGCGCGCCAGTACCGCGCCCGACTTGTTCAGCTTCTGCCTGGGCGGGACGTTGGTCGCGATTGCACTGGCTTACCTTGCCGCCGACAAGCGCGACGACCAGGTGAACTCGGCAACGCTGATCGGCAGCCTCGTCGATTTCGCCGACATGCGCGACTGGTCGGCCTTCGTGCACGAAGGTCATCTAGCCGCGCTCGAGGATCATCTTGAGGGGCAGGGCTTTATCGACAGCCTGGAACTCCAGCGTCTGTTCGCGGCGATGCGCGCCAATGACTTGATCTGGTCGAGCGTCATCAATCATTACTTGCTCGACAAGCCCGCCCCCGCCTCCGACCTGCTCTACTGGTTCGAGGATGGGGCGCGAATTCCGGCGGCCTTCCTCAAGAGCTACAATCGCGACCTGTTGCTCGACAACCGGTTGCGCGAGCCCGCCGGTTTCGAAGTTCGCGGCAAGGCGATCGACCTCGCCGCGATCAAGACCCCGATGCTCGTCATTGCGCTGAAGGATGATCACGTATCGGCGTGGGAAGCGGTCTATCGCGGCGCGCGGCACCTCAACGCCGACTTCATGCTCGGCGGGTCGGGCCACAACGCCGGCGTCATCAACCCGCCTGCCGCCAACAAGCACGGCTTCTGGACCGACGACGACTATCCGCCGACGGCCGAGGAATGGCTGGAGGGTGCGCTGCGCCACGAAGGCAGCTGGTGGCCTTGGTGGACCGAATGGCTCAACGCACGCGGATCGAAGTCCGCCGTGCCTGCCCGCACTATCTCCGACGGGATTGAACCGGCCCCCGGCCGCTACGCCAAGGCAGACTGACAAAGTGAATGTGATGACCGATATTTCGACCGACGTTATTGCGGCCAAGGAAGGCTTTGCCGGACGCCTCCGCCTCAATCGGCCGCGCGCGCTGCACAGCCTGAACCGCTCGATGGTGCGCGACATGGCGGCCGCTCTCAACGAATGGCGCGACGATCCCGATGTGCGGATCATCCTGATCGACCATGCCGATGGCCGCGGCTTTTGCGCCGGCGGCGACGTGGTCGATATCTCGCAGAACGTCGAAGGGCATGAGGCTGCGGCGCGCGCCTTCTTCTTCGACGAATATCGGCTCAACCACCTCGAATACACCTATCCCAAGTCGGGGGTCGCTTTCATGGACGGCGTGACGATGGGCGGCGGGGTCGGCGTCGCCTGCCCGTGCCGCTACCGCGTCGCCACCGAGCGCACCTTGCTCGCCATGCCCGAGACCACCATCGGCATCTTTCCCGATGTCGGCGGCGGTCGTTACCTGTCGCGACTTCGCGGTCGGCTCGCCCAATTCCTCGCGCTCACCGGTGCGCGTCTCGACGGCGCGGAATGCCTCAAGCTGCGGCTGGCGACGCATTATCTCCCGTCCGATCGCCTAGAAGAGGCGAAGGAGCGGATCATGGCACAGCCGTTCCGCGTCACCGCCATCCTCGACGAATTGTCCGAAGAGAATGTCCCCGAAGCGCGCATCGCCGCGAACCTGGCCAAGATCGACCGCTACTTCGCGTCGGACCGGTTGGAGGATATCCTTGCCGCGCTCGACGCCGGCGCCGCCGAAGGTGACGAGTGGGCCGCGACCGAGGCCAACACTATCCGAAAAAAATCGCCGATGGCGTGCAAGGTCAGCCTGAAGCTGCTGGTCGAAAGTCCGTACCAACTTCACTTCGTCGACGAGATGCGGATGGAATATGGGATCATGGTCCGCCTAATCCGGCATCCCGACTTTCGCGAGGGCGTGCGTGCGCTGCTGATCGACAAGGACAATGCGCCGCGCTGGTCGGCGAGCGACCCGACCGAGATCAGCGATGCGGAGGTCGACGCCTTTTTCGAGCCGCTTCCTGCGGCGGAGGAATGGACCCCGTTCGACGCCGAGGAGCAAAGATGAGCGAGTACGAAACGATCCTGGTCGAGCAGCGCGAGGCAGTCACGCTCGTCACGCTCAACCGTCCGCAGGCGCTCAACGCGCTCAACTCGACCGTCCTCAAGGAATTGATCGAGGCCTTCACCGCCTACGACGCTGACGCGTCGCAGCGCTGCCTGGTCCTGACAGGTAGCGACAAGGCGTTCGCTGCGGGTGCCGACATCAAGGAGATGCAGGCGCAGGGCTTTGCCGACATGTATTCGTCGAACTTCTTCGCCGGGTGGGAGCGCGTCACCGCGACCCGCAAGCCGTGGATCGCGGCCGTGTCGGGCTTCGCGCTCGGCGGCGGCTGCGAAGTCGCAATGATGGCCGACTTCATCATCGCCGCGGACAGCGCCATGTTTGGCCAGCCCGAAATCAAGCTTGGCGTCACGCCGGGCATGGGCGGGTCGCAACGCCTGACGCTCGCAGTCGGCAAGGCCAAGGCGATGGAGATGTGCCTGACCGGCCGGATGATGGGTGCCGAAGAAGCCGAGCGTTCGGGCCTGGTCGCCAAGGTCGTCCCGGCGGCCGACCTGCTCGACGAGGCACTCAAGACCGCACAGACGATTGCCGGCATGGCTCCCCTCGCCGCGATCGCGACCAAGGAAATGGTCAACGCTACGTTCGAGATGGGCCTGGCGCAGGGCATCGGCTTCGAGCGCCGCCTGTTCCACGGGCTGTTCGGTACTCAGGACCAGAAGGAAGGCATGGCCGCCTTCGTTGAAAAGCGTCCGGGGAACTGGACGGGTAAGTAAGTTGCGCTCCGGCCGAGGCCGGGGAACGAGGAGTAATTATGGCACGCGTCGCATTCATCGGGCTGGGCAATATGGGCGGCGGAATGGCCGCGAACCTCGCGAAGGCCGGGCATGAGGTCCACGCCTTCGACCTGAGCCAGGATGCGCTCGATCGCGCCGCCGCCAATGGCTGCGACATCGCCGATAGCGCAGAGGCGGCGGTCAAGGACGCCGAGGCGGTGGTCACGATGCTTCCGGCAGGCAAGCATGTCGCCGACGTCTATCGCGGCACTGTCCTCAAGACCGCGCCCAAGGGCGCCATCCTGATCGATTGCTCGACGATCGACGTCGCCACGGCCAAGGCTGTCGAAGGCGAAGCGGCAGCGGCGGGCTTCACCATGGTCGATGCGCCGGTGTCGGGCGGGATCGCGGCCGCCGACGCGGGCACGCTGACCTTCATGGTCGGCGGCACCGCCGAGGGTTTCGATCGCGCCAAGGGCATTCTCGACAAGATGGGCAAGGCCGTCATCCACGCCGGCGGCGCCGGGTCGGGACAGGCCGCGAAGATTGTCAACAACATGCTGCTCGGCGTCACAATGGCGGGCACGTGCGAGGCGTTCGTGCTGGCGCAGAAGCTCGGACTCGATCCGCAGACCTTTTTCGACATCAGTTCCAAGGCCAGCGGCCAGAGCTGGTCGATGACCAGCTATTGCCCTGTCCCCGGGGTCGGCCCCGAAACCCCTGCCGACCGTAATTATGACGGCGGGTTTGCTGCCGCGCTGATGCTCAAGGATTTGAAGCTCGCGATGGAGGCCGCCAAGGAAAGCGGCGCCTACACTCCGATGGGCGGCGAGGCCGAGGAATTGTACCAGCGCTTCGTCGACCGCGGCGGCGCGACCAAGGACTTTTCCGCGCTGATCAAGATGATCGACGACAGCTGGCAGGTTCCGCCCGAAAAGGCTTGATCGCGGCCCTCCCCGCGCCCACATCGCGGAGATGCTGATCGAAATCGAAAAGACGCCCAATCCGGCGACGCGCAAGTTCCTGCCTGGCCGCATCGTCATGGAAACGGGCGGACGCGATTTTCCCAACGCCGATGCGGCCGAGGCGAGCCCATTGGCCGAAGCGCTGTTCGCGACTGGCGCGGTCGACGGGGTCTACTTCGGGCGCGACTTCGTCTCGGTCTCCGCCGCACCGACCGTCGAGTGGCAGACGCTCGAGCCCGACATCCTTTCGATCCTGCTCGACCATTTCATGCTCGGCGCCCCACTGTTCCGCGGCGGAAGTGCCGCCGGGATCGAGATTGCGCCCGAGGTCGACTTTCACGTCGAGGAAGATCCGGCGGATGCCGACATCATCGACCAAATCAAGGACTTGATTGAAACGCGCGTTCGCCCAGCGGTCGCTCAAGACGGTGGTGACATCGTCTATCGCGGCTATCGCGATGGGAAGCTGTTCCTGAACATGCAGGGCGCTTGTGCGGGCTGCCCGTCGTCGACGATCACGCTGAAGCGCGGGATCGAGGGCCTCATCAAGCATTATGTTCCCGAGGTGGAGACCGTCGAGGCGATCTGACGCCGACGCTTTTTGCTTGCGGCGGGCCGTCGCCTGTGTCTCGATACCGTCGTCTGCAAACGGGAGATTTTCGCTGATCCTTGCGATCGACACGTCGACGGCGGCCTGCACCGCGGCGCTACTGACCAGCGACGGCACGATCATTGCCGAGCGCGACGAGCAGATCGGCCGTGGCCATGCCGAACGGCTGGTCCCGATGATCTCCGAAATGATCGAGGGGCACGTCCCCACTCGCCTGCTGGTCGGGGTCGGCCCGGGAAGCTTCACGGGGCTGAGGGTCGGGATCGCCGCTGCACACGGCCTTGCCGTCGGCTGGAACATCCCGCTGGCAGGAATGAATTCGCTGGCGCTGATCGCCGCGACCGCGCCGGACGGCGACAGACCGGTTACCGTTGCGGTCACAGGCGGTCATGGCGAACTGTTCGTCCAGACCTTCCGTCGCCCTACGCTTGACCCGACCGGGGTGTCACGGAATCTGACCCCGGCGGAGGCGGCAGCCAAGATCGACACCGACCTCGTCGTGGGCAGCGGTGCCGAGGCCCTTGTCGCGGCGCGCGGATCAGGCACGGCCTTGCCCCTGATGCCGAGCGCATCGCGGGCGCTTCGCCTTCCTGAATTGCTGCGGATGCTAGACTGCAAGCCTCATTATGGCCGGGCCCCCGATGCCCGCCCCCGCGCCGCGTGATCGAGGGTCGACCCGAACCCGCGTTCGACGCACTGCATCTTAGATGCGGTACTCTTGAAGATCTTAACTCTGTCATCCGGGTGATGGATGCGGCCTTTTCACCCATTTACGGGGAGGGTTGGACGCGCTCCCAATGCGCCGGCATCCTGCCCATGTCGGGAGTCATTCTGACGCTGGCGGAAATGCAGGGCGAAGTCGTCGGCTTCTCGCTGTTGAGGGCGGTCGCCGACGAAGCCGAATTGCTCCTTCTGGCGGTGTCACCGCGCGCGCAACGACAGGGCGTCGGACAGAAATTGCTCGACCGCTTCATGACCGACGCACGGATGCGGGGCGCGCATCGCCTTCACCTGGAAGTCCGCGATGGCAACGAAGCGATTGCTTTGTACCGAGCGGCCGGGTTCGAACCGGTCGGACGCCGCGTCGGCTATTATCGCGGGCTCGACGGGTCGCGTCGCGACGCAGTCACGATGGCGCTTGAGACTCCCCAATATTGATTTGAAGCAAGTTTTCTATTCTTGAATGAATAGTAGACGAGGTCTAATTGTTTTCGAGTAGACAGATGAAACTGTCCAGTTCCTATTAGTCATGCTCGGAAAGCTATGAAAATGGACAATCAGGATAATGACGACACGCTGATCACATTGACCGCAGACATTGTCGCGGCCCATGTCAGCAACAATAGCGTGGCGGTCAACGACCTTCCGCAGCTGATTTCGAACGTGCACGGTGCGCTTGCCGGTCTAACCGGCAGTGGCAAGGCCGCCGACGTCAAGCTTGAACCGAAGGTGCCGATCCGCTCGTCGGTCAAGCCGGACTTCATCGTCTGCCTCGAAGACGGCAAGAAACTGAAGATGTTGAAGCGGCATCTGATGACCCATTATCAAATGACCCCGGATCAGTATCGGCAGAAGTGGGGCCTTGCGGCCGACTATCCGATGGTCGCGCCGAACTATGCCGAACAGCGCCGGACGCTCGCCAAGTCGATCGGGCTTGGCACCAAGCGCCGCAAGACCACTCGCGCCAAGTAAGGCGAACAAGAAAGGGGACGGTGCGCGGCATCGTCCCCTTTTCTTTGTGCGGCGCGGGCCTTAGGTTCACAGCCATGCACCGTCAGATCGATATTGAACAATTGTGCGCCGACAAGGGCCTGCGCATTACCGAACAGCGCAAGGTCATCGCGCGCGTCCTCGGCGAAAGCGAGGATCATCCCGACGTCGAAACGCTCCACCAGCGTGCCGCCGCGATCGACGCGAACATCTCGATCGCAACGGTCTATCGCACCGTCCGCCTGTTCGAAGAGGCGGGAATCCTGGAGCGGCATGAGTTCGGCGATGGCCGCTCGCGTTACGAGGCGGCGTCCGAGACCCACCACGATCACCTGATCGACGTAGAGAGCGGGAAGGTTATCGAATTCGCCGATGACGAGCTTGAGAATCTGCAGCGCAAGATTGCCGAGCGTCTGGGCTTCCGGCTGGTCGACCATCGGATGGAATTGTACGGCGTCGCCATTGACCGCGACCACTAAGGGGTCACTTTCTCCTTCCCTGATGGCCGTGCGTATTGCCGGCCTCATCCTCCTATTCGTCGCATGCCTTCCGCTTCACCTGTCGGCGAAGCTGGTGCGTGGACCCTCGCCGTGGCCCAAGCGGTTTCTCCGCTCCGCCGCGTGGATTGTCGGTGCGCGGGTCGATCTCGAAGGTCAGCCGCTGACGTCCAAGACATTGGTCGTCGCCAATCATACGAGTTGGCTTGATATCTTGCTTCTCGGCGGCACAGGTGCGGCATTCGTGTCGAAGGCAGAAATCGAGCGGATCAAGCTGATCGGCTGGCTGGCCGACCAGAATCACACCGTCTACATCGAACGAACCGCCCGCACCGATGCCCATGCGCAGGTGCGACAGATTGCAACTGCGTTGGACCGGCCCAAGCCGCTCGTCGTTTTCCCGGAAGGGACGACCACCAGCGGACGCGAGCTTCTGCCTTTTCGCCCGACGCTTCTTGACGCCGTTGCGCCGCCTCCATCTGGTGTCATCGTACGCCCGGTGGCGATCGATTTCGGCGACGCGGTCGACCAGATCGCCTGGCATGATGGAGAGCCGGCGATGGACAACGTCCGGCGAGTACTCGGTCGGCGCGGTGTGCTTCCGGTCACGATCCGGCTGCTCGATCCCATGCCCTCGACCAATGATCGCAAGCAGTTGGCTCGCGAAGCGCGCTCGCGGATCGCGGCTGCTCTCTCTTCCGTCACCACGACACGGCGCGTATAGGCCGCGGTCATGAACGACCTTCCCAAGACTTTCCGCGTCAAGAGTTTCGGCTGTCAGATGAATGTCTATGACGGCGAGCGGATGAGCGAGATGCTCGCCGCACAGGGCATGTCGGCCGCGGAGGGCGAAGACGCCGACCTGGTCGTGCTGAACACCTGTCACATCCGCGAGAAGGCGGCAGACCGGGCCTATTCGGACGTCGGTCGCCTCAAGCGCGAAGACGGCAGCCGGCCGATGATCGCTCTCGCGGGCTGCGTAGCTCAAGCCGAAGGCGAGGAAGCCCGTCGGCGCTCCGGCACGATCGACATGGTCGTCGGGCCCCAAGCCTATCATCGCCTGCCCGAGATGGTGGCTGCGGCGGCGCGCGGCGAGCGCCCGGTCGACACCGACATGCCGCTTCGAACCAAGTTCGACGCCCTGCCCGCTCGCCGACGGACGGGGCCGAGCGCGTTCCTGACGGTGCAGGAAGGGTGCGACAAATTCTGCACCTATTGCGTCGTTCCCTATACACGCGGGGCCGAGGTCAGCCGCCCGTTCGCCGACATCGTCGCCGAGGCGCGGTTGCTGGCTGACGGCGGCGCGCGGGAAATCACGCTGCTGGGCCAGAACGTCAACGCGTGGATCGGAGACGATGACCGGGGTCGTCACGCCGGACTGGATTCGCTGATCCGCGCCATCTCGCGCATCGATGGCGTCGAGCGTATCCGCTACACGACCAGTCACCCGACCGACATGACCGACGCGCTGATCGCCGCGCATGCCGAAGTGCCGGAGCTGATGCCCTACCTGCATCTGCCGGTGCAGGCGGGATCGGACCGGATTCTGAAGGCGATGAATCGTAGCCACACCGCCGATTCATACCTGAAATTGCTCGATAAGGTGCGCGCCGCACGGCCCGACATCGCCATCAGCGGCGACTTCATCGTCGGCTTTCCCGGCGAGACCGATGAAGATTTCACCGACACTCTCGCTATCGTCGATGCGGTCGGTTACGCTTCGGCATATTCGTTCAAATATTCGCCCCGGCCGGGGACGCCCGCGGCGACGATGGAAGGAGCGGTTGAGGCCCGAGTGATGGATGATCGACTGCAGCGGCTTCAGGCCCGCCTCGCCGAGCATAGCCTCGCCTTCAACCACGCGACCGTCGGCAAGGACACGCGGATCCTGATCGACCGCAAGGGTCGCCTACCCGGCCAGATGATTGGAAAGTCGCCCTGGCTCCAGTCGGTGTTCGTCGATACCGGCGCGTCGATCGGCGACATGCTCGACGTGACCGTCACGCGCGCGCTTCCGAACAGCCTTGGTGGCGTCCTGCGCGACGCACGGGTTGCCGCCTGATGGCCAAACGCGACCTTCCGGCGCCCGCGAACCTAGAGGAACGCGCGCGGCTCGAGCTTTTGTTCGACCAGCCCTACCTGCTCGGCCCGCTGTTCGGCGATTATGACCGCCACTTGGTGATGATCGAGGATCGCTTGGGCGTGAACATTGCCGCACGTGGCAATCGCGTGATGATCGATGGCGAGCCCGACGCCGCCGCGCGCGCGCGCGATGTGCTGATGGGCCTCTACAATCGGCTCGATCAGGGGCAGGACGTCGACTCCGCCGCGGTCGAAGCGGTGATCGGCATGGCCAACCAGCCCGCGCTGGACGGCATCATTTCTCCGCAGGTCGCGAAGCCGTCGTCGGTCATGATCCGCACGCGGAAAAAGACCATCGTGCCGCGGTCGAACGTGCAGACGGCCTATATGGAAGCGCTTGCCCGCGACGACATGATCTTCGCGCTTGGGCCGGCGGGCACGGGCAAGACCTATCTCGCGGTCGCGCAGGCCGTCGCCATGCTCATTTCCGGATCGGTCGAGCGCCTGATCCTGTCGCGGCCGGCGGTCGAGGCCGGCGAGCGGTTGGGCTTCCTGCCCGGCGACATGAAGGAGAAGGTGGATCCCTATCTCCGCCCGCTATACGACGCCCTCTACGACATGTTGCCCAACGAGCAGGTCGAGCGGCGCATTGCGTCGGGTGAAATCGAGATTGCCCCGATCGCGTTCATGCGCGGTCGCACCTTGAGCGACGCATTCATCATCCTCGACGAGGCGCAGAACACCACGCCTCAGCAGATGAAGATGTTCCTGACCCGCTTTGGCATGCGGTCGCGAATGGTGATCTGCGGTGATCCCAATCAGACCGATTTGCCGAACGGCGTGCAATCGGGCCTGAATGACGCCGTGACGAAGCTGGCGGGGATTCCGAAGCTGTCGATGATCCGCTTCAGCGCCGCCGACGTCGTTCGCCACCCGCTCGTCGGGCGGATCGTCGAAGCTTATGAGGGAACAGGCGCGTGACGCTCGACGTCATCCTCGACGCCGATCCCGAATGGGACAGTAGCAGCGACTGGGACGCGCTTGCGCAGCGTGCCGCCGAAGCGGCCGTCGCCGAAAGCGCGTTTCCGCAACTTGGGTCAATCGACCGCGCCGTCGAGCTTTCGGTTCGACTGACCTCCGACGCGGAAGTGCACTCGCTCAACGCGCAGTGGCGCGGCAAGGACAAGCCGACCAACGTCCTGTCCTTTCCGATGGCCGAACCCGACGAGATTGAGAATGCGGCGATCGACGGTCCCGAATTGATGCTTGGCGACATCGTCATGGCGCACGGGGTATGCGCCGCCGAAGCAATGGAGAAGAACATCACGATCGATCAGCATGCGACGCACCTGTTGGTGCACGGCACGCTTCACCTGTTGGGCCACGACCATATGGACGACGACAGCGCCGTCGACATGGAAGGGCGCGAGACACGGGCCTTGGCGCGGCTGGGCATCGCCGATCCCTACGCGGGGGACCAGTAATGGCGACGCGGCAAGACGACGACGAACCGCCATCAAGGCTGTGGAGCGGAATGCGCGCGCTGATCTTCGGCGAAGATCATGACGCGACGCTTCGCGACCGGCTGGAGGATGCAATTGACGAGGCCGACGCGGCAGCACCCCGGCGCGGCGATCTCAGTCCGCTCGAGCGGCAGATGCTGCGCAACCTGCTCCACTTCGGTGACCGCACGGCTGGCGAAATTGCCGTCACCCGCGGCGACATCATCTCGGTGTCCGCGAGCGTCAGTTTCGAAGAGCTGATCGCGGCGTTCGCCGACGCCGAACATAGCCGCCTGCCCGTCACCGGCGATGGTCTCGACGAGGTCATCGGCATGATTCACATCAAGGACGTGTTCAAGGCTCAGGTCGACCCGTCGCGCCCGCGCTCGATTGAAGGCCTGCTCCGCACGCCGCTGTTCGTTCCGGAATCGATGGGCGTGCTCGACCTTCTCGCTCGAATGCGGACCGAGCGCGTTCATCTGGCGATCGTGGTCGACGAATTTGGCGGGACCGAAGGCCTCGTCACGATCGAGGACGTCGTCGAGGAAATCGTCGGAGAGATTGAAGACGAGCATGACGAACAGGCCGCCGGCATGCTCACGCTCCTTGAAGAAGGGCTGTGGGAAGCGGACTCGCGCGTCGAACTCGACGAGGTCGCTCGCGATGTCGATGCCCGCATCATCGCCGAGGACGACGAGGTCGACACACTGGGCGGGCTGACGTTCCTGCTCGCAGGGCGGCTGCTGCAACCCGGCCAGTCGGTCGAACATCCTTCGGGATGGCGGATCGAGTGCGTGGCCGCGGACGCGCGGCGAATGACTCGCCTCAGGCTCCACGCGCCCGAACCCTTGGCGCAAGACCCTTCCTCCGACGAGTGACGGTCAATTTGTCGTTGCGGTGGTGAAGTCGGCGAGGCAAGTCGGGCCTCCGCACGGCCTTCACGCCGCTGCGCAGCAATAACCGGGTGATCGCGTTGCCTTTTTTCCTGTCCGTCCTGCTGGGCGCAGTGTCCGCCTTTTCCTTCCAGCCTTACGGTCTGTGGCCGTTGATGCCGCTGGCCTTGGCGCTGCTGCACGAGCTTGTTGCGCGCAGTGCCGGAATGTGCGGCGCTCTCGCCATTGGCTGGGGATTTGGGCTTGGGCAGTTCTGCGTCGGCCTCAACTGGATCGCGACCGCCTTCACCTTCCAGGCAGCGATGCCCGCATGGCTAGGCTGGATCGCGGTCGGACTGCTCAGCCTCTACCTCGCCATCTATCCGATGATGGCCGCCGGACTGGCGTGGCGCTTCGGCCGGGACAATCGCGGCGCGATGGTATTGGCTCTGGCCGGCGGATGGGCACTCACCGAATGGCTTCGCGCGACCATGTTCACCGGCTTCGCGTGGAACCCGGTCGGCGTCGCACTGGTCGACACGCCTTTGATTGGCGCCAGCCGCATTGTCGGCACCTACGGGCTCTCGGCACTGACGGTCTTGCTCGGCGGCGCGCTGTGGATGCTTGCAAGGAAGCAATGGCGATTGCCATTCGGCATTGCGGTTGCCGGCATACTGCTGGCCGCCTTCCCGGCACCGTCAGAACAGGCGCCGCGCGTTCGGACCACTTCCGAAGACCCGCCCGGAACGGTCCGACTTCGTCCGATCCGGATCGTGCAGCCAAACATTGGGCAGCAGGACAAATGGCGTGAGGGGTTCGAGGATGTCGCCTCGGAGCGTCTGACACGACTGTCGGGCGTTCGTGACGACGTTCCGCGGTTGCTGTTCTGGCCAGAAGCGGCGGTGACCCGGCCGCTTGCCGACAACCGCGCCATCGCGCGACCGGGGGTCGAACTCGAGCGCCGGGTTGCGAGCCAGACCCTTGGCGCCGGCGACATCCTGCTGACGGGCGGTCTCGCTTTCACGTCGCCCGACGGTCAGGTCGTCGATTCCGCCGCCAACAGCGTGTTCGTGATCGCGCCAAATGGAAGTCCGGTCGGCCGATACGACAAGGCGCATCTGGTGCCCTACGGAGAGTATCTGCCGATGCGACCCCTGCTCTCGGCAATCGGCCTGTCGCGGCTCGCCCCCGGCGATATCGACTTTGCGCCTGGCCCTGGCCCGCAGACGATCTCGCTTCCCGGCGACTGGGGCCGCGTCGGGTTCCAGATTTGCTATGAGGTCATTTTTTCGGGGCAGGTCGTCGATCGACGCAACCGGCCGGACCTGATCTTCAATCCTTCGAACGACGCCTGGTTCGGGCGCTGGGGCCCGCCGCAGCATCTGGCCCAGGCCCGCCTACGCGCGGTGGAGGAAGGCCTTCCGGTAGTCCGCTCGACGCCGACGGGCATCAGTGCGCTCGTCGATGCGAACGGACGGGTACTCGCCTCCATCCCGTGGCAAACCGAAGGAGTCATCGACGCGGTCCTTCCCGCTACGCTCGCGCCGACGATCTTCGCCCGGGTCGGCAATATTATTCCGATCGTGATCGGGTTCCTCCTGCTGATCGCGGCGATTGCCATGTCACAGCGGTCCCGCTACAGCAGGACATAAGGATATCTTTATATCCTGATATCTTCATAAATTTCTCCAAGGATCAACAGCTTGGCTATCCGCAGTTCCTACCTCTTCACGTCCGAATCGGTTTCGGAAGGTCATCCCGACAAGGTCGCCGACCAGATCAGCGATGCGATCGTTGATCTCTTTCTGGGCATCGACAATGAAGCGCGCATTGCCTGCGAAACGCTGACGACGACGCAGTTGGTGGTTCTGGCGGGGGAAATCCGTGGCAAGGGCATCTACGAGAATGGCGAGTGGGCTGCCGGCATTCCGGAGCGGGTCGAACAGGCCGTTCGCGATACGGTGAAGTCGATCGGTTACGAGCAGTTGGGCTTCCACTGGAACCAGTTCCGGTTCGAGAACAACCTGCACGGTCAGTCGTCAGAAATCGCGCAGGGCGTCGACGCCAGCGGCAACAAGGACGAAGGCGCAGGCGACCAGGGCATCATGTTCGGTTACGCGACCGACGAGACCCCTGATTACCTCCCCGCGACTCTCTACTACAGCCACAAGATCCTGGAGCGCATGGCTGCCGACCGTCACTCGGGCGCGGCGCCGTTCCTCGAGCCTGACGCCAAGAGCCAGGTCACGCTGCGCTACGAGCAGAGCAAGCCGGTCGCGGCGACCGCGGTCGTCGTGTCGACCCAGCATGCGAAGGGCTATCACGAGGGCGAGCAGGAGGCCGAGTTGAAGGCCTATGTGAAGCGCGTTGTCGCCGACGTCCTCCCCGCCGAACTGCTGAGCGACGAGACCGTCTATCACATCAATCCGACCGGCGCGTTCGAGATCGGCGGACCCGATGGCGACGCCGGCCTGACCGGTCGCAAGATCATCGTCGACACCTATGGTGGCGCAGCCCCTCACGGCGGCGGCGCGTTCAGCGGCAAGGACCCGACCAAGGTCGATCGCTCGGCCGCCTACGCCGCGCGCTATCTCGCCAAGAATATCGTGGCGGCCGGACTTGCCACGCGCTGCACCATCCAGCTCGCTTACGCGATCGGGGTGTCAGAGCCCCTGTCGCTGTACGTCGACACGCATGGTACCGGCACCGTCGGTGACGACGTGATCGAGGCGGCGATCGGGCGCATCGCCAAGCTCGGCAAGCTGACCCCGCGCGGGATCCGCACGCACCTAGGTCTCAACAAGCCCATCTATGCCAAGACCGCAGCCTACGGCCATTTTGGGCGCAAGGCTGAGGGCGACCACTTCCCGTGGGAGCGGACCGACCTCACCGAGGATCTCAAGGCCGCACTCGCCGCCTGATAAATTACGGGCCGCGCCACCAGGTGCGGCCCGTTTTTCGTTAAGCGAGCATGCGAACCTTGGGTTCGCGGTCCCAATGGCGCTTCGGGGCGACCTTCGCGAACTGATCGTTCGGAACCACGCCGGCATCGACCTCGAGACCAAGCCGCTCGATCAGCGCCATCGACCCCTTGCAATGACCGATCGTCTTGCAGTGGGCGTAGGCGTCCATCAGCCAGCCGAGCGCGGCGCTGTCGTTCTTCAGCGCGTCGACGCGGTCGGGCATAAGTACCATCGCGACGGCGTCGAACAGCACCGAAGGCGATCCGGCCAACTGTCCGTCGGCCTTCAGGCTGCCACCCTTGAGCGTCAGCTCGCCTACCTTCGGCGCCACGGTGAATGCCGTTCCGCCGCCTGCTTCGATGGCTTCCTTCAAGTCGTTGATCGCCGCCAAGTCGGACCCTTCGTCGAAGAGGACCGCCACCTTGCGTCCCTTCATCGGGACGTCGCCATGCTTGACGATCGAAAGCGCATCCGAGGTCTCCATGTCGATCGGCGCGCTCGCTGCCTTGTTGGCCGCGGGCAAGTCCATCGCAAGCCCGTCGGCGACGCGCTTCGCAAGCGCTTCATCGACATTGCGCAAATTGCCGAGCACCCGGGTCCGGATCGCTTCGATCGTCACCTTCGACAATTCGAAAACGATCGCCGATGCCAAATGCGCCTGCTCGATCTCGGTCTGCGAACGGAAGAACAGCCGCGCCTGGCTGTAATGGTCGGCGAAGGTTTCCGATCGGATGCGCAGCTTCTCGCTACCGTCGTTGCGTTCGTCGTTCCGCGCGACGGTGCGGAAGCCCTGCTCGCTTTCGCGCGGACCGCCTTCCTCGCCAAATTCGGCCAGCGTGTTCGGTTCGTAGTTAGCGCGGCCCTTCGGCACCATCGTCTGCATCATCCCGTCACGCTGGAAGTTGCCGAACGGGCAGCGCGGCGCGTTGATCGGAATCTGGTGGAAGTTGGTCGTCCCCAACCGCGACTTTTGCGTGTCGAGGTAAGAGAAGAGGCGTCCCTGCAACAGCGGATCGTTGGAGAAATCGATTCCCGGCGGCACATTGGTAGGCAGGAAGGCGACCTGCTCGGTCTCGGCAAAGAAATTGTCGACGTTGCGATTGAGCGTCAGGCGACCGATTACGCGAACCGGAAGCACTTCTTCGGGGATCAGCTTGGTCGCATCGAGCACATCATAGGGTTGCGCCGCCGCGAATTCCTCATCGAACACCTGAATGCCCAAGTCCCACTGCGGAAAGTCGCCGCCGTCGATCGCTTCGAACAGGTCGCGGCGATGATAATCGGGATCGGCACCGGCAATCTTGACCGCCTCGTCCCAGCAGGTCGATTGCAGGCCGAGCACAGGCTTCCAGTGGAACTTGACGAATTTGCTGTCGCCAGCGTCGTTCACCAGGCGGAAAGTGTGAACCCCAAAGCCCTCGATGAAGCGCAACGAACGCGGAATTCCGCGGTCGCTCATCGCCCACATGATCATGTGGGTCGATTCGGGCATCAGGCTGATGAAGTCCCAGAAGGTGTCGTGCGCCGACGCCGCCTGCGGGTAGCCGCGATCGGCTTCCATCTTTACCGAGTGAACAAGGTCCGGGAATTTCAACGCGTCCTGGATGAAGAACACCGGGATGTTGTTGCCGACGAGATCCCAATTGCCCTCGGTGGTGTAGAATTTCACCGCGAAGCCACGCACGTCGCGGGGGGTGTCGACCGATCCGGCGCCGCCCGCGACGGTGGAGAAGCGCACGAAGGTTTCGGTCTTCTCGCCTTTCTTGAACACCGCCGCGCGGGTGATGTCGCTGATGTCGTCGGTCGCTTCGAACACGCCATGCGCACCCGAACCGCGCGCATGAACGATGCGCTCGGGGATCCGCTCGTGATCGAAGTGGAAGATCTTTTCGCGAAGCACGAAATCCTCGAGCAGGGTTGGCCCGCGCGCGCCGGCCTTCAGGCTGTTCTGGTTGTCGGAAATCGGGACGCCGTGGTTGGTGGTCAGCCCCCCGCCGGTCTGATGCGTTTCGCCGCCATTGCCGGCGGTCGTCGGGGTCGACGTCTTGGTCATGCTGAAAATCCTCTTGGCTGAACTTACCCAACGCGCCCTGCTCGACTGTCTTTCCCTCCAATGACGAATGCTAGAAAATAAAAGCGCGCGCAGCGTCCGCCGAGACGCGCGTCCTTGACGAGCCGAGCGAGGCGCGGCCACAGTCGCCGCAATTCCTCATCAGGAGACCGGCCATGCGTTTCATCCGCCTCGCACTTCCTCTTTCAATGGCGCTCGGCGCCACGGCCTGCGCCACGACGCAGCCCGAACCGCTTCCCGTTGCACCGGTCGCCGATGCCAACACGCCAGTTTCCACCGCAGCCTATGAACCGACTTTCGATGCGGCGCGCCTCGACGCCCATGTCAAAACGCTCAGCGACGACAGCTTCGAGGGTCGCGGCCCGGCGACGGCCGGTGAGACAAAGACCGTCAAATATCTGATCGACCAACTTACCGCGGCGGGGGTCGAACCCGGCGGCGAAGTCATCGACGGGCGGCGGCAGTGGACCCAGCGCGTGCCGTTGCTGAAGTCGGACATCGTCGGCGATCCCGTCGTCACTCTTCATCGTGGCGCAACGGGAACGCGGCTTGCCCAAGGAACCGAGGTCGCCATTCGCGCGCCGATGAACGGCCAGACGCAAGTCCGCCTGAACAAGGTGCCGATGCTCTTCGCCGGCTATGGCGTGACCGCCCCCGAGCGCGGCTGGGACGATTTCAAGGATGTCGACGTTCGCGGCAAGGTGATCGTCGTGCTCGTCAACGATCCCGACTTCGAAGGCGGGGAAGGCGACTTCGGCGGCAAGGCGATGACCTATTATGGCCGCTGGACCTACAAATATGAGGAAGCCGCGCGTCGAGGGGCGGCAGGCGTCATCATCGTCCATGAGACCGCGCCCGCCAGCTACGGCTGGCCGACGGTCCAGAACTCGAACACCAACACGATGTTCGACATCGTGCGCGCCGATCCTGCAAAGGCTCACGCACCGGTCAATGGCTGGATCCAGCAGGACAAGGCTGCGGCGATGTTGGCGGCCGCCGGATTGAACTTCGACACGCTGAAAGCCGCCGCGCGGCGCAAGGATTTCCGTCCGGTCGACCTGAAAACGTCGATGAGCGTGACGCTGAATGCCAAGACCGAAGTCATCACCAGCTACAATGTCGCGGGACGAGTGACGGGGTCGGCCTATCCCAACGAGACGGTGATCTACACCGCGCACCACGACCACATCGGCGTCGGCCAGCCTGACGCCAATGGCGATCGTATCTTCAACGGGGCGATCGACAACGCGACCGGGACCGCGCACGTCATTGAACAGGCCCGCGCCTTCGCGGCCGGACCCAAGCCGAAGCGCTCGGTCTTGTTCCTGTTCGTGGGAGCCGAGGAAAAAGGGCTGCTGGGGAGCGAATATTACGCCTCCAACCCGCTTTACCCGCTCTCGACCACCGCGGGCGTGCTCAACACCGACAGCATGGGTGTCTATGGGCGCGCTCGGAATTTCTCGATGTCGGGCAGCGCGCGCTTCGGCTTGCTGGACATGATGGTCGAGGAGGCGCGCCGTCGCGGCCGCAGCTTCACGCCCGATGCCAACCCCGGTGCCGGACTCTTCTTTCGCTCGGACCACTTTCCGTTCGCAAAGGGCGGCGTCCCCGCAATCAGCTTCCGGTCGGGCAACGACCTCGTCGAAGGCGGAACGGCGCGCGGAGAAGCGATCGGCGCCGACTATACGACCAAGCGCTATCACCAGCCGGACGACGAATGGCAGCCGGGCTGGGACTATAGCGGCCTGATCGACGATGCCGGCCTTCTCCATGCCGTCGGTCGCAACCTCGCCAATTCGCGCGATTGGCCGAACTGGAGCCAGGACAGCGAATTCCGCGCGGCACGCGACCGGTCGGCCGGAGAGCGCGGCGAGACCGCCACGTCTCCGCTTCCGGCCCCGGCCGCACCCGCGCCAGAAGCGAGCCCGATCGCCGGCGAACGCGGTTAGGCTTTTCAAATCAATCGACAATCAGGAGACGGTGAACATGCTCGACGACGACAAGCGCAAGCAGGCGATCGACCTCTACGACCGCTTCACGCACGAAGGGATGGACCGGCGCGACTTCTTCACCCGCATGACCGCGATCGCGGGAAGCGCGGCGGCGGCGAGCACCCTCATCGCCTCGATCGCGGCGAGCCCCGCGGCGGCGGCGATCATTCCCGCGGACGACAAGCGACTGACGACCCGCACGATGGCCTTCACCGGCGCCGCGTCGGCGTACCGCGCCTACGTCGCCGAGCCGCGCAGCCGCTCGCTCAAGGCCAGCGTCATGGTCATCCACGAGAATCGCGGATTGACCGAGCATATCCGCGACGTCGCTCGCCGGGTCGCGCTCGCCGGCTATCGAGCGGTCGCGGTCGATTTCCTGTCGCCCGGTGGCGGCACGCCCACGAATGAAGATGCCGCGCGGGAGGCGATCGGCAAGCTCGACCTTGCCAAGTCCACGACTGACGCGGTGGCCATGCTCCGCGAACTGGCCGGCTCCAGCCGCGGCGGAAAGGTCGGGGCGGTCGGGTTCTGTTGGGGTGGTGCGTTCGTCAACCGCCTGGCGGTTGCGGCGGGCGCGGATCTTGATGCGGGCGTCTCCTATTATGGTCCCGCACCCGATCCTTCGGAAGCGACCAAGGTACAGTCGCCGCTTCTCATCCATCTTGCCGGCCTCGACGAGCGCGTCAACCGCTCCGCCTATCCGTGGGTCACTGCCCTTCGGGCCGCGAACAAGCCGGTAATTTATCAGGAGTATGACGGGATCAACCACGCCTTCAATAACGATACATCGACCGAGCGTTACGACAAGGCGGCCGCCGACTTGGCATGGGAGCGCACGTTGCGGTTCTTCAAGCGGAACCTCGCATAGCGAAAAGGCCGGCCTAAAGCCCAAAGAAAAAGGGCCGGCGGATCGCTCCGCCGGCCCTTCTCTTTCCGCCCTGCCAGGCGGGCAAGCGACTAGTCGCGGTTGCCCATGAAGCTCAGCAGGAACTGGAACATGTTGATGAAGTCTAGGTACAGCGTCAGCGCGCCCATGATGACCGTCTTGCCCATCATGTCGGTGCCGGCAACGTAGGCGTACATCGACTTGATCTTCTGCGTGTCATAGGCGGTCAGGCCTGCGAACAGCAGGACGCCGATCGCGCTGATTGCCAGCTGCATCGCCGTCGACTGAAGGAACAGGTTGATCACCATCGCGACCAGCAGGCCGACGACGCCCATGATCAGGAACGTGCCGAAGCCCGACAGGTCCTTCTTGGTCGTGTATCCCCACAGGCTGAGACCCATGAAGGCCGCTGCGACCGCGAAGAAGGTCTGGGCGATCGACGTCCCGGTGTAGACCAGGAAGATCGTCGACATCGACAGGCCCATCGCAAAGGCGAAGCCCCAGAACAGCGCCTGAAGCGTCGATTCCTTCATCTTGTTGACGCCGAAGCTCATCGCGAAGACGAACCCGAGCGGCGCCAGCATAATCACCCAGCGCAGCGGCGTGGCCATCACCTGTGCGGCGATGCCGCTGTTGGCGAACAGCAGGGCGACGATGCCGGTCAGCAGCACCCCCGACGCCATGTAATTGTAAACCTTGAGCATGTAGGACCGCAGGCCCGCATCGCGCGCGGCCCGGGGCACGCCGACGGATACGGCCGGGCCGAAGCCTGACGCATTCGTCGTGCGCGGGTCATACTGGTTCTGCATTCTCACTCCTCTTCTGGGGGGCCTCGACGACACATCCCCGAATAGGGACAATATCGGGAATGTTCGTGCGTTCTTCAAGCGAAACACGACATGAGCCGCGACGTTCATTCAAGGGAAAGAAATCGGGTGCACCGCTTATTCGTCGCCTTGCCGTTACAACAGAACATTCGCGAGGGTCTGATCGACACGATGGAGGGGCTTCCCTCCGTCAATTGGCAACCCGAAGACCAGTTGCACCTGACCCTGCGCTTCGTCGGCGAGGTCGAGCGGCCCGTGGCGGAGGACCTCGCCGTCGCCCTGTCTGCCCTCAAAAGCCCAGCCGTCGACATCTCGATCAGCGGGGTCGGTCGATTTGATCACCAATCTCGCGGCGTGCTTTGGGCCGCCGTCCAGCCTCGCGAGCCGATCGTTACGCTGGCAGGAAAGATCGAGCGCATTTGCCAGCGCATCGGATTGCCGCCCGAACGCCGCGCCTACCACCCGCACATCACCTTGGGTCGCTGGAACCGCTTTCCCGGCTCTGACCTTGACCGGTTTCTTGCGCGGCACGCCACGTTGCGCAGCGATCCTTTCCGGATCGACCGGTTCACGTTGTTCGAAAGCCATCTTGGCCACGCCGGCGCGCATCACGAGGTGATCGCGGACTTCCCGCTCGCCTGAGGCGGTTGTCTGGCGGCGGTGACGCACCCATCTACCAAGCTTCGCGTTGACCATGCGAGCCGCCCCGCGCTATCAGAACATAAACGGAACGAGATCGATTCATGCTGACCCACATTTCCGTCCGCGGCGCGCGCGAGCATAACCTCAAGGGGGTCGACGTCGACATCCCGCGCGAAAGCCTGACGGTGATCACCGGCCTGTCGGGATCGGGCAAGTCGAGTCTCGCGTTCGATACCATCTATGCGGAAGGACAGCGCCGCTACGTCGAGTCCCTGTCGGCCTATGCCCGCCAGTTCCTGGAGATGATGCAGAAGCCCGACGTCGAGCACATCGACGGCCTCTCGCCCGCCATTTCGATCGAGCAGAAGACGACCAGCCGCAATCCGCGGTCGACCGTCGCGACCGTTACGGAAATCTACGATTACATGCGACTCCTGTGGGCGCGAGTGGGTGTTCCCTACTCGCCCGCCACCGGCCTTCCAATCGAAGCGCAGCAGGTCAGCCAAATGGTCGACCGAGTCATGGCGCTCCCCGAAGGCACCCGCCACTATCTCCTCGCGCCCGTCGTCCGCGGCCGGAAGGGCGAGTATCGCAAGGAATTGGCCGAATGGCAGAAGGCGGGCTTCACGCGCGTCCGCATCGACGGCGAGTTCCACGAGATCGACGAGGCGCCAGCGCTCGACAAGAAGTACAAGCATGACCTCGAGGTCGTGGTCGATCGCATCGTCATCCGCGACGGGATTCAGAGCCGCTTGGCCGACAGTTTCGAGACCGCGCTGAAGCTGGCGGACGGGCTCGCCTACCTGGATCCTGCCGACCCACCCGCCGAAGAGGCAACGACCGCATCCGGAATGAAGCTCGACTTCGGCGCCCCCGGACGCATCGTTTTCTCGGAAAAATTTGCCTGTCCCGTGTCCGGCTTCACGATCGCCGAGATCGAGCCACGGCTGTTCTCGTTCAACGCGCCGCAGGGAGCATGCCCGGCGTGCGATGGGCTTGGCGAAAAGATGCTGTTCGACGAGGATCTCGTCGTCCCCAACCACGCGCTCTCGATCACCAAGGGTGCGGTCGTCCCCTGGGCAAAGTCGCAGCCGCCCTCGCCCTACTATATGCAGGTGCTTGGAAGCCTCGCGCGGGCCTACGACTTTGATCTCGCGACTCCGTGGGGCGATCTTCCCCAGGAGGCGCGCGACCTCATCCTTCGCGGAACCAAGGGCAAGCCCGTCACGCTTCGCTTCATCGACGGCCGCAAGAGCTATGAAGTGAAGAAGCCGTTCGAAGGCGTGCTCGGCAATCTCGAGCGGCGGATGCTGTCGACCGAGAGCGCGTGGATGCGCGAGGAGCTCTCACGTTATCAGGCAAGTCACCCGTGCGAAGTATGCCACGGCGCGCGCCTGAAGCCCGAAGCCTTGTCCGTGAAGATCGCCGCGGAAGACATTTCGCTGTCAGCGCGGCGCTCGGTCGCCGACGCGCTTGCCTGGTTCTCCGCTCTAGAAGAGCAGCTCGGCCCGCAGCAACGCGAAATAGCGCATCCAATACTGAAGGAAATCAACGCGCGTCTCGGATTCCTTCACAACGTCGGGCTCGATTATCTCAATCTCGACCGGACCAGCGGAACGCTGTCGGGCGGTGAAAGCCAGCGTATCCGCCTTGCGTCGCAGATCGGCAGCGGCTTGTCGGGGGTGCTCTATGTGCTCGACGAACCGTCGATCGGTCTGCACCAGAAGGACAATGACCGGCTGCTGGAAACACTCAAGCGCCTCCGCGGCCTCGGCAACACCGTTCTGGTCGTTGAGCATGACGAAGACGCGATCCGCACCGCCGATCACGTCATCGACATGGGTCCCGGCGCCGGCGTTCATGGCGGCACCGTCGTGTGCGCAGGTACCCTCGACGAATTGCTGGCATGCGAAGACAGTTTGACCGCGGATTACCTCTCTGGCCGTCGGTCGATCCCGATCCGCGACACGCGTCGCAAGGGTAACGGCAAGAAGCTCACCGTGAAGGGCGCGACGGCCAACAACCTGCGCAACATCACCGCTTCGATCCCGCTCGGTACCTTCACCTGCATCACCGGCGTTTCCGGGTCGGGCAAGTCGAGCTTCACGATCGACACGCTCTACGCCGCCGCGGCTCGTCAGCTTAACGGCGCACGAATTCTTGCCGGAAAGTTCGACAAGATTGTTGGGCTCGAGCATCTCGACAAGGTCATCGACATTGACCAGTCGCCGATCGGGCGCACACCGCGGTCGAACCCGGCCACCTACACTGGCGCCTTCACCCAGATCCGCGACTGGTTCGCTGGTCTGCCGGAAAGCCAGGAACGCGGCTACAAGCCCGGCCGGTTCAGCTTCAACGTCAAGGGCGGGCGCTGCGAGGCCTGCACCGGCGATGGACTGCTCAAGATCGAGATGCACTTTCTGCCCGACGTCTATGTTACCTGCGACGTTTGTCACGGTCAGCGCTACAACCGCGAGACGCTGGAGGTGAAGTTCAAGGGAAAGAGCATCGCCGACGTTCTCGACATGACCGTCGAGGACGCCGTCGAATTCTTCAAGGCCGTACCCGGCATCCGCGACAAAATGGCGATGCTGGCCGAGGTCGGCCTTGGCTACATCAAGGTCGGGCAACAGGCGACGACGCTCAGTGGCGGCGAAGCGCAGCGCGTCAAACTGTCGAAGGAATTGTCACGCCGCGCAACAGGTCAGACGCTCTACATTCTCGACGAGCCGACGACCGGTCTCCACTTCGAGGATGTTCGGAAATTGCTCGAGGTGCTTCATGCCCTCGTCGAGCAGGGCAACACTGTCGTCGTCATCGAGCACAACCTCGATGTGATCAAAACCGCCGATTGGGTCCTCGACCTCGGCCCGGGCGGCGGCGTCAACGGCGGCGAGATCGTCGCCGAAGGCATTCCGGAGCAGGTCGTTGCCGAGCCGCGCAGCTTCACCGGTCAGTATCTGGCCCCGCTCTTGCAGCGTTCGCCAGTGCCGCCGCCCCCCTCGTCCTCTCGACGAAAAAAGACGGCGGCGCCGGTCGCTAAAGCCGAATTGGAGTCGGCGAAGTAATCAGGACTTAGGCGCGGCGAGCACCGTGCATGCGATACGGTCGCCGCTGTCGCCGCTTGGATCGGTCTTATAATCGTCTGCCTTGGCGTGGACGACCAAGGCCGTGCCGTCGGCGTCGGCAAGCATGTTCGACCCGCTTGTCATCATCGCATCGGCAATCTGGACGGTCGAAGTAACCGTTCCATCCGCTCCGACTTCGATGTTGGCCAGATCGCCCAAGTGCGCCCCCTCGGGATTGTCGCGACCATGCTTCTTGCCGGCGGGGTTCCAGTGCGAGCCCGCACTCTCAAACTTCGGGCCTTCGCAAAGGCCCTTTTCATGCAAGTGGATGCCATGAATCCCGGCGGGCATGCCCGTCCCATTGACGTTCAGCGTGAGGCCGGTCGGGCCTTCGCTAACAGTGACACTTCCCAAGGCCGCGCCATCCGCACCCGCGAACTGAAACATCTGCGTCGCGCCGGCGCCGGTCGCGGCCATATTGCCGGTCGTCGAATTGTCGGCCGATCCCATCGCCGTGGTGTCGGCATTAACTGTTTCTGCCGGGGTGCGTTCTTGCGAGCACGCAGCAATCGCCAAGGTCGAAGCGGCGATCGTTATGGCTGCAAATTTCGAAAAATGGATCATGTCTGGCTCCTGTTGCGTCATGGCGAAACGCGCCACCGGCAAGCAGGGTCCGAATCAGTTGGCGCTCGCGTTAATGCGCACGTCGACGCGGCGGTTCTGCGGTTCGCGCACACCGTCTGCAGTCGCAATCAACGGTCGCTGCTCTCCGTAGGCGCTTACACGCATCGACGCCATCGGCACTCCGCGCCCAGCGAGATATGTCCGCACCGTTTCCGCCCGCCGCCGCGACGCTTCCAGATTGGCCCCGGACGGGCCTGAGCGATCGCTGTGCCCCTCGATCGAAATGACTGCACCCGGACTCTGGAGGTAAGCTGACGCAGCGTCATCCAACGACGCCGCACCGTCACGGTCGACGTCCGGCCGATCCCAGCCGAAGAAGACCATGGTCACGCCGGGCACCGGGCGAACTGGCTGCTGCGTCGCAGCGGCAGGCGCGATCGCCGCGACTCCCCACGCTGCAAGTAAATACAGACTGATCTTCATGCGTGCCTCTTCCTCACGCGCTATTTCTAGGATGCGCTCTCGCGTGCGGCAACCTGCCGCAGTCGAGATCGAGCCGCACGCAAAAAGAAACCCCGGAAAAGCCTTGGCTCTTCCGGGGTCGCTTTGTTCAGGCCTAAGCCCGCTGTCGCTTAGCCGCGCTCTGGAGCGGGCGGCGGCGGCGGCGGCGGCGGCGGCGGCGGCGGAGCCGGGCACACGTCGGTCGCCAGGATCACCGAACCGTCCGGGCACGTCTGCGTGGCAGGCGGCGGGGGCGGCGGGGGCGGCGGGGGCGGCGGCGGCGGCGGCGGCGGAGCGAAGTTGTAGATCAGGCTCGCGAGAAGCGAGTGCGACCGGAACTTGCCGTCGAGCGACGAGCCGTCCGACGAATAGTCGAACTTGGTGTTGAAGAAGCGATACTTCACACCGAAGTCGACGTTCGGCGAAAGGGCACGGCGAACGCCGGCCGTGACCTGCCACGCCAGGTTGGTATCGCTTTCGCTGACGTCGCCGAGGTCGTCGTCACCAAAGCGATGCTTGATGCGAGCAACACCGACACCCGGTCCAACGAAACCGCTCCAGCCGTCGTCGTCACCGAAGTCGAGCAGGCCGTTGGCCATTGCCGACAGTACGCTGACGCGGCCATCGACGTCGCCGACGACGGTGTTTCCACCGATCAGGCGGCCGTCGATCTGGGCTTCGCCGATCGATGCGCGCTTGTAGCCGAGTTCGGCTTCAAGGCGGAACATCCCGAAGTCATAACCGGCGACGGTATCGACATCGAAGCCCGTCTTGTGGTCCAGGATGATGGCGTCATCGACGGTCACGGTGCCAAGGTTGGCATCGAGACGGGTGTCTTCGACGAGCATCGCGCCGCCTTCGAGGCCGACGTACCACGACTGGTCGCGAGCGACCGCCGGAGTGGCCAACACGGTCGAAGCGAGCGCCATCGTGATGGCTAACTTCCGCATAGGTAAATCCCCTTTCGTATGCGTTCAAAATTCAGAACTGCTTGAACATAGTATGAGAGGGGAAGTTGCCGCGCAAGAATCCAAATTTCGCGGATGTTGCCCAAATGCACCACTCGGAGACGCCACCCGTCGGAAGGCCCTGCGCGGGCGGCTGAATTTTAGCTTCCGATGAGGCCATGTCCTTTCATGGCCGCGAGGATCGCCGCCACCGTCTCCCGGCACTCGCTATCGACGGTAGCCCCGCCCGCCGGTTGATCGATAGGGGCTGCTCTCTTGCCGATGACGCGCACGCCCTCCACGCGCACTTCGGCGAGATGCTCGATACCAACCTGCCAGTCCCCGTTACGGCGGTGGACGCATAGGCCGCTCGATCGCTCGGTGACGCGCATCCCGACCGGCGGATCGATATATCGCCACCCGCCTTCACCAAACGCCGCCAATTGCCCTTCGCGCCCAATCCAGGCTCCGGTTCGCTCGGCGCCGATCCTGAAGCATCGACCGACGACCGCATCGGTCGGCGGTTCGACATGCGCCCCATCCTCCACCACGGGGACGATCAGCGCGTCGAGCAGCGACAGTGCCTCATTGTGAAAAACTTCTTCTTGCGCCTGGCCGGCAATTCTTCACTGTTCCTAAGCGGTACCGAATGAGCGCGACGATGTCAACACAAAAGTGCGTATTTGGTTAGTGGGATGATTTTGATCTTATTCAATTCGTCGCAAACCCGCCAAATCCGACTCCCGGTCGTTTCGGCAAGGGTATAAACAAGTTCCCGCCGCCTCTCATTTCGAGTCGGCCTCCACGCGTTGCGCTCTTCACCTTGGTCTTGAGGGTTGATCGATGACGAACAGCCAAAGCTATTACCAACGGCGCGCCGCCGAAGAACGGCGCCAAGCACTCGCCGCGCGCGATCACTGCGTGGCCATGATCCACCGCCAGCTCGCCGAACGCTATGAAGTTCTCGCGATCGGCGCGCGTCACAACGTCGCCCATCATTCACGAACGATGCTCGACGCCTAGGCGAACGCCCGCCGCGGCACGCGGACCTTTACTTCCAGGCCCTGCTCGTTCCAGCGATGCTCGATGTCGCCGCGCAATTGCCGGCGAACGCTCATCTCGACCAGTTCCGACCCGAAGCCCTTGTCCTCGGTCGGTGCGTCGATGCGCTCGTTGCACTGCTCGATCCAGTCGATGTGGACTTGGTCGTCGGCGCTCGCCATGCGGATCTCGACCGTGCCCTCGGGCCGTCGCAGCGCTCCATATTTCACCGCGTTGGTCGCCAGCTCGTGAAACAGCAGCGCGATCGGGGTCACCGACGTCGGCGACACCGGCAAATCCTCGCCCTCGATCCGGATGCGCACGTCGGCACTATCCTGATACGGTGCCATCAGGTCGCCGATCAGCCGCTTCAGCGACGCGGCCCGGACGTCGCTGTCCTCCTCGCGAACGACATGATCGTGCGCGCGGCTCAGCGATTCGATCCGGCTCCCGACCTTGCCCGCCAGTGGCTTCAGCTCGGGAAACTCGCGCGCGCTGATCGACACCAGCCCGGCCACGACGGAAAAGATGTTCTTGATGCGGTGGTTGAGCTCGCGGCTCAGCAAATTGCGCGATTCGGACAGCTCGCGGTGCGCGTGGATGTCGGTGTTGCTTCCGAACCAGCGGACGATCGTCCCCGAATCGTCCTTCATCGGAACGCCCCGCGCCAGCGTCCAGCGATACTCGCCGTCCTTGCCGCGAAGCCGATACTCGGTCTCGTAGAATTCGCCCTCGTCGACCGCGCGGCGCCACACCGCGTTCGCGCCCTCGCGATCGTCGACATGCAGCGCGTCGATCCAGCCGACGCCGTCATGCTCGCCCGGCTTTGCGCCTGTATATTCGTACCAGCGCGCGTTGAAATAATCGGTCTTGCCGTCGGCGTCGGTCGACCATGCCATCTGCGGGATCGCGTTCGCCAGCGCCTCGAACCGCGTCTCGCTATGCTCGAGCGCGCGCTGCGCCTCGATCTTCGCGCGGCGATCCTTCAGCCGCCGCATTACCGCGCGCGCCAGCACCTTCAGCCCCTCGGCCTGGACCTCAGTCAGCCCGTCGCGCGGCTCCGGCGAAATCACGCACAGCGACCCCAGCGGCGCACCTTCCTCCGACACCAGAGGCGCGCCGGCATAGAAGCGGATATGTGGCGGTCCGGTGACCAGCGGATTGTCAGCGAAGCGCGGATCGAGCGTCGCGTCGCTCACCTCCATGACGTCGTCGCGCATCATCGCATGCTGGCAAAAGCTCATCGACCGCGGCGTCTCGCCCGCGCTCAATCCCTCGCGCGCGACGAACCGCTGCCGCTCGTCCTCGACAATGCTGACCAGCGCGATCGGTGCGTCGCACAGCTTGGAGGCAAAGTGGGTGATCGCGGCCAGTTCGGGATCGCCCTCGAGCCCCTGGACGTCATGCGCCGCGAGGACCTCAAGGCGCGCCTCTTCGGGACCGACGAAACCGGCCGTGCCCTCGTGCAGGCTGTCCTGAGTTGGTTCCGCCCCCATAATGAGCGACTGCTATCCAATCCTGTCCGCACTCACAAGCCGGAAAAAGTCACAACTTCCTGAATTTCCGACTGAAATGGCGAGCCGCTTAATAGCCCATAAGCGCGAGGACTTCCTTGCGGCTGCGCTCGTCTTCGCGGAACGTCCCCATCATCCGGCTGGTGGTCATCATCACCCCGGGCGTGTTGACCCCGCGCGCCGACATGCAGGCATGGCTCGCCTCGATCACCACCGCGACGCCCTTGGGGTCGAGGTGCTTCCAGATGCAGTCGGCGACCTCGGCGGTCAGGCGCTCCTGCACCTGCAACCGCCGCGCAAAGCCGTGCAATACGCGCGCCAGCTTCGAAATCCCCACGACCCGGTCGCCGGGCAGATAGGCAATCGCCGCATTGCCGATGATCGGCGCCATGTGATGCTCGCAGTGCGACTGGAACGGGATGTCCTTCAGCAGCACGATCTCGTCATAGCCGCCGACTTCCTCGAACGTCCGCGACAGATGCACCGCCGGGTCCTCGCCATAGCCGCGCGCATATTCCTTCCACGCCCGCGCCACCCGCGCCGGAGTGTCGACCAGTCCCTCGCGTTCGGGATCGTCGCCCGCCCAGCGGATCAGCGTCCGCACCGCGTCGGCGACCTCGTCGGGCACCGCGATCTTGGGGGTTGGCTGGATCAGGTCGCCGTCATCGGGGCTGGCAGTCATCGGTGAAGCTCCTTGGCGATGTCGTCGGCGACCGCCGCTACTTGGGTGCGAATGTCGGGAACCGCAACGATTTCCCAAAATTGACCCTTCGCCAGCGGCCCAAGTGCCCACACGCGGTCACCCGCGCGGCTGCCGCCATCGACCATCAGGCCCATCCCCAGTGCATCGATCGCGACCGTCCCCTCGCCAATCAACTGCCGCAACAACGGATCGCGGCTCCGCGCCATCGACCCCAACGGCCCCGTGCAATTGATCACAAGCGCAAAATACTCCCGCTCGCGGGAGGGGGCCGGGGAGAGCGCCCGTCCGCGACGGGCGATCGAAACCTCGACCCCGTCGCCAGTCTCGCGCATCTCCGTCACGCGCCCGGCGACGATCTCCAGCCGCCCCTCGCCGATCAGCTCCTTGAGCCGCGCTGCAATTCGCGGCGCGATCCGGTGCCGATGGACATCCCACCACGGCCGCGCATGGCGCAGGAACCGCCGTTGCTCGGCCGGCGAGAAGCTTTGCCAAAGTCGCTGGCTATGCGGCCGAAGCGAATCCACCGCCCCGCGCCATCCCACCGCCGACGCCCGGCGCCGAAGCCAGCGCCACAGGCCCAGCACCGACCCGTGCGGCACCGCGTCTGCCTCGACCGGCGCGGCGTCGTGCGGTGCATGACCGCGCGGCACTTGCCCCCGCCGCGACAGCGCGACGATCCGTCCCCGGTGCCCCGCGTCCGACAAGCTCAGCACCACGTCGACCATCGTCAGCCCGGTACCGAGCACCAGCACGTCGCCGCCGCTCGCCACCGCGTAGCGGATCGCCGCACGCCCCTGGTCGCTCCACGGATCGTTGACGAACGCCTTGCCCGACAGCCCCTCGGCGACGCGCAGGCGCTCGGGCGGCTGGTTGCCGTTCGCCAGCAACAAGGCCTTGCCCGTCAGCACCGACCCGTTATTCAGCGTCACCGCCCAGCCACCTTCGACCCGCGAAGCCGACTCCGCGGTCGCCTCGACCACGCGAAGCCCCGCCGCCTTCGCCTCTTCCAGTTGATCGGTCAGGTAAGTCCCAAAGCGCCGCCGCGGCACGAAGTCGCCCGGTTCGAACCCATCGCCCGCCATCGCCTGCGCGAAATGGTCGGGCTGGTCGGCCCATGCGCTCATTTTCGCGGCGGGCACGTTGAGCAGATGCACGTCCTCGGGCGTCGAATAAGCCGTCCCGCGCCCCGCGCGCCCCGCGCCCTCGACCAGCGCCGTGCTGATCCCGCGCCGCACCAGCTGCGCCGCCGCCATCGTTCCCGAATAGCCACCGCCGACGATAATCGCGTCGGCGACTACCCCGTCGTCAGATCTCATAGTCGGGCCAGGCGTTCGGATTGGCCGCGCCCGCCTTGCGCCGTTTCATCTGCGCATGGAGCCCCTCGACCGTCCGCCCCGCCGTCTCGGTGAACAGCGCGGGGACCAGCGCGTGGACAATGCAGGCCGCGCCCGCGCCCATCATCCGCATCCCGATCCCGATCGCACCGATGCCATGCCCGGCCCAGCTCATCCCCAGCGACTGCGGGTGATCGCGAAATAGCCGGCTCAGCATCTTGCCCTCCTATATTCTGGTGGCCCCGGAGGGACTCGAACCCCCGACCTGCGGTTTAGGAAACCGTCGCTCTATCCTGCTGAGCTACGGAGCCAAGGCCCCCGTCCCTAGGATTCGCCCGCAGGCCGGTCAATCGCTCGCCTGTTCCACATTCGGCGCCCGCAACTGTCGGGAAGCGAACGCAACTCCGAAAGCAAGGGCACGTTCTTGGTAGGTGTTGCGTAGCGTTGCGTGGGGGTAGGAATGGCGTTCGGTAGTCGGATCGATGGTATCTCGGGAAAGCGGAACGCGGTCCGGAGCCCTTTGAAGATGGAAGCCATGGCCGAGACGATCGGCCATCGCGAAAATATCGTCGTCGTCGACGTCTCCGTCACGGGCGCGAAGATCCGTGGCGCCTGCGCCATCGATGCGGGGCAGGAATTGCTGCTGCGGGTCAACGACTCGGTCATCTTCGCCGAAGCGATGTGGTGCGACCCCGCGTCGCAGGAGTGCGGCCTTCAATTCGATCCCCCGCTCGACGGACCGACCTACGCGGCGCTGAAGGTCGAAAGCCTCAAATTCTCGGCCTCGACGCTGTCGCCCGACGAATATCGCGCGTTGGAGGATTGGCGTACCGGTAAGGCGCGTTAGCGCGACGACACGGCATCGATTGGACGCCGATGCTGCATCACCGGGACCCGCGCCCTGACCTCGGCGATCTTGGCTAGGTCGATCTCGGCAAAGGCCAGCCCGGGCTCGTCGCCCATTTCGGTCAGCACCTCGCCCCACGGGTCGGCGACCAGCGAGTGGCCGAAGGTCACTCGGCCGTCTTCGTGCGTCCCCGCCTGCGCCGCCGCGACGACGAACAGCGCCGCCTCGATCGCCCGCGCGCGCATCAGCACCTGCCAATGCGCCTGCCCCGTCGGCACGGTGAAGGCCGCGGGCACCGCGATGACGTCGGCGCCTGCCTCGCTCAATCGCTCGAATAGGGCGGGGAAGCGCAAATCGTAGCAGATCGTCAGGCCAAGCGTCCCGACCGGCGTTCCCGGCACGATCACCGCCTCATCGCCGCCGCGATACATCGCCGACTCGCGCCAGCTTTCGCCGGTGGGAAGGTCGACGTCGAACAGGTGGATCTTGTCGTAGCGCCCGCGCACCTCGCCGGAATCGTCGATGACGAAGCCGCGATTAGCGAGCTTGCCGCCCTCCGCCAGCACCGCCAGCGACCCCAGATGGATCCAGATGCCATGCTCGGCCGCCGCCGCGCGGACGGCTGCGAGCACGGCGTCGTCACCTTCGGCCCGCGCCTTGCCCAGCGCCCGCTCGCGGTCCCGGTCGAGCATCCCCGACATTTCCGGGGTGAACAGCATTCGGGCGCCGCCCGCCGCGGCCTCGGCGACCGCCCCGACCAGCGCGCGCGCGTTGGCGGCGGGGTCGATCCCGCTTTGCGCCTGGTAGAGCGCGATCCGGACTGGGCTCACGCGTCGGCCAGCATCGCGTCGAGCTTGCCGTCATACTCCAGGTTCATCAGGTCGTCGCAGCCGCCGATGTGCTTGCCGTCGATGAAGATCTGCGGGACCGTGGTTCGGCCATTGGCGCGCGCCAGCATTTCCTGCTTCTTCGGGCCGCCGAAATCGACGGAGATTTCCTCGTAGGGCGCTTTCTTCATGTCGAGCAGCCGCTTGGCGCGAACGCAGAAACCGCAGGTCGACTTGGTGTAGATTTCAATCGTGGGCACAGGGGTTCCTTTTCATGTCGGTTGGGCCTTCTAACGCATGAGGTGCGAGGGTCGCACCACGCGCGTCCAGCAAATCAGTTCGATCCGCCCCGCCCCGGCCTTGCGAAGCGCCTTCGCGCAGCCCTCGGCGGTGCTGCCGGTGGTCATGACGTCGTCTACCAGGATGATCGATCGACCGCGAAGATCGGTTCCCGGCGCGACCGCGAACACCCTTCCGACCGTCTGCCGGCGCTGCGCCAAGCTCATGCCCTTCAGCGGCGCGGTGCGCTTGACGCGCTTCAGCATCGCCTGCTCGACCGGCAAGTCCCATCGCCGCCCAAGCTCGGCCGCGACCAGTCCCGCCTGGTTGAAGCCGCGCCCCCACAGCCGCCAGCGGTGGAGCGGCACCGGCACCACCAGCGGGGCGGCGTCGCTCGGCTCTCGCAGCGGCGCCATGTAGCGCGCCATCGTCCGCGCCAGCGCGACCTTGCGGCCATACTTCAGGCGAAGCGCCACCGACCGCGTCAGGTCGCCATAAGCCGTCGCCGCGCGCATCCGCTCGATCGTCGGCGGCTCGGCCAGGCAGCGCGCGCAGGTCGTCGCCTGCATCCCCTCCAGCGGCAACCCACATTGCTCGCAGCCCGACTGGCCCAGCCATTCGACCTTGCTCCAGCACGGCCCGCAAAAGGCGTGGACGTCCTCGATCACCTCGGAACAGCCCGCGCAGCGCGGCGGCAACGCAAAGTCGACGATCGTCCGCGCGGCGCCGGTCAGGACATTCATGGGCAGGCTGGCCATCGCCCCCTTGTCCAACGGGACGCGCCGCTGCACAAGCGCCCCGATGCCACCCCTACCCGACCTGTTCGACCGACGCCTTCGAGCGCTTCGCCGCGACCGCGCCGCCGCGATCGGGGGCGACGGCTTTCTCCACGAACGCGCCTTCGACGAGTGCCTCGACCGGCTCGCGGCGATCGCGCGCCGCTTTGAGCGCGCCCTGCTGGTCGGCTGCTTTGGTGCAGACTGGCCCGCGCGGCTCGGCGCCTTCGCCGACGTGGTCGAGGTGGTCGAGCCCGGCCCACGCCTCGCCGCCGCAGTGGGGGCGATCCCGGTCGAAGAGGATCGCGTCGCGCTCGAGTCCCAGGCCTATGATTTTATCGTCGCGGTGGGCTCGCTCGACACCGTCAATGATCTCAGCCGCGCCTTCGCCGGTTTCGCCCATGCGCTTCGCCCCGACAGTGTGCTAATCGGCGCGCTGGCCGGGGGCAACAGCCTGCCGACGCTTCGTGCCGCGCTGATCGAGGCCGAGCGCGCGACGGGTCGGGTCGTTTCGCGCACCCATCCGCGCATCGACGCGCCGAAGCTCGCCGGACTGCTCGGGGCGGCGGGGTTCACGATGCCGGTGGTCGACGTCGACCGGGTCAGCGTCCGCTACCGCGACCTCTCGTCGCTCGTCCGCGACCTGCGCGCGATGGGGGCATCGTCGCAGTTGGCGGAACGAGCGCCGCCGCTCGGCCGGACAACACTTGCCGCCGCAGCGGCCGCATTCGAGACGATGGGAATCGATGGGCGCACCGCCGAGCAATTCGACCTGCTCCATTTCCTCGGCTGGTCGCCGTCAGGGCAAGCACGCCGTTAACCTGTCTTGTCCAATCAATTCTTAATGTCTTTGCGCGTAACGTCGCGGCGTGGACCAAGACCAGAGGAGGGTGGCTTGAACGCTATCCGGACATACGGTCGCATGCTTCGTTCGGACAAACGAGGCGCGACCGCGATTGAATATGCGTTGATCGCCTCCCTGATCGTCATCGCGATCATTGCGGCACTGGGCAATCTGGGTGGCGGTTCTGCCGGCATGTGGGGCAAGCTCGACAACAAGGTTGCCAACGCAAGGACGCCGTAAGGCGCGCTATCTACGCGCGCCGTAGACGACCAGCTTGACCTTTTGGCCGGGGACCAGCCGGCTATTGGCGTTGAGTCCGTTGAGGACGAGGAACCGCTCCAGGCGATAGTCGCGGTAGGCCATCCGTGCCGCCAGCGTCTGCGGCGTATCGCCCGCGCGCACCTGCACGACATCGATCACTCGCGGCCGGATCGCCGCCGCCTCGGCCGGACTGATCCGCCGAAGCGAATTGATCATTCCGCGATACGGCGTGATGCCCTGCCCGCCGCGGCTCAGCGTGATGAAATGATAAGCCGTGTTCGCGTCCCAGCGATAGGCGAACACGCCGACGTCGACCGGCCCCGACGAGCTTTGCGCGCGGCCGATCACATAGGTCGCCGGAATGCCGTTGACGCTGGTCTGCTGAAGCGGGCCGAGCTGCAGCGCCGCTTCCCCGCCGGTCAGCTCCTGTAGCACCGCGGCGATGTAGCGCGGCATGTCGCCGCTGAACTGGCCGCCCGAAAATTGCGCCTGACCCGCGGCGCCGCCGTCGATGCTGACTTCGCGCGTCCCGTTCTGCATCAGGAAGCCGGTCGGCACGGTAAAGGTCATCCGCAGGTCGGGGTGCGTGAACTGGCGCCCCTCGATCACGCCCTGCGCGGGATCGTCGTCGACCGTCACTCCGTCGAGCTGCGCCAGGAAGGCATCGCGGTTGCGCGCGCCCGTGCCCGCGCGTCCGGTCTGCCGCGCCGCCGCCGAGGCCTGCGTCACGCGGTTCGCGCTGAGCGGGTGAGTGCTTGCCCATTCGGGTGTCGAGCGGTTGGCGTTGCCCTGGATCCGCGCTTGCAGCGCGCTGTTGTTGGTCAGCTGGCTGAGCATCGTCGCGCTCGCCGCCGGGTCATAGCCCGCCCCGATCAGATAGCGGATGCCGAGCACGTCGGCCTGATATTCCTGCTGCCGCGAGAAGCCGAGCGTGCGCAGCTTCGACTGGTAGAGCGAGCCCTGTGCGATCGCCTGACCGAAGCCGCCGCCGAGGGTCTGGCCGAGGATCGCACCGAGCGCGCCGAGGATCGAATTGTTGCGGCTGGCCGCCTGCCGCGCCTGCGAGTGCCGCGCGGCAATGTGTCCGGCCTCATGCCCGACGACGAAGGCCAGCTCGGCCTCGTCGTTCATGATGCCCATCAACTGGCGCGTGATGTAGACGTAGCCGCCCGGCGTGGCGAAGGCGTTTTCGACCGCGCTGTTGATCGTGGTGAAGCGATACACCTGCCCCGGATTGGCGATGCCGGTGAAGGCAGCGATGCGGCGCCCGATCGATTCGACATAAGCGGCGCGCGGGCCGGTTTCGGCCCCGCCATATTCCTCGACCAGCTGCGGGTGGATTTGCCGCGACTCAGCGACTTCGCGCGGGTTGAGCGTGCCGCGGCCGACCTGCGCGGCCAGCGGCGCGGCGATCAGTGCAGTGGCGCCCAACAGGGCCATCGAAAATCGCATGTTCGTCTCCGTCACCATCGAAAAACGCCGCCATGATCGCGGCGGCCTGCTGTCGGTGCGGTGAACGGAGTCGGCTAAGTGATGGTTCCGCGAACTCGGGCGTCAGCCGATCGCGAGGAACTTCGCGCGGCGCTGCTCGAGCAATTGGCGGCGATCCATCGCGCCAAGCCCGTCGAGCTCCTCGATCACCGCGGCCTTGAGGTTGGCGATCGCGCCTTCGGGATCGCGGTGCGCGCCGCCGACCGGTTCGGGCACGACGCGGTCGACCACGCCCAGCCCCGCCAGGTCGGTCGCGGTAACCTTCATCGCCTCGGCGGCGTCGGCGGCCTTGTCCGACGTGCGCCACAGGATCGAGGCGCACCCTTCGGGCGAGATCACCGAATAGACGGCGTATTCGAACATCAGCACGCGGTTGGCGGCGGCAATCGCGACCGCGCCGCCCGATCCGCCCTCACCGACCACCGCGGCGATCAGCGGGACGCCAAGTTCAAGGCAGGTTTCGGTCGACCGAGCGATCGCCTCGGCCTGCCCGCGCTCTTCGGCCTGGACGCCCGGGAAGGCGCCCGACGTGTCGACCAGGCTGACGACCGGGATGTTGAAGCGGTCGGCCAGCTCCATCAGGCGGATCGCCTTGCGATAGCCCTCCGGCTTGGCCATTCCGAAATTATGCTTGAGGCGGCTGGCGGTGTCGGCGCCCTTTTCGTGCCCGATCAGCATCACCCGGCGCCCGTCGATCAGCCCCAGTCCGCCGATGATGGCGGGATCGTCGGCAAAGGCGCGATCGCCCGCCAGCGGCATGAAATCGTCGGTCAGCCCGGCGACATAATCCTTGAAGTGCGGCCGCTCGGGATGGCGCGCGACCTGCGTCTTCTGCCACGGGCTGAGCTTCGCGTAAGTCTCGCGCAGCAGCTTCGACGCCTTGGCCTCGATCTTGCCGACCTCGGACTCGATATCGATCTCCCCCTCGCTCGCGGTGTCGCGCAGTTCGGCAATGCGCGCATCGAGCGCGGCGATCGGTTTTTCGAAGTCGAGATAGGTCTGCATAAGAGGGTCGCGGGGTAAGCGGCGTCGCGCCTAGCGTCAACGGCGATTGGTCGCCAGCGGGTGGCGTGCATTGACCAGCTCGACCAGCCGCGCGCTGTCGACATGGGTGTATATCTGCGTCGTCGCGATGTCGGCGTGACCGAGCAGAGACTGGAGCACACGAAGATCGGCCCCGCCCGCAAGCAGGTGCGTCGCAAAGGCATGACGCAGGACGTGCGGGCTGACGCGGTCGGGCGAGATCCCGGCCTCCGCCGCGATCGCGCGGACCAGCTGGAACAGCCGCACCCGGCTCAAGTGGCTCTTGCCGCTTGGGAACAGCCACGTGCTGCCGGCGGGCACATGCGCGGTCCATGCCGCCACCGCGTCGGCCGCGCGCTGCGACACTGGCACCAGCCTCTCCTTGTCGCCCTTGCCGCGCAGCATCAAAAACGGCTGGCCCGGCCGAACCGCGCGGCGGGGCAACGACACCAATTCGGTTGCGCGAAGCCCGGAGCCGTAGAGCAGTTCGAGCAGGGCGAGGTTGCGAAGCGCGATCGGCTCGCCGCTCGCCCCGCGTTCCTCGACCACCGCGAACATGCGCGTCACCTCGTCGCTGTCGAGTACGCGCGGCAGCGGGCGCTGAAGCGTCGGGCGCGGCAGCGCGGCGGACGGATCGTCGGGCCGAAGCCCCTCGTCGAACAGGAAACCGAAGAACCGCCGCAGCGCCGACGACCGCCGCGCGACGGTCGAGGCCGCCAGCGCCTCCCATGCCGCGCCGAGCTTCTTGATTTCGTCGGCGCCGGCTTTCTCGAGCGAACCGATCGCTTCGCGCGCGGCCTCAAGGTCGCGGCGATAGGCGAGCAGGGTGTTACGCGACGCGCCAGCCTCGGCGCTCAGCATGTCGCAGAAGCGGTCGACCAGCGCGCGGTCGTCCAGCCTCCCGCCGTCGTCGATCACGTCCGCGCCAGCGCCTCGGCGGCAACCATCCGCGCCAGATATTCCTGTCCCGTCACGCGCAGCGCGTTGATCGCGTGAAATTGATAGACCGGCGCCACCGCCCCGAAATCACGGCCGCGAAGCGCGCTGGCGGAGAGCAGGATCGACGTGCCCGCCTGGCGCCGCTGCATCGCCCCGTCGATCAGCCTGGTCCAATTGGTCTGCGCGCCAAGCCCGAGGCGATATTCGCGATTGAGTTGCCCCGCCGTGGCGGCATCGATGCGGCCAAGCCCGGCAAGACCGGCGACCAGCAATCCGGTGCGCACCTTGCCCTGACTGGTGTCGCGGTCGGCAAAGCTTTCGATCCGCCCGGCATCAATCTCCAGCCCAGCCGGATCGGCCGCGCCGAGCGCAAGCATCGCCCACATTTTGTCACTCGCGGCGTCGTCGAGGTCGTCGACCACCGGGATCCAGCGCGCCGCTTCACGGTCGAAGCCGCCAGCAAGCAACGATTCGACCAGTTCGACCGCGTCGGTTTCAAGGTCTGCGCTCGGCCGGATCCGCCGCGCGGCACGCGAGACGAGGACGCGGTTGGCGTAGCGATCGAGGTCGCCCTGGCCCACGCCCCACAATTTGCGCATCGCCGCGAGCCGAGCGTCCTGATCCTTGCCGATGAAGGCAAGCCGAACCTGCCACGCGTCAGTCTGCCCGAGCGAATCGGGGTCGGTCGCGTCATAGACTGCGGCGTAGAGGTCGATCAGCGCCTGGCTCGACAGCACGCCGAGCCCGGCGGCGGTCCGCGCGGCCGGAAGCCGATCGAGAGCGCTGAACATCGGCGCGCGCGCCAGCCATGCCTGCGTCGTCGGCGTGGCCGAATCGATCAGACGCTTGGGGGGCATCATCGCGGTCGCGGTCGACAGGCCGTATCGCCACGCATTGAGCCGATCGACCGGCTCCCACTCGATCGTCACTGCGCGCGCGGTCTCGGCGCCCGCGCCGACCACCTTGTCGGCCAGCGACAGGTCGATCGGGCTCAGGCGTCCGCGGCGGCGGGCAACGTCGATGTCGGCGGCGGCACGTTCGGCCTCGCCCGAAAAAGCGGCGCAGATTGCGGTGACGAGGGTCGCGACGCGCGGCTCGACCTTCGACAGGCCGCTTTCATGCGGGCACATCGCGGCGGGATCGCTGGTCGCCAGCGCCGACTGGATCGCGACCTGCTGCATCTTGGGCGTGAAGCGGTCGCCGTCGACCCCGGCGACGAGCAGGCGCCCGCCGTCGGCCTCTCCCATGCGCAGCAGCAGCCACGCACGCTCGGCGGCCCAGTCGACCGGGTTGACGTCGCGTGGCGCAGGCGCGCTCGCCAGCAAGGTGTTGCGAAGCGCGATGTGCGCCCAGCGAGAGGCGATCGGCGTCTTGATGCCGCGCATCACGATGCTCAGCGACTGGCCGCTCGCCGCGCCCCACGGCGCCGCGGGAAGGCCCGCGTCCTCGGGCATGAAGATTCCGGCGCGCGAGGCATCGCGGCGTGCACGGGCGGGATATTCGACCTGCGGCACCGGCTGCGCGGCCAGTTCCTCGAACGGGTCGTTGGTTTCGTCGACCACCTGCGTACCGATGCGCGCGCCCGACGACGGGGTCGATGGGCTCGACGGCTGCGCGGCGGGCGCGGTCTCGTTCGTCGTCGGCGACGGGCTTGGCGTCGGCGACGGGGTCGGCGCGGGTGTCGGCGCCTGCGCGGCGGGGGGAAGCAGCGATTCGGGGCGGTCCTGCGCATGTCCGGGCAGCGACAGCGCCGCCAGCAGCGCGCTTCCGCCCAGCATCAACTGGTGGTTACGCCGCATTGCCAGTCCCGTTTGCGGTCGGCGCCTGCACCGGTTCCTCGATCGTCTGGAGCGGAACGTCGCCGGCACTTCTCGACAGCAGCACGACCGCGCCGACAAGGATCAGGAACAGGACGATCAGGATGACGATGAAGCCTCGGGGCATGGATACTCCGGTGAAGGGGAAGCGGGCTGGCAGGGCTTTTGCCCGACCTTGCCCTCGTCTGTATAGCCCCAAGCGTCGTGCCATATTCTTTCCGACCGCCCCTTCCCACCCTCGATCGCCCGATCGTGCTCGTCGGCCTGATGGGGGTCGGCAAGTCGACCGTCGGCCGGCGGCTTGCGCGGCGGCTCAAGCTTCGCTTCGTTGACAGCGACACCGCGATCGGGGAAGCCGCGGGGGTCAGCGCGGCCGACCTGTTCGAACGCCACGGCGAGCCGGCCTTCCGCGACGGCGAGCGGCGCATCGTGGCGCGGCTGGCGGCGGAAGGTCCGCGCGTCATCGCCACGGGCGGCGGCGCCTTCGCCGATGCAGAGACCCGCGCGATGCTGACCGAAAAGACGATCACCGTATGGCTCGACGCGCCGGTCGCGGTGCTTGCCGAGCGGACCGGTCGACGCGACACCCGGCCGCTGCTTCGCGGCGGCGATCGCGAGGAAGTGCTTGCGAGCCTCGCCGAGCAGCGCTCCCCGCTCTACGCCGAAGCGGCGATCCACGTGCCGAGCGACCTTGGCAGCCATGCGCAGGTGGTCGAGGTGATCGTCGGCGCGCTGGCCGACTATCTGGAGGCGCGGCGCTAGGCCTCGTCGGGCAGCGCGTTGGTCGCGCTGAAGGAGCGGTCGATCCCCGCCTTGAGGTCGCCGGTTTCACCCTGCCGCTCCATCCGCTCGCAATCGCGCAGGCGATATTCGCTTTCGACGCGTTCGATTTCCTGCCCGTCGAACCCGACCGCGCCGAGCGCCGCCTTGCCCATCTTCACCGCGCTTTCGAACATCTCGCGCTGGGCGAAGGCGAGGTCGAGGCTGCGCAGCGACAGCAGGTGCCGCCGGTCGTAGGCGCGGACCAGCACCGACGCCTGTGGAAAGGCGTCGAGCACGCGGCCCATCGCCTCGGGCGTCAGTTCGCCGTCGTGATTGTCGTTGCAGAAGACGATCAGCCGCGCCGTCTCCGCCCCCGCGGTCCTGAGCAGGTCGATGCGAAGGCCGTCGCCGAAATAGACCTTGGTGCCGAAGTCGCCCGCGGTCTCGATCAGCTCGACTTCCTTGTCGATCAGCGTGACCCCGATCGACTTGGCCATCAGCATTTGCGCGACGGTCTGCCCGAAGCGGCCATAGCCGACAACGATCGCGCTTGTCTCGGGCGACTGGTCGGGTCCGTCGAAGCCTTCACCGCCGCGCTCCTCGCGCCGTTCAAGCCAGTCGGTCAGCTTCATCAGGAACGGCGTCGCGGCCATCGACAGCGTCACCACCGCCCCGAACAGCGACGCGGCCTGCGGCAGGATCAGCTGCGCCGCGGTCGCCTGCGCGAACAGGACGAAGCCGAATTCACCCGCCTGGCTGATCAGCAGGCCGAGCCGGACGCTGCGCGGCCAGCTGTTGCCGAAGGCGCGGGCAAGCCCGGCAATGATCCCCGCCTTGATCGCGATCACCGCCAGCGCCAGCCCGACGACGGTCAGCGGTTGGCGCATGATCGTGCCGAGGTCGAGCATCATGCCGACCGCAACGAAGAACAGGCCGAGGAAGATCGAACGGAACGGTTCTACGTCGCTCTCCAGCTCGTGCCGGTAAGGAGATTCGGCGAGCATCACGCCGGCGATGAACGCGCCGAGCGCGACCGACAGGCCGAGCGAATGCATGAACGCCGAGGCACCGACGACGGTGAACAGCCCCGCGACCACGAACAGTTCGCGCTCGCCGAGCCGGCCGATCAGGCGGAACATCGGGTTGAGCACCCACCGTCCCGCGAGCACCAATGCGACGACCGCGCCGACGGTGATCAGCGCCAGCATCGCCCCGCTGGGCGCTTCGGGATCGGGCGGCGCACGCGACAGTGCGGCGACGATCGTGATCAGCGGGACAATCGACAGATCCTGGAACAGCAGGATCGAGAAGGTCCGCTCGCCCTGCGGCGTGTTGAGGTCGCCGTCGGAGCGAAGCATCGGCAGCACCTGCGCGGTCGACGAGAGCGCGAGCGGCAGGCCGATGGCGAGGCTGGCCGCGGCCGACACGTCAAGCGCGAAATGGATGAACAGGCTCAGCGCCAGCCCGCACAGCACGACCTGCGCCAGACCAAGCCCGAAAATGTCCTTGCGCAATCGCCACAATCGGCTCGGCTGGAGCTCCAGCCCGACCACGAACAGCAGCAGCGCGATGCCGATTTCGGACAGGCTCGCCATCCGCTCGGGATCGTCGACCAGCTTAAGCATCTGCGGCCCGATCAGCGCGCCGGCGACGATGTAGCCGAGCGTGGCGCCGAGGCCGAACTTGCGGAACAGAATGACGAAGATCAGCGCCGCGCCGAGCATCACCGCGCCGACCTCCAGCATCGCGCTGGTGGCGTGGGCGGTCTGTTCGGCGGCGGTCATCGCGAAGCCTCGATCGCGGACAGCAGCGCCCGGAAGGGCAGCAGGATCGCTCCGCGCCGCCCACGCCGGCTACGCGCGGGATCGAGCGTCATCAGGCCGGGCCAGGGCTCGCCGTCGGCCCCGTCGAGCCATGCCTCGATCGCGGGCAGCGCGGCGGCGATGTCGGCGGCGGCACTGCCGGTGGCGTTGGCCGCCATCAGGTTCGCGGCGGCCTGTCCGAAGGCGCATGCCTCGACCGCTTGGGTCACCGAACTCACTCGCCCATCATCATCGAGCGCGACCGCCACCCGCATCCGCGACCCACAGGTGGTCGAGCGGGTGTCCGGCACGTCGGCCAGTTCCTCGAAGCGCACCACGCCGGGGATCGTCGCGGCGAGGCGGAGAATCTCCCGCGTGTAAAGCGGCGCGCTCACGCCCGCCGCCACGTCGTGCCGGCGGGACCGTCCTCAAGCAGGATTCCCTCGGCCTTCAGTTCGGCGCGGATGCGGTCGGCGGTCGCGAAATCGCGATTGGCCTTGGCTTCGGTGCGAGCGATGACTTGTCGATCGATGTCCGCGTCGCCATCGCCACGAAACCAGGCTTCGGCGCTCATCGTCATTAGGCCGAGCAGCGCCGCAGAGGCGCGCAGGGTGGCGGGGTCGTCGATCGCACTGAGGCGCGACATGGCGAGCGGCGTGTTGAGGTCATCTTCAAGCGCTTCGACCACGCCGGCATCGACCGAGCCTGCGACGGCATCGCCCCCGACACGATACAGCCGGTCGAGCGTCGCCTTGGACTGCGCCAGCAGGCTCGCCGTCCACGGCAACGGACTGCGATAATGCGCGCTCAGCAGGGCCAGCCGCAGGACTTCACCGCGATGACCGTCGGCGAGCAGGCGATCGACGGTAACGACGTTGCCGAGGCTCTTCGACATCTTCTCCGCGCCCATGTCGACGAAGCCGTTATGGACCCAGTGCCGCGCCAGCGGGGCGCCGCCGTGGGCGCAGCGGCTTTGGGCAATCTCATTCTCGTGGTGCGGGAAGATCAGGTCGAGCCCGCCGCCGTGGACGTCGATCGTCTCGCCCAGATGCGCGCGGATCATCGCCGAGCATTCGATGTGCCAGCCCGGACGACCGCGACCCCACGGGCTGTCCCAGCCGATGACGCCTTCGTCGCTCGGCTTCCACAGCACGAAGTCGGCGGGATCGCGCTTGTAGGGGGCGACCTCGACGCGCGCGCCCGCGATCATCGCGTCGCGGTCGCGGCGGCTGAGCGCGCCATAGTCGGGGTCGGAGGCCACCGCGAACAGCACATGCCCTTCGGCGGCGTAGGCGTGACCCTTGTCGATCAGTTCGCCGATCATTGCCACCATTGCCGGAATCTCCTGCGTGGCGTGCGGCGCGATCGTCGGCGGGGCGACGCCGAGCGCGCCCATGTCGTCGAGATAATATTGCTCGTAGCGCCGGGTGACGACCTCGGGATCGACGCCCTCGGCGCGCGCGGCGTCGATGATCTTGTCATCGACGTCGGTGACGTTGCGCGCATAGACCAGACTGTCGGCACCATGAGTGTGGCGGATCAGCCGGGCGAGCGTGTCGAACACCACCGCGGGGCGGGCGTTGCCGATGTGCGCGCGGCCGTAAACGGTCGGACCGCAGACATACATGGTGATGCGGCTGGGATCGGCGGGGACGAACTCGCGCTTCTCCCGCGCCATCGTGTCGTACAGACGGATCACAGATTGACCCCCGGATGCTGGCGCGTTTCGACCCAGTCGACGATCGCGCGGCCGGTGGCGTTGAGCAAGGGATAGGTGCGGCTGTCGGTCATCCACTCGGGCCGCTCGGCATTGCCGCCATAGACCATGTCAGTGGCGAGGTTGGCGAGCAGGAAGAACAGGGTCGCGCCGATTAGCCCCTTGAGCATCCCGAAGCCGCCACCGAGCAGCCGGTCGGCCGGGCCGAGGATCGAGCGGCGCGCGCGGCCGCCGACCGCCTTGGCGAACATGCGCACCGCAACGTAGGCGGGCAGGAACAGCAAAGCGAACGCGAGCGCCGACGCTCCCGCCTGGGTCCCAACCTGGTCGACCAGCCGCTCGGCCAGCGGGGTGTGGAACAGCTTGAGCGCGACGATCCCCGCGATCCACGCGCCGAGCGCGAGCACTTCATGCGTGAAGCCGCGGACGAAGCCGATCAGCGCGGCGCCGCCGAGGAGGATGAGGACGAAGACATCGAGCGCAGTCATGATCGCGGGCTAGCGAGGTCGTGCCGTGCGCGCAATCATCGCCTGCGCCTCAGTCGCGGCCCAGTATCTGTTCGACCAGTTCGCCGAGCTTGGCGAAGCGGGTCAGCGCGATGCCCGACGGGCCTTCGGCGCCCGACGGAACCCAGCCGCGCGAGAAGCCGAGCTTGGCGGCTTCCTTAAGGCGAAGCGCGGCGTGGGCGACGGGGCGGACCTCTGCCGACAGCGCGATTTCGCCCATCACCACCGCGTCCTGCGCGACCGGGCGTTCGCTCAGCGCCGAGATCAGCGCGGCGGCGACGGCCAGGTCGGCGGCGGGGTCGCTGAGGCGGTAGCCGCCGGCGATGTTGAGATAGACTTCCGAGGTCGCGAACGACAGGCCGCAGCGCGCCTCGAGCACCGCCAGCACCATTGCGAGGCGCCCCGAGTCCCAGCCGACCGCCGATCGACGCGGGGTGGCGCCGCTCGCCAGCCGCACCACCAGCGCCTGGATTTCGACGAGCACCGGGCGCGTGCCTTCGAGCGCGGGGAACACGGCGGTGCCGCTGACGGGTTCGCCGCGCTGGGTCAGGAACAGTGCGCTGGGGTTGGGGACTTCGATGAGCCCGGCGCCGTCCATCGCAAACACGCCGATCTCGTCGGTGCCGCCGAAGCGGTTCTTGGCGGCGCGGAGGATTCGGTACTGGTGGCTGCGCTCGCCCTCGAAGCCGAGCACGGTATCGACCATATGTTCGAGCACGCGCGGCCCGGCGATGGTGCCGTCCTTGGTGACGTGCCCCACTAGAACCAGTGCGGTTCCACGTTCCTTGGCAAAACGAACCAGCTCTTGAGCCGATGCTCGCACTTGGCTGACCGTGCCCGGCGCGCCTTCAATAAGGTCGCTGTGCATCGTCTGGATCGAATCGATCACCAGCAGCGCGGGCGGCTCGCCCGACCCGACCGTGGTCAGGATATCGCGCACCGACGTCGCCGCCGCGAGCCGCACCGGCGCGTTGCCGAGCCCGAGGCGGATCGCGCGAAGGCGGACCTGGTCGGCCGCTTCCTCGCCCGACACGTAGATCACCGGCTTTCCCGCGCTCGCCAGCGCCGCCGCGACCTGCAGCAGCAACGTCGACTTGCCGATGCCGGGATCGCCGCCGATCAGCGTCGCCGATCCTGGGACCAGCCCGCCGCCGACGGCGCGGTCGAATTCGGCGATGCCGCTGTGCATCCGTGCCGGAAGCGCCACTTCGGCATCCAGCCCGACCAGTTGAATCGCGCGGCCACCACCCTGCAAGTCGTGGCGCGCGGCGAAGACGGTCGACTGTGCGGCCTCCTGTACCATCGTGTTCCATTCGGAACAGTCGGGGCATTGCCCCTGCCAACGCGAATGCTCCGACCCGCAGGCCTGGCACGTGTAACGGGTCTTCAGCTTGGCCATCGCCACGCTCTATCCGGCGCATGCGCATCAGGAAAGCCGGCTATCCGACGCAACGTCGGCGAGCGCCGATGGTTAAGCAGGTTCAACCCCCTGACTTAAGGACTACCCCCATGCCCTATGCAAAGGCAAAAGACGGCACCCAGCTTTATTACAAGGACTGGGGCAAGGGCGATCCCGTCGTGCTTCTCCACGGCTGGCCGCTGACCGGCGACACGTTCGACGACGCCGCGGTCGCGCTGGTCGAGGCCGGCAAGCGCTGCATCATTCCCGACCGTCGTGGCTTCGGTCGGTCGGACCAGCCGTGGGACGGTCATGACTATGACACCTACGCCGACGACGTCGCGGCGATCCTGGAAGATGCCGGGATCAACCAGCCGGTCGCGCTGGTCGGCTTCTCGATGGGTGGCGGCGAAGTCGCGCGTTTCCTGACCAAGCAGGGCGCCGACCGCGTGTCGAAGGCCGTGCTGATCGGTTCGGTCGTGCCCTACATGCCCCAGACCGACGACAATCCCAACGGCGTCCCGCAGGCGACGTTCGACCAGATGACCGCGGGCATGAAGAAGGACCGCGAGCATTTCTTCACCGGCTTCTTCAAGGACTTCTACGGCGTCGGCCTGGTGTCGCAGCCGGTCAGTGACGAAGTGCTGATGAACAGCTGGCGCCAGACGATGATGGCGGGGCTTCGCCCGACGCTGGCGGCGGCGCAGGCCTTCGCGACGACCGACTTCCGGCCCGACCTGAAGAGCTTCACCGTCCCGACGCTGGTCATCCATGGTACCGCCGACAAGACGGTGCCGATCGACGCCACCGGCCGCGTCGTTGCCAAGGAAGTCCCGAATGCGCAGCTGATCGAATATGACGGCAGCGCACACGGCCTGTTCGCGACCGACAAGCAGCGCCTGATCGACGACCTGCTCGCCTTCCTCGGTGGCAGCACCGCCGGCGACGAGCGCAGCGCGATCCCGCTGAACCAGACCGCATACTAAGCGGCAATCGATTGCCCGCCCGGCGACGTTCCAGTCGCCGGGCGGGCTTTTCCTTTCAACTCGGGAAGCAGTCCGGGCACAGGCGGCCGTTGTAGACCCCCGACGTCCGCTCCCAGCGCGCCTCGTACGGATTGACGACGAAGCCGCTCCACGCAAAGCCGACTTCCTCGGCATTGGGTCCGAAAAAGCGGCCGCGAAGGACGCCCTCACCCGGTGCGCCCGGAATCGCAAAGCGAGCCGAGAAGCTCGTCGCGCCGGGGACATAGGTGATCGCGGTCAGCGGGTATTGGATCGGCGTGTAGGGGCCCCACGCATCCGACCAGGCGATCCGGACATAGCCGCTGACAATGGTTCCGCTGGTGCGATTGACGATGATCAGCACTTCGCCGCCCTGCGAGATGTAGGTGACGGTCCCGCTGCTCGGGACCGATCCCTGCGGCGTGGCGATCCCGAAAATCGATTCGCCCGACAACAGCGATGCTCCCGTCCCGGCGGACCAGCCGAACGAGCCGCTGGCAATGTACGGCGGGTCGGCAAAGCCGTCCTGAAGCGTCACGTCGGCAAGATCCGCCCCGCCTGACGATCTCAGGCTGAACGATAGGCGATTGCCCGTATTGGGATAGCGGTAGGCGAGCGTGCCCGCGCCAATGTCGGGAAGCGTCATTCGATAGGTTCCGAGGTCGGCCGCCCATTCGACCTGCGCCTGCCCCACCAATTCGATCGGTTCGCGCGATCCCGCGGCGTAGGTCCATCCGATCGTGTCGAACGCCCGGCTCGCCGTAAGCTTGAAGGGCGCCGGCGGAAGCGTCGCGCTCGGTGTCGGCGTCGGTGTTGGTGGAGCCGGCTGGGATGGACCGGCGACGATTGGCGGGGGGCTCGATCCCGAACCGCCGCCACCGCCGCCACAGCCCGTCATCAGCGCGGCGCCCACCAGCGTCGCTACCCGCATCACGCTCGATACCGACATCGCGTCCTCCCCTGCCCGGACCTTAGGAAAGGGAAGATCAATAATTCAGATCAAGGAGCGCCGCAGGGCACGAAAAAGATATAGATCAAATGAAATGGGCGGCAGTCGAAACCGCCGCCCAAATCTTTATCGTTACGCCGCCTGCTTCTGGCGCGAGGCGCGCTTGCGCTCGTGCGGGTCGAGGTGGCGCTTGCGCAGGCGGATCGACGCCGGCGTGACTTCGACCATTTCGTCGTCGTCGATGTAGGCGATCGCCTGTTCCAGCGTCATCTTCTTCGGCGGGGTTAGCCGGATAGCGTCGTCCTTGCCGCCGCTGGCGCGGAAGTTGGTGAGCTGTTTGGCCTTCATCGGATTGACCTCGAGGTCATCCGTCTTGGCATTCTCACCGACGATCATGCCCTCGTAGAGGTTCTCGCCGTGGCCCACGAACAGGATGCCGCGCTCCTCGAGCGGGCCGAGCGCATAGCTGTTCGCCTGGCCGGCACCGTTGGAAATGAGCACGCCGTTCTTGCGGCCTTCGATGTTGCCCTTGTGCGGGCCGTACTTTTCGAACAGCCGATTCATGATCCCGGTGCCGCGCGTGTCGGACAGGAATTCGCCGTGATAGCCGATCAGTCCGCGCGACGGGGCGGAGAAGGTGATGCGGGTCTTGCCGCCGCCCGACGGACGCATGTCGGTCATCTCGGCTTTGCGCAGGTTCATCTTCTCGACGACGGTGCCCGAATATTCGTCGTCGACGTCGATCACGACGGTCTCGTACGGCTCGGTCTTCTTGCCGGCGTCGTCCTCGCGGAACAGCACGCGCGGGCGGCTGATGCCAAGCTCGAAGCCTTCGCGGCGCATCGTTTCGATCAGCACGCCCAGCTGAAGCTCGCCGCGGCCGGCGACTTCGTAGCTGTCCTTGTCGGCCGCTTCGGTCACCTTGATCGCGACGTTGCTTTCGGCTTCGCGGAACAGGCGGTCGCGGATCATGCGGCTGGTGACCTTGCTTCCCTCGCGGCCCGCCATCGGCGAATCGTTGACGGCAAAGCGCATCGACAGCGTCGGCGGATCGATCGGCTGCGCGTGCAGCGGCTCGGTCACGACGGGGTCGGCGATGGTGTCGGCGACGGTCGCGGTGGTCATGCCGGCGATCGAGATGATGTCGCCCGCCTTGGCCTCGTCGACCGGAACGCGCTCAAGCCCGCGGAACGCCATGATCTTCGACGCGCGGCCGGTCTCCACGACCTTGCCGTCGGGGCTGAGCGCATGGATCGGCATGTTGGTGCGAACGGTGCCGGACTGGACCAGGCCGGTCAGGATGCGGCCGAGGAAGTTGTCGCGGTCGAGCAGCGTGACCAGGAACTTGAAGTCGCCTTCAGGGTCGGCCGACGGCGCCGGGACATGCTGGACCAGCGTTTCGAACAGCGGGGTCAGATCGCCCTCGCGGACGTCGTCGCTGCGACCGGCATAGCCGTTGCGGCCCGACGCGTAGAGCACCGGGAAGTCGAGCTGCTCGTCATTGGCTTCGAGCGTGAGGAACAGTTCGAACACCTCGTCGAGGACTTCGGCGGCGCGCGCGTCGGGGCGGTCGATCTTGTTGACCACCACGATTGGCTTCAGCCCGAGGCCGAGTGCCTTGCCGGTGACGAACTTCGTCTGCGGCATCGGGCCTTCGGCGGCGTCGACCAGCAGGATGACCCCGTCGACCATCGACAGGATGCGCTCCACCTCTCCGCCGAAATCGGCGTGGCCGGGCGTGTCGACGATGTTGATGTGCGTGTTCGTTCCGCTGGGGTCGGCCCATTCGACCGAGGTGCACTTGGCAAGGATGGTGATGCCGCGCTCTTTCTCGAGGTCGTTCGAATCCATCGCCCGCTCCTCGATCCGCTGGTTATCGCGGAAGGTGCCGGACTGACGAAAGAGTTGATCCACGAGCGTCGTCTTGCCGTGATCAACGTGGGCGATGATCGCCACGTTGCGAGAGGTCATTTGTGATTTTCCGAAAAGGGGCTTAGGGGGCCGCCCGTAGCTTAATCGCCTTTATCCGGCAACCCAATCGGGATTGGCACGTTACAGGCTACGCGCAGACCGGAAAAACCGGATCGCGCAATCATAACAGACCTTGGGAGAGGCAAATACGGACCGCTTGCTGCCGGTGTTTTCACCTGCAGCGTCATTTTTATGAAGCGCGTCCCGGTCCACACTAGTCCATCTGGCAATTGCCAGAGCAGGGGTATCTAGAATGAAGAAATTGTTACTCGCAGCGGTCGCAGCGACCGTGATCGCCAGCCCGGCGATGGCCCGCGACGGCCAGCCCTACGTGGGCATTGAAGGCGGCCTGCTGGTCGCCAAGGATTCGAAGATCAAGGTCGACGGCGCCGAGTTCCTCGATGTCGACCACAAGATGGGTTACGACGTCGACCTGATCGGCGGCTACGACTTCGGTCTGATCCGCGCCGAGCTCGAGCTTGGCTACAAGCGCGCCAAGCATGACCGCTATCAGGTCAGCGGCATCGTTCCCGGCGGCAACTTCGACGCCAGCGGTCGTACCGGCGTTCTCAGCGGCATGGGCAACCTGCTCATCGACCTGGGCGACGACACCGGCACCAGCGTCTACGCCGGTGGTGGCGCGGGCATCGCTCGCACCAAGATGAAGATCGACGATCTGGCCGGCGGCGAATTCTCCGCCAAGGACAGCAAGCTTGCCTATCAGCTGATCGCGGGCGTCCGCACGGCGCTTAGCGACAACATCGACGTTGGCGCGAAGTACCGCTTCTTCAACGCCGGCAAGATCAAGGACAGCATCGACGGCACCGACGTCGAGTCGCGCTTCAAATCGCACAGCATCCTGGCGAGCCTGATCTACAACTTCGGCGCCGCAGCGGCTCCGCCGCCCCCGCCGCCCCCGCCGCCGCCCCCGCCGCCGCCTGCCACGCAGACGTGCCCGGACGGTTCGGTGATCCTGGCGACGGACGTGTGCCCGCCGCCGCCGCCGCCCCCGCCGCCGCCGCCGCCCCCGCCCGCTCCCGAGCGCGGCTAAGCGACGGCGACCTCAGGGTCGCGACAAAAGGACGGGCGGAGCAGCGATGCTCCGCCCGTTTTTTTTTGCGTCCGTCGAGGCGGCACGGCATCGGCGGTGAGGCGTTTCTTAGTGCTACGAAATCAAGGGAGCATGCCGATGCCGCGCGGAGACAAGGACGCCTACACTGACAAGCAGGAGCGCCGCGCCGAGCATATCGAGCAAAGCTACGAGGAGCGCGGCGTGCCCAAGAAGGAAGCCGAGGGCCGGGCTTGGGCGACGGTCAACGCCATCGATGGCGGCGGCAAGAAATCAGGGTCGGGTCGCAGCCAAAGCGCCGCCGACCGATCGGCCGCCGCGAAGAAGGGTTGGGAAACGCGTCGGAAGAAGAACAGCTAGCGGGCGACCCGCTCGAGGATCTCGATCCCGCGTTCCAGCGCGCGAAGCTCGCTCGCGGCCAGTTTGGCGAGGCGGCCTTCGAGCGAACTGTCCGACTTGGGCGCCTGCTGACCGGCGGCGACGCCCTGTTCGGTCAGTCGCAAGGCCAGGCGGCGGCGATTGTCGGGATCGGCTTGGCGCTCGACAAGCCCGGCGCGAACTAGCGTATCGACCGCGCGGCTGACGGCGGGCGCACCGCGATTGACGCGCACCGCGACCTGGCCAAGCGTCGCGGGCTGTTCGGCGGCGATAGCCTCTAGCAGGTCGCGCTGCTGCCCCGCGCTTTTTGCTGCGGCGGTGTCGCCGCCCAATTGTTCGACCAGTCGCGCGAAGCGCGTGGCCAGTCCGGTTGCCGATGCATTTCCCCACATGTCGTTGACGCTATCAAATATTTCGCGCGATGCAAATTTGCGATAGGCAAATGTGATGGCCGCCCGTCCCCCGCTCCCTCGCACCGTCTGGATTCTCGGCTTCGTCAGCCTGCTGATGGACCTGTCGAGCGAGATCTACCACGCGCTGCTGCCCGCCTTCCTGACCGTCACGCTGGGCCTTCCGGTGGCGGCAATGGGCGCGATCGACGGGGCGGCGGAAGGCGTCGCCAATATGGCCAAGCTGGCGTCTGGGCGGCTGAGCGACCGGCAGCAACGGCGCAAGCCGTGGATCCTGCTCGGCTATGGCCTCGCCGCCTTGTCCAAGCCATTGTTCCCACTGGCGACGACCGCGTGGCCGGTGCTCGGCGCTCGGTTTGTCGACCGGGTCGGCAAGGGCATCCGTGGCGCCCCGCGCGATGCGATGATCGCCGACGAGACCGCCATCGAGGATCGCGGACGGGCGTTCGGGCTTCGCCAGGCGCTCGACACGGTCGGCGCGCTGGTGGCGCCGATTGCGGCCGTGGGCCTGATGCTGTGGCTCGCCGGGGACATCCGCACCGTCTTCTGGATCGCGGCGATCCCGGCGGCGCTGTCGTTCCTGCTCGCGTGGGTGATGCTGAAGGAAAGTCGCGCCGCCGCCCCCACGACCGCCAAGACGGCGTGGCGCGGCTGGCGCAACCTCGACGCGCCGGTCCGGCGGCTGATCGGGATTGGCTTCCTGTTCGGGATGGCGCGCTTTTCGGAGAGCTTCCTGATCCTGAAGGCGATCGACGCGGGGCTCGCGATCGAATGGTCGCCGCTGGTGTTGACCGTGTTCAATCTCTCGTTCCTTGCGCTGGCCTATCCGGCAGGGGCGCTGAGCGATCGCGTCGAGCCCAAAAACGTGCTGCTCGCCGGGATCGCGCTGCTGGTCGTCGCCGACCTGTGGCTGGCGCAGGCGACCGCCTTGTGGGCGATCGCGATCGGCGTGCTGCTGTGGGGCGCGCACATGGCGCTGACGCAGGGCATTTTCGCCCGCATGATTGCCGACAGCGCGCGCGACGACGAGCGGGCGTCGAGCTTCGGCGCCTTCTACTTCGTCAATGGGATCGCCGCTTTGCTTGCCAGCTTGGGCGCGGGCCTGCTGTGGGATCGCGAGGGGTCGGCGGCGACGTTCACCGCCGCCGCCGGGGTGGCCGCGCTGGCGGGCGCGATGCTGTGGCTGCTCCCGGGCGACGCGCTACGCCGCGCGGCGCCCGACCGTTCGCTCTAGCGGGTCGACCGAAACGGCCACATCCGGTCGGCGGAGGGGCCGCGATCGATGAACTGGTGCTTCAACGCGCCCGCGACGTGCAGCGCGAGCAGCGCCAGCGTCGCGAACACCAGCGGCTCGTGAATCTCGCCGATCGGCAGCGGGATGGTCGGGAATTCGATCCCGCCGATCAGCTTGGTGGTCGGCCCGCCGCGCGACACGGCGGCAAGACCGGTCAGCGGGAGTGCGATGATCAGGAAATAGAACAACCGGTGCGTCCATACCGCCAGCGCCCGCTCCCACTTTGCAAGTTCGCTCGGATAGGGCGGCGGCGGATTCATCAGGCGAACCGCGAGCCGGATCAGTGCGAGCGCCAGGATCACGACGCCGACCGTCTTGTGCATGGTGAACAGTTGGTCGCGCTCGGGCGTGCCGCGCGGCAGGTCATGGAAGGTGAAGCCAAGCCACACCTGCCACACGATCAGCGCGGCGGTGAGCCAGTGAAGCCCGACGACGATCGGCTTGTAGCGCGCCGCCCGGCGACCGGTGGTTTCCTCGACCATATAATCGCTCATCGACGCGCTCCCCTGTGTTCTGGCCGGCAGTTCAGCATTCTTATCCCGCGCTTGTCGAGTCCCCGCCGCGGTGCACCACCAGCGCCAGTTGCGGCTCGAACCCCATCGACGAGTGACGCCCTGGCAAGCGGAGGAGGCACAGGCGAAGCCGCCGGGTGAGCGGGCCGAGCAGGATTTCGCGATAGGCGCTTGGCACGACCGGGTCGCTGTCGAGGCGTAGCATCTCGGCGATCATCCCCTGCAGCCGCACGTCGTCGGCGCGCAACACCGCCACGGGTCGTCCGTGGCTGCGCTTCAGGATCTGTGCGCGATCAAGAAGGTCGATCGCCGCCGCGCTGACCGCGCAAAAGCTGCCGAAGCGGTCGAGCAGCATCACCGCGGACTGGCTGTCGCCGAAATTGCCGAGGACCAGCTTCGCATGTTCGCCGCCGATGGCGAGGTGGGCGCGGACCGAGCGCTGGGCATGTTCGGCGAGCCTGGCGAAGGTCGCGACCGATTCCGCGTCGCAGGCCCCTTCGTCCCGGCCGCGCATCAGCGCGAGGCCGATGAACTGGGTCGGGTCGGCCATCAGCACCGACTGGCAGCCGTGCGGCATGTCGAGGTCGGCGACGGCGTCGTCATAGTCGGCGGTCAGGTCGGGCGCATGCGCATCGCGATACCGGCGATAATCCTCGTCATGGCTGACCGCCAGCGGCGCCTGCGACGCGCCGACGCGCCAGTTGCAGGCACCCCACAGGGCGGGATCGGTGAAATAGAGCTGCGCCCGGTCGGCGTGGCGACCGGTGAACAGGTTGAGTGAGAGGTGCAGCGGCCCGCCGATCCCGACGAGGTTCGCCGCGGTGCCGCCGCACGCCCATGTCACCCGATCGAGCGCGCGCGCCCAGCCGTCCTCCGCGAATGGCGCATTGATCAGCGCCAGTTCGGCTTCGCGGAGACGACGGGATGCGGACGCCACGCGCTGACCTTGCCCGTTAGCGGGTAAACTTTTCGCCGGCGGCCGCCTTGTCGAGCAGCAATTTGCTGAACGAAAAGTCGCTGCCCATCCGCGCTTCCTGGTTCTTCAGGCCGTCGACGATCTTCTGGAGGCCTTCGCCGTCGGCCCAATGCATCGGGCCGCCGCGATAGACCGGCCAGCCATAGCCGTAGATCCACACGACATCGATGTCCGACGCGCGCTGCGCCATGCCTTCCTCGAGGATCTTCGCGCCCTCGTTGACCATGGTGTAGAGCGTGCGCTCGACGATTTCCTGGTCGGAGATTTCGCGCTTCTCGACGCCTTCCTTCGCGCGGAAGTCGTCGATGATTTCCTGGACGCGCGCGCTCGGGCTCGGTTTGCGCTTGTCGTCATAGTCGTAGAAGCCGGCCTGCTTCTTCTGCCCCCAGCGGCCCTCGGCGGCGAGCGCGTCGCGGATATTCTCGATCCGGGTCGGGTCGCGGTGCCAGCCGATGTCGACCCCGGCAAGGTCGGCCATCTGGAACGGGCCCATCGGCATTCCGAATTCGACGTGGACGCGGTCGATCTGCTCGGGCGTCGCGCCTTCGAGCAGCAGCTTGGTCGCCTCAACCTGCCGCGGCATCAGCATGCGGTTGCCGATGAAGCCGTGGCACACGCCCGCGACGACCGCGACCTTCTTGATCTTCTTGGCGAGGCTCATCGCGGTGACGAGTACGTCGGGCGCGGTCTTGGCGCCGCGCACGACTTCCAGCAGCTTCATCACGTTGGCGGGCGAGAAGAAGTGGAGGCCGACGACGTCCTGCGGGCGCGAGGTGCTGGCCGCGATTTCGTCGACGTTGAGGTAGCTGGTGTTCGACGCGAGGATCGCGCCCGGCTTGGCGATCTTGTCGAGCCGGCCGAAGATTTCCTTCTTCACGTCCATCTGCTCGAACACGGCTTCGATGATCAGGTCGCAATCGGCGAGCGCGTTGAAATCGAGCGTGGGGTTGAGCGCGCCCATCGCCTGTTCGACCTGTTCGGCGGTCATGCGGCCCTTGGCGGCGGTCGCCTCGTAATTCTTGCGCATTACGCCGGTGCCGCGGTCGAGCGCGTCCTGCGCCATCTCGACGATCGTCACCGGAATGCTCGCCGACAGGAAGTTCATCGAAATGCCGCCGCCCATCGTGCCGGCGCCGATCACGCCGACGCGCTTGATGTCGCGGGGGCGGGTGTCGTCGGGGATGCCGTCGATCTTCGACGCCTTGCGCTCGGCGAAGAAGAAATATTGCTGCGCGCGGCTTTGGCCGCCGCTCATCAGGCCCATGAACAGGTTGCGCTCGTCGAGCACGCCTTCGGCGTAGGGCTTGGCGACCGCGGCCTCGACCGCCTTGATGTTCGCCTCGGGCGCTTCGAACCCGCGGAACTTGCGCGCATTGACCTTGCGGAAATCGGCGAAGACCGACGGGTCGACGCCGGTGACCTTGTCCTGCCGTTCCGACGACTTGGGCAGCGGGCGTATGTCCTTGACCTCCTCGGCATAGGCGACCGCGTGCTGGAGCAGATCGCCTTCGATCAGCCGGTCGACAAGGCCCAGGTCGGCGGCTTCCTTCGCGCCGATCATGCCGCCGCCGGTGACCATCTCCAGCGCCTTGGGAACGCCCGCGACGCGCGGCAGGCGCTGCGTCCCGCCCGCACCCGGAAGGAGGCCAAGCTTGACCTCGGGCACGCCAAGCTTCGCCGAGGGAACCGCGACGCGGTAGTGGCAGCCGAGCGCGATCTCGAGCCCGCCGCCGAGCGCGGTGCCGTGAATCGCCGCGACGACCGGCTTCGAGCAATTCTCGATCGTGTCGACCACCTGCGGTAGCCACGGCATCACTGGCGGCTTGCCGAATTCGGTGATGTCGGCACCGGCGAAGAAGGTCTGCCCTTCGCAGCGGATGACGACCGCCTTGATGCTGTCGTCGGCTTCGGCCTGCTCGATCGCCGCGGTCAGGCCCTGCCGAACCGCCGCGCCGAGCGCGTTGACCGGCGGGTTGTTCGAAGTGACCACGAGGACGTCGTGATGCTTGGCGGTCGAAATCGGGCTGTCGGTCATGGAAGTCTCCGGGTCAGATGGCCGTGCGGCCGTAGCTCTGGTTGTTGAAAGGATGGGTCGATGACAGGCCGCCGTCGACGACCAGCGCGTGGCCGTTAACGTAGCTGCTGTCGTCGGAGGCGAGGAACAGTGCGGCCTGTGCGATTTCCATCGGATGGCCGCCGCGCTTGAGCGGGTTGAGGTGGCCGAGCCGATCCTCCTGCCCCTTGGCGCGGGCGCGTTCGTAGACGAACTCGGTCATGCCGGTTTCGATCAGGCCGGGGCAGATGGCGTTAACGCGGACGTTGGAGCCGGTGAGCTGCTGCGCCGCGGTCTTCACCAGGCTGATCACGCCCGCCTTCGACGCCGAATAGGCGGGACCGCCCGCGCCCGAGCGAAGCCCGGCGACCGAGGCGGTGCAGACGATCGACCCGCCGCCGCGCGCGCGGATCGGCTCGGCGGCATATTTAATCGCCATGGCGGGTCCGATCAGATTCACGCGCAGGATCTCGGCCCAGTCGGCCTGCTCCTGCTCGAAGATCGAGGCGAGCCCGCCCGCGATGCCGGCGTTGGCAAAGAAGATGTCGAGCCCGCCATGATCGGCGACGGCGCGCTCGACCAGTGCCTTGACCGACGCCTCGTCGCCCGCGTCGCAATCGACATCGGCGCCGCGCAGGTCCGCGCCGACGACGGTCGCGCCTTCGGCCCGGAACAGGTCGGTCGTCGCCTTGCCGATGCCCGATCCGGCACCGGTGACGATAGCGACCTTGCCCGCGAGCCGTCCGGTCATAGGCCGATCCCGATCGTGCTGCCCCCGTCGACGACCATCGCCTGGCCGGTCATGAAGGTCGAGGCCGGGCTGGCGAGATAGACCGCGGCGCCCGCAATCTCGTGCGGCTCGCCGATGCGGCGAAGCGGGGTGCCGCGCGTGACCGCCTTCAGCGTGTCGGGGTTCTCCCACAGCGCCTTGGCGAAGTCGGTCCGCACCAGTCCTGGCGCGATGCAATTCACTCTCACCCCGCTCGGCCCGAATTCGGCGGCGAGGTTGCGGGCGAGCTGGAAGTCGGCCGCCTTCGAGACGTTGTAGGCGCCGATGGTGGTCGAGCTGGTCAGCCCGCCGACCGACGAGACGATGATGATCGAGCCTTCGCCGCGCTCGACCATCGCCGGAGCGGCCATCGAGATCAGCCAGTGATTGGCGAGGACATTATTGTCGAGGATCTTGCGAAACTGGTCGTCGCTGATCCCCGCCATCGGCCCGTAATAGGGGTTCGACGCGGCGTTGCAGACGAGCACGTCGACCTTGCCGAATTGCCGCACGGTCTCGTCGACGAGGTTCTGGAGCGCGGCCTTGTCGGAGATGCTCGCGGCGACCGCGATGGCGGCGTCGGGGTGCTTGGCATTGATCGCGGCGGCGACTTCCTCGCACGCGTCCTGCTTGCGGCTGGAGATGACCACGCGCGCGCCCTGGTCGGCCATCGCCTCGGCGATCGCGCGGCCGATCCCGCGCGACGATCCGGTGACGATCGCGACCTTGCCGGTCAGGTCGAACAGGCCGCTCAAGCGTCGCTCTCCGCATGCTTGGCGAATTCGATCCGAGCGATCGAGCGATTGTGGACCTCGTCCGGGCCGTCCGCGAGGCGAAGCGTGCGAATTCCCGCCCAGCTATGCGCGAGCGGCGTGTCCTGGCTGACCCCCGCCCCGCCGTGCGCCTGGATCGCGTCGTCGATGACCTTCAGAGCCATGCGCGGTGCCTTGACCTTGATCATCGCGATTTCGGCGGCGGCGGCCTTGTTGCCCGCTTTGTCCATGCGGTCGGCGGCAAGGAGGCACAGCAGCCGGGTCGAATCGATCTCGATCCGCGCTTCGGCGATGCGCTGTTCCCAGATGCTGTGTTCGGACAATTTCTTGCCGAAGGCGACGCGTGACTGGAGGCGGCGGACCATCAGTCCAAGCGCTTCCTCGGCCGCGCCGATCGTGCGCATGCAATGGTGGATCCGCCCCGGCCCGAGCCGGCCCTGCGCGATTTCGAACCCGCGGCCTTCGCCGAGCAGGATGTTCTCGGACGGCACCCGCACGTCCTTGAGCGCTATTTCCATGTGGCCGTGCGGCGCGTCGTCATAGCCATAGACCGACAAGTGCCGCTCGATCGTGATGCCGTCGGCGTCCATCGGCACCAGTACCATCGATTGCTGGCGGTGGCGGCTTTCCGACAGGTCGGTCTTGCCCATCAGGATCGCGACCTTGCAGCGCGGATCGCCCGCGCCCGAGGACCACCATTTCTTGCCGTTGATGACATAGTCGTCGCCGTCGCGGTCAATGCGGCATTCGATGTTGGTCGCGTCGGACGAGGCGACGCCCGGCTCGGTCATCAAAAAGGCCGAGCGGATCTGCCCGCGCATCAGCGGCGCCAGCCAGCGGTCCTTCTGCGCGCGCGTGCCATAGCGATGGAGTACTTCCATGTTGCCGGTGTCGGGCGCTGAGCAGTTGAAGATTTCCGCCGACCACAGGATCCGCCCCATCTCCTCGGCGCAAAGCGCATATTCGAGGTTGGTGAGCTGCTCGCCTTCGAATTCGAAGCTTTCGTCGACGTGGCGGAGCACCCCGCCCGGCGGCATGAACAGGTTCCACAGGCCCGCAGCGTGGGCGTGGGGCTTCAGCTCTTCAATCAGGTCGATCGGTTGCCAGCGGTCGCCCGCGTCGATCTGCGTCTTATACTCGCCGACTCGGGGGCGAATATGCTCGTCGATGAAGGCGCGAACGCGGTCACGGAAAAAAGATTGGCGTTCCGTAAGGTCAAAATCCAAGTGCCTTGCTCCCGCTGTCCGGGCCCTCGGCCCGACGTGCAAACGGGCTAGGACGCACAGGCGGCGAGGGCAAGGGCGGGCCGGTGGAACGCTTGCCCCTACGGGCCGGTTGAACCGGTCATGCGTATCGCCCCGCCCCTAATCGCCGCCCTGATGCTGACCGCCTGCCAGGCCCAGCCGGCCCCCGAAAACGTGACGACGAGCGAGGCTGAAGCCCCCGCGTCGACCGCACCGCCTGCCGCGCCCGAAACGCCGGAACCGTTGAACGAGGCTGCGCCCGCTCCTCCTGCGGCCGAGCCCGTCCCGTCGGTGCCTGCGACCCCGGAGAGCGAAAAGAGCGCGGCAGCCGCCAAGCGCGTGCTCGACGATTATTTCGCTGCGCTGGCGACGAGACAATACGCCCGCGCCTATCGACTATGGGGCGACGACGGCAAGGCGACCGGCATGTCCGAAGCCGAGTTCGCCGCGAGCTTCCACAAGTACCGGATCTACGACGGAACCGCCTATGGCGCGGGGACGACCGAGGGCGGCGCGGGATCGATCTATGCCGAATTCCCCGTCACGGTGACCGGAATCCTGGCCAAAGGGGGCGGCTTTCACCTGTCGGGCCCGATGACGCTTCGCCGAGTCAACGATGTCGACGGATCGACCGCGGCGCAGCGTCGCTGGCACATTTCGGCGAGCGGCCTGAAACCCCGCCCCTAGGGAAAGCGAGCTTAATCCATGCGCCATTGACGCCCCCTGCCGAAGGCCCAAGATTGGGCCGATTAGGGAGAGGATCGATGACCGACCTGGACGCCTTCCGCGCCGAAACGCGCGCGTGGCTGGAAGCCAATTGCCCCGCCGAAATGCGGACGCCGATGCGGACCGAAAAGGATGCCTGCTGGGGCGGGCGTCACTTCGAGTTTCAGAGCGAGGCGCAGAAGCAGTGGCTGACCGTCATGGGCGAGCGCGGCTGGACCGTTCCCGACTGGCCTGCGTCCTACGGCGGCGGCGGCCTTAGCGCGGCGGAAGCGAAGGTGCTGAAGGAAGAAATGGCCGCGATCGGCGCACGGCCGCCGCTGACCAGCTTCGGAATCTCGATGCTCGGCCCGGCACTGCTCAAATTCGGGACCGAGGAGCAGAAGAAGGATTACTTGCCGCAGATCGCGCGCGGCGAAATCCGTTGGTGCCAAGGCTATTCGGAGCCGGGCGCGGGCAGCGACCTCGCCGGCCTTCAGACCAAGGCCGAGGATGGCGGCGATCACTATGTCGTCAAAGGGCAAAAGGTGTGGACCAGCTATGCCGACGAGGCCGACTGGATCTTCTGCCTCGTCCGCACCTCGACCGAGACCAAGCATGGCGGGATCAGCTTCCTGCTGTTCGACATGGAAAGCCCAGGCGTCTCGACCAAGCCGATCCTGCTGATCAGCGGCAACAGCCCCTTCTGCGAGACCTTTTTCGACGACGTGAAGGTGCCCAAGGACCAGCTGGTCGGCGAGGAGAATAAGGGCTGGGACGTCGCCAAATATCTGCTTGGCCATGAGCGCGAGATGATCAGCGGCATGGGGCTTGGCGGTGAACGCCAGGCGCTCGGCGCCAGCGTCGGTGAGGTCGAACCGCTGCTCCGCGCCGAGATTGCGGCGTTCGATGTCGACGTGCTGGCCTTTGCGGCGATGAGCGAGCGTTTCATCGACCAGCTAAAGGCGGGCGAGGCGCATCCGGCGATGCCGAGCTTGATGAAATATGCCGGGACCGAGCTCAACAAGCGCCGCCACGAACTGATCATGGCCGCGGGCGGGTCCGACGCGCTCGAGTGGGACAGCGAGCGGTCACGCGGCGGCAAGTCGGCGCGCGACTGGCTTCGCACCAAGGCCAATTCGATCGAGGGCGGCACCAGCGAAATCCAGCTTGGCATCGTCGCCAAGCATATCCTCCGCCTTCCGGGAGCCTGACGGCAATGATGACCCTGACCGACGACCAGCGCATGCTTCACGACAGCGTCGCGCCGTTCATGGCCGACGAAGGTTCGATCAAGACGCAGCTTCGCCACTGGCGCGATATCGGCTGCAAGGATGGCTTTGGCCACGGACTGTGGAAGCAGTTCGCCGAGCTTGGCCTGACCGGGATCCTGATCCCCGAGGCGCAGGGCGGCGCGGGGCTGGGCATGGTCGAGGCCGGGCTGGTGCTGGAAGAAGTCGGGCGCAATTTGACCCCATCCCCCTTCCTGACGACCGCGGTCGCGGCGGTGCGTGCGCTCGAAGGCAGTGCGCAGGCGGATCGCTGGTTCCCGGGAATCGTCGCAGGCGAGATGGTTGCGGCGCTGGCGATCGACGAAGGCCGCAGCCACGATCCCGCCAAGGTGTCGCTGGCGGCGACGCGGTCGGGCAACGGCTTCACCTTGAACGGCGCCAAGCAGTTCGTCGTGCATGGGGCCAGCGCCGATGTCGTGCTGGTCGCGGCGCGGACCGCGGGCGCTCCGGGCGAGACCGACGGGATCACCCTGTTCGCGGTCGAGCGTGATGCCAGCGGATTGCAGGTCGACAATGTCGCGCTTGCGGATTCGTCGAAGGCGGCGCGGCTGACGTTCGAGAATGTGTCGGTCGATGCCGATGCGGTGGTGGGCGAGGTCGACGACGGCTGGACGCCGCTGTCGCGCGCGCTCCGGTCGGGCCGCGCGGGTGCGGCATCGGAGCTGGTCGGGGTCGCCGCGGGGGCGTCCGACATGACGCTCGACTATCTTAAACAGCGCAAGCAGTTCGGGAAACTGATCGGCGAATATCAGGTGCTGCAGCATCGCGCCGCGCACCTGTTCGGCGAGATCGAAATCGCGCGCGCGGCAGCGCTCAAGGCGGCGCAATTGCTGGATGCGGGCGATCCGCGCGCCGACCTGTTCGTGTCGGTCGCCAAGGCCAAGGCAGGCCGGACCTCCGCGCTCGCGGTCCAGGAAGGCGTCCAGATGCACGGCGGCATCGGCATGACCGACGAACATGACATCGGCCTCTACATGAAGCGCGAAGCGGTGCTGTCGGAGATGTTCGGAAGCCACCGCTTCCACGCTGCTGAAGTGGCGCGGTTGAGCGGTTACTAGTCGCGGTCGAGCAGAAAGGTGATCCGCGCCGAGGCGATCGGCCGGTCGCGCTCGCGCTGCCAGGCGAAGGCCTCGACATTGGCGATACGCTTGCCCAGTCGTTCGACCACCGCTTCGGCCTGCGTGTCGCCATCGATCCCGCCGCGCATGTAGTCGACGGTGACGGTAATCGGCTTCATCGCCACGCCTTCTTCGTCGCCAAGGGCGGCGCGAAGCGCGTCGAAGGCGGTGAATTCGAGCAGGCCGGCAATCGCGCCGCCGTGGAGGAAGCCGGGCCGGCCGACGACATCGTCATGGAACGGCATAACCGTGCGCAACGATCCGGACGAGGTTTCGCGGCGAAGGCGAAGCAGTTGGGCATAGGGCGGATAGTCGGTCACCCGCCGCCCCTAGCAGGAGCGCGGGCGCCGGGTCACTCCTTCACTTTATACCCGCATACGATGCCCAGCGTGAACGACGCGAACAGCGCAAGCTGCACGTCCCCGCTGGGATCGGACCAGCCGAAATAGCTTTTGCCCCACGCGATCAGCGCGACAAACATCATGGCGGCGACTGCGACCATCGAAACGTCCCCAAAACTCCCGGCCCCGCGCGGGCCCCACCCCTTGTCGCCGATACAGGGTAAAGATCGGGTAAAGCTTGCCCCGCCGCTCCCGCGGCGGCATAGGCCGCGCGGGCGTCACCAACGGAAAGGCCAAGCGATGAAAGCGCGCGTGTTCGTCACCCTGAAACCGGGCGTGCTCGACCCACAGGGCAAGGCGATCCACCATGCGCTCGAGGGGCTTGGCTTCGACGGCGTCGAAGACGTCCGTGCGGGCAAGCTGATCGAGCTGGACCTGAAGGACGGCACCAGCGACGCCGACATCGAGGGCATGTGCCGCAAGCTGCTGGCCAACACGGTCATCGAGAATTTCCGGATCGAACGGCAATGAAGTCCGCGGTCCTGGTCTTTCCCGGATCGAACTGCGACCGCGACCTCGCCGTCGCCCTTCGCCAGGCGACCGGCCGCGACCCGGCGATGGTGTGGCACCGCGAGACCGAGCTTCCCGCCGATACCGACCTGGTCGCCGTTCCCGGCGGCTTTTCCTATGGCGACTACCTCCGCTCCGGCGCGATGGCGGCACGCAGCCCGATCATGCGCAGCGTCAGCGAAGCCGCGGCAAAGGGCGTGCCGGTGCTCGGCGTCTGCAACGGCTTCCAGGTGCTGACCGAAGCCGGGCTGCTGCCCGGTGCGCTGATGCGCAACGCCGGACTGCTGTTCGTCTGCCGCCCGGTCGGGCTGACGGTTGAAAGCAGCCAGTCGATCTTCACCGCCGCCTATCGCGCGGGCGAACAGATCACGATCCCGGTCGCGCATCACGACGGCAACTTCCAGGCCGATGCCGACACGCTCGACCGGATCGAGGGCGAAGGCCGCGTCGCCTTCCGCTACACCGAGAATGTCAACGGATCGGCACGGGGGATCGCGGGCATCCTCAACGACGCCGGCAACGTGCTCGGCATGATGCCGCACCCCGAACGCGCGTTCGAGAATGCGCACGGCAACACCGACGGCCGCCGCCTGTTCGAAGGACTGCTCGAAGCCGTCGCCTAAGCCTTGCGGCGCCCGCCGCCGATAGGTAGCGCAAGGGCTCGCGCGCCCGTAGCTCAGCTGGATAGAGCACGTGCCTTCTAAGCATGAGGTCGCTGGTTCGAACCCAGCCGGGCGCGCCACTCAAAGGTCCTGAAGCACAAGGATTGCTCAGCAGCCCTCAGAACTTTTCAAAGATGTTTACTATCGCGACCAGTCCGTCGAATCCGGCAATCTGGCATTCACCTACGCTGGATGATAACAGGCCTCGATGACCTTCTTGATCGCCCGCGCCCGCTATTATCGCTCCTTCACGGTGGGAAGCAGCTGACGCGCGTCTGATTGACAAGCAACCGCCCGCCCGCCCGACACCGTCCGGCGGGTTTTTTTGTGCCTGGAGAATTTGTGATGCTCGCTGAAGTCAACAATGCGGCCCGTAGCTCGCACTGGCAAAGGTTCTTGGTCGATCAGTCGTGGACGACGTTCACGCCCGACGACCACGCCGTTTGGGATGAGCTCTTCGCCCGGCAGATGCAGCTTCTTCGCGGCCGTGTCGTCAGCCCCTTCTTCGAGGGGGTCGACGAATTGGGTCTTCGTGACCCTGGTGTGCCCAACCTGTCACGCTTGAACGAGCGACTTGTCGAGCGGACTGGTTGGCGCTGCGTGTCGGTCGCGGGTCTCGTCCCCGATGAAGCGTTCTTCGCCATGCTCGCCGCACGGCTGTTCCCGATCGGCAACTTCATTCGAAGCAGGACGCAGATGGACTATCTGAAAGAGCCCGACTGCTTCCACGACATTTTCGGTCACGTGCCCATGCTCGCGGACCCGCGGATGGCGTCGGCGATGCGGTCGGTCGGCGAGTTTGGCCTGGAGGCAATCGCTTCCGGTGAAGGTCAGGTGGTCGCGCGTCTCTATTGGCACACCGTTGAATTCGGCCTGTGCAAGGAAGACGGCGAGCTCCGCATCCTCGGTGCCGGTCTTGCGTCAAGTTTCGGAGAGGCGCGCGCAAGTCTCGAGGATCCCTCCATCGACCGTCGACCCTTCACCTTCGAGGCGGCGACGGCTTCGCCCTATCGTCATGATGCGATGCAGCCGCTTTACTTCGTATCCGACAGTTTCGATTCCGCCATCGCCGCATTGCATCGACGCTGATTTGCGTCGCGGTCTGCAGCGCGCAGCTTCGGGCCGCGGCGATCCTTCCGCGCCAGGTCCGAGCATCGCGCGGAACCTGCACGCCCGCGGCCTGGTGGCGGGCCATGCGCCTCTCCACGAACCTGGACATGCAGTAACGCAGCTGTGGATCCAAGGTCCCGACGGGGACGGACCATTACAGACAATCCGGCAGATCGATCTCAATGCGACCGATGGCCGATGGACTTGGGCTGAAACTGGTGACGCCTTGCCGTTCGAAGAGATCGAGAAATACAAGTTGCCGCGCAAGCGCGACCGATTCACTAGGTCGATGCTATTTCGCTACCTGATAGCGCTCGGCATTCGGCTCGACGCGTTGGCAAAAGCGGATGCAATTCTACTCCAATTGATTGATGTGGCCGATTGGCCAATCCAAGAGGAGGGCTGGGAGGTAGGGAGCGCGCTGCTTCGTTGATTCTTTCCGCTCGGTCACCGGCGGCGGAGCAGGGGATCGTGACTATCCGCTATCATGGCCCCACACGCACATGACTTCGCGCTTGAAGCTGATACATTGCTCTCGATGGCAACCGGATCAACTTTCACTTGGTTGGATGTATGTCCGAAGCCGGATCGCAGATCGCTCGTCATATATGCGCTTGTGCTAGCGTTGCTTCCGATCACGTGGGCGGCGCTGCGACTTGGGGGCCTTCGCTTTGAGTCCTGGAATTGGTTTCTCGTCGGACTTGCCGGCGTTTTCGTTTTCTCTGGAATGATGCTCAGGCGAGCAGGCCGCGATCGGACCTCGGCAGCGTTAGAAACGATGGCACTTTTGGCGGCCCAAGGCACCGCCGTCATGATCCTGCAGTATCCTCTGATCGCTTTCGGCTTTCCCTTAGCTGACGGTGCTTTGCTGAACGCTGACCGCATGCTGGGGTTCGATTTCGCGGCCTTCGTAGCGCCCTTTAAGGACGCGCGTCTGTGGGAGATCGTGTCGTTCGGATATTACTCGATGACCTGGCAGGCGCCACTCGTACTGATCGTTATGTGCGCAGCCAATTACATCGATCGGGCCTGGCACCTGGTAACCGCCGCCATGATCGGCCTTTGCATTTCCGCGATTGGATTGATGCTTTTTCCGGCCGACGGATCTTTCGTCCTGTGCGGAGTTAGGCCGGAGGGGCTTCCTATTGTAGGTCGTGCATGCGATTACTCGGCCCTGATACGCGGGTTCCACGCCGGCGAACTGACGGTGATCGACCGCAGCATGCAACTCGGCATGATCTCGATGCCAAGTTTCCACACGACTGCAGCGATCCTTTTCGTTTGGGGTTTGTGGCCCATTCGATTGCTTCGCGCGCCGTCGATCTTACTGAATGCATTGATGATCATCGGCACGATCGTGATCGGTTCGCATTACCTCGTCGACACCTTGGCGGGAGCGGCAAACGCCGCAGCCAGCATTTTAGCTGCGAATAAACTTGCCCCCCGGAACGGTGAAAGCTGGTGCGATCCGCTTCAGGCTTGAGCCGCTGCCGTGGATGGTCGCGGGCGGCGGGCGTGGTGCGGAGTCATGGTTCCTGTCCACCTTTCGTTTGCGGCGAGACGGTCAATGACCAGTGGGAGGTGCAGTGTCGCCACACGTGGTAGATTCTAGCGTAAACCCCTTCTAGCTGCCCAACCAATCGGCACTGAGGTCGCCACGATGTCCTTCGGGGGCCAGCGCGGCGCGGAGGGCTTCGAGCAGGTCCGGGAGGATTTGCGTGAAAGCGTAGGGGGGATTGACGACGAAGAGACCCGCGCCGTTGTAGATGCCGGGCTGTTCGGCGTCGAACAGCCAATGCTCGATCGTCAGGAACTTCGGGATGCCGAGCCGGCGCATCTCCTGTTTCCATCGCACATGCGTGGCGCGGTCCTTCAGCGGGTACCAGATCAGCGTGACGCCATGCGCCCATTTGCGGGTCGCCGCGGCAAGCGTCGCCGTGATCCGATCGCGCTCGTCCGTTTGTTCGTAAGGCGGGTCGACGACCACGACGCCGCGCGGTGTTCGCGTCGGCAGCATCGCCAGCCATAATTCATAAGCGTCGCGCTGATGCACGGCGGCGGGCGTACCCCGCATGGCGGCGCGCAGGGCCATCACGTCCTGAACATGCTTTTCATTGAGGATCAGCACGTCCTGCGGCCGCAACAGCTGTGCCATGATGTGGGGCGAGCCAGGATACAGACGCCTATCGGGCGTCGAGTTCACGGCCCGGACGGCGGCACGATAATCATCCAGCAGCGGGTTGCGGTCGGCAAAGGCGCGGACCACTCCCTGCGACGCCTCGCCGGTGCGCTGGGCCGTGTCGTCATCAAGGTCGTACAATCCGCAACCGGCGTGCGTATCGATCATTGTCAGCGCACTCGGCTTTTGCTGCAAGGCGCGGACGAGCTCGATCAGCAAGCAATGCTTGACGACATCGGCGCTGTTCCCAGCGTGGAAGGAATGACGGTAGTTCATCGGCGTTCAGACTTTGCCGATCCGCCTATAGAAGGATCGGCGATCCAGCCTAGACTATGATTTCCCGAAATTGACCCGGCTCCAGAGTGCCGATGGACCAATCGCCAACCGACCATCGCACCAGCCTGAGCGTGGGCAAGCCGACCGCCGCCGTCATTCGACGGACCTGGCGGTTTCTTCCCTCGCGGATGGTGATCTTAAGCCAGTTATCGGGGATCGACCGGCGTTGGCGGATCGGCGGGTCGCGCGGCCACAAGGACGGTTCGTCGATACGCGCGATATCGGCCGGCAGGGTCATGCCGTCCTTGAGTTGGACGCCCATGCGCAAGCGTTCCAGTTCCACTTCCTGCGGGTCGCCTTCGACCTGTACCAGGTACGACTTCGGCAGTTTGAACCGCGGGTCCGCGATTTGCGCCTGAAGCCGTCCGTCGTCGCACAGCAGCAAAAGCCCCTCACTGTCCCGATCGAGCCGTCCGGCAGGGTAAACGCCCTTGACGGAAATATAGTCCGACAAGGTCGAGCGGGCGGTCGGCGAACCACGGTCGGTAAACTGCGACAGGACCCCGAACGGTTTGTTGAACAGGAGCAGCCGGGCCATCGCGCGTGCATATCGCTCGATCACCGCCATGTCTCCAGCATCGTGCTGCACGGACTTACATGCGACTTTAGCGGTCGAAATTTACGCGCCGCGCCATGGGTATTGGCGCGCCACACCCCATATGGCGGGCATGACTTTCTCCCCCTGGCCCGAGCCCGATCGCGTCGCCCCCGGACAGCGAAGTGTGTGGCACTTCCCCCGCCCCGCGGTTGCAGAACCTTGCGACGCGCGTGTCCGCATAGAGCATCGCGGGCAGGTCGTCGCCGACACCCGCGCCAGTGTCGTCACGCTCGAAACCAGCCATCCGCTCAGCTACTACATCCCACCCCACGACATCGCGCCGGGCGTCCTTCGACAGGCGGATGGATCGTCCTTCTGCGAGTGGAAGGGAACGGCACTCTATTGGGATGTCGTGTTCGGCGACCTCGTCTTGCCGCGCGTCGGCTGGAGCTATCCCTACCCGACCCGCGCCTTTGCCAGCCTGCGCGATTATGTCGCTTTCTATGCCGGCCCATTCGATCGCTGCACCGTCGATGATATGCCCGTCACGCCGCAGCCGGGCCATTTCTACGGCGGGTGGATCACGCCCGACCTTGCCGGTCCGTTCAAGGGCATTGCCGGAAGCATGGGCTGGTGAGCGACGATTTCGACGAGCCGCGCCAGCGCGCGGTCCCCAGCGGCCGGACCGCGCGGATCACCCAGTTCGGGCGGCTAGCCGCCGGAGTCGGCGGCGGAATGCTGGCCGAGGGCGCGCGACGCCTTGCCGCGGGCGAGCGGCCGCGAATGGGTGACCTGTTGATGACACCCGCCAACTTCGCGCGGCTCGCCGACCGCCTGTCGCATCTTCGCGGGGCGGCGATGAAACTTGGCCAGATGATCTCGATGGACGCGGGCGACTTCCTGCCCGCCGAGCTGGCGCAATTGCTCTCGCGCCTGCGCGACAACGCGCACCACATGCCGCCGCAACAGCTTCAGCAGGTGTTGGCCGCGCAATGGGGCAAGGATTGGCGTACGCGCTTTGCCCGATTCGAGCCGCGCCCGATCGCCGCGGCGTCGATCGGACAGGTGCACCGCGCGCATACGCATGACGGCCGGACGCTGGCGATCAAGGTCCAGTATCCGGGGGTCCGCCAGAGCATCGACAGCGACATCGACAATGTCGCGACCTTGTTGCGGGTGTCCGGCCTGCTCCCGGCCGAACTGAATATCGCGCCGTTGCTGGCGGAGGCGAAGACGCAGTTGGCCGAGGAAGCCGATTATGGCCGCGAAGGCGGGCAGATGATGCGGTTTCACGCGCTGCTGGCCGACGATCCCGCCTTCGTCGTCCCGCGGATCGACGAGGAATTTACCACCGATACGGTGCTGGCGATGAGCTTCGTCGAGGGACGGCCGGTCGAGACTCTGGCCGATGCGCCGCAGGAAGAGCGCGACGCGGTGATGACCGGCCTGATCCGGCTGGTGCTGCGCGAATTGTTCGAGTTCGGGGTGATGCAGACGGATCCCAACTTCGCCAACTATCGCTACCAGCCCGAGACGCGAAAGCTGGTGCTGCTCGACTTCGGCGCGACGCGTGACATCGCCGCTTCCACGGCGGCGGGTTATCGGCGGCTGGTCGAGGCCGCGCTGGCTCAGGATCGCGAAGCCATTAGCACGGCAGCGCTCGACGCCGGGTTCGTCGCGCGGGGTGCGATCGACAACCATTCGGCGCGCATCGACCGGATGATCGAGGTCATCCTTGGCGAGCTTCACCGCCCCGGCCCGTTCGATTTTGGCACCCGCGCCTTCGTCGACACGTTGCGCGACCAGGGAATGGAGATCGCCGCCGACAAGGCAGCGTGGCACCTGCCCCCGGCCGACCTGTTGTTCGTCCAGCGCAAGATCAGCGGCACTGCGCTGCTTGCCGCGCGGCTGAAGGCGCGGGTCGACGTCCGAACGATCGCCCAGGACGTGCTCGGCGTGACGGAACCGGCTTCCCACCTCTAGGACGGACCGCCAATTTCCGGCTTCGCGGAACCAGTGCGGGGCCTCTGGCATTGCGACTAGGCGTATCGGCTTCGTGTGGCATTTGCTGTCGCCGAGCGCGCCTTTTTGCCGGACCTCCGGCAACCACATGTCGAAAGGGTCGAGTTTGCCCAGCGCCATCCACAATCGACGGGTCATCCACCCGCTCCACGCCATCCTGTTGGCATCGACCCTGCCCCTCTTCCTCGGCGCGCTGCTGAGCGACTGGGCCTACAACTCGTCGCAGCAAATCCAGTGGCTGAACTTCGCCGCGTGGCTGAACAGTGGCGCGCTGGTGTTCGCGGGCGCGGCGCTGCTGTGGGCGGTGATCGACTTCTTTCGGGCAGACGTGCGTCGCGACCGGCCGGCTGCGCTCTACCTCTTGGTCATGCTGACGACCTTCATCGTCGGCTTCATCGCCGCGCTGGTGCACAGCAAGGATGGCTGGGCGACGATGCCGGGCGGGCTGATCCTGTCGCTGATCACCTTCGTGCTTGCCGTGGTCGCGGTGTGGCTCGGCTTCTCCACCCTTCGTTCGGGAGCGCCGCGATGAACCGGACCCACCTGCTCACCCTTGCCGGAATGACCTTGGCGCTTGCCGCATGCGGAAGCGACCCGGCGGCCGACCAGTACGGCCCCAACCCCAACCTGCCCAAGCCGCATCGCGGGCTGTTGCCCAACATGACGATCGCCGATCCCGCGGGTTGGGGCGACCGCCGTCCGACCGCGCCGGCGGGCTATACCGTCACCGCGATCGCCAACGACATGAAGATCCCGCGCCAGACGCTGGTGCTTCCCAATGGCGACATATTGGTCGCCGAAGGCAAGGGCGGCGGCGATGCCCCCGCGCTTCGGCCCAAGGACATGCTCGCCGGCTATTTCAAGAAGAAGGGCACCAGCTCGGTCAAGGGCGGCAACCAGTTGACGCTTCTGCGCGACGCCGATGGCGACGGCACCTACGAAGGGCGCTCGATCTTCGCCGAGAACCTCAACGCGCCTTACGGCCTCGCGCTGATCGGCAACCGCCTATTCGTCGCCAACCAGGACGAATTGGTCGAATTCGCCTACCAGCCTGGGCAGACCCGTGCGCCGGGCCCGCCGCGGTCGGTCACCAAGCTTCCGGCCGAGATCAACCATCACTGGACCAAGGCGCTTGCCGCCAGCGCCGACGGCCGCTTCCTCTATGTCGGCAACGGCTCGAACAGCAATATCGGCGAGCGTGGCATGGCTGCGGAAGAAGAGCGCGCGATGGTGTGGGAAGTCGACGTCGCCACCGGCGCGCATCGCCGCTTCGCGACCGGGCTTCGCAACCCGACTGCGCTCGCGGTGCAGCCGGGTAGCGGGCAATTGTTCGCGGTGGTCAACGAGCGCGACGAACTGGGCGCCAACCTCGTCCCCGATTATCTGACCTCGGTTCGCGAAGGCGCTTTCTACGGCTGGCCCTACGCCTATTGGGGCCCCAACCCCGATCGGCGCGTGCAGCCGTTCAAGGAAGATATGGTCAGGAAGGCGGTTCGCCCGGACTATTCTCTGCAGTCGCATACCGCACCGCTGGGCCTGTCGTTCAGCAGCGCGGCGATGGGTCCGCAGTTCGCCGACGGCGCGTTCGTCGGGATGCACGGCAGCTGGAACCGCGAGAAGCCGGTCGGCTACAAGGTCGTGTTCGTGCCGTTCCGCGGCGGTCGTCCCGCCGGTCCGCCGGTCGATTTCCTGGCCGGCTTCCAGGCCAACGGGAAGACGTTCGGGCGACCGGTCGGCGTGACCGTCGATCCGCGCGGCGCGCTGATCGTCGCGGACGATTTGTCCAACACCATCTGGCGCGTGACCCCGACCCGCTGACGCATCGCCCATTGCAGTTGGGCGATAGTTGGTGAACCCTGCCATTCCTCATACCGAGTGCATGGCAGGGAGAGTGCGATGGCGGGCCTGACGATCGATCGAGCGTGGAAGGCGTTCGGGATCACCGCGGTCCTGAATGGCGTCAGCCTCGACATCGCCGACGGTGAATTCTGCGTCATCGTCGGCGCATCGGGATGCGGCAAGTCGACGCTGCTCCGATCGATCGCTGGGCTCGAGCAACTCGATTCGGGGTCGATCGCGATCGGCGACACGCGAGTCGATGAATTGCCCCCGTCGAAGCGCGGCATCGCGATGGTGTTCCAGTCCTACGCGCTCTACCCGCACCTCAGCGTCTACGAGAATATGGCGTTCGCACTCCGCCTGGCGAAGCGTTCGAAAGCGGAGGTCGACGAGTCGGTACGCCGCGCAAGCGCGATCCTCGGTCTCGACGAACTGCTCGACCGCAAGCCCGCCGCGCTGTCGGGCGGGCAGCGGCAGCGGGTAGCGATCGGCCGCGCCATCGTTCGCCAGCCCGACGTCTTCCTGTTCGACGAGCCGCTGTCCAACCTCGACGCCAGCCTTCGCAACCGGATGCGGTTTGAGTTCGCCGCGCTTCATCGGCAGCTTGGAACGACCACGGTCTATGTGACCCACGACCAGGTCGAAGCGATGACGCTGGCCGACCGGATCGTGGTGATGCGCAATGGCGTGATCGAGCAGGCCGGGACGCCGTCGGATCTCTACGAACGGCCCGCAAACCGCTTCGTCGCCGGGTTCATCGGATCGCCGCAGATGAACTTTCTCGACGGACGCATCGTCGAGCGAACCGGTGGCCGCGCGCTCGAGCTGGCCGACGGCAAGCGGATCGACTTGCCGCGGGCGCCCGACGCGGACATCGGTGCACCGGTCACGCTGGGCGTCCGGCCCGAACATTGGCGCGCGGGCGACGGCGACGGCATCGACCTGACCGCACGCTTCATCGAGCGGCTAGGGAGCAGCGTGAACGTCCACCTCGACGGTGCCGGCGAAGGCGACCCGCCGCTGATCTGGCACCATGTCGAGCCCGCCCGCGTCAGCGAAGGCGAGCGCGTGACGCTCACTCCCGATCCCCGCCATTTCCACCTGTTCGACCAGGGCGGCGAGGCGATCCGCCTTTCCTGACCCAGTGTGACCAAAAAGTGACTTGCCGCGCTTCGATGTAACCGGTTACATCGACGGCGCCGGATGATTGGTCCGGCGTGCAGATCGACCAGCGGCAACAGATCGCGGCGATCCAGGAGAGGGCGCGATGGCTACCATCCGCGATGTGGCGAGCAAGGCTGGCGTGTCGGTCGCATCGGCGTCGCGTGCGCTCAACGATCATGACAATGTCACGCCCGCCACGCGTGCGAAGGTTCGGGCGGCCGCGGCCGCGCTTCGCTACGTCCCCCATTCAGGCGCGCGCAGCCTGACTCGGCAAAAGGCCGATGCGGTCGGCGTTGTACTGCCCGACCTGTTCGGCGAATTCTTCAGCGAGCTTATCCGCGGCATCGACCGCGTCGCGCATGCCAGCGGATTGCAACTGTTGCTCAGCAACATGCACGGCAACCCGCTCGAGGCGGCGAATGCGGTGCGCACGATGCGCGGACGTGTCGACGGCCTGCTGGTGATGACCCCCGACCTCGATCGCGCGAACCTGTTCGATGCGCTCGGGCCCGGACAGCCGGCGGTGATGATCAACAGCCACTTGCCCTCGCCCGGCATTGCCTCGGTCGGAATCGACAATCGCGGCGCCGCCAAGACGATGACCGGCCATCTGGTCGAGCGCGGCTATCGCCGCATCGCCTTCGTGTCGGGGCCGCGGCACAATCGCGATTCGATGGACCGCCAAGCCGGGTTTCGCGAGGCGATGGCCGCGCTGACCGGCGAGCGCGATCCGATCGTCATCCCTGGCGACTTCAGCGAAAGCAGCGGCGCCGAGGCGGCGCGCCTGCTGATCGCGGGGCGGCTTCCGGTCGATGCGATCTTCTGCGCCAACGACATGATGGCCGTCGGCTGTGCGGCGGTGCTCGCCGACGCGGGCATCGCGATTGGCGAGACCGTTGGGGTCGCGGGCTTCGACGATATTCCGATCGCGCATTATGTCGCGCCTTCGTTGACGACGATGAACGCGCGCATTGCCCAGCTTGGCGCCGCGGCGATGACCAAGCTGATCGCGCTGATGAACGGCGACGACGACGCGCGGGCGCCGACGATTTTGTCACCCACCCTGGTCACGCGCCATTCGACGCTGCGCGAGCCAGCCACCACTCCAAGTCACGATCAATCAGAACATAATTTCAAAGAGGGGATGCCGTCATGACGACTTCACATCGACCGGCGCTGATGCGCGCACTGCTGCTCGGCGTCTCCGCCGTCACCATGACCACGATGGTCGCGGCTCCTGCCGCCGCGCAGACCAGCACCGGCACCATCGCCGGCCGGGTCACCGACGCATCGGGCGCACCGGTCGCGGGCGCGGTGGTGTCGGCGGTCAATGCGGGCACGGGGCAGACGTCGAACACCACTACCGACGCCAATGGCAGCTACGTGCTCGCCGGTCTTCGTCCGGCCAACTACACGATCCGCACGACGGTCGGCGGCGCCACCGTCGAGCGCCAGTTCGCAGCGGAAATCGGTCGGCGTTCGACGCTCGACCTGTCGCCGGACGCAGTCGTCGCCGCCGATCCCGCCGCGCCGGCGGGGGCCGTGTCGTCGGGCGGCGAAGTCGTCGTGACGGGACGCCGCCTCGCCGAAGTGAAAACCAGCGAAGTCGCAACCAACGTCAGCCAGGAGCAGATCCGCTCGCTGCCGCAGACCGACCGCAACTTCCTGAGCTTTGCCAAGCTGGCGCCGGGCGTCACCTACAACGACAGCGAAACCGACAAGGAAGTGCGTTCGGGCGCATCGACCGCGGCGGGCGTCAACGTCTTCATCGACGGCACCAGCATCAAGAACCAGATCCTCGACAGCGGTGTCGCGGGCCAGGAAAATTCGCGCGGCAACCCGTTCGGCCAGATCGCTGTGCAGGAATTCCGCGTCCTCACGCAGAACTTCAAGGCCGAATATGAGCAGGCGTCGGCGGCCGTCATCGTCGCCGCGACCAAGTCGGGCACCAACGAATTCCATGGCGAGGTCTTCGGCCAGTACACCGGGAAGGGATTGTCCAAGCAGGACGTGTTCACTGAGCGGCGCGGACAGCCCGAGCCGGAGTTCAAGCGCAAGCAATATGGCGTCGCGCTCGGCGGCCCGATCATCAAGGACCGCCTGTTCTTCTTCGGCGCTTACGAAGGCAACGACCAGAACCGCGCGTTCAACGTCGCGCTCGGCAATCGCTCGCCCGAGAATCTCGCGCGCTTCGGTGAATATGAAGGGTCGTTCGTCAGCCCGTTCCGCGGCGACTTCTACTTCGGCAAGCTGACCGGGATCGCCGGCGATCACACGATCGACCTCAGCTATTCGCGCCGCAAGGAAAGCGACATCCAGGGCTTTGGCGGCCAGACCGCCTTCACCGCCGCCGAGAACAAGATCAACATCGTCGACACCTACAACGGCAAGTGGACGTGGCGCGGCGACAGCTTCATCAACGAATTCGACGTCAACTATCTGAAATATGCGTTCAATCCGACCTCGCTGAACCCCGACGATCCCAGCTTCGACTACCAGGGCGTCATTACGTTCGGCGGCAAGGATTCGACCCAGCGCCTCGTCCAGAAAAGCTTTACCGCGCGCAACGACTTCACCTTTACCGGCGTCGAGGGTCACACGATCAAGGCCGGCGTGAAGCTTGCCAACCACAGCTACGACTTCAACAAGTCGTTCTTCGCCCAACCGCGCTACTTCTTCCGCAACGATACGCGCAACACCCCCGGCACCGGCGACGACCTTACCTTCGACTTCCCGGCCGAGGCACGCCTTGGCACCGGCGATCCGAACATCCGCGCGCTGAACACCGCGATCGGCCTGTACATCCAGGACGACTGGCAGGTGACCGACAAGCTGGAGCTCAATCTCGGCCTGCGCTGGGATTACGAGAGCAACATGTTCAACAACAATTACCGCACGCCCGACGCCGCCGTGGCGGCGCTACGCGGCCTTACGCCGACCGACTATTTCGATCCCGACGACTACATCACCGACGGAAATGATCGCAAACCGTTCCTGGGCATGTTCCAGCCGCGCATCGGCTTCAGCTATGACCTGTTCGGCAATCGCGACACGGTGATCTTCGGCGGTTACGGCCGCTATTTCGATCGTAATGTGTTCAACAACACGCTCGATGAGCGTTTCCGCCTGCAGTATGACACCGGCGTCTTCTACTTCTCGCAGGACGGCCAGCCGCGTGATGGCAATCCGACCGTGCGGTGGGATCCGCGCTACCTGACGCGCGAGGGACTGCTCGAGCTTCGGGCGACCGACGCGACCGGCCTTCCCGAATTGTTCGCGGTCAAGAACGACGCGCGTCCGCCGCGTACCGACCAGTTCAGCCTGGGCGTTCGCCAGCGCTTCGGCGAGTGGCAGGCCTCGGCCACCGGAAGCTATATCCGCGGCAAGAACGGCTACACGCACCTGTTCGCGACGCGGCGTGCGGACAATGGCGATTGCTGCGACACGGCGGTCGCGCGTGCCAACGGCTTCGGCAACGTCCTGATCGGAGCGGACGAACTCGATACCCGCTACAAGGCGATCTACCTGACGCTCGACAAGCCCTACACGCGGACGTCGGGTTGGGGCTTCGGGGTCGCCTACACGCTGGCGGAATCGGAGCAGAACGGAAACGACCTGTTCAGCCTCGATAAGGCGACGCCGGACGAATACGGCTTCCGGCCCAAGCCCGGCGACGAACGTCACCGGCTGGTCCTGAACGGCATTCTCGACCTTCCGGCGGGATTCAAGATTTCGACCTTGAGCCAGTTCGGAAGCGGCGCGGCGTTCCAGGTGTTCGACGCCCGCAACGGCGGCGGGATCAACGAGCGCGAGATCACGTCCTTCTACCCGGTCAAGAATTGCATCAAGGGCGTCTTCGCCTTCTGCGAAGTCAACGTGACGGTGGAAAACAACATCCGCGTCTTCGGCGATGCGACCATCAACGTCGCGGTCGATTTCCTGAACGTCTTCAACAACAAGAACTACGGCGGATGGGACGGTTATCTGGGCAATCGCAACTATGCGATCACCACCGACTTCCTTGCCCCGGAAGACGGTTCGATCGAGTTGCTGAAGCCGAACAACCTGCAGACCCTGCCGCGCCGCATTCAGCTGCGCGCAGGCTTCCGCTTCTAGCATCCCCCTTGTCCCCGCGCCGCCACCACGGGCGGCGCGGGGATTGTTTCACCGGGGGGTGTCGGAGCGTATGATCAATGTGGACAAGACGAGAATTCCAAGCGGGCGTCGCCGCGGCCGGACTGGGCGCGTTCGCGTCAGGCTGCGCAACGGTGGGTTCGACCGGAACGCCGGTCGGCGGCTTTTCGCTCGACGACCTTGAGCGGCGGACGTTTCAGTGGTTCTGGGACACCGCCAACCCGGTCAACGGGCTCGTGCCAGACCGCTGGCCGACCAAGAGCTTTTCGTCGATCGCCGCAGTCGGCTTCGGGCTGACCGCTTATCCGATCGGCGTCGAGCGCGGATGGGTGTCGCGGGGGGACGCGCGCGCTCGCACGCTGACGACGCTGCGCTTCTTCGCCGGCCTGCCGCAAGGGCCGCAGGCGGCGGGCGTCGCGGGGCACAAAGGCTTCTTCTACCACTTCCTCGACATGGACACCGGCCACCGGTTCAAGACGACCGAGCTGTCGTCGATCGACACGGTTCTGTTCCTGGGCGGCGCGCTGTTCGCCGCGCAATATTTCGACGGCGCCGACCGCGAGGAGGCTGAAATTCGCCGGCTCGCGAACCAGCTCAACGATGCGGTCGATTGGCGCTGGATGCTCGGCAAGGGCCCGTTCGTATCGATGGGCTGGAAGCCCGAGGACGATTTCATCGCCAGCCAGTGGGACCAGTATAACGAAGCCACCCTGCTCTACGTCCTCGCGCTGGGAAGCCGCACCCACGCGATCTCGCCCGACATCTGGACGCGCTACACCGCCCAGTTCGACAAGAGCTGGGGCGACAAGTGGGGCGAGCGGCACCTGTTCTTCCCGCCGCACTTCGGTCACCAGTACAGTCACGTCTGGGTCGACTTCCGCGGCATTCGCGACCCGTGGCTGCGATCAACGGGCCTCGACCTGTTCGAGAACAGCCGCCGCGCGACGCGGGCGCAGCGCAACTACGCCATCGCCAATCCCAAGCGCTGGGCGGGTTATGATGGCGAGGTTTGGGGCCTGACCGCCTGCGACGGCCCCGGCGATTTCAAGCTGACCATCGACGGCACCGAACGAGAATTCTTTAGCTATTCCGCGCGCGGTCCCGACGACCGCGACGACGGGACGATCGCCCCGACCGCAATGGCTGCGTCGATCGCGTTCGAGCCCGAACTGGTGCGCGCCGGACTGGCGGCGATGCAGCGGCGCTATGGCCCAGCCATTTACGGGCAATACGGTTTCCTCGACAGCTTCAATCCGACACTGCGCGATCCGGCGCAGGTACCGACGTTGCTGCACGGGCGGGTCATTGCCGGCACCTGCTGGGTCGATGGCGACTACCTTGGCATCGACCAGGGCCCGATCATCGCCATGATCGCCAACGAGCGCGACAGTTTCGTGTGGGAGCGGATGAAGCGCTGCCGCCCGATCGTCGACGGGCTGAAGCGCGCGGGCTTTGCCGGCGGCTGGCTGGACCGGGCTGCATGAGCCTTTCCCGGCGCGAGTGGATGACGGCGGCGGCGGGCGTTCCGCTGATGCTTTCGGCTTGCGGCCGGGGCCGAGGGGACGGCAACGCGATCGACATGTGGGCGATGGGCGCCGAGGCGGAAAAGCTGCCCGACCTGCTCGCGGGACTGGCGCGGACCGGACAGCCGGCGGTGCGCGTCCAGCCGCTGCCGTGGAGCGCGGCACATGAGAAGTTGCTGACCAGCTTCGCGGGCAATTCGCTCCCCGACGTCGGGCAGATCGGGAATAGCTGGCTGTCGGAGCTTGCCGCCATCGGCGCGATCCTGCCGGTGCCGGCGGCGATGACGTCGCTCGTCGACGGGCAATTCGAAGGCGTGGTCGACACCAACCGCATCGGCAATCGCCTGATGGGCCTGCCGTGGTACGTCGACACGCGGCTGCAATTCTATCGCAAGGATCTGTTCGCCGACGCCGGCTACAACGCCCCGCCCGAGCGGTGGGACGCGTGGAAGGCGGCGCTGCACAAGGTCAAGCGCACCAAGCGCGACGGCTATGCGGTCCTGATCCCGATCAACGAATATGAGCATCTAACGACGATGGCGCTGTCGGCGGGTGCGACTCTCCTCAACTCCGAAGGCACGCGCGGCGCGTTCAATTCGCCCGCGTTTCGCGAGGCGCTGTCCTTCTACAAGTCGCTTTATGCCGAGGGCCTCGCCCCGATCGCGGGCGCGGCGCAGATCAGCAACGTCTGGAACGAGTTCGCGCGCGGATATTTCGCGATCTACCCGTCGGGCCCATGGACGATCGGCGACATGAAGACGCGGCTTCCCGCCGACCTGCAGGACAGCTGGGCGACCGCCCCCTTCCCCGGCCCTGACGGTCCCGGTCGGTCGACCCCCGGCGGATCGAGCCTCGTCGTCTTCTCCCGCGCCAAGGACCCGGCCGCCGCGTGGCTCCTGGTCGGCCAGCTGCTGGCGCCTGCCACCCAAGCGCGGTTGCAGGTTCTGACCGGAAGCCTGCCACCGACGCGAAGCGTGTGGGCATCGGCCAAACTGCTCGACGATCCAATCACCGACGCGTTCGCGCGCCAGCTCGACCGCACCACCGCGCTGCCCAAGGTGCCCGAGTGGGAGCGGATCGTGACCGAGATGCAGACCGTCGCCGAGCTGTTCGTGCGCGGCCGCACCTCGATCGACGAGGCGGTGCGCGATATGGACCGACGCGCCGATCGCCTGCTCGAGAAGCGGCGCTGGATGATTTCGCGGGATCGCGCGGCGTGACGGCCGCGCACGTTGGCGCCGAGGCGCGCGCGGGCTGGGCGATGACCGCGCCCGCGCTCACCGCGATCGGCCTGTTCTTCGCGCTTCCCGCGCTGGCATCGCTGGTGCTGAGCTTCACCGACTTCGACATTTACGCGCTCGCCAACCTCAACAACCTGCGCTTCATCGGGCTGGAGAATTACGAGCGGCTGATCGGCAATCCGCTGTTCTGGCAGGCAATGGGCAACACGATGTGGTTCGTCGTGTTCGGCGTCCCGCTGGTGGTCGCGGCGTCGCTTGGCGCGGCGCTGCTGGTCAATGCGCGCACGCTGAAGTGGCGCGGGGTGTGGCGCGTTGCACTGTTCGCGCCGTTCGTGACGACGTTGGTGGCGACGGCGGTGGTGTGGAATTATCTGCTCCACACCCGCTACGGACTGATCAACTATGCGCTGGGCGGGCTCGGCATCGCGCCGGTCGATTGGCTCGGCAATCCGAGCACCGCCCTGCCCGCGATCCTGCTGTTCGTCGCATGGAAGAGCTTTGGCTACAACATGATCATCTTCCTCGCCGCGCTGCAGGCGGTGTCGCGCGACCTGGAGGATGCCGCTCGGGTCGATGGCGCGGGGGCATGGATGCGGTTCCGCCATGTCACGCTGCCCGCGATCGCGCCGACCGTGCTACTGGTCGCGATCCTGACCGTGGCGGGCATGTTCCAGCTGTTCGCCGAACCCTATGTGATGACGCAGGGTGGCCCCGCCCGGTCGACCGTCACGGTCCTTTATTTCATGTTCGAAGAGGGCTTCAAATGGTGGAATCTGGGATCGGGCGCGGCGGTCGCGTTCATCCTGTTCCTGTGCATCCTCGCCGTCACGCTGGTGCAGTTGAAGGTCGCCAAGAAGGTGGGCGCGATATGATCCGCCGTTACGCCCTGACCGCCTTCACCGCGCTGGTCGCGCTGCTGGTGCTGATGCCGCTGGTGTGGATGGTGTCGGTCAGCTTCATGGCGCCGGGCGAGGCCGCCGCCTTCCCGCCGCCGCTGTTCCCCTCGTCACCGACGCTGGAGAATTACCGCACCCTGTTTGGTAGCTATGGCGTCGGGCGCTACCTGCTCAACAGCGTGATCGTGTCGAGCCTCGCGACGTTGCTCGCGCTGCTGTTCACCGTTCCCGCGGGCTATGCATTCGCCAAGCTGCGCTTCAGCGGGCGCGACGCGGTGTTTCAGGCGCTCGTCGCCGCGCTCGTCATCCCGGGTCAGATCGGGATGCTGCCGCTGTTCCTGGAGCTGAAGGCGATGGGGATCGTCAATAGCTACGCCGGCGCGCTGGTACCGTGGCTCGCAGGGATCTTCGGCATTTTCCTGGTGAGGCAATTCTGCCTGTCGATCCCGACCGAACTGCTCGAGGCGGCACGCATCGACGGCGCGACCGAGGGGCAGATCCTGCGGAGGATCGTGTTGCCCGCGCTGAAGCCGATCCTGATCACGTTGGCGCTGTTCGTCTTCCTCGGCAGCTGGAACGACTTCATGTGGCCGCTGATCGTGCTGGCCGACCAGAACCTCTACACGCTGCCCGTCGCGCTCGCCGCCTTGGCGCGTGAGCATGTGCAGGACAACGAACTGATGATGGCGGGGTCGGTGGTCACCGTGCTGCCCGTGCTGCTGCTGTTCCTGGTGCTTCAGCGCCATTATCTGAGTGGCCTGTTGGCCGGGAGCGTCAAGGGATGAACCGCCTGCTGATCCTGCCCGCTCTGTTGCTGGTCGGCGCCGCCCCGCCGATCTTCCGCGATGCGATGGAAGCCCCCGCCGTGTGGCCCGCCGAAGCGTCGGACGGAGTGACGGCGCGCGGCGCTGCAGTACCCGGAACGAGCGGGCGCGCGGTCGAGATGCGCTACGATTACGGCCGCGTGTCGGGCTATGCCTTCATGCGGCGCAAGGCGGCGGTGACGTTGCCGCGCAACTTCGAGATCCGCTTCAAGGCGCGCGGGACCGGCGGGCGCAACGATTTCCAGGTCAAGCTGACGCAGGGCGACAACGTCTGGTGGAAGGTGTGGCGCAACTATCGCCCGACCGCCGACTGGCAGGAAATCGTCATTCCTGCGGGCGAGGTCGACTTCGCGTGGGGACCGACCGCTGACAAGACGCTCCGTCGCGCCGACGGGATCGAGTTCGTCGTCGCTCGCGGCCGTGATGGCGGCGCGGGAAGCCTCGCGATCGACGACCTTCGCATCGTCCCACTCCCTGGCCTGCAGACCAAGCCGCCGGCGGCCGAGAATAAGGCGAACGATGCGCTGTCTGCGCTTGCGAAGCGGAGCCCGCGCGGCGCCTTCCCGCGCGCGTTCGTCGGTGAGCAACCGTACTGGACGCTCGCCGCCGCCGACGGCGGCGGCGTGTCGGCGCTGATCAGCGAGGACGGCGCGGTCGAGCCCGCCAAGGGCAGCTATTCGATCGATCCGGTCGTGGTCGACGGGAGCCGCCGCTACACCTGGGCCGACGTAGGGCTGCGCCAGTCGCTCGCCGACGACAAATTGCCGATCCCGACCGTTCATTGGGCGTCGCAGGGCTTTGCGCTCGACACAACCCTGCTCGCGGACGCCGACGGGCGCGCGGTGCTGGCAGGCTATCGCCTCACCAATCGCGGAACGACGCGGCGGACGATCGAGCTTCGCCTCGGCATCCGTCCGTGGCAGGTCAATCCACCCGCGCAATTCCTCGCGCAACAGGGCGGCCACAGCCCGATCCGTCAGATCGTCCGGCAGGGTCGCACCTTCCTGATCACCCAGCCGCAGGGCGAAGGCGATCCCGACATCGTCCGGGCGCTCCAGTCGTCGCGCGATCCGCAGGCGGTGATCGTCGGCGCGGTCCCGGCGGGCAAGGACATGGCGCAGGCCGACCTCGTCTATCGCCTCGATCTCAAGCCGGGGGCGAGCGAGCAGATCGTGCTGACGATGCCCGGACCCGCCGGCGCGACGCCGTCGTGGGACCGCGTGTACAAGGATACACAAAAGCATTGGCGCGACGTGCTTGGCCGGGTCACGATCACCGTGCCGCCGGCGAAGCAGGCCTTTGCCGACACCGTCGCGACAACCTTTTCGCAAGTGCTGACCAGCCGCGACGGCGCGATGCTGAAGCCCGGAACGCGCAGCTATGACCGCGCGTGGATTCGCGACGGGGCGATGATGTCGGAAGCGCTGCTGCGCATGGGCCGCGCCGACGTCGCGCGCTCCTTCGCCGACTATTACCGCCAACACCTGTTCGCCAACGGCAAGGTGCCGTGCTGCGTCGATTTCCGCGGGGCCGATCCGGTGCCGGAGAACGACAGCCAGGGCGAATATGTCTTCATGCTGTCGCAGCTGTACCGCTTTACCGGCGATCGCGCCGCGCTGGAGCGTGACTGGCCGTCGATGCTGGGCGCGGTGCGCTACATGGACACGCTGCGCCGGTCGGAGCGCACCGCCGCCAACCGCGCGCCGGGCAAGAGGATGCTTTATGGACTGATGCCGCCGTCGATCAGTCACGAAGGCTATTCGGCCAAGGCGCAGTACAGCCTGTGGGACGATTTCTGGGCGCTGCGCGGCTATCGCGATGCCGCCGAGGTGGCGGTGTTGCTGGGCAAGCCCGAGGCCGCCGAGATTGCCGCGTCGCGTGACCAGTTTGCCGGCGACCTGCACGCCGCGATTCTCGCCGCGCGCGATCATTGGAAGATCGACTATATCCCCGGTGCGACCAGCCTTGGCGATTTCGACGCGACTTCGACCACGATCGCGCTTGATCCCGGCAACGAGCAATCGCGGCTCGACCAGAAGATGCTTCGCGCCACGTTCGAGCGTTACTGGAGCGATTTCCGCCAGCGCGCGGCGGGCACGAAGGCGTGGAAGGATTATACGCCGTACGAGACGCGCACGATCGGGACGTTCGTGCGGCTCGGCTGGCGCGATCGGCTCGACGGGCTGATTGCTTTCTTCATGGCCGACCGCCGCCCGGGGACGTGGAATCAGTGGGCCGAAGTCGTCGGCCGCGATCCGCGCGAGATCCGCTTCATCGGCGACATGCCGCATGCGTGGGTGGCGTCGGATTTCCTTCGCGGCGCGCTCGACATGTTTGCATGGGACCGGCGCGACGATCATGCGCTCGTGCTCGGTGGTGGCATGTCGCAGGGTTGGCTGGTGGGCGAAGGATCGGCAATCCGAGGGCTGGCCACGCCGTACGGACCGCTCGATTTCTCGATGCGGGGGACGCCGGCTCGGCTGAGCGCGACCATCGACTGCAGGGCGCGGCCGCAGGGCGGCTTTGTGATCGCCTGGCCGTTCGCGGGAAGCCCTCCGCCGGCGACGGTCGATGGCCGACCCGTCGCGTGGCAGGGTGGCGAACTGCGCATCGCCCCCACCGGCCGGACGATCCGGGTGGAGGTCGGGCAATGATCGGCGTCGCCCTTGCCGCCGCCGCCCTCGCCGCCATGCCCGCGCCCGTCGAAGGACAGCATCCGCATGCACCGATCGCCAAGGACGGTTACGAATTCCAATTGCACCTGCCGCCCGGTTCGGCGCGGCCTGCGAAAGGCACGCGCCTTCCGCTGATGATCTTTCTCCACGGCTCTGGCGAGCGCGGCAGCGACGTCGCGCAGGTCAAGGTCCACGGCCCGCCCAAGATCGCCGACCGCGACAAGAATTTCCCTTTCCTGCTGGTGTCGCCCCAGCTTCCTGCCGAGCAGGATTGGGACCTCGACAAGCTGCGCGCGATCCTGACGTGGGCGCTCAAGACGCTCCCCGCCGATCCCGACCGGGTGATCCTCACGGGGCTAAGCCGCGGCGGACATGCGACGTGGCGCTGGGGCGCGGCCGAACCGTGGCGCTTCGCCGCGATCGCCGCCGTCGCCGGACGCGGCGATCCCGCCACCGCCTGCGCGCTGAAGGACATGCCGGTGTGGGCCTTCCATGGCGATCGCGACGACGTGGTGACGCCCGAAGGCAGTTTCGCTATGGCCCGCGCCATTCGTGCCTGCGGCGGAAGTCCGCGGCTCACCATCTACCCCGATCTCGGCCACAACAGCTGGGACCCGGCGTATGACGACCCCGCCCTTTACTACTGGCTGCTTGCCCAGCGGCGACCCCTGAACAAGGACAAGAAATGACTCGTTTTCCCGACAACTTCCTGTGGGGCGCCGCGACCGCGGCTTATCAGATCGAAGGATCGCCGCTGGCCGACGGCGCCGGCGCCAGCATCTGGCAGCGGTTCAGCCACGATCCGCGATTGATGGCGGCCAAGGGCGATACCGGGGACGTTGCATGCGACCATTACAATCGCATGGAGAGCGATGTCGCGCTGATGAAGGAACTTGGGCTTCAGGCCTATCGCTTCTCGGTCGCGTGGGGACGCGTGCTTCCCGATGGCACCGGCCGGGTCAACGAAGCGGGCCTCGGCTTCTACGAGCGGCTGGTCGACACGCTGCTCGAGAACGGCATTGAACCGCTGTGCACGCTCTATCACTGGGACCTGCCCGCGGCGCTCGACGATCGCGGCGGCTGGCTCAACCGCGACATCGCCGAATGGTTCGCCGATTATGGCCGCGTGCTGTTCGAGCGACTCGACGGGCGCGTGAAAAAGTGGGTGACGCTCAACGAGCCGTGGGTCGTGACCGACGGAGGCTACCTGCACGGCGCGCTTGCCCCCGGGCACCGCAACATGTTCGAAACCCCGATCGCCAGCCATAATTTGATGCGCGCGCACGGCGCGGCGGTGAAGGCCTATCGCGAGGTCGGCGCCCACCAGATCGGCTTGGTCGTCAACATCGAGCCCAAATATCCCGCCAGCGACAGCGCCGAGGACATCGCCGCCACCGCGCGCGCCGACGCCTATATGAATCGCCAGTATCTCGATCCGGCGATGAAGGGGTCCTACCCCGAGGAAATGGCCGAGATTTTCGGCGAGGCGTGGCCCGAATGGTCGGCCGAGGACTTGGCCGACATCAAGCAGCCGGTCGATTTCATCGGCATCAATTACTACACCCGCAACGTCGTGAAGCACGACGAGACCAGCTGGCCGCTGAAGGCGTCACCGGTGCTGCAGAAGGGCAAGACGCATACCGAGACCGGCTGGGAAGTGCATTCGCCCGCGCTCAAGGACATGCTGCTGTGGTTCAAGGACCTCTACGGCGATACCCCGCTCTACATCACCGAGAATGGCGCGGCCTTCTACGATCCGCCCGTCGCCGCGCCTGACGGCGTCCACGACCCGCTGCGCGTCGCCTATCTTCGCGACCATATCGGCGCAATCGGGCAGGCGATCGAGGCGGGCGTCGACGTGCGCGGCTACATGCTGTGGTCGCTGTTCGACAATCTCGAATGGTCGCTAGGCTATTCCAAGCGCTTCGGAATGGTTCACGTCGATTTCGAAAGCCAGAAGCGCACGCCGAAGGACAGCGCGCGCTTCTTTAGCGAGGTGATTGCCAGCAACGGCGCCAACCTGCCCTAAAGCAGGTAGCGCAGCTTGATGGTCTGGGCGCTGTGTCCGGCGGGCACGGCGAAGTGGACCTGGTCGTACTTCGGCGGGCCCATGCGGATCGCGGGATTGCGCGAGAAGCCGAAGCCTTCGCGCGGGATACCCATCATCTTGTCGAGCTTGCCGTTGCGATTCTCGTCGTGGATCACCAGCAGGCTGTAGTCGCCCGGGCGAAGCCCATCGACCTCGATGCGCCGCGCCGCGTTCGACGCGACGACGCGGGTGATTCGCGCGGGGTCGCTGCGGCATTGCAGGAACTGGTCCTGCGTCCTGCGGGTCAGGCACAGCATCACTGCGCCCTTGTCGTTGCGAAGCCCATCGATGGCGATGGCGAGGTCAGCCCCGGGCGTGGACGCCCCGGTCGTCGCGAGCAGAATTAGCGGCAGCGCGAGCAGCGACGCGCGACGGCGCGAATTGCCCGAGGCCGCGGTCGGTGCCGCACAGTCGATCCCAGTGCCGGAAATAGAGGCCATAGTTGCAGCGGTATTTCTGATGATGAAGTTCATGATGGCTCGCCGTTATCAGCCACTTCCCTAACGGCCCATTGACGAGCCCCCGCGGAAACATCTCCCATCCCATGTGATTTGTCACTCCCATCACCGTCATGATCGCCAGAACGGTGCCCAGCATCGCCGGGTGGATGGGAATGACGAACACCAGCAGCGGGATGACCAGCGCCCCGGTAATCGCTTCCCACGGGTGAAAGCTCATCGCCGCCCAGGCGGTCGGCGGGCGGCTGTCGTGATGGACCGCGTGCATCCGCTTGAACCACCACGGCCGGTGCATCAGCCGGTGGGTCCAGTAGAACCAGGTGTCGTGAAGCAGCAGGTAGGCGAGGACCGAGACGGGCATCCACCACAAGGGATAGGCCGATGCGTCGGTGTAGATGCGGGTCCAACCCCGTTCCTGCCATCCCCAGGCGACGATACCCGCCGGAATGCCGTAGATGGCGGCGGAGGCGAGGCTCCAGCCGATCTCGCGGCGGATCTGCACGCCCTGCCCGGCCAATCGCCCGGGAAAACGCCGCGCGGTCAAGCCGGCGAAGATGCCCGAGGTGATCAGATACCGGACTCCGACGATCAGGGTCATGGCCAGTGCCGACAGGATGATCGCAAGCGTCATGCGCACAGACTAGGCGCAGGCGGCGCGGACGGCTAGGGCGAACGCGATGGCCACCGCCCGTTTCGACCTGTTGATCCTCGGCGGCGGCCTGGCCGGAGGGCTGGCGGCGTTGGCGGTCACGGCAAGGCGGCCCGAGCTTCGCGTGGGGATCGTCGAAGCGGGCGAAACGCTGGGCGGCAATCACGTCTGGTCCTTTTTCGCCAGCGACCTCGTCCCAGCCGACCGCGAACTGATCGAGCCGTTGATCGTCCATCGCTGGGGCGGGTACGACGTCCACTTTCCGGCGCACCGGCGATCGATCGACGAGCCCTATCACTCGATGACCAGCGAACGGCTGGACGCGGTGGTTCGGGCGGCACTCCCGGCGGACTCGATCGTGCGCGGCGTGGTGGCCGAGGTCACTACCACTGTCGTCACGCTCGACGACGACCGGCGGATCGAAGCGGTGGCGGTGCTCGACACGCGCGGTGCGGGCGACTTGTCGGTGCTGTCATGTGGATGGCAGAAATTTGTCGGCCAGGTGCTGACCACCGACCAGCCGCACGGCATCGACCGCCCCACGGTGATGGATGCGACCGTCGACCAGGCCGAGGGCTATCGCTTCGTCTACGTGCTCCCGTTCGGGTTGAACGAATTGTTCGTCGAAGACACCTACTACAGCGACACGCCCGACCTCGACGTGGCGGCGTTGAGGTCGAGGATCGCCGACTACGCCTCCGCACGCGGATGGAAGATGAAGCCGACCAACCACGTCGAAACCGGCGTCCTTCCGGTCGTGATGAGCGGCAATTTCGACGATTATTGGCCCGCGTCCGACGGAGTCGCGCGCGGCGGGGTTCGGGCGGGACTGTTCCATCCGCTCACCAGCTATTCGCTGCCAGACGCAGTCCGCTTCGCGTCGTGGTTGTCGCGGGAGGCGCCGATCGACGGGCGACTGGCGAAGGCCACCCGCCAGCTTGCCCGGCGGTACTGGTCGCGCGGGTGGTTCGATCGCCTGCTCACCCGCATGTTGTTCAAGGCGGCGGCCCCGAGGGAACGCTATCGCATCCTCGAGCGCTTCTATCGCCTCCCCGCGCCGTTGATCGCCCGCTTCTATGCGGGCCGGTCGACCGTGGGCGATCGTATGCGCATCCTCGCGGGCAAGCCGCCCGTACCCATCCTGAAAGCCCTTCGCGCCATGATCGGACAGCCATGAAGAATGCCATCGTTATCGGATCGGGCTTCGGCGGGCTCGCGCTTGCGATCCGGCTGCAGTCGGCCGGGATCCAGACCACCATCGTCGAGGCCCGCGACAAGCCGGGCGGGCGCGCCTATCACTGGGAACGCGACGGCCACATGTTCGACGCCGGCCCGACCGTCATCACCGACCCCGACTGCCTGAAATCGCTGTGGGCGCTGAGCGGCCAGGACATGGCGCGCGACGTCACGCTGGTCCCGGTCAGCCCCTTCTACGCGCTTGATTGGCCCGATGGCACGCGCTTCGACTATTCGAACGACGACGAGAAATTGTTTGCTCAGATCGAGGCGCTCAATCCCGCCGACGTCGAGGGCTACAAGCGCTTCCTGGCTTACTCGGCGGGCGTGTTCGAGGAAGGCTATCTCAAGCTCGGCACCAAGGCGTTCGAAAGCTTCGGCGAAATGCTGAAGGCCGCGCCGGCGCTGGCCAAGTATCAGGCGTGGCGTTCGGTTTATTCGATCGTGTCAAAGTTTGTCGCCGAAGAACATTTGCGACAGGCATTGTCGTTCCACACGCTGCTGGTCGGCGGCAATCCGATGACCTGCTCGTCGATCTACGCGCTGATTCACAAGCTGGAGCGCGACGGCGGGGTATGGTTCGCGATGGGCGGCACCAACAAGCTGATCGCGGGCATGGTCGCACTGTTCGAGCGGATTGGCGGCGTCCTTCGCCTTAACGATCCTGCGGTCGCGATCGAAGTCGAGAATGGCAAGGCCAGGGCGGTGCGGACCAAGAGCGGCTGGCGCGGTGAGGCCGATGCTGTGGCCAGCAACGGCGACGTCGTCGCAAGCTATGGCCTGATCGAAGGCGACGCGCGCGGGCCGGCGCAGGTGAAGGCGCTTAAGCGCAAGCGCTACTCGCCGTCACTGTTCGTGCTTCACTTCGGGCTGGAAGGCACCTTCCCCGACATCCCGCACCACATGATCCTGTTCGGCCCGCGCTATCGCGAGCTGCTCGGCGACATCTACGATCGCGGCGTGGTCGCCGACGATCCCGCGCTTTACCTTCACCACCCGACCCGCACCGATCCGTCGATGGCGCCCGAGGGCTGCTCGACCTTCTACGCGCTCGCGCCCGTGCCGCACCTTGGCAAGGCCAAGGTCGATTGGGAAAAGGAAGGCGAGGCCTATGCCGACACGATCATCGACACGATCGCGGAGCGGCTGATCCCCGACATTCGCGGCCGGATCCGCACGCGCTTCCATTATGCGCCGAACGATTTCCAGTCGGACCTGTTCGCGCATCTCGGCAGCGCCTTCAGCCTGGAGCCGGTGCTGTGGCAGTCGGCGTGGTTCCGCACGCACAATCGGGACGACAAGATCTCCAACCTCTACTTCGTCGGCGCGGGCACGCATCCGGGCGCCGGCATCCCCGGCGTCGTGGGATCGGCGGAGGCGACCGCGGGACTGATGCTGGCGTGAACGAGGAGCGGGCCAACCTCGTCGAGGCGGCGGGCAAGACAATTGCGGTGGGATCGAAGAGCTTCCGCTTCGCCAGCCAGATCTTCGACCTGCCGACGCGTGAGCGGAGTTGGCTACTCTACGCCTGGTGCCGTGCCTGCGACGACATCACCGATGGCCAGACGCTGGGCCACGACGCCAAGGCGCCAGACAATCCCGCCGAGCGGATCGCCTTCCTGCGCGACCGCACCGACACGGCGCTGGCGGGCAAGCCGACTGGGCTGGTCCCGTTCGACGCGCTGGCGACGGTCGCGGCGGAGTGCGCGATCCCTGCCAACCTGCCGCACGATCACCTTGCCGGCTTCGCGCGGGACTCGGTCGGCTGGTCCCCGACGACCGAAGAGGATTTGCTGTCCTATTGCTACCAGGTCGCGGGCGCGGTCGGGGTGATGATGGGGCATGTCATGGGCGTCGATTCCGGGGACCGCGACACGCTCGACCGCGCATCGGACCTCGGCATCGCCTTCCAGCTGGCGAACATCGCGCGCGACCTTGCCGACGATGCGGAGGTGGGACGCAACTACATCCCGACCGAGTGGAAGCTCGACCCCGCCAAGGCCGCCGATCGTCCCGAGATCGCACGGCGGCTGGCGGATTTGGCGGAGCGGTATCGCCGATCGAGCAAGGTCGGCGCGGCGCGGCTTCCGTTCCGAAGCCGCTGGGCGGTGCTGAGCGCGGCCGGGATCTATGGCGAAGTCGCAACGCGCGCGGTCGCGCTTGGCCCCCGCGCCTGGGACAAGCGGCTGAGCATTTCGAAGGCGGAAAAGTTCGCGCTGGTGATCGAGGCGTTTGGCGAGGCGCTGATGCCCGCGCCGAAGGTCAGCCGCGAAGGGCTGTGGACTCGCCCGTAGACGCCCGCGGCGCCCTGACCCGCGCTTCATCGTTGGTTGCAAGTTCGGCCTTCAGCGCCTCGATCGTCGGGGCGTAGAGAAAGCCGAAGCTGACGGTGCCTTCGCGGCTTTCCACGATATGGTGCATCCGGTGCGCCTGGACGATCCGCTTGAAGTACGTCGAGCGGGGAACGACGCGATGCTCGACGCGGCGGTGGACGATGACGTCGTGGAAGCCGAAGTAGATCGCGCCATAGGCGGCGATGCCCGCTCCGACCCATGCGGCCCAATCGCCCCAGCCGCCCTGCACGCCGCCATAGAGCAACGCGATCGACGGAAGCGCGAAGATGACGCCGTAGAGGTCGTTGAGCTCGAAACGGCCGGTCCGCGGCCGGTGATGGCTCTTGTGAAGCACCCAGCCGAGGCGCCCGTGCATCACCCAGCGATGCATGACGTAAGCGAAGCCTTCCATGAAGGCGACGGTGCCGACGAGCAGCAAGAGACCCGAAATCAACGACATGGCGGAGCCATTACACCTATTACGCGGGCTTGTCGGCGATAAAGCTCATCAGCTGCGCCAGCGTCGCTTCCATCTGGTCCTGCATCTGGCTGATCAGCTCGTTCTCGCGCATGTTCTCGTGGTCAAGCGGCTTGGAATAGCTGTCCGAAAAGGCCTGCAGGTCCTCGGCGTCGAAAATGCCCTTGGCGACGAGCTTGGCGAGAATCACGAGCAGGCCGTTGGTGTTGGCGATATTCCCCGCGACCAGCGCCTCGTCGACCATCGACATCGTCGACTCGACCTCGTCCTCTTCCGTATCCTCGATGATGTCGTTCATCGGCCCAATGTGGCATCTTCGCGAGCGAGTGCAAGGCGGCCGAGCGTCCGCCATGCGTCGGCCTTGATAGCGTAGTTGAGCGTGTAGGCCGGACTCGACGACGGCAAGTCGATCAGCTCAATGGCCTCGAGGGCGCCCAGCGCACGCCGCCCGATCCTCGCGGCGGTCTTGCCGTTGAAGGCGATCGCCGCGAGGCGCGGATGAGTCGTGACATAATCGATCAGCGGGTTGGCCCGAACGTCTCTCATCGCGCCGTCGAGACTGCCGGTCCGCCGAGCCTCCCCAACCACGTCCCATAGCGCGATGCCGCGAGCGCTTAGCCGGTCGAGGCGATCGTGATAGTCGGCCTGAGCGAGCGGTTCGCCGATGGCATCGCCTAGGAGGCGCCAGAACTGATTTTGCGGATGGGCGTAGTAACGCTGCGCGCCGAGCGACGCCTCCCCCGGCAGGCTGCCGAGTATCAGCAGCACCGCATCTGTCGACCCGACCGGCGCCATCGACTGCTTGAGCGCGGAATCCATCCGTCCGACATAGCGGCAAGGCTTCCGCGCGGCCATTGCCCCGACCCCGTCGCAGCCGCTAAGTCGCGGCGATGGAGCCCGCCGACCTGCGCATCGCCCTCTTTTCGGGCAATTATAATTACGTTCGCGACGGGGCGAATCAGGCGCTCAATCGCCTGGTGGGATACCTGCTTCGGCGCGGCGCGCAGGTGCGGGTTTATTCCCCGGTGGTCGAGGATCCGGCGTTTCCGCCGACCGGCGACCTGGTCAACGTGCCGTCGATCGCGATCCCGGGGCGCAAGGAATATCGCCTGCCGATCGCGCTGCCCGCATCGGTGAAGGCCGACCTGGCCGCGTTCGACCCCAATGTCATCCATATCGCCAGCCCCGACATCGTCGCCCATCGCGCGGTCAGTTGGGCACGGCGGCGAAATGTCCCGGCGGTGGCGTCGGTCCACACGCGGTTCGACACCTATCTTCAATATTATCATCTCGCGATGCTCGAGCCGGTGGTGCGCGGACTTCTTCGCCGCCTTTACCAGCGCTGCGACGCGATCGTCGCCCCGGCGCTGTCGACCGCGTCGATCCTTCGTGCGCAACGGATGAACAAGGATATCTCGATCTGGGCACGCGGCGTCGATCGCAGCCAGTTCAATCCGAAGCGGCGCAGCATGGAATGGCGCCGCGAAATGGGGCTCGCCGACGACGACTTCGTCATCGGCTACCTTGGCCGGGTCGTCATGGAAAAAGGACTCGATGTGTTCGCCGACGCGATCCGCGCCGCGCGCGAGGCGGGGATCGAGCACCGTGTCCTCGTCATCGGCGAGGGCCCCGCGCGCGAATGGTTCGCGGCGCAACTGCCAGAGGATACGGTCTTCACCGGCGAACTGGCGGGGAACGAGCTGGCGCGGGCGCTGGCGTCGACCGACCTGTTCCTCAACCCCTCGATCACCGAGTCCTTCGGTAATGTCACGCTGGAGGCAATGGCGTGCGGGCTTCCCGTGATCGCGGCATCGGCGTCGGGCGCGACCAACCTCGTCCGCCACAAGCAGACCGGGATGCTGGTTACCCCTCAGGACACCGAAAGCTTCGTCGAGGCGATTGCCGCCTATCGCGACCCCGCGCTTCGGGCGAAGCACGGACGCGCGGGCCTGGCCTTCGCCAAGACGATGGACTGGGACGAGATCAACGCCGCGGTGCTTCGCGTCTATACGCGGGTCATCGCGCGGCGCCGGCCCCGCCCGTAGCCGCTTACTTCACGCGCTCGATCCGCCGGGCGGCGTCGTCGAGGATCTCGGTGATCTCGTGGACCAGCGCCTCGTCGAAGCCGCTCTGTTGCACGCGGTGGCGCAGCGCATTCATCAAATTGCCGATGGCCCGACCGATCGGCGGGTGATTGCCCGCCTCCCGCGACGGCTTGACCTCGTCGAGCCGCTCGAACAGCGCGTCGACCTCATCGCTATTCTCGTCGAGATGCGCCTTGCCTTCGTCGGTGACCGCGAATGCCTTGCGCGATCCTTCGGCCGCCTGCTCCTCGATCAGCCCCATGTCGGTCAGCATGGTCAGCGTTGGATAGACCACGCCCGGACTGGGCGCATAATCGCCGCCGGTTAGTTCCTCGATCGCCTTGATCAGGTCGTAGCCGTGGCGTGGTTCGTCGGCGATCAGCTTGAGCAGGACGAGGCGAAGCTCGCCCGATCCGAACATCCGCTTACGGCCGCGCGGGCCACGTGGACCGCCCCCGCCACCGCGAAAGCCGCGATCGCCGCGATCGCCGGGCATGTCGCCGAAGTCAAAGTGGAAGCCGCCGGGTCCGAAGTTCATGCCGAACCCCCGCCGTCCGCCGAAGACGAAGCGAGCACCACGCTCACGCGGACCGCATCCATGTTCATGTCTAAGCATCTTAATTCCTTCCAAGATGCGTCTAAGATATATCTTCGATAGGTCTTCGACAAGGGACGTCGTGGAAATTTTTGGGAGGCCCCCTATGTCGGGTCTCGCATGGCCGACCTGTTCCTCTCCGACGCTCCCAACGACACCGCCACCGATCCCGCTGCGCCGCTCGCCGACCGTCTGCGTCCCGCTTCGCTTGCCGACGTCGTCGGGCAAGATCATGTCACCGGCCCGGAAGGCGCGATCGGGCGAATGGTCGAGGCGGGCAAATTGTCGTCGATCATCCTGTGGGGCCCACCGGGCACGGGCAAGACAAGCATTGCGCGGTTGCTCGCCGACGCGGTCGGATTGCGCTTCGTGTCGCTCTCCGCCGTCTTCTCGGGCGTGGCAGACCTGAAAAAGGTCTTCGCCGAAGCGAAGGTCGCCGCGCGCGCGGGCCAGCGCACCTTACTATTCGTGGACGAAATCCACCGTTTCAATCGCGCGCAGCAGGACGGCTTCCTGCCGTTCGTCGAGGACGGGACGATCACGCTGGTCGGTGCGACGACCGAGAACCCCAGCTTCGAGCTTAACGCCGCGCTCTTGTCCCGCTGCCAGGTGCTGATCCTCCAGCGGCTCGACCGCGAAGCGCTCGGCCAGTTGCTCGACCGCGCCGAAGCAGAGATGGGCCGCCCGTTGCCGGTAACCGACGAGGCGCGTGATGCGCTGCTCGCGAGTGCCGACGGTGACGGGCGCTTCCTGCTCAACCAGGTCGAGACCTTATTCGATGTCGGATTGGAAGCCCCGCTCGATTCCGCCGGGCTCGCCTCGTTCCTGCAGCGCCGCGTCGCGGTCTACGACAAGGACCGCGAGGGGCATTACAACCTGATCTCGGCGCTGCATAAGTCGATCCGCGGGTCCGACCCGCAGGCAGCGCTTTACTATATGGCGCGGATGCTGGTTGCCGGGGAAGAACCGTTGTTCGTGCTTCGCCGGCTCGTCCGCGCAGCAGTCGAGGATGTCGGTCTCGCCGATCCGCAGGCCCTCGTGCAATGCCTTGCCGCCAAGGATGCCTACGATTTCCTCGGGTCGCCCGAAGGCGAACTGGCGATCGTTCAGGCGTGCCTGTACCTCGCCACCGCGCCCAAATCGAACGCGACCTACACCGCGATGAAGTCGTCGTGGCGATCGGCCAAGGAAACCGGGTCGCTGATGCCGCCGATGAACATCGTCAACGCGCCGACGCGGCTGATGAAGGACGCGGGCTATGGCAAGGGCTATGCCTATGATCATGATGCCGAGGACGGCTTTTCGGGCGCCAATTACTGGCCCGACGAAATGACTCCGCAGGATTATTATCGGCCGACCCCACGCGGTTTCGAGGCGAAGATCGCGGAGCGGCTTGCGTTCTGGGCGCAAAAGCGGAGAGAGTTGCGCGACGACATTTAAGCGACGCGAGGAACGCCATGTACCAGACCACCGAGCCCGCCGTGTACTGGCAACAGCAACTCGTCGAATGGGGTCCCAAGGTCCTGTTCGCGATCCTGATCCTCGTCGCGACGCATTTCATCGCCAAGGCGGTTCAGTGGGGCCTTGCCAAGCTGGTCGATCGGATGCCCGTCCTGAAGCGGCATCCCGGCACCGGCGGCGACAGCATCGGCACCGAGCTTGGCCGCCTTGCCTATTGGCTGGTTTGGCTGGTCGGCCTGATCGCGGCGCTCCAGCCGCTCGGCCTGTCGGGCGTGCTGACCCCGGTCACCAGCCTGACCAACGAAGTATTCGCCTTCCTGCCCCGCCTGCTGGGCGCAGGGCTGTTCTTCTTCGCCGGCCTGATCCTTGCCCGCGTCGTTCGCCACATCGTCGAGGCGGCGCTGGGCGCACTCAACCTCGAACGGCTCGCGGGTCGCGCGGGGCTGAAGCTGGGCGATTCCCCGGTCGCGGTCGACACGACCGGCGTTGCCAGCGAAGGCGCCGCGCCGGCGCGAAGCTCGATCGCGCGTGCGGTCGGCGTGACCGTCAGCGCCACGATCATCATCTTCGCCGCCATCGGCGCGCTGCAGATCCTCCAGATTTCGGCGATTTCCGATCCGGCGACGGCAATGCTTCAATCGATTGCGCTCGCCATTCCGCGCGTGCTTGCCGCGCTGGTGTGGCTGGCGATCGCCTTTCTGATCGGCCGCTGGGTCAAGACGCTGATCGAGACCGTCCTTCCCAGCCTTGGCTTCGACAATAGCGTCCGCGCGCTCGGCATCATGCCCGCCAGCGCCAACCCGTCGCGCCTGGTCGGCGCGGTCGCGATGACCGCGATCCTGCTGGCGGCAGCGATCGAGGCGGCGCGGCAGCTTGGCGGCGATACGCTCGCGGCGCTGCTGTTCCAGATCACCGAGCTTGGCGGCAAGGTCATCTTCGGCACGGTCATCATCGTCGTCGGCCTGTTCCTGGCGCGCATCCTCGCGGGTCTGGTCGGATCGTCGACCGGTGAGGGCAATTACGCCGGCACGATCGTCAAATACGCAATCGTCGCGCTGTTCACCGCGATCGGGCTAACCTTCATGGGGCTGGCCGACCTGATCGTGCAGATGGCGTTCGGCCTGATCCTGGGCAGCGCCGCCATCGCCACCGCGATTGCCTTCGGGCTCGGCGGGCGCGAATTCGCGGCGCGGCTGCTCGACGACTGGTATCGCGGTGCGGGCCCGGTCGCCCCGCCGCCCCCGCCGAGGCTGAAGCGCGCGGTCCCGCCGACCGACGACAGCCAGCCGCCGCTGGTGTGAGGCACTTCGCGTCGACGGTCGCGATCGACTGGTCGGGCGCGAAGGGAAAGAAGCACAAGGGCATCGCGGTGGCCGAGGCGCGCGGCGACGAGGCGCCGATCCTCGTTCGCCCGGGTCATGTCTGGTCTCGAAGCGAAGTGCTCGACTGGCTGCTCGACCGAGCCGCAGCGGAGCCGACATTGTTCGGCTTCGACTTCAGCTTCGCCCCTCCATACGTCGAGCGCGGCGCCTATCTGCCCGGCGAAGACGGCATTCCCGACACGGCGCGCGACTTCTGGGCCTATGTCGACCGAGTGAGCGACGACGAGGATCTGGGTGCGGCCTCGTTTCTGGAGCAGGCGCACCGACGCCATTTCTACTTCGGCATCGCCGACGGGCGGAAGGCCGACTTCGTCCACTTCCGCCGCTGTGACGCCGCGCTCAACGCGCAGGGCGGGCGCAAGACCGCGAGCGCCTATGACGCGATCGGCGCGGCGCAGGTCGCGAAGGCGAGTTTCTCGGGCATGCGCCTGCTCCACCGCATCGACGGACAGGTCGCGATCTGGCCAATGGACGAGCTCGGCGCCGGGCAGAGCGCGGTGGTGGAGATCTACACGCGCATCTACATTCGCAATGCGGGCCTGCCGGGGAAGAAAATCCGGTCGGCGGAAGAATTGGACGAAGCGCTGATCGCGCTCGGCTCACCCCCTGCCCGTCTCGACCGCGACCCCAGCGACCATGAGAGCGACGCGCTGATCACCGCCGCGGGAATGCGCGCGCACTTGGCGCACCCCGAGGCCTTTGCGCCTGTCGCGATGACCGAGGCGATTGCGCGAAGCGAGGGATGGACGTTCGGGGTGACCTGACGCTAATGGCGGCCCCGCGTGCCGGTTTAGCTCAGTTGGTAGAGCAGCGGTTTTGTAAACCGAAGGTCGCGGGTTCGACTCCTGCAACCGGCACCATCAATTTACTCGCGCTGACCGTTCCTTTGGCCAAGGGTAGGACAAGTCGCCGATCGCCATCCGATCAGTCCGGTTCGGCGAGGTCGCTCGTATATTGCTGCGCCTTATGCCCGTCGGGCAAGGTGTCGACTGCGATTGCGACAGTGCCAAGCAAATGTTCGAGCGCGGCGCGTGCCGGACCGGCATGGCGCATCGACCCGCGTGACAGCGACAGCAGGATGGTGCCGTCGACGCGCTGGTGAAGCGCATATTGTGCGATTGGCAGTGGCCGGAGGGCGTGGGTCACCTCGATGTTGTTGCGCCATGCGCCGGCCGCGTCTCGGAAGCGCACCGGTCGCCGCCCGACCAGGTCGATGATCACCCGCTCCCCCCTAACGGTTGCGAGCGCGCCCTGGTCGCCGGTGCGATAGCGCAGCAGCGGCAGGCAGAAATTGAAGCCGCCGGTGACGGTCAGCTCGCCGCGCTCTCCGTCGGGAAGCGCGCGTCCTTGCTCGTCAATGACCTCGACCCACAGCCGATCCTGCAGCAGGACATGCGCGCCCAGCGAAGGGTCGAACACCGCGATCGGCCCGACCTCGTTCATCGAATAAAGGTCGAGCACGGGGCAGCCGAACCTTTCTTCCAGCGCCGACCGGAGACCGTCGCTCAGCATCATCGAGACCGACAGCAGTGCCCTGGGACGGCTGGTGACGCCGAGGTCCAGCAGCACTTCGAACGACAGGGGATCGCCAGCGATAAACTCGGGCGCGAGTGCATCGATGTAGGCGGCTCGGTCGTCGGGGGAATGCCAATCGTCGGGGTGGAGGTTGATCTTGGCGAGGCCGGACTCGCCCATTTGCGGAGTCACCGACGTATAGGTGAAACAGGTTTGCTGATGTCCTATCAGCACCACGCCAACCTGCCCCGCGCCATGCTTCGGCACGATCCCGAACAGTGCCAGCGCCCGCTTGTGGAAGCTGAGGTAGCGGCCCGCGACCTGCGGGTGCGAGGGGACCAGCAGGCTGTGGCCCGTGGTGCCGGTCGTCTGGAAATTGATCAGGCGCGAAAGATCGACCGGGTCGGGGACGAAGCGGGCAATGTCCTGGGCAAGATCGGCGCGCGATACGGGTTGGACATCCGCCAAGGTCGCCGGCACCGGGCCGAGCGCGCGATAATGAGGGATGTCGTCAAAGCATTGCCGAATGAAGTCCGGCAGCCATGGTGGCTGGCTCTGTCCGGTCACTGCGGGACCGAGTTCCGCCTCGAACAAGGCAAGCGCGGACAGATCATCACTGGTCAGGCGGTTGCCGCTTTGATTGCGGTAACGCGGCGCTTTCTGATGTTCGCGCATGAAGGTCAGGATTGCCCGACCCTGCGCGGTCAAGGTCGGATAGCGGTCGTCGTCGTCGGCATCTCGGGTCATTCGCGCGTCCATTTATCGGCCGACTCATGTGCCGCCTTGCGCGCCAGCGCGTCGCGAACCTCGCGGGCGCGCTGCTCGGCGAGACGGCTGGCGTCGAGCAGCCGCGCTCGTTCCAGCGCGCTGACCGCGGACAGCCGGTCGCGGGCCTGTTCGGCGCTCTCGCCTGCCGGTCGCAGCCCCAGCCGCGCCAGCATGGTGCGCGCCAGTTCCTCGCGCCGGTCGGCTTGCTCGACATAAGCGTGCGCGCTCGCCTGCCCGGCCAGCTCGCCGAGCGACGTCAACAGGAAGTCCGACAGGCGGGACGGGGCGGGCGGCCGGTCGCGCAGCCAGTCGTCGGCCAGGAGCCAGGCGGCGATTGAACCGAGCATCAATCGGTTGCGCTGGTCGCCTGGCTGACCGGCCGCGAAGGCGCGCCGGATGGTACCATCGACGCCAAGGCCCAGGTCGTGGATGACGTCGCCCAGAAGGGCCGCGACCGCCACGCCGTCGCGCTGGGCAAGCGCGGGCTCGCCAAGGAAATCGGCGGGGGTTTCGGCAATCCTGCGCAGGATCGCTTCGAGGGGCGGGCCAAGATCGTTCATTCGTTCACGCCGCAAACTTCCCGAAAAACTGGGTCGATGGACAGTCGTCGCACACTGCCGCCCTATGCCGTTGCCGGGACTGGCGGAAGCGCGCCGCAAGGCTGTCCACGTCGGCCACGGTCCGCAGCTGGTCGATGGCCACCCCATGGTCATCGAGCGTGAAGCTGCACGGACCGATCCGGCCAAGCTCATCGACGAATAGGAATTGCTCGCCGGGGCCGCAGTCGTGCACCGCGAGCGGGTGACCGCGCGTGCTGGCGTCGATCCGCGCGAGATAGTCCGGGCTGGCGCACAGCCGAACACCGCGCGCGCCAAGCTCGTCCTTTAGCGCGGGAATCGTGTCGGAAAGCCGTCGGCTATCGTCTGGACGCAGCGCCTGTGCGGGAAAGAAGTCGGGCCTGTCCCGGCCGCCAAGCTGGTTGAAGGTGATGTCGTCGATTCCCCAGTCGGCAAGCGTTCGGCAAAGGTCGGCAAAAGACGGCAGCGTCGCCTGCATCAGCACGATATTGGCGCGAAGTTTCAGCCGAGCGCCCTCCCGGGCCCGCTCAGAGGCAAGCGCCACAATCGCAGATCGAACCCGGTCGTAAGCCCCGGGCGCACCCCGCAGTCCGTCATGGACAGACGCAGGCCCGTCGAGGCTGAAGGTCACTTCCGCGAAATGATCGAGCAGGTGGCGACGCACCTCCAGATTGTCCATTCGCGTGCCATTACTGGTCATGCTGAGGGCGACGGCCGCATGACGCGCGAGGCGGGCAGAGAGCCCGAACAACGGTCGCCAGAGCATCGGCTCGCCGCCGAGCCAACTGACGAGCAGGGGCTCGCCCCGCATCCGGGCGGCATCGGCGACAAGGCCGATCACCCGCTCGACCTCGTCAGGATCGGCGGCATGGCGGGCAATCGGCAGCCGCCGGTCGTAGGCGCAAAAACCGCACGAGAAATTGCAGTGGGTGGTGATGCGCCAAAGCAGGATCATGCGGCAACCCTGTCTGAAGCCTGCTGATAATGGCGCTTGGCGAAGCGGCGCGCGAAGTCGAGCAAATCTTCGAACGTGAGGACGCGCTCGATTTCCCAACCTTGCTCCCGCGCGCGGGTCATCCACGCGAGATCGTCCCGAACCATATTGAGCGCCATCATCCCGCCGCCGCGCGCCGCCTTCAACGCCATGGCCGACACGTCCCAGCCGCTGTTCCCGCGTTCGTCGGCGTCGAACATGGTCGAAATGCCGTCGTCGCTGATCTGGACGATGCGAACCGCCCGTGCGTCTTCTTTTCGGTTGGCGTAAGTGTCGCGCAGCTTGTGGATGGGAAAGGCGGTCGCACCGCCGAAATAGCCCGTCAGAATGGCCAGGATCGCATCCTCCTGGTTCGAAAAGCCGTCGGTCGACATCATCTGCTGCTTGCCGCTCCACAGCGTGACTTGCACCTTGGCGCCGGTACGCAGGGCCGACAGCGCGATGATGGCACCGGCGAGCGTGAGGAAGGAGATGCGTCGGCGGGGGTCGGGCATCGACCCGCTGCTGTCGACGTAGAGGTCGAGATCCACCGGTTGGGTGCGGACTTCCTCGCCCGCGACCTCACCGTACGTCCGGCGCACCGTGGTCAGTCCGGGGATAGGATGCGGGGATTGGGCAAGCGTCGACAGCCAGTCGATCTCGTCGAACGAATCGCCAAATTCCCACGGCTCGAGCCCCTCCATCTGAGGCTCGGTCGCGCCCGGCTGTCGAAGCGTGGGGAACGGGACGAGGTGGGGAATGGCCTGTTCGCGATAGTAGAGCGCCGCGATCTGCTCGTCCGTCAGGTCGATCCCACCTGCGCGGAGGATCTCGCCATATTCCCACGTCTCGCGCCGCTGGCCGGCGCCGCTGCCCTTCGATGGCTCGATCGGCTTATTGGTATCCGCACCTTCCGTGTCCTGGCCGGTGATGCGCGGATCCTGCGACGGGTGCAGGCTCGGCCCGCCCTCCCCCTCCTCCATGTCGCTAAGGCCCACCGCGTCGCCGCCAAGCGCCGCGTCGCGCGTGTCGAACAGGGCATCGGCCGGGCCGAGCGCATTCTGGTCTTCAACCAGGTACGGCAGCACCAGCGCGGTAAAGCGGCTCGCCCCGACCAGCCAGTCGCGGGCATAGACGCGGACGATCCGCGCGCCGAGCCACGCATCGCCGAGCAGGCGCGCGTCCTCCGTCTCCCCGCCGATCGATCCGCGGTCGAGCGACCAGAGCGATTCGTAAATGCCCATGTAAAAACGCCACAGCCGGCTCGACGACGCGCCGCTGACGGCGGCCAGCGCGCGGTAGATGTCGCCGATCCGCAGCCCTTCTTGCCGTTGCAGCCGGTCGTTGATCAGCAGGTCGGTGAATAGGTTGGCGACCATCGGGGCATGCGCTTCGAGGGTCGGGAGTTCCTTGCGGATGCGGGCGATCAGCCGGAGGTGATCGGTCGGCGTCGCGGGGGCGAGGACATGGTGGCCAATTTCATGCGCAAGCACTTCGACACCATAGTCTTCGAGCGCGAAGCGGCGTACCTGCGGCAGATCGATGACCACGCTTTTGTCGGCAAGCCGGATCATCGCGAAGCTGCCCTGCAATCCTTCGCGCGCTGCGTCGGGCGAGCTGACGCAAAGAAGGGGATCGTGGAGCCGCGTATACTTGCTCCAATGGGCAAGCGCGGCGGGCCAGTCGGCGCGCCAGCGCGCGACCAACTCCTCGTCGGTCATGCTCATGGCCGCCGCCGCGAATAGACCCTGAGCTGGTAGGACCAGGGCGAGGCGAGCGCGATGCTGTCGTCAGTGAGCGCCATGGCCAGCCCGTTCGCGGGCAAGTCGCACTCCAGCGGGTGACCGTCGACCTCGACGCCCCGGTCAAGCGTGACCGGCGCGGGGTTGGCGGCCTTGGCGCCGGTGAGCGCTTCGGCGAAAACCGGACGCAGGGTCGCTCCATAGGTATCGGCGTCGAGCAGAAAGTGCTGATCACCCGAGCGTGCGAAGAATGCGTTGCCGAACGCGAACAGCACCGGAGGCACGGGAAAGCGACCGCCGAGCCCGGTGAAGCTGCCGACGCGATGGCCTTCGCTTGGCGTACTGCCATCGGGACGCCACCAGCGCGACGATCGGAACGAGGCGACGATCTCGTCCCACGAGGCGTCGGGTTGCGCGCTCACCGCCTGGAGCGCCAGCGCGGGGTTGATTGCTACCCCGAGCGCGGCATCGCGAAGATGCGCCGCTCCCGCGCGCCAACCGGCAAGGATGACCAGCGCGCGAAGATCGGGCACCGAACGCACCTCGCCGCCAAGCCGCGCCAGAATATCCATCCACTCGTCGATCCGCACTCCCGGCACGGCGGCCAGGTTGATCGCGGCGTTGGTCAGCGCGCCGAGCGTATCGCGCGGATTGATGGCGACGAGAGGGGCGAGTGCCGGGGCGACCTCGCGCCACAGCTTCAGCACCATCGCCGAGCGCGGGGTGTCGCCTGCACGCCCATGCTCGACCAGCGACAGCGCCATGTCGAACACTGTGTCGATAAACGCCGCGCCGCCGTCGGGTCGCTCGCGCAGGACATGGCCAAGCAACGGATCGACCGGATCGCGCAGGAAGGCGGACAGCGCGGCGGTGTCGAGGTTCGGCTGCCGCGAGCGAGCCATCGCGACGCGCGCGTTAAGGCCGGCCCGCCGGTCCGCCAGCAGATCGGCGAGCGGCGCGCTGACCGGCATCAGCGGGTTTCGAGCCACGCGAGATAGTTCGTGTAGCGCTGGTGCAGATATTTCAGCTTGAGCAAGTCGTCGTAGAGCGGGCCGTAGAGCTTGCGCCCCTTGCCGAGCTCCGTCACCAGCCGTTCGATGCGGGTCAGCCGGCTTCGCACGGTCCGCGCTTCCAGCCCGTGAAGCCCTTGATCGAACTCGGTCGACAGCGCCCCGACCGGATCGTCGCGATCGAGATCGAGCCGGTCGTATTCGGCGTTCGAGGAATCGAACAAGGCGCGCAGCCAGCTTAGTCGGTCGGCGCGATAGGCGGCATTCTCGGGTCGGGCGAAGAAAGGCGCGTCGACGTCGGGATGAAGCTTGTCGTTGAGGACGAACGGCAGCACCTGGCGCACGTCTTCGAGGTCGACCTCGGCTGAGCCGCGGAACCAGCTCATCGCCTTGGCGAAGGTGAGCAGCGTCATCAGGTTGCGAACCGACAGGCCATTCATCGTCTGGCAGCCCAAGTCCTTGAGCCGGTCGCGCCCTTGGTCCGCAGCAACCGCCGCCGCCCAGTCGACCCGCGACAGACGCGCGGTGTCCTTGGTCATATATTCGAACTGCTCGCCGGCCGATTCGAACAGCTCGAACTGGCTGCTGAAGAATTCGATGCGACGGCGGACGTGCTCGGGAACGGGAATGGCGCGAATGGCGCGGGTCATCCGGTCGAGCTCTTCGGTCGTGAAAACGATCTGCGACGGGACGACATCCTCGGGCCGGACATTGGCCTCGATCCGCATCAGCAGGTCGTTGAGGAAGCGCGGATTGAACGACAGCGCCTGGACGATAACGTCGATGCGGTCGCGCAGCGCCTCGATCACCTGATAGGTGCCGCCGCCCGCATCGTCATTGGCGGTCAGGTACCATGCGGCATCGGGACATTCGTAGATGTGGCCCAGCACCTCGGCATAATTGTCGCCCATCACCGTCAGCAACGCGCTCTGCGTGCGGGTCGGGATGCGATTATATTCGTCGATGATCCTGACCCGCATCGACAGCCAAGGGCGCCAAGCGATGCGGATTTCTTCCATCGACTGCGCGCCGACGAGATCGGCGGGGAGTGGATTGCCGAGCAGGTCGGCGATTGTCATCTGCGGATGGCCATGCTGCATCGAGCGACGAACCTCGCGCGGGCTGTAGCCGGCAAGGACGCCCATCAAGATCGCGCTGGCGGTCTTGCCGCGCCCGGGGCCGCCGACGAACAGGCACTTGCTGCGCGTGGCGAAGGTCAGCAGCGGCAGGAGGACGTAAGACGAATAGCTCTGGGCCGAGGGGAGCACCAGTTCGGACCCGCTGTCACCGATCGGAAAGGCGGCGGGCGGACCGTCATTATATTCAATGTCGTAATGCGGGCTGATGATCGCGTGATTGACGATCCAGAAATAGGCCTGGCGCAGCTTCTCGTCGAGCGGCAGCGCCCCGTCCGCCTCGGCGTCGGACACCGCCAGCGGCCCTTCGAACAGTTCGGCGACATCATACGCCGTCGATTGGCGCGCGGCAGCTGGATTGGTCGGCGACTTGGAAATCGAAGAGAAGATGTTCAGCAGATCCGACCCAAACGCCATTCGACAACCCTCAATTTCCGGTATCGGAATTTGTAGTGTCGGGACCCGCTTTGGCAATTGCTTTCACCGATGCGAAATTCGGCTCGAATAGAAAAATCAGTCGGCCCGCCGAAAGCAGATGTGCCGCTGTTCGGCGCTGCTGAAAAAAATTTTCGGTGGCCGTGGAACCCGAACCCGCGACCGACGTTTTGCTATCGTGGTTCAATTCTTCGGAAGCGAACCATGGAACCCCGGCAACTTCGGTTGCCGGGGTTTACTCGTTTCTGGGGCCTAGAGGCTTCCCGCATCCAGTTCCGCCAGCCGCATCCGCCGCGCCCGATCGGGCAGCGGATATTTGTTGCCGTTGGCGCAATTGAACAGCACTACCCGCTCGTTGCGATCGACCAGACCCCGGTCGAGCGCCGCGCGCCATCCCGCGACGACGGCGCCGCCTTCGGGGCAAAGCAGCATTCCTTCGTCGCCCGCGACATCCTCGACCGCTCGGGCGATCGCTTCCTCCTCGACCGCGATGGCGGCGCCGCCGCTTTCGCGCACCGCGCGCAGGATCAGGAAGTCGCCGACCGCCTTGGGAACGCGAATGCCGGTGGCCATCGTGGCCGCCCCTTCCCAGCGTTCCGCAAACTCCTCGCCCGCCTCGAACGCGCGGACCATCGGCGCGCAGCCGGTCGCCTGCACCGCGATCATGCGCGGGCGCTTCGATCCGATCAGGCCGATCTTCTCCAGTTCGTCGAAGCCCTTCCACATGCCGATCAGGCCGGTGCCGCCGCCGGTGGGATAGAAGATCGCGTCGGGAAGCTCCCAGCCAAGCTGCTCGGCGAGTTCGAGCCCCATGACCTTTTTGCCCTCCAGTCGATAGGGCTCCTTCAGCGTCGAGCAGTCGAACCAGCGCCCCGCCGCCGCGCCTTCGCCGACGATGCGACCGCATTCGTCGATCTGGCCGTCGGCGACGATCACCTCGGCGCCGAGCGCGGCGGTCTCGCGGATGTTGAGTTCGGGGGTCTCCTGCGGACAAATCACCAGCGTGTCGATGCCAGCGCGGGCGCCATACGCGGCGAGCGCGGCGCCGGCATTGCCGTTGGTCGGCATGGCGATGCGAGTCACGCCGAAGTGCCGCGCCATGCTCACCGCCGCCGCCAGCCCGCGGGCCTTGAACGAACCGGTCGGCAAGCGTCCTTCGTCCTTCACCAGCGGCGGCCGGGCTCCGTGATTGGTGCCGGTCTGGACGAGTTCGATCAGCGGCGTTTCCGGTTCGCCCAGGCTTACGGGCTCCGACCCAGCGGGAAGCGGAAGCAGTTCGCGCCACTTCCACATGCCCGCGGGGCGCTTCGCCAATTCTTCGCGGGTCAGGACGGCGGCGACCTTGTCGAGATCGTAGCGCGCCAGCAGCGGTCTTCCTGCGCGCGACAGATTTTGGAGACGGTCGGAGTCGTAGCGCTCACCGGTCAGCGAGCATTCGAGGTGGGTCATGAACATGGGCAAGCGCCTAGCGCAGCGATGCCCACTCCGCGACCCTTCGCTTTCGACGAAGTGACGAAGAGCAGCGACGAACAGTCCGCGCGGCCATTTGTCATGTTGTATCATCCTGTCCTACAAGTCCGACATGCAAAAGATCTCCACATCGCTTCTCGCGCTCTCGCTCGCTCTTCTCCCTGCCAACGCCTTCGCGCAGACGACCACGGCCCCCGCCGCGCAGCCCGACCATGTCGACGATCACCACGACCACGCCAACGACGTGATCGTGACCGGCACCCGCAAGAGCATCGACGATGTGCTTGGCGGCGTGTCGGTCGTCGATGGCGCCGATCTCGCGCGCGAGGTCCGGCCCAGCATCGGCGAGACGCTCGCGAAGCAGCCGGGCGTCAGCGCGACCAGCTTCGGACCCGCCGCGTCGCGCCCGATCCTGCGCGGCCTTGGCGGTGACCGCATCCGCATCCTGACCGACGGCATCGGCAGCCTCGACCTGTCGTCGTCGAGCGCGGACCATGCGGTCGCGATCAACCCGCTGACCGCCGACCGCGTCGAAATCCTGCGCGGCCCTTCGGCGCTTCTGTTCGGATCGTCGGCGATCGGCGGTGTCGTCAACGTCATCGACTCGCGTATTCCGCGCCGCGATCCCGAACGGCCGCTTCATGCCGAGGGCATGGCCGGTTACGGCTCGGCCGCCAACGAACGCTCCGCCAGCCTGTCGGTCGACGTTCCGCTCGGCGCGGGCTTCGTCCTTCATGGCGACGGCAGCTGGTCGAAGAGCGACGATCTCGACACCGGCGGCTACGTCCTCTCGCGGCCACTGCGCGAGGAGGCACGCGCGAGCGCCGACCCGGACGTCCGCGCGCTTGCCGACCTGAAGGGCGAACTGCCCAACAGCGCGGCGCGATCCAAGGAATTCGCGGGCGGAATCGCCTACGTCGATGGCGGCTTGAATGCGGGCCTGTCGATCACGCGCCACACCGCGCTTTATGGAATCCCGTTGCGCTACTCGCTCGAGCCCGGCGCCGAGGTCGAGGCGCCGACGCTAGACGTTCGCTCGACACGATATGACGGGCGCATCGAAGTGCCGATCGGCGGCGCGTTCGAGGCGATCAAGCTCCGCGGCGGCTATTCGCGCTATCGCCACGACGAGCTCGAAGAGAGCGGCGAGATCGGCACCAGCTTTTTCACCAACGGCGGCGAACTTCGCGCCGAGGCAGTGCAGAACGAGCGTGGCGGTTGGGGCGGCACCAGCGGCCTTCAATATGTCGACAAGTCGGTCCGCATCCGTGGTGAGGAAAAATACCTCCCCGACGCGCGGCAGAAGCAGGCCGGCCTCTTCACCCTGCAAAGCTATCGCGCGGGTGACTGGCGGTTCGAGGCGGGGGCGCGGATCGAGCGTTCGACGCTGACCGCCGAGGCCGACGATCAGCTTGGCACCGACGCCGGACGCCGCCGCTTCACCACCGTCTCGCTGTCGGGCGGCGCGCTCTACGAGTTCGCGCCGGGATGGCGCGCCGGGATCAACCTTGCCCGCTCCTCACGCGCGCCGGCGGTCGACGAGCTGTTCGCCAACGGTCCGCACGCGGGCACGCAGGCGTTCGAGATCGGCGATCCTGATTTGAAGGCCGAACGCAGCCTGGGCGGCGAACTGACGCTGCGCCGGACGGCGGGCCCCGTCCGGCTCGGCCTGACCGCCTTCCACAGCCGCTTCACCAACTTCATCTACCAGTCGCCGACCGGCGAGATCGAGGACGACCTGCCCGTCTACCTCTATTCTCAGGGCAAGGCGCGTTACTCGGGGATCGAGGTCGAACTGACCTCGCCGCTCGGGACGGCCGCGGGGATCGATTGGGGAATGGAAGCGCAGGCCGATGCGGTTCGCGCGACGATCAAGGGCTATGGTCCTGCGCCGCAGATCCCGCCGGTGCGCCTGCTCGGTGCGCTGACCGCAAGCCGCGGGCCGATCGATGGGCGGGTCGAGGTCGAGCGGGCGTTCAAGCAGTCGCGGACCGCGCCGCTGGAGACCGAAACGCCGGGCTACACCCTGCTCAACGCGTCGGTCGAATGGCATCCGCTGACCAGTCGTCCCGACCTGGTACTCGGTCTGGCCGCGAACAACATCTTCGATGTCACCGCGCGTCGCCACTCCAGCTTGCTGAAGGATTACGCCCCGTTGGCGGGGCGCGACATCCGCCTGACCGCGCGGTTCGACTTCTAAAGGTCGATCCCGCTGGCGATCGCCTCGAGCTTGCGGACCCGTTCCTTGAGGTCCGCAATTTCGATGCGTCCGCCGGCGGGGGGCAGGTCGGGTTCGCCCATGCGGCTGGCAAGTTCCAGCCGCTTGAAGTCGAGCCACCCCTGCCATCCCTTGAGCGCGGCCATCGCGGCGCCGCCCAGGGCAACGATCGAGGTTCCCCCGATCAGGCCAATCGATAGCGCGTCCATGGTCATTTCTCCGACCGGAGGGCTTCGATCTCGCGAGCCAGTTCGTCGTTCTGGCTGTTGAGGTGGTGGTCGATCGCCATCATGCGGCGGTCGTTCTCGTCCAGCTCGGTACGGAGCGCGTGGATCGAGGTGCGGCCTTCGCCAACCTTGCCCATCTTGTCATATTCGCTGACGCGTTCGCTGCTTCCGGCCTTCTTCTTTTGCGCGAAGAAGTAGATCGCCATCGCGGCATAGGCGACGACTGCAATCTCCCATTCGGTGAACAGCGCGAGGGCGACGAAGCCGATGCGAAGGAAGGTCGGGTCGACGCTGAAGCGGCGGCCGAGCTCGGAGCAGACCCCGGCGATCTTGCGATCGTGGCGATCCAGCGAATAATTGGTTTTCAACGACATTCCCCTTTGTCCTTCCCGATTATTTGGCCGCGTTCAGCGCGGCTTTGAGTTCTTCGAGTTCTGCATCGACCGCCGTGGCGGCGCGAAGCTCCGAAATCTCTTCCTCCAGGCTCTTCGGCCCGGTGAGGCCGAGTGCGTCGGCGCGTCCTTCGGCAAAGTCCGCGCGGCGTTCGAGCAGCTCGAACTTGGCGAACGCTTCCTCGGTGCGGCTGCCGTGCAGCATCTCGCTGGTGCGGGCGCGGGTCATCGCGCTCTCGAACCGGCTGTTGATCGCGGCCTGGCGTGCGCGGGCCTCGGCAAGCTTTGCCTGAAGCCGCTGGATGTCGGCTTCGTAGCCCTTGAGCACCGTTTCGATCTGCGCGATCTCGGCATGAATTCCTTCGGCCATTTCGGCCGCCTTCTGCTTTTCGACCAGCGCGGCGCGGGCCAGGTCTTCGCGACCCTTTTCCAGCGCGAGGCCGGCTTTTTCGGTCCACCCATTGGCCAGGTCGTCGAGCCGGTTGCAGGAGCGGCGAAGCTCCTTGATGTCGGCGATCGACCGGGCGGCGGTGGCCCGCACCTCGACCAGCGTCTCTTCCATCTCGACGATGATCATGCGGATCATTCGGGCCGGGTCTTCCGACCGGTCGAGCAATTCCGTCATGTTCGCCGCGATGATGTCGCGGGTCCGGGTGAAGATCGGGCCCGACAGGATGCCGGCAAGCGGCGCGAAACGGCTAACCGTTTCCGTCTGCTGTTCGGCAACCCGCGGAATGCGGATGGCCGGACGGGCCACGATCGGTTCGAATTCAGGCATAGGTGACAACTTCCACGTTGGCGGCCGAAACGGGGGCCGGAGAAATCGCGGCGCTGACCGCGATCGAGCTCATCAGGAGCGACGCGAAGGCCGCGACCAGATGACGATGAAACTTCAGACCGGACATTTTATTCTCCCTTTTTCATGGCCCTCGGCTTGGTGCGTCGGGTCCATGCCTCAACTGTTTCAAGTGCCGTGCCAATTCGAGTTTTCCGCCAAAAATGGGATATTCGGCGGCGGAATGGGGAGGAGTTGGCGTGAATTCCCACCAGCAGTTGGGAATTCCCACGACTTTGCCGCGCGGGAACCGTGGCGTGCGTCGTTCGCTGGTGCCGCAATCAGATTTTCACCTGAAAGGGACCATCATGTTTGCCAAGATTTTGGGCGCGATCGCCGGAGAGAAGCTCGCTGGACGCAACAACAAGGCCGCGGGCGCGCTGCTGGGCGCCGCGGTGCCGGTCATCGCTCGTCGCGGGCTCGGCCCGCTCGGCTTCGCGCTAGCCGCCGGTTACGGCGCCAAGAAGCTGATCGACTATTCGCGTGGTCGCAAGGCAGCGGAATCGCGCCGCCGGAACAGCCGCGCCGTCTAAGCCGGCACGGTAAGTCAGTAAGGATCAGGCCTCGGCGCCTCGCCGGGGCCTTTTTCTTCGCCTTCGTAGTAAGGTTCGACGGTGCCCTTGAGCTTGACCGTCATCGGATTGCCGAAGCGATCGCGGCTCTTGCCCGCGGCGACGCGGATCCAGCCTTCGGAAATCGAATATTCCTCGACATTGGTCTTTTCGACACCGTTGAAGCGGATGCCGACGCCATGCTTCAGCACGTCCTGGTCGAAGTGCTCGTTGCGCGGGTCGAGGCTGAGGCGGTCGGGGAGGTCTGGCTTGTCGGTCATGCCGACCGCCTAGCCGCTGGCACGCGGCCCCGTCAATTCGACGAACGGCGGGGCGACACGCGTTGCCTTGCACGCCGCCCATCGCCAAGGTCCCGCGCGAACCAACACCTCGGGGGACTCTCATGCGTCATATTTCGCTGCTGCTCGGCTGCTCTCTGTTCGCGGTCGCCGTGCCGACCCTTGCCGCCCAGCAGCCGACGCCCGCCCCCACCCCGCCGGTCGCGCCGCCGATCCCGCAGCCGGGCCAGGCCGAACCAATCCAGCAGGACGTGCCGCCTGGGATCGCCCCCGCGCCGGGGACCGCCGGTCTCAAGGGTCCGAAGTGGAACGTCAACGTCCCCCACGGCCCCGGTCGCACCGTGCCGATCGACACGCGCAAGGGCACGTGGATGAGCCTCGACGTGTCGCCCGACGGACGCGAGATCGCGTTCGACCTGTTGGGCGACATCTATACCGTGCCGATCGGCGGCGGCGAAGCACGCGCGATCTCGACCGGCCATTCGTGGGACATGCAGCCGCGCTATTCGCCCGATGGGCAGGAGATCGCGATCACGTCCGACCGCGGCGGCGGCGATAATATCTGGACGATCCGCCGCGACGGCTCCGCCCCGCGCCAGATCACCAAGGAAGATTTCCGCCTGCTCAACCAGGCCGACTGGTCGCCCGACGGCAGCTTCATCGTCGCGCGCAAGCATTTCACCTCGTCGCGCTCGCTCGGCGCGGGCGAGATGTGGCTCTACCACCGCAGCGGCGGGGACAAGGGCTCTGGCGTGCAGATGACCAAGGCGCGCACCAAGCAGAAGGACACCAACGAACCCGCCTTCTCGCCCGATGGCCGCTATCTCTATTTCTCCGACGACGCGACTCCCGGCGACACGTTCGAATATTCGAAGGATCCGAACGGGCAGATCTACGTCATCCAGCGGCTCGACCGGCAGACCGGCACGATCGAAACCTATGTCGACGGTCCCGGTGGCGCGATCCGTCCGACCCCGTCGCCGGACGGCAAGACCTTGGCCTTCATCCGCCGCGTCCGGTACAAATCGACGCTGATGACGATGGACATCGCGTCCGGACGCATCACGCCGGTCACCGACATCCTCGACCGCGACATGCAGGAAACTTGGGCGGTCCACGGCGTCTATCCGGGGATGAGCTGGACCCCTGACAGCAAGTCGATCGTGTTCTGGGCGAAGGGCGGGATCCACCGCGTCGACGTGGCCAGCCGCGCCATCTTCGAAATCCCCTTCCACGTCACCGGATCGCGCTTCGTCGAGGATGCGGTTCGCCAGCAGAAGGAAGTCGCGCCCGCCAGCTTCAAAACGAAAATGGTCCGCTTCGCCACCAAGAGCCCCGACGGGTCGCGCACCGTCTATGAAGCGCTTGGCAATTTGTGGATCGCCGACGGCAACGGCGCCAACCCGCGGCGGCTGACCCGCGGCGCGGAAATGGAAAGCTACCCGACCTTCTCGCGCGATGGGCGGCAGATCGCCTATGTCGGCTGGACCGATGACAAGGCGGCACGGATCAAGGTGGTGTCGGCGGGCGGCGGCGAGGGTCGCGTCGTCACCAGCGAGCCGGGCCATTACGTCGAGCCCGCATTCTCGCCCGACGGCAGCATGATCACCTATCGCAAGACCAGCGACGGCTTCCTGACGACGCCGCTCTACGGCCGCGATCCCGGTCTCTACGTCGTCCCCGCGCGCGGCGGGGCGGCCAAGCGCGTCGCGAAAAGCGGCGGCCAGCCGATGTTCGGCGCGGCCAACGACCGCATTTTCTTCACCGCGTCGGGACCTGAGGGCAAGCGGCTGCTGAAGTCGGTGTCGCTCGCCGGGACCGACGAAGTCACGCACCTCGTCTCGCAGAACGCAGCGCGGTTCGCGCTGTCGCCCGATGAGCAGTATGTCGCCTGGACCGAGCGCTACCAGGCCTATGTGACGCCGTTCGTTCGTTCGGGCCGGGAAATCGAAATCGCGCCCGAGGGCAAGGCGCTGCCGCAGTCGCGGCTCAGCGTCGATGCGGGCGACTGGATCCACTGGTCGGGCAACGGGCGCACGCTCTACTGGAGCCAGGGTCCGAACCTCTACGGCCAGAATGTCGGCGCCTCGAACGCCTTCACTGGCGGCAAGCAGGCGCCCGCGCCTCTGGTCGCGCAACTCGGTATCGTTGCCGAACAGGTCAAGCCATCGGGCCGCATCGCGCTGACCGGGGCGCGGATCGTGACGATGCGCGGCGACGAAGTGATCGAGGGCGGGACGGTGGTGATCGAAGGCGATCGCATCATCTCCGTCGGGCCGACCGCCGCGGTGTCGGTACCGGCGGGCACGCGCACGATCGACGTCACCGGAAAGACGATCATCCCCGGCCTGATCGACGCGCACTGGCACGGGCCGATGGGCAGCGACCTGATCGTGCCGCAGCAGAATTGGGTCCACGCCGCTGCGCTCGCTTATGGCGTGACCACGGTGCACGACCCGTCGAACGACACCGCCGAGATCTTCGCCGCGGCGGAATATCAGAAGGCGGGCAAGATCCTCGGGCCCCGCATCTTCTCGACCGGCACCATCCTTTACGGCGCGACGACGCCATTCACGGTGGAGGTGAACAGCCTGGACGACGCGCTGTCGCACCTGCGGCGCCTGCAGGCATCGGGCGCCTGGTCGGTGAAGAGCTACAACCAGCCGCGGCGCGAACAGCGGCAGATGGTGATCCAGGCCGCGCGCCAACTGGGGATGGAAGTTGTTCCCGAAGGCGGTTCGCTGTTCGAGCACAACATGACGATGATCGCCGACGGTCACACGACGATCGAACATTCGCTGCCCGTCGCCAATGTTTACGACGACGTGCTTCAATTCTGGCGCGGCAGCGGCACCGCCTACACGCCCACGCTGATCGTCGCGTACGGCGGCGCGTTCGGCGAAAATTGGTGGTACCAGAAAACCAAGGTGTGGGAGGAGCCGATCCTGTCGCGCTGGGTCCCCCGCCCCCTGCTCGATGCGCGCTCGCGCCGACCGGTGATGTATCCCGACGAAGAGAATAATCTGCAGTCGATCGCCAACGTCGCACGACAGGTCAGCGAGCTTGGCGTGCCGGTGTCGATCGGCGCGCACGGGCAGCGCGAAGGCCTTGGCGCGCACTGGGACCTGTGGAGCTTCGCCCTCGGCGGAATGACTCCGCTGCAGTCGCTCAAGACCGGCACGATCAACCCGGCGCGCGCGCTCGGCCTCGACAAGGACCTTGGCAGCGTCGAGCCTGGCAAGCTGGCCGACCTCGTCATCCTCGACGCCAACCCGCTGGAGAACATCCGAAACTCGACTAGCGTCTCGATGACGATGGTCGGCGGCCGCCTGCTCGACCGTAATCTTCAGGTGGTTGCGGGCAATGTCCCGGGCAGCGCGTCGGGCTTCAAGCCCTTCTGGTTCCACGAGCAAGCCGGCGGAAGCTTCACTGCCGGCGCGAGCGTCGGAGTGCCACACCAAGACTGATCATTATCGTTTTTCGATATTGTCGATTGACAATAAGCGCAGATTGCATATTGTTTTTCGATATTGAGGATATCGGAGAACGATGATGACCATCACCAGATCGAATTCGGACCCGTTGCTCACCACCGCGCGATACGTCCTTGGTGGGGCAATGGGTCTTTGCGCCTTTGCAACGACGATGACCGCGATCGGTCTCGGCGCCGTGCTGACCGTCCAGCGGCAGGAGATGAACGACAAGCTGGCGCTCGAGGGCGTAGCGGACGGCGGCTATCTCGCGGTGGTCGCGGGTATGCTCCTGATCGGCGCGCTGCTTGCGCTGACGTTTCTCTTCCTGCGCGAACTCTTCCGCATCGTCGGGTCGGTGCGAATGGGCGACCCGTTCGTTCCGATCAATGCCGACCGGCTGCAGCGCATGGCGTGGATGAATCTCGTGATCCAGTTCCTCTTGGTTGCCGTGGCCTCGATTGCGGTCTGGTTCCGCAAGATGAGCACTGCCCTCCTCGCCGAGGACGCGCTTAACCTGGCCGTCGGCGCGACTCTGCTGACGCTGGTGCTCTTCATTCTGGCGCGGGTGTTCCGGGTCGGCGCGGCGATGCGCGAAGAGCTGGAAGGGACGATCTGATGGCGATCATCGTCAAGCTCGACGACCGGCTTCACGAGCGGCGGATGACCCTCACCGAACTTGCGGAGCGGGTCGACATCACGCTGGCCAACCTGTCGATCCTGAAGACCGGCAAGGCGCGCGCGATCCGCTTCTCCACGCTCGAGGCGATCTGCCGCGAACTCGATTGTCAACCTGGCGACATATTGGCGTTCGACGCCACCGGTTGAGGCACGAGGCGGAACAATCTAGGGGGTTCGCGACTCTAAAATATCGATCGCCGGCCATCGGCGGCGGAAAGGTGAGGATGAGCGAACCCCAAGCGCGCCCCAATCGGCCGGCGCTGGCCCTGCATGTGCCCGAGCCGGCGTATCGGCCGGGCGACGCGCCCGACTTCTCGTCGATCGTCGTCCCCGCTGCTGGCGAAGCGCCGCGGCCCGACGTCGGTGCCGACGCGAAGGAAACGCATCCGCTGACCAACCACCTGGTGCGCGTGCTCGATGACGAAGGTCGCGCGACGGGGCCATGGGATCCGCGCCTCGACCCCGATACCCTGCGCAAGATGCTGACCGACATGAAGACGGTCCGCGTGTTCGACGACCGAATGTATCGCGCGCAGCGGCAGGGGAAGACCAGTTTCTACATGAAGTGCACGGGTGAGGAGGCGATTGCGGTCGCCGCCGCCACCGCGATGGACCCCGAGGACATGCACTTCCCGACCTATCGCCAGCAGGGCCTGCTGGTCGCGCGCGGCTATCCGCTGCGCCAGATGATGTGCCAGATTTACTCGAACGCGGGCGATACGCTGAAGGGTCGCCAGCTACCGATCATGTATTCGGACAAGAAGCACGGCTTCTTTTCCATCTCGGGCAACCTCGGCACCCAATATCCGCAGGCGGTCGGCTGGGCGATGGCGAGCGCGATCAAGGGCGACAGCCGCATCGCGATGGGCTGGATCGGCGACGGCGCGACCGCGGAAGGCGACTTCCATTCAGCGCTGACCTTCGCCGCGGTCTACCAGGCGCCGGTGATCCTGGCGGTGGTCAACAACCAGTGGGCGATCTCCAGCTTCTCCGGAATCGCGGGCGCCGAGCAGGCGACCTTCGCTGCGCGCGCGGTCGGCTATGGCATCGCCGGCCTTCGCGTCGACGGCAATGATGCGCTCGCGGTCTATGCGGCAGTGCGCTGGGCATCGGAGCGGGCGCGGACCAACAGCGGACCGACGCTGATCGAGTTCTTCACCTATCGCGCCGAGGGGCATTCCACCTCCGACGATCCGACCGGATATCGACCCGCCGGCGAAGCGCAGGCGTGGCCGCTGGGCGATCCGATCGCGCGGCTGAAGGCGCATCTGGTCGCGCTGGGCGAGTGGGACGACGAGCGCGACGCAGCGCTCGACAAGGAAATCGACGCCACGGTCCGCGCCGCGCAAAAGGATGCGGAAAAACAGGGCATCCTTCCCGAACAGGGCCGCGACAACATCGCGGGCATGTTCGACGACGTTTATGCCGAGGTGCCGTGGCACATCGCCGAGCAGCGCGAAGAAATCCTGGAAGAGGCGCGCGGCTGATGGCGACGATGAACATGATCCAGGCGATCAACGACGCTCACCGCGTGATGATGGCCAAGGACGAGAGCGTCGTCGTCTATGGCGAAGACGTCGGCTATTTCGGCGGCGTGTTTCGCGCGACGGAAGGCCTGCAAAAGCAGTTCGGCAAGACCCGCGCCTTCGACGCGCCGATTTCCGAGGGCGGGATCGTCGGCACTGCGGTGGGCATGGCGGCCTATGGCCTGAAGCCCGTGATCGAGATCCAGTTCGCCGACTACATCTACCCCGGCTACGACCAGATCGTCAGCGAGGTCGCCAAGATGCGCTATCGCACCGCGGGCGAATGGACTATGCCGATGGTCATCCGCTCCCCCTACGGCGGCGGCATTTTCGGCGGGCAGACGCACAGCCAGAGCCCCGAAGCGCTGTTCACCCACGTCGCCGGCCTGAAAACGGTGATCCCGTCGAACCCGCACGACGCGAAGGGCCTGCTGATCGCGGCGATCGAGGATCCCGATCCGGTGATCTTCTTCGAGCCCAAGCGCATCTACAACGGCCCGTTCGACGGACATCACGACCGCCCGGTCACGCCGTGGGCGAAGCGCGAGGAAGCGCAGGTCCCTGACGGCCACTTCACCGTGCCGCTCGGCAAGGCCGCGATCGTCCGCCCGGGCGAGGCGCTGACCGTGCTGACCTATGGCACCATGGTCCACGTCGCGCGTGCCGCTGTCGAGGAGAATGGCATCGACGCCGAGGTCATCGACCTGCGCACGTTGCTTCCGCTCGATATCGAAGCGATCGAGGAAAGCGTGAAGAAGACCGGCCGCTGCCTCGTGGTGCAGGAAGCGACGCGCACCTGCGGTTACGGCGCCGAGCTTGCCGCGCTGGTGCAGGAGCGCTGCTTCTATCACCTCGAGGCGCCGGTGATCCGCGTGGCGGGTCCCGATACCCCTTATCCGCATGCCTACGAATGGGCCTATTTCCCGGGGCCGAAGCGCCTCAAGGCCGCTCTCAAGAAAGTGATGGAGTCCTAATGGCGACCTATCAGTTCAAGCTCCCCGACATCGGCGAAGGCATTGCCGAGGCCGAGATCGTCGCATGGCACATCGCGGTCGGCGACCGGGTCGAAGAAGACCAGCAGCTCGCCGATATGATGACCGACAAGGCGACGGTCGAAATGGAAAGCCCGGTCGCGGGCACCGTGACCAAGTTGGCCGGCGAAGTCGGCGACCAGATCGCGATCGGGTCGGTGCTGGTCGAGATCGAGACCGAAGGCACCGCCGCCGCGCCCGAAAGCCGCGACGAGCAGCCGCTTGGTGACGGTGCGGTCGTCGCTACCGAGGCGCAGGAGGAAGCGATTCCGACCAGCGCGACGGAGGAAGCGCCTACCCCGCCGGCACCAGCGCCTGCAACCGCGCCTGCACCGGTCGCACCTCGCGCCGAATCTGCGCCGACGCCTGTGACCGATCATGCCGAAGCAGCGAAGGTGCTCGCCTCGCCGGCAGTGCGCCAGCGTGCGCGCGACCTGGGCATCGACCTGGGCGACGTGAAGATCGCAAGCGATCGCATCCGCCACGCCGACCTCGATGCGTATTTGCTCTATCATGGCGGTGGCGTCAGCCACGGCGGCGGCGCCAAGCGCGCCGACGAGACGATCAAGGTCGTCGGGCTTCGTCGCAAGATCGCGGAGAATATGCAGGAGGCCAAGCGCCGCATACCCCACTTCACGCTGGTCGAAGAGTTTGACGTCACCGACCTGGAAGAGACTCGCGCGATGATGAATCGCGATCGCGGCGACAATCCCAAGCTGACGTTGCTCCCATTCCTCATCACCGCGATGGGCAAGGCGCTGGTCGATTGGCCGATGCTCAACGCGACCTTCGACGACGATGCCATGCAGCTGACCCGTCACGGGTCGATGCACCTTGGCATGGCGACGCAGACTCCCGGCGGCCTGATGGTCCCCGTCATTCGCGACGCGCAATCCAGGAACGTGTGGCAACTCGCACGCGAGGTCGCGCGGCTTGCCGATGCGGCCAAGTCGGGCAAGGCCTCACGCGACGAACTCAGCGGATCGACGATCACTTTGTCGAGCCTCGGCCCGATGGGCGGCGTCACCTCGACCCCGGTCATCAACCGGCCCGAAGTCGCGATCATCGCGGTCAACAAGCTGCGCGAAATGCCGGTGATCGTCGATGGCGACCTGGAAGCGCGCAAGCTGATGAACCTCAGCCTCAGCTGCGACCATCGCGTCGTCGATGGCTGGGACGCGGCGAACTTCCTGCAGACGATGAAGTCCTACATCGAAAACCCGCTGCGGTTGCTGAGCGCCTGATGTCCCGCGCGGGGTCGGCGTCGCTGGCGCTCGGCACCTGCGCGGTCGCCGCCGGCGCGGCGTTCCTGTGGGACGTCGGCGCCCTGCCCGGCATGGCCAGCAGAAACGCCGCGGCCTTTGTCGTCGGGTTGGCTCTCGGGTGGGGCTCTCACGCTCTTGCTCGCCGGCATTGGGGCGCCGCGGCGCTGTTCGCGCTTGGCACCGTCGTCCTTGCGCTGGTTCTGTTGGTCGGGGCCGAGGTCGACGGCGTTCGCCGCTGGCTCCCGCTCGGCCCGTTCGATGTCCAGCCCGCGCTGATGCTGGTGCCGCTGCTGCTGGCGATCGCTGCCAGCCGCGAAGGCCGCCACTGGCGTGCGCTGATCCTGCTGCCGATGGCGCTGGTGGCTCTGCAGCCGGACGCGGCGACCTTGTCCGCGCTGGCCGCCGGAATGGTCGCGCTGATGGTCCACGCCAGTGTCCATTCGCGTCGCGGCTGGTCGCGGCGGCGCACCTCGATCGCGGTCGGCGCTTTGTTCGTGACTGTCGTCGGGATTGTCGTTGCAGGGATCCGCACCCCGCCCCCGGTCGCGTTTGTCGAAGGGACGATCGAGATTGCGCGGTTGAGCGGGACGCCCGCCATCCTGCTGCATCTTGCCGCGGTCGCGCTGATGATCGCCGCGCTCGCGGCGAGCGGCGATGCGGACGGCATCGCGCTTGCGGCTTATTTCACCGTCGCGGCGGTCGTCGCGGCATTCTGGGCGTTCCCGATGCCCGTCGCCGGCGCCGCGCCTAGCCACCTGGTCGGCTTCGGCCTGGCGCTTGGGTGGGTCGCGACGGGACGGCGACGCGCCGCCCCGTTCGGCCCTCCGTCCTAGGCGGCTAGCCGCTCGACTTCGAGGAGGCCGTTGGCGATCCCGGCGTCGCGCTGTTCGGGTCCGACCGCGATCCCGTCGGCGTGGACGAATTCGGGCACGATACCGATGAAGCCGAACGCCGCCTGAAGGTAGCTCTTCACATGTTCGAAAGCGTTGCCGTCATCGTAGAAACCGCCGCGCGAGATGGCGACGATGACGCGCTTGTCGCCGACGAGGCCTTCGGGCTTGCCTTCGGCGCTGTACTGGAAAGTCGTGCCCGCGACGAGGATCCGGTCGATCCACGCCTTGAGCTGGCTGGGAACGGTGAAATTGTACATCGGCGCACCGACCACGATCGTGTCGGCGTCCATGAACTCGGCGAGGATGTCGGCATCGCCCGATCCGCCCAGCGTGAAGTGCGCCAGCGGCGTCGCGACGAGATCGCGCTGGACGACGCGCTGATCGAGGTTCTGCGAGACGAGTTGGTCGGTGATGGCACCGGTCAACTGGCGGCTGACGCTGACGTCGCCGGTAATGCTGCTGTCGATCTTGAGGATGGTCATCATCTGGTCCTTGGTATTGATTTGTGCCTGAGACGCTTTAAGTAACCGGGCATGGACCAGCTACAAGACGGCATTAATTTGTTCGCTAGGCACAGCGATGTGCCTGCCCCCGCCGAGGCCAAGGATGCGAATATTTCGCACGACAGCAGCGCTTGTCGGCGCGTCACCCCCGTGCTCAACCGGGTAGGCGACAAGTGGAGCATGCAGATCGTGATGGCACTGGCCAACGGACCGCAGCGTTTTTCCGAACTGAAGCGCGCCATCGATGGCGTGTCGCAGCGGATGCTGACGCTGTCGCTGCGCGGGCTTGAGCGCGACGGACTGATCTCGCGCCACGTGACGCCGACGATTCCGCCGCGGGTCGATTACGAACTCACCGACTTGGGAGTCTCGCTTCGCGAGCCGGTCAACGCACTCGGCCAGTGGGCGACCGAACATATCGACTGCATCCGCGCCGCACAGGCGCGGTTCGACGCCAAGGCCGATTCGGACTGACCGGGACGCCGCCACTCGATCGCACGGCCGCCGAAGAGGTGGCGCGTCGAGGTGTGGCGGCCCTTGAGGGCGGAGATGGCGCGGCGGCCCGTGAGGCATTTTCGTCGCTGATCGATGCAGGCTTCGGCACCGTCCCGATGCGGCTGATGCTGGTTCGCGCCTGCAAGTTCGAAGGTAATCTGGAGTGCGAGGCGGCGGCGCTCGATGCGCTGCTGGAGGCCAGCCCCGACAATTTGAGCGGCCTGCTCCTTCGCGCCGATTGCCACCGTCGATCCGAAAACCCCCGTGCGACCGCTGCCTTTTTCCAGCGCGCCCTCGATCGCGCCCGATCGCTCGGGCCACAGTCGCCGGAGATCGTTGCCGACCTTCGCTCCGCACAAGATTATATCAATGCCCAGGCGCGCGAATTCAGCCAGTCGATCCGCGATGCCGTCGCGACGCTCGATCGGGCGGATGGCCTACGGCTTTCGCACACGGTCGAAATATTGAATGGCGAACGCGACATTCATCCTCAGCAACCCAGCGTTCTCTACGTCCCCTACCTGCTTCAGCGGCAATATTTCGAGCGCGACGAATTTGAATGGGCTGCCGCCTTGGAAGACGAAACCACGGCGATACATGACGAGCTGGCTGCGCTGCTCGAAGCGGACGCCGAGTTCCGGCCCTACGTCGAGGCCGAGGCGGACCGGCCGCGCAAGGACTTTGCCGGTCTGCTCGACGATCCCAGCTGGAGCGCTTTCTATCTGTGGAAGGATGGCGCGCTGGTCGAGGAGAATGCCGCGCGATGCCCCCGGACCGTGGCCGCGCTGGGAATAGTCCCGCTGAGCCGCATCGGCTCGCGGACCCCGTCGGTGCTCTTTTCGATGCTCCGACCGGGCGCGCATATTCCGCCGCATCATGGCATGCTCAACAGCCGCCTCATCTGCCACCTGCCGCTGATCGTGCCTGCCGGCTGCTGGCTGCGGGTCGGCAACGAACGCCGCGAAGTCGAGGCCGGGCGGATGATGATCTTCGACGACAGCATCGAACATGAAGCGAAGAACGAGAGCGACCAGACGCGCATCATCCTGTTGTTCGACATCTGGCGGCCCGAACTCAGCGAGCATGAGCGCACCGGTATCTCCGCCATCTTCGACGCGATCGACCGCTTCAGCGGCCTGCCCGACGCCTAGGCGCTTGCACCCGCGCGGCGAGGCTTTACGGCAGCGGGAATGAGTATCGACCTCGACGCGCTGAAGGCCCTCGACGACAAGCTTCGCTTCCTCAGTGCGTGGACGATCCACCACGCGAACCACGTCCGCGAATCCGGCGACGGGCTGAAGGTCGGCGGACACCAGGCAAGCTGCGCGTCGATGACCGCGATCATGGCCGCGCTTTACTTCCACGCGCTGGGCCCCAACGACCGCGTCGCTGTGAAACCGCATGCCGGTCCGGTGCTTCACGCCATCCACTATCTGCTCGGGTCGCAGTCGCTCGACCAGCTGAAGAACTTCCGCGGGTTCGGCGGCATGCAAAGCTATCCCAGCCGGACCAAGGACCAGATTCCGGTCGACTTCTCCACCGGATCGGTCGGACTTGGCGTCGCGATCACCGCCTTTGCCAGCCTGGTGCAGGATTATCTGACCGCGCACGGCCTGATGGACGAGGCCGATCGCGGCCGCTTCGTCGCGCTGATCGGCGATGCCGAACTCGACGAAGGCAATATCTACGAGTGCCTGATCGAGGCGTACAAGCACGACATCCGCAATTGCTGGTGGATCGTCGACTATAACCGCCAGAGTCTCGACGCGACCTCGACCGACCGCATGTTCGAACGCTTCGACGAGATTTTCGCGTCGTGCGGATGGCGCACGGTCGAGCTGCGTCATGGCAAGCGACTGGCGGCGGCGCTGGCCGCGAACAAGCCGGTCGCCGACTGGCTCGACGCGCTGCCCAACGCCGACCATTCGGCGCTGCTTTACCAAGGCGGCGCGGCATGGCGTTCGCGGATCGAAGGCGATGCAGGCAAGGCCGCGTCGGGTTTCCTCAAGGGCCTCGATGATGATGCGCTGGCCGCGCTGATGAGCGACCTTGGCGGACATTGTCTCGAAACGCTGACCGAGGCGTTCGACGCGGCGCAGGATGATGTCCCGACGCTGTTCGTCGCATGGACGGTCAAAGGCTTCGGCCTGCCCTTTGCAGGACACAAGGACAATCATTCGGGCCTGATGAATCCGACGCAGGCGCATGCGATGCGCGACGCGATGGGAATATCGGAGGGCGATGAATGGACGCCGCTCGCCGGGATCGGCGACAACCAGCGTCCGGCGGTCGAAGCACTGGTCGAACGGAGCCGCATCGTTCGCGAGAAGCGGCCGCGCGACTTCGGGCGGATCGACATTCCCGCCCTGCCCGCCCCGACCGGCGAGGAGCAGTCGACCCAGGCCGCTTTCGGTCGCGTACTGCTCGACCTCGCGAAGACTGGCGCGCCGATCGCCGAACGCATCGTCACGACCTCGCCCGACGTGACCGTGTCGACCAACCTTGGAGCGTGGGTCAACCAGCGAGGACTATTCCGGCGCGAGGCGGCAAAGGACGTTTTCGCTGCGGCAAAGATTCCGTCAGCGCAAAAATGGGCGGCGACAAGGGACGGCCAGCACATCGAACTCGGCATTGCCGAATCCAACCTGTTCCTGATGCTGGCGGCGCTCGGACTGTCGGGCGATTTGTTCGGTGAGCGCCTGGTGCCAATCGGGACGCTCTACGATCCTTTCATCGCGCGCGGCCTCGATAGCCTCAACTACGGTTGCTACCAGGACGCGCGCTTCTTGCTAGTCGCGACGCCGTCGGGCGTTACGCTCGGGCCGGAGGGCGGTGCGCACCAGTCGATCAATCCCCCGCTGATCGCGCTCGGCCAGCCGGGGCTACGCCATTACGAACCAGCCTACGCCGACGAGCTCGCGGCGATGATGGAGGAGGCATTTCGGCTGATCGACGATCCGGCCGGCGAGTCCACTTATCTCCGCCTGTCGACGCGGTCGATCGCCCAGGTCGAGCGCACCGACGACCGGTGGAAGGCCGACGCGCTGAAGGGCGGGTACTGGCTTCGTGAACCCGGTGAGGGCTCCGAGGCCGCGATCGTCGCGATGGGCGCGATCATGCCCGAGGCGCTGGCGGCGTGGGGGGAACTCAGCGCCGATCTTCCCGGTCTCGGCTTGCTCAGCATCACATCGCCCGATTTGCTCCACCGCGGCTGGACCGCTGCGCAGGCGGCGCGCTGGAATGGCGAGCATCGGCCGAGCCATGTCGAGACGTTGCTGTCGGCGCTGGCGCCCGGTGCCGGCCTCGTCACGCTATGCGATGCCGCACCGGCCTCGCTGTCGTGGCTGGGCGGCGTGATCGGCCAGCGCGTGGCGCCGCTCGGCGTCGAGAAATTCGGGCAGACGGGAAGCCTCGTCGACCTCTACGCCGCCTATCGCCTCGACGGCGACGCGGTGACTCAGGGGATCGCCGAATTGCTGTTGCCCCGCACGCCCGTCACCGCCTGAAGGAGAGCCGCATGGCCGGACGATATTTCGACGAGTGGCAGGTCGGCGACACGGTCGATCACGCGGTCACGCGCACGGTCACCGAAACCGATAATGTGCTGGTGTCCGCGCTGACCCACAATCCACAGCCGATGCACCTCGACCACGAAGCCGCGGCCGCGTCCGAATTCGGCAAGCCGCTGGTCAATTCGATCTACACCTTCGGCCTGATGGTCGGCGTATCGGTCGCGGACACGACACTGGGTACGCTGGTCGCCAACCTTGGGTACGACAAGCTGGTCTTCCCCGCTCCCGTGTTCGTCGGGGATACCCTGCGATCGAGCAGCGAATGCACCGGCGTCCGCGAGTCCAAGTCTCGGCCCAACGCCGGGATCGTGACGTGGCAGCACCGCAGCTTCAACCAGCGCGGCGAACTGGTGTGCGAATGCAGCCGCTCGGCGCTGCTACTGAAGAAGCCCGCATGACCGCGCATCCCGATCCGCGCAGTTGGCTGTTCGTCCCTGCCGACAGCGAGAAGAAGATCGAAAAGGCGATTGCCAGCGAAGCCGATGCGATCATCTTCGACCTGGAAGACAGCGTCGCGATCGACCGCAAGCCGGCGGCTCGCGCCATTCTGAAAGCGCTGTCGGCGCGCGAAGGCGGGCCGCGCTGGTGGGTGCGGATCAATCCGCTGCGGACCGATCACCACAAAAAGGATCTGGAGGTATTTGCCTCCGCCGACTTCGAAGGCGTCGTGCTGCCCAAGGCGGAAAGCGGGGCCGACGTGGCCGAACTGGCGCACCGCACGGGGCATTTGCCCGTCCACGCGATCGTCACCGAAACCGCTGCTAGCCTGTTCGGGCTGTTCAGCTACCGCGATTGCAAGGCGCCGCTCGCCGCGATGAGCTGGGGCGCGGAAGACCTTTCCGCCGCGCTCGGCGCGAGCGCCAAGACCGACGCCGACGGAGGTCTGTCCTTCACCTATCGGATGGCGCGCTCCCTCTGCCTCGCGGGCGCGGTCGCGGCAGGCGTGCAGCCGATCGACGGGGTCTTCGCCGATTTCCGCGACGAGGAAGGATTGCTGGCCGAAGCCCGCGCCGCCGCGCGCGAAGGATTTACCGGCAAGCTTGCGATCCACCCGGCGCAGGTCGGGCCGATCAACGCCGCCTTCACGCCGACCGATGAGGAACTGGCGCATGCGATGGCGATCATCGACGCCTTTTCGGCGCAACCCGACGCCGGGGTCCTGTCGGTGGGTGGAAAGATGGTCGATCGACCCCATCTAGTGCAGGCCGAGCGGGTGATCGCCCGCCGCCGCTGACATTCGAAAAGGGAGAACGACATGCCGACCCAAGCCAAGGGATGGGGCACCGATGCCGCCGACCAGCCATTGAAGCCGATGGAGTTCGAGCGCCGCGATCTTCGACCCGACGATGTCGCGATCCAGATCAGCCACGCGGGCATCTGCCACAGCGACCTCCACACCTGTCGCAACGATTGGGGCGGCACGCGCTACCCGGTCATTCCGGGCCACGAAATCGTCGGAACGGTCACCGAAGTCGGCGCCGACGTCACCACGCACAAGGTCGGCGATACCGTCGCGGTCGGGTGCATGGTCGACAGCTGCATGAAGTGCGACCAGTGTCTCGAGGGCTGGGAAATCTTCTGCCGCGAAGGCTGCGTCCAGACTTACAACAGCCCCGATCGCCACGACAAGACGATCAGCAAGGGCGGCTACACCGACCACATCGTCGTCCGCGATCACTTCGTCTGCAAGGTGCCCGAGGGCATGGACGTCGCGCGCGTCGCGCCGCTGCTCTGCGCCGGCATCACCACCTACTCGCCGCTGCGCCAATATGGCGTCGGCAAGGGCACCAAGGTCGCGGTGATCGGCCTCGGCGGGCTTGGCCATATGGGGGTCAAGCTGGCCGCCGCGATGGGCGCGCACGTCACGATGATCACCACGACCCCAGAAAAGGGCGAGGATGCGCGCAAGCTTGGCGCGCATGACGTGATCGTGTCGACCGACAAGGAAGCGATGAAGGCCGCAGCGACGCGCTTCGACTTCATCCTCAACACCATTCCGGTCAGCCATGAGATCGACCCGTATCTGCAGTTGCTCGGCCGATCGGGCCGAATGGTGATCGTCGGCGCGCTAACGCCGATGCCGGGCTTTACCGGCATGAACCTGATCTTCTGGAACCGCGCGGTCGGCGGATCGGCGATCGGCGGCATTCCCGAAACGCAGGAAATGCTCGATTTCTGCGCCGAGCATGACATCTATCCCGAATGCGAAACGATCCGCATGGATGAGGTCAACGAAGCCTACGAACGCCTGTTGAAGAACGACGTTCGCTATCGCTTCGTGATCGACATGGCGCACGGCCTCTGATGCGCTTCGGCGTTCTTGGCTTTGCGTTGGCGGTGGCGGCGTGCAGCGCCGCCCCGCCGGACGAGGCGCGTGCGCAAGGAGCGGCCTTTGATCCGGTCGCCTTTTTCACGGGGCGGAGCCAAGGACGCGGAACGCTTGAACAGGTAATGAAGAAGGAGCGCTCGGTCGCGGTCGAGAGCGTGGGCATGCCCGGCAAGGACGGCGTGCTGACGCTCGACCAGACAGTGAGCATCGCCGGTGACCCCCCCAAGAAGCGCAGTTGGCGGCTGCGGTCGATCGGTGGCGGACGCTATGCCGGGGCGCTGACCGATGCGACCGGTCCGGTAACCGCCGAAACCGTCGGGCGCACGATGCGCATCCGCTACCCGATGAAGGGCGGCCTGAAGGTCGAGCAATGGCTCATACCGCTTCCGGGGGGCCGCGCCGTCGACAATCGAATGACGATCACCAAGTGGGGCATGAAGGTCGCGACACTGCGCGAGCGCATCGAGAAGCGCTGACCCCTCTTTGCGCGCCCCTCCCCGCCCGCTAGGCTGAAAAGAAAAGCGTTCGGGGGAATGATCAAATGTCGGAGCAGGCCAAATCGTGGTCGATGGCGCGCGTCGTCACCGCATCGTCCGCAGGGACCGCGTTCGAATGGTATGACTTCTTCATCTTCGGATCGCTGACCCCGGTCATCGCCAAGGTCTTTCTCGCCGGGCTCGACCCGACCTCGGCGCTGATCGCGGCGCTGGCGCTGTTCGCGGTCGGCTTCGCCTTCCGGCCGCTCGGCGCGATCATCTTCGGCGCAATGGGCGACCGCGTCGGGCGCAAGGCGACCTTCCTCGCCACCGTCAGCCTGATGGGCGGCGCGACCTTCGCGATCGGCCTGCTGCCAACCTATGCGCAGGCGGGCATCATCGCGCCGATCCTGCTGATCATCCTGCGGATCTGTCAGGGCACCGCGCTTGGCGGCGAATATGGCGGTGCCGCGATCTACGTCGCCGAACACGCCGACGACGACAAACGCGGTTCGGCGACGGGCTGGATCCAGTCATCGGCGTCGATCGGCCTGCTCGCCGCGCTGTTCGTCATCGTCGTCACTCGCACGCTGGTAGGCGCGGAGGCGTTCGACGCATGGGGATGGCGCATCCCGTTCCTCCTCTCGGCGATCCTGCTCGCCATCTCGGTATGGATGCGGCTGAAGCTCTCGGAAAGCCCGGCCTTCGCCAAGCTGCGCGATGAAGGCGCGGTGTCGAAGACCCCGCTTCGCGAAGCGTTCGCACGCCGCGACAGCCTCCGCCAAGTACTGATCGCCTTCTTCGCCATCATGTGCGCGCAAGGCGCGGTCTGGTATTTCGCCTTCTTCTACATCCAGGTCTTCCTCGAAAAGTCGCTCGGAATGCCCGCGGCGACCAAGGACATGTTGCTGATCGCAATGACGCTGGTGTCGGCGCCGCTCTACGTCATGTTCGGCGCGCTCAGCGATCGGATCGGGCGAAAGCCGGTCATGCTCGGCGGCATGCTGCTCGCGCTCGCGCTTTACTTCCCGGGCTCGCATCTGATCGCGTCGTCGGTGAACCCGGCGCTGGTCGAGGCGCAGGGCAGCAGCCCTGTGACCGTCGTAACCGATACCGCGACCTGCGCGGTCCAGTTCGATCCCACCGGCACGCGCCGCTTCGACAGCGCCTGCGATATCGCCAAGAGCCTGCTGGTGGCGCGCGGCATCTCGTACGAGACCGCACCCTCCGCCGACGGCAGCACGCGGATCGCGGTGGGCCGCGGCGGACTGGACGTGGCCGACGGGGCCGCGCTCGACAATGCTGGCTTGAAGTCGCTCAAGACCGCCACCGATGCGCGCCTGAAGGAACAGCTTGTCGCCGCCGGCTATCCCGCCTCGGCCGATCCGGGCGCGACCAACTATCCGGTACTACTGGCGGTGCTGTTCCTGTTCGTCGTCGCCGCGACCGCGCTTTACGGGCCGCAGGCGGCGGCGCTGGTCGAGATGTTTCCGACCCGCGTTCGCTACACCGCGATGAGCCTGCCCTATCATATCGGCACCGGCTGGGTCGGCGGCTTCCTGCCCGTGACGGGCTTCGCGATCGTTGCGATCACGGGCGATATTTACGCGGGGCTTTGGTATCCGGTCGTCTTCACTGCCATTTCGATCGCGGCGTCGCTGTTGTTCTGGAAGGAAAAGCGCGGCCAGCCGCTCGTTTGAGGCGGCGTGGCTTTGGAGTCACAGGCGGGCACTTTGATTAGTCCAGCGTAAAGGTTAATGCAGCCGAGGTTCAGCCAAGCCGTTATAACAAGCCTGCGAATTAATCGGGGAAACGTCGTGATCTCAGCGTCCATCAGAATGTCTCTTATCGCCGTCGCGCTGGCTTCGTCGCCTGCGATCGCCAAGAAGAAGCCGGCCCCGCCGCCGCCGCCGGCCGCCCCGATCGCCTACACCCCGATCGACCGTTTCTATGCCGCGCGCCAGAATGCGCCACTGTGGGGCAACAATGTCGAGGCGCAGGCCGCGCTGGTGCAAGTCCTTCGCGAGGCTCCGCTCGACGGCTTCACCCGCGGACCCGCGCTTGCCGCTCAGATCGAGGCGGCGCGCGCCAACCCGGCCACCGCCAAGGCCGCCGACAAGATGATGTCGCAGGCGCTGATCGACTATGTCCGCTCGCTCTACACGCCCATCCCCGGGATGACCTATGGCGACAATTGGGTAAAGGCCACGCCGCCGAGCGGTGAATCGGTGCTTGCCGCCGCTGCTCGCGCGCCGTCGCTTGCGGCGCACGTTCGCACGGTGATGAACCTCAACCCGGTCTATGGGCAGCTTCGCGCCGCCGCGGTCGAGGAAGCCAAGCTTCCCGGTGGAGGACAGTCGTCGCGCCTCGCGCTCAACATGACCCGCGTCCGGTTCAAGCCGCCGTCGAACCGCTTCGTCATGGTCGACGTGCCCTCGGCGCGCCTGTGGATGTACGAGAACGGCGTGCCGGTGGATTCGATGAAGGTCGTGGTCGGCGAGAACAAGACTTCGCCCGACATGCGCACCCCGATGATTGCCAGTGTCATGTATTACACCATCTACAACCCCTACTGGCACATGCCCGACCATCTGGTCCCGAACATGGCGAAGGCCGCGCTTGCCATCGGCGGTGCGAAGGCGCTGGCCGGCAACAAGTATGAGGTCGTCGATGCCTGGTCGGCCAACCCGACCATCCTCGACGCCAACAAGGTCGACTGGAAGGGCGTCCTTGCCGGCACCACTACGGTCAAGCTTCGTCAGAAGCCGACCGGTGCCAATTCGATGGGCAAGATGAAATTCCCGTTCGAGAACGGGCTGGGCATCTACCTGCACGATACGCCCAAGAAGGAATATTTCAAGCTCGACAACCGTGCTAAGAGTAACGGCTGCATCCGGCTTGAGCGCGCGCAGGACTTCGGCACGTGGATGATGCGCCGTCCGGCCAACCCGGACGCGACCACGGCGGAACTGACTGTTCCGTTCCCGCAGGGCGTGCCGGTCTACGTCACCTATCTGACGGCGCTGCCCGAGGACGGGAAGATCGCCTATCACAAGGATATTTACGGCTACGACAGCGCCGCAATGGGCGCTGCGGCAACCGCTACGGCCGTCGTCGGTCAGTAACGGCGGGTAAACACCCGGGTCGACCAGGGGGCTAGCGTTACGCTGGCCCCCTTTTCGATTCTGGCGACCCCGCCGCCTTTTTCGGTCCACTGGCCGGGGTGCGGCACCTCTTCCAGCGTCACCGTCTTCGGCTGGTCGCTGTAATTCTGCGCGACGAACACCGCGTCGCCGTCCTTGGCGCGGACAAAGCTGAACACGCGCTGCGAATCCGTGCTCTTCACGTGCACCATCCGTGCACCCCACGGCGCATTGTCGAGCGCGGGATGCGCCTTGCGGAACGCAATCCAGTCGCGGATCAACGCGCCATTGGGATGGACCTTCCACACGATCGGATCGCGTTCGAAGAACTTCAGTCTTTTGTCGTTGCCGGCCTCCTGACCATTATAGACCAGCGGAATTCCTTCGGACGTGAACAGCAGCGCGAAGGCGTTGGGAAGCGCCTTGCCGAACCGTTCAAATTCGGTCCCCGCCCAGGCATTCTCGTCATGGTTGGAGGTGAAGATCATGCGCTGCGCGCCGGTCGGCCACGCGCTCTCATTCTCTGAATAATAGCCGTAGAGCGCGCCGGTATCGGCCTCGCCCTTGGCGATCTTCATCACCGCCTCCGCCCAGGCCCAGCCGTAACTGGAATCGAACGAGGTCATGTGGAGGTCGCGATGATTGAATTCGCCGAGCATCCACACCGGCTTGATCGCATTGAGGTCGCGGCGGACATCGGTCCAGAAGTCGGGCGGGACATATCCCGCGACGTCGGCGCGAAAGCCATCGACCCCCGCTTCGCGGACCCAAAATGCCATGCTTGTCGCCATGTAGCGGCGCAGCGGCTCCTTCGAATAATCAAAGTCGACAATGTCCGACCAGTCCCACCACGGGGTCGACCGATTGGCGCCCTTCCAGTCTGTTTCGTACCAGTCGGGATGCTGCTTCTTCAGCGGATTGTCCCACGCCGAGTGATTGGCGACCCAGTCGAGCACGACGTGCATCCCCTGCGTGTGCGCCGCGGCGGTGAAGGCCTTCAGATCGGCCATCGTCCCGAGCGCCGGGTTGACCGCGCGATAGTCGCGGACGCTGTAGGGGCTACCCAGCGTTCCCTTTCGGTTTTCGACCCCGATCGGATGGATCGGCATCAGCCACAGGATATCGACACCCATCTTCTTGAGCCGCGGGATTTCGCGCGTCGCTGCCTTGAGTGTGCCGTCCTTGGTGAATTGCCGGGTGTTGACCTGATAGATGATCGCCTTTCGCGACCAGACCGGATGCGACACGCCCTCGAAGCTTTCGGGGGCGTAGGGGCTCGCCGGCGCCTGCGCGGCGACAGGGACGGCGGTTAGCAGCAGCGCGGCGGCGAACGCGGCGCGGATCATCGGCCAAGCTCCGACGCCTGGGCCGCGCGTGCCGCGATCGCGGACAGGTCGGTTTCGCCCGCCTTGTAAATCCAGCTTCCGCCGACACACAGCACAGCGGGATCGGCCAGCCACGTTGGCGCGCTCTGCGCGGTGATGCCGCCGGTCGGGCAGAAGCGAATGTCGCCGAATGGGCCGGTCAGCGCTTTCAGTGCGGCCAGGCCGCCGGCAGCTTCCGCCGGAAAGAATTTGAACCGGTCCAGCCCCATGTCACGCCCCCTCATGATATCGCCCGCGTTCGCGACGCCAGGCAGGAACGGGACGCCGGAAGCGATCGCCGCGCTCCCCAGTCGTTCGGTCAGCCCAGGCGACACGATGAACTCGGCCCCGGCGGAAATCGCCTCGCCCAAATGCTTCTCGTCGAGCACAGTACCCGCCCCGACGATCGCCCCATCGACGGTGCGCATCTGCTCGATCGACCGGAGTGCTTGCGGAGTCCGAAGCGTGATCTCGAGCACCGGCAGGCCATGATCGACGAGCGTCTGTGCCAGCGCGACCGGATCGACCGAATCATCGAGCACGAGCACGGGAATGACCGGCGCCCGGCGCATGATGTCGTCGATCGTCATGGATGGTCTTTCGCGAACGCGGCCGCGGCTCCGTACAGGCCGGGCTGAGGATGGGTGATCAGCTTGACCGGGATCGCTTCCATGCGGCGTTCGAAACGGCCTTTGGCGATGAAGCGGTCGGCAAAGCCCGACGAGGCGAAGCGGTCCTTGAGGCGATAGCCAAGCCCGCCCGCGATCACGACGGCGTTGGCACCGTGCGCGAGCGCGGCGTCACCCGCCACCGCGCCGAGCGACAGAAAGAAGCGGTCGAGCGCAGCGGCCGCGAGCGGGTCCGCACCTTCCAGCGCGGCCGCCCACAGTGCCTTGTCGTCGGGATGCTGGACGGCCTTTTCCTCGATCGACGCGAGCGCGTTGTAGATGTTGACGAGGCCAGAGCCGCAGACGACGCGTTCGACCGATACGCGCCGGAAACCGCGACGAAGATAGGCGAGGATCTTGTCCTCCAGCGTGTCGAGCGGGGCAAAGTCGACGTGGCCGCCTTCGGTCTCGATGACGTGATAGCCGCCGGCCGCTTTCAACAGTTGCGCGACGCCGAGTCCCGTCCCGGGTCCGACGATGCTGGTGATGCCCGCGGTCGGCAACGGGCCTTCCGGGCCGCAGAGGTGACTGAAATGATCATCGTCGAACTGAGCAACGGCGTGGGCGATCGCCCCGAAGTCGTTGACAATGACATAGTTGTCGACGCCGAGTTTCTCGCGCATCAGCGCGGGGCGGATGACCCACGGATTGTTGGTCAGCTTGAGGACGTCGCCGCCGACCGGGCCGGCAAAGGCCATGCCGATTGCCGAGGGCACCTTGCCGCCGACTTGCGAGACGAATTCCTGCCACGCAGTCTGAAAGCTGGCGTGTTCGCTAGTCTTCAGCGTTATCGGTTCGCCCAGCGCGGCGACGCGGCCGCCCTCGATCGTCGCCAAGGCGAAGCGGGCGTGGGTTCCGCCGATATCGGCGACGGCAATCTCGCGGCTCATGACAGCGCATCCATCGAAGCAAGCATCGCCGACGCACCGGCCTCGGCCTCGTCGGCGCCGTGACGCATGAAGGCGAACAGTTCGCGGCCCGTGCCGACGGGCGGCGGTGGCAGCGCGGCGGGCTCGCGGGTCGACAGGTCGACGCCCACGGCCTCGAGCGTTCCGGTGGGCGCACAGACTCGGACGATGTCGCCGTCGCGAAGCTGCGATAGCGGTCCGCCGCCGAGGGCCTCGGGGCAACAATGGATCGCCGCCGGCACCTTGCCGCTTGCACCCGACATGCGACCGTCGGTGACCAGCGCAACGCGGAAACCCTTGTCCTGAAGGACGCCGAGCGGTGGAGTCAGCTTGTGCAGTTCGGGCATGCCGTTGGCGCGCGGGCCCTGGAAGCGGACCACGACCACAACGTCGCGCTCGAGTTCGCCAGCCTTGAAGGCGGCCAGCACTTCGTTCTGGTCGGCGAAGATCCGCGCGGGCGCCTCGATCGTCCAGCGCTCGGGCGCGACCGCACTCGTCTTGACGATCGCTCGGCCGAGATTGCCGGTCAGCAATCGCATTCCGCCGTCGGCGAGGAAGGGATTGGCGACGTCGCGAAGCATCTCCGGATTGCGGGTCGCTTCGACCGGCTTCCAGTCGATACGGTCCTCGGCCAGGTCGGGCATCGTCGCGAAAGCTGCGAAGTCGTCGGCACCCGCGGCAAGGATGTCGCCGTGGAGCAGGCCCGCCTCCAGCAGCGTGCGTGTCACGAACGCCATGCCGCCGGCTTGGTGGAAGTCATTCACGTCGCCCGATCCGTTCGGATAGACGCGCGCGATCAGGGGCACCGCGGCGGACATTTCGTCGAGGTCCTGCCAGTCGATGCGGATGCCTGCCGCGCGGGCGATGGCTGGAATATGAATGGCGTGATTGGTCGATCCGCCGGTGGCGAGCAGTCCGACCGCTGCATTGACGATCGCACGCTCGTCGACGACCTGGCCCAACGGCCGGGTCTTGGTCTTGGCGAGATCGGCGAGGCGATGGACCGCCAGCCGCGTCAGCGCCTGGCGAAGCGGCGTGCCCGGATTGACGAAGGCGGCGCCGGGAATGTGAAGTCCCATCAGCTCCATCATCATCTGGTTCGAATTGGCGGTGCCGTAGAAGGTGCAGGTGCCGGCACCGTGGTAGGACGCGGCCTCGGCGGCGAGCAGTTCCTCCTTGGTCGCCTTGCCTTCAGCGAAGAGCTGGCGGACCCGCTGCTTCTCTTTGTTGGCGAGCCCCGATGGCATTGGCCCGGCCGGGATCAGCAGCGCCGGTAGATGACCAAACCGCAGCGCGCCCATCAATAGGCCCGGGACGATCTTGTCGCAGATGCCAAGCATCGCGACGCCTTCGAACATGCCGTGGCTGAGCGCGATCGCGGTCGACAGCGCGATGACGTCGCGGCTGAACAGCGACAGGTCCATCCCTGGCTGTCCCTGCGTGACCCCATCGCACATGGCGGGCGTTCCGCCCGCGACCTGGGCCGTCGCGCCGACTTCGCGCGCGAAGATTTTCATCTGCTCCGGGTAGCGGCCGTAGGGCTGATGCGCCGAGAGCATGTCGTTATAAGCGGTGACGATGCCGATGTTCGGGCCGCGAAGCCCGCGGATCGCGTCCTTGTCCTCGCCCGCCGCCGCGAAGCCGTGCGCGAAATTCCCGCACGACAGTCGCGGCCGGTCGATCCCGCGCTCGCCTTCCTCGCGCATCAGCGAAAGGTAGCGCGTCCGCGATGGCTTCGACCGTTCAATGATCCGGTCGGTGATCGCGGCGATCCGCGGGTCGAGGCGCGGGACAGCGGTCATGGATACCAGTGAATGTCGATCGGCTGTTCGGCCTCCGCCAGCACGCGGCCGATCGGCAGCTTCGAGGAATGACCGTCGGCGATCGCCTGCTCAAGCAGGTCGCGCTTGTCCTGGCCGCTGACGGTGATCAGGATGGTGCGCGCCGACAGGATCGCGGCGCGGGTCAGCGTCACGCGCGCAACCGGCGCTTCCGCCGGCATCGGATCGGGCATCACGCCGACGGCCCGGCGCGCCTTGGGAGCGTTGAGCGCATCGTCGAGGTCGGGCCCTGCGAAAATCGACGCGGTGTGCCCGTCCTTGCCCATGCCCAGCCAGACGAGATCGGGCGGCCACGGCAGGTCCTGCAGGCGAGCGTCGGCGGAGTTCCCGGCCAGCTTGTAATCGGCGATGTCGGCGGTGATCGGCACCACGCGCGCACCGCTGGGCAGGAACGCCTTGGCGAGCGCGCGAACATTGCTCAGCTCATTGTCCATGGGGACGAGGCGCTCGTCGCCCGGAATGATCGTCACGCGCTTCCACGGCAGGTCGGCGGCGGCGAGGCGCGAGTAGACCGGCAACGGGGTCTTTCCACCCGGCAGCGCGAGCAGCGCCGAATTGCGCGCGTCGATCGCGCTTTCGACGATGAAGCCGATATCGCCGGCGACCGCGTCGGCCATCTCCTCGGCACTGTCATAGTCCCACCATTCGGCCTCAATCATGCCATTCAACTCCATTTTTCTTGGTCAGGGCGAGCGCGGACTTGGGTCCCCAGCTGCCCGATTCATATTCTTGCGGCGTCGCGCCGGTCGCGGCCCAGGCGGCGCGGACCCCGTCGATCCACTGCCACTGCGCCTCAACCTCGTCGCGTCGTACGAACAAGGTGGGGTCGCCGTCGATCAAGTCCAGCAACAATCGTTCGTAGGCGATGCGGCGGCGATGATCGGCAAAGGCGTTGGCCATGCCGACATCCAGCGGCACTTCCCGCAAGCGGATGCCGTCGCGGTCGAGCCCCGGGGTCTTGGCCATCACCAACAGGCGGATATTTTCCTCGGGCTGGATTGAGATCAGCAGCTTGTTGGCCTTGGTATGCGCTCCGCGCTTGGCGAAAATCGAATGGGGGACACATCTGAACTGGATGAAGATCTCGGTCCGGCGGGTCGGCATGCGCTTGCCCGTGCGCAGGTAGAAAGGCACCCCCGCCCAGCGCCAATTGTCGACATGCGCCTTGAGCGCGACGTAGGTTTCGGTCGTCGATGGCTGGCCGAGTTCGTCGAGGTAACCGCGCACCGGCGACCCATCGACCTTGCCCGCACCATATTGCCCGGTGACGACATGATCGGCGACGTCGTCGGCAGTGATCGGACGCAGCGAGCGAAGCACCTTGACCTTCTCATCGCGGACCGAGGTCGCGTCAAAGTCGGCGGGCGGCTCCATCGCCACCAGCGCGAGCAGCTGGAGCATGTGGTTCTGCACCATGTCGCGAAGCGCACCGGCGCCATCGTAATAGCCGGCACGTCCTTCCAGCCCGACAGTCTCCGCGACGCTGATCTGGACATGGTCGATGTGCGCCGAGTTCCACAGCGGCTCGAACGCCGAATTGGCGAAGCGCAGCGCCAGCAGGTTCTGGACCGTCTCCTTGCCGAGGTAATGGTCGATGCGGAACGTCCGCTCCTCTGGGAATGCGGCGACGACGGCGTCGTTGATCTCGCGGCTGGACGCGAGATCAGTGCCGAGCGGCTTTTCGAGCGCGAGACGGACGCGCTCGCCGGTCAGGCCGGCGGAGGCAAGCCCGTCGATCGTCGCCTTGAACAGCGAGGGTGCGGTCGACAGGAAGATGGCGAGGCCCTTCGTCGGATCGACCCGCTCGGCCAGTCGGGCAAAGCCCTCGATCTTGGTCGCATCGAGCGTGACGTAGGACAATCGCGATGCGAACGCCCGGGCCACCTTCTCGTCGAAGAAATCCTTCGGGACGTGCTCGGCCAGCGCCTCGAGCGCCGAGGCGCGGAATTGCTCGTCGTCCAACTCGCTTCGCGCGGTGCCGACGATCGTCAGCCCCTCAGGCAGCAGTCCGTCGGCATGAAGGCCGTAGAGCGACGGCAGCAGCATCCGGTGCGACAGGTCGCCGGTCGCACCGAACAGCAGCAGCGTGGAGACTTTATCGGCGGCCATGACGTCTCCCTAGCCCTTACCGGCCCGACTTGCGAAGCCTGTCTTGCGCAGCCGTGCGATGACCGGCCTTAGCGCCGCGACGGCGCGGCGAGGCGAACCGCGAAGCCGCCCCCCGGCGCCATCGCGATCGACAAGGCGTCGCCACGGCGGACCTGGCGCTGTTCGACGACCATGTCCTTGCCCTTGGCGCCTGCCTCGGCGGTCGGCCCGTCTCGATAGATGGTCGCAGTGTAGCGCTTGCCGGCCGGCAGGAAGTCGAGCTTCACGATAGCGCCGCGTGCTGCCTCGTCGGTGACGCCGCCGACATACCAGTCGTCGCTGCCACGATCCTTGCGCGCGACGACGACATGATCGCCGATCGCGCCCGACACGACGCGGGTTTCGTCCCAATCGACCGGCACCTGCTTGATGAACTGGAACGCGACCGGCGCGGCCTCGTAATTCTCCTGCAGGTCGGCCGCCATCTGCACTGGCGAATAGACGACGACGTAAAGCGCAAGCTGACGAGCCAGGGTCGACAGGATGTCGGTGTTACCACGCCCCTTCAGGCTGACGATGCCCGGCGTATAGTCCATCGGTCCTGCCATCAGGCGGGTGAAGAACAATTCGGTGTCGTAGCGCGGCGGGTTCTTGGGCTCGCCCCACGCGTTATATTCCATGCCCCGCTGGCCTTCGCGACTGACCCAGTTGGGATAGGTGCGGCGAAGCCCGCTGTCCTTGATCGGCTCATGCGCGTTGACCGCGATGCGGCGCTTGGCGGCTTCGGTCACAACCTTCAGGTGGTGGCGGGCCATTACCTGGCCTTCGTGCCATTCGAAGCGGATGCGGCCGTCGGGGCCCTTCGCCTGCACGCCGCCCGCGTCGGAGACATAGCCCGTCTTCACCGCGTCGATGCCGAGGCTGCGATAGTAGTCGAAGCCCGCTTCCATCTGGCTTTCGTAATGGGCGATGTTGGCCGAAGTTTCGTGGTGCCCGATCAGGTGGACGCCCTTCGACCTCGCGTAAGCGGCGATGCGCGGCATGTCGAAATCGGGATAGGGCTTGGTGAAGCTGAATTCCTGCCCGTTCGCGAACCAGTCGCCGTCCCAGCCGACGTTCCAGCCTTCGACCAGCATTCCGGGGATGCCGTTGGCTGAGGCGAAGTCGATAAGCTTGAGCGCGTTGGCGGTAGTCGCGCCATGCTTCGGGCCCGATGCCCAGCTCTGCGTTTCGAGGTGCATGCCCCACCAGATGCCGACGTACTTTCGGGGGGTGACCCAGCTGACGTCGCCAAGCTTGTTCGGTTCGTTGAGGTTCATCACCATGTTGCGCGCGGCGTATAGCGAGGGCGCATCGGGAGCGATGGTGACCATCCGCCACGGGGTAGTGAAGGCGCCAGTGCGGCTGACCTTTGCACCGGTCGACGACGGCGTCAGCACGGCCTTGAGCAACGTGCCTTCGGCGCGCGCGACGTTCATACCCGAATAGTCGACCAGCGCGGCCTCGTGGAGCGACACGTGCGTTCCGTCGGCGAGCACCATCGTCAGCGGCGTCTGCGCGGTGCCGATGCCGCTGACCTGCGTGGCGTTGTAAAGATATTCCTCGCGGTTGCTTTCAAACGCGGGCGCCCACCACGCGCGGCCGTCGCTCGCCATGCGGAACTGGGTCAGTTCCTCGGCGATGTTTGTGGTGCGGTTCGCGGGCACGCCGTCGAACCGGTAGCGGAAGCCGATGCCGTCGTCATAGGCACGGAATTCAAGTGCGATCGACCGCTTCAGGCCGGTCTTCTCGCGCATCGACACCGTCATCGCCTCATAGTGGTCGCGGACGGTTCGGTCCTCGCCCCACGGCGTGCGCCAGCGCTCGTCATGGTCACGGCGATCGGTGCGGACGACTTCGAAATTGCGGAGCATCTGCGGCTGGTCGGTGAACAGGAAGCCGAGCTGGCTGTCGGCCACGACCGGCTTGCCGCGACGGTCGATGCGATACTGCATCCGGCCTTCGCCGTTCAGCGTCATCGTCACCTTGAGCACGCGGCCTGGCGAGTCCAGCGTGACGGTCTGCGCGGCGGCGGGGAGCGCCACCAGCATCAGGGCGAGTGCGGCGAGCAGTCGTTTCAACATTTGACGATGTATCCTGAAGCTGGAGGCAGAGTGGAGGACGAAGGATCGGCACCGCCGGTGGCGATTAGTGGCGTTCCACCGGGTGCGGGAAAGTCGGACGCGGAACCGCCGAGGTTGACGACGCACAGCAAGCGATCGCCATCGAGCGTTCGTTCGAAGGCGACGATCCCCGATCCGGCGCTCTCGCGAACGGCAATCGCCCCTTCGCGAAGCGCGGCCTGGTCCTTGCGAAGCGCGACAAGCTTACGCGTCCAGGCGAGGATGGAATTGGCATCCGCCTCCTGCGTGGCGACGTTGAGCGGGCGATGCTCGGCGGCGAGCGGAAGCCAGGGCTTGTCGCTACCGAAACCGCCGTCCCTTGCATCGCTCCACGGCATCGGCGTGCGCGCGCCGTCGCGGCCGAGCGTCTGCGGCCAGTTGGCGACTGCTTCGGGGTCCTGAAGCGCTTCGAACGGAACGTCGGCCTGTGGCAAGCCGAGTTCTTCGCCCTGGTAGAGGATCACGTTTCCGCGAAGCGCCATCAGCAGCATCAGGGCGGCGCGGACATGTGCGTCGCGGTGATCGGCATCCCACCAGCGCGACGCGAAACGCGGCGCGTCGTGATTGGAAAAGGCCCAGCTCGGCCACCCCTCGCCTTCGCTTCCCGGCCACTGCGCGATTGCGTTGCGGACGACATCGGGCGTCAGTTGCTCGGCGTAAAGGTAGTCGAAGCCGTAGGCGCTGTTGAGACGCGCCGGCCCGTGCGTGAAATCCTTCATCTCGCGCGCCGCCTGCTCGCCCCCCACCTCGGCCATGGTGAAGCGCGCGTCGTAGCGGTCGGTCAGATCGCGGATGCGCTCGACGAAGCGCGGAAGGTCGGCGTGGCTCTGATTATGGAAATGATGCTGCAGGTCGAACGGTCGCGTTCGCTTGGCCGGGTTCGCGACCGGCGGATTGTCGGTCAGCGCCGGATCATGCATCGCGAAGTTGAGCGCGTCGAGGCGGAAGCCATCGACCCCGCGGTCGAGCCAGAAGCGGGCCACGTCGAGCAGCGCATCCTGCACCTCCACATTGTGGACGTTGAGCTGCGGCTGCTCCTTCAGGAAGCTGTGGTGGTAATATTGCTCGCGACGCGCGTCCCACGTCCACGACGGTCCGCCGAATACCGACTGCCAATTGTTGGGCGGCGATCCGTCCGCTTTCGGGTCGGCCCAAACATACCAGTCTGCCCTGGGATTATCGCGCGACGAGCGGCTTTCCACGAACCACGGGTGAAGGTCGCTGCTGTGCGAATAGACCTGGTCGATCAGGATCTTCAGCCCAAACCCGTGCGCGCGAGCGACGAGCTCGTCGAAATCGGCGAGCGTTCCGAAGATCGGGTCGACGTCGCGATAATCGGCGACGTCGTAACCGAAATCCTTCATCGGCGAGGTGAAGAAGGGCGACACCCACACCGCGTCGCAGCCGAGATTGGCGATGTGATCGAGATGCGCGGTGACGCCGCGAAGATCGCCGATGCCGTCGCCGTTGGTGTCGGCAAAGCTGCGCGGATACACCTGGTAGATGACCGCGCCCTTCCACCACGGAGAACGGGCAGTAGCGGCGACATCACGCAACAAGGTCGAACTGCTGCTCATCGCGCGGCGCACACCGCATAGCCGAGCGCGGGCAGCGTGATGCCGAGCACACCCGGAGCAGACGCGTTCGTCGCACACTGGCCCGCCAAGGCCGAGAATTGCGTGCTGCCGACCTCGACGCGCACATTCTGAGTCAGTGTCTCGGTCGAAGTGTTGAACACGAGCAGCACTTCCTTGCCCGTGGTCGGATCGAAGCGCGACACCGCGAACAGGCCGGGCCCGTCGCCGGCGTGGCGGAGCAATTGGCGACCGCGCGTCAATGCGGGGGTCGAAGTGCGCAGTCGCGAAAGCACGCCGATGGTCCGATAGAGAGGATGCGCGGTGTCGAAGTTGGCGGTCGCGGTGGTCGCCGCGGTGCCGATCAGCTTGTTGTCATTGTAGACCGCGACCTTGCTGGGGAACATGTCCTCGCGCGAATCCTGGTCGCCGCCGTCGCCGGCAAAGCCTTGTTCGTCGCCGCTGTAGATCGTCGGCACCCCGCGCAACGTGAGCAGCATGGCATGCGCGAGGATCGAGCGGTTGAGCTGCTCCTCGTCGGTCGCCTGCGGGAAGCCCGTGCGGATCGCGTGGCCGACGCGGCCCATGTCGTGGTTGCCAAGGAAGGTCGGCAGCCGACGCGCGGTCTCGTCGCCGCCCTTGTAGAGCGGATCGACGTGGAACAGGCCGGCCAACGTGCTGGTCGGCGCCTTGCCCGCGACCACCGCCTTCACCGCGGCGGCGAAGGCGAAATCGAGTGTGGTCGGAAGTCCGTCGCGAACGGTGTGGATCGCGGTGAACGCCGGGTCGACGGCGTCGGTGTAGACTTCTCCGAAGATGTGGAAATTCGGAATGCCGCGCGCCTTTGCCCGCGCGATCATCGCCGGCGCGAAGGCTTGCCAGAATTCGGGGTTCACATGGCGCGCGGTGTCGATGCGGAAGCCGTCGATGCCGTAGCGGTCGATCCACTCGCCATAGATGTCGATCATCCCCTGAACGACGCGCGGATGCTCGGTGAACAGATCGTCGAGTCCGACGAAATCGCCCATCGTCGAGCTTTCGTTGCGGAACAGCGTGTCGCCGCGATTGTGATAGTAGATCGGATTGTTGAGCCATGACGGCTTCTTCACCGACCGTTCGGCCGACGGGACGCGGACGGTGTAGGCCCAGTTGGGATCGGTCAGCCGCGCGAAATTATCCGTGGTTCGCACGCGGTCGCCAGCGAAACCCGGATTGATCGCGGCGCCCTTCGGCCCGCCTTTGCGCTGATAGGGATAGTCGGCGATCGAGCGATAGGCGCATTCGCCCGTTCCCGCGCATTCGGCGAGCTGGATCACGTCGGCAGTGTGATTGGTGATGATGTCCATGAAGACCTTCATCCCGCGCGCATGCGCTGCATCGACCAGCGCCTTGAAATCGGCGTTGGTGCCAAGGTGCGGATCGACCGAGGTGAAATCGGTGATCCAGTAGCCGTGGTAACCCGCGCTCTCCTTGCCCTTCGCGCCCTGCACCGGCTTGTTCTTGAAGATCGGCGCGACCCAGACCGCGGTCACACCCATGCCCTGGATATAGTCGAGGCGCTTGGTCAGCCCCTTAAGGTCGCCGCCGTGGAAAAAGCCCTTGGCGGTGGGATCGAAGCCATGTGCAAGCCGATCGCCGCGAAGCCCGCCGCGGTCGTTGGCGGTGTCGCCGTTCTCGAACCGATCGGGCAGCAGGAAGTAGATCACCTCGTCTTCGGGCAAGCGAGCGCGGACCGAGTCCGCCGGCGACTGCGCGCGGGCCTGACCGACCAAAGCACCGGCCACCAGGGCGCCGAGCGCGATGCCGAGAGCCGTTCGAGCGCCGCAAAGCTTCATTGCCATTCCTTTTCCTTGGGTCATGCCGCGATGCCGGCGGCGGCCGAGTGTCGCGCGATGAAGTCGGCGTGGCTCGGCATTTGCGCGACTTCGCGCTCGATCAGCTTTTCCCAGATCGACATGTAATCGCCCAGTTCGCGCTCCCCGATCGTGTCGGCCAACGGATGATGCGCGGTCGGCACGATCCCCTGCCCGACCAGTACCTGCAGCCAGCCGACCTCGGTGAAGAGTTCATCATGCTCGCGCGCGATCGTGCCGTTCGCGCGGAACAGCGCAATGCGATGCGCCAGCGCCTCGGGAATTTCCATGTTCGCGCAGTGGCGCCAGAAGGCCGACGTCTCGGGCACCGTCGCCTTGTAATGCAGGACAAGGAAATCGCGGATCGTGCGATATTCGAAATCGGTCTGGCGGTTATACTCTTCCGGCACCGAGGGATCGAACGACCCCCGCGGAAGCATCTTGATCAGGCGCGACAGTCCGCTCTGGATCATGTGGATGCTGGTCGATTCCAGCGGCTCCATGAAGCCGCTCGACAGCCCGAGCGCGACGACATTGCGATTCCACGCCTTGCGCCGTTTTCCGGTGACGAACCGCAATGGCCGTGGATCGGCTTGCGGTGCTCCGTCGAGATTGGCGAGCAGCGTTTCCGCCGCCTCGTCGTCCGAGATGAACTCGCTGCAATAGACATAGCCGTTGCCGATGCGGTGCTGCAGCGGGATGCGCCACTGCCACCCCGCCTTGCGCGCGGTCGATCGCGTGTAGGGCGTGAAGCCGCCGCCGCTGTCGCAGGGGACGGCCATCGCGCGGTTGCACGGCAGCCACTGCGACCAATCCTCGTAGCCGGTCTGGAGCGCTTGCTCGATCAACAGTCCGCGGAAGCCCGAGCTATCGACGAACAAGTCTGCGGCGACCTTGCGATCGCCTTCGAGCGTGACCGCGGACACTCGCCCCGTCTCTCCGTCGAGCGAGACGTCGACGACCTTGCCCTCGATGCGCTCGACGCCCTGCGCCTCCGCGCGTGCGCGCAGGAAGCGGGCGTAGAGGCCGGCGTCGAAGTGGAAGGCGTAGGGCATTGCCGGCAGTTGCGTCGACGTACGCGGATCGGCGCGTTGCATCTTAAGCGCGCGCGCGGCGACTTCGTTGAGGCTGTAGCGGTCGAGTGGCCCGGCCAGGCCAAGCGCCTGAGCCCGGTGCCAATAATGCTGGAAGGGGACGATGCCGACCCCGCGTCCGACTTCACCGAACGCGTGCATGTAGCGCGAGCCCGGACCCGACCAGTCGACGAATTCGATGCCCAGCTTGTAGGTGCCCTGCGTGGCACGCAGGAACTCGTCCTCGTCGATGCCAAGCGCCTGGTTGAACAGGCGAATCTGCGGGATGGTCGCTTCGCCGACGCCGACGGTCCCGATTTCCTCGGACTCGATCAGGCGGACGCGATAACCGGCGGGAATGAATTGCGACAGGATGGCCGCCGCCATCCAGCCGGCGGTACCGCCGCCGACGATCAGGATATCGGTATGGGGTTCCTGCTTGCTCAACGCACGTCCGTTCGATGGTGCCGCTTCAAGCCCCGTCGCCATGACAGGCGGCGAAGCGGCGGGAGGCATGCCGGTGCAGCCTCCCGCCCGGATCGATCAGAACTTGTACGAAAGCGACAGGTAATAGTCGCGACCGTAGCGCTGATAATCGATCACGCGATCGGTATCGTTGTTCTCGTAGGTCACGAACGGGCGATTGGTGATGTTCTTCGCCTGACCGATGATCGACAAACCCTCGAGCGCGCCGGTCTTGAACTCATAGCCAAGCTGCGCGTCTAGAATGCCCTCGGCCTTGGCCGTGCGGAACGTCGGGCTGGCGGACAGACCGGCGACTTCGCCGATGAACTTCGACCGGTAGCGATAGCTCACCCGCGCCTGGAAGCCGTACTTTTCATAATAGACTTCGGCATTGCCGACATACTTCGACAGGCCCGGGATCTGGATCGTTCCCGGCTGGCTGGCGTACTGCACCTTGCTCTTCACCCGCGCGATCGAGCCGAACACGCCGAAGCCGTCGAGCGCCGGGGTGATGTTTGCGAACGGCAGCGACAGGCTGAGTTCCTGACCGAAGATCTTGCCCTTGCCGTCGTTGGCCGGACCCGAGACGAGGCCGTCGGTGGTGTTCAGCTGCGCCTGAACCGCCGCCGGCAACGTCGCCGCCACCGCCGAGAAGTCGGCGAGGAAGCTGCGGTTGGGATCGACATAGTCGGTCAGCTTCTTGTGATAGCCCGACAGCGCGATGTAGCCGCCCTGGCGGAAGTAATGTTCGAGGCTGAGGTCGAGGTTGCGCGACTTGTAGGGACGAAGCTGCGCATTGCCGCCGTAAGCCGTGAAATAGGGCTGGTTGGCGGGATCGGATGTACCGATGTTGACCGGGTTCGTGCTGAACACGCGAGTCACGCGCTCCTGATCCATGCGCGGACGCATGATCGTCTTGGACGCGCCCATCTTCACGAAAGTTGACGGCATCACTTCGAACGACAGCGCGGCGCTGGGCAGGAAGTGGTTGTACTTGTCGCCGTCCTTGACCTCGGCATAGGTCACCAGCGTTCCCGTCTGGTTGGCGACGAAGCCTTCCGACGACTGGTTGGTGTGGACATATTGCGCCCCGACCGAACCACGCAGCGGCACCGAGCCGAGCAGCGTGTCGATGTTGACGAGCGCGTACAGCGTCGAAACCTTTTCGGTCACGTTATAGTCGCGCGCCAGGCTGTCCGGGCGATTGTCGAACGCGACGTCGTAGGCATTGTTGTAGAGGTACAGCGGATCGAGCGCGATCATGCCCGGAACGCCGAGGTAATCGAGCGGAACGGTACCGACGATCGCCGCGTCGGGGATCGGCGCCGACAGCGCGGTGCCGCTCGACACGGTGCACGACGGATTGGGATCCTTCGGGCAGAGGAAGGCGCTGGTGTAGAGAGCATCCTTCGAGCGACGCGAGTAGACCGCGCCGACTTCCCAGCGATTGAGGAACCCGCCGCCGAGTTCGCCGTCGAGGCTGGCGCGAAGTGCGCGAAGCTCGTCCTCGAATTTGGGCTGGTTGAGGAAGCCCGACTGAACGACCGCTTCGGTGCCGTTGTAGCCCCATCCGCGCGGATCGGTCAGACGCAGGTTCGCCGGGTTCGCATAGTCGAGCGTCGGCACGATATCGAAGGTGCCATTGCCGTTCTGCGAGATGTTGATCGTGTCCCGCGCGCCCGACAGATTGTACCCGGTGCCCGAGTAATTCTCGAGCAGGAAGTCCGAACGAGTGGCCATCGAATAGCTGGCGTCGACGGTCAGGTTGATCGTGTCGGTCAGGCCCTGGACGTGGTTGGCGCCGATCGAGAAGTTGTGCGCCTTGCGACGGTTATAGTCGTTACGAACAACGCCGACGATGCCGCCGACGTTGGCGTCGGTGACGAAGCCGTCGGTCGCTTCATAGCTGTTGACGACCGGCCCGCTGCTCCAGTCGGGAGCGATCGGGAATTCGATGCCGCGCAGAAACTGGGTCTGCTTGAACTTCGAATAAAGGATGTCGAGCGTGGTGTGCGAGGTGTCGCTCGGCTTCACTTCGATCGTCGCGACGACGCCGGTGCGGCGAAGCGCGGTCGAGTCGACGAACGGCTTTGCACCGCCGAGCAGCAGGTTGCCGCCGGCCGAACTGGAGTTAGGGAAGCCCCATGCATTGTAGCGCTCGATCTGGGTCGGCTGCAGCATCGACGACACGCCGATCGCGATGCCGACGGTGTCGTTGGCGAATTGGTCGACATAGGTCGCCGACCCGCGATAGCCGACGCGCTTGCCTTCGGGGTTGAGCTTGTCGTTCGAGTTGAGCTGGCCGCGCAGGTTGAGCGCGACGACCGGCTTCGACGTGTCGAGCGGGCGAAGCATGCGAAGATCGACAGTGCCCGAAATGCCTGCTGGGACGAGCGCTGCGTTGGCCGACTTGTTGACGACCACGCTCTTGAAGAACTCGGCCGGATACTGATCATACTCGACGCCGCGGTTGTCGCCGACGGTGACCTGCTCACGACCGTTAAGGAGCGTCATGCCGAAGTCGGGGCCGAGGCCGCGCACCGAGAGGCGCTGGTCGCGGCCGTCGAGACGCTGCGCGGTCACACCGGGGAGGCGCGCCAGCGAGTCTGCGATCGACACGTCGGGAAGCTTGCCGATGTCCTCGGCCGAGATCACTTCGACGATCGTCGCCTGGTTGCGCTTGATGCGGGCGCTGTTCTGGAGCGAGGCGCGGATGCCGGTGACGACGACGTCCTGGCTGGCGGTTTCGACTGCGGGCGGGACTTCGGTTGTCGCGGCGCCAGCTTCGGCGGTGTTCGCCGGGGTCTGCGCCGCGTCCTGTGCGAAGGCGGGCGATGCCACGGTCAGCGCAAGGCCGAGCGCGATGCTGCTGGTGGTGCTCGCGTAAAGCGAACGCGCGAAACGGTTCGTCATTGTCCCTGATTCCTCCCCTGTGATGCCGGTTTTGAAACGCCGGTCATCAGGCCGATCGGCGGACCCCCCGCCATTACGAATTGATGACTGGTGATACGCCGGACACATTCGCGTTGTCAGCGGGGCGGCGGGCCGATACATACGTATTCACCTGTAATGCGACGATGTTCGCCACGGTGGCGTGGCTCAAACGCAACGGACGTGAAGCCGCCCGAATGAACCAGCGCCGCCCCACTTCATTCGACATCGCCGCGCTTGCCGGGGTGTCGCAACCGACCGTCAGCCGCGCCTTGTCGGGCAACCCCAGCGTCAGCGACGAAACCCGCGCCAAGGTGCTCGCGGCGGCCAAGGAGCTCAACTACACCGTCGACAAGAACGCGTCGGGACTTCGGCGCCAGCAATCGCGGACGATCGCACTGCTGTTCTTCGAAGATCCCACGCCCGACGACACGCTGATCAACCCTTTCTATCTGTCGATGGTCGGCTCGCTGACCCGCGCCTGCGCCAAGGCGGGCTACGACCTGCTGATCAGTTTCCAGCAGCTGTCGAGCGACTGGCACGTCGATTACGAGGACAGCCGCAAGGCCGATGGGATCATCCTGCTCGGCTATGGCGACTACCTCGAAGCGATGCCGCGGCTCGAGCAGCTGGTCGGTCAGCGCACGCACTTCGTTCGATGGGGCGCCGCGCGCGCCGGTCAGATCGGGACGACCGTCGGGTCGGACAATGAGCAGGGCGGATATCTTGCCGGTCGCCATTTGGTCGACCAGGGGCGTAAACGCATTGCCTTCCTCGGCAATGCGACGCCGGCCGAGCCGGAGTATCTCGAACGCTGGACCGGCTTCGCGCGCGCGCTGGCCGAACGTGGCATCGACAGCGGCGACGCCCTCAAACGCTCCGCCGAGGCAAGCGAGGAAAGCGGCCGGAGGGCGGTCGAACAGATGCTCGCCGACGGTCTTCATTTCGACGCCATCTTCGCGATCAACGACCTGGCCGCGATCGGTGCGATGCGCGCGCTTCATGAAGCGGGCAAGCGCATCCCGGAGGACGTCGCCATCGTCGGCTTCGACGATCTTGCCGCCGCTCGCCTTTCCGAACCCGCGCTGACGACGGTCGCGCAGGACACGCGCCGTGCGGGCGAAGCGCTGATCGAAACGCTGGTCGCCAAGATCGAGGAGCGAGCGCCCGACAGTGTCACGCTTCCAGTCACACTGGTCGTCCGCCAGTCGAGCTAGGGCTGCATACGAATGCAACGGGTGGCCAACTTGTGCATCGCCCGGTGACCTGCCAGCGTCCGCAACAATCACCCGGGCGGTAAGACCTGGGATGCGGGAGGGTGTCATGTCAGTATCAGAAAAGCCGCGGCAATCGCTGGCCGGATTGTGGAACATTTCGTTCGGCTTCTTCGGAATCCAGATCGGGTTCGCGCTCCAGAATTCGAACATGAGCCGCATCTTCCAGACGCTCGGCTCCAGCCTCGACGACCTTCCCGCGCTATGGGTTGCCGCCCCGCTCACCGGCCTGCTGGTGCAGCCGATCATCGGCTTCATGAGCGACCGCACCTGGCTTGGCCGCCTCGGCCGTCGCCGCCCCTATTTCCTTCTCGGTGCGATCCTCGCCGCGCTGTCGCTGCTGCTGATGCCGATGGCCGAAGTGCTGTTGTTCGCCGCGATTCTGCTGTGGACGCTCGACGCCAGCCTCAACATTTCGATGGAGCCATTCCGCGCCTTCGTCGGCGACATGCTGCGCAAGGACCAGCATACGATGGGCTATGCGGTGCAGACCGCCTTCATCGGCGCGGGCGCGGTGGTCGGGTCGATCTTCCCCTATCTCCTCGACCATCTCGGCGTCGCCAACGAGGCCGCAGCAGGGGTCATTCCCGACACCGTTCGCTACAGCTTCTGGTTCGGTGGGGTCGCGCTGTTCCTTGCGGTCGCATGGACCGTCGTGACCACCCGCGAATACAGCCCCGATGAGATGCGGGGGTACGGAGAAGAGGTCGAGGAAGGCGTCTCGCCAAGCCTCCGCGCCCTCGCCGCACGCGGCTTCGGATCGAGCGCGGCGTGGATCGTCGCCGGCGCCGCCGTCGCGCTCGCGGTCGCACCGCTTGGACTTGAAAAGGAAGTCTATTTGCTCGGCGGGCTGCTGATCGCCTACGGGCTTGCCTCCGCGATCGGGATCGCGATGGCGCGCGACGGACGCGACGCCAACATGCTGTCGAGCATCGTCGGCGATTTCTCGGGAATGCCGCCGATCATGAAGACGCTGGCGCTCGTCCAGTTTTTCAGCTGGTCGGCGCTGTTCATCATGTGGATCAACACCACGCCGGTGGTCGCGCAATATTTCTACGGATCGGCCGACGCCGACAGCGCCGCTTATCAGGAAGCGGGCAATTGGGTCGGGGTCCTGTTCGCGGTCTACAACGGTGTCGCAGCAATTGCCGCGCTGACGCTGCTGCCGTTCCTCGCCAAGCGCATCGGCAAGGCCAAGACCCATGTCATCGGCCTGCTGTGCGGCGCGCTCGGCTATGCCAGTTTCTTCCTATTCACCGACCCGCAGCATCTGCTGATTGCCGAGATCGGGGTCGGCATTGCTTGGGCGTCGATCCTGGCGATGCCCTACGCGATCCTGGCGTCGAACCTGCCGCAGGCGAAACTTGGCATCTACATGGGCCTGTTCAACATCTTCGTCGTCGTGCCGCAGCTTCTGGTGGCGACGGTGATGGGGTCGATCATGAAGGCCTTCTTCCCCAACCAGCCGCTCTACACGATGGCCTTCGCGGCCGCGACTCTGGTGCTCGCGGCGATCGCGATGCTGCGTGTGCGCGAGGAAGCGGAGCCGGTCGCGGCGGCATGATCGGCGCGATCGAAGCCGGCGGGACCAAATTCGTCGTCGCCCTTGCCGCGCCTGACGGCTCGGTGATCGAGCGCGCGCGGATCGCCACGACCACCCCCGACGGGACGTTCGCCGCGGTCCGCAGCTTCTTCGACCGCGCAAGCGCCGAACATGGCGCGTTGACGTCGATCGGAATCGCGAGCTTCGGCCCGATCGAGCTGTCTCCCGCGTCGGCGGACTATGGAACGATCACCAGTACGCCGAAGCCCGGCTGGACCGGGGCGAGCTTCGTCACCGCGCTGCGCGATTATGGCGTCCCGCTGACCATCGCCACCGACGTCGAGGGCGCCGCGCTCGCGGAGGCGACGCTTGGCGCCGGGCGAGGCCTGGAAACGGTCGCCTACACTACCGTCGGCACGGGCATCGGCTCTGCGATCGTCCGAAACGGCCAACCCGTGCGCGGATTCACGCACATGGAAAGCGGCCACACCCAGCCGCCGCACGATCGGTCGCGCGACCCCTATTCGGGGCTGTGCCCTTACCATGGCGACTGCTTGGAAGGTCTGGCCAGCGGACCCGCCATCGCCGCGCGCTGGGGTAATCCCCTTAGTGAAGTCGGCGACCCCGCGGCGATCGACCTGATCGCATCCTACTTGTCCCACCTCGCCGCCACGTTGATCCTGCTTCACGCACCCGACCGACTGATTTTCGGCGGCGGGGTGATGGACACGCCCGGACTGATCGAGGCGATGCGCGTCCACACGCAGGAACGCGTCGCCGGCTACGTCGCCCACCCGCGTCTCGACGACGGACTGAAGGATTATATCGCCGCACCTGGCCTTGGCAGCGACAGCGGGCTGACCGGCGCGATCCTGCTTGGGCGCGGCGCCCTGTCCTAACGGCCGACGTCGGCCTGGATGTAGCCGTACCAGCTGACGTAGGGGCGACCATTCTCGTCGACCGCGGGGCGGAAGCGGACTTTCTGTTCGACCAGGCGGCACGTTTCACGATCGATGACCGGATCGCCGATCGACCGATTGACCTTGCAGTCGGTCCCTCGCCCATCGAGCTGCACGCGGACGGCGACGAAAACCCGTCCGCCGCGTGGCCAGTTGCGGCTGATCGACGGGGGAAAGTCGCGGCTGCTCAAGGTAGTCGACTGGATGACGGTCGGACGAGATCCGCCGCCGCCTCCCCCGCCCCCGCCGCCGGACCCGGGGCCGCCCGACCCCGAGCCGGTGCCGGTTCCAATTCCGCCCGCGCCGGTGCCCGGTCCCGGGACAGGTGCCGCGCCCTGCGTCGACTGGGCACCGTCGCTAGGCGTTTCGGTTACCGCGATCGGCGGAGGGATCGGAAGGACGATTGCCGGCTTTGGCGCCACGACGGGGGTTGCACGGCTGACGATATTGGGCGGCGCGGCGGCTCCTTCGTCCGGTTCGGGCTTCGCCGGTTCGGGACGGGGCGCCTGCTCGATCGTCGGCGGCGGAGGTGGGGGTGGCGGCGGTGGCGCGGGATCGATCACGTCGAACACGTCGATCACCTCCGCCGGCAATTGATCGCGAACCGTCCCCGACAGGTTCACCAGCGCGAAGCCGAGCGCGACGTGCACACCAACAACGGCGGTAAGAGTGCCGACCCGGTCGCGGGCAGTGGGCTGGGGACGATACATCAGGCGATGAACGCCGCGCGGGGGGCGCGGGTTTCGTTACGGCGTCGCGTCAGCGGTTTCGGGCGATCAGCGCCACCGCGTCGGGCCCGGCCTCGATCCGCTGCTCATCCTGCAGATAGAGGCACGACCCCACGGCGACTTCGGCCCCGTCGGCATGAACCGTTCCTCCCATCGGCACGAGCCAACTTCCACGAGTCGCCAATTTGCCGATCGCCTCACCGCGCGCGTTCCACAGGTCGAACAATGGCCCGTCAACCAATTGCTGCTCGTCCGCGTCGGGATTGATCCGGCCCGAACGGGCGTCCCCGTAAGGCGCTGGCTTCGAAACGGTCACGCCGTCGTCGAGATGAAGCTCACGCGGGCGGCCATAGTCGTAGAGCCGGTAGGTGATGTCGGCGTTCTGCTGCACCTCGACCAGCGAAATGCCCGCGCCGATCGCGTGCACGGTGCCCGCGGGGATGTAGAAATAGTCACCCGGCCGAACCGGCTTCCAGTCCATCAAATCTTCAATCGACCCATCGAGCGACGCCTGGCGAAGCTCGTCTCCGCTCATCGAGCGAATCGTGCCGATGCCGAGCCGAGCGTCGGGTTCCGCCGCGGCGATCACCCAGCATTCTTCCTTGCCCGACGCCAATCCACGCTCGCGCGCCTGATCGTCGTTGGGGTGGACCTGGATCGACAGCCGTTCCGAGGTGAACAGCCATTTGACGAGAAGCGGCAGTGGCTCGCCCGGCTGGTCGAACCAGATTTCCCCGATCCGCCGTCCTTCGGCATCGGCGAAGCCGGAGGGAAGGCGAGTCACGCCCCAAGGTTTCTCGACGGACTTGGTTTCAAGGATCATGCGGCACCCGACATTGAAGGAATACCCCTCCTAACGCCGGGCGGCCCCAGTGGTGCCGCGCTTCAGCGTCGCAACGAATTGGGCGATCTCTTCGGGAGGACGCCCCTCCCCGACCAGTTTGACGATGGCCGATCCCGAAATCGCCCCCGCCGCGCCCGCTTCGATCGCCTGACGGACGTGCTCCGGGCTGGCAATCCCGAAGCCCAGGACCGGAGGCGGCGCGCCAGCGCTGGCGAGCCCCGAAAACAGCGCATCGTGGTCGAGCGCAAGTTGCTGGTCGGCGCCGGTGACGCCCGCGCGGGCGACACAATAGGTGTAACCCGACGACAGCGACGCAATCCGTTCCAGGACTTCCCTCGGCGTGTTGGGCGCGGCGATCATGACGAGGTCGAGGCCAGCTGCCCGCGCTGCCTTGGCATAGGGTGCCGCCTCGATGCTCGGCACGTCGGCGACCAGCAGGCTGTCGACGCCAGCCTCGACCAGTTCCTCGCAGAACCGATCGATGCCGCGCGCCGACACAATGTTGGCGTAGGTCAGCACTCCGACCGGAACGTCGGCATGCCGTGCCCGGAAATCGCCAAGCATGCGCAGGCAGTCGGCGGTGCGAACCCCCGCCGCCAGCGCGCGCTGCGCGGCAGCCTGGATGACCGGCCCGTCGGCCACGGGATCGCTGAACGGGATTCCGAACTCGACCATGTCGGCGCCGCCTTCGACGAGCGCGTCGAGATAAGCCCCACCTTCGTTCGGCCCGGGATCGCCGAGCATCAGGAAGGCACCGAGCGCACCATCGCCGGCCTTCGCGCAGCGGTCGAACATCGCGGCGTAGCGGCTCACAGCTTGCCTCCCACGAGGCGCTGAGCCTGGGCCACGTCCTTGTCGCCACGGCCAGACAGGTTGACCAGAAGGATCGGATCGTCGTCGCGCTCTTCGGCAAGCTTGAGCGCATGCGCCAGTGCGTGGCAGCTTTCGAAGGCGCCAACGATCCCCTCGCCCCGCGCCAGCGCGACGAAGGCGCCGAGCGCTTCGTCGTCGGTCGCGCCGACATAGTCCGCGCGGCCGATGTCCTTTAAATGCGCATGCTCGGGTCCGACCGCGGGATAGTCGAGCCCCGCCGATACCGACCAGGTGTCGTCCACCTGTCCGTCCTCGTCCTGAAGCAACAGCGTCTCGGCGCCGTGCAGGATACCCGGCCGACCGCGGAGAATGGTCGCGCCATGCTCTCGCCCGGACAAGCCCTTGCCCGCAGCCTCGACCCCGATGATCTGCACCTCGGCATCGTCGACGAAGTCGGCAAAAAGCCCGATCGCGTTCGACCCGCCGCCCACGCAGGCGATGACGGCATCGGGCAAGCGTCCCTCGATCTCCAAGATCTGCTCGCGGGCTTCCTTGCCGATGACGCGCTGATATTCGCGCACCATCAGCGGGAATGGATGCGGGCCGGCGACCGTGCCGAGCAGGTAATGCGTGTCGGCGAAGCTCGCGGTCCACTCGCGCAGCGCCTCGTTAACCGCATCCTTGAGCGTGCGCCCGCCGCCCGTCACCGGGATGACGGCCGCGCCCATCAATTCCATCCGGAAGACGTTGAGCTGCTGCCGCTCGACATCGTCGGCGCCCATGAAGATCCGCGTTTCCAGCCCGAACAACGCTCCGGCAAGTGCAGTGGCGACACCGTGCTGGCCTGCGCCCGTTTCCGCGATCAGCTTGGTCTTGCCCATGCGCTTGGCGAGCAAGCCCTGCGCGAGCACCTGATTGGTCTTGTGCGCGCCGCCGTGGAGAAGGTCCTCGCGCTTCAGATAGATCCGCGCGCCCTTCCCGATATTGCGGCAGCGCGTGAGCGGCGTCGGCCGACCCGCATAGGTCGACAGCAGGCCCGAAAGCTCCGCCTGAAAGTCGGGATCGTCCTGCGCGTCGAGAAACGCCGCCTCAAGCTGCTCGAGCGCGGGAACGAGGATTTCGGGGACGTAGGCACCGCCATAGCGTCCGAACCGGCCATCCATTCTCATGCGTCACCCCTGCTCTTCGGTCGTAGCGCCGCAAACAGTGCGCGCACTTTTCCTTCGTTCTTGACGCCCGGCGACGCCTCGACCCCTGAACCCACGTCGAGCCCGAAAGCCCCAAGTCGGTCGGCATCGGCAATATTTTCCGGGCCGAGCCCCCCCGCGATGAAAGCGGTGCTCAGCTCGTCACGACCTTCGACCAGCGACCAGTTAAACACTTCGCCAAGACCGCCGCTGGCGCCGCCGCGCTGGCGATCGAACAGGGTCCGATCGACGCCACTGCGGGCTGCGGGAACGTCGGCGTCGACGCCGGACACGCCCCAGATTTCGACGTGATCGGGAAGCCGGCGCCGCAAGTCGGCGATCGCCTCTTCGCTCTCGCTGCCGTGAAGCTGCACGGCGACGAGCTTGAGCTTCGTGGCCACGTCCGCGACCTCGCCGGGATCGGCATCGCGAAAGACGCCGACCGGCTTCAGCCCTGCGTCGGTCGCGGCGGCGGCCAGAGGCGCGGCCTCGGAAGGCGTGACCGCTCGCGGCGTTCCGGGCACAAAGATCATGCCGACATGGGTCGCTCCCGCGGCAGCGGCGCTCCGGACATCGTCGGCGCGGGTCATGCCGCACAGCTTGACCGTTCCGTGCACCAGCGCTCTCGCCGCCTGGGCGATGTCTGGCGAGGCCATCAGCGAGGAACCGACCAGGAAGGCGTCGGCGAAAGGCGCGAGCCGCTTGACGTCGGCGCGGCTTCCAACACCGGATTCGCTGATCACCAGCACGTCGGCGGGGACCAGCGGCGCAAGGCGCTCGGTCACCGCGAGGTCCGTCCTGAGCGTCTTGAGATCGCGATTGTTGATGCCGACGATCGTCGCGCCAAGAGCCAGGGCGCGCGAAAGCTCTTCCTCGTCATGGACCTCGACAATGACATCCATCGACCGCGCCGCGGCGCGGTCCATCACCGCCTTGGCGATCTCGTCCTCCAGCACCGACATCATGACCAGCACGACGTCGGCGCCGGCGGCCCGCGCCTCATCGACCTGCGCCGGGTCGACGATGAAGTCCTTCGCGAGGATCGGGCCGTCGAACCGCTCGCGAGCGAACCTGAGATCGTCGAGCGATCCGCCAAAGTCCGGGCCGTCGATCAGGACGCTGAGCGCGTCCGCTACCGGCGCATAGGCCGCCACCGCCTGCTCGACGGTCAGCGCGCTGCGATGCCCCGATGGCGACGCTCGCTTTACTTCCATGATGAACCGCACGCCCGGCCGCGACAGCGCGGCGCGGAGCGACCGCGTCGTCGGCTCGGCGGCGATGGTCCGCCCGCCGAGCCGCTCGACCACCTCTTCCTTCTTTCGCGCGACGATCCGCGCGAGCACATCAGCCACGGCTTGCCTCCACATAGGCATCGAGAACGGCGCCCGCGCGACCCGACAGAAGGGCGTCGCGGGCGATGTCCGCCCCGTCCTTCAGTTCGTAGGCGATCCCGGCAGTCATCAGCAGCGCGGCGGCGTTGAGGATGACGATGTCGTTCTCCGCCTTCGCGCCCTGACCGTTGAGCAGCGTCCGGAACCGCGCCGCATTCTCCTCGACATCGCCGCCGGTCACGACCTTCAACGCCGCGCGCTCGATGCCGGCGTCCTCGGGCGTGATCTCCATTTCCTGCATCCGTCCGGCCGAAAGGCGGATCGCGCGCGTCTCGGCATGAAGCGCGACCTCGTCGAGTCCCGACCCATGCACGACCAGCGCTTCCTCGACCCCCATCGCGTCGAGCGTCGTCGCGATCCGGCGAAGCATCTTGGGGTCAGCGACGCCGAGCAATTGCACCGGCGGGCGGGCCGGATTGATGCATGGTCCGAGCAGATTCATCACCGTCCGCACTGATAGTTGCCGGCGAACCGGCGCGGCGTGCTTCATGCCGGGATGGTAGGCAGGTGCGAACAGGAAGCAGAAGGCGGTGTCATCGAGCAGTCGACGCGCGTCCGCCGCCGGCATGTCGAGGCGAGCGCCGAGCGCTTCCAGCACGTCCGCCGAACCGCAGCGGCTGCTGACCGAGCGATTGCCGTGCTTGGCGACGGGCAGCCCGCTTGCCGCCGCGACGAATGCCGCCGCAGTCGACACGTTGATCGATCCCGACCCGTCGCCGCCGGTCCCGCAACAGTCGGCAAACAGATAGTCGGGCCGATCGAACGGCTCCGCCGCACTCGACAGCGCACGCGCCGCGCCGATCATTTCCTCGGCGGTTTCGCCCTTCATCCGCAGCGCGATCAGCATCCCGGCAATTTCGGCAGGCTCGAGCCGGCCAAGGACAAGCCGCTCGAACAGGTGCGCCGCGTCCTCGATCGGCAAATCCTCTCCGCTGAGCAGCTTGGGCAGCGGATTGGGGACCGGCCCATGGTCCTCGGGCGGATGCGACGGACCGAGGAGGGCGTCGACGGAAATCGGAAGCGTGGACATGATAATTCCTTGGGCATTGGGGGCAGCGGACACGAAAAAGCCCGCCGGATGGGCGGGCTCGTCGGGTCGGTCGGTTATCGGGTGAGGATTACCAGCCGCGCCATCGCGCCGCGCCAAGGAGGGGCGCGCGCCACCAACGGCCAGCGGTGCTGGTCAGCGTCGGAAGGGAGGGCGTCGTCATGGCCGGGCTTGTCGCTTGCCGCATGGTTGCTGTCAACCGGCGTTCGAATGGTTGGTTCCGGCCCATTGAACCGGTAAGAAGAGAAGGTGCGTAGGGAGGGTTGTTCACAATGAGTCGGCGGGACCGGCCATGACCGTGGCGCGGTCGATCGCGTGGCGTCTCGCCACCGACCCCATCGTCATGATCGCGATCGGCCTGACTGGCGCTGCTGCCGTCGCCAGCAGCGGAGCGGCCGAAATCCCCACGCCAGCGATCGTGGCCGCGAAGCCGACCGTTGCTCCCATGCCCGCCAAGCCTATCGCCAAGGTCTCGCGGGATCAGGCGCCCGCAGGAACGGCAATCGAAATGTCGTTCGCGGTCGAAGCCGGGCGTTCGCTCGCCGAGCAGATCGCGGCCAGCGGCGCTGCGAACAATGACTCCGATCGTGCCGCGTCACTGGTCGGCCCGTCGCTTCCCGACGGTTCGAACCTGACGCTCTGGCTGGGTGAGAAGGGAACTGACGGGACCCGGCCAATCCTCAAGCTCCTCGCCAAGCCATCGTTCGACCGCGCGGTCGTCATCGTCCCGGTGAACGGCGCGCTGCAGGCCACACATCACTCCACGACCGTCGATGCCACGCCGAAACGCTTCAGCGGGTTGGTCGGTGATGGCCTCTACTGGTCGCTCCGGAAGGCAGGCGTGTCGGCCGGATCGGCGCAGGAATATCTTGGCGCGATCGCGGGCAGGGTCGACCTTACCACCGTGCGTCGGAATGATCGCTTCGACCTGATCGCCGACCAGCGCCGAAGCGCGACCGGCGAAACCCGCGCTGGGCCGTTGCTCTATGTCGCGCTCCTAAGGCCGGGCAACCAACCGATCGAACTGGTGCGATGGACGGTGCAGGGCCGCGACAGCTGGCTCGATCCCGACCAGAGCGACGCGGCCGAAGAGCAGCTCTCGCTTCCGTCGGGCACGATCAGTTCACGCTTCGGCTACCGCTTCCACCCTGTCCTCCACCGCAGCCGTCTACATCGCGGGGTCGACGTCCGCGCCTCCTACGGCACCGCCGTCTATGCGGCCGGCGACGGTCGCGTGGCGGCCGCCGGATGGGCGGGCGGCTATGGCAATCAGGTGCGGCTTGCGCACGACGACGCCATGACCACCAGCTACTCGCACCTCAGCCGGATCGTCGCCGAACCAGGAGCCTCGGTTCGCAAGGGACAATTGATCGGCTTCGTCGGCTCGACCGGCCTGTCGACCGGCCCCCACCTCCATTTCGAGGTCATGGAGCGCGGTCGCGCGGTCGATCCCCTCGGCGGCGCCTTGTCGGCACGGCGCACCATCGATCCGTCCGATCGCGCCGCCCTGCCGGTGCGACTGAAGCAACTTATGGAAATCCACCCCGCCAAAGGCTGACCGCCGAAATCCCGATGGCGGCGATGGCGAGGAAGGTGCCCAGCGGAAGTTGGTCGTGCGCCCGATGGCGACGGACGATGGCGATGCCGAGGCCCAGCAGCGCCGCGGCCAGAAGGACAAAGGGCAGGTTCATCCATCCTACCCACGCGCCGATCGCCCCGAATAATTTGGGATCGCCGCCACCCATTCCCTGCCGGTTGCGGACGCGCCGATACGCCAACGCGATGGCGGCGAGGCTGAGGAACCCGACCACGGCGCCAATCCCCCGGTCGATCAGCGGAATGTTCAAGGCGACACCGCCCAGCGCAATCCCGCTGACCGCGAGCAATGCCGTCAGACGATCAGGCAACCAGTGATGGCGCCAGTCGAGCACAGCAAGCGCAAGCAATTGCCACCACAACAGCGCGACCGCCGCCCCTGCAAGGTTTGGCGCAAGCGCAAGCGCTCCACCGCCGAGCACTGCGGCGGCAATTTCCACCCGCAAGTGAACCGGGTCGATCGGAGCGGAACAGGTGCGACAGCGCCCCCGTTGAATCGCGAACGACAGGACCGGGATCAGGTCCAGCGCACCAAGCACTCGGCCGCAACCGTCGCACCGCGACCGCCCGCCGACAACCGACAATTCCTTGGGCCAGCGCAGGCACAGGGTCGCGAGAAAGCTGCCGACGATCGCTCCTGCCACCGCACCGAGCAGCGGCGCGAGCAGTGTCACAGCTGTCCGTCGACCGACAGGGTCAGGCCGTTGGCAGTGGGGCGAAATCCGAACAGCTGAAGCGCGACCTGCGCATCGGGCGCGGCGCCGCGAACGCTCATCCATCCGCGATATCCGCCATCGGCAGTCATGTAGAATTCGACACGTTCGGCGCCCGATCCGCCAACCATGGTCACGCGCGCGCGGCGCCCGTCGCAGGTCAGCGTTCCGCGAAGACCCGACGCCAGGTTGATCCCCGCGACCGGGATGGTGATGACCGGCACCACGCTTCCGCTAGCCTCAACGCAAGTATCGTCCCGGAACAGCAGGGTGACGTCGGTCAGGTCGAGCGCGGTCAGCGGGATCGGGGCGAACATCTCGCCGACCGCGACGCGTCCGGTCGCCCCGACGATGCCGCGCCGCGATCCGGCCAGAAGGCGTCCGTCGAGCGGCCCTTCGAGCCCGTCGAGGCGGCGGAACTTCATGCTGGCGGACCCGGTCAGCAAGGGCAGTGGATCGAGCGCGACGTCGAACGATCCCAGCGGCCGATCGCCGAGGTGCAAATCGCCCAGCCTTCCGCCCCATATCGTCCCGGCAACCTGCCGGGCGGTGAAGCCCATCTTTTCAACATCGGTCAGCCCGAGCGCGAGCCGGAGCGGCATGAGCGCCAGCAGCGCGAGCAAACCCACGCCAGCCAGCCACAGATACCAGCGCCAGCCGATGCGCTTGACGATCACGAGCCGGGTCACCGCCCCCTCCCCACGCGCGCGCTGAGCGAAACGTTGCCGTCGCCGGTCGGGGCAATTCGGACGTCGTCGAGCGTCAGCCCGTCGCGCTCGAGGCCGGCGAGCCAGCCGGTGACCGCAGTCGCCTTCGCGCTTGCGACGCTGATCTGGACTTGCCCGGCGCCCGCCGCGCTGTTGCTCGCGAGGGTCAGTCCGGCGCGGGCCGCCCGTTCGGCGACCACCAGCGTGATGTCACCACCCGGAACGGCGGCGCCCGCTCGCGGTGCGTTTCCGGCCTCTGCCAGCGCTCGAACCCGACCGTTGCGATCCACCGCGGCCAAGTGCCGCTCGAGCGCGCTGTCGTAAGCGCGGTTGAGGGGGACGATGACCAGCAGCCACAGGAACAAGGGCAGCGCGATGATCAGCATCGCCGCCAGCAGGCGCTGCTCGCGCAGCGAGCGCGCGGCATACCATTCGGTCACTCGGACGATCATGCCTGGCTCCGGATCGTGATGTCGACGGTCGAGCGGCCATCCGCCGCTTGGCGCGGGACGGCGGTGACGACATAGCCGTCGCGTTGCAGCGCAATCAGGACGCGATTGATTTCGTCCACCGTCGGCGCAGCCAGCGTCACCGAAATCGTCCCGTCGCCGCGATAGGCGAAGGCGGTCGAGCTGATTCCCTGTTCGGCCTGCAATTGCTGGAACAGCGCGGCCATCCCCGGCGACAGGCCACCGCTCGCGCCCGGCCCCAGCGACTGCGCCATGTCGGCAGCGGCGCTCTCGATCGTCGGCTCGCGTCCGACGATCCGCGAAGCGATCGCCAATGTCTCGCGGTCGAGCCGGTCGGTCTTACGCTCCAGCCGGACGATGCTGACGATCGCCCACAGCAACAGGACGATCGGAATGATTGCGGCGAGCAGCGCCAATTCGCGAAGCCGTGCGCGGTCGACAACCAGCCGCCGCCGCTTGGCGAAACGCCCGGTGCGAAGGTCGATCAGCGGCGCTTCCGCCGCCGCGGCCAGCAGCAGGTCGACGTCATCAGCCGCGATCCGCTCGACTTCGTCTCCACCGACCAAGGCCTCGGCCAGTGCGGGATCGAACGGCATCACCAACCCTTCGCGACCGATCAGCGTCTCGCCGCCGATCACGGCCTCCACCCAACGATCGGTTCGCGGAATGACCGTCGCGGCAGGAACGATCATGTCGGGATCGACGCCGAGCGCCTGTGCCCAGTCGATCCATTCGACCATCACGCCATTGTCGACGAGTGCGGTGACGACGCTTCGTTCGTTCGCCGGATCGATCGTGCTGACCGCATGAAGCGTGGACGCGTCGCCGAGGCTCGCTTCGATCGCGCCGACCCGCGCGATCGCCGCCGCCTGCTTCGGAGAAGCCGCTTTGCCTGCGTCACCGAACGCGAGCCTGACTGCGCTTGCCGGGGCCAACGCCACTCGGCGGATCGGTCGGCCGTCGGCGTCGACCATGGCGGCGGTCCAGCCAGCGTCGCTGCCGCGCTCGATCACGCGACCGTCGGCGATCCGCCACCAATGGGTTTCGGGATGCTCGGCGAGCGGCGCTTCGGGCAGCGCGAACAACAGGGCGTCGACCATCGCCTAGCTTGCCTCACCCCATTGCCGCGCGACGATCCGCGCCGGCTTTTCCCGCGCGTCGATCAGCGCGCTTTCCCTTACGTCGACATTGCCCGCGCGGACAATGGCCTCCATCGCGAAGAAGTCGGTTTTCAGGCGAACCTGCTGGCTCGCTTCGGGCGCGACCGGGAGGCCCTCAAGCGCGGGCGACTTCCAGAAGTCGATCACCGCCTCATATCCATCGGCAGGGCGCGACGCGATCACCGTCCGTGCGCGACTGAGGTCGAGGACGTCGGGTACCAGCATCGACAGCAGCGGCGCCTGCTCCGGCAACAGCGTGTTGATGTTGATCGGCGACATGTCGGTCGTCGGCAGCGCGCAGATCCACGGGCGCAGCAACTGATAGTCGCGCGGCGTGACGCCCGCGACCGCGCGAAGCTCGCTGGGGTCCGCCATCAACTGGTTGGCGGGCAGCCCCGCGGCGCTTCCCGAATAGGCACTGTCCTCGCCGCCGAGGCGAAGCGGCGTCCCGTCGCTGTCGATATAGTCGGCGGTCATGTCGGCGATCTTTTCGGCCTCCCCCGACTGCACGCCGAGCACCCGCATCAGCGCGGCGAACTGGCGCGCGCCGCGTTCGCGCGCCACCAGCAGGCCGCCGCCTCGCTCCTCGACCAGGCTGTTTAGGTTGAAGCAATTGCCCCCGTCCGCGACCTTGGCGCGGGCCACCGATCCGTCAGGCAGGGTGACGGTCCGCTCGACCCCCATCCAGTTTCCGGCCGTCGTGGTGCGCGTGCCGTCGGCCGCAATCAGAGCCTCGATCCGCGCCATTGTCAGCGCTTCGGCGGTGCCAAGCCACGCACGCGACTGCGCCACCGCGGCGACGTTGCCGGCCAGCCGCGTGGCGATGCCGACGCGGTCGAGTACGGTGGCCGCGATTGTCGCGATGACCGCGACGAGCAAAAGGACGGTCAGCAAGGCGGTGCCTTCCTCGCCGGGGCGCGGAGTCATGCGGCATTTCCCGGCGGAGGCGTCGCGAGCCCGGATTCTGGAGTCAGCTTCTTTCGAACGTCGGGAAGCGCGAATACCATCGTCACCGCGGGCGCGCCTTTCGGCGTCAGCACCAGTTCGACGGCGGCGGGAAGCGGGCGCTCGGGCGTCGAGGCATAGCTTCCAGACCAATTGCCGTCGGCCGATCGATAGCGAAAGGCCGCCGTCGCATCCTTCGCCATAAGCGCGGGTGCTGCCTCCTCGCCCCGATCGAGGCCGCGGTGACCGATCCGCGCCAATCCGCCGCCTTCGACACGCCACTGGACCCGTTGCAGCGACGAGCGCGCCTCGTCGTCGATGTTCTGCCAGCCCGAGCGAACGAACTGCATTTGGTTGGCATCGCCAACGAAAGGCGGCCGAACCGCACTGCCGTCGCGCGTCGATCGATCGACCGCCTGTGCAAGGTCTCCGGTCAGCAAGGCGTGAAGGCGCCCCGTATCGCTGACGTCGGCAAGGCGCGCCTCGACGGCGGTCTGGGTGTCGACGCTGCTGCGCAGGATCATCACGCCGGCTGCCGCAAGGATCGCGAAGATCACCAGCGCGACCATCATCTCGACCAGAGTGAAGCCTTCCTCGCGCTGCATCAGGCGACCCGCTTGACCATCGTCAGCGCCGCGCGCCCCCGTCCGCCTTGCTCGATCGCCAGCAGGTCGATCCGGACCAGCCGCTGGTCGGCGGTCGGCGTGACGGTACGAGTCACGACAAAGGCTCTCCCCGCATTGGTCACCGGCCGCGTCGTCGCGCCCCGAACGATCGGGCCGACGTCGGTCTGCGCCAGCGCCGCTTCGTTCTGGACGACAAGGTCGGCGACCAGCCGCGCGTCGAGATCGGCGGTCGTCGCCACCGCGAACCCGTCGAGCCGAAGCAAAGCCAGCGCCGCGATCGCGAACACCGACAGCGCGACCAGCATCTCGATCAGCGTAAATCCGGATTCCGACGAAGCGCGGCGCATCAGTCGACCCGGATGTCGCCGTTGGCAGCGACCGCGACATTGGCGACCCGATCGTCGTTCGTCAGTCGCACCGTGACGGGCGCGTCGGGAAGGCCGAGCGCGTCAAAACGAACGCGTGCACGCCCGCTCGTCTCGCCCGCCGTCACCCGAATGCCCTTGTCCCAATTGGCGCCCTCGAACGGCTTATCGGTCAGCGGTTGCCAGCGCCCGCCGCGATACTTCTCGAAGCCGTATCCGGTGGCGCTGATCCACGCGCTGACGGGCGAGCCGGTAACCACCGCCTCGTCGCGCGCGGCGCCGAGCCGCGCGGCGTATCGCGTCGCCGCTTCGCTCGCACCGCCGCCGACCTGTCCCGCGGTGAGGACGACCGCGCCGGCGAGCAGGCCCATCACGAGGAGGACCACCATTAGCTCGACCAGCGTGAAGCCGTCCTCGCGCATTCAGCCCTTCGCAGGCTCGGACCTGATGTCGGCATTCTCGTCCGACCCGCCGGGCGCCCCGTCGGCGCCGAAGGACACGATGTCAAACGGTCCCGACTTGCCCGGCACCGTCAGTTGGTACGGGCGACCCCACGGATCCTGCGGCACATTCTTGATGTAGCCGCCGGGACGGTAGCGGCCCGATTGCGCCAGCGAGGGCGGCGGCGTGACGAGGGCATTCAAGCCATCGCTGCCCGACGGATAGGTGAGGTTGTCGAGGCGATACATCTCCATCGCCTGTTCCAGCGTGGCGATGTCGGCGCGCGCCTTGGTTTCCATCGCGCGGTCTTGGCTCGGCAGGACGTTGATCATCACGACAGTCGCGAGCAGGCCGATGATGACGATGACCACCATCAGTTCGACGAGGGTAAAACCGTCCTCTTCGTCGCGTTGCGGACGATTGGCGAAGCGGTTGAGCAAAGTACGCAGCATTTAGCCTCCGATCAGCGATTGAAGCTGCAGGATGGGAAGAAGGATGGCGAGCACGATCGTCGCGACGACCACGCCCATCACGACGATGATCGCGGGCTCTAGCATCGACAAGGCGGTCGCGGTGAACTGGTCGAACTCACGCTCGAGATAGTCGGCCGCCTGCGCAAGCATGGCGTCGAGCCGCCCGGCGCTCTCGCCGCTGGCGGCAAGATACACGAGCAGTGGCGGGAACACCCCTGCCCGCGCCAGTGCACCCGAAATGCTACCCCCGCCGCGGATCGAAGCGACGATTTCGTCCGTCGCGCGGCGCAGGGCGCGGTTGGAAATGGTGCCGGCGGTGAGACGCAAGCCTTCGACCGCTGGAAGACGGCTTTCCAGCATCGTAGACAGCGTCCGCGCCATCCGCGCGGCATGAAGGTCGCGGATCAGGCGGCCTAGCAACGGCATTCGCAGCAGGCCGCGATCGAACGCCAGCCGGAAGTCTTCGTCGCGAAGCGCGCGCCACAGGATGACCGTGCTGAGCGCCAGCGCCAGCAGGATCGCCCACCAGTAAGCAGCAAGGAAGGCGCTGATCCCGATGATCACCCGGGTCAGCAGCGGCAGTTGCTGGCCGACGTCCTGGAACTGTTCGACCACGCGCGGGACGACCGCGATCATCAGCGCGGCGACGACGCCGATCGCGACGATCGTCAGCACTATCGGATAGGCCAGCGCCGACAATATCTTACCGCGCATCTCGGCCTGCCGTTCGAGCAACGCCGACAGCCGTTCGAGCAATTCGGGCAGCGAGCCCGAGCTTTCGCCCGCCGACACCATCGCACGATAGAGCGGCGAGAAGCTTTTCGGCTCGCGCGCCATCGCGTCGGCCAGGCGGCGGCCTTCGACGACGCCGTCGGCAACCGAGGTCACGATCTGGCGGACATGCGGCTGCTCGCTCTGGCGCGAAATGGTCCGAAGCGCTTCCTCGAGCGGGCTGACCTGGCTGATCGTCGCCAGTTGCCGCGTGAACAGCGTCAATTGCTTCGCCGAAAGGCGATTGCGATGAAAGGCGATCGGCGTGTCGAGCGACAGCTTGCCGGGGGTCGCCCCGCTGACGTGCGGCTCGACCCGGACAACGTGAAATCGCTTGGCCTCGAGGTTGGCGCGGGCGGCGGCGTCGTTGGCAGCCTTCAGCCGGCCGCGTCGCTCGCGGCCTTCCGGGTCGACCGCGAAATAGGCGTACTCAGGCATCGACCGCCGAATCCTCGCGGCGCGAAATCCGGATCGCTTCGTCGGGTGTGGTCACGCCTTGCATCACAAGCTCCCGCGCGGCGGCGGTCAGGTTGGGCGCGCGGGCGAAGGCATGGTCGGCAATCGCTGCCTCGTCCGCGCCCTCGTTGATCATTCGGCGCACCGCCCCGTCGATCCGCACCGCCTCGAACACGCCGATGCGGCCCTTGAAGCCGCTCTGCCCGCACTGCTCGCAGCCGTTCGGGCGATAGAGAACGACGTCGTCACCGAAACCGAGCAACGCGCCGACGCCCTCGTCCTTCGCGACCTGCTGCTTGCACGCGTCGCACAAGCGCCGGACCAATCGCTGTGCGATGACCGCGCGGATGGTCGAGGCGAGCAGGAACGGTTCGACCTTCATGTCGCGCATGCGGGTGATCGCACCGACCGCGTCATTGGTGTGGACAGTGGACAGGACGAGGTGCCCCGTCAGCGCCGCCTGAACCGCAATGTCGGCGGTCTCGCGGTCTCGGATTTCGCCTACCATGACCACGTCGGGATCCTGGCGGAGAATAGCGCGCAAGCCCGCGGCGAAGCTCATTCCCACCTTCGAATTGACCTGCGTCTGGCCGACGCCGTCGACCGCATATTCGACCGGATCCTCGACGGTAAGGATGTTGCGGCTGCCGTCGTTGAGTTGCTGCAGGCAGGCGTAGAGAGTGGTCGTCTTGCCCGATCCGGTCGGGCCGGTGACGAGGATGATCCCGTTCGGCTCGGCTAGTGCGTCGCGGAGCACCGCCTCCGACGCGCCGTCGATGCCGAGCGCGTCGAGCGTCAATCCGGCGGCGTCCTTGTCGAGAATACGCAGCACCACCCGTTCGCCTGCGCGGCTTGGGAGCGTCGACACGCGGACGTCGAGCATCTTGCCGCCAAGCGTCAGGCCGATGCGCCCGTCCTGCGGAACGCGCCGCTCGGCGATGTCGAGGCGCGCCATCACCTTGATCCGGCTGACCACGACCGGCGCGACGTGCGCGGGCATGCGCAGCGATTCCTTCAGCACCCCGTCGACGCGCATCCGCACCAGCAGCCCGGACTCGTATGGCTCGACGTGGATGTCGCTGACCCCGCGACGGATCGCCTCGGCGATGATGCCGTTGATCAGCCGGATCGCAGGGGCGTCGTCGGCGCTATCGAGCAGATCCTCGGCGGTCGGGATTCCGCTGGCGAGCGCATTCAGTTCGTCGTCGCCGCCGATTGCGCCGGCGAGGCCCGCCGCGCTCTGGTCGATCGCGTAGCGCGCCTGGAGATAGCGATCGAACGCCTGTCCATCGACGCGTTCCAGTTCGAACGGCCGGCGCAGGTGGCGGCGTACTTCGATTAGCGCCGCGGGATCGGCGCCTTCGCGAAGCGCGACGGTGACCCCGTCGTCCTCGCGCGGGACCAGCACCACGCCGTTGGCGCGCGCGAAGGCGTAGGGAATGTCGATGATCGCGGTGAACGGGATCACCTCGCGCTCGATGCGCTCGGCCTCGACCGCATCGACGGTGACGAGCTCTTCGCGAACGATGGCGGGTTCGTCCGCGCGGGTCTCGATCTCGATTCCGCGCCTGATGCTCATGGCGTCGGCTGCGGTGCCGGCAAGGGTTGCGGCGGATAGGCGACGTCGCCCGGGATCGCCGTCGCCGGGACCGGCGGAACCCCGCCCATATAGTCGCGGATCAGGCTGTCGAGGCTCGGCTCGACGTCGGGATTGCGACGGATCTGCTCATTGCGGATGTAGCCATAGCGCTGCGCCGTCACCTCGCGCGCTTCCTCGCGCGTGCGGATTAGTGTCGGGCGAATGAAGACCATCAGGTTGGTCTTGGCCTTGCTCCGCGAGCGCGACTTGAACAGTTCGCCGAGCACCGGAATGTCGCCGAGCAGCGGAATCTTCTCGATCGTCCGCCGCTCATTCTCGTCGAGCAGCCCGCCGATCGCGAGCACATCACCGTCGTCGACGGTCAGCACCGTCTTGAACTCGCGCTTGTTGATGATGAGGTCGTTTGAGCGCGCCGACACCGGGCCCGCCACGCTCGACACTTCCTGCCGGATGAACATCTTGATCGACCCGGACGAATTAACCTGCGGCTTCACGTCGAGCTGGATGCCGACATTTTGACGCTGCACGGTGCGGAAGGCGTTGTCGAAATTGGTCGACAATTGCTCACCGGTGGTAACCGGCACTTCCTGCCCGACCAGCAATTTCGCTTCCTGATTGTCGAGCGTCATGATCGACGGCGCCGACAGCAGGTTCGACGACGTGTCGGATTTCACCGCGTTGACGATCGCACCGAACAGCGTGTTCTTGGCGATGTTCACGACGCCCCCGCCGAAGCCGCCGGTCGCGCCGAGGATCGACTGCACCGCGGCGTCGGTGACGCCCTGGCCAAGCGGACTGTCGGTGGTGGTGATGATCGTGCCGTCGTCGCTGGTCGTCTGCTGCCGGCCCAGCCGGTAGTTCGCCACCGCGCCCGCGATCGGAAAGATATTGGGCTGCGCGTTCGAATAGTTGGTCGCAAGGAACGGCGCATTCTTGCCCGCGAGCAGGAACTGTACGCCGAGCCGCTTGGCGGCCTCGTCGCCAATCTCGACGATGATCGCCTCGACCAGCACCTGTTCGCGCCGCGTGTCGAGTTGCCGGATCACCTCGCCCAACTGGCGCTGCGCATTGGCGTTGGCGGCGACGATGATCGCATTGGTGCCGGTGTAGCGAGTGACCACTGCCGGGCCGCTGCGAATGATTCCCGTACCCGACGATTGCGGGGTCGCCGCCGGGGTCGCGGCGGGGCGCGGTTCGGACGGTCCGGCGCCGGTTCCTTCGCCTTGCTGTTGGCGGATGAACTGGGGGGCTTCGCTCGCCTGCGTCACCGGCTGGCCGACCAGTTGCTGCAGGACAGGCAGCAGTTGCTCGGCGTCGGCATGCTCAAGCCAATAGACCTTGATCTCGGTCCCGCCCGCGGCGCGCGCGTCGAGGTCGCGTGCGATCGCGGCGAAGCGCTCGACGGTGGCGCTATCGCCCCGCAGGACGACCGCATTGCTGCTGTCGATCGAACTGACGGTGACCCCACGCTGTCCCTCGCCGCCGCCCGCGGCAAGTGCGGACAACGATGTCGCAATTTCGCGCGGGCCGACGTTGCGCAGATAGACGATGCGGCTGCTGTCGGTGTCGGCATTGCGATCGATGCGCTGGATCAATTGGCGGATCTTGGCGACGTTATCGGCGAAGTCGGCGACGACCAGGCTGTTGGCATTGCGGTTGGCGGTGATCGAACCTTGCGGGCTGACCAGCGGGCGCAGCGTTTCGATCGCGCCGGGCGCATCGATCGAGCGAAGGCGGAAGATTTCGGTGACGAACTGGTTGCGGCTGGCGGCACGCGAGCCGACCCGCGACGGCTGGCTGGCGGCACCGTCGACCGGCTGAATCCGATAGCCATTGCGGATCGGCACCGCGACCAGCCCGTTCGCGCGAAGGGTCGACAGGAAGATTTCGAAATATTCGGAACGACTCATCGACCGACCGGACACGACCGACACCTTCTGATTGACGCGGCCATCGACGACGATCGTCAGGCCGGTGACCCGCGCCGCGTCCTGCGCGAAGGCGCGCACGTCGGCGTCGCGCATGTTGACCGTATACTGGGCCGCGACCGGTGCCGCGATCATCAGCGACAAGGCGACCAGAGAAGAACCTAATTTCATGAACCGCCTGCGACGTTGAGGGCGATCGGCACGGTTTCGGAACCGCGTTCGACCGTCAAGAGGAGCCGCGCCCCGGGCGCGATGCTGGTCTGGAGTTGGGCGACATCCGCCGACGAGTTGATCCGCGCGCCGTTGACCGCGACGATGACGTCACCGGGCCTGAAGCCAGAGGCGGCGAACGACGCCGCGTCGGCGCCGGCAAGCACGGAAATGCCGCTGATCCGACCGCCTTGCGCACGCGGCGCGAAGTTGAACGCCTCTCGCATCGCCCCTACCGACAGGCTGCCTGCGCCCTCGGCCAGCGACGCGGCCGGCGTGGTCGACGACGGAGCGGCTGGGGCCGACGCGACCATCTCGCTCGCCTTGTCCTGGTCGAGGAACAGCCGCTGCTGCTGCCCGCCGCCGCGATCGAGGACGACATAATCGAAATGCACGGCGACCAGCTTCACGCCCGGAGCTACGTCCTGCCCGACTGAAAAGCTTTCCTGCGCTCCGTCGGGCGTCCCGATAATGGCGGCGCCGCCGCCCAGCCCTTCACCGCGAATACCGAACAGCTTCACGTCGATCGCTGCGGCCGCGGCGCCGACCGGTCCCGCCCCACCTCGAAAGAAGGGGTCGACCACCGCCAGCACTGCCTGCTGGACCGCGGGAGCCAGGGTCCGCGCGCGAGGCGCCTTCCATTCGCCAAGAGGCCCGACGGGACTGACCACCGCCCAGAACAGTTGCGCGATCGCGACGGCGATCCCGGCAAGCAGCAACGCCTTCGCCCACCGATAGACGTCGGTCGGCATCCATCGCCTGTAGGACGACCAGCGTTCGATGACGGCAGTTCGAATCAAGGCGGTGACGCCCTCCCTCCCCTGGGCTTGGGCGCAAGGCATGTAAGTTGAGTGACTCGATTATGACGGCTTCACGACGGATTGGAAGAGGCTGAATCGCCTCTTTCCAATCGCTTGCCGTCCAGATCGTTACAGTTTGAGCGTCGCCGATAGCGAAAAGGCGCGGCCGACGTCATATTGCTGGATGATCAGCCGGCTGTCGTTGAGCGTCTGCACTTCCTCATAATCGGTGCCGAGCAGGTTACGGCCTTCCAGCTTGAACTCGATCGACTTGCCATAAATCGGGATCGCCTCGCGAAGCACGACGTCGAGCTGGACGCCCGGCTTCTCGATGAAATCAGGGGTCAAGTTGGGCCCGCGGTTGGTCGCGCGCTTGCTGGCATAGGTCAGCAGCAGCGACTGTTGCGACAGCCGCTCGGTGTTCTCCAGACCGAGTTGCAGGTTGAGGAGGTGCCTCGACTGTCCCGTCAGGCGCAGCTTGCGCGATGTATCGAAAACCAGGTTCGCATCGATCGGGTTCGGCTGACTGGTGAAGCTGATCGTCTGGTCGCCGTCCTCAATTTTGATCTCGGAATCGGTGAAGGTGTAGTTGCTGATCGCGGTGATCCGACGGTCGGCCAGCCACCCACCGATCCCCCAGTTGCGAAACGGGAAATACTTCCGGAACTCGAACTCCGCGCCATAGAGCGTCGCCTTCGGCGCGTTGGCGAACGACGTGACCAGCGAACTGCCGAGGTTGACCGCGGTGGTTTCGATCGGATTCTTGATGTCCTTGTAGAAGCCCGCGACCGACAGGATCTGGTCGCGACCGAAATACCATTCGTAGCGCGCGTCGAGGTTGAAGATCTCGCTATCGACCAGGAACTGGTTGCCGAAGAAGGTGCGCTGCGATTCGGTGTCGCGATACGGCTGCGGCGCAAGCTCGCGGAACTGCGGGCGAGCGATCGTCTTCGACGCGGCAAGTCGCAGCTGCATGTCGTCCGCGAAATTCCAGGTCAGCGTGCCGGCCGGCAGGAAGTAATCGGCGCGGATCCGCGACGCTGCGGCTGCCGGCTGGCCGAACAGCACCGCCGGCGTCACCGACTGGTCGCCGTCTTCGTAGCGAACGCCGAGGTTGAGCGTCACGCCCTTCACCGGTTCGATCTCCGCCATCAGGTAGCCGGCGTTGACCTTGAGCGCGGCGTCGTAAGCCGCCGAGCCGAGCCCGCCCGTCGTCTCGCGGAGCAGCACGCCATAATTGTAGACGTTGAAGTCGCTCAGCAGGTAATCGATCCGCTGCTGCGCGACCGCCGCGTTGAGCACGCCGTCGGGGAAATATTCGAAGTCGCGGCGGATCGCCGAGCGCGTGTTGTCGGTGAAGGCATAGCCCGCCGACACGGTCACCGGCACGGGCTGGTAAAGCCGATAGGCGACGTCGATCCCGCCGTACCAAAGCTTGTCGTCAAGCGTGCTGAACGAGATGTGCGCATTCTGCCCCGGCGAGCGGAGATCGTTGACGTAATCGCCGATCACATCGTCGAAGACATAGCTGTAATTGCGCTCGTACGGTGCGTCGCGCTTGGTCTTGGCGTAGCTTCCGCGAAGATCGATCGACAGGTCGCCGAAACGGAACTCGCCGGTGACCTGGCTGTCGAACAACTGCCGTTCGTACCAACTCGTCGCGCCAGTGTTGAGCGTGCCGTCGGGCCGCACCGCGCTTTGCGAAACCGTGTCGAAGCTGTTGCCGGTCGCGATCCGCGCTTCCTTCAGCGTGTCGCGAATGAAGATGTTGGTGAAGCGCAGTTTGTGACGGTCGAGCTGGAAGCTCAGATTGGCCATGCCGTTCACGACCATCCGGTTCTGCGTCGACAGATAGCGAAAGTCGGAGGACGGGCTTAGTCCTTCGTCGGGACCGCCGGGCGTGCCGTTGCGCGTACCCGCCTGCTGGACCCCGCCGCGGGTGCGCCAGCTGTTGGAAATCCCCGCGACCGCAATGATGCCCACGTCGACCGCGCCGAGCGAAAAAGACTCGCCGCCGGCGATGTCGAAGCTGCCGTTGATGGGGATTTCGTTGTTCCGCTGGATCAGCGTGGTCGGCGAGTTGACCAGGCTGGCGGTCGCCTCCTGCACCTGCGCGACCGAGAAATCAGGTCCGACCACGAGGCGATTGCCGCTACGGATCGCCGATGCGAGCGGCGACGGAAGGTCGCGCGCGCCATCGTCGAAGCCGGTGAAGTCGCTGTCGCTTCCGAAATAGGTGTAGCCGAGCTGGCCCGTCGTTTCGGTATCGCCGCCGACGCCGAAGCCGATGTCGAGAAACCCTTCCTTCGGCGCGGTCCGGGTGGTCAGGTTGATGACGCCGCCACCGAATTCACCCGGATAATTGGCCGAAAAGCTCTTCTGGATGACGGTCGAGGCGATGATCGACGTCGGGAACAGGTCGAGCGGCACGACGCGGCGAAGCGGTTCGGGGCTGGGCAGCGGCGAGCCGTTGAGCAGCGCCAGCGAGTAGCGCTCGCCAAGCCCGCGCACATAGACGAAGCGGCCACCGACGAGCGAAAGGCCGGTGACGCGCTGCAACGCGCCGGCGATGTCGCCTTCGCCGGTGCGCGCAATGTCCTCGGCCGACAGAACCGACACCACTTCGGGCGTCGAACGCACCGGATTGGGGATGTTGCGACCACGGACGATCACTTCCTCGACCTCGTCGTCGGCGCCCGGGCCGCTGATCTCGACCGGGTTCGCGTCCTGCGCGCCGGGCTGCGCCTGGTCCGCGGTTTCCTGCGCAACCTCGGGATCGGCGGGATTGCCGACGGTAGATGCCGACGGCGACGACGGCGGCGCGGTCTGCGCGAAAGCGGGCGCGGCGACGAGCGCACTGGTCGCAAGGAGGGCGGCGGCGAGCGTCGGATGCTTGGTCATGGGGTTCACCGATCGATGGTCTTTAAGGGGAAGGGAGCGGCGACCGATGCCGCCGCTCCCTCGATCTTCGGTTCGCGCTGGGCTCAGCCTGCGGCCGGGACGGAGAGGCAGCTCGCCTCGTTCGTCGCCGTTCCGCAGGTCCAACCGCGCCACCAATTGTCATTCGCATCGCGCACCGCGCCGATGTAGTTCACGGTGACGAAGCTGCTCGACAGCGCGGTCGGGCTCGTGAACGGACGGCCGTTTTCGTTCGCGCCGTTGATGAAGGTGCCGGTCAGGGTCGAGGTGCCATTCGACACATTGTTGGTGCCCGCGTTGAAGATCGCCGCGATCTGCGCGGCGGTCACGTCGGCGTCGTCGAGGAACGGCGTGGCGCAGGCGAAGAACAGCGAGTTGAAGCGCGGAACGCCCTTCTCGTCGGTGCCGGTCGCCTGGATCGTTTCTGCCGTGTCGACGTCGAGGCACACTGGCGCCGAGACGACGCCGTTGTAGAGCGCCGCATCCATGCCGCCGCGAAGGTGGATGTACGGCTGCGCCCGGCTCGACACGAAGGTGAAGTTGGACAGCAGGAAATCGGTGCGCGGAACGGCGTTGACCGGCTTGTCGGTCGAATCGCCTTCGATGAATTTGTCGCCGCCGCCGCTGCGCTGCGTCACGATCGCGAACTGGGTCGCGCCTTTGTAACCTGAGTCGACGTCAAGCGAGTCGTCGTCGTTTCCGGTCAGCACCAGATACTTCTGGTTCACGCGGCCACCGAACCATTCGATGCCGTCGTCCGAGCTGTTGTGCACCTGGACGTTGTTGATGATCGTGCCCGCACCGACGCCGCCCAGCGTAATGCCGTTCAGCTCGTTGTTAGTGTCGACTCGGAAGCCCGGGTAACGGACCTGAAGGTACGACAGGCGCCCCGAATTGTCGTTGGGCGACGCGCCGCCGTAGATCGACCCGCTGGTGCCCTCGACCGGGGCCTGGCACTGGATCGTCCCGCCGGTCGCCCCAGCGTCGGCGCAATCGCCGATCGGCGCGCGGCCGAGGACGACGAGACCGCCCCACTCGCCAATCGAATCGGCAGTGCTGGTGCCGACGACGTTGCCGCGGCTGGTCATGACGACCGGGCGAGTCGCGGTGCCGTCGGCGATCAGCTGCGACCCGCGATTGACGACAAGGAAGTCGGCGCCCGACGCTCCGAAGACGGTGACCCCCGCGTCGAGTGTCAGGATGCCCGACTGCGCGCCGGCGGCGGGGGCCGACGGATCGGCGCCCTGGTCGTCACCGACCTGCACCTTGCCCGATAGCGAGTAGATCGTGCCGGCGAGGTTCTGAAGGCGAAGGTTCCCGCGAATCGTGCCCGAAACCTGGCAGACGCGGCGGCTGTCGTTGCCCGCGGTACCGACCGCGATCGTGCCGACGTCGGCGGTGCCGGTGGGGCAGCTCGGCGCGGCGGTGCCCGGCGTCGGGGTCGGTGTTCCGGTGCCCGGCGTGGGCGTGGGGGTCGGCGAGGGAACGACGATGACGCCTTCGCCCGGCGAGGCGACGTCGTCGGCTCCGCCACAGCCCGCAAGTACGACGGCGGCCGCGCCGACCATCAGATATTGGGCGATTTTGCTGTTGATCATGAACCTGCACTCCGCTCGCGTAAGAAATCGATGTGACGATCGGCGGCGCGGTATCGACCTGCCCCCAGAGTCGAGTTGCGAACTAGGGGCCGGGAATGACGGCTTGGTGTGGTGTTGATGACAATATCAAGAATCGGGATCGGCGACGAAACGATAGCCCTGACCGCGAACGTTACGGATCAGGTCGGGACCGCCGACGATGCCGAGCGCGCGGCGAAGTCGGACGATGCCTGCGGTCACCGTTCCTTCGTCGAGGGCCTCGTCTTCCCACAGGTCACGAAGCAGCCGCTTGCGCGATACGACGGTCGAGGGGCGCTCCATCAAATAGCGCAATAGGCGGCATTGCATCGCGGTGATCGGGACCGAGCTTCCGGCGCGGCGCACTCGATAGCGGTGCAGGTCCAGCTCCAGGTCGCCGACGCGAACGACCGATTCCTCGCCATGCGCGAAGCGATGTTCGATGCTCGGGGCGGACGATCCCATCCCTCCCTGATCGCCTGCCTAGTTTGCGGCTTCGGGACGGGAAGGTGACGAAACGGAGAATGAGCGGCGCTAAATTCCGGCGTACCAGGCGTAGTCGCCGACATCCTCCCAATAGCCGCCCTTACCGCCATAGAGATTATCGAGGCTGTCCCTCGCCTCGATCCGCATGACGAATTTGGCGTGCTTGTAGCCAAGCTGCCGCTCGACCCTGAGCCGCGTCGGTGCGCCGTGGCCGATCGGAAGGCGATGGTCGTTCATCAGCACCGCCATGATCGTTTGCGGGTGGAAGGCATCGTCAAGGTCGATGCTCTCATAATAGGGCCGACCGCCGCTATCGTCGGCACAGTGGAAGACGATGAAGCGCGCGCGGCTCGACAGGCCCGCGGCGCGAAGGATCGCTGCAAGCTGCGGACCCTGCCACTTACCGATCGCGCTCCACCCTTCCACGCAATCGTGACGGGTGATCTGCGCGCGTTGCGGCAGGGCCCCCATGTCGCGCAGCGACAGGCGCAGCGGCCGCGCGACCAGCCCGTCGACGATCAGCCGCCAATCCTCGAAGTTGTTCGCGGCAAGCGCTGCCCACTCGGGTGATGCCGGTCGGCGGTTGCCGTTGGTCCGAAACACCGGCGACATATCGGCGCGACCATATTCGCGGGCGAGGCCGGGCGCGACCATCCGCTGCGCGCGCCGGTGAAGACCCTCCGCCCCTTTCAGGAGATCGCGGAAGTCGGTGTTGGCATTGAGGCTATCGCACCCCGACAGGATCAGTCCCGAGGCGCCAAGCGCCATGCCGCCGATCAGGCGTCGACGATCGATCGGCCCATTCATTCGATCGGCTCCTTGTCCTTCGGAACGCGGTAGCGGCCGGTCACGATCGAGCGGAGTTCGTTGAGTGGTCCGGCGAGCAGCACCATCGCAATGTGGACGATGAAGAAGCCGACCAGCAGCACCATGGCGATGAAGTGCAATGACCGCGCCGACTGCCTGCCGCCGAAAATGTCGAGCAGCCACCCCCACCCCGCGTCCATCGCTGGCGACATGGTCAGGCCGGTCAGGATCAGCAGCGGCAACAGGATGAAGATCACCCCCGCGTAACTGAGCTTCTGGAGAATATTATAGCGCAGCGCCTTCGCCCCGGTCGGGAAGCGAAGCCGCGCGTGATCCTTGACGTCCTGCCACACATGGCTCGGCCGGATCTCGTCCCGACCGATGGTGAGGTCGCGCTGGAAGTGCCGGTTGACGAGGCTGACGATCATGAAAGCGGTCAGGCCGATCGCGAACACCCAGGCGAAGGCGAGATGCCACAGCCGCGCGTCGGCCAGACTGTAGCTGGACGGGATCGTCGCCCAGTGCGGGAAGGCGCGGCGCTGCGTCGCGCCCGCCTCGTCCTTCCACACCCCGAGCACGCCGGTCGTCGTCACTTCGATCGGACCGCTCTTCAGATAACCGCGATCGCCCTGCGATCCGATCTCCAGCCAAGCATAATCGGCATTCGCGCCATACTGACCCCAGTAGAGACGTGGGTGCGCGTTGAAGATCATCAGGCCGCTCATCAGCAGCACGAGCAGCGTGACGGCGTTGACCCAGTGCCAGACGCGGGTCGCCAGCTTGTGCCGAACGACCAGATCGCCGCCCGTCGGTGCAGCGTCTTCGTCTGGTTCGACCGTCCCGGATCCGTTCATCACCCTCGCCATCTCATGGAAGATACGGCGCGGGCAATGGTCAGGACGCCGGCTGCATCAGCCGATCGACGATCAGGTCGGCGGCTTGCTCGGGCGTCATCGTCATTGTGTCGATCACGATCTCGGCATCGTCGGGCGCTTCGTAGGGACTGTCGATGCCGGTGAAGTTAGCGAGGTCGCCTGCCCGTGCCTTCGCATAGAGCCCCTTCACGTCGCGCCGCTCGGCCTCGGCCAGCGGCGTATCGACGAACACTTCGACGAACTCACCGGCCGGAAGCATCGCCCGGACCATCTCGCGTTCGGCGCGGAACGGGGAGATGAAGGCGCTGATCACGATCAGTCCCGCGTCGGCCATCAGCCGCGCGACCTCGCCGACGCGGCGGATATTCTCGATCCGGTCGGCCTCGGTGAAGCCCAGATCCTTGTTCAGTCCATGGCGAACGTTGTCGCCGTCGAGCAGGAAGGTGTGCCGCCCTTGTCCGTGCAATTTCTTCTCGACCAGATTGGCGATCGTCGACTTGCCAGCGCCCGACAGGCCGGTGAACCACAGCACCATCGGTCGCTGCAGCTTGAGCGCCGCATGTGCCTCGCGACTGACCTCAAGCGCCTGCCAATGGATGTTCTGCGCACGACGAAGCGCAAAATGGATCATTCCCGCCGCGACCGTCGCGTTGGTCAGCTTGTCGATAAGGATGAACCCGCCGAGCGTACGATTGTCGGCATAGGGTTCGAACACGATCCCGCGATCGGTCGCGATTTCAACCACCCCGATCCCGTTGAGGTCGAGCGTGCGCGCGGCGAGATGCTCCATCGTGTTGACGTTGACCGCGAACTTGGGCGGCTGGACCGTCGCGGTGACGTTCTGCGTCGCGAGCTTCAGCCAATAGCCGCGCCCAGGGATCAGCGCATCCTCGCTCATCCAGACCAGCGACGCCTCGAAGCGGTCGGCGACTTCGGGCGGCGATCCCGCGGCGGCGATGACGCTACCGCGGCTGCAATCGACCTCGTCGGCCAGCGTCAGCACGATCGATTGCCCTGCCACGGCCTGCGCTAGATCGCCGTCAGCTGTGACGATGCGCTCGACCTTGCTCGTTGTCCCGGCGGGAAGCACGCGCACTTCGTCCCCCGGCACGATGCGCCCGGCGGCAACCAGCCCCGAGAAGCCGCGAAAGTCGTGACTCGGCCGATTGACCCACTGCACCGGCATCCGGAATGCCGCGCCGAGGTCGTCGCCATCGACCTCGACGGTTTCGAGATGCTCGATCAGCGCCGGCCCGCGATACCATGGCATCTCGGGCGAAGCGGTCGTGACATTGTCGCCGCGCAGGGCCGACAGTGGAATTGCGGTGAACTCGTCGATCCCGATGCCGCCCGCGAACTCGCGATAGTCCGCGACGATCTCGTCGAACCGGGCCTGCTCGTAACCGACCAGGTCCATCTTGTTCACCGCCAGCACGAAGCGCCGAACCCCGACCAACTGCGCCAAATAGCTATGGCGCCGTGTCTGGGTCAGCACGCCCTTGCGCGCGTCGATCAGGATGACGGCGAGGTCCGCGCCCGACGCCCCGGTGACCATGTTGCGCGTATATTGTTCGTGCCCGGGGGTATCGGCGACGATGAAGCTGCGCGCCTCGGTCGCGAAGTAGCGATAGGCGACATCGATCGTGATGCCCTGCTCGCGCTCGGCGGCCAGACCGTCGACCAGCAGCGCGAAGTCGATCTCCTGTCCCTGCGTCCCGACCCGGCGACTGTCTGCCTCGAGCGCCGCCAACTGGTCGTCGAGCAATAGCTTTGAATCGTACAGCAGCCGGCCGATCAGCGTCGACTTGCCGTCGTCCACGCTCCCGCAGGTGATGAAGCGAAGCAGCGTCGCGGCCATTAGAAATAGCCCTCCTGCTTCTTCTTCTCCATCGACGCATCGCCGCCGTCGCGGTCGATCACGCGCCCCTGTCGCTCGGAGGTGGTTGATCGGCGCATCTCGTCGATAATCCCGGCCAGCGTATCGGCCCTACTCTCGACCGCCCCAGTCAGCGGATAACAACCAAGCGTCCGAAATCGGATCGACCGCATCACCGGCTGCTCGCCGTCGCGCAGCGGGAAGCGGTGGTCGTCGATCATCAGGATGGTGCCGTCGCGGGCAACCGTCGGGCGCTCAGCGGCGAAATAGAGCGGCACGATCTCGATGCCTTCGCGCTCGATGTACTGCCACACGTCGAGCTCGGTCCAGTTGGACAAGGGGAAAACGCGCAGGCTTTCGTTCGGCCCCTTTCGCGCATTGTAGAGGTTCCACAATTCGGGGCGCTGGTTCTTCGGGTCCCAGCCGTGGCTCGCCGACCGGAACGAGAAAATCCGCTCCTTGGCGCGGCTCTTCTCCTCGTCGCGCCGAGCCCCGCCGAAGGCCGCGTCGAAGTGGTGCAGGTCGAGCGCCTGCTTCAACCCCTCGGTTTTCCACATGTCGGTATGGAGCGCACCATGGTCGAAAGGATTGATCCCGCGCGCCTCCGCCTCGGGATTGCGATGGACCAGCAAATCCATTCCCGCCTCGCGCGCGGCGCGGTCGCGAAGCTCGTACATCGCGCGGAATTTCCAGGTCGTGTCGACATGGAGCAATGGGAATGGCGGCGGCGCCGGGAAGAACGCCTTGCGCGCCAGGTGAAGCATCACCGCGCTGTCCTTGCCGATCGAATAGAGCATCACCGGGCGCTGCGCCTCGGCGACGACTTCGCGCATGATGTGAATGCTCTCGGCCTCGAGCCGGTCGAGATGGGACAGGGTGCTGGTCGTCGTCACGCGGGGGCCTTAGCGGAAAGTCCGCCGCCAGCGCCAGCCGCGCCTTGCTCGCTTCGTGCGCATCGCCCATGTCGCGGGGGAAGGAGATCGCGTGATGGGTGCAGCCTATATCGTCTCGGCCAAGCGGACCGCCGGTGGTCGCCGCGGTGGCGCGCTCAGGGATTGGCATCCGGCCGACCTGGGTGCGGCTATTCTCGACGAGCTCGTCCGGAACAGCGAAATCGACGCGGCGGTCATCGAAGACGTCATCGTCGGCTGCGTCAGCCAGGTCGGCGAGCAGAGCTTTCACGTCGGCCGCAACATGGTTCTTGCCTCGTCGCTTCCCGACAGCGTGCCCGCGGTCACGATCGATCGCCAATGCGGAAGCTCGCAGCAGGCGCTCCACTTCGCGGCGCAGGCGGTGATGAGCGGGACGCAGGACGTCATCATCGCCGCCGGGGTCGAGCATATGACCCGCGTCCCGATGGGAACCCCCGTCATCCTGCCGATGCAGGCCGGCATCGGGATTGGCCCATGGAGCCAAGCGATCAAAGACCGCTACGGGGTCGCCGAATTCAGCCAGTTTACCGGCGCCGAAATGATGGCGAAGAAATATGGCTTCGATCGTGAGGCGCTCGACGCCTTCGCGCTCGACAGTCACCGCAAGGCGGTCGCCGCGACCGACTCTGGCACCTTCGCCGACGAAATCCTCGTCCTCGACGGAGTCGACAAGCAGGGCGTCCCGATCCGCCACGCGCATGACGAAGGCATCCGCCGCGATGCCACTGCCGAAGGGCTCGCGGAACTCAAGACGCTCGTCGCGGGCGGCGTCATCACCGCCGGGAATGCCAGCCAGATCTGCGACGGCGCCTCGGGCGTCTTGATCGCGTCCGAACGCGCGCTTGCCGATCACGGGCTGACCCCGATCGCGCGGATCGAGAACCTTACCGTGACCGCGGGCGACCCGGTGATCATGCTCGAAGAGCCGATCCCCGCCACTCGCCGTGCGCTCGAACGATCGGGGCGCCGGCTGGACGAGATCGACCTGTTCGAGGTCAACGAGGCGTTTGCCTCGGTGCCGCTGGCGTGGCTCCAGGAACTGAAGGCCGACCCCTCGCGCCTCAACGTCCACGGCGGTGCGATCGCGCTTGGCCACCCGCTCGGCGCCAGCGGCACCAAGCTGATGGCCACGCTCGTCCACGCCCTTCGCGCTCGCGGCGGCCGCTATGGACTACAGACGATGTGCGAGGGCGGTGGAATCGCCAACGTCACCATCATCGAGGCGCTGAACTAGAAGGTCCCCTTCACCGACAGCTGGAAGATCGGCCCGATCAGCTGGTCGTGCTTCTGTTCGAATTCGACCGGGCTGACGTCGCGCCGGCCCCCATAGACGATCCGGTCGTAGCGGTGGCGCGCGTTGAGCAGATTTCCCGCCGAGGCGCGGACGGTCAGTCCGTAGACGTCCTTATGCTCGACGAACACGTCGGCGAACACCGGCCCTTCCCAGCCGCGGGCGATCTCGGTCAGGAAATAGGTTGGCGTGACATGGCCGTGATTGGCCGACGCACCATAGGCCCACTTCGTCCCCGCCACGTCGTGACGGAACGAGATTTCGGCCCAGCGATCCTGGGTCCCGCTGATCGCCCGCCGCTCGCCGGTCAGTGGATCACGCACGCGTGTCCGTTCGAACCCGAAGACCAAGTCGATCTTGGCGCCCTTCAGCCCCAGATTGTCGAACTGGATGGTGCTGGTCGATTCAAGGCCGAGGCGGGTCGCGCGCGGCAGATTGCCGATCGCCTGCCCTGTCTCGCCGATCGGCACGATATCGATGATGTCGTCGATGCGGTGGCCGTAGAGCTTCAGCCGGCTTTTCCCCCAGGCCCCGAAATCGCGCCCGACCTCGGTCTCGATCTCCCAGCTCTGCGGCGGAACCAGGTCGGGATTGCCGGCATTCTCGCGGTCGGAACCAAAGTTCCGCTGCGCAAGGAAGTCGTAGAAGCTGATCTGCCCGACGCGGCGGCGAAGTTTGAAACTGGCATCCCATGATTTCGACGGACGCCACGCGAGCGACAGGCTGCCTTTGGGGCGGAAGAACTTGCGTTCGGAATCGGGAATATCCTCGCGCTGGATTCTCGAGATTTCGCCGCCGCCGGTCAGTTGGAGGTCGAGCTTGGGCGTCAATGGACGGCTGAAGCTCGCCACGCCTTCGTAACGGGTCTCGGAAACGATTCCGCTGCCCTCTGGATAGTCGACCGGATCGAACGATCCCGAAGGCGAGAGGATCGACAGCGATCCTTCCTGCTCCAGTCGATTGCTCGCGCGCTCAAGCGACAACTGCCAATCGTTCTTGCCGCTTTTCCAAGCGTACTCGGCGCGGCCGATCGTCTCGCCGACATGGACGTCACGAAGCAATTCGACCCCGACCGCGGGCGCGCCGCTGTCGAAGCGGGTGACCTGCCTGGTCCGCGTCGGCTCATGCTCGAATTTGCGCAGGCCGATGAACTTCAGGCGCCCCGGCCCGACCGCGAAATCATAATCGCCGGTGATGTCGAACACGTAGCCGATCTGCGTCTGCGTCGTCCGCCGCGTGCGATCGTCGCCGTCGGCGCGGATGCGTCGATCGTCGTCCTCGAAGTCGTACCAATAGGGTGAATGCGCGACCGTCAGATTGGCGATCGACGATTCGGGCGCGTCGAGTTTGAACTTCGCGGCCATGCGCGGCTGGTCGAAGTCGGAGCTGATGACCTGCTCGCGCCGCTCGACCTCCGCACCGAAGCGGTCGCTGATGATCGCGGGGCCGCCATAGGCACCGCGGCTCGCGCCATTGTTGATCGACAGCGTGTAATCGAGCGGCCCGGCGCGATCGGAGAAGCTGACCGAACCGCGCAACAGGTTGGGGTGGGAGTAATGCGGGCGAACGTCGGGCCGCCATTCGAACTGGCCGCTCGCCTTGGCGGTCGCCTTGACGACCACGTTGGCGACCTGCCCCGACAGGCCGGCGATCCCGAGCTGCGCGGCTTCGACGATTTCGATCCGCTCGACGTTGGCGGCGCTCATCCGCTGCAATTCGGCGATCGCGCCGCCCGATTTGTCGGCGATCCGCTGCCCGTTGACGAGGACGTTCTCCGACGCCTGGCCGAGCCCGCGTTCCTGATCCGCGCCGCGGACCGTGAACCCCGGGATCTGGACGAGCATGTCGTAGGCAGATTTCGGCGCGAAGCGCGCGAAGTCGGCGGGGGTGAAGATGCGCCGGTCGCCTGCCGGGGTCGCCTGCGGAGGCGGCGCGACGGCGGGATCGCTGGTGACCGGGACCGCCTGCGCAAAGGCGCCTGCCGGAAGGCAGAAGGCGGCGCCGGCGAGCAGCATGGCCGTGTGGTTACGCAACAAGTTCATCGAAAATTCCCCCTAGAGGTGGGCGCTAGCCGGCGCCCGCGGCATGTGAAGTCGGCTTCGACCAGTGGCCATCGGTGGCCGCCAGTCCGACGAACGGGGGTCAGCGCTGCCGGCGCCACGGCTCGCGACCGCCGAAGATGCGGCGATGGACGAGTTGCTGCGCCGTCGGTCGTTCGACCCCCTGCTGCCGCAGCGCCGAAACATCGGCGGCGGTCACGTTGAAGATCCTCATCTCGACCAGCTTGTCGGCGGCGAGGTCGCGGTATCCGATCGCCGCGAAGCTGCGGATATACTCTGGCGTGACCTTGAAGATGCCGAGCGCTACCAGCTGATCGACGGTCGGCCGCGGCGCCCTGATCGAGACCAGCGTCTCGACCACCTCGCGCTTCACGCCCGACAGGGTCAGCGAGTAGCCCTGATTCAGCGTCGGGCGCGCAATCCCGTTCGCAGCGAGCAGCGCGTCGAAAGCGGGATTGGCGGCATAGTCGCACTCGCCCTTCCCGCCTGCCCGGCCGACGGTGCCGACACAATCGAGCCGCCCGGCATCACGAATGATGGAAAAGCGCGCAGGCACCGGCGCAGCACTCCGAAGCGCCGCAAGATCGAGACCGCGCAGGTCCGACACGGCAAAGCCCTGCCCCCAGCGACTGCGATTGCGCCGGTCGAAGCGCGACGCGAAATCGATCTGCACGTTGCCGTCGCGGCTCGCCTTGCTGATCGAGTAGGTCACCGGCGCGGTGCGCGCCTGGCAGGAAGCGCTGACGACCACGGTGGTCAGCAGGACGGCGGCGAACATGGCGATGGGTCGGGACATGGTGATCCTCCTTCTTGGTCAAATCGATGGGCAAGGCGCTGCCGGTCGCCCGTGGCCGGGCGTCAGGTCAGGCAGTTTTGGAAGCGGCCCTTAGGGCGTCGGCGTCGGGGCCGAGTCCTGGTCGGCCCAGTTGTGCGGGGCCGGCGGCAGCGGCGGCGTCGGCGCCCTGGGGACCATGCCGAGCATCCTCAGCTTGATCAGTTGTTCCGCCGACAGGGTGCGGTGACCCGCCGCCTTTACCCGCCGAACGAAGTCGGGAGTGATGCCGAGCGTGCGCAGTTCGCCGAGTTCTTCGAGCGACGCGGCGGCCTGCCCCGCGGCCCGCATTCCGCGAACATAACCCGGGGTGACCCGAAGCACGGCGGCTTCACCGATCTCGTCGGCACTCGCCGATCCGAAGCCGGCGGCGGCCATCGATCGGACGAACTCGGGCGTCACGCCCATCGCCTTCATCTCGATCATCTCGTCGGGGTTCAGATTGCGGAAGCGGGGCGAAGCGGCGCGCATCGCCGCGACATATTCAGGCGTGACGCCCATCACCTTCATCCCGATCGCGGTGTCGACGGGATCGCGCCCGCCAAGCTTGCGGTCGCGGCGACGCTCAATCGACGTGGCGATCTGGCGGCGGAGCGCTTCTGTATCGACGATCCGCGCATTGGAGACCGCCACTTCGGCAGCATTGCGGGCGATCGCGGTGCTGGTCATCACCGAGCGAGTGACCGTCTCGGCAATCGCCGGCTCGACCGCGTCGGCGATTGGCGCGGGCATGGAGGCCATGCCGGGCGCAGTCTCGTCGGCTGGCTCGGCCTCAGGCTGCTGAAACGTCAGTGCCGCCAGCGGTGCCGACATCACCAGCATCCCGGCGGCGAAGCCCGCGATCCACGAAGGCGCGGCGGTCCCGCGAGCAAGCGTGCCATCGAGCACCCGGCGAACCCGGCGCGTCAGCGAACCCTTCGACGGCGCGACGCCATGCGCGCCGAGCAGCAGGCCCTTGCACTCGTGGCGGGCGATCCCGACCAGCAACTGGGCGTAATCGGTATCGGCGATGTTGGCGGCAAGCACCGCGTCATCCGCAGCCTCCTCGCGCAACTGGTGCGCTTCGCGAGCGAGCACCCAGGCCAGCGGGTTGAACCAGAAGACCGCGGTCGCGACGCGCGCCAGCAGCAGCTTGATCCAGTCCAGCCGGGCGACGTGCGCCAGTTCGTGCGCGATGATCGCCTCCGCCTCGCCCGTCGCGCCGAGCGCCTCGTCGTTGAGCAGGATCACCGGGCGCATCAGGCCCCAGCTGATCGGCGAGCTGAGTTCGCTCGACGTCAGCAGCGCGGTCCCGTTCTTGAATCCCATGCGACGCTGCGCATGAGCCAGCGCACCGAGCCAGACCGGATCGACCAGCACCTGGGCGCGAGACTTAAGCGCGACCAGCCGAAGCAGAGCGAGCAGCGTGACGAGGATCAGGGCGACAGCGGGAATGGCGTAAAGAAAGCTGGTCAAGTCGATCGTCGACGGCGCCTCCCATGGACTGGACGCGGCGACCGGTGTTGCGGATTCTTCGACCGGCGCGATCGCGGGTAGGTCGGCCTCGGCAACCGCGACGGGCTCGACCTCGCTCGACGCCATCACCTGCGGCAGGTCGACGTGAAGCGCTGGAAGCGCGAGACTGGCGAGCGGCAACGCCACCAGCGCGACGAGCCCTAGATGCGCGATCAGCGACCGCTCCGATGCCGAACGGCGGCGGGTCAGGTATAACAGGCCCAGCGTTACCGCGGCCACCAACAGCGACTTCAGCGCAAGTCCGATCAGCGTTTCCATCTTAAGCCCCCTTGGCCTGCCGGGCGCGGGCGATCATCGCCTCGAGCTCGTCGAGTTCAGTGTCGTCGAGACGGTCGGACATGCCGAGCAGCGCCGTCGCCGCCCCCGTCGCCGACCCGTTGAAAAAAGTCTTCACCACGGCGTTGAGCGCCGACTTGCGCGCCTGGTTGTCCGACATGGTCGGCGTGAACAGGAAGCCGCGATCCGATTCCTCGCGCCGAACGAAGCCCTTGTCCTCGAGCCGTTTCAGCATCGCGCGCACCGCCGACCCGCTCAGCCGGTCGGGCAGCGCATCGCACAAGTCGGTCACAGCCATCGCGCCGCGCTCGAACAGCAGATCGACGATCTGGCGTTCCCGGGGCGGCAGTCGATTCAACATAGACATATTCTCCACACTACATTTGTAGCGATGCTACATTTGTAGCGCGTTCGCAAGCTCGATCTTCCGCCGTTCGTCGAAACGCCGCCGGCGACGAGCGGATGGACCCTCGCGGCGCTGCCGTCGGTTGAGCGAGCGATGCGTATCGCCACCTACAACGTGAACGGGATCAACGGCCGCTTGCCGGTGCTGCTCGAATGGCTCGCGGCGACCAAGCCCGACATCGTCAGCCTGCAGGAATTGAAGGCACCCGACGACGCCTTCCCCGAAAAGGCGATTCGCGACGCGGGCTACCGCGCCATCTGGCACGGCCAATCGCGCTGGAACGGAGTCGCGATCCTGTCGCGCGGGGGCGAGCCGGTCGAAACGAGGCGCGGCCTGCCCGGCGATCCCGACCCGTCGCAAAGCCGCTACCTCGAGGCGGCGGTCGATGGCCTGCTGGTCGGCGCGCTCTACCTCCCCAACGGCAATCCCCGCCCCGGCCCGAAGTTCGACTACAAGCTTCGATGGATGGCGGCGTTCGCGAGCCATGCCCAAGGCCTGCTCGATGCCGGCGTTCCCGCACTGCTGATCGGCGACTATAACGTCATCCCCGAGGACGAGGACGTCTACAAACCCGAGCGATGGCGTGACGACGCGCTGTTCGCTCCCGACGTGCGCGACGCCTACCGCGACCTCGTTGCGAGCGGCTGGCTCGACGCGTTGAAGCACCTCTACCTCGACGATCCGCCCTACACTTTCTGGAAATATTGGCGCGGCGCCTTCGAGCGCGACGCGGGAATGCGGATCGACCATCTTCTGCTCAGTCCGACCGTCGCCAAGCGATTGAAGGCCGGAGGCGTCGATCGCAGCGCGCGGGCGCTCGAGAAGACCAGCGACCACGCCCCGGCATGGATCGAGCTCTCCTGACCGGTCTCCACGCAACTTGGCGCTGCCCGCCCGCGTTGAGCCGCCGATGACCGACCTCCCCGGCGACCGCCTGATCCTGACCCCCGACGACATCGACCTATCCCGCTCCCCGCTCGCGGCGGACCTCGGCGGTCAGACCTATGTTCTTGGCGCTTTCAACCCCGGGCTGACCCGCTTGCCCAACGGCAACCTGCTGCTGATGGTCCGCATCGCCGAGGCACTCCACGAGCCCGTCCGCGACGGCCATGTCCACGCAATCCGCTGGGATCAGGGACGCTATCGCCTCGATCGCTGGCCTTGCTCCGCCGTCGACATGACCGACCCCCGCACCTTTCGCTTGCGCGATCAGCCGTCGCCGGTGGCGGGCCTGACCTCGCTATCGTGGTTGCTTCCGGTCGAACTGTCGGCAAACGCCGAGGAGATCGTCCGCATCGACTATGACGCGGCGATCACGCCCTGCTCGCCGGTGCAATGCTATGGCCTCGAAGACCCACGCATCAGCCGGATCGATGACACCTGGTGGATGACCGCCTGCTCGGTCAGTCCCGAACGTCAGGCGACCAGCCTCTATCGCTCGAACGATGCGCGCGAGTGGACATTCGAAGGCCTCGTCCTCGATCACCAGAACAAGGACATGCTTCTCTTCGAAGGCTTGGTCGATGGTCGCTACTGGGCGCAGACCCGGCCGCTCGGCGACGTCTATTTCGCGTACCCGCCCGAAAGCGAGTGGCGGTCCGGCCCGTCGATCAACCTCGCCTTGTCACCCGACGCGCTTCATTGGAAGCCCTGCATCGAACCCGGGATCAGGCCGCACTCGGCGACCGTGGCAACCGCGCGGATGGGCGGTGGCGCCCCGCCGATCCGGACCCGCGACGGCTGGTTGAGCCTGTGGCACGGCGTCGAGCCCAACGACTCCGCGGGCGTTTACCGAACCTATTGGTCGATGCTCGACGCCGACCGTCCCTGGCAGGTCGTCCGCACCGACCATGACGCGCTGATCGAGGCGGACCCTGCCCTCACTCGCGGACTGGAGGACAAGATGTACCTGTCCGACATCGTCTTCACGACCGGCATCGTCGACGAAGGCGATCACTTCCTGATTGCCTCGGGCGAAGCCGATCTCGCCTGTCGCCTATCGCGCGTCGCCTATAGCCGGTTCGGCCTCTAGCTTGCGCTACAGGTCGATCGAGGTCGACAGGCGGAACGTGCGCGGCTGGCCCTGAAGCAGCGAGGCGCCGAACGTCTCGAACGCCGACGACCAGTATCGCTTGTTGAAGAGGTTATCGACGCCTGCCCTCAACGTCAGCGGACGGTCCCCCGCCACGAGCACGTAGCGCGCGCCCGCGTCGAAGCGGGTCCAGCGGCCGATTCCGAGGGTGTTCGCAGCATCGACCTGTTGCTTGCCGGTCGAGACCGCCCGGCCCGTCAGCGTCAGCCCACGAAGCGAGGGCACGTCCCACTCGACATTGGCATTCGCCAGATAGGTCGGCACACCCGGCGCGCGATTGCCGTCGTTGGTGCCGCCCGGTGTCCGTCGCAGGGTCGCATCGAGCAGCGAAACGCCGGCGATCACGCGCAGCGAGGACGTGACGTCCCCGTCGATCGTGAATTCGACGCCGCGATTGCGCTGCCGCCCGAACAGGCCGTAACGGAACAGGCCCGGATTGTCCTCGTCCGCCACCGATCCCGCGCTCGGCAAGCTCGTCCGGAAGAACGCCAGCCCGGCGTTGAAACCGCCAAAGCCGAGCTTCGCCCCGGCCTCATATTGCACCGACTTGTACGGCGCGAAGATCTCGCCGGGATTGCTGATCGTGGGGTCGTTGGGCGCGACCGGTCCCTGCTGCAACCCCTCGATGCGATTGGCATAGAGCGACAAGCCGTCGCGCGGCTTGACGACGACACCGATCACCGGCGTCACCGCATCTTCGTCATATTCGCGTTCGAGCGAACCGTCGGCATAGCTGTAGCCCTTCACCCGGACGCGCTGGTGGCGCAGGCCTGCGGTGATCAGCACCCGGTCCTGGGCAAGGCCGATGGTGTCGGACACGAAGACGCTGGTCAGTCGCGTGCGGCTGATCGCGAACGGATCGTCGAGGTCGCCGCCGACGAATCCGGTGCCCGGCAGGGCAACCTCTGGCGTGTCGTAGAGGTCGGTCGCAAACGGAGCGAAGCCACCGAGGAAGTCGTAGGCGTTGCGATTGACCTGACGCACATGGCTCGCGCCGAGATTGAGGTCGTGCGTCGTCCCGGCAAAAGCCGTCTTGGCGCGGATGCCGGCCTGCCCCGCTTCATTATTGTCGGTCCGCGGCACGAACAACGCCGAACCGGTCGCCTCGCCGTCCGGAGCGACGGCGGTGATGCCCGAATAGATGCCGTACTCGGAGCCGTCGCGCGCTCCGATCTGTCCGTACAGCAGGACGTTCTCCGACAGATCGACCTCGGCCTTCGCGATCCCGAAAATGTCTTCGAGGTCGGTGTAGGTCCACGGCTGCGCATAGTTGGCATCGGCATCGGGGACGCGCGGGATGAAAGTCGTCACCGTCACCTTGGGCCGCAATTGCTCGACGCGGACTCTCTGGTATCCAAGGTCGAGCGACAGGCGCACCCGCTCACCGCGCCAGTCGAGGCCTGCGCCAAGCACCGTCGAACGCCGATTCTCCTCGTCGATCGCGACCTCGCCGCGTCGGTGCGCGCCGTTCAGCCGAAGGCCGAACGCTCCGTCGTTCCAGCGGCGCGCCACGTCGAAGCCGACCCCGACCTGCCCCGACGAGGTGTAGCCGGCGGTGACGCGCGCCAACGGCTGGATGCCCGCCCGCTTCGGAATCAGGTTGATGCTTCCGCCGATGCCCGACCCGCCCGGTGCCGCACCGTTGAGAAAGGCGCTCGCGCCGTTGAGCACCTGCACGCTCTGATACAGTTCCGGCGCGACCAACTGGCGCGGTGTGATCCCGTACAAGCCGTCCATCCCGACGTCATCGCCGAACAGCGTGAAGCCGCGAATGACGAATTGCTCGGCGGCATTGCCGAAGCCGTAGCTGGTACGGACAGTCGGATCATTCTCCAGCACCTGACCGAGCGACTGCGGCTGCTGATCGAGGATCAAGGCCTCGGTGTAGCTGCGGATCTGGAACGGCACGTTCTCGGCCGGCTGCTCGCCCAGCACGCCGACCGACCCGCCGCGCTCGACCACGGCGCGATTGCCGCGCTGCGCGGTGACGACGATCTCTTCGGAGTCCGGCGCCGTCTGGCCCAGCGCGGGCGTGGCAAGGAGGCTGGCGGTTGCCAGCAACAGCGATGAGCGAAGCATTTCAGGCCTTTCGATAGGGGCGACCGGGGCGAAGCGCCCAACCGATCGCAAGAAGGGGAGCGCCGAGCGCGAGCCAGCCGGCGCCGTCGCGCCAACCATCACCAGTCAGCGCCACGATCAATCCGGCCAGCGTCAGCACGCCGATCAGGATCGGGATGGCAAAGGTCGATCGAATCATCGGCCGCCCTCGCTCGACAATATGCGTCCGCCACTGGTGACTTCCTGCAGGTGCGACGACAGTGTCGAGCGCCGCCGGCCGGCCCACAGGATGAGCCCGGACACGAGCACCACGATCGTCAGGATTGTCAGCGCCGCCCACAGGATTTTGAGCGGCAGGCCGCCATAATCGCCGAAGTGCAGCGGCTGGCTGAGTTGCAGCGCCTTCATGCTGATCGGCATCGGACGCACATCGTCCAGACGCCCGGTCTCGGCGTCGATCAGCGCGGGGATCAGCAATTGACGGGTAAGCGGTGTCGCCCCCTGAAAGAAGACCGCATAGTGATGGCCGCTACTGAAACTCCCCCCTGGAAAACCGATGAATTGCGGGTTGAGACCGGGAAGCGCCGCGCGCGCCTCGGCCATCGCGCGATCGATCGATCCGTAGCGCGCCGGGTCGAGCGTCCCCTGCCTCGCCTGCGCGCTGGTCATGCTCAGCAGCGCGTCCGATCGCCATTGGTCGACCAGCGGTGTCGCGAGCGCGTTGATGATCCCGGTCACCCCGACCACCGTCATCCACGCCAGCGCGACGATGCCCGCAAGATTGTGCCAGTCGAGCCACTTCACCCGGCTCGCCCGTCCGGTCCGGAGAACGCCGAAGTCATGCTTGCGCATGAACGGCGCATAGAGAACCACGCCCGAGACGATCGCGACGACGAACAACACCCCCATCGCTCCGAGGAACAGCATTCCGGGCAGGCCGAGAAACATGTCGGTGTGGATTTGCAGGATGACGTCCATCACGCCGCTCTGGTCTGGCTGGTCGACCACCTCGCCCGTCACCCGGTCGAGGATCAGCAGCGTCATCTCGCCCTCGGGCGAATCGGGTCGCGGCGCGGTCGTCACCGTCATCAACGGGCCGGCGTTGTCGAACGCCATATAGACCGGCACTTCGCCCGGCCTTGCCGACAGCGCGCGATCGAGCATCTGGTCTAACGGCCGCAGTCCTGCCTCGTTCGAGGATGACGCCGGACCGGCGGGCGGCGGCGCTCCGGTCAGCCGGTCGATTTCGTCATGAAAGATCAGCGGCAGGCCGGTGACGCACAGCATCAGAAGAAAGATGGTGCACAAAAGGCTGGTCCATTTGTGCACCAGGAACCAGCCTTTGATTGTCGATCGACCCACGCGAGCTACTTAGATGCTAATGCGACCCATTCGCAAGTATTTTGTCTGGGCGGCCGGATCCGAGTTTGGATTTAGCAGTGCGGCCGAGCGTGACGCACCGCATTAAATGTTCAAAGACGGAGTGAGACTGGACACACTTGGCGAGGTTTGGCCCTTCGCCTCAGGGAATGGCTACGCTACTTCACCGTCACCTTCGCCGGCCTGCGCATGGCTGCCAGCGAGTAAAGATAGGCGGCCGCCACGACCGCGCAGATCATGGTCGCCTTAAGTGCATCGGGCGCGAACCAGAAAGCGACATAGCATCCGACGGCTCTCACGATCGCATGGCGCAAACCGACCGGGTCGTTCGCGCCCCAGCCGTAGGGGATCCAAATGATGCCCGCGAGAATTGCGACACCCAAGACCATGACGTCCGGATCGCGGGCTGCGCTGGCCGCGCCGATGACTAGCGGAAACATCAGGCCGATGCCGATAATCGAGTGGAAGAAGAGCGCGGAAATGGGATTGTCGTCTTTTGCGAACGGGTTTCGACCGCGCAATTTCTCGATGATAAAGGCAAGCGGCAAGACGGCCGCCATGGCATAGACCGCCATCCACCCGACGACCGTCTTCGGAACGAAGATCGCGGCGATGCCGATGGCGGACCAGACGATCAGGCCCGCAAGTGGCATCGAGATGGTGCTTGCGGCGAGGAATTGCTCGCGGCGCTCGTCCAGGCTGCTCATCCGACGACGCTATCCGGCGGCAATACGATGTCAACGCCGCTCCGCTACTATCGCGTATGTCGCCAAAGAGGCGGAACTCCGCCGCGCAGTCATTGTTCTGTCGGGGCTGATCCAAGAGACGTTGCGTCCTCTGCTCAGTGCGTGGAGGACCGATGCAGCAGCGTGACAATTGGCATTTGACCGAGAACATCCAGCATGAGCTCGGCAAGGGCGATCCGTTCGCCGCCGCGGTCCGGGCGACGCGTATGCCCATGGTCATCACCGACCCCCGGCAGGCCGACAACCCGATCGTCTTCTGCAACAAGGCATTCCAGGACCTCACCGGTTACGAGCGATCGGAGATCATCGGGCGCAACTGTCGCTTTCTGCAGGGTCCAAAGACCGATCAAGCGCAGGTGTCCAAGATCCGGGATGCGATCGAGGCCGGGACCGACGTCGAAGTCGACCTTCTGAATTATCGGAAGGACGGCTCGACCTTCTGGAACGCGCTTTACCTTAGCCCGGTTCGCAATGCCGCCGGCGACATCCAGTTCTTCTTTGCGTCGCAACTCGACGTGTCCGATCGCGTCGAGGCCAAGGAAGAGATCGCCCGGCAAAAGGAATTGGTCGAACAGGAAGTCGCGCGTCGGACCGCCGACCTTCAGGCCGCACTCGACGCCAAGACCCTGCTTCTCCACGAGGTCGACCACCGGGTGAAAAACAATCTCACCATGATCGGATCGCTGATCAGGCTTCAAGCAAGGCGGATCGAAGATCCGGCCATCGGCGAGAAGCTGACGAGCATGCTGGAGCGGGTCGACGCGCTGGCTACCGTGCACCGCCGCCTTTACCAGTCTGACGATATCCGACGTTTCGACATGGGTGCCATGGCCGCCAATCTCGTTGCCGATGTTATCGGAGCAAGCGGTCGCAACGACATTGATCTGCATGTCGACGTCGAGCCACTCATGATCCCCTCGAGCAGCGCCGCTGCACTCGGTCTCGTTCTCAACGAAATCGTGACCAACGCGATCAAGCACGGATTTGCGGATGGTCGCCGCGGGCGGATGACACTCGACGCGCATCGAGACGGCAGCGTAGCTTCGATCACCATCACCGACGACGGCCCGGGTCTGACCGAAGAGAATGTCGCGGACGGTCTGGGTCGCACGCTGATCGACCGGCTGTCGAAGCAAGTCGGGGCGACCGCCCGATGGTTCGACGCCGCTCCGGGCACGGGCGTGTCCTTGTCATTCCCGGTGGAGAACGGCTCATGAAGCGTTCGATTTATCCAATGCGGGTGCTGATCGTTGAGGACGAAGCGTTGCTCGCGATGGACATTGAGGCGATCGTTCAGGATTGCGGTCATCACGTGATGGCCGAGGCGGCGTCGTTGCGGGAAGTAATCAATCTGCCGTCCGAGCCGAGCCCCAACCTCGCCTTCGTCGACATTCAGCTCGCGGAAGGATCAAGCGGTCTCGACGTGTCCAAGCTGATTCAGGAACGCTGGAACGACACGGTGATCATTTTCGTCACCGCGAACCCAAAGAAAATTCCCGACGACTTTGCCGGTGCGCATGGCGTGATTCCCAAACCCTTTTCGGAAAACGGCCTGGTTTCGGCGATGCACTATATCGAAGAGGGGGTTTGCGATCCGCCTCCGACCGCACCTGCTCCCGCCAGCTTCATCGCATCGCCGAACTTCGCGGCACGCTGGTCGGGATAAGCCAGGCACTCGCCCAGATTTTCGAATCGGGAAGGCCAGTCGGGCGACCATTTCGAGGGGTCTGTGGCGGAGAGGGTGGGATTCGAACCCACGGTACCGTTGCCGGCACGCCGCATTTCGAGTGCGGTGCTTTCGACCACTCAGCCACCTCTCCGCAAGACAGGGAACGCTGTGCCGGCGAGGTGCCGGCGTCGGTCGGGTTGCGCCTCTAGCAGCGGTTGCGCGCTCTGCAAAGGCTTTTGGCGGGCACGGCGCAACGTCGTCCCCCGCCGCTCGTTAGCGCATCATGAAATCGATCGTCATCGGCGCCAGCGGCGGGATCGGCGCTGCGCTTGCAAGCACGCTGCAATCGCGCGGCGATGACGTCGTTGCGCTGTCGCGGTCCAGCTCGCCGGCGGTCGACTACGACCAGCCCGATTCGGTCGCCGCGGCCGCGGAGGCATTGCGGGCCGAGGCGCCCTTCGACAGCATCATCGTCGCGACGGGCGTGCTGCATGGCGACGGCGTGCAGCCCGAAAAGTCGCTTCGCGCGATCGAAGCCGAGGCCCTCGATCGCTATTTCCGAATCAACGCGACTGGTCCGGCGCTGGTGATTCGCCACTTTCCCGGGCTGCTCCCGCGCGATCGCCGGGCCGTGTTCGCCGTGCTGTCGGCGCGGGTCGGATCGATCGGCGACAATCGCCTTGGCGGGTGGATCGGCTATCGCGCGTCGAAGGCGGCGCTCAACCAGATCGTCCGCACCGCCGCGATCGAACTTGCCCGGACTCACCCGCAGGCGATCCTCGTCGGCCTTCACCCCGGCACCGTCGACACGCCGTTGAGCGCGCCGTTCCAGCGCAACCTGTCCGAAGGCCAATTGCTCGACCCGGACGACAGCGCCGCCCGCCTCCTCGCCGTCCTTGACGCGCTGACGCCCGCCGACAGCGGCGGCTGCTTCGCCCCCGACGGCAGCCGCATCGTCCCGTGACAAGCCTTGCGCCCCTAGCGCACACGCCTACATTGGAACCATGATGACTCCGCCGAATTTCACCGCCTCCATTCCTTCCGCCCGCTACGGCATCGGCGAGATGGTGCGGCATCGCCTGCTCGATTTCCGCGGGGTGATTTTCGATGTCGATCCGGTCTTCGCGAACAGCGACGAGTGGTATGATTCGATTCCTGAAAGCATGCGGCCGTCGAAGGACCAGCCCTTCTATCACTTGCTCGCGGAGAATGCGGAGACGAGCTACATCGCCTACGTCAGCCAGCAGAACCTGGTTCGCGACGACGAGGGCGAGCCGATCGACCATCCTGCGGTGGAGACGATGTTCGAGCGCTTCGATGGCGAGCGCTACACGCTGAAGCCGCAGCTTCGCCACTGATCGTCACGGACGAAGGGGCGCCGCCGAAGCGACGCCCCTCTTGCCCTCAGAAGTCGATCGAGGCCCGTCCATATAGGAAGCGGCCGTTGAAGCCGAACGGCGAGAAGATCGAATAGGGAATATAGATCTGGTTGGCTGGATAGACCCCGCCGACCGAAGCCGGACGCGGCCCGAACGGCGAGCGGTCGGGATAGATATCGAACAGATTGTTCGCGCCTACAGCGAGTTCGATCTTGCCGATCTTGTAGCGGCCTTCGAGGTCGGTGATCCATTTCCGGCCAAGCTTGATATCATCGGGCCCAAGCGCGGTCAGGCTGGTCGGATCGCTGATCGGGTTGACGGCGCCCGGCGACACAACCTTGCCGTAGCGCGTCGTGCGCGCGGTGACGCCGAAGTTGCCGATGTCGCCGTCGGCGCTGAGCACGACCTTGTCGCGTGGTTGGCCGTCGGTGAAGCGAATGCCCTCGACCCGGCCAAACAGCACCAGGCCCGGGATCGTCGCCAGCGGCCCGAGGGCGTTGAGGCGCTTGTCGATCTTGGTCTTGTTGTAATTATAGGCCGCAGTCAGCGTCCACCGTCCGAGATCCGCCGTGCCGAAGCGATAGGCGGCAACCACGTCGATTCCCTTGGTGGTCGTGTCGAGGCCGTTGATGAAGAAGCGCGCGGCGCCGACACTCTGGAAACCATTGGCGTCGAGGATGGCCTTCACTGCGGTGTTCTGTGCCGCCGTGCCGCTGCCCGCCGCACCGAGGTTTTCGGTCAGGACGATGCGGTCGTCTATGCTGATCTTGTAGATGTCGGCGGTCAGCGTCAGCCCGCGCATCGGATTGGCGGTCGCGCCAAGGCTGATGTTCACCGACTTTTCGGGTTTCAGCGGCCGCGACCCCAGTGCCTGCGCAACCGGACTGTCGACCGCGACGGTCGAAATATCGACCGGCACGCCGCCGATGAAGTTGGTCGAGGTGGTAGTGAAGAACTGCTGGTGAAGCGACGGCGCGCGGAAGCCGTTCGAGATCGACCCGCGAATGGCATAGCCCGCCACCGGCTCGAAGCGCGCAGCAAACTTGCCGTTCCACGTCGATCCGAAGTCGGAGAAGCGTTCGTACCGCCCGGCCAGCGTCGTCGTCAGTCCCTCGATCGGGTCGACGTCGAGTTCGGCATAAGCGGCATAACTGTGCCGGCTTTCGTCGGTGCGGCTGGTGTCGGGAATACCCGGGAATCCCTGCGCACCCGCGGCGGCGGTGCGACCGGGGAAGCTGCAGATGCCGGTCGTGCCGTTATAGACGCCCTGCTGCGTGGTGCAGTTGGCGGCGGTGGTCGCGACCGACGGGCGGAAAAACGGCCCGATCGCATAGGACTGCAACTCGCCCGGGCGGATCTTAAAATTCTCGTGCCGATACTCGGCGCCGACCGCGACCGACAGCGGCTTGAACAGCCCGATCGCAAAGGTGTTCGAGAAATCGAGGTTGGCGACGACCTGGCCATAGCGAAGCCCGCCCGCGTCGAACGAACTCTGGCTCTGCGGACCGAACGACGTGTTGAGCGTGTCGTTGATCTGATAGTCGAACTTGTTGTGGCCCGTCCCCAGCGACAGGTCGGCCTTCCAGCCCGCAACGTCGCCGCGAACGCCGCCGGTCAGGGCGTAGTCCTTCAGCGTCGTATCGATCAGCGGCAGGAAGCCGTCGGGCGTCAGCGGAACGAAGTTTCCGGCATTGGGCGTCTGATTGGGCGCGATCGTCGAGAAATCGCGATTGGTCGCAGCGTTCTGCTGGCGATAATTGGCCGCGCTCTCCGACCGGCGGTGGCCGTAGGATCCGAAGGCATAAAGCTCGAACACCTCGGTCAGGTCGTAACCCGCGTTGACGATGACGTTGTAGTCGCGAGTGTTGGGGTCGCCGAAGCGGAAATTGAGGCGGTCGAAGCTGACCTCGCGCGAATCGAACGCGGCGGTCGGCCGGTTGTAGTTGGGGCGAAGGTCGTAGCCCGAGCGATTCGTGTCGTTGCGATCGCGGAACTCGAAGGTGCCGTTGACGAAACCGCGCGTCCCGACCGGCAGGCCGAGGTTGACGCCGGCGGTCAGCTGCGCGCCGTCGCGCGCCTTACGGTCGCCGTCGCTGTCCGCCAGAAAATAACGGGTGTCGGCGGGGTCGAGCTGCGGTTGGCCGGTCGGGCTCAGCTGGAGGCCGCTGATGTCGCGGACATTGTCGACGGTGGTGTAATATTTGCCGTAGGTCACGCTGGCGCGGCCGCCGCGGTTGGCGCGTTTCAGCTGGATGTTGATGACGCCCGCGATGGCGTCCGACCCGTATTGCGACGAGGCGCCGTCGCGAAGCACTTCGATTCGGTCGATCGACAGGCCGGGAATCAGGTTGAGGTCGACTGCCGCGCTGCCGCGTCCGACGGTGCCGTTGATGTTGAGCAGCGCCGACAGATGGCGGCGCTTGCCGTTGATCAGGACCAGCGTCTGGTCGGGGCTTAGCCCGCGCAGCGTCGCTGGGCGAAGCGCGTCCGACCCGTCGGCGATCGAGGGCTGCGGGAAGTTGAACGACGGCACCAGCTGGTTGAGGATCTTGTTGGTCTCGGTCGCGCCGGTGTTGGTGATGGCGTCGCTGCCGATGACGTCGATCGGCACCGGACTATCGGCGACGGTGCGGTCGCTGCGGCGCGTGCCGGTCACGATGATGGTCTGTTCGGTCGGCGTGGTTTCGGCCGAGGTGGTGGGCGGCGGCGAAGCGACCTGCGCCTTGGCGGGCATCGCCAGCGCAAAGGTGGACAGGCCAGCAAGCAGTATCGAACGATAAGCTACGGTCATGACAAACCCCCATTTCGTGACGAGCCCGCCGGCATCGCTGGCGGCCCCCTCGTCCAGAAAGCGAAGGAGGACATTTTCGGTTCGGGCTTGCAACTGTCCGGTGGAAGAAGGAAGACGTTCGCGGACCGTCTGTCACTCTCTCGCAACAGTGACTGTGTCCTCATCGGCGGTTGACACGTCCGCGCCGCTCCCATAGGCGGCAGCCTTTCCCGCGCGAAGGCCTTGGGTCAAGGCGACACCATACCCTCTCGCGGTCAAGTTTTACGGAAAGTGATAAGGCCCATGTTCGCTATCGTGCGCACGGGTGGCAAGCAGTATCGCGTTGCCCCCGGAGACAAGATCGTCGTCGAGAAACTGGCTGGTGAGGCCGGTGACAGCATCGACCTGACCGACGTCCTGCTGGCCGGCGAAGGGTCGGACCTGAAGTCGACCGCTGGCCTGACCGTCGCGGCCGAAATCGTCGCACAGGCGAAGGGCGACAAGGTCACCGTCTTCAAGAAGCGCCGCCGGCACAACTATCGCCGCAAGGCGGGTCACCGCCAGCAGCACACGATCCTGAAGATCGTGTCGATCGGCGGCAAGAAGGCCGAAAAGAAGGCCGACGCGGCCGAAAAGCCTGCCAAGGCCGACACCGCGAAGCCCGAGGTCGCCAAGGCGGCGTCGACAAAGGATGCTGCACCTGCTAAGGCGGCGGCGAAGAAGGCAGCCCCCAAGGCCGCCGCTAACGCTGAGAAGAAGTAACCATGGCACATAAGAAAGCAGGCGGCTCGTCGCGTAACGGCCGCGATTCGGAAGCCAAGCGCCTTGGCGTGAAGAAGTTCGGCAGCGAAGCGGTTCGCGCCGGCAACATCATCGTGCGTCAGCGCGGCACGCGCTGGTACCCGGGGACGAACGTCGGCCTGGGCAAGGATCACACCCTTTTTGCGCTTACCGACGGACGTGTCGCGTTTCGCGACGGCCGCCAAGGCCGCAAATACGTCCACGTCGAGTCGATTATGCCGGAGGCGGCGGAATAGGCGGGATCGGTCGTTAAAGGGCCGCTCCCGGGAGGGGGCAGCCCAAAGCGAGACCCGCAAAGGTTTCGAAAAGGGAGAAGAGGGAAGCCCCCTCTCCTCCCTTTTTGTTTGCGTCTCATTCTTCTCCCGAAACTGAAACACCCGGCGCCTAACCGCGCCGGGAAGGGGAGAAGGACGAAACCATGTTCGCCCGTACCGAACGATTGCTGTTGAGGCCCGGCTGGGCCGAAGATGCGCCTGCGCTGGCGGCGGGAATTGCCGACGAGCGAATCGTCCGCAACCTCGCGACCGCGCCATGGCCCTATGACCTGGCCGACGCCCAGACCTTCCTGTCGCTTCCGCGCGATCCGGTGTTGCCGACCTTCCTGGTGACGGCGCGCACCGACGGCGCTCCGACCCTGGTTGGTTCCTGCGGGCTGGCCCGCCGCCCGTCGGGCGCGGTCGAACTGGGCTATTGGATCGCACGTCCGCACTGGGGCAACGGCTATGCAACCGAGGCCTGCACCGCGCTGATCGAGATCGCGCGCACGCTCAGGCTGTCGCGGCTCGAGGCATCGCACTTTGTCGACAATCCGGCGTCAGGGCGCGTGCTCGAAAAGCTCGGCTTCCGCCCCACCGGCCTGACGGTCGATCGCTACAGCTGCGCGCGCGACGCCGAAGCACCGTCGCGCATCTATCGGCTGTCGCTCGCGAGTCGCGGCAACGTCGAGGCGATCGCCGCCTGAAGAATACGGTTCGGCCGCGGCTCAGGCCGCGCGCCGGACCTTTTTTGCGCTGTCGTAGGTGGTGCCGGCGCTCGCCTCATACTCGCGGATGAGGTCGCGATCGTCCTCGTTCCACGGGTGGAAGCCAGGCAGGAAGAAGGCCGCCCAGGCGCCGATAATCTTCCGCATCATGCCGGGGTTGATCCACATGTACCAGATCAGCTTCGCCCACGCCTTGGGCCCGGTGATCCCGTCCTGGCGAAGCAGTTCGAGCGCACCCGCGGTCCGGTCAACAACGAAATTGCGGGTGATGTAGAGCATCACCTTCGCCTTGACGTTCCAGCGCTTGGAGCGCGGCCACGCACGGGTGGCGTGCAGCCAGGTGTCGTAGGCGACGCCCTTATGCTCGATCTCCTCGCTCGCATGCCAGCGCCACAGCTCGGCGGTGGCAGGATCGGCCCCTTCCAGATGGCGCGGGTCGGCAAGCAGTTCGTGCGCAAGGATCGCGGTATAATGCTCGAGCGCCATCGTCGCGGCGAGGCTGGCGATCGGCGGGCGCGACTTGGTCAGTGCCAAGCGCTCCTCGACCTTCGCCTCCAGCTTGCTGAGATCGTAGCCGGCATCGGCCGCGCGGCGGTTGAACGCCAGATGCTCGCGGCTGTGGACGACTTCCTGCGTGGTGAAGTTGCGGATGTCTTCGGCCAGCTTCTCGTCGGCGCCGTCGCGGAATTGCCGCACGCTCTCGACGAAAAAGGCCTCACCTAAAGGGAATGTCGACGACAGCGCGTTGTAGAGTGCGCTCGCGTAGGGGTTGCCGCCGTGCCACCAGCGCGGCGTCGCCTCTTCGCGGCCGAAGCGGCGATCGCGGGGCACGATGGTCAGGTCGGCGGGGGTGACACTTGCGACGCTCATCATATCGCTCCAAGAAACGTTCGATCCCCATGATCGTGATTGCTGACATAAATGTCAATAAGCTTGATGAATCGTAAACGGCTGACCCCCGACCAAAGCCGCGCGGCTGCGGTTGCGGCGGCGCGCGACCTGCTGCGCGAGGAAGGGGTAGCGGCAATCACGTTGAAATCGGTCGCCGCGCGGATCGGGCGGACGCACGCCAACCTGCTCCATCATTTCGGGTCGGTGGCGGAACTCCACCGCGCGCTGGCCGAGGAAATCGCGCGCTCGGTCGCCGCGTCGATCACCGGGTCGATCGGGCGGATGCGTCGCGGCGAGGCGCGCCTCCGCGACGTGGTCGAAGGGATGTTCGACGCCTTCGTCGCCGAAAATGTCGGGGAATTGATGGCGTGGGTCGTCCTCACCCGTCAGCGTGAGGCGCTTCAGCCGGTGGTCGACGCGATCGCGCAGGTCATCGTCGACATCAGCGAGCCCGGCGAACAGCGCCCGCTCGATCAGGCGACGCTTGGCCTCGTTCTGCTCGCGATCGGCGACAGCCTGGCGGGTAGCGAGGTCGCACGCGCCTGCGGCCTGCCGCGTTCGGCCGCGCGCGATATCGCGGTGCAGCAGGTTATCGCGGTCCTTGCCGGCCGCCGCGTCATCGGCCAGCCCACCCCTTAAGCGACGCACCGCTACGCAATTGCCACATTTGGCGCTAAGGGCTGCGCCATGCATTTTCTCGACCAGGCCAAGATCTTCATTCGCTCGGGCGCAGGCGGACCCGGCGCGGTCAGCTTTCGCCGCGAAAAGTATATCGAATATGGCGGACCCGACGGCGGCCAGGGCGGCAAGGGCGGCGACATCGTGTTCGAAGCCGTGCCCGGCCTCAACACGCTGATCGACTTCCGCTACACGCAGCACTTCCGCGCGCCCCGCGGCAAGGGCGGCGCCGGCAGCAACATGACCGGCGCGGGCGGCAAGGATCTGGTCATCAAGGTCCCGGTCGGCACGCAGATCCTCGCCGACGACGAAGAGCGTACGCTGCTCGCCGATTTCACCGAGGAAGGCCAGCGGATCCACTTCCTGAAGGGTGGCGACGGCGGCCGCGGCAACGCCAGCTACAAGACGTCGACCAACCGCTCCCCGCGTCAGCACGGCACCGGCTGGCCATCGGAGGAAATGTACGTCTGGCTGCGGCTCAAGCTGCTCGCCGACGTTGGCCTCGTCGGGCTTCCCAACGCGGGCAAGTCGACCTTCATCAACGCCGTGTCGAACGCGGGCGCCAAGGTCGGTGCTTACGCCTTCACCACGCTCCGCCCGCAGCTCGGCGTCGTCAGCCACCAGGGCCGCGAGTTCGTGGTTGCCGATATCCCCGGCCTGATCGAAGGCGCCGCCGAGGGCGCCGGCATTGGCGATCGATTCCTTGGCCACATCGAACGCTGCCAGACGCTGCTTCATCTGGTCGATGCCAATGACGAGGACGTGGCGACCAGCTACCGCATCGTCCGCGACGAGCTGCAGAATTACGGCGAAGGTCTCGCCGATAAGCCGGTCGTGGTCGCGCTCAACAAGGTCGACACGATCGACGAGGAATTGATCGCGGCGCTCTCGGCCGAGTTGGAAGAAGCCAGCGGCCACGAGGTCTTCGCGCTGAGCGCGGCGGGCGAGATCGGGCTCGAAGCCGTGCTCGACGCGCTGTCCGCGCAGATCGCCGAGAAGAAGGCCGAAGCAGCCGCCGAAGTCCCCGAAGGACCTTGGTCGCCGGTATGAGGTTGGCGGTCACCGGCGCGACCGGGTTCGTCGGATCGCACCTGCTCGACCGCGCCCTCGCTGCCGGGCATCACGTCGCCGCGCTGACCCGGCGCTCCCAGCCTCCGCGAGAGCGCGTCACCTGGATCGACGGCGCGCTAGACGACACGCCCGCGCTCGCCCGCCTTGCCGAAGGAGCCGACGCGGCCATCCACGTCGCGGGCGTCCTCAATGCGCCTGACGAGGCCGGTTTCGACGCAGGCAACGTCGCCGGCACTGCCGCCATGCTCGACGCGGCCCGCAGCGCAGGCGTCGGACGCTTCGTCCACGTGAGTTCGCTCGCCGCGCGCGAGCCCGGCCTGTCGCTCTACGGCGCGAGCAAGGCGCGCTCGGAAAAACTCGTCGAAGCCGCGCCGCTGTCGACCGCGATCGTTCGTCCGCCGGCAGTCTATGGTCCGGGCGACCGCGAGACGCTCGACCTGTTCCGGATGGCGAAGCGCGGCGTAGTGCTGCTGCCCCCCGCGGGTCGTCTATCGCTAATCCACGTCGACGATCTCGCCGACCTGCTCCTCGCCCTCGCCGACCCGGCTGCGCCGCACGAACTGCTGATCGAGCCCGACGACGGACGCGTTGGCGGTTGGACCCATCAGGAATTTGCCCAAGCGCTCTGTACCGCGGTCGGGCGGGCCAAGGTCGCGACCATCGCCGCGCCTAGCCCCCTCCTTCACTTCGCCGCGCGGATCGACAAGCTGCTTCGCGGCACCCGCGCCAAGCTCACCCCCGACCGCGCCGCTTACTTCAGCCACCCCGACTGGGTGGTCGACGCCGCGCGCGCCGCGCCGGCCACCCTGTGGCGCGCAAAGGTCACGACCGCCGACGGACTCGCCGCCACCGCGCGCTGGTATCGAGAGGCCGGCTGGCTCTGACGCCTTGCCTTCGCCCCATTCGATTGCGAAAGCCGCCCCAAGCAGCCTAGGACGAAACCATGACCGACAAAGCCGAAACCAGCGCACGGGTGAAAGCCCTGATCGAACCCTTCAACAAGAAGGGCGTCGCCGTCACCGACGACACGCGGTTCGCGCAGGACCTGGAATGGGACAGCCTGACCGTGCTCGATTTCGTGGCGACGATCGAGGACGAATTCGACATCCTGATCACCATGAATCAGCAGGCGGAAATCGAGAATGTCGGGCAGCTGGTCGACGCGGTCGAGACGCTGAAGGCCGCCTGATTTGACCGACCTTTTCTCCAAGTTCGATCCGCTGATCGAAACGCGCCGCTCGCTCCTGTCGACCGGGCTGACCGATCCTTTCAACCTGGTGATGGAAGAGGTCGTCTCGCCCACCGTCGCGATCTGCAACGGCAAGCGCACGATCCTGCTCGGCACCTACAATTACATGGGCATGACCTTCGACCCCGACGTCATCGCGGCGGGCAAGAAGGCGCTCGACGAATATGGGTCAGGCACCACCGGCAGCCGCGTCCTCAACGGCACCTACCAGGGCCACAAGGAATGCGAAGCCGCGCTGTGCGACTTCTACGCGATGGACCATGCGATGGTCTTTTCGACCGGATACCAAGCTAATCTCGGCATCATTTCGACGATCGCGGGCAAGGACGATTACATCGTCCTCGACATCGACAGCCACGCGTCGATCTACGACGGCTGCGCGCTGGGCAACGCCAACGTCGTCCCCTTCCGCCACAATGACGTCGAGGCACTCGAGAAAAGGCTGAAGCGCATTCCCGAGGGCGCCGGATGTCTCGTCGTCCTCGAAGGCGTCTACTCGATGCTCGGCGACATCGCGCCGTTGAAGGAAATGGTCGCCGTCTCGAAAGCGGCAGGCGCGATGGTGCTGGTCGACGAGGCGCACTCGATGGGCTTCATCGGCGAGAACGGCCGCGGCGTCGCCGAGGCGCAGGGCATCATTGACGACGTCGACTTCATCATCGGCACCTTTTCCAAGTCGGTCGGCACCGTCGGCGGCTTCTGCGTGTCGAACCATCCCAAGTTCGAGATTCTGCGACTGGTGTGCCGCCCCTATGTGTTCACCGCGTCGCTCCCGCCCTCGGTGGTCGCCACCGCCGCGACCTCGATCCGCAAGCTGATGCACGGCGCCGACAAGCGCGCGCACCTTTGGGAAAATTCGCGCAAGCTTCACGCGGGTCTGAAGGCACTCGGCTTCACGCTTGGCACCGACACCCCGCAGTCGGCGATCATCGCGGTCATCATGCCCGACCTCGAAAAGGGCGCGGCGATGTGGGAAGCGCTTCTGAACGAAGGACTTTACGTCAATCTCGCACGTCCCCCGGCCACCCCCGCGGGCATGACCCTGCTGCGTTGCTCGCTCTGCGCCGAGCATAGCAGTGAGCAGGTCGACGAGATCCTCGGCATGTTCGAAGCGGCGGGCCGAGCCACCGGCTGCATCGGCGGAGCAAATTAAGGTTTCGCAGGGCGACTCGAAGGAATAGAGTAAGCGCCATGACGTCGGGGGAAGAACAAGAGTTCGACTGGCGCGGTGGCGGCGCGGCAGCGCTTGGCCTCGTCGCGACGCTCGTCCTGCTTGGAATGCTGGTACTGGTCACGCTGACCAACAGCGCCCGCGACCGCGCGATCCGCGACGAGCGCCACACTTACGATGTCACCCTGCTGACGCGCTCGCTCGATTCCGCCATCGCCCGCTCCGAGGCCGCGCTCGGTCGCTTCGTCCTCGATGAGGATGTCGCGGGCAACGGCAACATCTATTATTCGCAATGGCGTCTCGCCGGGCAGCAGGTCCGTCAGCTCGACCGCCTCGTCAGCGGCAATCCCGAACAGCGCGCGCGGGTCGACGAACTTGAAAAGCTGTTCGCCAAGCGCGGCGAGGAATTCGCGCAGACCGCTCGCGTCGTCGGCGGGCGCCAGAAGGACTATGGCCTCCGCTATTATTACAGCCTCGGGAAAGCCGCGCCGGGCGAAACCAAGACGACCGGCGAATTGCTTCGCGCAAAGCTTGCCGAAATCGCCGATGCGGAGCGCGAGACGCTCACCCGGCAGATGCGCGAGACACAATTCTTCGCGGCCGAATCCAGCCGCCTGACCGACTATCTCAACCTCCTCGGCCTCGTCGTCGGACTGTTCGCGATCTTCATGGGCTATGTCGCAGTCAAGGCGATGCGCCTCAACGCCTCGATCCGCCGCGAAGTCGAAAGCGAGTCCGAACGCGCGCAATTGCTCGAACAGGCGGTCGCGGAGCGCACGCAGGAGCTTTCGACCGCCAACGAGGCGCTCAAAGCCGAAGCAGTCGAGCGGCAGGCGGCCGAAGCACAGCTGCGCCAGGTCCAGAAGATGGAGGCGGTCGGCCAATTGACCGGCGGAATCGCGCACGACTTCAACAACATGCTGGCGGTCGTCGTCGGCGGGATCGACCTCGCCCGGCGTCGGCTCAACGGACCGCGGCGCGAGGTGATGACCCACCTCACCAACGCGATGGAGGGCGCGACCCGCGCCGCCGCGCTCACCCGCCGCCTGCTGTCCTTCGCGCGGTCCGAACCGCTGCTACCCGAACGCGTCGAAAGCACCGCGCTCGTCGAAGGGATGAAGGACCTGCTCGACCGCACCCTCGGTGAGCGGGTCACCGTCCAGACCGACCTTGCCGCCGATGCCTGGCCGGTATTCGTCGACTCCCACCAGCTCGAAAACGCGATCCTCAACCTGGCCGTCAACGCGCGCGATGCAATGGACGGCACCGGCACGATGACCATTGTCACGCGCAACGTCACGCTCGCCTCCAACGCGGTCGGCGACATTCGCCCGGGTGACTATCTGGCGATCGAGGTGGCCGACACTGGCTGCGGAATGTCCCCGGAAGTGCTCGAACGCGCCTTTGAGCCGTTTTTCACCACCAAGGAGGTCGGCAAGGGCACCGGCCTTGGCCTGTCGCAACTGTTCGGCTTCGCGCACCAGTCGGGCGGCGAGGTTGGCATCAAAAGTATCGTCGGCAAGGGCACCATCGTGTCGATCTACCTGCCCCGCACCGAAGCCGCCGCGCCAAGCAACGTCCGCCTGCATCCCGCCGCTCAGGCCCGCGCCGACGAGGACCTCACCGTTGCAGGCGCGCGCATCCTGCTGGTCGAGGACGATCCGCGCGTTCGCACTGCGACCGTTGGCGCGCTCGAGGACCTTGGCTACGATCCGATCGCCTGCTCGGGCGGGGGCGAGGCGCTGGCCCTGTTCGACAGCATGGAATTCGACCTCGTCATCTCCGACGTGATTATGCCCGAGATGACCGGGCCGGAGATGATCCGCGAGATCAAGGCACGGCGCAGCGACGTCGCAGTGCTGTTCGTGACCGGCTATGTCGGCGAAGGCGAAGGCGACGACCTCGTCGGCTACGACCTGCTTCGCAAGCCGTTCACGGTCAGTACGCTCGCGACCTCGGTCGCCAACGCACTTGCCAATCGGCCTATCGAATCGCCCCCGAGCGCAAGAGCCGGGGCAGCAGGCTGACCGCCGCCATCAGGGGGTGGCGCTTCTGCCACTCGCTCAGTTCGAAGTTCGTGCCTGCGTGGCGATTGATCTTCCACACGATATATTCCGCCCCGCCGGCATAGGTCGCGCTGGCCTTGGCAAGGCGCGCCACAGACCAGAATTTTCCCTCGATCCGCCGCCGCCGCCAGCTGGCGCGCGGCGCCGTCTCGATCGCCGCCATCGCGGGGGCGAGGAAGCGGCGATAACGTTCGCGGTCGGTATCGACGATCGACCCCGACCGCGACTTGCGCTCGGCGCGAAGCTCCGCCGAATAGGTCAGCGAAAAGGCCTGCCGCCACGGGTCGAGCTCGTCGCCGCCGCGCCCGAACGGCTGCGCCGCGCCAAGCAGCGTCGGCGCCGCACGCGACACAGCGTCGATCGCCCGATCGCGCGCCGCCTCGTCCCTCGCCCACACCAGCCGCGACGGTTGCGCGAAGCGCGCCCACACCGAAACGCTGCGCGTTTCCGGTCCGTTGAGGCGATGGAAGTCGGCTTCGCTCAGCACCGCATATTTGGACATCAGCCCGTCATGCTCGAACGGAAAGACGTTGGGCGGGATCAGCGCATTGGCGCGCGCCAGCCAGCGCTTGTCGTAGGCGGCGCGATAGTCTGACACGATCAGGTAGAAATCGAGCATCAGCCCGTCGAGCTGCTTTTCGCGAAGGCACGACCCGTAGAACAGCACCGCCCGGCTGGCTTCGCCGTGCCGGGCGGCGATCGCTTCCGCCATCGCGCTGACCTTGGGATCGACCGGCTGGCCGAGCTCCTGCTCGACGAGGTCGCGTAGCATTTGCGTCATGGCCTGGCTCAGGCGGCGATGCGCACGAACGACAGCGGCGTCGCCGGACGCAGCAGGATCGGCATGCCCAGCCCCGCGCGGAACGTCTCGCCGTCCAGAATCACTTGGCTGCGATCACCCTCGATTGCGATCTCGTCGGCTTCCTCGACATGGACGCCGCGCATCTTGGTCCGGCCGAGCCGGCCGCCCAGGCTGGCGGCGAAGGCGCGCAGTAGCGACACCGGTCGCTGCTCGACCGCGACGAACTTCAGCGCGCCCTTCCCGTTCGACCCGAACTCGCTCGACAGCAGTAGCTTCTCCAGCGTGGTCACGAACAGCAAGGCGAAGCGCCCGGTGATCGCACCCTCGCGCCGCACCGAAATGCTGAGCTCGCTGGGATCGGGCGGAAGGAAACTTGCGCGCCAGCCGAACACCTGGCGCAGCAGCACCGCAAAACCGGTGATGACGTGCGAAATGCCGTTAGGAAGCCCAAGCGGGTAGATCCGCTCGCGGCAGTACATCATGACGTCGGCAAGGCCGGCACCGCCGAGGAACATGCCGATCACCGGCTTGCTCCCGCCCTCACCCCCCGACAGCGCGATCAACTCGCGCGCGACAAGGTGCGGCGCAAGGTCGGCACGCGCGAGATCGATCAGGCGCCGGAGCGCATCGACCGGATCGCCCTGCGCGCCAAGGTCGAGCGCGATGAGGTTGGTCTTTCCGCTCGGCAGCACCGCGACCGGGGGAAGCCCGTCCGCAAAATGGTCGCCGTTGTGAAGCTCGGTCAGCGCGGCCTGCACGGTCCCGTCGCCACCGTTGATCGCCAGCACGGTCGGCTTGATTCGCGCAATGGTTCGCATCGCTTCGCCGATCTGGTCCGCGGCCTCGACCTCGTAGTGAAAGACGTCGGGGTGTTCGGCGCAAAAGGCGCGAATGCGCGGAAGCTGGGCGATATTGCCGGTCGACTTGGGATTGCTGAGCAGCGCGATTCGCGCGCGCGTCGGCGGTGCACATTCGTTCGCCGCCACCGGGCGCGCCGCCGACATCGCCGAAACGGCGACGGGATCGATCAGCAGGGCCTTAGTTTTTGACATGAAGTGGCCGACCAATTCGCTATAGGCATGTGCGCTCACTTCGTGTTCGGCCTGCTTTGCGGCCAAATCATGGTGCGGCGGTAAGGAAAGAAGGCACATACGTGGCGTTGTTCGACCGCTACCTCGCTCGGAATATCACGGTCCCACTGATCGGCACGCTGGTGCTGGCGGCGATGCTGCTGGTGCTGGAGAAGATGCTGCGGCTGTTCGACTTCGTCATCACCGCGGGCGGTCCGGTCAGCGTGGTGTGGCGGATGCTCGCCAACCTCCTGCCCGAATATTTCTCGCTCGGGATCCCGATCGGTCTGCTGATGGGCATCCTTCTCGCCTTCCGGAAGCTTGCGCTGGCGTCCGAGCTCGACGCGCTGCGCGGAGTCGGGATCGGCTACGGTCGCCTGCTACGCGTGCCCTACATGTTCACTGCAGTCGCGATGCTGGCGAATATCGCCATCGTCGGCTGGCTCGATCCCTATGCCCGCTACCGCTACGAAGGCTTGCGCTTCGACCTTCGCTCGGGCGCGCTCGGCGCGGCGATCAAGGTCGGCGAATTCAACCAGTTCGGCCGGATGACGCTTCGCATCGACCGCAGCGAAGAAGGCGGCAAGCGCCTGCTCGGCATTTTCACCGCACTAGACGACCGCTCGGGGATGCGCGTGTCGGCGACCGCGGCCGAGGGCGAATTCCTGTCGACCGACGATCCCGAGACGATCATCTTCCGCCTCAAGCGGGGCCGCCTCGTCCAGCAGCCGGCGGACGTGCCCAACCCCCGCTCGCTCAGCTTCACCAGCTACGACCTTCCGATCAACCTGCCCTCGGTCGATCCCTTCCGCGGTCGCGGCAACGACCAGCAGGAACTGACGCTGCCCGAGATTGCGCGCAACGCCTATGGATCGACGCAGATTTCGGCCGACGACCGACAGGACGCACGCGCCAACCTGCATTTCCGATTGGTCGAGGTGGCGATGATGCTGATGCTGCCGATGCTCGCGGTCGCGCTCGCGGTCCCGCCCAAGCGAAGCAGCAGTTCGCTCGGCATCTTCATCGGCATCGTGATGGTCGTGACCTATCACAAGATCAATCAATACGCAGAGGATGCGGGCAGCCAGGGGCGGCTGATCCCGGAGTTGGCGCTATGGCTGCCCTTCCTTGCCTTCGCGGCGTTGATCGCGTGGATGTACCACGTCATTTCCTCGCGCCCGGGAGGCCAGCCGATCGGCGCGCTCGAAGCCGCGTTCGCGAAGCTCGGCAAGTGGATCAAGCGGATCATCCCGCGCCGCCGCTATGAACGGCTCGAAGCGGAGCCGGCGCAGTGATCAACCTCGACTTCATGCCCTCGCGGCAACTCGCGCTCTACGCCGCGCGGCTGTTCCTGACGCGCAGCCTCGCGGTGCTGGTGCTGCTCGTCCTCGTGCTGATGGCGCTCGACCTGCTCGGGGAATCGGGGAAGATTCTCGGCGTTCCCGGCAATGGCCAGGCCGAGCTGTGGCACTACGTCTCGCTGCGCGTGCCGATCCTCATTTCGCGCTTCCTGCCCTTCTCGGTGCTACTCGGCGCGCTGATCGCCTTCGCCGGGCTCAACCAGCATAGCGAGGTCGTGTCGATGAAGGCCGCGGGGCTATCGGCTCACCAGATCCTGGCGCCGATGATCGTCGCCAGCCTCGCCGTGGCCGCGATCCTGTTCGTCTTCAACGAAACGGTGGTCGTCCGATCGCAGCGGATGATCAACGCGTGGGACAGCGCCGACTATCGTCCCATTCCGCCCGAAAGCGGCATCCTGTCGAACGTCTGGATTCGCGACGGCGACGACTTGATCCGCGCGCGCCACATCGGCGGTCGCGGGGCGAACACGCACCTCGAGAACGTCACCATCTACCAACGCACCAACGGCGCGCTGCAGCGGGTGATGGACGTCAAGCGCGCCGACCAGGTGCCCGGCGGATGGGAACTGAAGGACGTCGCGACCTACGACGCCAACATGAACCTGATCACGCGCCAGCCGCGCCAGATCGGTATGCGGGGCGTCGAACCGACGCGCTTCACACTGGCCAAGGTGGTGCCGGGCGAGCGCGACTTCCTGTCGCTGCGCCAATCGATCGACGAGCTTGAGGCTGCAGGTCGACCATCGGAAGAAGCGCGAACCGGATGGTGGCACAAGCTGTCGGGACCGCTGTCGACGCTGCTGATGCCGCTGCTCGCCGCCACTGCCGCGTTCGGGCTGGCGCGGTCGGGTCAGGTGCTGCTGCGCGCCGTGGTCGGCATGGCGCTCGGCTTCACCTATTTCGTCGCCGACAATTTCAGCATCGCGCTCGGCAACATCGGCGCCTACCCGCCGTTCCTCGCCGCCTGGGCGCCGTTCTTCCTGTTCCTGCTGATCGGCGAACTCGTCCTGATCAGACAGGAAGAATAGCCACGCGCAGGCAGTCCGGGGGACTGCCGAGCATGGCTATCAAGCGCAGGCAGTCCGGGGGACTGCCGCGCATGGCTATGTCAGGCCGCCTTGCCCCGCCACGTGCTGGCGGCAAGGCGACCGACCAGCGGCCAAAGCCCGCGATGCGAAGAAGCGTGATAGGCCGATTCTGGCTCAAGGCTGTCGCACAGGCGGCGATGCGCCTCGCCCAGCGCGTGATAGGGCAGGCCCGGCAACAGGTGATGCAGCGCGTGGTAGCGAAGCCCGACCGGCGCCCACAGTTCGGCGACGATCCCCGGCGGCGGCACGTTGACGCTGTCGAGATATTGCTCGGTCACGCTCATCGCCTCGCCCTCATTCTCCCACAGATGCGCGACCAACGTCCGCACCTGGTTGAGCAGCATCACGCCCGACGCGACCGCGAGGAAAATCAGGAAGGCGCCAAGCGGGATGACGCCCGTGAACACCATCGCCAGCAGCGCGATCGACCAGACCGACGTCGCGGCCTCCTGCCACGCCCACTGGCGCTTCAGATCGCCTTCGGGCGGCTTGCGACGGAACAGCGGATTGATCTGCAGACCCGAGTAGCGGCTGACGACCATCGCACGCAGCTTGGGGCTAAGCAGCGACAGGGGCGACAGCACCGCGAAGCGGAACAGCAGCGCGACGGGCGCCAGCGCGGCCGCGACCACGAACAGCGGCAGCGTCCACGGCTTCATCAGCGCGAGCGGAAGATATTCGGGATCTTCGACCGTGCCATAGCGGATCTTGGCGTGGTGAAGGTTATGCACACCCTCATACAGGAACGACGGCACCAGCAGCGGAATGCCGACGAGCAAATTCCAGCCCAGCTTGAACCCCGGTAGCGCGCCGCGGTTGATGTGGGTCAGTTCGTGGATGAAACTGCCCGCGCGGTACAGCGCCAGCACTGCGACGATCCCTGCGACGATCGTCACCAGCCAGGATCCTGCGGTCATCGCCACCGCCAGCGCGCCATAGCCGATCGCCACCGACGCCAGCAGGTCGGCCCAATAGATGCGGTCCGACGGCGCGTTGAGATCACGCGTCAGGTTGGCGGCGGCGCGGATCATCGCCCGATCATCGCTTCGAACAACCCCGTCGCCACGCGCAACCGCGCGCGCCGGCGCCGAGGTGTTCGGCGCGTCGAGGGTCTCGGAACTCAAGCGGCTGGCAATGTTCATCATTTTCCCAAGATAGGAAGTCAGGACGCCCGATTGAAGGCAGACTATGGCGCCTTCATGGCGCGTGCCGGGTAGCGCGGCCGGTCTGAACCCGCCGTGACAAGCCATTCCGCCCCCGCTAGCCCTGCGTGAATGAGCAGTCCCCTCACCGTCCGCCAGATCGACTCGCGCGCCGACCGCAAGGCATTCGTCGACTTCGCGTGGGAAGTCTATCGCGACGATCCCGCCTGGGTTCCGCCACTTAAGGACGAGGTCCATGGCCTGCTCGACGCGAAGAAGAACCCGTGGTTCGGCCATGGCCGCGCCGCGCTGTTCCTGGCGGAGCGCGATGGCCGCATCGTCGGCCGGATCAGCGCGCAGGTCGACGATCTGGTGCAGGAGCATATGCAGGCCGGCACCGGCCAGTGGGGTATGTTCGAGGCGCTCGACGACGAGGCTGCGGCGGCCCTCATCGCGACCGCGGAGGACTGGCTTCGTGGGCAGCGCATGGTCCACGCGCTCGGCCCCATATCGATCAGCATTTGGGACGAGCCCGGCCTGTTGATCGAAGGCTTCGACCAATCGCCGATGGTGATGATGGGTCATCACCGCCCCGAATATCGCGCCTGGATCGAGGCCGCAGGCTACGCCAAGGCCAAGGACCTCCACACGTACGAGGTCGACATCCGCCCCGGCATGGCGCCGCTGATCGACCGGTTGATCCAGTCGGGCGAGCGCAATCCGCGAATCCGCATTCGCCCGGTCGACAAGTCCAACTTCGATGCCGAAGCCGCGATCATCCTGCACTTGCTCAACGACGCCTGGTCCGAAAATTGGGGCTTCGTCCCGCTCACCGACGCCGAGATCGCCTACGCCGGCAAGAAATTCCGGCCGATCATCTACGAGGACCTCGTCCGCATTGCCGAGGTGGACGGCGAGCCGGTCGCGTTCATGATGACCATCCCCGACGTCAACGAGATGATCCGCGACTTGAACGGCAGCCTGTTCCCGTTCGGCTGGGCAAAGCTGTTGTGGCGCCTTCGACGCCCGCGCGTCGCGCGGGTCCGCGTGCCCCTGATGGGCGTCGCGAAGAAGCTCCACGGCACCCGCCTCGCAGGGCAGCTCGCCTTCATGCTGATCGAACATACCCGCCGCGCCTGCGTCGGCACTTATGGTGTCACGCACGGTGAGTTCGGCTGGATCCTCGAGGACAATCAGGGGATGATGTCGATTGCCGAGTTACCCGGCGCCAAGATCAATCACACCTATCGAATCTTTGAGCGCGACCTCTAGGCCAGCTCGATCCCAACCGGCGCGTGGTCGGAGGCCTTTTCCTCGCCCCGCGCCCACTTGTGCACCGACGCATGCCTCAGCCGATCCGCGGCCTGCGGCGAGCACAGCAGATGGTCGATCCGGAAGCCCGCGTCGCGCTGCCACGCGCCCGCTTGGTAATCCCAGAAGGTGAACAGCTTCTCTTCGGTCGGGTGAAGCGCACGCAGCGCATCCGTCCAGCCCTGGTTGACCAGCCGCCGGAATGCCCCCTGGCTCTCCGGCTGGAACAGCGCGTCGCCCGCCATTGCCCGGCGCGAAAAGGTATCGCGGTCCTCGGGAATGACGTTGTAGTCGCCCGCCAGCACCGTCGGCCGCTCCGCCGCGAGTAGCTCGCGCGCGTGCGCTTCGAGCCGCTCCATCCAGCGCAGCTTGTAATCGAACTTTTCGGTCCCGATCGGATTGCCGTTGGGCAAATAGATCGACGCCACGACGATGCTGTGCGCCTCCGCCTCGATGTAGCGACTGTGGCTGTCGTCGGGATCGCCCGGCAGGCCGACGCGGCGCAGGATCGGCTGCTCCCCCTTCGACAGGATCGCGACCCCGTTGAAGCCCTTCTGCCCGTGCCACACGGCGTGATAGCCCGCCGCCTCGATATCCCCGATCGGCAGCGACTCGTCAGCGCATTTCAGTTCCTGCAGGCAGGCGATGTCGGGCGCCTCACGCGCCAGATATTCGAGCAGCCGCGGCAGGCGCGCGCGGATTCCGTTGATGTTGAAGGTGACGAGTTTCATCGCCCACCCCTAGCCGCGCAGGACTAGATCGAAAAGCTCGACCCGCAGCCGCAGCCCGAGGCCGCGTTGGGATTGGTCACCTTAAACGCCGATCCGCCGAGATCCTCGACATAATCGACCTCGCTGCCATCGAGCAGGTCGAGGCTGACCGGATCGACCACCAGCGTCACGCCGTCGGTCTGGGCCTGCGTGTCGTCCTCGGCGATCTCGCCCATTTCGAACTTGTAGGAGAAGCCGGCACAGCCGCCGCCGTCGACCGACAGGCGCAGGATCGCGGGCTTCCCCTGGCGATCGGCGATGAAGGCAACGCGCTTCGCGGCGCTGGGGGACAAGGTAATGGAGGTCACGAGCGCGATGTAGGCTTTCGGCCCCGTGACAACAAGCGCGGCGCCGATTGGGCGCCGATGCTGTCGATCAGCGCTTCGGCCCGCCCAGGGCGACCGCGTCCATCGAATGCGTTCCGCCGCCCTTGCGCTGCATCGCGAGCAGATAGTCGTTCGACTTCATGAAGGGGATCGGGTTGACCGCGCGGCCGTCGATGCGGACTTCGTAGTGAAGGTGGCTGCCGGTCGAGCGGCCGGTCGAGCCCATGCGGCCGATCATCTGGCCGCGAGTGACGCGCTGGCCCGAACGAACCGCCATCGACGAAAGGTGACCGTAGCGCGTTTCGATGCCGCGGCCGTGGTCCAGCTTGATGAGGTTGCCGTAGCCGCCGCTGTTATATTCCGAGGTGGTCACGACGCCGTCGGCGGTGGCGTAAATCGGGGTGCCCAGCGGCGCGGCAAGGTCGATGCCGGCATGCTTGGCGGCGGCGCCGCGGAACGGGTCGTTGCGAATGCCGTAGCCCGAGGTGAAGTTGGCGGTGCGGACCGGCTTGTCCGACGGAACCGCGATCGCGCTGTCGGCGAGGTTGTCGAGCTTCTTCCAGCTCGAGAAAAGCTGCTTGAAGGTGGCATCGCCCTTGCCGAGCGGCTCGAACGGGCCGCCCTGCGCCGGGACCGACACGCCAAGGCGCTTCATTTCCGCGGCGGCGGCGGCATAGCGCTCGTCGAGAGCGCGGGCGGTGGCAGCGGCTTGGCTGGCGGTGGCATCTTCGACGCGGGCCAGCGGGCCGGCGAGTTCGGCGGGGAGCGTTGCAAGGGCAGTGGTCTCGGGGAGCGCGGCGACATCGACATCGTCACCGGCGAGCATCGCGGCGAGGATCGCCTGGCGCTGCTCGATCTGGCGGGCGCGAAGCTCGGTCGCGGCCGCCAGCTTGGTAAAGTCGCCCGACGGGGCAGGCTGCGCGATCATCTGCGCGGTCGAATAGGCCGACCAGCCGAGCAGCATGATCATCGCCGCCAGCATCGCCAGCTGGGCGGGAACCGACAGACGCAGACGGCGCAGGTGGCTTCCGTCATGCACGAACAGGTCGCGACTGCGGATCAGCCCGGTCATCGCGTTGGTCGATTGCGTCATTGTTGGTACACGCTCCCTAAGGCCTTCAACGAGCGCGTTGCCGCGCTCGGCCTGAAATCTCTTCGGTCATGGAGCTCCCCAGCCCCGGCGTTGCCGATCAGCGATTGCCCTCGCTCATCGACAGGCTGAAACTGACCCGGACTGGTTAATCAATTCAACCTAATGTTCCTCCCGACAGGATGAACCGTCCATCGACCACGACGAAATGAGGCCAAACCTTGCGATAGGTTATCCGTTTAGCGCGAAATTAATAAGGAATGGCGGTTTCCCGCCCGCGAATCCTTCACCTTTTTCGACCGAGTGAGCGGTTTCACTATGCCCGCCACTCGGCTAGAGCCAGCGGCGGGCCACGCCGTCCCAACGCGGCGCGAGCTCTCTGTGAGGAGAGTCTACATGTTGAAGCCAACGACCCGTCCCGCGCGGCCGCATTTTTCGTCCGGGCCCTGTGCCAAGCCTCCCGGCTGGGCCGCCGCCGCGCTTGCCACCGACGTTCTCGGTCGGTCGCATCGAAGCGCGCTTGGCAAGAAGCGCCTCCAATCTTGCATCGACCTGATGCGCGAGATGCTCGCGCTTCCCGACACGCATCGAATCGGGATCGTGCCGGGATCCGACACCGGCGCGTTCGAAATGGCGATGTGGACGATGCTTGGCGAGCGCCCCGTCACCACGCTGGCCTGGGAAAGCTTCGGCGAAGGCTGGGTCACCGACGCGGTCAAGCAGCTCAAGCTCGACCCCACCGTCATCCGCGCCGATTATGGCGACCTGCCCGACCTGTCGCAGGTCGACTGGTCGAGCGACGTCCTGTTTACTTGGAATGGCACCACCTCGGGCGTGCGCGTCCCCGACGCGAACTGGATCGCCGAGGACCGCGAAGGCCTGTCCTTCGCCGACGCGACCAGCGCGGTGTTCGCCTACGATATCGACTGGGCGAAGATCGATGTCGCGACGTTCAGCTGGCAAAAGGCGCTCGGCGGCGAAGGCGCGCACGGCGTCCTGATCCTCGGCCCGCGCGCGGTCGAACGGCTCGAAAGTTTCGCTCCCGACCGCCCGCTGCCCAAGCTCTTCCGCCTCACCGCCAAGGGCAAGCTGATCGAGGGCATCTTCACCGGCGAGACGATCAACACGCCTTCGATGCTCGCGGTCGAAGACGCGATCGCCGCGCTTGAATGGGCGAAGTCGGTCGGCGGCCTCCATGGCATGATCGCGCGCACCGCCGCCAACGCCGCCGCGCTCGACCGCATCGTTGCGGAGCGCGACTGGCTCGGCCATCTCGCCGCCGACCCCGCCAGCCGCTCGAAGACCAGCGTCTGCCTGACCGTCGACGGCGCCGATGCCGACGCGATCAAGCGCTTCGCCAAGTTGCTTGAGGCCGAAGGCGCCGCCTTCGACATCGCTGGCTATCGCGACGCCCCGCCGGGGCTTCGCATCTGGTGCGGCGCGACCGTCGACACCGCCGATATTGAGGCCCTCGGGCCGTGGCTCGACTGGGCCTGTGCTGAGCTTGGAGCGAACCAATAATGACCGTCAAAGTCCTCATTTCCGACGCCATGGACCCCAAGGCCGCGGCCATCTTCCGCGAGCGCGGGATCCACGTCGACGAGATCACCGGCCAGACCCCCGAACAGCTTGCCGCCATCGTCGGCGACTATGACGGCCTCGCCATCCGATCCTCGACCAAGGTGACCAGCGCGATCCTCGACGCCGCGACCAACCTCAAGGTCGTCGGCCGGGCCGGGATCGGCGTCGACAACATCGACATCCCTGCGGCGACCCAGCGCGGCGTCGTCGTGATGAACACCCCCTTCGGCAACTCGATCACCACCGCCGAACACGCCATCGCGCTAATCTTCGCGCTCGCGCGCCAGCTGCCCGAGGCCGACGCCTCGACGCAGGCGGGCAAGTGGGAAAAGAACCGCTTCATGGGGGTCGAGGTCACCGGCAAGACGCTCGGCCTGATCGGCGCGGGCAACATCGGCTCGATCGTCGCCGCGCGCGCGCTCGGCCTGAAGATGAAGGTCGTCGCCTTCGATCCCTTCCTCACGCCCGAACGTGCGATCGACATGGGCGTCGAAAAGGTCGAGCTCGACGAGCTGCTCCGCCGCGCCGATTTCATTACGCTCCACACCCCGCTGACCGACCAGACGCGCGGCATCCTCGGCCGCGAGGCGCTCGCCAAGACCAAGCCCGGCGTGCGCATCGTCAATTGCGCGCGCGGCGGCCTGATCGACGAGGCGGCGCTCAAGGACGCGCTCGATTCGGGGCATGTCGCGGGCGCAGCGCTCGACGTGTTCGAGACCGAGCCCGCCAGGGATTCGCCCTTGTTCGGCACCCCGGGCTTCATCTCGACACCGCACCTCGGCGCGTCGACCAGCGAGGCGCAGGTCAACGTCGCGATCCAGGTCGCGGAGCAGATGAGCGATTACCTCCTGCTCGGCGGCGTCACCAACGCGATCAACATGCCCTCGCTTTCGGCCGAGGAAGCGCCGCGGCTGAAGCCTTACATGGCGCTCGCCGAAAAGCTCGGGAAGCTGGTCGGGCAGGTCGTCGGCGAGGACATCCAGTCGGTCGCGATCGAAGTCGAGGGCGCCGCCGCGCAGCTCAATATCAAGCCGATCGCGGGCGCCGTGCTCGCCGGGCTGATGGGCACCTATTCGCAGAGCGTGAACATGGTCAACGCGCCGGTCCTCGCCAAGGAACGCGGCCTTGCGGTCAAGGAAGTCCGCCACGAGCGCGAAGGCGATTACCACACGCTCGTCGCGGTCGAGGTCGTCACCAGCAAGGGCGCCCGCCGCGTCGCCGGCACCCTGTTCGGCAACAGCGCCCCGCGTCTCGTCGACCTGTTCGGGGTCGAGCTGGAGGCCGAACTCGACGGCTCGATGATCTACATCGTCAACACCGACGCGCCCGGCTTCATCGGCAAGCTCGGCACCGCGCTGGGCGAAGCCGGAATCAACATCGCCACCTTCAACCTCGGCCGCCGCAAGGCCCGCGGCGACGCCGCCGCCCTGGTCGCGGTCGATGGCGACGTCTCCGCGCAAGTGGTCAAGACGCTGTGCGAACTCGACGGCGTGCGAAAGGTCGTCCCGCTGAAGTTCTGAGAAGTCAGCCGGTGATCGGCTCAGTTGGGCGAGGCGAGCGTTTTGCCTGAGCCGCTTATGCGCGCGTCGACGAACACTTGTCCGGTCGCCTCGAACGACGAGTAGCTCCACTTTGCTTGCGGTTGGATCCCCCACCCCACGCCGCAGTTCCAACCAGCGCCTTGCTTGGACAGGCAGATGCGGACGTCGACCGGCTCGCCGCATCCGTTCGTCACGTACGCCGCGGTATTGCCTTTCGACGTGTCGTCGCGGCGCAGGTCAGGAGACGAAACGCACCGGTTGGCGTCGGTTTCGACGGAAGCTGTCGCGTTCCCGCCCGAAGACGCAACGACGGGTTTGCCAGCGGCAATGTCGGCGCATGACTGCTTGTCCCCCGCCAGGCAGGACGCATGCCGCTGCTGGGTTGCTTGATATTGGCGAAGCACCTGATCGTGCTCCGCGAGCTTCGCACCATGTTGTCGGATCACATCCTGTGCCGCGGCTTGTTGCTCGGCCTTCCGGCGCGCAACATCGTCCTGCGCCTGTTTGAACTCGGCGACCCTCCGCTGCTGCTCGGCCAAGTCGGCCTCATATTTTGCCTGAGCATCGCGATTGCGCTTTTCCACGGCTTCGTGCGCGCGCTTTCGTTCCTCGGCGGTGGGTCCAGCGGTCGGGGCAGCCTTTACGGTATCGCCCGACGCTGTGGTCTGAGGCCGATTTGCGCTTTCCTTGCGCGAACTGCCGGCATTTTTCGCTCGACGAAGAGAAATGCCTGACACCGTCAGTTGGTAGGAGTCCGCGAATACCGACAGGACTGCACCGATGTTGCCGCAGGGAATGACCTTATACTGCGATGGTGACTGATCGCGTTGGTGATCGAGGCACGTCGATCCGCTGAACCGATAGGCTCGAGGCTCCGACTTCCCATTGTTATTCAGCACGCCGAGCACCGTCCCGACCGGAAGCCAATTGTAGGTGTCCGGGTCGCCTTTTGTCAGCACGACGCGACCATTGGTAATTGTAACGGCCCAATCCTCCCAAATTCCGTTCCAATCACCTTCGATCGCAGCGACTGGATCGCTTGGTACCGACAGGTCCTGCGCCAGCGCGGATGCGCTGGTCATCACGCCGGAAAGCACCAGAATGTGGGCCGGCCAGCGCCGCCAAGCTGAATTGAGTGTCATCATCGCCCCCCGACTAGATGCGCGAAAATTACCTCGCGAAATCCGGAACGCAACCGAAAACAGTGCGCCGCCCCTAACCCGCTTTGACCCCCGCCCGCGCGTCCCCTAAGGCGCCAGCGCAACCTTCCAGGGGAATCATCACGTGGGCAATGTCACCGTCATCGGCGCGCAGTGGGGCGATGAGGGCAAGGGCAAGATCGTCGACTGGCTCGCGTCCCAGGCCGATCTCGTCGTGCGCTTCCAGGGCGGGCACAACGCCGGCCACACCCTCGTCGTCGGCGACCAGGTATACAAGCTTTCGCTGCTTCCGTCGGGCATCGTCACCGGCACCCCCTCGGTCATCGGCAACGGCGTCGTGCTCGACCCGTGGGCGCTGAAGGCCGAGGTCGAGAAGCTTCGCGGCCAGGGCGTCGCGATCACCCCGCAAGTGATGATGATCGCGGAAACCTGCCCGCTGATCCTGCCGATCCACCGCGACCTTGATGCATTGCGCGAAGATGCCAGCGGCGCGGGCAAGATCGGCACCACGCGCCGCGGCATCGGTCCGGCGTATGAAGACAAGGTCGGCCGCCGCGCGATCCGCGTGTGCGACCTCGCCCACCTCGGCGAGCTCGACCCCTTGCTCGACCGCCTGTGCGCGCATCACGATCACCTTCGCGCCGGCTTTGGCCACCCCCCGGTAGACCGCGAGCGGCTCCGCACCGACCTCGAAGGCATTGCCGAGTTCGTGCTTCAGTTCGCCCGCCCGGTGTGGCGCGACCTCGACGAGGCGCGCCGCCGCGGCCGCCGCATTCTGTTCGAAGGCGCGCAGGGCGTGCTGCTCGACGTCGATCACGGCACCTATCCGTTCGTCACCTCGTCCAACACCGTCGCCGGATCGACCGGCGCGGGCAGCGGAATGGGCCCGAACGCCGCAGGCTTCGTGCTCGGTATCGTCAAGGCCTACACCACCCGCGTCGGCAGCGGCCCCTTCCCGACCGAACTGTCCGACGAAACCGGCCAGCGGCTGGGCGAACGCGGCCACGAATTCGGCACCGTCACCGGACGCCAGCGCCGCTGTGGCTGGTTCGACGCGGTGCTGGTGCGCCAGTCGGCGGCGGTCAGCGGCATCACCGGGATCGCGTTGACCAAGATCGACGTGCTCGACGGCTTCGACAAGGTGAAGATCTGCACCGGCTATCGCATCGGCGACCAGACCTTCGACTACCTTCCGCCCCACGCCGCCGATCAGGCGCGCGCGGTCCCCATCTACGAGGAAATGGACGGCTGGGATGGCACCACCGCGGGCGCGCGCAGCTGGGCCGACCTGCCCGCGCAGGCGATCAAATACGTCCGCCGGATCGAAGAACTGATCCGCTGCCCGGTCGCGCTGGTCAGCACCTCGCCTCAGCGTGACGACACAATTCTGGTCCGCGATCCGTTCGCGGGCTGAGCCGCCCGAGCGTCGCGTCGCCGGAGCATCGCGAAGAGTCGGCGACTCAATCGCCCGCCCTTATTCAGCTTCGCGCAACTTGGTGGTGGGCAGGGCCGTTATGACTTTACCTTTTCCACTGGGAGCAGCGGTCACCACCGCTTGAAATCCATGCGCTTGCCTACCCTGATCCTTGCCGCCGGCGCCATGCTGATGACCGCGCCCGCTTCGGCGCAGCCGCGCGGCGACGCGCCCGTCGCGGTGCCGCGCGCGATCAAGCAGGGCGTCGACTTCGTCTATGTCGACCCGCAGATGAGCAGCGTCGCCAAGCGGCGCCAGCGTCCGCAGAACTGGTTCCAGCGGGTGTTCAGCTTCGATCGCGACGCCGGCCGGGCCGGACAACCCAATCCGATGTTCGTCGGACTGGCGCGTGGGCTTCAAAATTACCAAGCGACATGGGGCCGCCTTCCCCAGACCAAGATCACGGCGGGCGGCGTGCTCAAGCCCGGATCGACCGGCAAGCGCGTCACCGCGCTTCGCACCCGGCTCGGCCTAAGCCCCGACGGCGGCTATGACGAGCAACTGAAGCAGGCGGTCACCGCCTATCAGACCGTCCATGGCCTCGACCCCGCCGACGGCATCGCCGGACGCGCCACCGTCGCCTCGCTCAACCGCGGCGCGACCTATTATGCGCGCCGGATCGCGATCAACATGGAACGCGCCTATCGCCTGCCCGCGGTGCGCGCGTTCGACCGCTACGTCGTCGTCGATTCGGGCGCGGCGGAAGTTCACCTGTTCGACCGCGACCGCCGCGCCGACAGCATGCGCGTCGTCGTCGGAACGCCCGAAACCAAGACCCCGATGATGGCGGTGCTGATGCGCAACGCCAAGGCGAACCCATACTGGAACGTGCCCCCCGATCTGGCCCGCACGCTGACCGCCAAGCGCGCCGCGCAGCAGGGTCCGTCCTACTTCAAGCAATTTCATTACGAGGTGCTTGCCGACTGGAGCCCCAACGCCCCGCTGGTCGATCCCAAGACGATCAACTGGAAGCGCGTGGCCGCGGCCAAGACCGATCCCACCTTCCGCGTTCGCCAGCTGCCCGGACCGTGGAATTCGATGCGCAACATGAAGTTCGAGATGCCTAACGATTACGGCATCTACCTTCACGACACCCCGCATCCCGAACTGTTTGCGAAAAAGGATCGCTGGCTCAGCAATGGCTGCGTGCGGCTGGAGGATTACCAGCGCTTCGCGGGCTGGGTGTTCGGACGGATGCCGCAGGTCACCGGCCAGCCCGAGCAGGTAATGAACCTGCCGCGCCCGGTGCCGATCTACATGACCTATCTGACCGTGTCGGCCAATCCGAACGGGGTCGTCTTCCGCCCCGATCCTTACGGGTTCGACGCGCTGGCGATGCCGCAGATGTTCCCCGCCTGATCGGGGGCTTCAGCAAAGGATCCTGTCCTACAGCGCCCGCGCTGTGGCAGGATCCGATGCTCAATGTCGGACGCTGAATCCCTTGTCGCTGCTGGGCTCGGCAGCTTTTTCGTCGAGGCGATCGACCCTGGCCGCGCTCGGACCGCTGCGCATCCGCTCGATCAGGTCGGCGACCGCGGTTTCGTCGCCTTCAAGGAAGGCTTCGACCGACCCGTCGGATCGGTTGCGGACCCAGCCGGAAACGCCGAGCTGGTCAGCCTGTTGCTTGGTCCACGCGCGGAAGAAGATGCCCTGCACGCGGCCGGTGACGATGACGTGGCGGGCAACCATCATGGCCATTCCTTAAGTTCGCAATGCGGGCGCGAAAATGCGCCTCACTCCACGAACTTTGTGAACTTAGGACGCCGTCAGACGGTGGCGATGTCGGGCGCGTCCTCGGCCTTCATGCCGATCACGTTATAGCCCGCGTCGACATGGTGGATTTCGCCGGTCACACCGCTGGCGAGGTCGCTCAGCAAGTAGAGCCCCGCCCCCCCGACGTCCTCGATCGTGACGTTGCGGCGCAGCGGCGAATTATACTCGTTCCACTTCATGATGTAGCGGAAGTCGCCGATCCCGCTCGCCGCCAGGGTCTTGATCGGCCCCGCGCTGATCGCGTTGACGCGAATGCCTTCGGGGCCGAGGTCGGCGGCGAGATACTTCACCGACGTCTCGAGCGCGGCCTTGGCGACGCCCATGACGTTGTAATGCGGGATGACCTTTTCGGCGCCGTAGTAGGACAGCGTCAGCATCGACCCGCCCGGCTTCATCATCCGCCGCGCGCGCTGCGCCACCGCGCAGAAGCTGTAGACCGAGATGTTCATCGTCATCAGGAAGTTGTCGAGGCTGGTGTCGACATAGCCGCCGCGAAGCTCATTCTTGTCCGAAAAGCCGATCGCATGGACGATGAAGTCGAGGCTGTCCCAGCGCTGCTGCAGCGTCGCGAATGCCTCGTCGAGCCGCGCGGGATCGCTGACGTCGCAGTCGAAGCAGAAGTCGCTGCCTAGGCTGTCGGCGAGCGGTCGCACCCGCTTCTCCAGCGCCTCGCCCTGATAGCTAAAGGCAAGCTCGGCGCCATGCTCGGCCAGCTGCTTCGAAATGCCCCACGCCAGCGACTTGTCGTTGGCCAGCCCCATCACCAGCCCACGCTTTCCCTGCAACAGTCCGCTCATCTACGCCCCCTGTTTCGCGGTGGCCTTCGCTCCGCGCTTGCCCGTCTCGTCGGGTCCCGGCTCCTCGACCGGAAGCTGGTCGGTGAACGGGCCCTCGTAATGTTCGCCCTTTAGCGCCCTTCCCCCCGGTTCGACCAGCGCCGCGTTCAGTTCCGCGCCCGCGACGACGCCAAGGCCGATGACGAAAAAGAAGATCAGCACGACCATCACGCCGGCCAGGCTGCCGTAGGTCAGCTCATACCCGCCGAAGAGGCCGATCCCCCAGGGCAGCAGCTCGACGGTCAGCAGCCACCATACCGTGACGACGAACGCGCCCGGCCACTTGCGGCATTCGATGATTCGATACCGCTTGGGCGTCAGTGCCAGGAAAATGACGTAAAAGGTGCCGAACAGGGTCAGCGCCGGAACGATGCGATATAGCCCGAGCGTCCGGCCGATCCCGTCCGAGAAGGGCAGCTGAGCGACGACGAAGTGGTGCACCGAGGTCATCAGGATGGTGAGGCCGAACGCGATCAGCAGCAGGATCACCGACCCCAGGATGACCGCCATCGACGCCAGCCGATACTGCCAGAAACTCGCTCCATATTTCACGCCATAGGCGCGACGGACGATGTCGCGGATCGTCTCGATGAAGCTGCCCGCGGTCCACAGGCCGACGATCGCACCGAACCACAGCAACGATCCCGAGCGCCCGTTAAGCACTTCGTTGATCGGACCCGCCAATACGCCGCCGACATCGGGCGGCAGGCGGCCGAGGATGGTGGCGACGGTCAGCTGCGTCGCTTCCCCGCTGCCGATCAGGCGCGCGATCGCGGCGGCGAGGATCAGGAAGGGAAACAGCGCCAGCAACGCCAGATAGGCGAGATTGCCGGCGTGGATGAAGCCGTCGTTATAGAGGCCGAGCCCAACGCGTTTGGCGATGATCAGCGGTTTGATCTCCCGCCGCGCGCGCTCCATCGCATCGCGGCCGAAGCGCGCACGGATGCGGGCGAGCCGCTTGCGCCGCTCTTCGGGCGATTGGGAATGTAGATCGTCCATACAGGCGGGCTAAACCCCCAGCGACGCCCGCGGGTTGCCGCCGCCGTCCCAGCCGGAGGCGAATTGTTCGAGTGCGGCGTCGCCGGCGGGAAGATCGACCGCCAATTCGACGATCTGGTCGCCCCTTTTGCCGTCCTTGCCGGTAAAGCCGCGCTCCTTGAGGCGGAGCAGCTTTCCCGAGGTCGATCCCTTGGGAACGGTCAGCACCACCGGACCTTCGGGCGTCGGCACCTTTACCTTCGCGCCGAGCACCGCTTCCTTGAGCGTGACCGGTAGCGTCAGGCGGATGTTGTTTCCTTCGCGTTGAAAAAAGGCATGGCCCGCGATCTCGATCGTCACGATCGCATCGCCGCGGCCGCCCGGGCCTTCCTGCCCCTGCCCCGCCAACCGGATCTTCGCGCCGTCCTCGACGCCCTTGGGCAGCTTGAGGTTGATCTTGCGACCGCCCGCCAGCGTGACTCGCTGTTCCTGCATCGTCGCCGCGTCGACGAACGGCACCTTCAGGCGATAGGCGACGTCCGCGCCCTTCTGCTGAGGCCGCGCGCGGTTGTAGGCGTTGCCGCCGAAGCCGCCGCCGCGCCGCCCGGCCGCGCCGCTGAACAGGCCTTCGAACAGGTCGCTGAGGTCCGCCGGATCGACCCCGGCCCCGAAGCCACCGGGATATTCCGCGCCGGCGCCACCGCGCGGCGAACCGCCCGGATAGCCGCCCCCGCCACCGTAGCCGCCGCCGAACGGCATCTTGGGATTGCCGTCCTCGTCGATTTCGCCCCGGTCGTAGCGCGCGCGCTTATCCTTGTCGGACAAGAGGTCGTAAGCCCGCGTCACGCTTGCGAAGCGCTCCGCCGCCTTGGGATTGTCCTGATTGCGATCGGGGTGCAGCTGCTTGGCCAGGCTCCGATAGGCCTTCTTGATCTCGGCCTCGCTTGCTCCCCGGCTGACTCCCAATTGCTGGTAGAGATCCATGTTTTCCCTTTTGTTGACGGCCTCCGTTTCGGGATGGGGAGCGCTCACGTCAAGCGCCACCGCTCGACAGACGCGCGCCGACGCGGCAAAGCGCGGCGATGGCCGACGATCCCTTTGTGATGTTCGAAGACTGGTTCGCCGAAGCGAAGGCCGCCGAGCTCTGCTTCCCGGAAGCGGTCGCCGTCGCGACATCGACCCCCGACGGCCGGCCGTCGGTGCGGATGGTCCTGATGAAGGACCACGGCACGGACGGCTTCACCTTCTTCACGCACGGCGACAGCCGCAAGGGCAGCGAGCTTGCCGCCAATCCGCACGCTTCGCTGCTGTTCCACTGGAAATCGTTGATGCGCCAGGTGCGGATCGACGGGCGCGTCGAGGAAGTGAGTGCGGCGGAGTCGGAAGCCTATTTCGCGACGCGGAGCCGCGAGTCGCAACTAGGCGCGGTTGCGTCCCGCCAGTCGCGACCGCTCGCCAGCCGCGAACAGTTCGAGCGCGAATATGCCGAGGCTGCCGCGCGTTTCGAGGGCAAGGCGGTCGACAAGCCCGGGCGCTGGACCGGATTTCGCGTGATCCCCGAGAAGATCGAATTCTGGCAGGACCGGCCATTCCGCCTGCACGACCGCCTGCTGTTCGTCCGCGATGGCGAGGGGTGGACGCAAAGCCTGCTCTATCCATGAGCGGCGGACATTCGCACCAGCATGTCCACGGCGAGCATCGCGCCTCGCTGACCAATCGTGCCGCGATCGCCAGCATTTCGATGGCGCTGTTTCTCGTCGTGCTGAAAATCTACGCCGCGTGGGCGACCGGATCGGTGGCGATGCTCGGCAGCCTGGCCGACACCGCGCTCGACCTCATCGCCAGCATCATCACCTTCCTTGGCGTCCGCTGGGCGGCGATGCCCGCCGACAGCGAGCATCGCTTCGGCCACGGCAAGGCCGAAGCGCTGGCCGCGCTGGTGCAGGTCATCCTGATCTCGGTGTCCGCGCTGGGGATCGCGATCCGCGCGGTCGACCGGCTCAACGACGATACCCCGACGCAGGGGTTCGAGGCGGGGATCGGCGTGTCGCTGATCGCCATGGTCGCGACGGTCGCGCTGCTGGCGTATCAGCGCCATGTCATCAAGCGCACCAATTCGGTCGCAATTACGACCGACCATGTCCACTACCAGTCGGACGTGCTGCTCAACGTGTCGGTCATCGCCGCGCTCAGCCTCGATCAATTGTTCGGCTGGCGGCTGGCCGATCCGCTGTTCGGGATCGCGATTGCCGCGTGGCTCTTTTACGGCGCGTTCCGCGCAGCGAGCGATGCCGTCGACCAGTTGATGGACCGCGAATGGGGCGAGGCCGAGCGCGCAGAATTCCTCGCCGCAGCGCGTGAATATCCCGAGCTGACCGGCCTGCACGACCTGCGGACGCGATCGTCGGGCGTCTACAAGTTCGTCCAGTTCCACGCGTGGGTGCCGGGCGACTGGTCGCTCAAGGAGGCGCATGACCGGCTCGAGGCCTGCGAGCATGCCTTGCGCGATCGCTTCCCCGGGACCGAGATCCTGATCCACCTCGACCCGATCGGCCACACCGACCGCGAGACGATCCTTCCCAGCCACATGACCGAGAAGGCCGAATGAGCACCTCGCTGCCCTTCTTCCAGGTCGACGCCTTCGCGTCGGCGCCGTTTACCGGCAATCCCGCCGCGGTAATGCCGCTCGACCACTGGCTCGACGATGCCACGATGCAGGCGATCGCCGCCGAGAATAATCTGAGCGAGACCGCCTTCACCGTTCCATCGACATCGCACGAGGTCGACTACGATTTGCGCTGGTTCACGCCGACGGTCGAGGTCGACCTGTGCGGCCACGCGACGCTGGCGTCGGCGCATATCCTGATCAAGGGCGATCGAGTGCGCTTCTCGACGCGATCGGGCGTGCTGGCGGTGACGCGCGGCGAGGACGGGCTGCTCAATCTTGACCTGCCTGCCTATCCGGTGGTCGAGGGCGAGGAAGAGGGGTTGCTCGACGCACTGGGCGTGACCGGGCCGATCTTCCTGTCGCGCGGGGGTAACGGGGCCGCGATCGTGCTGCTGTCCGACGAGGCTGCGGTCCGCGCCGTGTCACCCGATTTCACGAAGCTCCGTAAGATAGACCGGCTGGTGATCGTCACGGCACCGGGCGACGACCACGCCGTCGCAAGCCGCGTGTTCGCCGCCTATCACGGCATCGACGAGGACCCGGTCACCGGTAGCGCCCATGCCGCGCTGACGCCCTTCTGGGCCGACCGGCTAGGCCGCAATCGCTTTACGGCGCTGCAAGCCAGCGCGCGCACCGGCGTGATCGAGTGCGAGCATCAGGGCGAACGTGTTGTCCTGGGCGGACGCGCGGTCACCGTCATCGAAGGCTATTTCCAGATCGCCTAACCCTGCGGCGTCGTCGTCGTCGTCGTCGCTGCGGGCGTCACGCTGTGCAGGATCATCCGGAAACGGAGCACGCTGTTGGGTGGGATCGGTCCCGACTGGCGCTCGCCATAGCCGAGCGCGGGCGGGATCCACACGATCCAGTCGTCGCCCGGGCGCATCAGCTTCAACGCCTCGGTAAAGCCGGGAACGAAGTCGCCGACGCCGCCGGTGAGCGGTTCGCCGCGCGCGATGCTGCTGTCGAAGGTCGTGCCGTCGGTCAGCTTGCCTTCGTAGTCGAAGGTGACGGTATCGCCGTCGACCGGTGCGCGGCCAGTTTTCGGTCCCGACTTGAGCACGAAATATTGGAGGCCGCCCGGGGTCGTGACCACGCGCTTCACCGCCGCGTTGCGCGCGAGGAAGTCGGGTCCGGCCGGCGTCATCGGCTCCTTGGGAGCGGTGGCGCAAGCGGACAGGAGGAGCAGCGGGGCGGCAAGCGCGAGGATCATTTTCATGGAAAACAGTCCTAGCGCCTTTTTCGAATCAGGCAGCAGCTTTTTCGATCTCGCGCGCGGCCTCGGTCTCGACGATCGTTCCCCCGCCGAGCAGGCGGTCGCCATCGTAGAATACCGCCGATTGGCCCGGCGCGACGCCATATTCGGGATTGGCGAAGGTCAGCCAAGATCCGTCCCAGCGGGCCGGGACCGGCCGAGCGAGACTGCGCACCTTGGCTTCAACATCGACCTGATCCTCGGCGAGCCAGTTGATCCCCTCGACCCGCGCCCCGCCGACCGCGAGCGCGGAGCGTGGACCGACGACGAGCTGCCGCGCGTTCGGATCGATCCGCACGACGTACAGCGGCTCGGCCTGCCCGCCGATCTCGATTCCGCGGCGCTGGCCGACGGTGAAGTGAACGACGCCCTGGTGCTGGCCGAGCAGGGTGCCGTCCAGGTGGACGATCTCGCCCGGGGCGGCGGTTTCGGGACGCAGCTTCTTTACGAGGCTGGCATAGTCGCCGTTGGGGACGAAGCAGATGTCCTGGCTGTCGGGCTTGTCGGCGACAATCAGACCCTCCTCGCTTGCCAGCCGCCGGACCTCACTCTTTGGCAGATTTCCGAGCGGGAAACGGAGGAAATCGAGCTGGTCGGCGGTGGTACCGTAGAGGAAATAGCTCTGGTCGCGCGCGGGGTCGCGGCCCTTCCACAGTTCGACGCGGCCGTCCCGCTCGACCCGGCGGACATAATGGCCGGTCGCAAGGCAGGTCGCGCCGAGTTCGCGCGCAAAGGCGATCAGGTCGACGAACTTCACGCCCTGGTTGCACAGCGAGCAGGGCACCGGGGTCCGGCCCGCCGCATATTCGTCGGCGAAGCGGTCGATCACGCCGGTGCGGAACCGGCTTTCATAGTCGAGCACGTAATGCGCGATGCCGAGGCGGTCGCATACGGTCTTGGCATCGTAGATGTCCTGTCCCGCGCAGCAGGCGCCCGGGCGACGGGCGGCTTCGCCATGGTCGTAGAGCTGGAGCGTGACGCCGATCACTTCGGCGCCGGTGCGCGCGGCGAGCGCGGCGACGACCGATGAATCGACCCCGCCGGACATGGCGACGACGATTCGCGCCGTTTCGGCGCCATTTGGCAGGTCGAACGTGGGGGACATGGAGCGGGTCTTTACCTGAAATTCACCCTGTCCGGCTAGACCACCTTCCAACGACCATGGTTCGAGGGACGAAGATTGGCACGGCACGACGGACAATTGACGGCAGCGGGGGAAGCCCCGTTCGACATCAAGGACTGGCTTGACCTGATGGCCGCGACGTCCGCGGACCGGTCACAGGACCGCGGCGACGCGATCGCCTGTTTCCTGGCGTCCGGCGAGGGGTGGAAGAGCGCGCGGAGTACGCTTCGCGGCCGCTTTTCGACCAGCGCGGCAGCGACAGGGTTAATGAGCGGTAAGGACAAATGAAGGCGAAGGTTACCTTCGGGGTTCAGACCTTCGCAATGGCCTTCGGTTAAATACTGGCCATCGACTGACGATTAACACGGCTGAGGTTTTGGTATGCTTGAGAATCAGAAAATTCGTCCCGCGCAGGTCATTGGACCGCTTGGCGAACCGCTGACGCTCGACTCGCTTCCGCCAGCCGGAACGACCCGCTGGGTCGTGCGCCGCAAGGCCGAAGTGGTGGCCGCGGTCGCGGGTGGTTTGCTGACCGTCGACGAGGCCTGCCAGCGTTACACGCTGAGCCTTGAAGAATTCACCGGATGGCAGCGCGCGGTCGATCGGTCGGGAATGCCCGGCCTGCGTGTCACCCGCATCAAACATTATCGCGATCAGTACGAGCGCCAGCAGCGCTACTGAACCTACTGTAATCGCGTCGCAATCTTCAAAGGGCTCCGTCTTTGGCGGGGCCCTTTCGCGTTGCTGCGTGCCTCAGGGCTGGACAGGTCGCTACTTTGCCGGAACAACATTGGTGCATCGCGCGTCTTTGATGCCGGAAGGCGTCCCGCGAACAGGGTCCCACTAAGGCCGTTGCTTTGGTGGGTGTTCGTACAAGGGGGGCCGCGAACAGGAGGAACGCAATGACCCTTATCCTTATCATCATCGTCGGTGGTATTCTTGGCTGGCTCGCCAGCATCGTAATGCGCACCGATGGCCAGCAGGGTATCCTGCTCAACGTCGTTGTCGGCATCGTCGGCGCTCTGCTCGGCGGTTTCCTGCTTGCACCGCTGCTTGGCGGCGGTTCGATCACCACCGGCGACTTCTCGCTGCCGAACCTGCTGATCTCGCTGCTTGGCGCGATTATCCTGCTCGCGATCGTGAACCTGGTTCGCCGCGGCAGCGTTCGCTAAGCGAACGACAAGCTGAAAAATTGGGGCCGTCCGGATCGTCCGGGCGGCCCCTTTTTTTGCCTATTGCAGTTCAAAGCTCATCGAGACGTTCGCCTGCACTTCCTGGACACCCGGATCGATTTCGGTCTTCGCGACCCTCGATCCCTGCGCGATGACCGCGTCGGCCGCATAAGGCATCGGCGGCGGCACGTAGGCGCCGCTTTCGCTGACCGACAGGATCCGGACCACCCGCTTGCCTAGGGCCCGCGCATAAAGCTCGGCCCGCGCGCGGCCAGCCGCGATCGCCTTCACCCGCGCTTCGTCATAGGCGGCTTCGGGCTTGTCGATCGTCAGGTTGGGGCCGTTGATCTGGTTCGCCCCCTCGGCCACCAGCGCGTCGAGCACGGTGCCGGTGCGCTTCAAGTCGCGAAACTTCACGTTGACGCTGTTCGTCGCGCGATAGCCGGTCAGCGCGGGCGGCTGGTTTTCGGCATAGCGATATTCGGGGCTCAGGCTGATCGACGACGTCTGGATATCGCGATCGGCGATCCCTGCGCGGCGAAGCGCGGCGCGAACCCGCTCCATCCGGGTGGCATTTTCTTCAATCGCCGCGGTGGCGGTCGGGCGGAGCGTCTGCACCCCCGCGGTGATGACGGCGACGTCGGGAACGCGGCTGACCTCGCCGCGCGCGTTGACGTCGAGACGGGTGCCGGCAAGCGAGGGCACGCCGACCACCGCGGTCTGCGCGGTCGCGACCGCCGGCAGGCTCACGCTTCCCAGCGCCGCGAGTGCGATCAGGGATTTCATCATCTCAATCTCCTTTTACGGACCAACAAAAAGGCCACCGCCGCCGCCCGGATGGCGGATCGGCGATGGCCTCAAAATGAACGGCGAACCGTTGCTTAGCGGCGGCGAAGCACCAGCCGGTAGATCAGCAGCAACAGGAAGGCACCGACGATCGCGGCAATGAAGCCGGCGGCTTCGCCCTCGTCATACCAACCGACCATCTTGCCGAGGAAACCGGCCAGCAGGGCGCCGGCAATGCCGAGCAGGATGGTGATGATGCAGCCGCCCGGATCCTTGCCCGGCATCAGCAGCTTGGCGATCGCACCGGCAATGAGGCCGATCACGATCCATCCGATAATTCCGTAACTTTCGATCATCCCCTTCGCGCTCCCTTACATTTGTCGAATAGGCCCCTGTTGGACCATGGTCGTTGCAGTTTGGCAACAACGCGCTTCGGCAGGACCAGTGCCGCCGTTCGTAGAAAAGCGCTTCACACCGGCGCCGGCTATCTGCAGTTGCCTGTAGTGCCTTATTTGGGTAACACAGTTTCGGCAGACAGCTGTCGGATCCACGGACATGAATGATGAGAGAATGCGGCCAATGAACCGGGAAACCACTTTCGCAAGTTCCGACACGCTGGTCGTGGTCGATCGGTCGAATCGTCGGCGCAACATCATCATCGCGGCCTTGATCGTCGTCGCGGCGCTCGCGGCGGCGTGGTTCCTGTTCGGCAAGGGTGACGATCCCGCCGCGACCGCCGGCGCAGGCCAGGGCGGACGCCGCGGCCAGATTCCGACCGTGTCGATCATCGTTCCGGGACAAAGCCAAGTCGGCCGCACGCTGACCGCCTCGGGCGCGCTGGCCGCGCGTCGCGACCAGCCGGTCGGTGTCGCGGGCGAAGGCGGCCTCGTCCGCGCCGTCACCGTCGATGCTGGCAGCTGGGTCCGCCAGGGCCAGGTGCTCGCCAGCGTCGATCGCTCGGTGCAGACCCAGACCGCCGCCCAGCTCGGCGCGTCGATCCAGGTCGCGCGCGCCGACGCCGCTCTTGCCCAGAACGAATATGAGCGCAGCGCTTCGCTCGTCGGTCGCGGCTTCGTGTCGAAGGCCGATCTCGATCGTAAGCGCGCCGCGCGCGACGCCGCCAACGCCCGCGTCCGCGTCGCCGAAGCGCAGCTTGGCGCCGCTCGTGCGCAAATCGGTCGTCTCGACATCCGCGCGCCCACCAGCGGCCTGATCCTCGCCCGCAATGTCGAAGTCGGTCAGGTCATTTCGGCCGGATCGCCCGCGCTGTTCCGCCTTGCTAGCGGCGGCGATTTTGAAATGCGCGCGCAGATGTCGCAGCAGGATTTGGCCTTCGTCCGCGAGGGGATGCCGGCTTCGGTCACGCCGATCGGCTCGACCCGCGCCTTCTCCGGCCGCGTGTGGCAGGTGTCTCCGATCATCGACCCGACCAGCCGCCAGGGCGAGGTTCGGATTTCGGTTCCCTATGACGCCAGCCTTCGTCCGGGCGGGTTCGCGGAGGCCAAGATTGCCGCCGGCGCGACCACCGCCCCGCTGCTTCCGCAGAGCGCGGTGCTGAGCGACGAGAAAGGCAATTACGTCTTCATCATCAACGCCAAGAACGAGGTCGAACGCCGCGACATCCGCATCGGAAGCGTCGGCGACCAGGGCGTGACCATCGCGCAGGGCCTGTCGGGCCAGGAGCAGGTCGTGCTGTCGGCCGGTCCGTTCCTCAACCCCGGCCAGAAGGTTGCGCCGCGCCGCCAGGCAGCGCGTTGACGCCCACGATTGAGCGAAAGCTGACCCCATGAATTTTCGTAATATCTCATCGTGGTGCATCCAGAACCCGGTGCCGCCGATCGTCCTGTTCATCGGGCTAATGCTCGCGGGGATCGTCGCCTTCATGGGGATGGAGGTCAATAACAACCCGGACATCGATTTCCCGGCGGCCAACGTCAACATCTCGCAGCCCGGCGCCGCGCCGACCGAGATGGAGAACCAGATCACGCAAAAGGTCGAGGCCGCGATTCGCAGCGTCGACGGCGTTGACGAGATCAACAGCTCGGTCCGCGAGGGCAACAGCAACACCTTCGTCCAGTTCGAGATCGGCACCCCGACCGACCGCGCGGTCAACGACGTTCGCGACGCGGTCACGCAGATCCGCGGCGACCTGCCCGAAGGCATCCTCGAGCCGCAGATCAGCCGCGAAGACATCAGCGGCGATCCGATCCTGTTCGTCGCCGCCGAAACCACCGACATGACGCTGGAACAGCTCAGCTGGTATGTCGACAACACCGTGTCACGCCGCCTGCTGGGCGTCGAGGGCGTCGCCGCGGTCAGCCGCGAGGGCGGCGTCGATCGCACCATCCGCGTCATCCTCGACCCCGCCGCGCTCCAGGCGCAGGGAATCACCGCCGCGTCGGTCAATGCGCAGCTTCGCCAGACCAACCTCAATGCCGCAGGCGGCCGCGCCGAGATCGCGGGCTCCGAGCAGGCGGTCCGCGTGCTCGGCAATGCCGCCAATGCCTACGACCTGTCGCAGACTCAGATTGCCGTCCCGGGCGGCCGCACCGTTCGCCTGGCCGACCTTGGCGAGGTCAAGGACGCCTATTCCGAGCAGCGCACCATCGCGAAGATGAACGGCCGCCAGGTCATCAGCTTCAACGTCCAGCGCTCGAAGGGCTCGTCCGAGGTTACCGCCTATGACGACGCCTGGGCAGAGCTTCGCAAGATCGAGAAGGAGGATCCGCGGATCCGCTTCGTCGAGATTATCAACCAGGTCGACTACACCAAGGAACAGTATCACTCGGCGATGATGGGCCTGATCGAGGGCGCGGTCCTCGCGGTTCTCGTGGTGTTCCTGTTCCTTCGCGACTTCCGCGCGACACTGATCGCGGCGATCGCGATCCCGCTGTCGGCCATCCCCGCCTTCTGGTTCATGAGCCTGATGGGCATCACCCTCAACGGCCTGTCGCTGCTCGCGCTTAGCCTGGTCGCGGGGGTGCTCGTCGATGACGCGATCGTGGAGATTGAGAACATCGTCCGGCACATGCGCATGGGCAAGACCGCCTATCAGGCGTCGATGGACGCGGCCGACGAAATCGGCCTCGCGGTCGTCGCGACCACCATGGCGATCGTCGCGGTGTTCCTGCCCGTCGCGCTGATGCCGGGCATCTCGGGCCAATTCTTCAAGAGCTTCGGCTACACCGTCGTCATCGCGGTGCTGATGAGCCTGTTCGTCGCGCGCATGATCACGCCATTGATTGCCGCTTATTTCCTGAAGGCCCACGGCATCCAGGAACATGCCGGCGGCAAGGGGATGGAGAAGTATCTCGGCATCCTGCGCTGGAGCCTCGATACCTCCAAGGCAGAAAATTACCGCCGCGAGCATCCGGGCAAGATGAGCGCCGTCTGGTCGCTGACGAAGGACCACCGCTTTGCGATGGTGCTCGCCGGGATCGGCGCGTTCGTCCTTCAGGGCGTGCTGTTCGCGACGCTGTCGATGTCGTTCCAGCCGCCGGTCAACGTCGACTTCAGCCGCGTCCGCATCGGCATGCCGCCGGGCACGACGCTGGAGCAGACCGCCGCCGTTGCCGACCGCGCCGCGGAGATCATCGAAAAGGATCCGTCGGTCGACCGCGTCTTCCAGCGCATCTTCGTCGGATCGGGCTTCCTCAACATCGTGCTGAAGAAGGACCGCGAAGTCACCTCGACCGAGTTCGAGCGCAACCTTGCCCCGCAGGTGTCGGCCATCGCCGACGCGCAGGTGAACTTCATCAGCCAGGCTGGTGGCGGTCCGGGCGGCGGCGGGCGCGACATGACGCTCTACCTCGGCAGCGACAATCCCGAACTGCTGATGGCGACTGCGAACAAGATCGTCGACGAGATGACCCCGCTCAGCCAGCTTCGCGCCCCGCGCGTGCAGGGTGATCTGGTGCGTCCGGAAATCACGATCGCGCCGCGCTTCGACCTGGCCGCCGACCTCGGCGTCACGACGACCGCGCTCAGCCAGACGATCCGCATCGCGACGCTGGGCGACATTGCGCAGAACAGCGCAAAGTTCTCGCTGGCCGATCGCCAGGTGCCGATCACCGTCTCGCTGCCCGAAAGCTCGCGCAAGGATCTCGCCACGCTCGAGAATCTGCCGGTGCCGACGTCGAGTGGCGGCTCGGTGCCGCTGAAATCGGTCGCCGAGATCGGCTTCGGCTCGGGTCCGACGACGGTCCAGCGGACCGACCAGATCCGCCGCATCGCGATCGGCGCCGACCTGTCGCCGGGCCTGGTGTCGGGCGACGTGTGGCCGCTGATCAACAACCTGCCGACGGTCAAGAATCTGCCCGACGGCGTCCAGAAGCTCGAGCTTGGCGACAGCAAGTGGCAGGCCGAACTGCTCTACTACTTCGCGATCGCGCTGGGATCGGGCGTGCTGCTGGTGTTCGCGGTCCTCGTGCTGCTCTACCGCCGCTTCCTGTCGCCGCTGGTCAACATGGGCTCGCTGCTGCTCGCTCCGCTCGGCGCAGCGATTGCACTTCACCTGACCGGCAACCCGATCTCGCTGCCGGTGCTGATCGGCATCCTGATGCTGTTCGGGATCGTCGCCAAGAACTCGATCCTGCTGGTCGACTTCGCGGTCGAGATGATGGGGCACGGCGTCGAGAAAAACGAGGCGATCGTCGAAGCGGGCCACAAGCGCGCGCAGCCGATCGTCATGACGACGGTGGCGATGGTCGCGGGCATGGTTCCGATCGCGCTGTCGCTCAGCGGCGACGGCAGCTGGCGCGCGCCGATGGGCGTGACCGTGATCGGTGGCCTGCTGTTCTCGACCTTGCTGACGCTGCTGCTGGTCCCCGCCTTCTTCTCGATCGCGATCGACATCGAGACGTGGTTGGGCTCGAAGTTCAGCAAGCTCGTCGACAATGGCGAGCCGCACAAGCCGATGGACGAGCCGGTTCCCGAACCCGCGGAGTGACATCGGCGTCGGCGAAGCTAAGGTGGCCGCGATGACCGCGCGGCCACCAGCACTCTCCCGATTCAATCCTTCCCAGCCCGGCGCTGCCGGCATGAAGGCTGCCGCGACCGGCCTGCTCGTCGCGATGGCGGGCGTCTTCATCGTCGCTCGAATCTACGAGCCCGCCTATCCCTGGGTCGGGTTCGTCAAGGCGTTCGCCGAAGCGGCGATGGTCGGCGGGCTGGCCGATTGGTTCGCGGTGACTGCCTTGTTCCGCCACCCGCTCGGCCTTCCGATCCCCCACACCGCGATCATCCCGCGCAACAAGGATCGCATCGGCGAGACGCTGGCGAACTTCCTGCAGACCAATTTCCTGATTGCGCCCGTGGTGGCGCGACGGATGCGCCACATCGACCTGGCGGGCGCGGCGGGCCGTTTCCTGCAGGCACCACAGGGCGAGGAAACGCGGATCAGACGCGGGGCAAGCCGCCTCATTGCCGACCTGTTCGAAGGACTCGACGACGAGCGGCTTGGTGGGCTCGTCAAAAGCTCGATCGCCAATCGTATCCGCTCGATGGAGGTGTCTCCCTTGCTCGGCCACGCGCTTGCGTCGGCGATCAACGAAGACCGCCACGTGCCGATGCTCGAGGCCGCGATCCGCTGGACCGCGCGCGCGCTCGACGCAAACGAAGGCCTGATTCGCGAAATGGTGCACAAACGCGCCAACTGGGTGCTCAAGCTTGCCGGACTCGATGCCAAGCTTGGCGATGCGATCATCGACGGCCTGCGCAAGCTCAGCGTCGACATGCAGGCCGATCCCGCGCACCCGGTGCGGGTCAAGATCGAACAGGCGCTAGCCGACCTCGCCAACGACCTTCAGACCAAGCCCGAAACGCGCGAGCGGGTCGAGGCGATGAAGGTCGAGCTGCTCGACAACAAGTCGGTTTCGTTGTGGCTCGATACGCTGTGGCAGAAGGGGCGTGAGGCGATCATCCGCGCCGCGCGCAATCCCGATGCGGCGATGGCGGGCAAGCTTGGCGACGTGCTGAAATCGATGGGCGCAAGCCTCGATACCGACGCGTCGATGAAGCGCGCGATCAACCAGTTCGCCCGGCGCGCGGTGGCCGGCATGGCGGCAAGCTATGGCGGGTCGATCGTCAAGCTGGTCAGCGAGACGATTCGCGGCTGGGACGCGCGCACGATCACCGACCGGCTGGAGAGCGCGGTCGGGCGCGATCTTCAGTATATCCGGATCAACGGCACGCTCGTCGGCGGCCTGGTCGGCCTCACGCTGCACGCCCTCGACACGCTGTAGTTGCGCCGCGCGAACGCCGCGCTACGCTCCGCCACATATCATCTCGGGGGGAATTTTATGATCAAGACCTTGCTTGCGTCGGCCGCGCTGACGATCGCCGCGCCTGTCGTCGCGCAGACCGCCGCGGCGCCCGCCCCTGCCCCTGCCCCTGCCGTCACCGTCATCCACGCTGGCAGCTTGTTGGCGGAGCCGGGCAAGGCCCCGCGCCGCAATGTCAGCATCGTCGTGCGAGGGCGCACCATCGCCGAAGTCCGCGACGGCTTCATCGACACTCCCGGCGCTCGCGTGGTCGATCTTCGTGGCGCGACCGTGCTGCCCGGCCTGATTGACAGCCACGTCCACTTCAACGGGCTCGACGACCGGCTTCAATCGCGATTGCAGGCGCCGTTTCGCGACAATGAGGATGAGGCGTTCACCGCGCTGCTCAACGCTCGCAAGACGCTGCTTGCGGGCTTCACCACCGTTCGCGACCTTGGCGGCGACGCGCGCACGATCCTGTCGCTGCGCGATGCGATCGAGGCCGGGCAATTCGCCGGGCCGACGATCGCCAGCGCGGCGGATATGGTGTCGGTCGGCGGCGGGCACGGCGACGTCAACGGCCTCAACCGCGACCTCACCGACATCTACAAGCCGCGCGCGACCAACGTCTGCAACGGCCCGGACGATTGCCGCCGCGCGGTTCGGGCGCAAATCAGCGCGGGCGCGGACGTGATCAAGTTCGCCGCGACCGGCGGCGTGCTGTCGAACGTTCCCGGCGGCCTCAACCAGCAGATGATGGACGACGAAATGCGCGCCGTGGTTACGACCGCCCGCACCTTCGGCCGCAAGGTCGCCGCCCATGCGCACGGCGTGGAGGGCGTCAATGCCGCCCTTCGCGCCGGGGTCAATTCGATCGAGCACGGCACCTTCACCAACGAAGAGAGCTTCCGCCTCTACAAGCAGACCGGCGCTTACTACGTGCCGACGCTGCTCGCCCCAGCGGCCGCACTCGCCGACGGGCAACGCGGCGCGCTGACGCCGGCCCAGTTCGAAAAAGCGCGCGCCGCCGCGGGCAATGCCGAGAAGAGCTTTGCCGAGGCGCACCGGCGCGGCGTAAAGATCGCGTTCGGCACCGACACCGGGGTCAGCCCGCACGGCCGCAATGCCGAGGAGTTCGCGCTGATGGTCCGGAACGGCATGAGCCCCGCGCAGGCGATCCGCACGGCAACGGTCGACGCCGCCGACCTGCTCGGCGTGTCGGCGAAGGTGGGGACGATCGAGCCGGGCAAGGACGCCGATATCATCGCGGTGGACGGCGACCCGACGCAGAATGTCCGCCTGCTCGAATCGGTTGGCTTCGTGATGAAAGCGGGCCGCGTTCACAAGCAAGGCGGCGCGCGGCAACTGACCGAGGTCGACTGACCGTACCACCCGGAGGGGCTGTCCGGCGGGCAGCCCTATCCGGCGGAAACGCGCTCGATCGTCGCTCCGACGCCCTGCAGCTTTTCCTCGAGCCGCTCGTACCCGCGGTCGAGGTGGTAGACCCGCAGCACTTCGGTCTCGCCTTCGGCGCATAGCCCGGCAAGCACGAGGCTCATCGACGCACGAAGGTCGGTGGCCATCACTTGCGCGCCGGTCATCGACTTGACCCCGTGGACGATCGCGGAGCGCCCGCGCACGTCGATCTCGGCGCCCATGCGGCGAAGCTCGGGGACGTGCATGTAGCGGTTCTCGAAGATCGTTTCCTCAAGGAAGCTTTCGCCTTCCGCGCGGCACAGCATCGCCATGAATTGCGCCTGCATGTCGGTCGGGAACCCCGGATAGGGAGCGGTCGAAATCGCCAGCGGCTTGAGCGGGCGATCGGCGGTCACTTTGATGCCGTCGTCGGTCATCTCGATCAGCAGGCCAGCCGCCGCCAGGGCGTTGGTGATCGCCAGCATGTCCGCTGGTCGAGCCCCGACCAGCTCGATCGATCCACCGGTGATCCCGGCGGCGCAGGCATAGCTCCCCGCCTCGATCCGGTCGGGCATGACGGCGTAGGTGCAGCCGTCGAGCCCTTCGACCCCGTCGACGATCAGGTGCGACGAACCGATTCCTTCGATCTTCGCGCCCATCGCCACCAGCAGGTTGCACAGATCGACGATCTCGGGCTCGCGCGCCGCGTTGAAGAATTGGCTGCGGCCGCTGGCGAGGACCGCGGCCATCAGCACGTTCTCGGTCGCGCCGACCGACACGACCGGGAAGGTATAATCGCCGCCGGTCAGGCGTCCCTTGGGCGCGCTCGCCTTCACATAGCCGGCCGCCAGTTCGATGTCGGCGCCAATGGCTTCGAGAGCCTTCAAGTGAAGGTCGATCGGGCGATCACCGATCGCGCAGCCGCCCGGAAGCGACACGGTCGACTCGCCCGCTCGCGCCAGCATCGGCCCGAGCACCAGGATCGACGCGCGCATCTTGCGGACCATATCGTACGGCGCGACGGTCGACGCGATCTCGCGCGCGCTGAGCGTCATTCGGCGACCATATTCGCCTTTCTTGACGCCGGCGACCTTGGTCGAGGCGCCGAGGCCATTGAGAAGATGTGAGAAATTGTCGACGTCGGCGAGACGCGGAAGGTTGGTCAGCGTCAGCTTGTCGGCCGTCAGCAGCGCGCAGGGAAGCAGCGTCAATGCGCTGTTCTTGGCGCCCGAAATGGGAATGCGGCCTTCGAGGCGCTTGCCGCCCTTGATGCGAATGGAGTCCATCGTCCGCGCCTAAGTGGAACGCGGTCCGCTTTCAAGTGAGCGAGCTTGTCAGGCCTTTTCGAGCGTCGCCTGAAGCGGGTGCTGGTTCTCACGCGCGAAGTCGATCACCTGACTGACCTTGGTCTCGGCGACCTCGTAGGTAAAGACGCCGCATACGCCGACGCCCTTCTGATGAACCTGGAGCATGACGCGGGTCGCGTCCTCGATTCCCATCGAGAAATAGCGCTGCAGGATCAGCACAACGAATTCCATCGGCGTGTAGTCGTCGTTGAGCAGCAGAACTTTATACTGACTGGGCTTCTTGGTCCGCGGCTTGGTGCGCGTGACGACGCCGATCTCGACATCGTCGATACCGTCGCCCTGCCCCGGCTCGTCACCGGCATTGAGAATCACGTCGCTGATCATGCTGCTTGTCCGAATATGGCATCGCGCCGACCGGCTGCAAGCGCCGACGAAGAAAAGCACGCGCCCAAATGAAAGCGGCCGCCCCCTCACGAGGAGGAAGCGGCCGCGAACTTGGTTGCCCTGGGAGAGGGAGAGTTAGGCAACCAGGTCGTTCATGCGCTCGGCATTGACGCTGGCGCGGTTCTGAAGCGGCTGGGCCGCTTCGCCGGCCAGCTTCACGACGCGCTCGGTCAGCTGCGAGCTCTGCGCAACCATGCGGTCGAACGAGGCGCGGACCAGTTCCGACTGGATCTGGAAGAATTCGGTCGGCGACTTGGCTTCGGCCAGCGTCTTGAACGCGTCTGAAGCCTGCTCGATGCCGTCACGGCTCGACGACAGGACGTCCTGGCCGATCGAACGCGCGCCGGTGGCGGCGATACGGCCGGCTTCGACAATCGCTTCGACGTTCGCCTTGGCGATGTCGGTCATTTCTTCGGCCACCTTCTGGGTCTTGCCGACCAGCTGCTGGCCACGGTCGCCGGCATCGCCGAGGACGTTCTGGAACTTGTCGGCGGCCGGGAACTGGAAGCCGGCGAAGAGCGAGTTGAAATCATAAGCCATGGTCTTGGTCCTTTCGATGGGGGCAGCGGCCGCTTCGACGGTCGCCTTGCTCACGCGACGAGCGGTCTTCGCTGCGCGCTTGTTGTTCTTGGTCACCGCTTCGACGACCTTGGCCGATGCCTTGCGAGCACGGCGGGCGCGAACGGCCTTCGCCGGTGCCTGCGCTGCCTTCTTGGCGGTCTGCTCGACGGCAGTCGCGGCAGCCTTCAGCGGCGCGGTCGCCTTGTCGATGGTCGATTCGATCACGGTGTCGTTCTTGATTTCGTCAGCCACGGTAAACTCCTGTTTGTTGCATTGCACAATACGCATCTGCGGCGAAGGTTTCAAGGTTTTTTGTGCGTTGCAGCATAAAACCGATTTGCCGTCCTTGACGCGCGGCGCGAAGGCGGGGCAAGTGCCGCCATGGCCGACCCCACTTCCGCCCCGTCCGCTCGCCGCCGTCGCGGGCTTCTCATTGTCCTTTCTTCGCCGTCAGGCGCGGGCAAGTCGACGATCAGCCGGATGCTGTTGGAGGCCGACGATCACGTCACCATGTCGGTTAGCGCTACGACCCGGCCGAGCCGTCCGGGCGAAGTCGAAGGGCGCGACTATCATTTCGTCGACGCGGACGAATTCCAGCGGATGATCGCCGACGGCGAGTTTGCCGAATGGGCGCCGGTGTTCGACCATCATTACGGAAGCCCGCAGGCGCCGATCAAGGCGGCGCTGAAGGAAGGCCGCGACGTCCTGTTCGACATCGACTGGCAGGGCACGCAGCAGCTACACGCCGCGATGGGCGAGGACCTCGTCCGCGTATTCATCCTGCCGCCGTCGATGGCTGAATTGCAACGCCGGCTGGAATCGCGCGGCACCGACAGCGCAGAGGTCATTGCCGGCCGCATGCGCCGCGCCGCGGGCGAAATCAGCCACTGGGCCGAATATGATTATGTCCTGATCAACGAGGACAGCGAAGCCTGCCTTGCCGACGTGCACGCGATCCTTGCGGCCGAGCGGCTCAAGCGGTGGCGTCAGGCGGGACTGGTGACGTTCGTCCGCGACCTCGTCGCCGGATCAGCCGCGCAATAGTTCGAGAAACTTGGCGGCGCTGAGGAAGGCTTCCCGCCGTCCTTCTTCCGCCGCCGCGGCGTCGGCATCGACGCCCCATTGTTCGGCCTGCCACGCGACATCCAGCCCCACTGCATCCCAGGCAGCATCGGGCGCGATCGCCTTTTCATACAACGCCAGCGCCGCGACCAGCGACCCGCCGATCGTGACCACCGGTTGTAGCCCTGCAAGCTGATAGGGTCCCAGCGAGGCGACCGCGGCGGACAGCCGGCGGATCGTTTCTTCCGGCTGCGACACGGGCATGATTCCGGTCACCGGCGTGAACGCGACGTCGAACCGCTGCCGGGCCCAATCGAGCAACGGATCCCACGCCGCCGCCTGCCGGGCGACAAGTGCACGGGGCATGTCGGCGCGGTAGAGCAAAAGGTCGCTTTGAGCGTAGGCCGACAGGTCGTCGGCAAAACGCTGGGGGTCCGCGGCCACGCGATCGATCGCGGCGTTGGCGAGCCCGGTGAAAGGCATCGCGCGCGGATCAATCGTCTCCCCGCAATCGCGCCACTCGGCGGCGACCGCCTCCGCCAACGCGGGCGTCGGCAGCACCAGCCGCTCACGCGCGGGCGTTCGAACCGGTCGGCCGTCGAGGTTTACTCCCCATCCGCCGTCGAGCGACTCAAGCTCGACCGTCGTCCAGAAGCGCTTCATTCGTCCCAGCTGCGCTTGAGATAACGACCGATCAGCACCGCCTCGATCGCACCGGTAATCGCCAATATCCCGCCAAGCAGCGGCCAGCCACCCGGCTTCAAGATGTCTGTAAACGCGATGGCAGTGCCGATCAGGAACAGCAGCACCCCCGCGATCCGAAGCGCGGCGAAGACCCGGAACCGGCGGCGCCATTCAATCTCGTCGTTCATCACGCCCCGCCCGTCATCCGTTCGGCGATGTCCGCAACCTCGGTGGGCAGGGACGCGATCGCGTCGGCCCCGCCTTTGGTCAATTCGTCGGCATCCTGATAGCCCCAGACGACACCGATCGCGCCGACGCCGGCGCCGCGCGCGCAGCCCATGTCCCACGCGGTGTCGCCGATCATCACCGTCCGCTCAGGCACCGCTCCTGCCTCGATCATTGCCGACAGCGCCATCGACGGATGTGGCTTTGAGGGGTGATCGTCACTGGTCTGAAGCGAGACGAAACGCGCGTGGAGGCCGTGATGCTCGAGGCAATGGCGAAGGCCGCGCATCGACTTGCCGGTCGCCACCGCCAGCTGCCAGCCGTCGCCCTCCATCCGATCGAGCAGGTCGACGATGCCGTCGTAGAGCGGCTCCTCGACCTCGCCCGATCCGCGCATGGCGATGAACGCCTGCTTGTAGGTCTCGGACAATGCGTGATGGTCATGCTCGGGGGCCAATTCGCTCATCACTTCGCCCAAGCTGCGGCCGATCAGCCGGCGCGTCACCTGCTCGGGCGGCGGCTCGAGGCCGTGCGCGACGAAGGCGCGGCAGAGCGCGGTGCGGATCGTGGCGCCGCTGTCGACCAGCGTGCCGTCGCAATCGAAAATCGCCAGCCGGGTCACGGGCGGCGGGGCTTGGTCGGCTTCGATGGGCGCGCGGGCCGGCCCGACTTGGTCGGCTTGCCCGCCGGCGGTCCACCACGTCCGCGACGCTCGCCCTTGCGGGCCTTGCGCGCGGTCTTGGCGGCGGCGGCAACGCGCTTCGCCTTGGTTTCGGGCAGCTTCGCAGGGTCAGGATTGTCAAGCGGCATCATGTCGCCCGCCATCGCCTCGAACCCAAGCGTCGCCAGGCTTTCGGCAAAGTGCGAGGGAAGCTCGGCGGTCTGGTCGATCGGCTTTCCGTCGACCCCGTCGATCCGCAGGCGCCGCGCGTGCAGGTGCATCTTGCGGCTGATCCCGCCGGTCAGAAATGCTTCGGCCCCGCCATATTTGGCGTCGCCGACAATCGGGTGGCCGATCGCCGCCATGTGCGCGCGAAGCTGATGCGTGCGGCCGGTCATCGGCTGAAGTTCGACCCAGGCGGCGCGGTTGCCCGCGCGATCGATCAGACGATAGCGGGTGCGCGCCGGCAGTCCGTTCTCCTCGTCGACGTGCATTTTTTCGCCGCCGGTTCCCGGCTGCTTGGCGAGCGGCGCGTCGATCACGCCTTCATCCGCCGAGGGGACGCCGGTGATCAGCGCCCAATAGACCTTGCGCGCGGTGCGGCCCGAAAAGCTCTTGGCGAAATGCCCCGCCGCCCGCGCCGATCGCGCGACGAGCAGGACGCCCGACGTGTCCTTGTCGAGCCGGTGCACGAGCTTCGGACGATTGCCTTCGTCATCGGCCAGGCCGTCGAGCAGGCGATCGAGATGCTGGACGGTCTTGGTCCCGCCCTGCGTGGCGAGGCCCGGCGGCTTGTTGAGCACGAACCAGTCGCGGCCCTTGGCCATGACCATTTCCTGCACGTAAGCGGCTTCGTCAGCGGTCAGCGGCTCGACAATCCGTTGCGGCCGGGCACCGGGCCCTTCGGCGGGCGCTGGCTCGGCCGGCGGCACGCGAAGGACCATGCCCGTAGTCAGCCGGTCGCCTGGGGTCGCGCGCTTGCCGTCGACGCGTAGCTGCCCCGTCCGCGCCCAGCGCGAGACGGTGTTGAAGCTGGTGTCGGAAAGGTGGCGCTTGAACCATCGGTCGAGACGGATTCCGTCGTCGTCTTCGCCGACCGTGAAGGTCCTGACGGTATCGCTGGGAGGGGCAGTCATGCGGCCCCTTAGCCCGAAGCGCCCTCCGGCGCCATTGCCCAATAGTCGAACGCCGCCTGCTGCAGCCGCGCCACCAGCTTCGCCGCCGTCGGATCTTCCCACGATCCGCGATGATCGTGCGCCGCCGCGCCATCGGCCCACCAGCCTTGCCCTGGCAGCCCATCGCTCTGGCGGACGACGAGCACCGCCAGTTCGGGCTCCCCCCGCTCCTGCGCCTCGCGATCGACCGCCGCCAACGTCTTGCACAGCGCGCGCATCTTCGGCCGCGAAAAGGAATGGCCGAGCCGTTCGAGCATTTCCGAATAGGTCAGCGCATGGCCTGCGGATGCCGCAGCGACGAGGTGGGCGCGCACTTCGGCCGGGTCGGCGATACCGCCCGGACCGTCGCCCACAATCACTTGGGCTGTTCGGCGACCGGGGTCAGTTCGAACACGTCGAGCCGTGCGCCGTTCTGCGGATAGGGGATAACCAGCCGCCACACGAACGGACCAATCCGCTCGAACACACCCGCCATGTCGCGCTTTGGATCGTCGCCATAGGCGCGCGCTTCCTCTTCGCTGCCCAGCGCGAGCGTGCCGAGGAAGATCATGCGATTGGGATTGTCGTCTTCCCACAAGCGTCCTGCTGGTCGCTGGCTGCCGGTCTGCTTGACGATCGTGAACAGGTTTCCCTCGACCTCGACGTAACAGAAGAAGGGTTTGAATTTCTGGAAGGCGGGGCCCTTGCCGCCTTGTCGGCCGAGCGTGACGACGCGGCAACTATAACTGCCCGGCGTCGGCGCCGGGCGCGCCTGCGCCGCATCGGGATCGAGCAGGCGACCTTCGGCGGTAATCTCGGCGCGGTGGCCGCGGGCGCGCGCCTCGGCGAGGCCGCTCGACCAGCCCGTCGCCACTCGCCGGATTTTGGCGAGGTCGGCCTGGCTGGCGATGCCTTGCCAGATGTCCGCCTTGGTCCGCACGTCGGCGGTCACGACCGGACGCTTCGTCTCGGGCGTCACGCACCCGGCCACCGCAAGGGCAAGCGCCAAGGGAATGAGCGACCCACAACGTCTCAAGCGAACGACTCCAATCCTGTCCTACGATCGGCCAAGGGTGGCCTAATGGCGCGCCCCGTTCAACCAACGAAAGGTTAACTGCGTCGATTGACGGCGCGCTGTCAGTCGCTAGGCGCATCATCCGTGAACGATCCCCGCCCCCTGCCGCCGACCGACACGGCCGCCCGCACGATGCGCGCGGGGCTGCTCTATGGCCTCGTCGCCTACGTGTTGTGGGGCGTCATGCCGATCTACTTCAAGCAGATCCAGGCCGTCCCCGCGGTCGACATCGTCGCGCACCGCATCGTCTGGTCGCTGCTCATGCTGGCGGGGCTGCTGACCGTTGTTCGCGCATGGAGCGAGGTTCGCGCTGCCCTGCAGAATCGTCGCACGGTGCTGATCCTGTGCGCGACCTCGGTGCTGATCGCCGCCAACTGGCTGGCCTACGTTTACGCCATCAACAGCGGGCATATCCTGGCGGGGAGCCTCGGCTACTATCTCAACCCGCTTGCCAACATCCTGCTCGGCCGTTTCGTGCTGAAGGAGCCGCTATCGCGTTTGCAGTGGCTCGCGGTGGCCATCGCCGCGGCGGGAATCGCGGTGCTCGCGGCCGGCGCGGTCGATACGCTGTGGCTGAGCATGATCCTGTGCATCAGCTTTGCGAGCTACGGCCTGCTCCGCAAAATCGTGAAGGTCGATTCGCTCGCCGGCCTGTCGATCGAGACGGCGCTGCTGTTCCCGTTCGCGATCGGCTGGCTGCTCCTGGGCGGTGCCGCCGGTCGTCCCTTGATCGGATCGTCGAATGCCGAGACTTGGTTGCTGGTGGCGTCTGGGATCGTATCGACCATCCCTTTGCTCAGCTTTACCGCGGCGGCGCGGCGTCTGCCTTATTCGACCGTTGGCATCCTGCAGTTCATCGCCCCGACGCTGCAATTCCTGCTTGCCGTCGCGATCTACGACGAGCCGTTCACGCGCGCCCACGCCATAGCATTCGGCGCGATCTGGACGGCGATGGCGCTCTATATCGTGTCGATGATCGACACCCGCCGACGCGCCGCCCTTGCGTCCTAGGCCGCGACACGCCACCTTCGCGTCATGTTGAACATCGTCTCGCTCATCATCGGGGTCGTCGCGCTGCTTTGTGCCGCGGTGGCCTTCATTCCGCTGCTCGGCTGGGCGAACTGGCTGATCATCCCGCTCGCTGTCGTCGGCGCAGGTATCGGCGCTGTGTCCAACAGCAACGCCGGCCGCAACCTGAACCTGTTCGTCATCGTCGTCGGCATCATCCGCCTGATGATTGGCGGGGGCATCATCTGACGCGCGATCCGCGCATCGATGCCTACATCGCGAAGGCCGCCTCCTTCGCGAACCCGATCCTGACCCGGATCCGCGAGCAGGTTCACGCCGCCGTTCCGGAGGTCGAGGAAACGCTCAAGTGGGGCGCGCCGGCGTTCACGCTGGATGGCAAGATTCTGCTGATCATGGCCGCGTTCAAGGCGCATGCCGCCATCAATTTCTGGCGCGGGCAGGAGATTGGAGAGGGTGATGCCAAGGCCGACGCCATGGGGCAGTTCGGCAAGCTGCGCAGCGTCGATGACCTGCCGAGCGAGGCCGAATTCGCCTCATTGCTCAAGGAAGCGGTGGCGCTGGTTTCGAGTGCTCCGGCGCCGCGCAAGACCAAGCATCAGCCGAAAGCGGCGACCGAGGTCCATCCTGACTTTCTGACAGCTCTAGAAGCAAATCCCGCAGCGAAGGCCGCCCTCGACAGCTTCTCAGCCTCTGCCCGGCGCGACTATGTCGACTGGATCGCGGAGGCGAAGCAGGATGCGACCCGCGCCAAGCGCATCGCGACCGCGGTCGAATGGCTCACCGACGGAAAGAAGCGGCACTGGAAGTACGAAAAATGCTGATGCTACGGCGTTGGCATTTGCCATTCGCAACTAATGCCTATCGCGTGCGAACGTAGCGCCCCGGCGCATCCTCAATCGCCTTCTTCTTGCCCTCGCCCGGCACTCGGGCGCCGGTCGCCTTCAGCGTCTTGGGACCGCGACCCTTCAGCCATTCGATCCAATCGGGCCACCAGCTGCCCTTGTGCTCGCTCGCGCCGGCGACGAACTCGTCGAGGCTCGCGGCTTCGCCCTCGTTGGTCCAGTATTGATATTTGCCCGCGGCGGGTGGGTTGACCACGCCGGCGATATGGCCCGACCCGGCCAGCACGAAGCGCTTCGGTCCGCTCAGGATCCGCATCAGTTTCCAGACGCTGGCCGACGGCGCGATATGATCCTCGCGCCCTGCCTGGATGTAGGCCGGCGTCTCGATCTTCGTCAGGTCGATCGGCACGCCCAGCACCTCGATCGCGCCCGGCTTCACCAGCAGATTGTCGCGATATAGCCGCTGCAGATAGTCGCGGTGCCACGCGCCGGGCAGGTTGGTGACGTCGCCGTTCCAGTGGAGCAGGTCGAACGGCGGCGGGTCGTTGCCCATCAGGTAATTGTTGACGACGTAATTCCAGATGAGGTCGCGCCCGCGCAGCAGGTTGAACGTCGCCGCCATCACCCGGCCGTCGAGGACTCCGGTCTCCGCGGTCAGCTTCTGCAGCGTTGCCATCGTCTCGTCGCCGAGGAACAGCTTGAGATCGCCCGCCTCCTCGAAATCGACCTGAGCGGTGAAGAAGGTCGCGCTGGCGACCTTGGACGCTTCGCCCTTCGCCGCGAGGTAGGCGAGCGTCGCGGCGAGCGTCGTGCCCGCGACGCAATAGCCGATGGTGTGGACCGCCTCGACGCCGAGGACGTCGCGGATGACGTCGATTGCCTCGATCTGTGCAGCGACATAATCATCCTGGCTGATGTCGGCGATGCTTTCGTCGGCCGACTTCCAGCTGACCATGAACAGGCTGATGCCCTGGTCGACCGTCCAGCGGACGAAGCTTTTTTCGGGCGTGAGGTCGAGGATGTAGAAACGGTTGATCCAAGGTGGGAAGATCACCAGCGGCGTTTCCACCACCTCGTCGGTGGTCGGCGCATAGTGGATCAGCTGGAACAGCTTGGTCTCGTGGATCACCTTGCCCGGCGTGGTGGCGAGGTTACGGCCGAGTTCGAACGCGCCTTCGGGGCTCTGGCTGACCTGTCCGCGCGCGACGTCGGACAGCATGTTCTTCAGGCCCGCGAGCAAATTCTCGCCCTTGGTCTCGATCGTCCGCTTCATCACGTCGGGATTGGTCGCCATGAAGTTGGCCGGGCTCATCGCATCGACGAAGCCCTTGGTGGCGAAGCGCAGGCGATTACGCGCCGCCTCGTCCAGACCCTCGATCTCCTCCACCGTCCCAAGCAATTTGTCGGAGATGGCGAGGTAGGATTGGCGGACCGTGTCGAAGATCGGGCTGTCGCGCCACTCGGGACTGCCGAAACGGCGATCGCGCGCCTCGCCCGCATTGGCGAACTGGCCGAGCATCTGGCTCCACGATTCCAGCCCCTTCGACCACGCCTCCGCGCCAGCACTCATCCACTGCATCGGATCGGTCGGCGCGGCGGCGGGCGACAGGCCCAGCCCCGGCATCGCGCTGCCCTTCGCCAGATTGTCGGCCCATGCCTCCATGATCATCTGGTTGGCGCGCGCCATGACCAGCGCCCAATGCTGCCAGTCGTCGAGGGTTGGAATGCTGGTGTCGGGAGTGTCGGTCATGTCATCCTTACTAGCCGTTCGCGCGGAGCCTGTCGAAAGGACGGGCCTTCGACAATCCCGCGACCAACGTTTAGGGCGGCCCGATGACCCCGCCCGCCCTGCTTCCCGATGCGCTCGTCCTGCTCGATTATGTCGGGATCGCCGTGTTCGCGGTGTCGGGCGCGCTGCTCGCGGCGGAGAAGAAGCAGACGCTGGTCACCTTCATCTTCTTCGCGGTGGTCACCGGCGTCGGTGGCGGCACGCTGCGCGACCTGTTGATCGGCGCCCCGGTCTTCTGGGTCGGGACCAACGCCACGCTGCTGATCTGCATCGGCGCGGCGATCGGGGTGTGGTTCCTGTCGCGCAAGGTCATCGCCGACCGGGCCCTGCTGTGGTTCGACGCGATCGGGCTGGCCGCCTACTCGACCTACGGCGCGGCCAAGGCGCTCAATTATGGCGTCGCGCCGGTGCCGGCGTTTGCGATGGGCGTGATGACGGCCTGCGTCGGCGGCATCATCCGCGACGTGCTGGCGGGCGAGCCGTCGATCCTGATGCGGCCTGAACTCTATGTCACCGCAGCTGCCCTCGCCTCGGGACTATTCGTCGGGCTGACGCTGGCCGGAGCGCCGCCTGCCCTCGCCGCGCTGGTCGCAGGGCTCGCCGGATTCAGCCTGCGCGGCGCCGCGATTGCGCGTGGTCTCAGCCTGCCGGCGTACGACCGCTAGGCCCCTTGCCGCACCGCACAATCGCCGTCACAACCGGGCGATGACCGACGATTTCTACCGCATCCAACGCCTTCCGCCCTACGTCTTTGCGGAGGTCAACGCGATGAAGGCGGCCGCCCGGGCGCGCGGCGAGGACATCGTCGACCTGGGCATGGGCAATCCCGACGGCGCGCCGCCGCCGCACGTCATCGCCAAGCTGGCCGAGGTCGCGGCGAAGCCGACCGCGCATCGTTATTCGGCGTCGAAGGGCATTCCCGGCCTCCGCCGCGCGCAGGCCGCTTATTACAAGCGCCGGTTCAACGTCGACTTAGACCCCGACAGCGAAATCATCGTCACGCTCGGCAGCAAGGAAGGGCTCGCCAATCTGGCACAGGCGATCACCGCGCCGGGCGATGTCGTCCTCACTCCGAACCCAAGCTACCCGATCCATCACTTCGGCTTCATCATCGCCGGCGCCGCGATCCGTTCGATCCCCGCCGTTCCCGGCCCGGACTTCTTCGACCGGCTCGAACGGGCGATGCGCTATACCGTGCCGCGTCCCAAGGTTCTGGTGATCGGCTATCCTAGCAATCCGACTGCCGAAGTCGTCGACGTCGCTTTCTACGAGAAGCTGGTCGCGTTCGCGCGCGAAGCGGGGCTGATCGTCATTTCCGACCTCGCCTATGCCGAGATCTATTTCGGCGACACGCCAACCCCGTCGATCCTTCAGGTCGACGGCGCGAAGGAGGTCGCGGTTGAGTTCACCTCCATATCGAAGACCTATTCGATGGCCGGCTGGCGGATCGGCTTCGCGGTCGGCAATGCCCGGCTGATCGGCGCGCTGACGCGGGTAAAGAGCTACCTCGACTATGGCGCCTTCACCCCGATTCAGGCCGCCGCGACCGCGGCATTGAACGGCCCGCAGGATATCGTTGCCGCGAACCGCGCGCTCTACAAAAAGCGCCGCGACGTCATGGTCGAAAGCTTTGGCCGCGCCGGGTGGGACATTCCGGTGCCGCAGGCGAGCATGTTCGCCTGGGCTCCAATCCCGGAGCCGTTCCGTCACTTGAGAAGCATGGAGTTCGCCAAGCGTCTGCTCACCGACGCGCAGGTCGCGGTCGCCCCGGGTGTTGGCTTCGGCGAGGAAGGAGAAGGCTTCGTCAGGCTCGCACTGGTCGAGAACGAGCAGCGGCTTCGCCAAGCGGCGCGTGGCATCAAACGGGTGCTGTCGAAGCCCTGATCGTTAACCTGCCGTCGACGAATTATCGACGAGCCGTTTCCCGGTGCTGCCGCACGCCAGTCGCTATTAACGGCAAGTCGATTGCCGACCGGCGATCCATCGTGCATCGAACGGGCTTGCGATGTGGTGGGTTGGGGCGAACAAATGATCCGATTTTTCAAGGCACTGACCGTTGCCGCGGCGATCTCGCTGGCCGCATGTTCGACCACGCCTCCACCACCTCCCGCGCCGATCGCGCAGGCGCCGAGGACCTACGGCCCGCCGACCAACTACGAATGGACCAACGGCTTCTCCGCGACCGGCTATGAGGCGATGCACGCCATGCTTGGCCGCACCAACCTGCGTCCCGGCGAGTTCCACTGGGCGCAGAGCATTCCGGCAGAGGGCGAGGTCGCGATCACCGTCGACATCGCCAACCAGGTCGCCTTCGTGTTCAAGGGATCGCAACTGATCGGCGTGACCAACGTGTCGACCGGCAAGAAGGGGCACCCGACTCCGCTCGGCTTCTGGACGATCAACTTCAAGCGCGAGAAATATTTCAGCCGCAAGTACGACAACGCGCCGATGCCGTGGATGCAGAACATCGACGACAAGGGCATCGCCTTCCACGGCGGAAACACCCCTGGCTATCCGGCCAGCCATGGCTGCATCCGCTTGCCGATGCCCTTTGCCAAGCAGCTGTTCACGCTGACCAAGAAGGGCAACAAGGTCGTCATCGAGGGCTGACGCTCTCGCATATTTGGCGCGAAGACGGCATAGCGGTGCGATGACTGTTCCACCGCTGCTGCCGCCCACGCCCGAACTGACGCACCTGGCGCAGATCATCCAGCTTGCGGTCGCGCCGGTGTTCCTGCTGGCAGGGCTTGGCGCCTTCCTCAACGTCTGCGTCGGCCGTCTCGCCCGGATCGTCGATCGCGCCCGCGGGCTCGAGCCGCGCATCTTTGCCAGCCGCGGCGTGGAGCATGACCGCCTGCTCGGCGAAGTCCGGATTCTCGACAAGCGGATCCGCGTCGTCAACGCGGCCATCTTCAGCTCGGTGCTTGCCGCGCTACTGATCTCCGCCGTGGTCGTCCTGCTGTTCGTCGCCTTCCTCACCGGCAGCCGGGTGGGGACCGCCATCGCGTTGCTATTCATCGCCTCGATGATCTGCACCGCCTCGGGCTTCGCGATCTTCCTTCACGAAACGCGGCTCGGAACGCGCTCGGTCCGGATCGGCAGCCACGTGCTCGAACATGAAGCCGAAGAGGACCGCGTGTGAACGCGGCGGTTGCGCGCGGACGGTGCTGACCCTATCGGCGGGGCACATCCTTTCCCCTCCGGAGTTCCCATGGTCAGTGCCAGCAACGTCCTCGATCGCGTCCTTGTCCTCGAGATGGTGCGCGTCACCGAAGCCGCCGCCATTGCCGCCTCGACGCTGATCGGGCGCGGCGACGAAAAGGCCGCCGACGCCGCCGCGGTCGAAGCGATGCGGGCTGCGCTCAACGAACTGCCGATGGACGGCACCGTCGTCATCGGCGAAGGCGAACGCGACGAGGCCCCGATGCTCTACATCGGCGAAAAGGTCGGATCGGCGCAGGGCGACGGTCCCGGGATCGACATCGCGCTCGACCCGCTGGAAGGCACCACCATCACCGCCAAGGCCGGCCCCAACGCACTCGCCGTGCTGGCGATCGCCGAGAAGGGCGGCCTGCTTAATGCCCCCGATGTCTACATGGACAAGATCGCGATCGGGCCAGGTTATCCCGCGGGCACGATCAGCCTCGACAAGTCGCCGACCGACAACGTGCGCGCGCTCGCCGCCGCGAAGAACGTCCGTCCGGGCGACATCATCGCCTGCGTGCTCGACCGTCCCCGTCATTCCGACCTGATCGCGGAGCTTCGCGCGCTGGGCTGCGGCATCATGCTGATCCCCGACGGCGACGTCGCGGGCGTGATTGCCACCACCGATCCCGAAACCACGGTCGACATCTACCTCGGCACCGGCGGGGCGCCTGAAGGCGTACTGGCGGCAGCGGCGCTTCGCTGCGTCGGCGGGCAGATGCAGGGCCGCCTCGTCTTCCGCAACGACGACGAGCGCCAACGCGCCGTGCGTTGGGGCATCGAAGACCTCGACCGCATCTATTCGATGGAAGACATGGCCAAGGGCGATTGCATCTTCGCCGCGACCGGCGTGACCGACGGATCGCTTCTGAAGGGCGTGAAGCGCCGCAAGAACGGCCTGATGACCACCGAAAGCATCGTCATGCGGGCAAGCTCCGGCACAGTCCGGCGCGTGTCGGCGGAACATCGCCAGGGCGTCGCCTGATCCCCTTGCGGGACGGCGGACGCACTGTACTATGCGCGCATGACAGTTGACCCCGTCGCCGGTGCGCTCCACCCGGTCGAGCCTGCTTATCGCAACGTGCTGCGCACCCGCGCCGCGTTGTTCTGGGTGCCGATCTTCGTCGGTGCGCTCGCCGTCCGGCTGACGGCGCTGGAGGAGTTCGCGTCGGCGGACATCCTCCCCGTCGTCATTGGACTGATCGGGCTCAGCGGGATCACCATTGCACCCAACCGGGTCTATCGCCGGCTTGGCTATGCCATCGACGGCGGGCTGCTTCGCGTGGTTCGCGGATGGCTGTTCCATGTCGACACCGTTGTCCCGTTCGTTCGGGTCCAGCACATCGACGTGAAGCGCGGGCCGATGGACAAGCTGTTCGGCACCGCCAGCCTGGTGGTTCACACCGCCGGCACGCACAACAGCATCGTCACCCTGCCCGGCCTGTCGCCGACCCGCGCCGCCGACATTCGCGACGACATCCGCGCCGATATCCGTAGCGACGCCGAGTGAGCGAAGCCGCCGCCCTTCCCGTCGACCGCGCCGCGCTCGGGCCGCCCGAGCGGCTCCATCCGCTGTTCCTGCTGACCGGGCTTGGCAAGGCATTCAAGGGCGCGTGGGGCATGATCGCGGGCGGCGCCGTGCTGGCGGCGCAAGGCTATTGGTGGACCGTCCTCGCCTTGGCCGTCGGGATGCCGCTCTATTCACTGATCGCGCTGTACCTGAGGTGGCGCAGACTTGAGTATCGCGTCGGCGCCGACGAACTGCGGATCGACAGCGGCCTTCTCTCGCGCACCAGCCGCGCAATTCCGTTCGACCGGGTCACCGACGTCGACCTGGAGCAAGGTCCCGTCCACCGCCTGTTCGGGCTTGCCCGCGTCCGGTTCGAAACCGGCGCATCGGCCGGCGCGGCGGCCGAGGACGGGGTTCTCGACACCATTTCGCTCGAGCGAGCGGAGGCGCTGCGCGACTTCATCCGCGCGCGCCGCAGGGGCCACGCCGTATCGCCGACCGCCGTACTGGCCGAGGTTCCGGCCGAGGTCGAATCGCCGGTCTTTGCGATGGACAGCAAGCGCGTGCTGACCGCAGGCCTGTTCAACTTCTCGCTGGCGGTGCTGGCCGGCCTGTTCGGTGTCACCCAGACCTTTGGCGACGTGCTGGGGTTCGACCCGTTCAAGCGCACTTTCTGGCTGATGGTCGCCGACCGCGCGGGACCACTGCGCGACGTGATCATGGCGCATCAGATCGTGGCGATCATCGGCGGCGCCATCCTGCTCATTGCGCTGGGAGTCGCGACGGGCACGATCCGCACCGTCCTTCGCGAGCATGGCTTCAGGCTCGATCGCACCGTCAACGGTCTCCGGCGGCGTCGTGGCTTGCTGACGCTCACCGACGTCACGATTCCGGCGCGGCGAGTGCAGGCGGCGATCCTCGCGACCGGCCCGATCCGCCGCCGCTTCGGCTGGCGCGTCCTCAAACTGCAAAGCCTCGCCATGGACGGCGGCAAGGGCGACCATGTCGTCGCCCCCCTGGCGCGTGAAGAAGAGGCCAGCGAAGTGCTTCACTCGCTCGACTGGCCGATCGCCCCGGCCGAAGGGCTTTGGCACCGAGTATCGAGCGCGCACGTCACGGCCTTTGCGGTGATGATGGCGCCTGCGATCGCCGTCGCGGTCGTCGCGGCGATCCTGCTCCAGCCCCTCATTCTCATCGCCATCCTCGGCGCCGGCATCGCGATCCTCGTTCGCTGGCTCGAATGGCGCCGGACGCGCTTCTCCTTGTCGGACGGCGTCCTGTTCGTCGAAACCGGATGGTGGCAGCAGCGGCGGCGGATCCTTCCCTTGCGCAAGATCCAGAGCGTCGACATCGCCGAGAGCGGCTGGTCGCGCCTGTTCGGCTTCTGCACCCTGCGATTGGGTGTCGCGGGCGGCGGCGGCTTTTCGGGCCATGAGATTCCCTCACTCCCCCGCAGCGGTGCCATCGAGCTTCGCCATCGACTGCTGGCCAAGGCATGAGCGAGGCGTTCGTCTGCGGCGTGTCCGCCGGCCTGTCGGGCCGTCCCTGGCGCTGGCGCCGTGCGGGCGGCGACGAGCTTGGCCGCGACCTGACCGACCAGTTGCTGCTCGCGCGCGGCGTCGAGGAATCCGACCTTCCCCGCCACCGCGCGCCGACCCTGCGCGAATTTCTGCCTGACCCGTCGGTCTTCGCCGACATGGACCAGGCCGCGGTGCGGATCGCCGACGCGGTCGAGGCCGGGGAGAAAATCGCGATCTTCGGCGACTATGACGTCGATGGCGCGACCTCATCGGCATTGTTGATGCTGCTCCTTCGCCGGCTCGGCAACGATCCGATGGTCTACATCCCCGACCGCCTGATGGAGGGCTACGGCCCATCCGGCGCGGCGCTGGTCGAACTGAAAGCGCGCGGGGCATCGCTGATCGTCACGGTCGATTGCGGCGCGCAGGCGTTCGATGCGCTCGACCAAGCCGCGGCAGCCGGCCTGGAAGTCATCGTGTGCGACCACCACCAGTGCGCCGCCCGCCTGCCGACCGCGCATTCGGTCATCAATCCGAACCGCCTTGACGAAAGCGAGACCGGGGCCGCGCACGGGCACCTTGCCGCCGTCGGCATGGCCTTCCTGCTCGGTGTCGCACTCCTTCGCGAGCTTCGCCGCCGCGGCCGCTTCGTCGGCGACGTGCCCGAACCCAAGATCATCGACCTGCTCGACATCGTCGCGCTTGGCACCGTCGCCGACGTCGCCAAGCTGCGCACGCTCAACCGCGCCTTCGTGACCCAGGGCCTCAAGGTCATGGGCCAGCGTCGGAACATCGGCCTCGCCGCGCTGGCCGAGGCGGCGCGGCTGGTGAAGGCACCGACCAGCCGCGACCTCGGCTTTGCACTCGGCCCCCGGATCAACGCCGGCGGTCGCGTCGGCAAATCCGACCTTGGGGTCCGCCTGCTCACCGCCACCGAGCCCGAGGAAGCGCGGGAAATCGCTGCCGAGCTCGACCGGCTCAATGAGGAGCGCCGAGCGATCGAGATGGTCGTACTCGACCAGGCGACGCAGGCCGCCGAAGCGCAGGCCGACCAGCCGATCGTGCTGGTGTCGGGCGCGGGTTGGCACCCCGGAGTTATCGGCATCGTCGCCAGCCGTCTGAAGGAACGGTTCGATCGCCCTGCACTGGTCATTGCCGAGGAAGACAGGGGTATCGGCAAAGGGTCGGGCCGATCGATTCCCGGCGTCGACCTTGGCGCGGCGGTGCTGGCCGCCAAAGACGAGGGATTGCTCGTCGCGGGCGGTGGCCATGCGATGGCGGCGGGACTGACCGTCGCCCCGGGCGGAATTGCTGCGCTCCGCGATTATCTGGTCCAGCGCATCGCCGCCGACGTCGAGGTGGCTCGGGCGAATCGCTCGCTTCAGTTGGACGCGCTGCTTGCCCCCGGCGGCGTCGCCGGCAATTTGTGTGACGCGCTCGATGCCGGGGGGCCGTACGGCGCGGGCTGGCCATCGCCACGTGTTGCCGCTGGACCGGCGCGACTGATGCGCACTGGCATCGTCGGCAACGGCCATGTTCGCGCGATTGCAGTCGGCGATGACGGCAAGTCGTTCAAGCTGATCGCCTTCCGCGCCGCCGACACCCCGCTGGGCCAGGCGCTCCTGTCATCGTCTCCCGACCAGCGCTGGTGGCTGGCCGGATCGATCAAGCGCGACGAGTGGAACGGGGGCAATGCCGCAGAAATGCACCTCGACGACGCCGCACCGGCTTGACCCCTGCGCGCCCATCGCCTAACCGCGCGGCGCACCACTAACGTGGCCCCTTCGTCTAGCGGTTAGGACGCGGCCCTTTCACGGCTGAAACACGGGTTCGATTCCCGTAGGGGTCACCAAAAACCCGTCATGCCGGGGGCATGACGAGATTTTGGTGACAAATTTCTCAGCCTTCATCGCCGCAGCCGCTCCGCGTGCCAGCGAACGTGATCGGCCATGAAGGTCGAGATGAAATAATAGCTGTGGTCGTAGCCCGCATGGCAGCGCAAGGTCAGGTCGATCCCCGCTTTGCGGCATGCCGCTTCCAATAGCTCCGGCTTTAGCTCGCGCTCGAGAAACGGATCGGCCTCGCCGACATCGACGAGGATTTCCGGGAAGCGTGCGCCGTCCTCGATCAACGCGACCGCATCGTGCGAGCGCCAATCGTTGCGGACCGGCCCCAGATAGTTCGATAGTGCCTTTTCCCCCCACGGCACCTGGCCCGGCGCGACGATCGGCGCAAAGGCCGATACACTGCGGAACCGGTCGGGATGGCGCAGCGCCACCGTTAGCGCGCCGTGGCCGCCCATCGAATGGCCGGTGATCGCCTGCCGCGCTGGGTCGATCGGGAAGTGATCAGCGACCAGCGCGGGCAGTTCCTGCGTGACGTAAGACCACATGCGATAGTTGGCTGCCCATGGCTCCTGAGTCGCATCGACGTAGAAGCCCGCACCCAGGCCGAAGTCCCACGCGCCTTCGGGATCGTCGGGAACGCCGTCGCCGCGCGGGCTCGTGTCGGGCGCGACGAAGATGATCCCCGCTTCCGCACAGGCCGCGCGATACTCGCCCTTGTCGGTAACGTTGGCGTGGGTGCAGGTCAGCCCCGACAGATACCAAAGCACCGGCATCGGCTCGCCGTTTTCGGGCTGGGACGGCACGAACACCGAAAAGGTCATGTCAGTGCCGGTCACGGCGGAGGCGTGGCGATAGACGCCCTGCACCCCGCCATGGCTCAGCGCTTCGCTGACGGTCTCAATGCTCATTGCTGCGGGCGATGAAGTCCGCACAGCTTGTTGCCGTCGGGATCGCGCAGATAGGCGAGGTAGAGCGATCCGAACGCGTTCGACCGAAGTCCGGGCGGGTCCTCGATCGCGGTGCCGCCGGCGGCGATGCCGCGCTGGTGCCAGGCATCGACTTCCTCGGGCGTGTCGAAGTGGAAGCCGATCGTCGAGCCGTTGCCATGGGTAGCCACACCGCCGTCGATCGGGTTGGTGACCATGAACACGCTGCCCTTGCGGCCGTAGGACAAACGGCCCTTGTCGTCCTGGCGACCTTCCTTTTCGAACAGGCCGTCGTAGAATTTCTTCGATCGTTCGAGGTCGTTCGATCCGACCATCATGTGACTGTACATGGCACCCTCTCCTTATCGTTGAATCAGTAGACGACGACGCTGCGGATGCTCTCACCCGAGTGCATCAGGTCGAACCCCTTGTTGATCTCGTCGAGCGTCAGGACGTGCGTGATCATCGGGTCGATCTCGATCTTGCCCTTCAGATACCAGTCGACGATTTTCGGCACGTCGGTGCGCCCCTTCGCTCCGCCGAATGCGGTGCCACGCCAGTTGCGGCCGGTGACCAGCTGAAACGGGCGCGTGGCGATTTCCTTGCCCGCTTCGGCGACGCCGATGATGATGCTGGTGCCCCAGCCGCGGTGGCAGCATTCGAGCGCCTGCCGCATCACGTCGGTGTTGCCGGTGCAGTCGAAGCTGTAGTCGGCACCGCCGTCGAGCAACTCGACCAGCTTGGCGACGACGTCGGGCACCAACTTCGGATTGACGAAATCGGTCATGCCGAAGCGGCGGCCCCACTCCTCCTTGTCGGCGTTGATATCGACCCCGACGATGCGGTCCGCACCCGCCATCCGCGCGCCCTGGATGACGTTGAGGCCGATCCCGCCCAGCCCGAACACCACGACATTGTCGCCCGGCGCGACCTTGGCGGTGTTGACCACCGCGCCAACGCCGGTGGTGACGCCGCAGCCGATGTAGCAGGCCTTGTCGAACGGGGCCGCTGGATCGATCTTCGCGACAGCGATCTCGGGCAGGACGGTGAAGTTCGAAAAGGTCGAGCAGCCCATGTAATGGAATACCGGCTGCCCCTTGTAGGAGAAGCGGGTGGTGCCGTCGGGCATCAGGCCCTTGCCCTGCGTTGCGCGGATCGCGGTGCACAGGTTGGTCTTGCCGCTGAGGCACGACTTACATTGGCGGCATTCGGGCGTGTACAGCGGGATGACGTGATCGCCCGGGACGACCGAGGTGACGCCGGCGCCGACTTCGCGAACGATGCCTGCGCCCTCGTGGCCGAGCACGCTGGGGAAGATGCCTTCGCTGTCGAACCCGTCGAGCGTGTAGGCGTCGGTGTGGCAAATGCCGGTCGCCATGATCTCGACCAGCACTTCGCCGGCCTTGGGTCCTTCAAGGTCGAGTTCGACGATTTCGAGCGGCTTCTTGGCTTCGAAGGCAACGGCGGCGCGGGTCTTCATCATGGCTCCTTTAGGCTGGCCCCGCCTGTTGCCACGCCGGACCCGCCCGGCCAAGCCGCCTTGTCGCTCATTCGGGCTTGCGCACCGTCACCCGCAGAAACGCCGCGGGAATTTCGGTCCGTTCGTCTCCGCCCTGGTTCTGATCGTTGAAGAGCGCCGCCAGTTCCTCGCGATACAGGTCGGCGCGCCCATCCTTTTCGGCGGCCTCGAGCGCGTTCATCGTCGGGCCGTAATAATCGAGGAAACGCCCGAGCAGCGCAGAGGGCGGCTCGTCCAGCCGGAACGTAAAGGTGTCGCGCTCGCAGGTGATGTGATCGTCGGGAATGCCGGCGGCGGCGAAGCGTTCGCGCACGATGGCCTCCTGTCCCCACAGCATCGGACTGACGAAGCCTTCGGGCGGCGGCGGCGAGAAGGCCGCGCTGGTCCTTAGAATTTGCGCCACGAGTGTCGGGTCTCCCGGGATCCAGTTGCCCATGACGATCGTGCCGCCGGGCTGCGTCACCCGCACCATTTCGCGCGCGACATCGTCGGGTCGCGGGGCGAACATCGCGCCGAAAACGGTAACGACGTGATCGAAGCGACCGTCCTCGACGCCCGCCAGATCGCTCGCGTCGCCTTCCTCGAAACGGATATTCACAAGGCCTGCTGCTTCGGCCCGGCGCCTGCCCGCCTCGACCAAGTTCGCGGCGATGTCGATTCCGGTGACATCGGCACCTCGTTCCGCCGCGGGGATCGCGGTCGTGCCGTCGCCGCAGCCAAGGTCGAGAACCTTTTCGCCCGGCGTTACGCCGATCCGGTCGACCAGTTCGCTTCCGCTCTGCCGCATGCAATCGGCGATTCGCGTGAAGTCGCCCTTCTCCCACAGTGCCTTGTTGGGGTTCATGCCGTTCTCTCCCGCCAGGATTAACGCCACTACACCGCCCGCTCATACCATCCTTTGCAGGCCGGGTCTTGCCGGTTGCCTCGCTGCCCGTGCTCGGCCAAGCTGCGCGTCAAAAGGGGATGCGAGAATGGGTTGGGCAACGGGACGCCACGCGCTGATTACCGGGGGCGGGACCGGCATCGGCGCCGCCGCTGCGCGAATGCTGGCCAAGGAGGGCGCCAAGCTGTCGCTGCTCGGTCGCCGCGAGGCGCCGCTGAAGGCGGTCGCGGAGGAAGTCGGCGGCCGCGCCATTCCTTGCGACATGACCGACCGACCGGCGATGGAAGCCGCGTTCGACGCAGCGCGCGAGGCCAACGGCACGTTCGATTTCGTGGTTCTCAACGCCGGGATTGGCGACAGCGCACCCTTTGCGCGCACCAGCCGCGCCAGCTTCGACGCGATCATCGCCACCAACCTGACCGCGGTGTTCGACGGCGCGCAACTGGCGCTCGCCGACCTGCTGGCGGGCGAGGACACTCGGTTGATCGTGGTGGCGTCGGTCGCGGGGCTTAAGGGCGGCGCCTATGCCGCGCCCTACGTCGCGTCGAAGCATGGCGCGGTGGGGCTTGTGCGCAGCCTTGCGCTCGAATTCGCCAAGAGCCCTATGACGGTCAATGCCATCTGCCCGGCGTTTGTCGATACGCCGATGGTCGACGACAGCGCGGAGCGGATCAGCCGGGTCACCAAACGCAGCGTCGACGATTCGCGCGGCGCGCTCGCGGCGCTCAACGCCAACGGTCGGCTGGTCACTGCCGACGAGGTCGCGGCGTCGATCCTTAACCTGTGCCATCCGCTCAGCCGGTCGATCAACGGCGCCTGCGTCACCATCGATGGCGGCACCAGCGCATGAGCTTCGATCCCGTAACCTTTGCCCCCAAGCATTTTGGTTGGCGCTTCGTCGACGGGGTCGCGACGATCACCCTCGATCGGCCTGAGAAGAAGAACCCGCTGACGTTTGACAGCTATGCCGAGCTTCGCGACACCTTCCGCGCGCTCATCGTCACGCCGCAGGTCCGCGTGGTCGTGATCGCTGGCGCGGGTGGCAATTTCTGCTCGGGCGGCGACGTGCACGAAATCATCGGCCCGCTGACCAAGATGGCGATGCCCGAATTGATCGCCTTTACGCGTATGACCGGCGACCTGGTCCGCGCGATGCGTGCCTGCCCCCAACCAATCGTCGCCGCGGTCGAAGGCGTCTGCGCTGGGGCGGGCGCGATCCTTGCGATGGCGAGCGACATCCGTTTTGCCTCGCCAAGTGCGAAGACCGCCTTCCTGTTCACCCGCGTCGGACTGGCCGGCGCCGACATGGGCGCCTGCGCGATCCTGCCGCGCTTGATCGGGCACGGCCGCGCCGCCGAGCTGCTGTTCACCGGCCGAAGCATGAGCGCCGAGGAAGGAGAGCGGTGGGGCTTCTACAGCCGTATCGTCGACGACGTTCACGCCGAAGCGGTCGCAGCCGCAAAATCGATCGCCGGCGGCCCCGCCTTTGCGCATTCGATGACCAAGCGGCAGCTCGACATGGAATGGGCGGTCGCGATCGACACTGCGATCGAGATGGAAGCGCAGGCGCAGGCGATCTGCATGGCCACCAACGACTTCACCCGTGCCTACGACGCCTTCGCCGACCGTCGCACGCCGGAGTTCAAGGGTGACTGACTGGCTCGACTGGCCGTTCTTCGAGGAGCCGCACCGCGGGCTGTCGGAACGGCTCGACGCGTGGTGCAAGGGCCGCGCCTTCCCACACGGCGCTGACATCGACGCCGCCTGCCGCGAATTGGTCGCGGAACTGGGCAAGGCCGACTTTCTGTCGCTGTGCGTCGGCGGCGAACGCACGCCCGACGTTCGCAGCCTTGCCATCGCCCGCGCCACGCTCGCCTATCATTCGGGCCTGGCCGACTTCGCCTTCGCGATGCAGGGACTGGGATCGGGCGCGATCAGCCTTGCCGGCGATGAGGCGCAGAAGGCCGAGTGGCTGCCCAAGGTCGCCAACGGCAGTGCCATCGCGGCCTTCGCGATGACCGAACCCGAGACCGGAAGCGACGCCGCCAATGTCGCCATGACCGCGCGCCATGACGGCAACGGCTATCGGCTGGATGGTGAGAAGACCTACATCTCCAACGGCGGGATCGCCGATCTCTACACCGTCATCGCTCGAACCGGAGAGGCCGAGGGCGCGCGGGGCCTAAGCATGTTCATCGTCCGCGGCGACGACCCCGGCCTGAGCGTCGCCGAACGGATCGAGGTGGTCGCCCCCCACCCGCTCGCGCGCCTTCGCTTCGATGGCGTGCGCGGCGAGTTGATCGGCACATCGGGCGACGGCTTCGGAATCGCGATGCGCACGCTGAACCTGTTCCGGGTGACCGTCGGCGCGGCCGCCCTCGGTTTCGCGCGCCGGGCGCTGGACGAAGCGGTCCGCTTCGCCTCGATGCGCAAGCTCGGCAACGCGACGCTGGCGGACAATGCGGTGACTCAGGACCGGCTTGGCGACATGGCCACCGCGATCGACGCATCGGCGCTGCTGATTGCACGCGCGGGCTGGGCGCAGGATCGCGGCGCCGGGGACAATCGCCGTGCCGCCGCAATGGCCAAGCTTCACGCCACCGAGGAAGCGGGGCGCGTCATCGACTTGGCGGTGCAAATGCACGGCGGTCTTGGGGTCACGGTCGGTGCGACCGTTGAATCGCTCTATCGTGAGATCAGGGCGCTGAGGATCTACGAGGGAGCGAGCGAGGTGCAGCGAATGATCATCGCCCGTGACCTGCTCAAGGAGCGCCGCGCATGAAATCCCTGCTACCCCCCGGTTGGCCCAGGCCCAAGGGCTATTCGAATGGCATGGCGGCGCACGGCCGGTTCGTCGTCACCGCCGGCGTGGTCGGCTGGGACGCCGAGGAGCGGTTCGTGTCGGACACACTCGCCGGGCAGTTCGAGCAGTGCCTCCGCAACATCCTCGCCATTCTCGAATGCGACGGCGCGGAAGCGCGCAACATCGCCCGGCTGACCTGCTACGTCACCTCGATCGACGAATATCTTGCCAGCCTGGCGGAGATCGGCGCCGCATGGAAATCGGTGATCGGCCCGCACTATCCGGCGATGGCGCTGGTCGAGGTAGTGCGGCTCGTCGAGCGTGCGGCGAAAGTGGAGATCGAAGCGACCGCGGTGGTGCCCGAATGATGACCGACAGCTTCGTCCGCGATCGCTTGCCGGGCGCCGAGCAGCTGCCCCATTTCGACCTGCTCGACTATCCCGACCGCCTCAACGCCGCCGCCGAATTGCACAAGGGGGGCGAGCCCGGCGCCCTCGCGGTGGTCAACGATCACGGGCGCTGGACCTATCGAGAGTTGGAAGACTTCAGCGGCCGCATCGCGAGGCTGCTGGTCGACGAGGAAGGGCTGGTCCCCGGCAACCGCGTGCTCCTGCGCGGTCCGAACGGCTATACGATGTTCGCGGCATGGCTCGGGGTCCTTAAGGCCGGAGGAGTCGTCGTGGCGACGATGCCGCTGCTTCGACCGGGCGAGATCGCGACCGTCATCGACCGCGCGCAGATCAGCCATGCGATCGTCGACAGTCGCTTCATCGGCGACTTCCGCGACGCGATGGAGCAGACGCGGCACGTCAAGCATCTGGTCAAATATGACGGCGACTATGGCCATGGCGCGCTCGAGGAGCGCTGCGCGAAGCTGACGCCGCTGCCTCCGGTCGACACCGCGCAGGATGACCCCGCGCTGATCGCCTTCACCAGCGGGACGACCGGCGCGCCGAAGGGCTGCGTCCATTTTCATCGCGATATCCTGAGCCCCTGCGACACGTTCGCGGCGACGCATTTGGCGATGAAGCCCGGCGATATCGTCATGACCTCGGCGCCGATCGCCTTCACCTTTGGGTTGGGTGCAACGCTGCTGTTCCCGCTTCGAGCAGGCGCGGCCACCGCCACGATCGAACAACCCAGCCCGCCCGCGATGCTCGACGCCATCGCGAAGCACGGGGTCACGCACCTTGCCACCGCTCCGACCGCCTACAAGGCGATGCTCGGCCAGCCAACGCTCGACGCCGCGCTGGCTTCGCTCACGACCTGCGTCAGCGCCGGCGAGCACCTTCCCTCGGCGACATGGCAGGCGTGGAAGGATCGTACCGGCATCGCCATCGTCGACGGCATCGGATCGACCGAGATGATGCACATCTTCATCGCGGCAAGCGGCGACGCGATCCAGCCCGGGGCCACCGGCCAAGCCGTCCCCGGCTACACCGCGACCATCCTCGACCCCGACGGCAACGAGCTGGCAGCCGGCGAAGGCCGCCTCGCGGTTCGCGGCCCGACCGGGTGCCGCTACCTCGATGACGAGCGGCAGGCCGATTACGTCCAGAATGGATGGAACGTCACAGGAGACACTTACGAGAAAGATGCCGACGGCTATTTCTGGTACCGTGCCCGGTCCGACGACATGATCGTCAGCTCCGGCTACAACATCGGCGCGCCAGAGGTCGAGAATGCACTCCTCGGCCACCCCGCCGTGGCCGAGTGCGCGGTGATTGGCGTCCCCTGCGTGGAGCGCGGGCAAAAGGTGAAGGCGTTCGTCGTGCTGGCCGATTTTGCCGAGCCCAGCGTGGAATTGACCGACGGACTCAAGGCTTTCGTGAAAGAGCGCATCGCCCCCTACAAATATCCGCGCGAGATCGAGTTCGTCGACTCTCTTCCCAAGACCGCGACGGGGAAGCTTCGTCGCGTGGAGCTTCGGCAGCGCTAACCGAAGCCGACCTTCGCCGGCGCCGCTTCCCTGAAATCCTCGCTGTCGCCGACCGGGCGGTCCTTGCCGAAGCGCCCGATGTGTTGCTGCCAATATTCCTCCGACTGGCCGTAGGAGCCGTCGGCAAGGACCCGGAGCGCCGCGCGGTCGCAGATCGTCACGCAGCCGCGCGACGTGTCGACCATGCCGTCGCTGCGCATCTGGTGGAGGACGTTGGTCGCGGTCGGCCGGTGCGCGCCGGCCATCTGTGCAAGCGTATCGTGCGTCACCATGATGCTGTCGCCCTCGATCCGGTCGTGACACATCAGCAGCCAGCGGGCGAGCCGGGCCGCGACCGAGTTCTGCTCGACGGTCAGGATGTTCGACGCCAGCTGCGTGACGAAGGCGGAACCGGACTTTCGAACCAGCACCCTCGATTCCTTCGACGCCGACAGGATACGGTGAAAGTCCTTCGCCCTGATCCTCCAGCCGCGGAGCGTTCCCACTTGCGCGACGACCATCTTGGGGGCGGACGGAACATAGAGGAGCGCGGACATCGGGAGCATGCTGATGGTTCAACTGCATACCAACGCGGCGTTTACCGGTTGACGCCCAACATTGAAGGATAAGTTAATCCGTTTCCTTCAATGAGGAGAAGCAGCATGTATCGTCATCGCCAAGTAGTTTCGTCCGAAGCCGGCAACTTCTTCAACGGTATTTCGCGCGGCCGGTAGGTCGGGCCCATCGGACGTCTTTCGGCCATTGCGGCCATCGCCTCGACGACTATCCTTTCAACGCCTGCCCAGGCTCAACTGCTTCCTCCCGCTCCCTCGTCCATCGTCAGTGTCTGCTCGGGCGTGAGCCTGCCGCGCTCGACGGTGACGGAGATCATCGACGACGTCGTTCTCGGCATCTACGCGCCGATTGAAACCAACCTGAACTCGACGCTCGGCGTGCTTCGCCTGGCGCCGCTCGGTCTGGTCGGACTTCCTACGAACCTCAGCGTCGATGTGACGACGCTGTTGGCAAATGCCGCGGCGGGTCAGCCGATCACGCTCCAGACGATTGCAAGCGATGGCACCCTCGTCGGCCCCAGCAGCCAGTGCGATGCGGCCGCCGACAGCTTCACGCTCGACAACCCCGCCGGCATCGCCATCGGCGGCAACCGCATCACCGGTCTTGGCGCCACGGGCCAGGAAGCCGTCGCGGGTGAGATCGACTCGATCGCACTAGGCAACCGCGCGTCGACCGCTGCTACCGCACTCGGATCGATCGCGATCGGACCTGACGCGGTTGTCGGAGCGGGCGCGGTCGGATCGATCGCGTTCGGCGACGGCGCGAACGCCACTGCCGCGAACAGCGTTGCACTGGGTGCCGGATCGACCGCAACCCGCGCCAATACCATATCGGTCGGTGCGCCCGGCGGCGAACGGATCATCACGAACGTCGCTGCGGGAACGCAGGGCACCGATGCGGTGAACCTGTCGCAACTCAACGCGGTCGCGGCGGCCATTCCGGCTAATGCGGTCGAGTATGACGACGCGACGCGGACCGTCATCACGCTCGACGGTGCGGGTGGGACGCGGATCACCAACGTGCTTGCCGGCGCGGTTACCGCAACCTCGACCGACGCCGTGAATGGCTCGCAGCTGAATGCCGTTCAGACGCAGGTCGACGGAATCCAGACGCAGGTCGCCGGCAACACCACCGCGATCACCAACCTGCAGACGCAGGTCGGCGGCAACACGACCGCGATCACCAACCTGACAGTGCAGGTCGATGCCACCAACACGGCAATCACCGACCTGTCGATCGCCATCGCCAATGGCGCCATCGGGCCGGTGCAATACAGCAATCCGGGATCCCCCACCGTGCCCAATGGCGGTGTTCCGACCAACGACGTCACACTGGTCGGCGCGGCGCCGGGTCCGGTCGGCCTCCACAACGTCGCCAACGGTGTCATCGCCGCCGGGTCGACCGATGCAGTCAATGGCGGCCAGATTTATGGACTGGCGCTGACGGCGGTGAATGCGGTCCAGTATCAAACCGACGCCGGCGGCAACCGCACCAACACCGTCGTCCTTCAGGGCGGCAACGCGGCGGCGCCGGTGACCATCACCGGCCTGGCACCGGGCGCGCTCAATGCGACGTCGACCGATGCGGTCAACGGGTCGCAACTGTTCGCCACAAACCAGGCGGTCGTCACCGCGCAGGGGACGGCCAACACTGCGCTCGCGCTTGGCCAGAACAGCGTCCAGTATGACAATGCGGCGCGCACCAGCGTAACGCTGGCGCCGGGCGGCGCGGTACCGGTCACGCTGCGCAACGTGGCGGCGGGCACGGCCAACACCGACGGCGTCAACGTCGGTCAGCTGAATGCCGCCACCGGTAATGCGGTCAACATCGCCAATGCCTACACCGACTCGCGGATCGAGGCGCTCGACTTCGACCTTCGCGGCGCTCGTCGCGATGCACGGGCCGGGTCGGCGGCTGCGCTTGCGGCGGCGGGCATGCCCCAGGCAATGGACGCCGGGCGCACGATGGTGGCCGGCGGCGTCGGCACCTATCGCGGGCGCAGCGCGATGGCGATCGGCGCTTCGCACCGTACCGCGAACGGCCAGTCGATCTTCAAGGTCGGCCTGACCTACGACAGCAGCGAAAAGGTCGGAGCGAACGCCGGGGTCGGCTTCCAGTTCTGATCCGGGGCATGGGGAGGGGCAGCGCCCTTCCCCATCGTCCGTCAGCGGCGCCAGAGTTGCAGGGGCCGCACCAGCGCGGGGATTTTCTCGTCGCTCTCCGGCCGCGAGAGCAGCCGCTCCATCATCCGCCACCCGCGGGTAACGGTGGATTTCTGCCACAGGTCGGTAACCCAGACTTCGCCCGACAATTGATGGTCGTCGATCGTCGCTTCAAGCTCCATCCGCGTCGCGAATACTGCCATCCCGCCCACCTTGCGGACATAGATGTCGCCGAAGCGATAGGATGAGCAGAAGATGCGCGTCCGCGCCGCTTCGATCCAGCTGTTCGAATCCAGGATCATGCTCGGCTTGGTCGCGAATACCATCCGGAAATTGCGCGAGGTGAGCGACTTCAGGGCGCGTGTGTCGCCGCCCACCCACGCCCGCATCCAGCGGTTTTCGAGCGTTTCGATGACAGGCAGCAGGTCGGCCATGCTATTCGAACTCGACGATGACCTGGTCGACGGCAAGGCTTTCACCGACGCCTGCCGATACCGACTTCACCGTGCTCGCCTTGGTCGCGCGAAGAATATTCTCCATTTTCATCGCTTCGACCACCGCGACCGGCTGTCCGGGCTCGACCTTGTCGCCCGCCGCGACTTCCAGCCGCGTCAGCAGGCCCGGCATCGGTGCCAGCAGGAAGCGCGACAGGTCGGGCGGCACCTTTTCGATCATGTGGCGGGTGAGGTCTGCGATATGCGGCGCCATCACCGATACGCGATGCGCGGCACCGCGCGTGGTCAACAACCAGTCGCGACCCTTGCGCGCGACTTGCACCACGCGCTTGCGGCCGTCCATGCTGGCGACCAGCAGCGGATCGCCCGGCGCCCAGTCGCCGACGACGTCGATTTCCTCGCCATCGTCGATACTGACGAGGTTGCCTTCGTCATAGGGCGTCACCGTCGCTTCGTAATCGCGGCCCGCAATCCGGACGATTTGGGTCTCCTCGGGGAAGACCGGTTCGCCCAATTGCCCGTCGATCAGCGCGGCGCGCGTGTCGTGGGTCAACTCAACGATCGCGGCCAGCGCGGCAAGGTCGGTCAGCAATTCGTCGTCGGCGGGCGCACCGTGGAAGCCGTCGGGATATTCCTCGGCGATGAAGCCGGTGGTCAGCGCGCCGGCGCGGAAGCGCGGATGCTGGAGAAGCGCGGACAGAAAATCGATGTTGTCCGACAGGCCGTTGATCTGGAACGCGTCGAGCGCCTCGACCTGCGCGTCGATCGCGCCTTCGCGCGTCGGCGCCCAGCTGATCAGCTTGGCGATCATGGGATCGTAGAACATGCTGACCTCGCCGCCCTCGGTCACGCCGTCGTCGACACGAATGCGCGCATCCTCGTCGCTCGACGCTTCGGGCGGCCTGTAGGTCGTCAGGCGCCCGGTGCTGGGCAGGAAGCCGCGATAAGGGTCCTCGGCATAGACTCGGCTTTCGATCGCCCAGCCGTTCAATTTCACATCGTCCTGACCGAACGCCAGTTTCTCGCCGGCAGCGACGCGGATCATCTGCTCGACGAGGTCCAAGCCGGTGATCTCTTCGGTGACAGGATGCTCGACCTGAAGCCGCGTGTTCATTTCCAGAAAGTAGAAGCTGCGGTCGGCGCCGACGATCAGTTCGACCGTCCCCGCCGAATAGTATCCGACCGCCGCCGCCAGCGCGACCGCCTGCTCGCCCATCGCTTTCCGCATCTCGGGCGTGACGAACGGCGACGGCGCTTCCTCGATCACCTTCTGGTGACGCCGCTGGATCGAGCATTCGCGCTCGCCGAGGTAGAGAATCGTGCCATGCTGGTCACCCAGCACCTGAATTTCGATGTGGCGCGGGTCCTCGATGAATTTCTCGATGAACACGCGGTCGTCGCCGAAGCTCGACAGGCCTTCGCGCTTGGTCGCCTCGAAGCCTTCGCGAATATCCTGCTCACTATAGGCAAGCCGCATGCCCTTGCCGCCGCCGCCCGCCGACGCCTTCATCATCACCGGATAGCCGATGTCGGATGCGATCTTCACCGCCTCGTCGGTGTCGGCGATTTCACCCAGGTAGCCCGGCACGACCGACACGCCCGCCTGCTTGGCAAGCTTCTTCGATTCGATCTTGTCGCCCATCGCCGCGATTGCGCGGGGCGGCGGTCCGATGAAGGCGATTCCGGCGTCGGCCAGCGCCTTGGCGAAGCTCTCGCGCTCCGACAGGAAGCCATAGCCCGGATGCACGGCTTCGGCGCCGGTGGCCTTGCACGCATCGATGATCAGCTCGGCCTTGAGGTAGCTTTCCGCCGCCGGCGCGGGGCCAAGGCGAACGCTCTCGTCTGCCAGCCGCACATGCGGGGCGCGCGCGTCGGCGTCGGAATAAACCGCGACCGTCTTGATCCCCATTCTCCGCGCGGTGCGGATGACGCGGCAGGCGATTTCGCCGCGGTTGGCGATCAGGATCTTGGAAAACATGGCGGCTCCGGAAACGGACAGGCGTTTCGCCTATGCCGTTCCCGACCCGTCATTTCAATGTCACCATTTGGGATGGCGATGGGCGACGTGGTTTTCCGACCTTGCTACCAGCGAATCCCATTCGGCCAGCAACGCCTTGGCCTGGGCCGGACCGCCCGCCCGCTTGGCCAGCGCGTTCATCCAGCGGACCTCGTCGGGCGACGTCGCCCAGCTCATGTCACCCGGGCCGCCGCGCATCGGAAAGACGACGACCGCATCCCAAGGCCCGGTTTGCATGTGGAGGTCGATGACCCCTCCGCCGCCGAGGTCGCGATCGGCCGCCGCGAAATATTTCTCGACGATCTCCATCGCCCGTTCGCGCTTGCCGGAATGGAATTTGACCATCTCGATCGAGTGCCAGGTGACGTCGGTCATCCGCTCGGCCTTGACCTCCTGGGCGGAAACGCTGGTTACAGGAACACACAGGGCCGCAACTGCGGCCGCCAAAGCAAATGCCTTCATGGTGTTTCTCCCCTGTGAGAACCACCGTCATACCATTTAACTACGGTTAACTCGAATCATTTCGGGGGCAGATCGACCGGAGGTTTGTTGTGCCCGAGCAACCGCAACACCTCGTCCGCAGCGTCGGCCAGGTTCGTTCCCGGTCCGAAGATCGCCTGCACGCCCGCCTCGCGCAGCATGGCGTAATCCTGCGCAGGAATGACGCCGCCTGCGACGACCTTAATGTCGGCGCGGCCCATGTCCTTCAAATGCCCGATCAGTTCGGGGATCAGCGTCTTGTGCCCAGCGGCAAGGCTCGAGGCGCCGACGACGTCCACGTCTTTCTGCACCGCAGTTTCAGCGGCTTCGCGAGGCGTCTGAAACAGCGGTCCCGCGACCACCTCGAATCCCAGGTCGCCGAACGCCGACGAAACGAGGTTGGCGCCGCGGTCGTGGCCGTCCTGACCCATCTTGGCGACGAAGATGCGTGGGCGGCGGCCCATCCGCTGCGCAACGCTTTGCGTGCCCGCCACGGCCTCGTGCCAGCGTTCGTCATCGCGCTTGCCGTAGATTCCGCTGACCGGGGTCGGTGTTGTTGCATAGCGGCCGAAGACGCGTTCGAGTGCATCGGAAATCTCGCCGAGCGAACAGCGCAACCGCGCCGCCTCGACCGCGAGGGCCAGCAGATTGTCGCCCGACCGAGCGCCCGCTTCGAGCGCATCCAAGGCCGCGCGTGCCTGCGCCTCGTCGCGACTGGCGCGCATCTTTTCCAGCCGCGCGATTTGACCCGCGCGGACCTTGGCATTGTCGACTTCGAGGATGTCGAGGTGCGCTTCCTCGGCTAATCGATAACGGTTGACCCCGACGATCACCGTCTCGCCCGTATCAACCTTGGCCGCACGTGCAGCGGCGGCTTCCTCGATGCGCTGCTTGGGCAGGCCCTCGGCGACCGCCTTGGTCATGCCGCCATGCGCTTCGACCTCGTCGATCAGCGCCTGCGCCTTTTCCTCGAGTTCGCGCGTCAGCGCCTCGACATACCAGCTTCCGCCGACCGGATCGGCAACGGCGGTGACGCCACTTTCCTCGGCCAGGATCAGCTGCGTGTTGCGCGCCAGACGCGCGGAGAAGTCGGTGGGAAGCGCGACCGCTTCGTCGAGGCTGTTGGTGTGGAGCGACTGCGTCCCGCCCAAGACCGCGGCCAGCGCCTCGATCGTCGTGCGGATGACGTTGTTGTACGGATCCTGTTCGGTCAGGCTGACGCCGCTGGTCTGGCAGTGGGTTCGAAGCAGCTTCGACTTTTCGGTCCGGGCGCCAAGGTCGGTCATGATCCGGCCCCACAACGTCCGTGCCGCACGAAGCTTCGCGACCTCCATGAACAGGTTCATGCCGATTCCGAAAAAGAAGCTAAGGCGCGGCGCAAAGGTGTCAATGTCCTGCCCCGCAGCCGCCGCGGCGCGGACATAGGCCATGCCGTCGGCGAGCGTGTAGGCAAGCTCCTGCACCGCCGTCGCCCCGGCCTCGTGCATGTGATAGCCGCTGATGGAAATGCTGTTGAACTTCGGCATCTCGGCCGACGTGTAGGCGATGATGTCGCTGACGATCCGCATCGAAGGTTCGGGCGGATAGATGTAGGTGTTGCGAACCGCGAACTCTTTCAGAATGTCGTTCTGGATCGTGCCGCTCAGCGCCTTGCGATCGACCCCCTGCTCCTCGCCCGCGACGATGTAGAAGGCCATGATCGGCAGTACCGCGCCGTTCATCGTCATGCTGACCGACATCTCGCCAAGCGGGATGCCGTCGAACAGCAATTTCATGTCCTCGACGCTGTCGATCGCCACGCCCGCCTTGCCAACGTCGCCGGTGACGCGCGGATGGTCGCTGTCGTAACCGCGGTGGGTCGCAAGGTCGAAGGCCACCGACAGGCCTTTCTGCCCGGCCGCGAGGTTGCGGCGATAGAAAGCGTTCGATTCCTCGGCGGTCGAGAAGCCGGCATATTGGCGGATCGTCCACGGCCGCCCCGAATACATCGTCGCATAGGGACCGCGCGTGTAGGGCGCGACGCCGGGATAGCCGCTGTCGATGTGCGCGGCGTCCTCGGGCCCATAGACGGGCTTCAGGGTGATGCCCTCAAGGGTTTCGCGGCTGAGGTCGCGGCCCTTCGATTCCTTGGCGGCCAGCTGGTCCCATTCGTCGCGCTTCGATCGGTCTGTCATGCGCCATCGCATAGTCGCGACCGCACCCGAACCTCAAGGGCGCGCGCGGATCAGCAGGTCGGCATCCGGCTACGTCCCTGAAGCCGATAGCGGCCGTTCGACCAGGCATAGGTGTCGCGGAAGCGCATCGAACCCGAATAGTTGACGACGAACGAGCGCCCGGGGACGATCGCACCGATCTTTCCCTCGATGCTTCGGCGGTTGTTGCCATTCTCGTACACCGTCGGGATCTGCGCGATCTCGACCGGCCCGGCGGGGGTGAGCGCGGTCAGTGTCGCGGTGGCGCAGGTCAGCCCCTGCCCGGTGAAGCCGCCTTCGGCGTAGATGACCGGGCGCGGCCCGAAGGCGCGTGACACGCTCCATTCGCTCAACGATCCCATCGATCCGCCGACCACCGCCGACGGATAGGCGCGGCCGCGCACGAAGCCGTTGCCGGCACGGCGCAGGTAGAAGGCGCCGATGCGGCCGGGGCTGACATGGCTGAACTGGCCGACGCTGCCGGGTGCGACCAGCACTGGTCCGAACGGCGTCGCCACCAATTGCCCGCCGCTGAAGCGGACGTTCTCGCCGCCGGTCCGAAGCGTCGTGCTGCCGGGGCGACCCCATGCGGCGCGCTGCGCGGAGGCGAGTTGCACGCCGCTCGATTGCGCGGTGGCGGGCGGGGCGACCGCGAGGATCGACAGGGCGGACAGAAGCAGGACGGGACGCATCGACATTCTCCCTCGAATACAGCGTCATCAACGCGGTACCGCGAAAAATCGATCCGCCGCGTCAGTGCGCCTGGCGGGGGCTTTCCATGATCTCGGTCAGCACGCCGCCCATGTCCTTGGGGTGGAGGAAGAAGATCGGCGTCCCGTGCGCACCGATGCGCGTCGGCCCCAGGATGCGAACACCCTTGGCGTCGTACCAGGCGCGCGCTTCCTCGATGTCGTCGACCTCGAAACAGAGGTGTTGTTGCCCACCGAGCGGATTCTTCTCGAGAAACTTCACGATCGGCGAATCCGCACCGAGCGGCTCGATCAACTCCACCTGCATATTGGGCGCATCGACGAAGCACACCCGGACGCCCTGCGCGGGCAGGTCGAACGGATCATGCACCGTCGTCGCGCCCATATGATCGCGATACAGCGCGACCGACTGCTCGATCGAGGGCGTTGCAACGCCGACATGATTCAACCTACCCAGCTTCACGCACTTGCTCCTGCCCAATGTGTCGTTCCGCCGAGTTGGCGGCAACCAAGAATGCACTCCCAAACAAGATCACCAACGCAGCGCCAACCAGCCCCGACCGGCCGACCGCCACGTCAACTGCCGCCGCCAAACGGATTTGAAGCCCGCCAACATGATCAAGCCCCCGATCGCGGCAAATGCCGCCCCAGCGAGCCGGAAGTCCCTGGGCATTTCGGGATAGGGAGCAACATAGTTCTTGGTGAAAAAGCCCATCGTCTTGGGATCGAACTGCGGTGCTTTCCACCAGGCGACCGCTGCCAGCGTAGCAACGATGACCAGCCCGAGGACTTCCTTGGGAAAGTCTCTCTTCACGATTCGATGCCTTTTGGTGGCAGTCCGCAATGGGAAAGCAAGTCGCACCTCGTTATTGTGCCGCCGACATTGCTGAGTCCCAAACGGATGTTCGCCATCAAAGCGGGATGTTGTCGTGCTTCTTCCAAGGGTTCTCAAGCTGCTTGTCGCGTAGCTTGCGGAGGCCCAGCGCGACCCGCCGCCGCGTCGAGTGCGGCATGATCACTTCGTCAATGAAGCCCTTGCTCGCCGCCACGAACGGGTTGGCGAAGCGCTCTTCATATTCGCGGGTTCGCTCGGCCTGCTCCTCGGGCGTCTTGCCGCGGAAGATGATCTCGACCGCCCCCTTGGCCCCCATCACCGCGATCTCGGCGGTCGGCCAGGCATAGTTCAAGTCGCCGCGCAGATGCTTCGACGCCATGACGTCGTAGGCACCGCCATAAGCTTTGCGCGTGATGACCGTAATCTTGGGCACCGTCGCTTCAGCGTAAGCGAACAGCAGCTTGGCGCCGTGCTTGATGATGCCGTGATGCTCCTGCCCCACGCCCGGCAGGAAGCCCGGCACGTCGACGAAGGTCACGATCGGAATTTCGAACGCGTCGCAGAAACGCACGAACCGCGCGCCCTTCTTCGACGAGTTGATGTCGAGGCAGCCCGCCAGCACCATCGGCTGGTTGGCGACGATGCCGACGGTGCGGCCTTCGACGCGGGCAAAGCCGACGATGATGTTGCCGGCATGGTTCGGTTGAATTTCGAAGAAGTCGCCCTCGTCGGCGACCTTCCGGATCAGCTCGTGCATGTCGTACGGCTGGTTGGCCGAGGGCGGGATCAGCGTGTCGAGGCTGTCCTCAATCCGGTCCCACGGATCCTCGGTCGGGCGCGTCGGCAGTTCGTGCCGGTTCGACAGCGGCAGGAAATCGAAGAAGTCGCGCGTCGCGAGCAGCGCGTCGATGTCATTCTCGAACGCCACGTCGGCGACCCCGGACTTGGTCGTGTGCGTCACCGCGCCGCCCAATTCCTCCTGCGTCACCACTTCGTTCGTGACCGTCTTCACCACGTCGGGTCCGGTGACGAACATGTAGGATGAATCCTTCACCATGAAAATGAAGTCGGTCATCGCGGGCGAATAGACTGCCCCGCCAGCGCACGGGCCCATGATCAGCGAAAGCTGTGGCACCACACCAGATGCCAGCACGTTGCGCTGGAACACCTCGGCATAGCCGCCAAGGCTCGCAACGCCCTCCTGGATGCGTGCGCCGCCACTGTCGTTCAGCCCAATCACCGGCGCCCCGACCTTCAGCGCGGCGTCCATGATTTTGCAGATCTTCTGCGCATGCCGTTCCGACAGGGAGCCGCCGAACACGGTGAAATCCTGCGCGAAGACATAGACCAGCCGGCCGTTGATCGTCCCCGATCCGGTCACAACGCCGTCGCCCGGAAACTTCTGCGTCTCCATGCCGAAGTCGACGCAGTTGTGCTCGACGTACATGTCGACTTCCTCGAACGAGTCGGGGTCGAGCAGCACCGACAGCCGCTCGCGCGCGGTCAGCCGCCCCTTGGCGTGCTGCGCATCGATGCGCTTTTGCCCGCCGCCCATCCGCGCCGCGTCGCGGCGTGCTTCCAATTGTTCGATCGTCGTAGCCATGGGCTGCGCTTTTCCACGCCTGCCGCGCGCGGTCAAACGGGGCTTTGCGGAAACAACTGCGTCGCGGCAGTGTTGGACTGGTCAGCAGGAGGGATGAATGCCGGCACGACAACATTGGCCCGAGCGGATGTGGCTGGTCCGGCACGGGCAGAGCCAGGGCAATGTCGCCCGCGACGCCGCGCATGAGGCCGGGCATCTCGTCATCGACCTCGACCTTCGCGACGTCGACGTGCCGCTGAGCAAGCTTGGCCATCAGCAGGCCGAGGCGGCGGGTCGCTGGTTCGCCGCGCTGCCCGAGGATGAAAAGCCCGAGATCCTGCTCTCCTCCCCCTACGTCCGTGCGATCCAGACCGCGGAGGCGATCTGCAAGGCGGGCGGGTTGGCAGGCGGCGCGAAGCCGACGATCCTCGACGAACGACTGCGCGAGCGCGAGTTCGGGGTGTTCGACGGCCTGACCACGCTGGGCATCCGCGACAAATATCCCGACGAAGCCGCACACCGGAACAAGATGGGCAAATTCTACCACCGCCCCCCCGGCGGCGAGAGCTGGGCCGACGTCATCCTTCGACTGCGATCGATGATGAACACGATCAATCTTCACTATGCCGACAAGCGTGTGCTGGTCGTCGCGCACCAGGTCGTCGTGCTATGCATGCGCTATGTGCTCGAGGAACTCACAGAGCAGCAGATCCTCAGCATCGACAAGCAGGCCGAGATCCTCAACTGCGGCATCTGCGCATTCGATTTCGAACCGAACGAGCAATCGCTGTGCGTGCCCACGCTGGCGCTGTGGAATCACGGCGCGCCGATGGAGCAGGAGGGGACCCCAAAGACTGCCGAGCCCGACATGATCACCGGCACGCGATGAGCGATCCCGCGCCTCTCGACCGCCAATTGCTCGGCCGGCACCCGCTGCCGCCGATCGAGGGCGGCGACAAGGATAGCCATGGGACGGTGCTGATCGTCGCCGGATCCCGCGACGTACCCGGCGCGGCGCTTCTGGCGGCACATGGCGCGATGCGGAGCGGCGCGGGTAAGCTGCAGATCGCCGCGCCCGACGTGATCGCGGTTCCGCTCGGGATCGCGATGCCCGAGGCGATGGTGGTCGGACACGCCAGCCACGCCGACGGCGGCTTCGCGACCTCCGCCATCGCCGACCTCGCCGAGCTGGGAGAGAAAGCAGACGCGATCGTCGCGGGGCCGGGGCTCGCATCCAATCGCGCCGGGCCGCCGCTGGCATCGGCGCTGCTGAGCCTCGGCAAGCCACTCGCGCTCGATGCCGCCCTGCTGCACATCTTGCCCGGTTGCGCCGAGCAATGCCGCGCCAGCAAGGTCCCGCCGATCCTGCTTCCGCACGCCGGCGAACTGGCAGGCCTGCTCGATTGCCCGATCGAGGAGGTCGAGGCCGATCCGCTCGGCGCCGGACACCGCTGCGCCGACCGCTACGGCGCGATGGTGCTGGTCAAGGGCTCACAGAGCCACGTCGTCGCGCCCGACGGGTCTTGTTTCCATTATCCGGGCGGCGGCCCCGGCTTGGGAATTTCTGGATCGGGCGATGTGCTCGCGGGCATCGTCGGCGGTCTTCTCGCCCGCGGCGCCGACCCACTCACCGCACTGATTTGGGCGGTCTGGCTCCATGGCGAAGCCGGCCGCGCGCTGGCTCTAAAGGTCGGCACGGTCGGCTTCCTTGCCCGCGAGATCCCGGGCGAGGTCCCTGCGCTGCTGCCTACTCGTTGAGGTAGTTTTCCAGCTCGTCCCCGGCGAGCTTCACGACGTGGATGACGTTGGTCGACCCGGTCGTCTTGAACGGCACGCCCGCCATGATCACCATCCGGTCGCCGGGCGCGGCGAGGTGGTGGCGAAGCGCCATGCGGCGCGCCTTGCCGACCATTTCCTCGAAGCTCGACACGTCGCGGGTGTGGACGGCGTGAACGCCCCACTGCAGCCCCAACCGCCGCGCCGCCTTCAGGCTGGCGGTCATCGCCAGCGTCGGCACCGGCGCGCGCTCGCGGGCAATCCGGCGCGCGGTCGATCCCGACGAGGTGTAGCAGGCCATCGCCTTGGCCGAGAGAATGCGCACGATCTGCGCCGCGCTTTCCGACAAGGCGTCGGCGGCGGTAGCTTCGGCAGGCGTCTCGGTGAAATGGATGCGCGCCGCGTAGACAGGGTCGGCTTCGACGCTCTGGCCGATCTTGTCCATCATCTGCACCGCTTCGATCGGGTAGGATCCCGCAGCGCTTTCGGCCGACAGCATCACCGCGTCCGCGCCTTCGTAGATCGCGTTCGCAACGTCACTGACTTCGGCGCGCGTCGGGGTCGGGCTGACGATCATCGATTCGAGCATCTGCGTCGCGACCACCACCGGCTTGCCCGCCTGCCGAGCCGCGGCGACGATCCGGTTCTGAAGCGGCGGAACACCTTCGGGCGGAAGCTCGACGCCAAGGTCGCCGCGCGCGACCATCACCGCGTCGGCAAGCTCCAGGATTTCGTCGAGCCGCTCGATCGCCTGCGGCTTTTCGATCTTGGCGAGCAGCGCCGCCCGGTCCCCGACCAATTCGCGCGCCTCGGCGACGTCCTCGGGCCGCTGCACGAACGACAGCGCGATGTAATCGGCGCCCTGCGTCAGCGCGAACTGCAGGTCGCTCCGATCCTTTTCGGTCAGCGCGGGGATTGGCACGACCACGTCGGGCACGTTGACGCCCTTGTGATTGCTGACCTTGCCGCCGACCATCACTTCGGCCTCGATCCGGTCGCTGGTGACCTTGAGCGCCTTCAGCCGAACCTTGCCGTCGTCGATGAGCAAGCGGTCGCCGTCCTGCAACGCCTCGAACAATTCGGGATGGGGAAGCTCGACACGCGTCTCGTCGCCGTCGGCGGGATCGCGGTCGAGGATGAAGGTCTTGCCCGCCTCCAACATGACCGAGCCGTTCTTGAAATCACCGACCCGGAGCTTGGGCCCCTGAAGGTCGAACAGAATCGTCGTCGGCCGGCCGAGCGGCTTTTCCAATCCGCGGATCGTCTCGACCAACGCCGCCTTGCTGGCCTGGTCGCCGTGGCTCATGTTGATGCGAAAGGCGTCCGCGCCCGCTTCCATCAGCGCGCGGATCATCTGCGGGCTCGACGAAGCCGGACCCAGCGTCGCCAGGATTTTTACCTTGCGCGCTCTTGGCTTGAGCATCGTCATAATTCCTTTTTCAGATCGGCTGTGGCGCGCCTGCCATAGCGGGTCGCCCGTCTCGTTCAACCGGGTTGAGGCGCGCCGAGCGGTCGCTTAGGACCACCGCCGAACGACCCGGACCGGGCGAATCGAAAAGGAAACATGATGAGCGAGGACAATGTCGCAGCGGACCAGCTGCGGCTGTTTATCGAGCGGATCGAACGGCTCGAGGAAGAGAAGAAGGGCATCGCCGACGACGTGAAGGACGTCTACGCCGAAGCCAAGTCGAACGGCTACGACACCAAGACGATGCGCGCGATCGTCCGCTTGCGGAAGATGGAAAGCCATGCGCGGCAGGAAGCCGACGCGCTGCTCGAAACCTATCGCAACGCGCTGGGCCTCGCCTGATCCCGCTGATCCGATGATGACGGGCGGGCCCTTAAAGCCCGCTCAGCATCATCGACAGGAACAGTCCGTTCGATAGCGCATGGATGGTGACGTTACCCCACATGCCGAAGCGGACGCGGGCGTATCCGTTGATCAGGCCCGCCACCAGTTGCGGGACCACGAACAGCAGCAGCAACGCCGACGGCGGCTGCTTGTAATTGGTCAGGTGGACCAGCCCGAATGCGATCGCCTGTCCGAAATAGACCAGTGGAAAAATCCTGGCGAACCATTGCGGCGCCTGCCCGTGATGCCGACCGCGCCACCAGGCCACCAGGATCGCCGCCAACGCCGCGCCAATCGCGGCCATTCGCGTCCATGCGGGCGCCTGAAGCCCTAGCAGCACCCCGACAAGTACTACGGCGACCACTGCAATCGCGATGACGACGAGGCTGGTGCGTCGCCCATTGATCCAGCCGCGGAAGAAGATTTCCTCGACCAGCGGAATGCCCAGCGCGCCGAGTGCGAGCGTGAACAGCGGACCGTTCTCGGTGAGCGCCTCGAATTGCGGCGTATCGACCGACGCGCTCTCTGCCAAATGGGTCAGCAGCACCGCCAGTGGCAGCGCGATGGCGATGTTGAGCAGCAGCAGCCACCCGACCGCCCCCAGGGAATGGCCGTCGAACGGCTCGGTCCGCTCGGGCAGGCGCGGTCGCCGAACGAAGGCCGCGAAGTCGCGATAGATCGCCAAAGGGCTAGGTCGCACCGGGGTGCGGCTTGTCGGCTGCTCGGTCATTCGGTTAAGGGGACGCCTTTCTTCACGCCAGGAGCCCCGCCCGCATGGCCGGCCATTCCAAATTCAAGAACATCATGCATCGCAAGGGTGCGCAGGACAAGAAGCGCTCGGGCATGTTCTCCAAGCTCAGCCGCGAAATCACCGTCGCGGCCAAGATGGGCCTGCCCGACCCCGACATGAACCCGCGCCTGCGCGCCGCGGTGAACGCGGCCAAGGCGCAGTCGATGCCCAAGGACAATATCCAGCGGTCGATCGACAAGGCCGCGCGTGGCGATGCCGAGACCTATGAGGAAGTTCGCTACGAGGGTTTCGGCCCCGGCGGCGTGTCACTGATCATCGAAGCATTGACCGACAACCGCAACCGCACTGCCACCAACGTGCGCACCGCGGTCAGCAAGAATGGCGGCAATCTGGGCGCGAGCGGAAGCGTCAGCCACGCCTTCGACCGCGTCGGCCTGATCAACTATCCCGCCAGCGCGGGTGACGCCGACAAGGTGTTCGAAGCCGCGCTCGAAGCCGGCGCCGAGGACGTCACTTCCTCCGATGACGGCCACGAAATCTGGACCGAGATCGGCGCACTCCACGAAGTCGCCAAAGCGCTCGAGCCGGTGCTCGGCGAAGCCGAGGGCGCGAAGCTCGCGTGGCGGCCGCAAGTCATGGTCGACGTCGGCGAAAGCGATGCGGGAACGCTGCTCAAGTTGATCGACGTGCTCGACGACGACGACGACGTGCAGACCGTGTGGGGCAATTACGAAGTCAGCGACGACGTGATGGAGCGGCTGGGTTGACCCTTTCCCCCTCTCCGCGTGGAGAGGGTTTGGTCGTCCTCGGTCTTGATCCGTCGCTGTCGTGCACCGGCTGGGGCTTGATCCGCGCGTCGGGCAATCGCCTGACCCACCTTGGCAACGGTCAGTTGAAGACCGACGCCAAGGAACCGATGCCGCGCCGCCTGTCGCACCTCGCCAGCCAGCTTGAGTCGATCCTTGTCGATACCGCCCCCGACGCGGCGGCGGTCGAGGAAGTGTTCGTCAACAAGAACGCTCAGTCGACGCTCAAGCTGGCGCAGGCGCGCGGCGTCGTGCTGATGGTTGCGGCGCGTGCCGGCATCGACATCGGCGAATATGCCGCGCGGCTGGTGAAGAAGGCCGTCGTCGGGGTCGGCAGCGCCGACAAGAGCCAAGTTCATGCGATGGTCCAGCGGCTTCTTCCCGGCGCCACCATTGCCGGCGCCGACGCCGCCGACGCGCTCGCCGTCGCGATCACCCACGCGCACCACTTGGCGAGCGGGCGAAGCGGCCTTACGCAAGGCCGATGATCGCCCGCCTCACCGGCATTCTCGCCGAAACCAGCGCCGACGGTGCCGTCCTCGACGTCGCCGGGGTCGGCTATGCCGTGCTGGCCTCGACCCGGACGCTCGACGCCATCGGCCCGATCGGCGGCGAGGTCATGCTGCTGACCGAATTGCAGGTGCGCGAGGATTCGATGACGCTGTTCGCCTTCGGCTCGACCGGCGAGCGCGAGGCGTTCCGTCAGTTGACCAGCGTGCAGGGCGTCGGCGGCCGCGTCGCGCTGGCGATCCTGTCGGTGCTCGACCCTGCCGAACTAGCCGCTGCGGTCAGTCACGGGGACAAGGCGATGGTCGCCCGCGCCAACGGCGTCGGCCCCAAGCTGGCGATGCGGATCGTCAACGAACTCGCCGGCAAGATGGGCAGTCCCGCTCTCGCCGCCGTCGCCGGCGCCGCCCCACCACGCGGTACTACCGCACAGGACGCCCTCAGCGCGCTCGCCAACCTCGGCTTCAAGCCCGCCGAAGCCAGCGCCGCGGTCGCCGCCGCGGTCGCCGATCTTGGCGACGGGGCGACACTTGATAGCCTGGTCAGGCTAGCCCTAAGAAAAGCGGCGAAATAATCGGGACGGGGGTTGGGAATGTCGAAAGGTCGTATTGCTTTGTGTGCGCTGTCGGCGGTCGCGCTGGCGTCGTGCTCGATCGGGGTGAAGAAGACTCCCGGGATGAACCTCTACTCCGCCGGCGATTTCGCGAAGGCGATCCCGGTCCTCGAACAGGAAGTGAAAGACGGACAGGTGTCTGCACGCTACTCGCTCGGCCTTGCCTATCGCGACGGAACCGGGGTGACGCGCGATGCGGACAAGGCAGAAATCCTGCTTACCGGCGCAGCGATCGGCGGCGATCCGCGCGCCGTGTCCGCCATTCGCGCCATGCTGGAGCCGCCGCGGTGCGACAAGGACAAGCGCCTGCGCAGCCATTGGGGCGGGATCGGGCTGATGCATCGCAACCTGGTCACGGGGGTCGTCGAACTCAACTCGGCCCCTCCGGTCATGCTCCGGCAGATGGCCGAAATCTACGAGGAGCCTTGCGAAGGCCGTCCACGCCAGCCGCAGGCGGCGGCGGCCTTGAGAGGACTGTCGGGGGGTCCGCGGCGTGTCTGGATCTACGTTCCGGGCTGATGCGATCATGACCGCCCACACCGCCTCCTGCCGCTGCGGCCAACTCAGCGTGACCGCGACCGGCGAGCCGGTGCGCGTGTCGGTCTGTCATTGCCTTGACTGCAAGAAGCGCAGTGGCTCCGCCTTCGCGGCGCAGGTTCGCTTTTCCGCCGAGGCGGTCCTGGTCGAGGGCCAGTCGCGCGAATATCTGACCACCAACGACAAGGGCGTCACTCGCTTCCACTTCTGCCCCGAATGCGGAATGTCGCCCTTCTATCGTCACGACCATGCGCCGGAAACGATCGCCATCGCGATCGGCGCGCTCGACGACGCGTTCGCCTTCACGCCCGATTTCTCGGTGTGGGAAAATCGCAAGCACGATTGGGTTGCGATTTCGGGCGATAGCGTCGAGCACGACTGACATGGCCACCGACCCGACCCGACTGACCACGCCCGAGCGCACCGCCGAGGATGCCGACGCGGCGCTGCGTCCGAAGAGCCTCGACGAGTTCGTCGGGCAGCAGGGCGCGCGCGAGAATCTGCGCATCTTCGTCAACGCCGCCCGCGCGCGCGGCGAGGCGCTCGACCATGTCCTGTTCTTCGGGCCGCCCGGCCTCGGCAAGACGACGCTCGCCGGAATTCTCGCGCGCGAGATGGGTGTCGGCTTTCGTGCCACCAGCGGCCCCGTGATCGCCAAGTCGGGCGACCTTGCCGCGCTGCTGACCAATCTTGAAGACGGCGACGTCCTGTTCATCGACGAAATCCACCGCCTTAATCCGGCGGTCGAGGAAGTGCTCTATCCGGCGATGGAAGACCGAGCGCTCGACCTGATGATCGGCGAAGGCCCGTCGGCACGAAGCGTCCGGATCGACCTGCCGCGCTTCACCCTCGTCGGCGCCACTACCCGGCAGGGACTGCTGACCACCCCGCTGCGCGATCGCTTCGGGATTCCGATCCGCCTCAACTTCTACACTGTTGGCGAGCTAGAACTCGTCGTCAGCCGCGCCGCACGGTTGCTCAACGCACCGCTGTCGCGGGACGGCGCGCACGAGATTGCCCGCCGCAGCCGCGGCACCCCTCGAATTGCCGGCCGCCTGCTCCGCCGGGTGCGCGACTTCGCCCATGCCGCCGGTGCGGCCCAGATCGACGCCGAAGCCGCCGACCGCGCGCTTGGCCGCCTCGAGATCGACCAGCTTGGCCTCGATGCGATGGACCGCCGCTACCTGACGATGATCGCCGACCTCTACGGCGGCGGCCCCGTCGGCATCGAGACCCTCGCGGCGGGACTCAGTGAGCCGCGCGACACGCTCGAAGACGTGGTCGAACCCTATCTCATCCAGCTCGGCCTGATCGCGCGCACTGCCCGTGGGCGCTGCCTCAACGGCCGCGGCTACAGTCACCTCGGCCTCAACCCGCCCCCCGGCGCGCAGACCGGCCTGTTCGATGTTGGAGATCCCGCCAAATGATCCGTCCGTTCGTCCTTGCCCTTGCCCTTGCCCTTGCCCTTGCCCTTGCCCTTGCCGCCCTGATCGAGACGCCCGCCTCGGCGCAACCCGCCGCCGCCCCGGCCGCGACCGATTATGACCGTCCCGGCAACTGGCTGTGCCTGCCCGGCCGCACCGACCCCTGCGCCGTCACCGTCAAGGCGACCGAGCTCAACCCGTCGGGCTATGGCAAGCCGCTGATCACTGGCCCGTCGCGCGACGCCGACGTCGATTGTTTCATCGTCTATCCGACCGTCAGCCGCGATCAGGGAATGAACAGCGACCTCACCCCGGGCGACGGCGAGGAGCGCGCCTCGATCGTCAGCCAGTTCGCCCGCTTCGCCAGCGGCTGCCGAACCTTTGCGCCGATGTATCGTTCGATGACGCTTGGCGCGGTGACCGCCGCCGCCGCTGGCGCCAACGTCGCCGGTCCGGCGATGCTTGCCTACGGCGACGTCGCCGCCGCGTGGCGCACCTATCTTTCCAAATATAACGAGGGCCGCCCGTTCGTCCTGATCGGCCACAGCCAGGGCTCGCTGATGCTCCAACAGCTGATCGCGCGCGAAATCGAGGGTAAGCCCGCCGCGAAGCAGATGCGCCTCGCGATCATTCCGGGCTTCAACGTCATGGTCCCGCAGGGCAAGCTGGTCGGCGGCACGTTCAAGTCGACCCCGCTGTGCAGCCGCGCGATGCAGACCGGCTGCGTGATGAGCTGGGTCAGCTATCGCGAGCGCAACGCGCCCCCCGCCGGTGCGATTTTCGGGATCGCCGACAAGCCGGGGATGACCGTCGGCTGCGTCAACCCGGGCAAGCCCGGCGCGACCGGCTGGGTCCCTCTCGAATCCTACTGGAACACGCGCTCGACCCTGCCCGTCCCCGGCGGCCCGATCACCTGGTCGAGCGAGGGTGCCCCGCCCACCCCATTCGTCCGCACGCAAGGCCTCGTCTCGGCACGCTGCGTCAACGACGGCCCGCGCGGCTATCTGTCGATCCGCACCAACGCCGATCCCGCCGACAAGCGCACCGATCGCATCGGCGGCGAGGTCGGCGCGCTCGGCTTCTTCATTCCCGGTTGGGGCATGCACCTGATCGACATCAGCGCGGCGCAGGGCAACCTCGCCCGCCATGTCGAGGCACTCAATCTTCGAGCCAGAACAACTCTTCAACCGGCTCGGTAAGCACCGCCGCAATTCGAAGCGCCAGCACGGTCGAGGGAACGAAAACGCCGTTCTCGACCGTATTGATCGTTTTCCGAGAGACGGCACAATGATCGGCCAGTTCAGCTTGGGTCAGCCCAAGCTGCGTACGCCTGTCCTTGATTCGATTGACGAGCCTCACGCGTCGTCGTCCGCCACCCCTCGATTGAGCCAGGCGTAACGCAGACCCGCCGTCAGCATGCCACCGTTGACCAGAATGAATATCAATTTGGGTCCGTCAAAGGTGATCCACCGGTCAGCCACAATCATGCCGACGCCCAATGTGGCAACTGCTGCCAACCCCCAGCGCGACGCCTCTCCGCTGATGGCGCGATGCCATTCGTCGTTGAGGATCGCGTTCTCGCGCTCACCGAGCCATCGAACCTTCCAGGCGCTCAAATATACGAATTCCACCAGTATCAGGAATGCCCAGGCGACGATGCCGAGATAAGCGGTGAACGGCGATCCGCCCTCGCGAAAGATCAACGACGCCTGCTGGAAGAACAACAGCGGCAGAAACCAGGCGTTCATTCCCCGCATCTGCTCGATATCTTCGGCACTCGGCTGATCGAATGTTGCCTTGCTGCGATAGGCCATGAATGCCCCCCTTTTTGTAACCTTGAGGTTACGTGTAACCTTGACGTTACATGGAAGTCAATTGTCAGTTTGAAGGCTCGGCTGGGCGACGCAGGGTTGCGGCGCACCATTCATGCTCGCTAAGGCGGGCCGCAATGGAGCCATCTCCCTTCGACAAGCCGTATCGCGGCGGGTTCGTAGGGTCGGAGCACCGCTTCGCCCTGACCGTCTTCTACGAAGACACCGACACCGCCGGGATCGTCTATCACGCCAACTACCTCCGCTTTTTCGAGCGGGCGCGGTCGGACATGCTGCGCGTGGCGGGCATCGACCAGCGCGCGGCGATCGAGGACGGCATCGGCACCTACGCCGTCAGCGAAATGGCGATCAAATGGCGCCGCCCCGCAAAGCTCGACGACGACTTGCTGATCCTCAGCCGGGTCACGCAAGTGCGCGCCGCATCCTGCGCCATTCATCAACGAGTCATGCGCGGAAACGAACTCTTGGCCGAGGCCGAGGTCGTCGCCGCGCTGCTGAGCCCGGAGGGTCGGCCGCGGCGTCAGCCGGCCGAGTGGGTGGACATCTTCAAACGCCTGGAAACCAAAGGGGAATAATGCCCGCGCTGCAGACAACCGCCGACTTGATGTCGCCGCTCCACCTTTTCGCGCAAGCCGACATCGTCGTGAAACTGGTGATGGTCGGCTTGCTCGCCGCCAGCGTGTGGACGTGGGCGATCATCTTCACCCACGCCATCCGGCTGAAGCGCATCAATCGCCAGACCGAGGCCTATGAGCGCGATTTCTGGGCGGCGAGCGATATCGACGCCTTCCACGCCAAGCGCGGCGAGGAAAAGCTGCCGACCGCAAGCGTCATGTCGGCCGCGCTCGACGAATGGCGCCGCTCGACCCGCGGCGTGGTGGTGGACCGCGCCGGCACCCGCGAACGCCTCGCCAGCCGGATGAACGCCGCCGTCGCTGCCGAGCTCGAGCGGCTCGGCGACCGGCTCAACATCCTTGCCACCGTCGGATCGGTCGCGCCGTTCGTCGGGCTGTTCGGAACGGTGTGGGGCATCATGCGCAGCTTCACCGCGATCGCGGGCGCCAATAACACCAGCCTGGCGGTCGTTGCGCCGGGCATTGCCGAGGCGCTGTTCGCCACCGCGATCGGGCTGTTTGCCGCCATTCCTGCGGTCATCGCCTACAACCGCCTGACGCATGGCCTCGACCGGCTCGAAGCGCGTCTCGGCCGCTTCGCCGATCGCTTTCACGCAACGCTGAGCCGCGAGCTCGAGGTCGAAGTCGGCGGCGGTCACTGATGGGCGCTAGCCTTCCTTCGTCGGGACGCCGCCGCGGCCGCCGCGCGCCGATGGCGGAGATCAACGTCACGCCGCTGGTCGACGTCATGCTGGTGCTGCTGATTATTTTCATGGTCACCGCGCCGCTGCTGGTCGCGGGCGTGCCGATCGACCTGCCCGAAAGCCGCGCCGGCGCGCTCGACCAGCAAGCCGAGCCGGTGCAGGTCGCAATCGACGGGACGGGCGCGATCACGGTCGACGACGTTCCGGTCGCCGAGGCCGCGTTGGCTGCCAAGCTGATGGAAATCGCCGCGCAGCCCGCGCCCGCCGAGGGACGGCGCATCTACCTGCGCGCCGACCGCGGGCTGGATTATGGGCGCGTGATGCGGGTGATGGGCGAACTCAACCGCGCCGGCCTCAACCGCGTCGCGCTGGTCTCGGTCGGGGGAGAGGGCCAATAGCCATCGACCGGGCAGAGCTTGCCGGGACCGGGGCGGCGCTGGCGTTTCACGTCGCGCTGGTCGCCGCCCTGTCGCTCAGCCTGGCCAGCGTCGACACGCCGCCCGAGCCGCCGTCGATGGATGTCGAACTGGTCGAGGAAGTCGGCCTGACCGCCGCGGCGCCGACCCCGATCGCCGAGCCGCCTCCTGCTTCGCAAGCGCCCGAAATGGGCGAGGACGAGCCGGTCGCACCCGCGCCCGCCCCGGTCGACCCCGCCCCGCCCCTGCCGCGCGAGGTGCCGATCCCGACCCCGCGACCGCCCGAGCAGGCAGCGCCAAAACCCACGCCCCGCCCTGTCCCCGCGAAGCCCGCGCCTCGCCCGACGCCCGCCAAGCCCGCCCCTGCAAAGCCGGCGCCGGCGAAGGCGGCTCCGGCCAAGGCGGCGCCTGCAAAGCCTGCGCCCGCCAAGGCTGCACCCCGCGTGTCGCGGCTTGGCGATGACTTCCTCAAGGGCATCTCCGAAGCCCCGTCGCGCCCTTCGCGGTCCGAAGCTCGCCCCTCGGCCGCGCGCTTCGACGCCGCTGCGAAGGCCGACGTCGCATCGGCTATCGCCGCGCAGATCCGCCCGTGCGCCGAGCAGCAGCGCGACCTCGGCCCCGGCGCCAACCGCATCCGCGTCGTCCTCAACCTTCGCCTGTTTCCCAACGGCCGCCTCAAGGGCACCCCGACCATCGTCCGCACTAGCGGCGTCGACGACGAGAACGGGCAGTATGAAAAGCTCGTCGCCGACCAGGCGATCGCCAGCTACCGCCAATGCGCGCCGCTACGGCTCCCCGCCGACCTCTACAATACGCCCAGCGGCGGGTGGGCGAACATCAACATGACCTACCGAGTCCCATGAGGAGTGCCCCGATGAGCATCCGCCTGTTCGCCCTGCTGACCCTGCTCGCGCCGATGCCGGCGCTGGCGCAGGAAGAGCCGCCCCCCGTCGAGGTCGAGATCGTCGGCGGCGGCGTGAAGGGCAATGTCACCATCGCCATTCCCGCCTTCCCCAGCCAGGCGGGTCCCGGCGACGGCGTCGGGCGCCAGATCGCCGAAGTGATCAGCGCCGATTTGCGCTCGACCGGGCTGTTCACGCCGCTCGGACCCAACGGCGTCGCCACCTACGGCGCATCGCAGGCGGCGACCCCGGCCTATCCGACGTGGCGCGCGGCGGGCGCTTCCGCACTCGTGTCCGGCTATGTGGAGAGCGGCGCCGGCGGTCGGCTGACGCTCGCCTGCTATCTGTTCGACGTGACCGCGGGCCGCGAGCTTGCGCGGCAGGGCTTCGCGGTCAACGCTGGCGACTGGCGCCGCGCCGCGCACAAGTGCGCCGACCTTGTCTATTCGCGTCTGTCGGGTGAACAGCCGTTCCTCGATACGCGCGTCGTCTATGTCGCCGAAACCGGTCCGAAGAATGCGCGCGTAAAGCGGATCGCGATCATGGACAGCGACGGATCCAACCATCGCTACCTGACGCCCGGGCAGGCGACCGTGCTGACCCCGCGCTTCAGCCCGCGCGGCGACAAGCTGGTCTACATGAGCTATCAGGGCCGCCGTCCGCGCGTCTACGTGATGGACATGGCCAGCGGCTCGACCCGCCTGCTCGTCCCCGGCACCGCCTTCACCTTCGCCCCGCGCTTTTCGCCTGACGGCAACCGCATCGTCTTTTCGATGGCTAGCGGCGGCAATACCGACATTTATGTCGTAGGCGCTAATGGCGGCACTCCGCAGCGTCTGACATCGACCCCGGGCGCCGACACCGCGCCCAGCTTCTCGCCCGACGGTCGGCGCATCACGTTCGAAAGCGACCGATCGGGCAGCCAGCAAATCTACGTCATGAACGACGACGGGTCGGGCCAGCGCCGGATCAGCTTCGGCGGCGGCGCCTTCGCCACCCCGGTGTGGAGCCCGCGCGGCGACCTGATCGCCTTCACCAAGATCGGTGGCGGCGCTTTTCGTGTCGGCGTGATGAATTCGTCGGGCAGCGGCGAACGCCTGCTGACCAACGCGTGGCAGGACGAGGGGCCGAGCTGGGCCCCCAACGGCCAGTTCGTCATGTTCCACCGCACCGCACAGGGGTCGGGCAACGCGACCCTCTACTCGGTCAGCATCAATGGCGGACAGCCACGCCGAATGCCGACCCCCGTCGGCGGATCCGATCCCAGCTGGTCGCCGCTCAACGATTGAGCCGCCGGCAACCCATTTGAAGGAGTGACATCATGAACAAGACCATCCTCATCGGCATGACCGCGCTGGCTCTGACTATCGGCGGCTGCGGACGAAAGACCCCGGTGGCCGATGCGTCGAGCGGCGCCATCGATCCCAATGCCGGAGCGCCGGTGACCGCGGCCGACGATTCGGTCGATCTCGTCGAACTGCCGGCGATGCAGGCCGACCTCGTCGCCAAGGCGGGCAGCGACACCATCTATTTCGGGACCGATCAGTACGGGCTCGACCAGGCGTCGCGTGCGACGCTGGGGGCTCAGGCGCGCTGGATGCTCGCCAACCCATCGGTGCGCGGGTCGATCGAAGGCCATGCCGACGAACGCGGCACCCGCGAATATAATCTCGCGCTGGGCGAGCGGCGCGCCAACAGTGCCAAGGACTTCCTGATCGCCAGCGGCGTGCCAGCAGGCCGTCTGACTGTGATCAGCTGGGGCAAGGAACGCCCGGCCGCGCAAGGGTCCGACGAAAGCGCCTGGGCGCAGAACCGCCGGGCCGTGACGGTGGTGGTAAAGTAAGTCTTACGCGGCGTAGCGCTGGTGCGTGCCCTGGCCCAGCCAGCTGCGCGCCTGGCGCTGCGCTTCGGCGATTTCGCGCGCGGTCATCTCGTAGGAGATTTCGGCGCGGCAAGCCTGCGCGCGGGTGTCGCCCGACAGCGCGGCGAGGTTGAACCACTTGTGCGCTTCGATCAGGTCGACCGGGGCGCCCCCGCGGCCCGTCGAGTAGCTGACGCCAAGGTCGTAATAGGCTTCGACGTCGCCACGCTCGGCGTCGGCTAGTCGGCTACGAATTAGGAAGTCCGCGCTCTTCTGACTGATGGCCATTTCAAATTCCCCTGTTTCCCTCTGTGGAACGGAGAATTCGGCTCAAAGCATGTTCAAATGGTTAACGCGGCAAAAACCCTAATTGGAAACTGTTGCCGAAACGACACGAATGTTATCGATCAGTCGGGTCGTTCCGATCACTGCGGCCGCCAGAAGTCGCATCTCGCCTTCAGCGGTCCTGACCGGTTCGAGCGTAGCGGCGTCCACCAGCGCGACATAGTCGATCCGCTCGAAACCCGCATCGCGGAGCGATTGCCGCGCCGCGTCGAGCACCTCGCTCACCGGCTCGCCTTCAGAAATCTCGCGCCGTGCCTGTTCCAGCGCCATCGGCAGCGCAAGCGCCCGCTTCCGTTCGTCAGCGCTGAGGTAGGCGTTGCGCGAAGACAGGGCGAGGCCATCGGCATCGCGGACCGTCTCGACACCGTGAATGGCGATGCCAAGGCCAAGGTCGCGCTCCATCCGGCGGATCACCGCGAGCTGCTGGAAATCCTTTTCGCCGAAAATCGCTGTTGTCGGTCGCACCGCCAGGAACAGCTTGGCGACCACCGTCGCGACCCCGTCAAAATGACCCGGCCGCGCCGCGCCGTCCCAGCGCTCGCTGACCCCGGCGACATGCACCGTGGTCTCGAATCCCTCGGGGTATAACTGCGTCGCGGTCGGGGTCCACAGCAGGTCGCATCCAGCCTCCCCCAGCAATGCGGCGTCCTCGGCCTCGCGCCGCGGATAGCGATCGAGGTCGTCGGTCGGCGCGAACTGAAGCGGATTGACGAAGATCGTAGCGGCGACGCGGTCGGCCCTGGTCCGCGCTTCGGCGATCAACGCGAGGTGCCCGGCGTGGAGCGCCCCCATCGTCGGGACGAGGGCGATCGTCTCGCCGTTCGCGCGCCATGGCGCCAGCGCGGCGGCCAAATCGCTCAATTCACGAACAATTTGCATGCGATTCGGGCCTTCGATAGAGCTTGGCATCGGGGCATCGTCTGTAACGGCGGGCCGAGGGGATCAACAAGGGGCACGTCGATGGCCATGGGCCAGCCGCATTTCATCATCTTCGCCAACGAAAAGGGCGGCACGGGCAAGTCGACCACCGCGGTCCACACCGCCGTTGCGCTCGCCGCCTCGGGCCACCGCGTCGCCGCGCTCGACCTCGACCAGCGCCAGCGCACTATGACCCGCTATCTCGAAAACCGCGATGCGACGATGCGTCGGCTCGACAAGAAGCTTCCGCACGCAGTCTACGAAGTGCTTGAGGATCAGCGCGAGGAAGCGCTCGAGGCCGCGATCGAGCGCCTGTCGGAACAGGCCGACGTGATCGTCATCGACACGCCCGGCCGCGACGATCCGATCGCCCGGGCCGCGATCCAAAAGGCCGACACGCTGGTCACCCCGATGAACGACAGCTTCGTCGACCTCGACCTCATCGGACAGGTCCACCCCGAAAATTACAAGATCACCAAGCCCAGCTTCTATGCGGAAATGATCTGGAACAGCCGCACCCAGCGCGCCAAGGCGACCGGGCGAAGCGTCGACTGGGTCGTCCTGCGCAACCGCCTGCAGCACATCGAATCGCACAACCTTCGCCGCGTCGGTGCCGCGCTCGACGAGCTGGCGCGCCGCGTCGGTTTCCGGGTGATTCCGGGCCTCGGCGAACGCGTGATCTACCGCGAACTCTTTCCCAAGGGACTGACCCTGCTCGACCTTGCCGACATTGGCGAAGTCGCGGTGGGACATATTGCCGCCCGTCAGGAGTTACGCGAGATGATCGCGGGGTTGGCCATCCCGGCGCGGGCCGACATCGGCCAGGCGCCGAAGGCTGCCGCTGCGGGCTGAGCCGTTTCTACACAGGAATTCCAATGCACCAGTTCAATCGTACCATCCTGCGCGAATATGACGTGCGGGGCATCGTCGGATCGACCCTGTTTCCCGAGGACGCGCGCGCGCTCGGCCGCAGCTATGCCGCGCTGGCGATCGGCGAAGGCGCCAAGCGGATCGCGGTCGGCCGCGACGGCCGCACCCATTCCCCCGAGATGGAAGCCGCGTTGCTCCAAGGCCTGACCGAAGGCGGGCTCGACGTGGTCAAGATCGGCATGGGCCCCTCGCCGATGCTCTATTTCGCGGTCGCGACGCTCGACGTCGACGGTGGCATCCAGGTTACCGGCAGCCACAATCCGGCCGACTATAACGGTTTCAAGATGCTGCTGAACGGCCGCTCGGTGTTCGGCACTGAGATCCAAGACCTCGGCCGCCGCGCCGCGGAAGGCGACTGGACCGAAGGCCAGGGCCAGGTCAGCGAGACGGACGTGATCGACGATTATGTCGATGCGCTGGTCAAGGGCTTCGACGGCAATGCCTATCGGATCGGCTGGGACGCGGGCAACGGCGCCGGCGGTCCGGTGCTCGAAAAGCTGGTGAAGCGCCTGCCGGGCGAGCACTTCACGCTCTACACCGACGTCGACGGCCGCTTCCCCAACCACCATCCCGACCCCACGGTCGAGGCGAACCTCGCCGACCTCAAGAAGCTCGTCGCCGACAAGAAGCTGGACTTCGGCATTGCCTTCGACGGCGACGCCGACCGCATCGGCGCGGTCGATGGCGAGGGCCGCGTGATCTGGGGCGACCAGTTGCTGATGGTACTCGCCGGTCCGGTACTGAAGGACTTGCCGGGCGCGACGATCATCGCCGACGTGAAGGCCAGCCAGACCCTGTTCGACCGCATCGCCGAAATGGGCGGCACTCCGCTGATGTGGAACACTGGCCATAGCCTGATCAAGTCGAAGATGAAGGAAACCGGTGCACCGCTCGCAGGCGAGATGAGCGGTCACATCTTCTTCAAGCATGAATGGTACGGCTTCGACGACGCGCTTTACGCCGCGGTCCGCCTGATCCGCGCGGTCAGCCAGAGCGGCAAGTCGTTGACCCAGCTCAAAAGCGAGATGCCGGTGTCGGTCGCGACCCCCGAGCTTCGCTTCCAGGTCGACGAAAGCCGCAAGTTCGCAGTCGTCGGCGAAGTCGCCGAGCGGCTCGCGGCCGAGGGCGCCTCGGTCGACAAGACCGACGGCGTTCGCGTCAAGACCGACGACGGCTGGTGGCTGCTCCGCGCTTCGAACACGCAGGACGTTCTCGTCGCGCGCGCCGAAGCTAGGGATCAGGCCGGGCTCGATCGCCTGATGGGCACGGTCAACTCGCAGCTTGAAGCGTCAGGTATCGAAGCGGTCGAAGCCGCGCATTAGGTCGGTCGGATCAGGGGCCTTTGTCCGCCTTGGGCAAAGGCGCCTCCGCCTCCCGCGCTCGCCGCAGCGCCATCGCGCGGCGGTAGGCCGAATATTCGTCGTTGCCGGTCTGGAATGGCTCGCGCCAATCCTCGCCCTTCACCGCCTGCGTAACCGCCTGGATCGTCTTGATCGCCATGGGCAGGATCGGGATGACGCCCGAGCCTTGGCATTTCGTCGGCAGATTGTGACAGCTCTCGGCAGTCGCGGCCTCCTTGCGGCCGCGCTCGCTGATCGGCGGCGCATGGCGCGATCGCTCGCCGGCAAGGATGTCCGGGTCAATGCGATAGTCGGGAATGCGCTTGGCACAGACCACGGCGTCGATATCGTCCTCCCCTTCCGGACATGGCGGGGGCATCAGATCGATGACCAGAGGCGCCGGATTGCTCGCGGCACCCGGCTGGCTTCCCGCCAGGACAATCGCCGTCCAGATGCTCGCGACCATCAGATCTTCCTCTCCAGCCGACCAAGCCTAGGCGGATTCCCCGAAACGACAACGCGTCCGATGGACGCATCCCGCTTGAGCCACGCGTCATCGAAGTGACATTGCGGTTTCATCGCCCGTACCTTTTTGCAGGCTACCTTGGCGAAGCGGGAGGAACCGGAGATGAACAAAGCCCATCGATCGAGAAAGACTGGCTTCGCGGTGCTGCTAGGCGGCGTGGTCGCGGGGCTGGCGTTGTTCGCTGTCCGTCGCCAACCGGCGTCCGACCCTTGGGCGGACTGGCTGGCAACGCACTAGGACAGACAAGTGGCCAAGTTACCGTCGGCCGCTTTTCGCGCTTGCTCGCTCTGAGCCGGGCCGGGCTCGATCACCGCGACGATGCACGGCGTTGGCTGAAGCCGCGCCACGACCAGCTTGCTTGAGTCGGGCCGCGACGGCGCCGAACCGTCGGCGACGCCAAGCCGGAAGGTCAGCGTCTCGGGACGCGCCGGATCGGCCCCGCGCCACTCGGCGGTCGGTCCGAGGGTGCTGAACGCGCCTTTCGCGACCAGCTCGTTGAGCTTGATGTCGGTCTTCGCCCCGCCCGGCGCGACGACCTCAATCCCCTGCCGAAGATCGCTCTCGCTGACTTCAAGCGCATAGCCTGCGGGTCCACCGCAGCGGCGAAGGACATAACCCGCCTCCTCGCGATTCTCACGGACGACGCGGCAGTTGGCGGCATCCAGCTTGGCGAAATTGCTCATCCGCGCCGGAGTATTCGAATGTGACGCAGGCGTTGCGGCCTCGGTCTGCGACGACGAGTTCGGCATCACCGGCGCAGCCTCGGCCGCTTCGGACTGATTCTCGACCGGCTGCGGCTGCTCGGTCGCGCCACACGCGGCCAGGCTCAGCGACAGCATGACGATGCTCGTCCTCATTCTTCCTCCTCATCTTCATAGCCAACCAGATTGAGTTCGCGCGACTTGATCTGGTGGGTCATGCACCAGTGCATCAGCGCATCCTCGCGGCCGTGGGTGATCCACACTTCCTTCGGCGCGACCTCGCGGATCGTGGTGGTCAGTTCGTCCCAGTCGCTGTGATCGGAAATGACCAGCGGCAGCTCTACATTCTTCTGCCGCGCGCGTTGACGGATCCGCATCCACCCCGATGCCATCGCGGTGACCGGATCGGGCAATCGCCGCGACCAGCGGTCATTAAGCGCCGACGGCGGGCAGATGATGATCCGCCCCTGCAACTCTTCCTTCTTCGCGCCCGCAACGGGCCGAAGCTCGCCGAGCGGAACGCCAAGCTCCTCGTACAGGCGGCACAAACGCTCCATCGCGCCATGGTAGTAGATCGGCTCGTCGTGTCCCCGCGCGCGGATTTCGGCGATCACCCGCTGCGCCTTGCCCAGCGCATAGGCGCCGACCAAGATGCAGCGCTCCGGCTCGGCGCGAAGGCGGTGAAGCAGCCGGTCGATCTCGCTGCCCGTGTCGGGATGGCGGAAGACCGGTAGGCCGAACGTCGCCTCGGTGATGAAGATGTCGCACGGCGTCACCACGAACGGTGCGCAGGTCGGGTCCGGGCGGCGCTTGTAGTCGCCCGACACGACCACTCGCTCGCCCTGATAGTCGAGGATGATCTGCGCCGATCCCAGCACATGGCCGGCGGGGACGAAGCTGACGTCGACCTCGCCCAGCCGAACCGTCTCGCCATAAGCGACCGGGTTGGCCGACTGCTGACCATAGCGGACGTCCATGATCGCCAGTGTTTCGGGCGTCGCCCACACCGCGCCATGACCGCCGCGCGCATGGTCGGCATGGCCGTGCGTCACCAGCGCCTTGTCCTTTGGTTGTGACGGATCGACCCACGCCCCGGCGGGTTTGACGAAGATGCCTTCGGGAAAAGGCTCGATCCAGGAACCCGGACGCGGCATTGCGGGGTTATAGCCGATGAGACGCCGGCAAGTTCCCGGCCCAGTCGAGAGGAATGACATGGAAGAAGGCAGCCTTTGGCCCATCGCGACGATCGTCGGCCCGATCATCCTGCTGGTGGCATTCGTGTGGGTGATCCTGCGCAACCGCCAGGCGAAGACCCCGCGCGACGTCACCGAACGCGCGACGCATGACCTGTATCAGGCCGAAGATCGCGACGCGAAGGCCGCCGAGCGTCGGAACGAGGACATCTGACCGACCTTCCCGATGTCATTGCCGGCTGGTTCGATAAGCGCGGCTGGGCGCCGCGCCGGCACCAGTTGGCGATGCTCGACGTCGCGCGGAAGGGCGACCACGCGCTGCTCGTCGCCGCCACCGGGGCGGGCAAGACGCTGGCAGGGTTCCTGCCGACTCTGGTTGACCTGATCGAGCGACCGACCGAAGGCCTGCACACGCTTTACGTGTCGCCGCTCAAGGCGCTCGCGGTCGACGTGCAGCGCAACCTGCTCGGCCCGATCGCCGAGATGGACCTGCCGATCCGGGTCGAAACGCGTAGCGGCGACACGCCGTCGGATCGCAAGGCGCGTCAGCGGGTGAAGCCCCCGCAGATCCTGCTGACCACGCCAGAATCACTGTCGCTGCTGCTGAGCTATCCTGACAGCGAGGCGATGTTCGCGGGCCTCCACACCGTCGTCGTCGATGAAATCCACGCCTTCGCCAAGGAGAAGCGCGGCGACCTGTTGTCGCTCGCGCTGTCGCGGCTGCAAGCGATCCGACCCGAAGTGCGCCGCGTCGGCCTGAGCGCGACCATCGCCGATCCCGACGCCTATCGCGCGTGGCTTGCGCCCGACGGCGACATCGACACCGTCGCGATGGTCCAGGGCGATCCCGGCGCCGAGCCCGACCTCACCATCCTGATCCCCGACGGCCGCGTGCCATGGTCGGGCCATTCGGGCCGTTATGCGGCGAAGCAGGTCATGGAGCTGATCGAACAGCACAAGACGACGCTCGTCTTCTGCAACACGCGCAGCCTCGCGGAGCTGATCTTCCAGGAATTGTGGACCGCCAACGACGCGCAACTCCCGATCGGCATCCACCACGGCAGCCTAAGCCTCGAGGCCAGGCGCAAGGTCGAGGCGGCGATGAGCGACGGCCGCCTGCGCGCGCTCGTCGCCACGGCCAGCCTCGATCTCGGCATCGACTGGGGCGACGTCGACCTCGTCGTGCAGATGGGCGCGCCGAAGGGAAGCTCGCGCCTGCTCCAGCGCATCGGCCGTGCCAACCACCGGCTCGACGAGCCGTCGCGCGGAATGGTCGTGCCCGGGAACCGCTTCGAATATCTGGAGGCACGGGCGGCGCTCGACGCGGTCGACGCAAAGGAGCTCGACCCCGAGATCTTCCGCCCGGGCACGCTCGACGTGCTTGCCCAGCATATCCTCTCGGTCGCGTGCGCGGCACCGTTCGAGGAGGCCGCGCTGCTTGCCGAGGTGCGCACCGCCGCGCCCTACTCGGGGCTGACCGACGAGACGTGGCGCCAGGTGCTCGAATATATCGCGACCGGCGGCTACGCGCTGCGCGCCTACGACAAATTCAAACGGCTGGTCGAAGACAGGCCCGGCCACTGGCGCGTCACCCGGCCCGCGGTGATCGCACAGCATCGCCTCAATGCCGGGGTGATCGTCGACAATCCGATGATGGACGTCCGATTCAAGAACGGGCGGATGCTCGGCCGTGTCGAGGAAGGCTTTGCCTCGACGCTGACGATCGGCGACCACATCTTCTTCGCGGGCCTCAGCCTTGAGGTCGTCGGCATGAAGGACAGCGACATTCTCGTCCGCGCCTCGACCAAGCAGGCGCGACTGGTCACCTACGGCGGGCAGCGCATGTCGATGTCGACTCACCTCGCCGACCGGGTCCGCGGCTACTTGGCCGACGACCGCGACTGGCACCGCTTCCCCGACGACGTGCGCGAATGGCTGGAAGTGCAGAAGCGCCGCTCGATCCTGCCGCAGCCCGACCAGCTGTTGGTCGAGACCTTTCCGCACGAAGGTCGCCACTTCATGTGCGCCTACAGTTTCGAAGGGTGGAACGCGCACCAGTCGCTCGGCATGCTCGTCACCAAGCGGATGGAGAGCGCGGGCCTCAAGCCGCTCGGCTTCGTCGCCAACGACTATGCCATCGCCTGCTACGGGCTGGAGCCGGTCACCGACCCGCGTCCTCTCTTTTCGCCCGACATCCTCGAACAGGAATTCGTCGAGTGGATCGAACAATCGCACCTGCTGAAGCGCGCCTTTCGCGAGGTCGCGGTGATCGGCGGACTGGTCGAGCGCCAGCATCCGGGCAAGCGCAAAACCGGCAAGCAGGTCAGCTTTTCGACCGACCTCATCTACGACGTGCTTCGCAAGTACGAACCGGGCCACCTGCTGCTGAAGGCGGCGTGGGAGGATGCGCGGGCGCGGATGACCGAGCTTGGCCGGCTCGCCCGGCTGGTCGATCGGGCCGCCGAGACGATGGTCCATGTCCAGGCCGAGCGCGTCACCCCGCTCGCGGTGCCGCTGATGGTCGTGATCGGGCGCGAGTCGGTACCGGCGGGGACTGCAGAGGACCAGTTGCTGATCGAGGCCGAGGCACTCGCCGCCGAGGCGATGCGGCTCGACTGATCCGCCTCGACGAGGGTGGACGCATAAGGCATGATCGCCCCATGCGCCGCATCCTCATCTTGTCCGCCCTGCCGATCGCCCTGTCGGGCTGCGTCGTCGGCACCATCGCCAGCACCGCGGTCGATGTCGTCACCCTTCCGGTCAAGGCCGCGTCGGCGGGCGTCGATGCGGTGACCACCAGCCAGTCGGAAGCCGACGAGAAGCGCGGACGCGAACTTCGCAAGGCCGAGGAAAGAGCCGGCAAGCGCGACCGCGAATGGCAGCGTCAGTGCAAGAAGGCACAGGACCGCGGCGAACCCTGCCCGCCGCGCCCCGCCTCCGACATCAACTGAGCAGCGTCGTCCCGCGTCTCACCGCGAGGGACGGACTGGACCCGGCCCGCTCGCTCGTTCAGACGGTCTTACGTGCGCTACTTCCTCGACACCGAATATAATGGCTTCGGCGGAGCCTTGCTCAGCCTGGCGCTGGTGCCCGAAGACGGCGGCGAAGAGTTTTATGCGACCATCGCGCATGACGGCCCGCTCGACCCCTGGGTCGAACGCCACGTCGTGCCGTACCTCGACATGGTCCCCGAATCGTTGAAGGCGCCGCGCCTGTCGCGCCTCGCCGCGGCGGAATCGCTCGCGCACTGGCTGGCGCATGACGAGGCGCCCGACATCATCGCCGACTGGCCCGAGGACTTGTCGCACTTCGCGATGCTATGGGTGATCGGCCCGGGCCAGATGCTTCACGCGCCGCAGTTCACGCTCCGCTTCGTGCCGATGCCCGGCTTTTCGACCGCGGCGAACAGCGCGGTGCCGCACAATGCGCTGCACGATGCCCGGTCGCTTCGCGATCACGTCATGGGGTTGGAATAGCGCGCGAAAGCGGGTTACAGCGCCGCTCATGGTTCCCTTTTCGTTCGCCGGTCACGAATTCCTCGCCAGCCCCGATGGCGCGCTGCACTGGCCGGCTGAGGACGCCCTGCTGGTCGCCGACCTGCATCTGGAAAAGGCGAGCTGGTTCGCGCGGCTCGGCCAGATGCTGCCGCCCTATGATTCGATCGCGACCCTGTCGGCGCTGGAACGCGACATCGAGCGCAGCGGCGTTTCGCGCCTCTATTGCCTTGGCGACAGTTTCCACGACCGCTTCGGCTGCGACCGGCTGCCCGACGATGCGCGCGCGTTGCTGACCTCGCTCACTGCGCGGCTCGATTGGGTGTGGATCACCGGCAATCACGACGCGGGCTTCGTCGATCATTGCGGCGGCCGGATCGTCGAGGAGATGACGGTTCGCGGGCTGGTGCTTCGGCACGAAGCCGTCGCCAACGACCCCGCCCCCGAACTGTCGGGCCATTATCACCCCAAGCTTCGCCTGCGCATGAAGGGGCGGCACGTGTCGCGGCGGTGCTACGTCACGACCGCGACCAAGCTGATCCTGCCCGCTTATGGCTCGCTGACCGGCGGGCTCGACGCGCACCATCCCGAGATCATGCGCAAGGTCGGCCCCGGTGCGTCAGCGCTGGTCCCGGTCACCGACCGAGTCCTGCGCTTTCCGATCGCCGCCTAGGCGAGCTTCGCGGGGATCAGCCCTCGCACCATGTTGCCGATGAAGAAGCCCCCCTCGAGGTCGGCCTGCGTCAGTTCGGCTTCGACCGCGCGCCCTTCCTCGATCAGCGTCGAGCGAAGGATTCCGGGCATCCTCGCGCGCGCCGCCGGCGGAGTCAGCAGGCGGCCATCGCGCTCGACGAAGATGTTTGTGAAGCTGCCCTCGGTCAGCGCTCCGTCGGGGGCGACGAAGATCGTCTCGTCGGCGCCGCCGTCGGCTCGCGCCTGATCATAGAAGCGCCGGTCGCTGGTCTTGTGCGCCAGCCGGAAGTCGCTTTCGTCGACCGGCAGCGGCCGCACCGCGACCCGCGCTTCGCGGAACGGCCGGTCTAGCGGTTTGACCTGGATCGCCATCGCTCCGGTCGGCGACAGCAGGAGCCGCACCACGCCGGCCTCCTTGCGCCCGAAGGTCGCGGCCTGAAGCTCGTTGCGCGCGCCGTGGCGGTCGAACTTGAAATCGAGCGCCTTCGCGGATGCTCCCATCCGGTCGAGGTGCCTCGGCAATTCGACGATCCCGCTGCTGGGATCGAACCGCATCGTTTCGATCAGGTCAAAAGACTGACGCTCGGCCCTCACATAGTCCCCCTTGAGCAAGCACTCGTCCCATTCCTTAGTCGGCACGCTGTCCACGACAAGCCCCGAGCCGAGCCCGATCGTCGCGACATCGCGCGAGGTCTGCCATTCGAAGGTTCGGATCAGCACGTTGAAGGCCGCATCGCCTGCGCCGCCTGCACCGTTCGGCTCGATCCAGCCCATCGACCCGGTATAGGCCCCGCGCGGATCGGGCTCGAGCATCCGCAGCGCGGTCATCGCCGCGATCTTGGGCGCGCCGGTGATCGACCCGCACGGGAAGATCGTTTTCAGCACGTCGATCGCATCGAGCCCCTCGCGGAGCCGCGAGGTGATGCGGCTCGTCAGCTGGTGGAGTGTCGGATAGGTTTCGACCGCAAACAGGTCGGGCACCGCGACGCTGCCCGTCTCCGACACGCGCGCCAGATCGTTGCGCATCAAGTCGACGATCATCAGATTTTCCGCGCGCTGCTTCTCATCGGCGGCAAGTTCCTCGGCCTCGGAACGGTCGGCGGCGGGATCGGCACGGCGCGGTGCGGTTCCCTTCATCGGCCGCGCTTCGACCGTGCCATCGCGAAGCGTGAAGAATTGCTCGGGCGACAGCGACACCAGCGCGCGGTCGTCGTGGATCAGCACGCCGCCCCACCCGGCACGCGACGACCGCCGCAACCGGGCATAGAGCGCCTTCGGATCGCCAGCGACCGCAACGTCGCACCGAAAGGTCAGATTGGCCTGGTAATAGTCCCCGGCGAACAGCGCCTCGCGAACCTTCCGCACCCCCGTTTCATAGTCGGCCTGCGCAGTACGCGGTCGCGGGTTTCCGGCGTAAGCACCAGCGGGCGATGGCAGGATGTCGGCGAGGTCGGGCGTGTCGAACCCTTCGAACAGCCCGAAGCAGAGCAACGGCCCTTCGCCGCGACGGAACAGGTCGGTCAGCTTGGGATCGAACGCGAAGCCCGCTTCATAAGCGAGATAGCCCGCCGCATGTCGCCCCGCCGCCAATCCGGCACGGACCCGCTCTAGCGCGGGTTCGACTTCCTCGATCTGCCACGCGACGACCGTCTCGACCGGATCGCGATACAATCGCGGCGGCGCGCCGTTCGCCCTGGCGTCGTCGAAGAGGATCCACATGGCCTCGCCATTGCCCTGCCCGGCGACGCTTCGTAAACCCCGCCTCAATTCCAAGGGGAAATATCGATGCGTCACCTGCTGCTGCTGTCCGCCCTCCTGCTCGCCATGCCCGCCACGGCGCAGACGATCGACGCCCGGACCAAGGCGCGGATCGATCGCATCCTCAAACGCACCCCGCTAATCGACGGGCACAACGATCTGCCCTACGCCCTGAGAGAGGACTATGGGTTAAAGGTCGAGGGCCTTGCCGCGGGCACCGACTCCCGGACGCCGCCGCTGATGACCGACATGGCGCGGCTTCGCGTCGGCCGCGTCGGCGGCCAATTCTGGTCCGTTTATATCCAAGGCACCGTCGTCGGCGACGAGGCGATCCGCCAGACGATCGAACAGATCGATGCGGCGAAGCGGCTGATCGCCGCCTATCCCGATGACCTTGAGCAGGCCCGCACCGCCGACGACATCGTCCGCATCCACCGACGCGGCCGGATTGCGTCGATGTTCGGGGTGGAGGGCGGGCGCCAGATCGGCGGGTCGATGGCCACGTTGCGCCGCTTCCACGATCTGGGCGTGCGCTACATGACGTTGACCCACAACCAGACCACCGAGTGGGCCGACAGCGCGACCGACGAGCCGAAGCATAAGGGCCTCTCGTCGTTTGGACTGACGGTGGTCAAGGAAATGAACCGGCTCGGCATGCTTGTCGACCTCAGCCACGTCTCGCCCGATGTCATGCGCCAGGCGATCGCCGCGAGCCGAGCGCCGGTCATCTTTTCGCACAGCTCGGCGGGGGGCATTTCGCCGCACCCGCGCAACGTGCCCGACGACGTATTGCAGCTGCTGCCCGCCAATGACGGCGTCGTCATGGTGACGATCGTCCCCGGCTTCATTTCGAAGGACGTATGGGCCTGGTCGGCCAACCGCGCCGGTGAGGAAGCCCGGCTTGGTCAGATCCACCGCGCCAGCAAGGCCGCAGTGGCGGACGGGCTCAAGGCGTGGGAATTGGCCAACCCCCGCCCTCCCACCGACGTCCGGCTGGTCGCCGACCACATTGAACATGTCGCCCGCGTTGCCGGCCATGACCATGTTGGCATCGGCGGGGATTATGACGGCATTCCCTACACCCCGACGGGTCTCGAAGGTGTCGAGGATTATCCCAATATCTTCGCCGAGCTCATTCGCCGCGGATGGAGCGACGCCAACCTTGCCAAACTGGCGGGCGGGAATGTTCTTCGCGCGCTGCGGCGGGCCGAAGCGGTGTCGGCATCGATGAAGGACGTGCCCCCGGCAATCGACGAACTTCGCTGATTTTCGACGAAGCGGCTTGCCGCCCGGGGGACGTGCCGCCAAGCTGGCGGCCTGATCTCCTGGGGGAATGTCGAATGAACCGTCTCGTCCTTGCCGCGCTGTTTGCCGGCGTCGCCGCCTCGCCTGCCTTCGCTCAAGTCGCCAAGCCCGCCGCGCTGACCGCCGACGGCGTCCCCGCCGTTCCCGACGCGCTTGCCGCCGCCAGCCGCCCCTACATGGAAGCGCGCGCGGCCGGGTTCGCCGGATGGAATGCGCGCGACCGCTCGATGCTGATCTCGACCCGTTTCGGCAACGTCAGCCAGCTTCACCGCGTTGCCGGTCCAGGCATGGATCGCCGCCAGATCAGCTTCGAAGTCGAACCGCTGGGCGGAAGCTGGTCCCCGACCGGCGACACGCTGGTCGTCAGCAAGGACAATGGCGGCGACGAATTCTTCCAGATCTACACGCTCACCGACGGCAAGCTGACGCTGCTGACCGCGGGCGGGAAAAGCCGCAACGGCCTCAGCGGCTGGAGCCATGACGGCAAGCTGATCGGGTTCAGCTCGACCGAGCGCAACGGCACCGACAGCGACCTCTACGTGATGGATCCGCGTGACCCCAAGACCAAGCGCCGCGTCGCCGAGGTCAAGGGCGGCGGCTGGGGTATCGCCGACTTCGAGCCTGGCAACCGCCGCGCGGTCGTCGTCGAATATGTTTCGGTCACCAAATCGAATCCGTACCTGCTCGACCTCGCCAGCGGAAAGATGACCCCGATCGGCGATCATTCGAAGGCGATCGCCTACGGCGGCGGTCAGTTCGCACCCAACGGGACGCTGTGGGTCACCTCGGACGAGAATAGTGACGTCCAGCGTCTCGGCCGCCTCGACCTCGCCACCGGCCGCTTCACGCCGATCTCGGCGACCGGTAAATGGGACGTCGACGGCTTCGACATCAGCGAAGACGGCCGCACCATCGCCTTCGTCACCAACGAAGCGGGCATCGACCGCCTGTCACTGATGGACGTCGCCAGCGGCCGCATCCGCCGCGTCGAGAATATTCCCGCCGGCACTATCGGCGGCTTGGAATTCGCGCCGTGGGGGACGCTCGGTCTTTCGCTCAACTCGGCCAAGTCGCCGACCGATGCCTATTCGCTCGATCCGCAGTCGCTCAAACTGACCCGCTGGACGCAGAGCGAAACCGGCGGACTCGACCCCAACGTCAATGTCGAGCCGCAACTGGTCGAGGTGAAGAGCTTCGACGGCGAAACCGTGTCGGGCTTCCTCTACCGCCCCGACCCGCGCAAATTCCCGGGCAAGCGTCCGCTGATCGTCAACATCCACGGCGGCCCCGAAGGCCAGTCCCGTCCCGGGTTCCAAGGCCGCAACAATTACCTGCTTAACGAGCAGGGGATCGCGATCTTCTATCCGAACGTGCGCGGCTCGACCGGCTATGGCAAGCGCTTCGTCAGCCTCGACAACGGCCCGTTCAAGCGCGAGGATTCGGTCAAGGACATTGGCGCCTACCTCACCCGGCTGAAGGCCGACCCCGCGCTCGACGCCGGCCGGTTCGCGGTCACTGGCGGCAGCTACGGCGGCTACATGTGCTACGCCTCGGCCATCGCCTATGCCGACACTTTCAAGGGCGCCTTGTGCAACGTCGCGATCAGCAACTTCGTGACCTTCCTTGAGAACACGCAAAGCTATCGCCGCGACCTTCGCCGGGTCGAATATGGCGACGAGCGCGATCCCGCGCAGCGTGCCAAGCTGATGGACATCTCGCCGCTCCGCCGCATCTCGGAGATCAAGGCGCCGCTATTCGTGGTGCAGGGCGCCAACGACCCGCGCGTGCCGAAGACCGAGGCCGACCAGATTGTCGCCGCGGTCCGCAAGCAGGGCGGCACTGCCTGGTACCTCGTCGGCGAAAATGAAGGCCACGGGTTCGCCAAGAAGGAAAACCAGGACTATCTGTTCTGGAACACCCTCATGTTCTGGGACCAGACCCTGCTCAAGAAATGACCGACGCCCCCATCCCCCCGCTCCGCGCCGCGATCATCCCGGTGACCCCGCTGCAGCAGAATTGCAGCCTGATCTGGTGCACCGAGACGATGCGCGGCGCGTTCGTCGATCCCGGCGGGGACATCGACAAGCTGACCGCGGCCGCTACGCAGGTTGGGGTCACGATCGAGAAGATCCTGATCACCCACGGCCATATCGACCATTGTGGCTCGGCGGGAATCCTCGCCGAGCAGCTTGGCGTGCCAATCGAGGGGCCGCAAGAGGAAGACCGCTTCTGGATCGCCCGGCTCGACGAGGATGGCGCCGCCTACGGCGTCGTCGGCAAGCCGTTCGAGCCCGATCGCTGGCTGGAGGATGGCGACCAGGTCACCGTGGGCAAGCTGACCTTCGACGTCGCCCACACGCCGGGCCATACGCCCGGCCACGTCGTCTTCCACAACCCGGCTTCGAAGCTCGCGCTGGTCGGCGACGTGCTGTTCGCCGGATCGATCGGCCGCACCGACTTCCCGCGCGGCGACCATCAGGCGCTGCTCGATTCGGTCGTGCAGAAGCTCTGGCCGATGGGCGACGACACCCACTTCATTCCCGGCCACGGCCCGACCTCGACCTTCGCCCGCGAGAGGGCGAGCAATCCGTTCGTGGGCAACGCGGTATTGGGCGCGCCAGCGTCCTAGCGCTTGCGCCGCCCGCTCATTTCGCTATAGGGCGCCTTCGTTCGCGACAATCCGGCCGCCGCCTTGGGGTTCACCCCTCAGGAGCCATGGCGAGGAGCGTCGCCAATTTTTTTGGTACCCTAAGCGAGGAAGAGCCGAGATGGCCGTCCCTAAAAGAAAAACGTCGCCGTCGAAGCGCAACATGCGCCGCAGCCACCATGCGCTGTCGCCTGTGAACTTCCAGGAATGCTCGAACTGCGGCGAACTGAAGCTTCCGCACAATCTCTGTTCGGCCTGCGGCCACTACAACGGCCGCGAGATCGTTTCGACCGACGCCTAACCGGTCATCGCGAAAGGGTGACTGATCAGTGGCGTTAAGCCCGCGAATCGCGATCGACGCCATGGGTGGGGACATCGGGCCGACGGTCATCGTCGGCGGGATGGCCCGCGCCCGGCGCAAGGACCGCAGCTTAAGCTTCGACCTTTACGGTGACGAAGCGCTGATCGCACCCGAACTCGCCAAGCACCGTCCGCTGGCCGAGGCGGTGACGATCCACCACACCACCGATTCGATCGATTCGAGCGAGAAGCCCAGCCAGGCGATCCGCCGGGCCAAGACCACTTCGATGGGCTTGGCGATCAACGCGGTGAAAGAAGGGCGCGCCAACGCGGCCCTCTCGGCCGGAAACACCGGCGCGCTGATGGCGATGGCCAAGCTTGCGCTCCGCACCATGCCCGGCATCGACCGGCCCGCGCTCGCGGCGCTGCTGCCGACGATGAATCACGACCTCGTCATGCTCGACCTCGGCGCCAACACCGAGTGCGATGCCCAGAACCTGGTCCAGTTCGCGGTCATGGGCGCCGCCTATTCGCGCAGCGTGTTCGGCGTCGCCAAGCCGCGCGTGAAGCTGCTCAACATCGGCACCGAGGAACTCAAGGGCACCGGCGAGCTGAAAGAGGCCGCCGCGCTGTTGCGCGAGGCGAGCTATCTTCCGCTTCGTTTCGACGGCTTCACCGAAGGCGACAAATTGTCGCGCGGCGACGTCGACGTGGTCGTGACCGACGGCTTCTCGGGCAACATCGCGCTCAAGACCGCCGAAGGGACCGCGCGCTTCGTCACTGACCTGCTGCGCCGCGCCTTTACCTCGTCGCTGCGCTCGAAGGCCGGCTTCGCGCTGTCGAAGCCCGCGCTCAATCTGCTCAAGGTCCACCTCGACCCCAACAACCACAATGGCGCGGTCTTCCTCGGCCTCAACGGCCTGGTGGTGAAAAGCCATGGTGGCGCCAACGTGAAGGGCATCGCCAATGCGATCGCGGTCGCGGCGTCGCTGGTGAAGAACGACATCACACGCAAGATCGGCGAGGATCTCGACAACTTCCGCGCCCATGCCTTCAACGACGAGCCGGCTGAATGACCCTTCGATCCGTGGTGATGGGAACCGGGTCTGCGCTACCCGCGCGCCGTGTCGACAACGCCGAACTGGCCGAGCAAGTCGATACGTCCGACGAGTGGATCGTCGAGCGCACCGGAATCCGCACGCGCTACATCGCCGGTGAAGGCGAGACCACCGCGACGCTTGGGGCAGACGCCGCCCGCCGCGCGCTTGAGGCCGCTGGAATCGCCGCGACCGACATCGATCTGATCGTGCTGGCCACCGCCACACCCGACCAGACCTTTCCCGCCACCGCGACCAAGGTGCAGACGATGCTGGGCATCGGCGATTGCATCGCGTTCGACGTCGCCGCGGTCTGCTCGGGTTTCCTTTACGCGCTTTCGGTCGCAGATTCGATGATCCGCGGGGGAAGCGCCCGCCGCGCGCTCGTGATCGGTTCGGAAACTTTCAGCCGCATCCTCGACTGGGAAGATCGCACCACCTGTGTCCTGTTCGGCGACGGGGCCGGCGCGATCGTCCTTGAAGGCCAGGACGGCGAATCGGGCATCCTTTCGACCAAGCTCCACGCCGACGGCCGTCACAATCAATTGCTGTTCGTCGACGGCGGCCCCTCCACCACCGGCACCGTCGGCAAGCTGCGCATGAAGGGCCGCGAGGTCTTCCGTCACGCGGTCACGAACCTCGCCGCCGTGCTTAACGAAGTGCTTGGCGACGCCGGCCTCACGCCCGCCGATGTCGACTGGGTCGTCCCGCACCAGGCCAATGCGCGGATTCTCGACGCGACCGCCAAGAAACTTGGCTTGTCGCCCGACAAGGTGATCGTCACGGTCGACCGCCACGCCAACACCTCCGCCGCCTCGGTGCCGCTGGCGCTCGACGTCGCAGTGAAGGATGGGCGAATCAAGCGCGGCGACCTGTTGGTGCTGGAAGCGATGGGCGGTGGCTTTACGTGGGGCGCTGCCGCAATCCGATATTGAACTGACTGAAAAATCTGCCAAAAGTCGAATTGCCGACATGGCAACTTTGCGATAGCGTAACGATCGGCGCGAGTGTGCGCCAACAAGGGGGCGGAGAAATTTATGGCAGACGCGGGGATTGCCCGTTCGCATCCGGGACTGCAGTCGGGGACGCTGACGCGGGCCGACCTTTCGGACATCGTTCACAACCGCCTGGGCCTGTCGCGCGCCGAGAGCGCCGGCGTGGTCGAACGCATTCTCTATCACATGTGCCATTCGCTCAGCGAAGGCCAGAACGTGAAGATCTCCGGCTTCGGCACCTTCATCCTGCGCGACAAGGGCGAACGGATCGGGCGCAATCCGAAGACCGGCGTCGAAGTGCCGATCGCGCCGCGGCGGGTGATGACCTTCCGCGCCAGCCAGATCATGCGCGACCGAATCGCGAAGTAGGCGGACAGGCGTGGACAGCGGCGGCAAGGCGCCGGATGCGTTTCGCACCATCGGCGAACTGAGTGCGGAGCTTGGCGTCGCGCAGCACATCCTGCGCTATTGGGAAACCAAGTTTCCAGCGCTCAAGCCGCTGCAGCGCGCCGGCAATCGGCGTTATTATCGCCCCGCCGACGTCGCGCTCGCGCGGCGGATACATCGTCTGCTCAACGAGCAGGGATTCACCGTCAAGGGCGCCCAGAAGGCGCTGCAGGGCGATGACGAGCCTGTCCACGTGCCTGCTCCGGTGGCCGCGGCGCCGGTTGCTCCAGCACCGTCAGTCGCGGCGAAGGTCGCTCCCGGGATCGACCGCAACCGCCTGATCGCGATCCGCAACTCGCTCGCCGCCGCGCTCGCCGAATAGGCGCTGACGAACCCGCGCCAGCGCCGCGTCGAGCGGCAGGCGTGACACCGATACTTCGGGCGGAAACGCCGTCAGCAGTCGCGATGGCATCGCGCTCGACAAAATCACGAACAGGCCGCGATCGCCCTGTCGGCGGATCAGTCGGCCGAACCCTTGTGCCAGTCGCGCCCGAACCAGCCGGTCGTCATAGGCGCTGCCCCCGCCTGCCAGACGCCGCGCCGCATGAAGCACGGTCGGCCGCGGCCACGGCACCCGCTCCATCACCACCAGTCGCAGCGACTCACCCGGCACGTCGACCCCGTCGCGAAGCGCGTCAGTGCCGAGCAACGATGAGCGCGGGTCGTCGCGGAAGATGTCGACGAGCGTCCCGGTGTCGATCGGATCGACGTGCTGCGCCAATAGCGGCAGGCCCGCCCGCGCCAGCCGGTCGGCAATCCGCGCATGCACCCCGCGCAATCGCTGGATCGCAGTGAAGAGGCCCAATGTCCCGCCCCCCGCCGCCTGGATTAGCCGCGCATAAGCCCCCGCCAATGCGGCAAGGTCGCCGCGCGGCAGGTCGGTAACCACCAGCACTTCGGACTGCGCGCCATAATCGAACGGGCTCGCGGCTTCGAAATGCCCGGCCTTGCCCGCCAGATGCGCGGCGCCACTTCGCGCTTCGGCGCTTGGCCAGCCCTCGGCTCCGCGCAACGTCGCCGACGTAACCAGTACCCCATGCGCGGGCTCAAGCACCGCCTTCGCCAACGGCCGCGTCGGATCGAGCCAGTGACGATGAAGCCCCATGTCATATTCGCGCCCTTCGACCCGGTCGATCGCCAGCCAGTCGACGAAATCGGGGTCGGGCGACGATCCGATCCGCCCAAGCAGAGCGATCCACGCCGCGAGCGTTTCGCGCCTCCAGGTCAGCCCGCTGATCGCCCCCTCAACCCGTGCCCGCGCCGCCGAATCGAGCCAGTCGGGCGCATCCTCGAGGATCGCTTCCAACCGCCGCGAAAGCTCAGCGAGAGGCCGCGCCAGCGCGTCGAGCGCCTCCAGCGCGCCCGCCGCCGCCGCGATCAGCGCGCCGTCGGGTTCGGCCAACTCGGTTTCCAGCCCATAGCCCGCTTCCTGCGCCTTCGACCGCGCGTAGACCGTGCCGCGAACCTCGTGCAGCAGCTTTTCAACTGGCCCGAACGGATCGCCCTCCGACAAGCGCTGCAGCCAGCCATCGGACGGCAGTGCCCGCGCCGCCTCGACCGCCGCGTCGAGTGCCTCGTTGCCCTGGTCGTCGTACGAACAGACGTCGAGCAACCGCGCCGATAGCCCGCGCCGTCTGCCACGCGACTTTCCTTCGGGGCCGACGATCCAGCGACGAAGCTCGATCGCTTCCTGCCCGGTCAGCGCCGCGGAAAAGGTCGAATCGGCGGCATCGAACAGGTGATGGCCTTCGTCGAACAGGATCCGCGTCGGCGCGTCGGGCCGTCCGCGTGCCGCATTGACCATCACCAGCGCATGGTTGGCGATGACGATGTCGGCCTCGCGTCCCGCCCGCTCGGCGCGCTCGATGAAGCACTTCCGATAATGCGGGCAGCCGGCATAGACGCACTCGCCGCGACGGTCGGTCAGCGCGGTCGCTCCCGCCCGGCGGAACAGGCTGGGGAGCCAGCCGGGCAGGTCGCCTCCGACCATGTCGCCGTCCTTGCTGTACGCCGCCCACCGCCCGACCAGATGCGCCAGGATCGCCGCGCGCCCGAGAAACGCGCCCTGCATCGCGTCTTCCAAGTTGAGCAGGCAAAGGTAATTCTCTCGCCCTTTGCGGACGACGATCCGCTTCTTGCGCTCCGCGGCGTCGGGAAACAGCTTGTGCCCCTCGGCATCGAGCTGGCGCTGCAGCGCCTTGGTGTAGGTCGACACCCACACCGTCCCGCCGGCACGGTCCGCCCACAGCGACGCCGGCGCCAAATAGGCCAATGTCTTACCGATGCCCGTGCCCGCCTCGGCGAGCAGCATGTTCGGCTCGCCCGCCGCCCGGCGCGGCGAAAAGATCGAGGCGACTGATTCGGCCATCGCCGCCTGCCCCTCGCGCGGCTCGGCACCCTTACCCGTGAGCCGTCCTAGCGCGCTGCGCGCCTCGCCGACCGGGATCGACAGCGTCCGCGGCGGCGGGCGTTCGGCGCCTTCCTCCCACTGCGGCAGCCGCGTGAATAGCATCCGCTCACCGCGCTCGGGCTGGGCCAGCCGCGCACCGATCAGCGGCGCCCATGGCCAGCCCAGTCGCGCCAACGTGGCATTGGCGGTCCACGCCCCCTCGCGTTCGGGCCAGTGCGGATTGTCGAGCGTCGCCAGCAGTGCGTCGGCTATCGCGATCAGCGTGGGCGCAGCCTCTTCGTCGCGCGCGGGCGGCTCGACTCCGACCGCGCGCGCCATGCCGGCGACGGTCGGAACCGCGAACCGCGCGGGATGGATGAAGGCGAATAGTTCGAGCAGGTCGAGACCCGATACCTCGGGCGTGCCCAGCCGCTGCCCGACCAGCGGCGCGTTAAGCAGGATATGCGGCGTCTCCGCCAGCCGGCCGATCGCCTGCCCGCGCGGCACCTCGCGCACCGCGCCACGCTCGGCAATCCAGATGCCGGCATGGGTTGCATGGAGGGACGGAAGAGGCAAAGGAACGGCCACGACGCCCCCGTCATGGAGGGGCCGGAACGAAAGGGCAACAGTTGAGCGCCGCTGATCTTCGCACTGCCGCCATCGCAGCCAAGGCCTGGCCGTATGAGGAAGCGCGAAAGCTGCTCAAGCGCTGGCCTGACGGAAAGCCGAACGGTGAGGCGATCATCTTCGAAACCGGCTATGGCCCCTCGGGCCTGCCGCACATCGGCACCTTCAACGAAGTGCTGCGCACGACGATGGTGCGCCACGCTTATTCCGAGCTGACCGGCGGCGCGCCGACGCGCCTGATCGCGTTCAGCGACGACATGGACGGGCTTCGCAAGGTCCCGGACAATATCCCGAATGGCGAGATGCTGACCGCGAACCTCGGCAAGCCGCTAACGCAGATTCCCGACCCGTTCGGCGAATATGAAAGCTTCGCGCATCACAACAACGCGATGCTTCGTCGCTTCCTCGACCGGTTCGGCTTCGACTATGAGTTCGTCTCCTCGACCGACACCTATCGTTCGGGTCGCTTCGACGACGCGCTTCGCCAGGTTCTGCGCCATTGGGACGACATCCTCGGCGTGATGCTGCCGACGCTGCGCGAAGAACGCCGCTTGACCTACTCGCCGGTCCTGCCGATCTCGCCCACTTCGGGCCGGGTGCTGCAGGTGCCCGTCACCGTGGTCGATGCCGACGCCGGCACGATCGCCTTCACCGACGAAGACGGCGCCCGCATCGAGCAATCGGCGCTCGGCGGCCTGTCGAAGCTTCAGTGGAAGGTCGATTGGGCGATGCGCTGGGTGGCGCTGGGCGTGGATTATGAAATGGCGGGCAAGGACCTGATCGATTCGACCATCCAGTCGGGCAAGATCGCGCGCGTCCTCGGCGGCCGCCCGCCCGAAGGCTTCAATTACGAGATGTTCCTCGACGAAAAGGGCGAGAAGATTTCGAAGTCGAAGGGCAACGGCCTTAGCCTCGAGCAGTGGCTGACCTATGGAAGCGAGGAGAGCCTCGCCTTCTTCGCCTACCGCGAGCCGAAGAAGGCCAAGAGCCTGCACATCGGCGTCATCCCCCGCGCGGTCGACGACTATTACCAGTCGCGCGAGAAATATGCGGACCAGCCGATCGAGCAGAAGCTGGGCAACCCGGTGCATCACATCCACGGCGGCAAGGTCCCGACCGAGGGGTTGCCAGTCTCGTTCGGTCTGCTCCTGAATGTCGCTGGCGTTCTAGGTGCCAACGCAAACGAAGATCGCATCTGGCAAATGTTGGCGCGCTATGCCGACGCGACAGCCATTGCGTTTCCCGAGCTCGAGAAGCTGATACCTTTGGCGTTGGCCTTCAATCGCGATTTCGTCGCCCCGACGCTCAAGCGCCGCGCGCCGACCGAAATCGAAGCGGCCGCGCTTCGCGACCTCGACGGCGAACTGGCGAAACTTGATCCCGACACGCCGGGAGACGAGATACAGAACATCGTGTTCGAAGTTGGCAAGCGGCACGAGTTCGAAAGCCTGCGCCACTGGTTCCAGGCACTCTACGAAGTGCTGCTCGGGTCCGCGCAGGGCCCGCGCATGGGCAGCTTCATCGCGCTTTACGGCATTGACAACAGCCGCCGCCTCATCGCCGAAGCGCTCGCCTAGAGTCTTCGGCCGTGGCGCGGAGTTTCAAGCCGGCGCTGGCCTTCATCTTCGTCACCGCAGTGCTCGACATCATGGCGATGGGGATCGTCATCCCGGTCCTGCCCGCGCTGATTGAGGAATTTTCTGGATCGAACGCCAGCGCGGGCCTGTGGAACGGCGCGCTGGTCGCGGCATGGGCGGCGATGCAGTTCATCTTCTCGCCGATTATCGGCTCGCTGAGCGACCATTATGGCCGCCGTCCGACGATCCTGCTGTCGACTGCGGGTCTTGCCGCCGACTGGGTGCTGATGGCGCTGGCGCCGAATCTTTGGTGGCTCGCGCTCGGCCGGATTCTCGGCGGGATCACCTCGTCCAGCTTCACCACCGTCTTCGCCTACATGGCCGACATTACGCCGCCCGAAGAGCGGTCGCGCGCCTACGGCCTGATCGGCGCCGCCTTCAGTGCGGGCTTCGTCGCAGGGCCGCTGGTCGGGGGCGTGCTCGGCGAATGGGGACCGCGCGTGCCGTTCTGGGCGGCCGCGGCGCTGTCGGGGCTCGCCTTCCTCTACGGCCTGTTCGTGCTTCCCGAATCGCTCGCGCCCGAGAAGCGCATGGCGTTCAGCTGGCGCCGCGCCAATCCGTTCGGCGCGCTCCGCCTGCTCCGCTCGCACCCCGAACTGTCGGGCTTGGCCGTGGTCAATTTCCTGCTCTACTTCGCCCATCACGTCTTCTCGGCGGTGTTTGTGCTCTATGCCGCGGCGCGGTACGGCTGGGGCGCGCTCGAGGTCGGGCTGCTCCTCGCGATGGTCGGCGTGCTCGACATGCTCGTGCAGGGTCTGGTCGTCGGGCGCGTCGTCAAGAAGCTTGGCGACCGCCGGACGATGGTCATCGGCCTGATCGGCGGCGCGGTCGGGATCGCCTGCATGGGCCTGGCCCCGACGCCACTCGCCTTCATCGCCGCGATGTTCCCCAACGCCATCTGGGGGCTGGCGATGCCGACGCTGCAATCGCTGATGACCCAGCGGGTGAGCGAAAGCGAGCAAGGCCAATTGCAGGGTGCGAATAACAGCGTTGCCAGCATTGCCGGCGTGATGTCGCCGCTGTTTTTCGGCTGGGTGTACACGCTGTCGGCGACGACCATGCCGGGCTTGAGCTTCCTGATCGCGGCCGGCGTCCTCCTCGCCGGCGCGCTGATCGGTGCATGGGTCGCGCGACAGGCTTCGAAGGTCGCTGCTAGCGCGCCCTGAGCTTGTCGCGGTGCACGGGTTCGGCGGGCTTTTCGGTCGCGTCGATGCGACGCGCTTCGGTCGCCGAGAGCCCGGCCTTTTCCAGCGCGACGACCAGCGCCGTTTCGGGCGGCACCGCGATGTCAGGCGCGACGCCGACACCTTCCCAATCCTTGCCCGTCTTCACGTCGAACGTCCTTCCGACCGGCATGAAGGCGGTGAAATTTTCGCCGATGGGCGTTGGCCCGCCGAAGTGATTGGCGCCCGCTGTCGCCTCGCCGATCAGCGTGCCGCGCCCGGTCGACTTGAACGCCAGTGCGAAATGCTCGCCCGCCGACCCGGTCACGTTCGAGGTGAGGAGATAGATTGTTGCATCGCGCAGCGGCGTCGCCTTCCCAGGTCGTGCGACGTGAGTCGCGCGGACATGGTCGGCGTCCTTCGCGAACTCGAGAGTCGCCGCTTCCCCGAATGGCGATCCGTGCCGGTCGAAGATCGATCGCGGCATTTCCAGGGTCACCAGCGGAGTCCGCGCGGCGAACAGATAAGGGAAGATCTCGTCCATCTCGCCCAGCCGCCCGCCATGATGACTGCGAAGGTCGAAGATCATCGTCTTCGCGTCGCTATGCTTCGCCATGAACGAACGGGTGGCGCGACTTCCTCGTCGGTCGATATGAAGGCGGTAAAGCGGATGTAGGCGACGCCGGGCGCAAGCCATTTCGCCGATTGGATCAGCGGTGGTCCTCTCCACTCGCCCTCGCCACCATCGCGCCGCCGCGGAGGCTCAGCGACGGAGACGCCGAGGTGGCCGTCTTTCTGCACCGCCATCAGGTCGGCGGTCATCCGCGTGGCCAGGTCGCCCCGGCTGCCCGCGTCATACTTGCCCGCCGCCGCATTGGCGCGAAGCATGGCCGCATAACGTCCGCCCTGCTCGGGGTAGACGAAGTTCTGGGTCAGCTCGTCGGCAAGCTTCGTCGCAACTGCGCGTCCCTCGCCCGACTGCAACGGCGCATCTTTGAGCGATGCCGCGTCGTCCACGGCGACGGCGGGCTTGGCAGTCGGAACCGGTTGCCCCGCGGACATCGCCGCGGCGATCGCGAAAATGGTGACAGAGATCATGGTCGTTCCTTGGCTGGCATGGTCTGTAGCGTGTTACACCAATAACACACGTCGAGCCATGCCGCCGGTCGAACGACCACCGCCGTTAATCGACGGTCAGGACGCTTTCTGCGCGGCGATCCAGCGGTCGATCTTTTGCTCCAAGATCGCGAGCGGAAGCGATCCGGTCATCAGCACTTCGGCGTGAAAAGCCTTGATGTCGAACTTCGGCCCCAGTTCCGCCTCGGCCTTGCGGCGCAGGCGCTGGATGGTCATCGCCCCGGTCTTGTAGGCGACCGCCTGGCTCGGGATGGCGATGTAGCGCTCGACCTCCGCGGTGGCGTCGGTCCGGCCCATGCTGCTGTTGGCCAGCATGTAGGCGATCGCCTGGTCGCGGGTCCAACCTTTCGAATGAAGCCCGGTGTCGACCACCAGCCGCATCGCGCGCAGCATCTCGTCGTCGAGCGTGCCTTGCCGCTGAATGGGATCGTTGAACACGCCCATGTCGTAGCCCAGCGTCTCGGCATAGAGCGCCCAGCCTTCGACATAGGCGGTGTTCCCGCCAAAGCGCATGAACGCCGGCAGCGCCTCATTCTCCTGCGCCAGGCTGATCTGGAAGTGATGCCCCGGCGAACCTTCGTGCAGGTAGAGCGTCGTCGCGCCGACGATCGTCCGCGACGGCAGATCGTAGGCGTTGAAATAGAAAATGCCGGGCCGCGAGCCGTCGGGCGTGCCCTGCTCATAGCTTCCGCCCGCCTGGAATTTCTCGCGGAATTCCTCGTAGGGGCGGATTTCCAGCTTGGCCTTCGGGATGGTCGAGAAATAGGTGGGAAGCTTGGCGTCGATGGTTTTCCCGACGTCGTAATAGACCTGCGTCAACGCGGCGCGCGTCGGCTTCTTGAACTTTGGATCGGTCCGCAGATAGTCGAAGAACTTGGGCAGATCGCCCCTGAAGCCGACCTCGGTGCGGACCTTTTCCATCTCCGCCCGGATCCGCGCGACTTCGCTCAGGCCCGTCTGGTGGATTTCGTCAGGCGTCAGCGGCAGCGTCGTCGTCTGTTCGATCAGGTGGCCGTAAAGCTGCTGGCCGCTCTTCATGTACATCAGGCCGACGCCTTCGCGCGCTTTGGGCAGATAGCTTGCCGACAGATAGTCGCGCAGCCGCTTCATCGCCGGGTAAAGGTCGTTGGTGATTGCGGCGCGATAGGCGGTGGTCAGGCGCGCCTTGTCGGCGGCGCTGAACGTCGCGGGCAGGTTGACGATCGGCGCGTGGAAGGGCGAATCCTCGACCTTCTGCTTCAGCTGCGTATCGAACTGCTCGATCATGTTGCGCGTGGTCAGCTTGGTCTCGAATACGCCGCTCGCTTCGCCCTCGCGAAAGCGCGCCAGCGCGGCATCGAGGAAGCGGACATAGCCTTCGTGCCGCTTGAGCGCATTGTCATAGTCGGCAACGGTCTTGAACGGCGCGCCGCCGCTGCCGCTCGAAAAGCTGGGGTAGAACGTCTGGAAGCCCGAGAAATGGTTAATCGGGCGAACCTCGGTCAGCGCCAGGATCGCGGGGTCGTAATTCTTCAGAGTATCCTTGGTCGTGAATTCGAACACGTCATAGGCAAGCTGGTCGGTCGGATTGAGGCTGGCGCGATCGACGGTGCGCAGCGCGGCGAGGTCGGCCTCGCCCGCCGCCTTCTCGGCCGCGTAATAGTCGTCGCTGATGTAGTCGCCGAACTGGTCGGCGTAGCGCATGTCCCCGCGGAACAGTGCCGACAGCGGGTTGCGCTTCAGCTGCGCCTCGTCGCTTTCCTTGAAGATGCGGAACAGGCGGTCGTGCGCGGACTCAGCTGGCGCGGCGGTCTCGGCAACGGGGATCGGCGGCGCGTCCACGACCGGCGCGGGCGTGGTACCGGTCGTGCATCCCGCCAGCGCGATCGCGGCGGTCGAAAGGGCCAGAAGAAGCTTGGTCGTCATCGCGGTCACACCCCTGTTTCAGGCGCGCTCGCGCCCCATCCATTGCACGCCGCAAAAGGGGCGCCGCGGCCATGCCGCAACGCCCCTTCGACCAATGACCGCCGTTCGTCTACCAGAAGAAGCTGTGCACCACGTCGACGACCTGTCCGGTGTAGATATTCACCAGCAACGCATCGTCATAGTAACGCACCCAGCGATAGGGTCCGTAGGCCGGCGGCAGGCGATACTGCCACGGATCGTTCAGCCAATAATTCGACCCATAATAGCTCGATCCGAGACTGAAGCCGATCGACAGGCGGCGATAGCCCCAGCCGTATGGATCGTAATAGCGGCCGACCCGGAACAGCGAGCGGTTCTGGTCGCGATAGCGCTGCCACGAATAGCGGCGATCCTGGCGCCAGTCGCCGCGCCAATTGTCGGTGCCACGCCACGTCCGCACGCCATCGCGGTCGCGACGGTCGTTGTCGTTCCAGCGCTGCCCGTCGCGGCGGTCGTTGCCCGACCAGCGGCGATCGCCGTCGCGCGATCCGTCGTTGGTGCGGTCGTCACCCGACCAGCGTCGGTCGCGATCACGGTCGCGCGATCCGTCGCGGCTACGGTCGTTGCGCCGCTCGATCTCATTCTGCTGCATCGATTGCAGGGTCGCATCGCGGACGCGCCCCACGACCCCGCCGATCGGACGAACCTGTCGGCGGGTCTGCTCGACGTCGCCCCGGCGTTGTTCCCGCGCACCGCGGGCGACGAGTTCGCGGCGCTCTTCGCGCTGCGGTTCGGCGGCGCGTTCCTGCCGCGGTTCGGGTGCCGGGCGATCGCGCGCCGGGCGCGCCGCACGGTCGCCGCGTTCGCGAATCCGCTCGGCGCGAGTCTCTGCGTCCTGCGCAACCGCCGCTGCCGGCACCAGCGCCGACGCCACCATCAATCCCATTAGAAACTTACGCATCTCGAACCTCCGGCACGAAGATCCGGCATCAATTGCCGTCGGATGCAGATTGTGCCTCCGCCGATGAGCCGACGCTTAACGACGGTGAAGCGTTTCGTTCAGTATTGGGCGCCGGCCGGGGCGGAGCCGCGAGCGCCGCGCTGGCCGCAGCCGCGCGCGCGATCGCCTTCATGATCCTTGGCGTCGCGCCGCAGCGACAGATGTTCGGCAAGGTAGCCAGTTGCTCGGGCGACGGATTGGGCGTCGCGCGCATCAGCGCCGCCAGCGCCATGATGAAGCCCGGGTCGCAGCGACCGCACTGGCTGACCTGCTCGGCCGCCCACGCCTGTTGGAGCGGATGCGCGCGGTCGGCCGATAGTCCTTCGATTGTCGTCACGTCGGCGCCTTCGGCTGCGGCGATGCTCAACTGGCACGACAGCATCGCGCGCCCATCGACGATCACCGTGCAGGTCCCACAATCGCCGCTGTAGCAGCCATGCTTGGTCCCGGTCAGGTTCGAGGCGTCGCGAAGCGCGAACAGCAATGGCGTCTCAGGATCGAGCCGGTAGCGAATGGCCTCGCCGTTGACGGTCATGCTGGTCATGGCGAGAGCCTAGTCGGCGGCGCGATGCTTGCAAAGCCGCCGCGCCGCCGACTAGGGCGTGGGCCATGGCACAAATCGACACCCGTCTCGGCCCTGTCGGCATCGACCAGCGTGGGGATGGCACCGCGATCCCGATCGTCTTCCTGCACGGGGTCGGATCGGACAAGTCGGTGTGGGCGCCGCAGCTTGCCCATTTCGGCACCGACCGCCGCGCCATCGCCATCGACTACCCCGGCTATGGCGAAAGCGCACCGCTCCCCGAGGCCACGCGCGACGATTTTGCCGCGGCGGTGTTTGCGGCGATGGACGCTCTTGGAATCAAGTGCGCGCACGTCTGCGGCCTGTCGCTCGGCGGCGTGGTCGCCATTGCCATGGCCGCCGCGGCGCCCGAGCGCTGCGCCTCGCTGGTCCTCGCCGACAGCTTCGCGGTTCATCCGGAAGGCCAGGCGATCCACGACCGTTCGGTTGCGGCGAGTCAGGCGATGTCGATGCGCGACCTGGCGGAGGCCCGCGCGGGACTGCTCCTTGGCTCCGCCGCGACCGACGCGATGCGCGCCGAAGTCATCGCCACGATGGCCGGGATCGATCCCGCCGCCTATCGCCTCGGCGCGGCAGCGGTATGGCTCGCCGACCAGCACGACCGCGCCGCGCGGATCGACTGCCCGACGCTGATGCTCTGCGGCGACCAGGATGCGATTACGCCGCTCGCGCTCAGCGAAGACCTGGCCCAACTCGTCCCCGGCGCGTCGCTGGAAGTCATCGCCGACGCCGGTCACCTTACCAATCTGGAGCAGCCGCGCGTCTTCAACGACATGGTCGACCGCTTCCTCGCCAAGGTCGAGAATCGCCAATAGGTTAGCGCCGCTTTTACCATAGGGTTTCACCGCCTGTTGGTCTTGTCCTGCGAAAAGCAGCGACATGGCAAAGGCTTCGCTCCGCAACGCACGCCGCTGGATCGCCGGGATCGTCCCCGCCGCGGCCCTGCTCGTACCCGTCGCGGCCGCGGCGCAGATCGCCCCGCCAACCCGGAGCATGTCGAAGACCGAGGCGATCCTCGGCGGCGGCAGCGCGCTTGGCGCGATCCTCGCTCAGCAGTCGGCACAACCGACACGCCTGGCGATGGCTTCGACCCCGACGCTTCCCTATTATCGACCCGCCATTCAGCGCTTTGCGCCGGCGCCGGTGTCTACCGACCAGCCCGACGTCTTCAACAGCGTGGCCTTATCGATCGGCGGAAGCCCGCTCGACCGCCGCTGGGACGCCGTCGCGCGCCGCGGCATTGGCGGAGAGGCCGGCGCCTTCGCGGCCTCGCTCCGATCAAGTGACGAGACGCAGCGGATCGAGGCAATCAACGCCTACGTCAACGCCCGCGTCCGCTTCGTCGACGACCGCGTGCAGTTCGGGGTCGGCGACCGCTGGATGGCGGCGTCCGAAACGCTGTCGCGAGGACGTGGCGATTGTGAGGATTATGCGATCGCCAAGCGCGCGCTGCTTCGCGCCGCCGGCTTGGCCGACAAGGACCTCTACCTTGTTGTTCTTAAAGACACGCTACGCCGCGCCGATCATGCCGTGCTCGTCGTCCGCAGCGAAGGTCGTTTCCTGGTGCTCGACAACGGCACCGATCGGATCGTCGATTCCAGCGCGATGTCGGATTACCGGCCGGTGCTGACCTTCACTGAGGCGCGAACCTACACCCACGGATATCGCCGCAACGCGATGCCGCCGGTCACCTATGCCAGCTACGAGCCGCAGACGCCGATCGCGATCGCCGACGCGCGCTTCGAGCCGGCGTCGGGCGATCGAGATTTACCCGAAGTTGTGCGCACGTCGGTCAGCCTCGTCCCCGCGCCGACCCCCTTCACGATCTAGCGTTCGCGCAGCGCGTCGCTGCGGGCTTTCAGCACCGGCTTGAGCAAATAGCTCAGCACGCTCTTGCGCCCGGTGATGATCTGCGTGTCGGTCATCATGCCCGGCGTGATCGGCAAACGGCGACCCGACGCGACCAGATAGCTGCGGGTCGTCTCGACGATGACGGTGAAGAATGCCTGGCGCTCGACCTCGTCGTAGATGCTGTCGGCCGACACCTGCACCACGCGGCCGTCGAGCCCGCCGTAGGAGGAGAAGTCATAGGCCGTGACCTTGACCAGCGCGCGGTCGCCGACCTTGATGAAGGCGATGTCGCTCGGCTTGACTCGCGTCTCGACCAGCAGTTTGTCGCCCATCGGGACGACTTCCATGACTTTTTCGCCGGCCTGCACGAAGCCGCCGATCGTTGTCACCTGCACGTCGTTGACCACGCCATCGACCGGAGAGCGGAGTTCGCTGCGGTCGAGACGTCCGCGCGCGCCGCGCAGCGACTGCTGGTTGACCGCGATCTTGGCGTTGATCTGACTGCGTTCGTTGAGCGCGTCCTGGCGGAAGGTGAACTGCGCCTCGTTGGCCTGGCTCAGCGCTTCGCTGACCGCGGCATTGGCGCGGTTGGCCTGCTCACGCGCGGCGGCGATACGACCCTGAAGGTCGACAACCTCGCGGCGCGCGGTGATCAGTTCGGTCTGCGGAACGATGTTCTTTGCCGCGAGCGGCTCGAGCATCTCGACCTGGCGCTGCGCCAGTGCGACGCTGCTCTGCAGGCTGGAGATGGTGGCATTGGCTTCTGCCGCCTCGCGGCGACGCTGCTCGGCCGACGAGCGAAGCGCCGACACGCGGCTGCCAAGCGCTTGGCGACGGACCGCGCTGAGCGCCGCTTCGTCACCGCCGCCCGAAATGCCGGTGTTCATCCCTTCCGACTGCAATCGACTGGCGCGATCGGACAGCGAGGCGGTTTCCGCCTGAATCTGGCCCAGCTCCGAGGAACTTTGCGTATCGTCCAGTCGTGCGAGTAGCTGTCCACGACGAACGCGCTGACCCGACCGGACCATCAGCTCGCGAACCGTCGCCGGCTCCGACGCCTGGATCAGCTGAACCTTGCTCGACGGGATCACCTTGCCCGTGCCCGCGGTGACTTCGTCGACCTGCGCCAGCATCGCCCACAGGATGAACAGCGCGAAGCCGACCGCGACCGACACGATGATCAGCCGCGCACCGGTCAGCGGTTCGCGGCGCTTGGCCCGAACGGCGCTATCGAAAGGAAGGGTGGCCATGATCGTGTCGCCTTTGAACTATCGCGCCGCGATGACGGCCGCCGGGGCCGCCGGCACGGGAGTGGTCACTGCCTGCTGGACCGCGATCGCCTTCGACGCGGCGCCGGTTTCGGACGGCATCGGGATGCTGAGCGTCCAGCCCTTGCTGGTATCGAGTAGCCCGCCGACGTCATTCGGGGCGCGTGCGATCGGCGGACCGGCGACGACCGGAACTTCCTCGGTCGCGACGACGGTACCGTCGGTAAGAACGGCCTCGCGGAGCGGCGGACGAAGCGCCGACGGATCTGCCGGCTCCCCGATGTAGCGACCCGTGAATGCTGCGGTGGAACCCCACGCGCCGGGCCAGCGGTAGAAGATGTGTGCGCCAAGCTTCGAAATCTTGGACAGCATCGGCGCCCAGTAAGGCGCGACATAATCGGCATGGTAGTGCGTCGCCGCCCCGACCGAGCGCTCGACATATCCGGCCAGCGCCGCCTTGGCGACCGCTTCGGCCTGCTTCCACGCGCCCAGCGCGGGCGCACGATACAGCGAACCGTCGCAGGTGAAGCTGAACTGGCAGACCGGCTGGCGAGCGCCTTGGTAGACGACCCCGCACACCGACTTCGGGAAGGCCGGATGGCGCATCCGATTGAGCACGACCTGCGCCACCGCGCGGCGGCCATCGACGGGTTCGAACCCGGCCTCGTAATAGACTGCCTGCGTCAGGCACAGCAACGCGCGGCGATGGTCGGTCGGGTCGGCATTCGCCAAGTCGAATGGCCGCGCCGCCGCGATCGGCCCGCCCGCGAACGGCATCGACGCGTTGATCAGCTTGGCCTTGTCGCCCGTCGCGCGCGTATCGACCAGATGCTCGCCGCTGGTCGCATCGACTAGCTTGGCGGCCTGCCCCGGCGCGATCAGCGCGGCCACAGGTGCCGACGCACGCGTGGGTTGCGCGGTGAAGCTCGCGCCACCGACGACCGCCAGCAGCGCAGCAATCACCATCCCGCCCACGGCGAGGCGGCTGCGAACGATCTTGGCGGCGGTCATTGGATGGTTTCCTTGTTGGTGGCGTTGGCCAAGCGGCCCATCACTTCGTCCCGCGGTCCGTCGGCGATGATGCGGCCAGCGTCGATCACGATCAGGCGGTCGCAGATCGACAGCATGTTGTGGCGGTGAGTCGACACGATCAGCGACTGGTCGGGCGCCAGCGCCGTCTTCAGCCGCTCGATGAAATACATTTCGGTCTGCGTGTCCATCGCGCCAGTCGGCTCGTCGAGGAACAGCATCTTCGACGGCGACACCAGCGCGCGCGCCAGCACCAGCAGCGAACGCTGCCCGCCTGACAGCAAGGATCCGCGCTCACCCACCGGACGATCGAAGCCCGCCGCGTCGCGCGACAGGAAAATGTCCGCGCCCGATCGCACCACCGCGTCGATCAATTGCTGGTCGTTGGCCTTGGCCGCGCCGAGCATCAGATTGTCGCGCACCGAGCCTGAGAAGAGCTCGGCGTCCTGCCCGACGAAGCGGAACTCGTCGCGCAGCTGGTGCGGGTGATACTGACGGCTGTCGAGCCCATCGACCAGCATTTCGCCATCGGTCGGCGCATAGAGCCCGCACATCAGGCGGCCGAGCGTCGACTTGCCCGATGCGACGCGCCCGATGATTGCGATCCGCTCGCCCGGCCGAACCGACAGGTCGATATCGCTCAGGCTGTCGATGCTCGCGCCCGGATAGCGAAAGTTGACGTGCTTCAGGTCGATCTGTCCGACGCGCACTTCGGGAACGATGCTGCGCGCCGCGACTTGCCGCTCGTCGGTCGCATCCATCATCCGCTGGAGCGAATCGAGCGTCGTCATCGACTGGCGCGCGCGCGTGATCAGGAAGGCGAACTGGCCGATCGGCGACATCGCGCGCCCGGCGAGCATGACGATCGCGATGATCGCGCCCATGGTGATGTCGCCGGCATTGAACAGATAGAAGCCGCCGACCACTAGTCCGACGCTGATCGCCTGCTGGCAGATCGAAGCCAGGTTGACCGCGACCGAAGTCAGCCGACGCATCCGTTCCTGCGTCGCCGCCGACATCGACGCGTAGCGGCGCCAGCGACCGAGCATCTGGCCTTCAGCGCGCGCCGACTTGAGCGTTTCGATGCCCGCAATCGATTCGACCAGCACCGAATGCTGCAGCGAACTGTCGGCCTGCGCGTCGATCGCCGCGCTCGACATGCGCCGCTGGAGGACGAAGCCAACCGCGATCATTGCCGCGATCCCGACGATCGGCACGAACACCAGCGGTCCCGCGATGATCGCGATCAGCACTAGGAAAATGCCGAGGAAAGCGATGTCGACCACCAGCACGACCGAGGTCGACGCGAAGAAGTCGCGAACGCCTTCATATTCGCTGATCCGCTTGGCGAACGCGCCGGTCGAGCCCTGACGCTCGGCCATCGGCAGGTTCATCACCTTTTCAAACAGCTTCTGCGAATATTTGGCGTCGAGCCGCCGACCGATCTCGTCGACCAGTTGCGACCGCGCGATGCGCAGGATGAAGTCAAAGGTCAGCGCGAGCACCACGCCGATGGCGAGCACCCACAGCGTCGGAATCGCCTTGTTCGGGATCACACGATCGTAGACGTTCATCGTGAACAGCGGCACCGCGAGCGCGAGCAGGTTGACGATCAGCGCGGCCAGAAGCACCGGCCAGAATTCGCGGCGCACCTTCCACACTTCGGACCAGAACCAGTGGGTGCGCCGGACCTTGTCCCATGGGCGCTCGCCCGCGCGTTCACGCGTCGGATCGGCTTCGATCGCGACCGCCTGGCCGGTGAAGAGGGGTTCGAGGTCCGCGGTCGGGACCCACATCGCCTCGGCCGTGCCGGGCGCGAAGACCAAGGCCTCGCCGCCCTTCATCTCCATCAGCACGATCGCGCGGTCGTCGCTCAATTCGACGATGGCGGGAAGCTGTTGAAGCCGCCAGCCGGCCAGGCGGCGACGCGACAACGGCTCGCCGCGCATTCCGACCTGCTCGAGCGCGGGCTCGATCTGGTGGAACGGCAACGAGCCGGTCGCCGAGAGCGCCAATCCGGCACGCAGCAAGACCGGGGAAGATGGTCGGTCCGCGTGCCGGGCAACGTAACTCAGGCATTCGAGGACGGGGTCGATCTCACGCGAAGGCGCAGATTCCAGCCATTGCATGATACTCAACACCCGTCCCTTTCACTTACTGTCCGTCCACCGGCGCCGGGGCCGGCTCCGCGGGAACGGGCTCGACCGGAACCGGCTCGGCAACCGGCGCCGCGGCCGTAGTCGTTCCTACCGTGTCGGGCGGACCCATCCGCGGATACGGAATGCTGTTTTCCTGGCGATCCGATGCTGGGATCGGATTGACCCGATAGCGCGACCGCTCGTCGCTCCATGCCGCGGTCGGCATCGACACGCCCATCGCCTCGATCAGGCGGTTTGAAGCGGCGAGCACCCGATACTGGGCGTAGAGCTTGGCAAGGCGAGCCGTCTCGGCCTGTGCCTGGACGTTCTGGCGCGTGTTCTGCGCATCCAGCACGTCGAGCAGCGAACGGCGGCCGACGTTGAACTGCTCGCGATACGACAGCAGCAGGTCGTCCGACACGCGGCTCTGCGTTTCGAGCTCGCTCACCAACCGCGTCTGGTTGGTCAGCCGGCTCCATGCCGCGCGGGTGTCCTCCTCGGCGCTGCGCGTGACCTGGAACAGGCGGGCGTGCGCTTCGTCGGCGCGATGCTTCTGCTCGCGCACGTTGGCGGTGTTGGTGCCGCCGTCGAAGATTTTCCAGCGCATCACGACGCGCGCGCCGAGGTCGCGGGTGCGACCCTGGAAGCCGTCGATGTCGTCGCCGTAGCGGGCGGTGCCTTCAAGGTTGAAGCGCGGTCCAAGCTCCGACTGCGCGACGGTCACGACTTCGCGCGCGGTCGACAGGTCGGCGATCGCTTCCTGAACCCGCGGGTTGTTGTCGCGGGCCACTGCTTCCGCTTCAGCCAGCGACGCCGGCATGGCGGCGGCCAGGTCGGGCGGCATGGTGACCTGGTCGATCGGAACGCCGGTCAGCGTCTGGAACTGGATGCCGGCAGTGTCGAGGTCTTCGCGCGCCTCGGTCACCCGGGCCCGCGCCGACTGAAGGCGCTCTTCGGCCTGCTGCTGATCGGCGATCGAAATCGATCCGCGCGACACGCCTTCGCGAAGGTCGCCGGCAAGCCGTTCGTGGAAGGTCGCATTGTCCGACGCGATCGCGACCAGCCGCTGTTGCAGCAGATAGTCGATGTAAGCGCGGCTGACGTTGAGCGCGACATATTCGCTGCGCTCTTCGATGCGCGCCGCGGCGGCGTCGGTGCGCGATGCCTGGCGACGAATTTCGGCGTTGCGGGTGCCCATGTCGAACAGCAATTGGTCGACGACCACCTGGCCTTCGACGGGCTCAAGCCGATCGCCGGCGATGCCGAGCGCACGACGCGTCGGGTTGCGCAGCTTGCGCACGCCCGCCGATGCCTCGACCGACACGCGCGGCAGCCACAGGCCCTCGGCCTGGCGGCGTTCCTCGCGGGTTGCCGCTTTGTTGGCGACGGCCTGCCGAATCTCGGGATTGCTCGTCAGTGCGGCTTGAACCGCGTCGCGCAGATCGACCGCATAGACCGGCGAAGCGCAAAGCAGCGCCCCCGGCACGATCAACGTCCAGTGCTTCCTCGTCATGTCTTCCCCCTTCTGGTCAGTACGCTTGGCCTCCCCCCGTCCACCGGGGAGAGACCCGATTGGGTTAGCCGTTAACTGCCGGCTGAACCGCGTCATGATGGAGCTGCATGGCATCCATCTTGAACATCATGTCGGCGATCGGAGCGCCAGCCTCGCCTGCGCCCATGTCCCAGGCCGGCACGTGCTCGACCATCGGGCTTGCCAGCGCATGACCCGCGCCCTGGCCGGCATCGCCGACCGCGGCATCGATGAGCGCGTCGACCGCTTGCCCATGCTCGTTTCCGGCAAGGGCGTCGGCGAGGATCTTCTCCACCAGACCGTTCACCTTCGACTCGGGCGCTAACCCTGCCGACGCAAGCACTTCGGCCGACGGCATCGCGATCGACGGGGCGACCAGGCTGGCGGGCGACATGTCGTTTGCCGGACCCTGATCGACGTCGTTCGCTGCATGATCGGGCGTACCGGCGGCGTGGCCGGCGGCCGCATCGAACGTCGCGGCGTCGCCGCCACGGTCGCCGGAGCGTCCGCTGCCGTCCGGCGCCGCAATGGCTTCGGACTGATCGATCGTGTCGGTCGACAGGCGATTGATCGACCCGCTGCCGTCATTGCCATCGAGGTGGTCGGCCGCGACTTTCGACACCTGCATGTCGGTGATCGAGTTCGTCGTTTGCGACGATGCGTCACCTAGATCCTCGGCTGCCACCGGGGCGGCAAGGCCGACCGTCGCGATGGCACCCGCCATCACCGCCGTGTTGACGTTTGCCGCAACCCGCGCTTCTTCCAGCGTGCGGAAGCCCCCGATGAAGCTGCTGTCGGGCGCCGAATTGCTTGTCGTCGCAATCAGCGTCGCGGGTGCGACTACCGGCGTCAGGATGACCGTCTGGGTCGATCCATCGGAGAGGTCGTAGCGGATGGTCGTATTGACGCCGGTGTTGACCGTCGAAACTGTCTGCCAGTTGTTCCCGCCACCGTCGACGTCGACCTGCAGCAGGCCGGTCGTGGTGAGCCGGAGGAACTGGCCGGTTACGACATTGGTCGCGGCGGTCACGCTCAAGATCTCGGTGATGTCGATGATCTCGCCAGCGGTGTAGTCGTTGATGATATCGACGTTGCCCGGCCCGTTGGTGATCGCCGCATTGCTGAGGATGAACGTGTCCACGCCGGTGCCACCCGTCAGCGAATCCGCGCCGACCCCGCCCCGCAGGACGTCGTCGTTGGCGCCGCCGTCGAGCAGATCGTTGCCGCCGTTGCCGTACAGGAAGTCGTTTCCGCCGAACCCGTTGAGCGTGTCATCGCCGCCGTTCCCGGCAATGGTATTGTTGTCGCCGTTGCCGTTGATGACATTCCCGCTGCCGTCGCCGGCCGAGCTGCCGGCGAACAGCGGAATGATCGTTGTCTGCACCTGTGACGTGACACTGTCGCCGTCCGCGTCGGTTCCGACGACCGTGAAGTTCTGGTCGATTGGCGTGCCGGCGCTGGTCGATCCCACAGAGAAGATGTTGAGATCGAAGGACTTGTTGATGTTGCCCGGGTGCTCGACGAGGACCGCGTTGAAATCGGTCGCGGTGTCGATGCCGTACTGGTCGCCGGCCTGCATCCCGACGAACGTCACCGACCCGTTGGCGTTTTTCGTCACCGATA